>NZ_SHNP01000003.1:0-672971 GCF_026262685.1 Candidatus Seongchinamella marina
GCAGGTCTCTAGGCATTGCGGAGCTAGGGAACTTGTGTGTAGTTGTGATTTCACGCCCGAAGATCGAGAGTTAAAAAAATATGAAAGAAGAATGCTTCATGAAAGCCGAGGTTGCTGCGGAAAAGTACCTGAAATTCGCGGAAAACGATTACGTAAATGCATTAGTTGCGCTTTTGCTCATCTTCACAGTATGGCAGGATGTTTTAGCCAGCTTCGGTCAAGGGCTTGAGGGCTTGAGGGCTTCAAAATCAAAGCCGAGCACGGGCTACTGTTTCTCTATTTGAACCTCTTACTTCTCTCGATTGCTCGGATCTGCAAGGCGTACGTTAGCCAGAGAAGAAAACGGTGAGGCAAGCAACCCTTGATGAAGGATTGGCATGCCAAACACAGTGAACAAGGTTTTGGGATCAATCAGCGCGAACTTCTCCAGATCAGCAACCCCAGTCAACAGAATCAGCGAGGGTGTCCGCTCTCAACAGGGCCTTTATACTTCCTATACTTAACCGCCGCTTATTTCAGGTAATTCGTAATGAAACAGGAGAACCAGCAAGATCGAAATCGCTCGAATTCCATCGATGTGAGGAAGGTAGCTTTTGATTCTTTGTTCAGTTGTGACGATGTTTCGTTGCATTGATGCCCTTTTCTTCTCCGCTTGGGTAAGTGCCCGTCAATAGAAATCATTTTAGTCGTGACATAATTCTCCCGCCCGAGCCCAGGGTGGGTCAGAAGGTCATAAATGGAGAATATGCCGAATATAGCCCTACTATCGAACGATAGTTGTTATTTTCTTTTGTATTTTGGTCTAGTGCAAGGCAGATATGGCTCCCATAATGATTTCCTGTACCCATAATAGTTACATGGGAGGGAGTTATAAGGAGCAGCGGGTCGGGGATTCCACCAAAATTGCCGGATACCTGCGTATTGTCGTCAAGGCAAGGCGTTGATTTCTTCTCAATCGAGTCCAACCGCCTGAAGGTCAAACATGAATTGCTCAACCAGAGGGAGTAATGCAGATTGGCTGTTTGACAAGCTTTTTTTCGCCTCTGCGCACCAGGGTAACAGGTAACGACTTCTCAGTTCCTCGACTAATATCGGCTCCGCCTGGTCTATGGCACAGGCATAGATTTCACAGGCGGCCCCGAGTTGATCGGGGGGCAGGTGGACATCGTCCCAACACAGCCTGGTCCGCGATAAGTGGTTGCCAGTGGGACGTTGCTTATAATGGATTGACCGAAAAGATAGCGTTAATCCCGCTTATACTTATAGCTATCCCTAAAAAAACGATCAATTAATAAGGATCGCATTCGATTCCAAAAAAGCCTTAGCATCATCATCCTGCTTTAGCTCGTTGAGAAACAATTCTCGCCAGATTGTATTCGTTTGATCTGAAGTGGTCGAGTATTTCGTGGCTCCCTCCGAAAAATTATTCGTCGTTGAGGGTATATCCCAAAATTCCAAAATTTTTTGAACTGACCCGCGGCTATTTTCAACAACGTCTTCGTAAGTCACCAGCAGGTGTGGCAAGTTGAATTCCTTATAAATCGCCAAAAAAATCGAATTCACCCTGCAGATATTCTTTATTATCGTAAGGATTCGGCTATAGCTATAGGCGCCTGATAGGTCCCTAGAGTTTCTCGCTATCCTTTCGGCCCCGTGCTCATTAGTCTTGAGGTGCCATATTTTTGTATGTTCAGCTTTCAGGAGAGATATTGCTTGCGCAACTTTGTCACGACGTATCACCTGGACCATTTTCAAGTTTTCTCTATGCGCCGTGAAAAGACCAGTTTTTGCTAAAAACAACATTGGCATTATCGCGCCTTTGGTCAGATAGGTCCCTTCATATGAGTTATCTTGCAACACTTGGGTGAGGGCACCGTTAATGTTGTTTCGTGCTCGCTCCTTGAAAGGCAAAAAATTTGGTGGATTAATATTTTCAAATTTTTGGGCGGTTAATATGCTATTGCTAGTCAGTAGTTCGAGCAAAAATGTACTGCCGGTGCGCGAGGTGAAATTCACTATGCACATCTTATCAACTACAGCACTGTCAAAAGGGCGATAGTTATCGACGTTATCGAAGTATATTTTAAGCATTTTGCTCCATGCCGCTGTACCTGCGATTGCTGTCAACCTATTAACGTCATCTTCATAAGAATTCATCAAATTAGCGATGTTCAACTCCCTCTAATTTCGGACTACTAAAATCTTAGCAGTTAAGCAGTTAAGCAGTTAAGCAGTTAAGCAGTTAAGCAGTTAAGCAGTTAAGCAGTTAAGCAAATTTTTATTCGCATCAGGGTTTTATAAATCAAGGGCCTTCATTTCGCCAAAAGCTGGGATTGATAGTCAACTGGTAAGCGATCTAGAACTTCAGAGAAATTAATAATTTCATTCTGGAGATCATTGGCAGTAGCTTTTATTGAATTTATCTTGTATTCACGGGCGGGGATTTTAAGATAATCAGTAATTCTTCGAATCGCAGTCGGGATGTCGGGGGCCAGTTCCTCATAGTTAATATTTAGTCCCGGGCACAAAGATTGAAGTCTGCGTTGATTTGCTCGATGCCGCTCGAGACGCTGGATGGAATTCACAAGCTGCTCCGGATCCACGTAAAATTCTTTTAATGGCTCCCTGCCTACAGGGATCTCCCAGCTTGGTTTGCCATACATTTTCTCTGAGTGCCGAGAATACTGCTGAGCCTTTATAGAAGACACAGCCGTCTTTACCACATTTATTCGATCCAAATAAATCACTTTTGCCGTACTTTCTTCAACGCAGGAGATGAACCAGTTGACTTCTTCAATTGAAGCAATGCTTACGTTTGCGGCAATCGCACTATTCTCCTCGCACTCCGCGGCAAATGTTTCCCACCAACGTGCCTGAGCAACAGCAATTGCCTGGGCGCCCTGACCTCTATTTCGCGTTTGAAGACCCGTAGTAGGCTCATTGTAAACACAACCATTTATGGGCTTTAGATGCTGACTTAGAATACTATTGATGAGGTTACTTCCAACGCGCCCCCATGGCATTATGATTAAAATCACTCAAATCGCCTTTGCTTAAGCCCACGCCACAGCCAGTGTATTTTCTTCGTGACACGAATGGCAAGTCGTCGATTCATAACCTCACGCTCTTCGTGTAAACAATGAATTGTTTCCCGCAAGCGCTGATTTGCCTTTTTACGTGCCTGCAGTTCGCTCTCCAAATCATCGGTGTGCATCCTTTCCTTCACCCATGACTTCAAAATGGCTTCTTTGTAACTGCGTCTTGCCATATTCCTCTCCTGAGCGGAATCCCACAAAAATAGCCATGAAGTCATCTTGTCCTGCCACGTATGGCTTTCGATACTACGCAGATTCTCCGCAGACAATTCGGCTAGCTCTTCCCTGTTTTCGCAGAGGTGGATAAGGTGTTTCTTGAGAGTTTCCGCGTTCCTTGCATCTATTATGTATCTGCTCTGCTTCGGCCCGAGAACCTCATTAACAACACCTACATTTGTTGTAATCACGGGTACGCCACAGGCCATCGCTTCCAATATAGGGTTGGGTGTCCCCTCTATTTGAGAGGCGCAAACTAGAATGTCGATAGAATTATAGTAGGCAGGCATCTCCTCTCGTGGAATCCACATAATATTCCTGTCTGCAAAGAGACCGGATATAGGATAGCCACATTCCTCAAGCTCGCTAATGACTGGCTTAACAATAGTGTTAAAGCCCTTAGAATCGATACCACTTTCGTTGGGGTTCCAAGTTGAATTTCCGACCCAGCCTACTACCATTCGTTTTTCTTGATCAGAGTCGAATCTGTTTTGATCCCACATTGTAAAAAGTTCAGTATCAACGCCATCCTGAATGACATTGGTTGGCCCAGCGCCATACCTATCTCTGTAAATATCTCGTAACTTTACAGATGACGCAGAGTAGCCATCAAAAAACGAGATTTTGCCCTGCCGATCCTCAATTTCATGAGCCTCCAAAAAAAGATGGTCATAGATTGAGGTTGTGATAACGGTGTTTGCTATACGAGTTGCAAAAACATCAACGGAAATCTCTTTCATTTTTAGAAATCCAGTGATGACCCAAGGATTCATAAAAAAGTTGAGTGCGGTTTCCCGCCAAAAAAAATGTACTATATCCGCGTTCCTTTCGAAAATTGCATCATCTATTGAGTCGAACCAATTATCATAAGTGTCCTGGTATATGATGGCGATATCATAGCGATGACTTAGGTTTTTACGGATATGGGTTGCGATGTTGCAAAATGCCCAGTTTTTTACATCAGCGACCAAAACAAGTTTTTGTCTAACTTCGTTCATTACAATCCTTCGCTCTGGGCAAACACGTCTAATTCCAGAGCCGGAGTATACTGGAAAGCTATATTACCATCCAGCAAGCACTTTGTACTCAAGTAGCAAATATAAAATTGGGCATTGATTTCCTGCAGAGAGCCGGCGTATTGCCCGAGTACCAATAAATTAGTTGGTTTATGACTTGATTCTGCAGCACTGCATATAATTCTCGTTAGTGCGTGACGCGGAATTAAGAACGAAAAAATTGTTCCGCAACGCGACGCATATACTCCCGCGGCCAGTCCAAATATTCTGAACAAATTTCAGAATATAATCGGCGCGATCGACCGCTCTAACGTATCCGAAAGAAATGACGGTATCAAATTTACGACCAGCTGTGGTCGGGCGTTTTGAGTTTTACAGATTTTACGTGGGAGCCACGGTACCCTCTAACGTACAGGAGAATCACTAAAAATAGAGCAGGTCTCTAGGCATTGCGGAGCTAGGGAACTTGTGTGTAGTTGTGATTTCACGCCCGAAGATCGAGAGTTAAAAAAATATGAAAGAAGAATGCTTCATGAAAGCCGAGGTTGCTGCGGAAAAGTACCTGAAATTCGCGGAAAACGATTACGTAAATGCATTAGTTGCGCTTTTGCTCATCTTCACAGTATGGCAGGATGTTTTAGCCAGCTTCGGTCAAGGGCTTGAGGGCTTGAGGGCTTCAAAATCAAAGCCGAGCACGGGCTACTGTTTCTCTATTTGAACCTCTTACTTCTCTCGATTGCTCGGATCTGCAAGGCGTACGTTAGCCAGAGAAGAAAACGGTGAGGCAAGCAACCCTTGATGAAGGATTGGCATGCCAAACACAGTGAACAAGGTTTTGGGATCAATCAGCGCGAACTTCTCCAGATCAGCAACCCCAGTCAACAGAATCAGCGAGGGTGTCCGCTCTCAACAGGGCCTTTATACTTCCTATACTTAAACAGACAACAAGCGAACCCGCATATTATGGCAATTGCGATACGCAGCAGCCTGGCTGCCAGGAACTTGATGTGCGCGCGCCTTTTCCATTGCACTGACCTGAAAGCATTCGATCAAGGTGCACTCAGCCGTCTTCGTTCGGTGAGAAATCCGAAGTAAAATTCTGGTATTTCCTTCCCATCCCTTTAGGGATAAAGTCCACCTGCCGGATATCAAATTTCTCATTTGAACCAGGGGCGACCGACTCTACCACCTCTTTCCAGGAATCAGAAACATAACTTGTAAACTCGGAATCAGAATCCCCAACCGAGATAAAACGAAACTCGAAAGCACCATCCTGAAACTGATGAAGCTGATATTGACGGAAGTTTTTCGAAATAGGAGCAGGAATTGATTCAATTTTATTTCGAAAGCTCTCCCAATACTGCCATGTATTACCAGGAAGATAAGCCGTTCTCCTGTAGCGGCCTGTAATTCTTTCGAACGATGGCAGGGTTCTCCCGCAAGGGCACGGACCTTCAACTACCTCTGCCATATCGTCGGTATCATATCGGATCAGGGGCATTGCCAGGTTATTCAAACCTGTAACAAGAATGCGCCCCGTTTCCCCAGGGCGACAGGCCTGACCGTGTTCATCAACAATTTCCACCAGGCAATGCTCGATATGGACATGATAACGCCCTCCTTCGGGACAGCGAGATGCTACGATTCCGATTTCGTTTAATCCGTAATTTTGATCAATTCTCAGTTCGAATGCTTCCTGAGCGCGTATGCGCATGTTCGTAGTAAGTTGCGTTGCGACTGCCTGTATTCCCTTTAGGTCTTGGCAGTGACTGAAATTTTCCTGGCCGAATGCCAAGCTCTCAAGCACCCCTGCTTCGACAGTGAGATACTCCACATGATTTTCTCTCAACCATTGCAATTGATCATCGATAGGCAACAAAATGTCGCATCCGATAGCTCGGGAAGTTTCAAACCAGTTACTCACATAAGGCCACTGATTGGAATGATAGGTTTTCGACCTATCGTCATACGATTGATGTGGGAATTCATCTGGAGGCCGTATGTACGCCATCAAACCAGTCGGAGCATAACGAAACCAACGAAGCTCTCTTTGTTTGAGCACTCCGAAAAACTGCGCATTCCTGCGGGAAAGCCTTACCTGCACAGGTTCACCAGTGGTGCCGGAACTTTTTATGCCACCAATTGCTTCATAGCCGTCAGGCACAGATTCCGCCATCAACCGATCCCTATGCTCGCGTAGCATGGTCTTGGTCAGGGGAGGAAAGATGGACAAATCTACCTGAGAGGAAAAGTCCGTCTCTCTCAAATCTAGTTTGCCTATCATCTCCCTATAATAAGGAACTTGCCGTACAGCAAATAGGAGAAACTCCTGCAACCGTTGACGGATGCGTTCCTGCATCTCCTCAAGATCGCGAAATTCATTTTCAAGCATTCGCGATAAGAGCGCCTCAACCCTCTGCCGACTAGGTACACTATTACGCAACGGCCAGCGCATCTGCTCCTCACGCTCCCGTTGTAGACTTGTTGCCTGGTTTATCTTTAGCCCCATAATGTACCGCCACCTAATCAGTTCAATGCGAGAAAAATCCTGTTAAATGCAATAATCTTGTTTACACTTGCGCTTCTTTATTTGCAACATGCGCACCCTTTTTCTGCACGACAATTTCCCCGCGCAATTTCCTCATGTCGCCACGGCTCTGGCCAAGGACAATGCCAAGGAGGTGATATATAGCACCTTGAAAAATCACGAAACGAAAAATACACAACCTGCAATTAGCAGGCTAGACTGGAGAGGTAAACGGCAGAAAAGTGTCTCTTAGAAATAGGCGCAAATGGCCCCTCAAGGTCTGACGACTTACACGTCAACCATTAAAAGAGTTTTTTGCGAAATCAAAAATTATGAAACACTGGTTATCACTGGTCGGCATTAGTAAGGTTGAGGACTACATCGAACTAGCGCAGTTCGCAGAAAAAATTGGCTTTTATGGCGTCGCCGTAGCCGATCATCTCCTGATTCCCTCACACTCTGTCTCTGTCCACTCCAATAGCAAGGACTCTACTTGGCGACCCAGAGAGGCGCAATGGCCTGACCCATGGATTATCCTTACCGCCATCGGGTTGGCAACCAGCAGTTTGCGTCTTACCACCAACATCTACCTCGCAGCTCTGCGCGACCCCTTTAGCACTGCTAAGGCGATTAGTACTGCATCTCGCTTAACTAATAATAGAGTCAGCTGCGGGCTGGCCGCGGGCTGGCAAAAAGAAGAGTTCGAATTTTCAGGGGTAGATTTCCAGTCTCGAGGCCGTCGGCTAGACGAGACGATTATGGTCATGAAGAAATTATGGAGCGGTACCGAAGTTAGCCACGAAGGTGAATTTTTTCAATTCAACGGAGCACTGCAGCAACCAACTCCGACCCAACCAATTAAAATAAGAATAGGTGGATCTAGCGCGCCAGCCCTGCGCCGCGCTGCGCGGCATGACGGCTGGATGGGTGAACCGATGTCCAAAGATAAATTAATCGAAACCGTCAAAATTTTAGAAAATCTGCGTGCTGAGCAAAAAAAGTCGGAGCCCATGGATTTATTTTTTACGCTGATGGAAATGCCCACTCGAGAAATTTATAACGAGTTGGATAGTATGGGCTTGTCAAATCGTGTAGCGATTACACCCTGGAAACGAGAAAGGTGGCTGCGGCAAGGTGAAAATCCGGAACAAATTGAAGTTAAAAAACTTGCCCTAATACGTTTTGCACAGGACGTTATCGACATATGATGGAGAACGGTGCCGGCAATCCAGTGGATTTCATCGCAAGTTTGGCTGCCCTGGTGCCTAAGCCGAGGGTCAATCTCACGCGATTCCATGGCGTTCTTGACCCCAATCACTGCCGGCGCGGGTATCGCCAAGTTAAATGCCCATCGCCGGTAGAATCACCTCATGAATACTTATAAGCGCCACCCGTTCCCACCTGATACCATTTCCTACGCCGTCTGGCTCTACTATCGGTTCAATCTCAGTCACCGCGATATTGAGTATCTTCTGGCAGAGCGGGGTATCACTGTCAGTCGAGAAACGATCCGATTATGGTGTATCAAGTTCGGCACTATCTACACAAGGCGTCTGAAGCGAAAGCACCGGGGCTACGGCGATACCTTCTTCATCGATGAAGTCTTCGTCAAGATCAACGGCAACCAGCACTGCCTTTGGCGTGCGGTGGATCAAGACGGAGAAGTGGTTGATGTTTTCCTTCAGGCTAGACGGGATGGCGCAGCAGCTAAACGCTTCTTCAGGCGGCTATTGCGAAGTCATGGCGGAGAACCCAGGAAAATCGTGACTGACAAGTTGCGAAGCTATGGAATCGCTCATCGTGAGCTCATTCCCGAGACGATACATAGCACTGAGCGGTATGAGAACAATCGGGCATAGCAATGGCACGAGGCGACTAGGGTGAGAGAGCGAGGGATGCGGCGATTCAAATCGGGCAGGCAGGCACAGCGGTTTCTTGGTGCCCACGCTGGTGTATCTAATTTGTTCAATCTTGGCAGGCATCTGATAAAAGCTAGCCACTATAGGAATCTCAGGATAAGTGCGTTTGCAGAATGGAGCAGGGCGGTTGCGTAAGGCAAGCAGATCGGAACTGTTTCGTTCGTGGCTTTTAACTTGCCGATACCCTCTGCACAGCTCGTAGATGCTGTGAAGATGGCCGATCTACAGATCGTGTTTAAGCAACTTATTTCTCGGGAATCTCGTATTGATCGAACTTCTCCCTAGATTTGGTTACCACCACTTTGCGTTTGCCGTTTTCACGTTTTAGCAGCGCATCCAATTTTTTAAACCGCGCATAAACAACGCCATCTCTTTCGCCATCGTAAAACGTTGCCTTCACTGCAACTTCTGCTTTTTCACTATTCACATAAGCTAAGGGGATGGTGGTTTTACCGTTGGATAAGTGGACTTCGGCTTCGCCGCTTAAACCCTTAACGGCCATCAAGTTGGATAAAAATTTAGGGGGGTTACTTTTATTGTCAACGAACGCAACCAGTGGCCTCGTATCGCTCACGCTGAGAGTTGCTTTGGCATCTAACGCTAACGGTTGTTCTACGGTACCTTCTGCCGATGTCAATTCGAGAGCCGCGGACCAATAATCACCTTCAAAATTTTCTTCATTACCATCGACGCGAACGTTAAATAATCGTAACGTTGAGCCGCTCAAGTTTGTTTTAAATTCACGGGGTATACCGCTAGGGATAGCAATGTCGGCGTCGATATCAGCCTCAAAGCTTTGCTCGTCGACTTGTATTTTTACCGCGGTAGAGTCGAGCTGAATGGAACCGTTCATGCTCTCTTCGCCGAAGGCTATGTCAACGTCTAATCGGGTTCTGCCACCTGCAAAGGTGTAAGGGCTTTCTGGAGGTAAGTACGTATTGAAAGTCGCCATATCAATGACCGTTGCATCATCGATTAATAAGTTGAAGGTATTCATTGCGCGTCGCTTGCGTGCGGCGTCGTCATTCCACAGCTCTTGAAAACTCTTGTCGGGGTCCGGGTAGATATAATTTGAGCCACTGTAATCTAAGCGCAAGCTATTGCCCTTGAGGAACGGTTCACTCGCGCCGACTTCTGAGGCGCGCAACGACTCGTAGCCAACACTGAGCCCCATGGGGCTGTCATTATCGGTTGGGGTGTGAATTAGCACGGTTCCTTGGCCAGAGATATCGACATCCCGAATGGTCACGCCGAGATCGTTAGCTGAGGCCTTTAGTTGTGTACCTGCACGCACATATCCGTCTCGCAGTACTAAACGGCCCTCTACTTGGCCGGCGCCTTTAATAGCAAGATCGCCAAGGCCGGTTGTAAAGATGTTGATAAAATTGAAATTCTCCATACCTATATCGAGCTGCACATCGGTATAACCAAAGCGCAGCATGCGTTTTCCTCGATGTTCGCTGCGAATCATTGGCGTGAAACCAAGAGCACCCTGCAATGTGCCGCCCTTATAGGCTTGTGCGCCCCCGTTGAGGTAAGCGGGTCCAAGGTTGAGATCAGCGTTAACGATATCCAGCCAAAATTTGCCACGCCGTGTTTCCATGTACATTTCACCGGTTGCTGAGCCGCTGGCTGTTCCTTGAATATTGAATATCCAAAAGCGGTGATTGCCCTGAGCCTGCAGCCCGTTCAGATGGATTTTCCATGGCCGTTTACTCTTGAGGGGCTGCGTTTCTACGGGGACGATTTCTCTACCGGTAATCGGCGGAAAATGTGCGAGCAATTTACTGTAGTCGCGCTCGGGTTTCAATCGCGGGCGCTGTCGGTAGTCGATGTCTGTTGCTTCAATGTCAGAGATATAAACGTCTTTTAACACCAAGGGCAATAGAGCAATCGAGCCTGAACCTGATGTTGCAAGAACTTCCCATTGTTGAGTCCGGCTTTGGCCATTGGCGACGATGCCCTCAGCATGCACGCGAAATGGATAAAAGCTCCAGGCGCGCTCCCAAGAGACTTGAAATTTCTCGGGTTTAATTTTATTCACCAAATCTTGAGTGATAGAGAGGTGCAGCGCGGTATTGATAATGAGCAGGTAAGCAAGTTGAGCGATCACAACAATGCCCACGATGCGCTTAGTCAGTGCTTTGAAATTCGTCAATGTGTAGATCTCTATTTTGATAGTGTTAGTGTGGCTCAGGCCGTACATTTTACGCTGCAGGGCACGCCGTTAGTAGTGGCTAATGGTAGGCACTGACAAATTAAAAAATTTGAATCGCGCCAATTGCGACCTCCTCGCTTCAGGCAACCGCCCTGCTCCACTCATTGAACGCACTGATCCTGAGATTCCGATAGTGCTCAGCCGGGACCAGATGCCGTTCCAAATTGAATAGATTAGAAGTGGCTGCATGGGCAATAAGGAACCTCTGAGCTTGTTTCATTGATTTGAACTTCCGCATCCCTCGCTCCCTAACCCGTGTAGCTTCATGAGATTGCTTGGCTCGATTGTTCTCATACTGTTGAGTACTATGGATCGTCTCAGGAATTAGCTCCCGATGAGCGGCTCCATAGCTACGCAGTTTGTCAGTCACAATCTTTCTGGATTCTCCACTATGAAATCGTAGCAGCCTATTGAAGAGCCGCTTGGCAGCTGCCCCATCGCGCTTGGCCAGCAGATATACGTCCACCACCTCGCCATCCTGATCAACGGCCCGCCGAAGGCAATGCTGTATGCCGTTGATTCTGACGAATACCTCATCGATGTAGAAGGTGTCACCGTAAGCTCGGTGCTTTCGCTTCAATCGGCGGGCATAAATGGCTCCGAACTTGATACCCCAAAGGCGGATCGTTTCAATGCCAATGCCGCACAATGCGCCGCCTCCCAGGTTTAGCATTCGTACCGGCAAGGGGAGCTTGTTCATACGATGCTATCCACCTCAGACAGCTTCACCACCTCGCAGGTTGGCGTCACCACCTCGCCCTCGGCGAGAAAGAAGCGCCAAAACATGAGGCCGAAGGGTTGGCCCTCTGTGTCTAACCAGTTGGCAATGCCAGGATTTTGGTGCGCCACTACCAGGCGGAAACTGCCGTCTTTCTCTGTCACCGTTTGGGCGCGGTTGATAGACACCTCGCGGCTGCGGTAATCCAGTGTTTGCTGGCGGACAAATTTCGGCGGCTCTGATACGCTCTAGGCTTCGAAGACATTGGAAATCGGCCCTTGCAAACTAATTACGTCTTAATCGACTATGAGAACGTTCAACCGAAAAATCTTGAAATTCTTGCACACCATAATTTCAGAGTTTATCTATTCGTTGGCGCAAATCAGACAAAGCTTAGCTTCGAATTGGCTAAAGCGATGCAAGAGCTAGGTGACAAAGCACGGTACATAAAAATATCAGGCAATGGACCGAACGCGCTCGATTTTCATATTGCTTATTACATTGGGGAGTTTATAAAAGATGACCCAAATGCTTACTTTCACATAATCTCCAAAGACACTGGCTTTGACCCACTAATACGCCATCTAAAGGCAAGGGGCTTCAAAGTTCAGCGAGAGAAACAGTTAGCTGAGATTCCGGTTCTAAAGGTTTCAGGCGCAGCAACTGATTCAGAAATGCTCGAAGCCATCGTTAAAAACCTTGTTTCCAGAGGGCATTCTCGCCCCAGGAAGGTTGCAACTCTAAAGAACAGCATTAATAACCTGTCTACTGAGGATCTCAGTGATTCACAACTTGACTCTCTGGTCGAGCAGTTGGAGAAACGTGGAAAAATCGTCGTCTCAGAAGGAAAAGTTTCCTACAAATTAAAGGCATCCTAGCGTCCGCTTTGAGGTGAAAGCGGACATTTAACCGAGCCAAACACGTCGCAGCTGCGCTTGAGTGACTTAAGTTCAAATTCCGCTTTTCTCAAGTGGGAGTGGTACCCCTCGCGGCGGCATATGAGTTTATGGCCCCCACCCCCTCTACATCGCAGACAATCGCTCAGAGCTGAGTTTGAGGGTAAACGGACAGTTAAATAGACAGATAAGCAGTGTCAACCTGCTTCCAATACGCTTCCCGTGACGTTGGCAGCAGGAGACAAATCCTGTAAGTCATTGATTTTATTGGTCGGTGTGAGAGGATTTGAACCTCCGACCCCTTCGTCCCGAACGAAGTGCGCTACCAGGCTGCGCTACACACCGCGAGTTGGAGGGCAGACTATATCAAAGGTTGAGGCTGACGAGGGGTAGCAGGGCTTAGTAAATGCCTGCCCAACGAGCCAGCCACTGGCTGAAAATACTCAGACCCACAACGACCACTATGAGCATGATTAACAGGCGACCGGGGCGGAATGGCTTACGCTCCACCGAGTTGACTCCCCGTTCCAGGAAGCCATCTACTTTTTCCTGATCCTCAGGATACAAATTGTTTTTGTAGCTGAGATCTTCTTGTTCGGATTTATCATTCATAGCAGCATAAAAAAAGGGGCGAATACGGATTGCGTATTCTCCCCTCGAAAGTTGGGAATGTCACCCCCATGAGAGGCAACTTCCTAGCAGCAACATGATCAAACCGCGAACAGCTCTTCCGGCATTTGCATAAGATTGTCCGCGCCGGCCAACATTGTCGTCTTCAGCGACTCAGTGCGCGGCAACAAACGCTGGAAGTAAAATTGGGCCGTCATTATTTTGGCTTCGTAAAATGACTTGTCCTCGTCGCCTTCCGCTATCTTTTGGCGAGCCACCATTGCCATATGGGCCCAGAAGTAAGCCAAAGTGACGTAGCCGGAGTACATCAGGTAATCCACCGCAGCAGCGCCGGCTTCGTCCGGGTTGCTCATTGCAGCTTCACCTATTTTCATAGAAAGGCCCAACCACTCGTCGCTATGCGCCTTCAAAGGCTCCAGGAATTGTTTGTCTTCTTCAGAACCACGAGCGATCAGTTCTTCGATCATGGCAGTAAAATTGGTCAATAACTTACCGCCTGAACCCAGCACCTTGCGACCAATCAAGTCCAGGGCCTGAATACCGGTCGTTCCTTCATACAACATGGCAATGCGGCAATCGCGAACGATTTGCTCCATGCCCCACTCCTGAATAAAGCCATGGCCACCAAATATCTGCACACCGTGGTTGGCAGCCTCATAACCGGTTTCGGTCATGAACGCCTTGGCGATAGGAGTCAGTAACGACATCAGATCGTCAGCCGCTTTCGCCTCTTCTTCAGTTCCTTTGTCTACGATGTCGCCCTGCATGGCAAGGAAGTACAAAAATGCCCTGCTACCTTCTGCGAAAGCTTTTTGGGTCAGCAACATACGACGCACGTCTGGGTGCACAATAATTGGGTCCGCTGGACCATCGGGGTTTTTCGGCCCAGTGAGGCTGCGCATGGCGAGGCGATCCTTGGCGTAGGCAAGGGCACCCTGAAAAGACAGTTCCATGTGCGCAAGGCCCTGTGCAGCAGTACCCACTCTAGCGGTATTCATAAAAGTGAACATGCAATTGAGGCCTCGGTTTTCCTCGCCGATTAAATAGGCCTTGGCGCCGTCGAAATTAAGGACTGCAGTGGCGTTACCGTGAATACCCATCTTGTGCTCGATTGACGCACAATGTACGGCATTGCGTTCGCCGAGAGTGCCGTCTTCACTAACGTTAACCTTGGGCACGATAAACAGGGATATTCCCTTAGTGCCTTCGGGTGCATCAGGCAGCCGAGCAAGAACGATATGGATGATGTTATCCGTCATGTCGTGCTCGCCGGCACTGATGAATATTTTTTGACCGGTTATGGCATAGGAGCCATCAGCCTGGGGCTCGGCTTTGCTGCGCAGGAGTCCGAGATCGGAACCACAGTGTGACTCCGTAAGGCACATGGTACCCGTCCACTCGCCGGACACCAGCCGTGTCAGGTATTGTTCTTTCTGCTCGGGGCTACCATGCTCTTCAATGGTTTTGATCGCACCGTGGCTGAGGCCGGGATACATGCCCCAGGCCCAGTTGGCAGTTCCCACCATTTCAGTGTTGATAATACCCAGGAGATTGGGCATCCCCTGGCCGCCCGCCTCGACATCCGCACTCAGCGAAGGCCATCCGTTGTCGATGTACTGCTGGTAGGCCTCTTTGAAGCCCGTCGGGGTAGCCACGCCTTCTTCGCTCCACTTGCAGCCTTCCTGGTCACCGCTCTGATATAAGGGAGCCAGCACGCCTTCAGCGAATTTGGCACCCTCCTCTGCGATTGCGTTCATGAGATCGGTAGTGGCTTCTTCGTAGCCCGGAAGCGTTTGAAATAACTGCTCTGCTTCGAGTACTTCATTGGTGACAAAGCTAATGTCGCGCAGGGGGGCCTTATACTCTGGCATAGTCTTTACCTTTTTCGATGGAACGAGCTGGCACGGCAACGGATGACTCTCGACGCCGGCCATGTAATCAGTGCATACATTTTGCTGATAATACCCCTGAAGTCAAATACCTTTTTAAAGGTAGGCCCGGCGCATATCAAAATATCCGGTTATAAGTACTAATACCTGCCGCCTGTGACGCTTCAATAATAGTGAACGCTTACTATTTAATAAGCTTTTGTATTGAAAGGTATTTTGAAGCAGAACATGGGTCCCAAGGCGCGATGTGTGGCACCTCGCCCAGCAAGGGCGCTGGCAGCAGGCGCTGCAATGTGTCCAAGTTTTCAGCGTAACAGGTCATGCGTTCACCGGGCTCGTTAGCCACCCAACCGGCAAGAGGCAGCCCGTCTCGACGCACAGCCTCGGCCGTCAGCAAGGCGTGATTAATACAGCCAAGACGCATGCCGACCACTAGAATGACGCCGACTTGCAACTGCTTTGCCAGATCGGCCAAAGTCTCTCTGAGAGAAATTGGAACGCGCCATCCCCCGGCCCCCTCCACCAGCACAAAGTCAGCACCGGACATCATCACACCCCGGCACAAGCCGGCCAATCGAGAGGCCTGAATATTTTTCCCTACCTCTGCCGCAGCGATGTGAGGAGCAATGGCGGGCGTGAGAGCAACCGGATTCACCTGGGCATATTCCAGCTCCTCGGTCATGTTCGCTATCAACTGCAAGGCATCCTCGTTGTGGCCGTGCTCATCGCAACCCGCCGCTACCGGCTTCACTGCAGCGGTGCTCAAACCTTGGTCAGCCGCCGCTTGCAGCAGTGCGCAGCTAACAGCGGTCTTGCCGACTTCGGTATCGGTACCGGTGACAAAAAAAGTATGACTCATGTTTTCTCCAAAACACCAAAATAGACCTGATAAGTAGCGGGCAAAACCTCACCCTCGCGCCAATGCTCGTAAGCACGCATCATGCCCTGCAACACCCGCCGTCCAGTCAGGCCACTAGGACGATTCCGATTCACGTTATGGGCCCCAAGGGTTTTCAACTCGTGCAGAAGCTCACTCACTCTGCCATATTCCATTCGGTAAACCTGCTCGTGCACGGCCAGCGTCAAGTTGCCATGCTGACTCGTGGCCTCAATCAATGCCGCCGCAGGCAAAAAGGTATTAACGTGCTGGTGCTGGTCTACCGCGGCCCATGAGGAACGCAGCTCCTTAAGTGTGTTGGGGCCCAGTGAAGTAAACACGCAACGACCACCCGGGCGCAGTACCCGCCCCAACTCGGAAAAAAGCAACTCGGGGCGATGGCACCATTGCAACGCGAGGCTGCTGAAAATAAGGTCTACTGACTCTGTCGCCAGCGGCAAGGTTTCCGCATCTGCCACCATCCAGGCCCTCGCACCCGGGTGCTGTTGTCTTGAGAAGCGCACCATACCTTCGGCAAGATCCAATCCAAGATAATCCGCATCGGGAAAACGACCAACAAGCTCAGGGCAGAAATAGCCGGTACCGCTGCCCAGATCTACAATAATCTCGGGCTGGCGCGGTAGTTTGCCCAACTGGGAAAGCAATGCTGTGCCCACATCTCTCTGCAAGCTGGCCACAGAATCATATTGCCGCGCGGCGCGGCTGAAAGACTGAGCAACATCAGATTTGGCCATGGGCTCGGCAGTAGTATTCGAAGCGGACAACCGCTCTGCGTTTTGCAAAAAATGAAAAAGGCTGTCAGAAATCGCCCGCCCTTGCTCCAGAGGCGCGACGTGGCTTGCGTCCTCAATAGATCCGACTACAGCTCGCGGAACACTCTCTAGTAATTTGGCCATAGACTGCGCCAAATCTGTAGCCAGTAGATCATCGTTATCGCCATAAAGGTGCAGTTGCGGCTGGGTCAACTCGCTGCAACACGAGCGTTGATCCAGGCAGGCTAACCAATCCAGGCCGGCCTCAAGATAGCCGCTGCTTTGGTCGTTTCGCAGCGCATGCAGGCTGCGCATCAACGACCGGGGACGAGCAGCACCCGCCGCCTGCAAACTATCGAAGCGACGCAACCCGGCGGGCGGATCGGCAACAAAAGCTTCGCTGAACTGCTGCAACGTCGGCGCGGGCATACCGGGCCAGCCGTCCTGTTCAAGGAAGCAAGGAGTACTGCAAAGCGTGACCAGCGCCACCACCCTGTCTGGCTGCATCGTTGCTAACTCCAGCGCCAGTTGTCCACCCAGGGACCACCCCATGTATACAGCGCGCTCGGGACTATGAGTAAATATGCCCTCCAACAAACTGTTCAGACTCACAGGGGCAGGGGCAAGGCCTGGCGCGAGGCAGGGCAAATCCAGCAAGGTAATATTGGCCCAGGAACGCAAAGCGGGGAGCAAAGGCCGCCAGACCTCTCGATTGCACCCCCAGCCGTGCAGCAATACCAACTCGCAACGCGACGAGTCGGTAGCCAGTAAATATTCTCGTCTTATATCGACTGTTTCTGGCAAAGCGCCAGTTCCTCCAGCAAGCGATCTACCTGTTGCGGGCTATGCGCTG
Source organism: Candidatus Seongchinamella marina (assembly GCF_026262685.1). Taxonomy (NCBI): domain Bacteria; kingdom Pseudomonadati; phylum Pseudomonadota; class Gammaproteobacteria; order Cellvibrionales; family Halieaceae; genus Seongchinamella; species Candidatus Seongchinamella marina. The sequence continues at coordinate 17,628 of NZ_SHNP01000003.1, forward strand.
CACTCAAGGTGATGCGTAATCTGGATGTACCTGAGGGAACCGTAGGGGGCCTGATCGCACCAATCAGCAGACCGCGCTCACGCAGCGTTTGGCTCATGGCAGTCGCCTGTGTCGCATCACCCACCTTTAAAGGCTGGATAGCACTATTGGAGGCCATCAGCGGCAGGCCAAGTTGATTCGCGCCATCCCTAAAGCGCTGGATCAAGGTAACCAGGTGGTTCCTGCGCCAGGCCTCTTCGCGCAGAATTGCCAGCGATGTTAGCGTGGCGGCAGCGAGCGCAGGTGCTAACGCAGTGGTGTAGATATAATTACGAGCCTGCTGAATCAGTCCTTCGATTAAATAGTCGTCGCCGGCCACGAAGGCACCCCCTGTTCCAAGAGCCTTGCCCAGTGTAGCCATCAGTACGGGAACTTCTTTAATGCCCATGCCCGCGGCTTGCACACTGCCGGCACCGGACTCTCCCATCACCCCAAAACCGTGAGCGTCGTCCACCATCAACCACGCATCCTGCCTGCGGCACAGCGCAGCGAGCTCACCCAGTGGCGCACTATCGCCATCCATACTGAAGACACCGTCAACCACCACCAGCCCAGACCCTTCAACAGCGGCGAGTTTAGCGTCAAGATCTGCAACATCATTGTGGGCAAAGCGGCGAAAGCGAGCGCCGCTGTGCAGCCCTCCATCGAGCAGCGAGGCGTGATTCAGTCGATCTTGAAAGACATTATCACCGGGCTGCAACAGGCTGGTCAGAGTGCCCGTATTGGCTGCGTAGCCAGAGGAGAAAAGCAGGGCGCGAGGCCTGCCAGTCATTTCAGCCAGCGCTTCCTCCAACTCATGGTGCGGGCGGCTATGGCCGCAGACCAGGTGAGAGGCTCCACTGCCAACACCGTATTGGGCGGCCGCCCGCTGGAAACTTTCCACCAGGCGCGGGTGAGCCGCCAGGCCAAGATAGTCATTGCTACAAAAGTTGAGATAGTCCCGACCCTGCATTCGCACAACTGGGCCCTGAGCGGAATCCAGGGTCAGGCGTTGACGATAAAGCCCTTGCTCTTGGCGCTGTGTAAGGCTCGCGCGCAGCCGCTGTTCGAAGCCCACCACGTCACGAATCAGACAGACGCAGCATCGTAAAAATGAGGGCTTGGATCCTTCGGCGCCTCAGTCAATTCCCGCTGTTCTGGATTGATACCCAGCCGGGCAAACAATGCCAGGTCTTCATTGGCCCGAGGGTTGGGCGTGGTAAGCAGTTTTTCACCATAAAATATCGAATTCGCGCCAGCGAAATACGCCAGGGCATGCATTTGCTCATTCATCTCTTCACGCCCTGCTGACAGACGCACGTGTGACGCGGGCATCATGATCCTGGCCACCGCAATTGTGCGAATGAATTCGATAGGATCCAGGTCTTCCTGGCCCGCAAGGGGAGTTCCCTCTACTCTCACCAACATGTTGATGGGCACACTCTCGGGGTGCTGGGGGAGATTTGCCAGTTGTTGCAGCATACCGGCCCGGTCAGTCTGTTGCTCACCCATGCCCACAATGCCGCCACTGCAAACTTTCATGCCCGAACTGCGCACGTGATCCAGCGTATCAAGACGATCCTGATAGGTGCGCGTGGTGATGATATCGCCATAAAACTCGGGCGAGGTATCGAGGTTATGGTTGTAGTAGTCCAGACCAGCATCCGCCAACTGCTTTGCCTGCTCTTCACTCAACATTCCGAGCGTCATGCAGGTTTCCATACCCATTTTGCGAACACCTTCCACCATGGCAACCACGTGAGGCATGTCCCTTGGCTTGGGACAACGCCAGGCCGCGCCCATGCAGAAGCGGGTCGATCCGGCATTTTTGGCAGCACGAGCCTGCTCTAGCACCTTGTCTACTTCCATTAACTTTTCGACTTCCAAACCTGTGTCGTAGCGCGTGCTCTGGGGGCAGTAAGCGCAATCCTCGGGGCAGGCGCCGGTTTTGATGGAAAGCAATGTGCTCACCTGAACCTGGTTTGGGTCAAAATACTGACGATGCAAGCTTTGAGCCTCGAACAACAAATCGTTAAAAGGCAGCTTAAACAATGCCGCTATCTCGGCGCTGGTCCAGTCGTGGCGAATGTGCTGCTCGTTATGCACTGTTCGGGCGGTGGCTGTGCTCATATCAGACCTGCTAAACATCGAAATAGAAGGCCGCAATGATAACCGCGAGCAGCTTGCTGTCAACCTACACTAAAGCGCATGGTTAACAGCGCGATTCAGGCGCTGGGAGGTGCCCTATTTCCTACCCGCTGCTGCCTGTGCCAGTGGTCTTGCGCGGGAACACTGCCCCTGTGCGACGATTGCCGGGCGGAACTGGTCTCCAACCAGCAATGCTGTCAGCAATGCGCGGTGCCTCTGGCCACAGGTGCCGCGGTTTGCGGCAACTGCCTGAGCCAACCACCGCACTACGATCGGGTTATCGCCCCCTGGCTTTACGGCGAGTACCTGGCCTACATTATCGGGCGCTGGAAATTTCATGGGGACCGAGCTCTGACACCGCTATTGGCTAATCTCTGGCACTGCGGACTGCCGTCTTCCCTGCCCACAGTAGACCTGCTCGTTCCTGTGCCGCTGCACTGGCGCCGACAGTGGCACAGGGGCTACAACCAGGCCGACCTTCTGGCCACACAATTGCTAAACATGTATCCATGGCTGATGGCGAACAGACAACTGCTGCGCAGGCGACACGCCACCAAAGCCCAGGCAGGCATGGATGCACAGCAGCGTTCGAGCAATCTCAGTGGCGCCTTTACTGTGTCCGGTGGCTGTGACAATCTCCGCGTGGCCTTGATAGATGATGTGCTGACCACGGGCGCAACGGCTGGTGCAGCTGCTGGAGCCCTGAAACAGGCCGGCGCAGCCAGGGTGGAAATTTGGTGCCTGGCAAGAACTCCTCCTCCGGAGAAATACTATTTAGAATGATTCGTTCACTTACATTTTTGCTGGTTTTACTTGTAAATCCAGCCCAGGCCCTGGAGCCTCTGCGAATCGCCGTGGCAGCCAACTTCCGTGGCGTTCTGGAGCAGATTAACGAGCGCTATCTGGCCCAGTCAGGCCAACACATTCAACTATCCAGTGCCTCCACCGGAGTATTGGCAAACCAGATCATGCATGGTGCACCCTTTGATCTCTTCTTTTCAGCAGACACCGACACCCCGAACAAGCTGCAAGCGGCAAACAAAGGGCTGAGCAGCTCTTGCTATGCCATGGGCCAAATGTCGCTGGTGGGAGGAGATCTTGCTGCACTGCAAAAGCCAGAGCTGAGTGTTGCCATCGCCAATCCAAAAACCGCTCCCTATGGCAGGGCCGCGATAGACATTCTGTCGCTGCCTGAGTTTAGCGCTATTGACCGCGATCAACTGGTACGCGGGACCAATGTCCTGCAAGCCTTCCAGTTTTGGCGAGCAGGGGCAGTAGATCTTGCGCTGGTAGCCCGCTCCCTCGCGCCCGAAGGCTACCCAATAGCAACCAGTTGGCACCGTCCACTGCAGCAAAACCTGCTGGTGCTGCAGCGCTCAACGGCAGTGACCGCCTACCTCGAATGGCTGGGAAGTGGTACCGTTCGCCAGATGATAATCGATGCCGGCTACTTACCTTGCTCCTGAGCCCTACTGAACTGGACGTCATTGGGCTCACCGCCGCGCTGGCCGCTACCACCACGCTCATCTTGCTGGTGCTGGGCACACCACTAGCCTGGTGGCTGGCTCACAGGCGCGGCAGCGCATCCGCAATGGTAGAAGCTGTTGTTGCCCTACCCCTGGTATTACCGCCTACCGTGTTGGGCTTTTACTTGCTGCTGCTGCTGGCACCCAGCACCCCATTAGGGCAGTTTTGGGAGCAACTCACCGGGACTCGTCTCGCTTTCAGCTTCAGCGCACTGGTTATTGGCTCAGTCATTTATTCTCTACCGTTTGTGGTACAGCCATTGCAATCGGCATTCCAGAATTTACCCAGGGGACTGCTGCAGGCTGGCGCTACTCTTGGGGCCACGCGCTGGGACCAGTTTCGCTCTCTGGTGCTGCCACTCACACGCCGCAGCTTTATTGCCGCCGCCAGCCTGGGCTTCGCCCATACGGTAGGGGAGTTTGGCGTGGTACTGATGATTGGCGGCAATATCCCCGGTGAAACCCAGGTGCTTTCAATTGCCTTGTACGACCAGGTGGAAACCCTTCGTTTCGCTGAAGCGCACCGATTGGCTGGCGGCCTCGTGGTGTTTTCGCTGGCGCTATTATTTCTTATCTACCGCAACAACGGTCCCGCGGCGTGGCGGGTGCGCATATGAGCCTGACAATGGCAGTGACGTGTCAGGGCCATGGTGATTTTTGCTTGGATCTGGCCTGTGAAATTCCGGCAACGGGGGTTACCGCGATTTATGGACGCAGCGGCAGTGGCAAAAGCACCCTGCTTGATTGTGTTGCTGGCCTTCGCCACCCGGATACAGGGGAAATCAGCTTCGGCAAGGATCATTGGTTTGCTGCTGGCCAAGCAATGCCTCCGTGGGAGCGGCGCATTGGCTATGTATTCCAGGATACTCGGCTGTTTCCCCACCTGACAGTTGAAGGCAACCTGGACTATGCCAGCAAGCGGGCGACGAAAGCTGGACCTATGCCCAGGGACACGCTGGTTTCAATACTGGGGCTCACCCATTTGTTGTCGCAAACACCTGACACTCTGTCGGCCGGACAAAAGCAGCGAGTTGCTATTGGGCGCGCGCTGCTGAGCGCACCCCAGTTACTGTTACTGGACGAGCCGCTCGCCAACCTCGACCAACAAGCCAGCCGCGAGTGCCTGGCGCTATTGCAGCAACTGGCGCAGGGCTTGAACCTGCCCATGCTTTATGTGAGCCACGATATAGAAGAAGTAAGCCAGCTGGCTGACCACCTGCTATTGCTGGAGCGTGGAAAACTGTTAGATCAGGGCTCTATGCTGGAAATGTCCACCAGGTTAGATAGTCGCCTAGCTCGCGAGGAGCAGGCTGCAGCCATCCTGCTGGGCGAAATAGAAGCACAGGACAACGCGTTTTCTCTCACCCAGATCAGCGTGGAAGGCGAAACCCTGTTCGTTAATCACCTCGACCAGCCTTTGGGATCGCAGCGGCGCTTGCGAATACCCGCGCGGGACGTGAGTATCTGCCTGGCAAGACCACAAGACAGCAGTATTCTCAATATCTTGCCAGTGACTATTCAGGAAATCGAAACCTGTCACAGCGCCCGGTTACTGCTGCGACTGACCCTGAAAGAGCAACACCTATTGGCTAGAATTACTCGTAAATCTGCCCAAAAACTGGGGCTGCAGGTGGGAGACAGTGTGTTCGCCCAGATTAAAAGCGTTGCCCTGCTAAGTGAGGCAGAGGACCAGCAATGAACAGCCATCCCTATGATCCGCTCACCCCCGATACGGTAATAGACGCTGTAGAATCCACCGGCCGGTTGTCTGACGCCCGTCTGCTGGCACTCAACAGTTATGAAAATCGCGTCTATCAGGTAGGTATCGAAGATGGGCAACCGCTTATTGCCAAATTCTATCGCCCCGAGCGCTGGTCATTGGCGCAAATTGAAGAAGAGCACAGCTTCAGCCTGGAACTGCAGGACGCCGACATATCTGTGGTCGCTCCAATGGTGGACGACAAGGGTTGCTCCCTGCACGAATACCAGGGTTTTCTATTCGCACTATTTGTCCGTCGCGGTGGCTATCCACCGGAGCTGGACAACCTGGAGAACCTGCTCGTGCTGGGGCGTACCCTGGGCCGTATTCACTCGGTGGGTAAGGCCTCGCGTTTCGAGCATCGTCAGCGCATCTGTGTACAGCGCATGCTGGCTGATAATCGCGAGTTCCTCTTACAGGAATTCATACCGGCCGAGCTTCGGCCCGCCTATGAGACTCTCACCGCAGATCTTTTAAAAGCGGTACTGGACACCTATACGCCGGCTGCTGAAGATGAAATTCGGGTTCACGGCGATTGCCATGTCGGTAATATCCTGTGGCGAGATGACGTTGCCCACTTTGTCGATCTGGACGACTGCGCAATGGCTCCGGCGATGCAGGACCTGTGGATGTTTCTCAACGGCGAGCGTCATGACCGGGAAATACAGCTGTCTGAACTCATAGAAGGCTATTCTGAATTTTGTGACTTTGACCCCAGGCAATTACGCTGGGTTGAACCGTTGCGCACCTTGCGGCTAATTAATTACGCCGCCTGGGTCGCCAGGCGCTGGGAAGATCCGGCTTTCCCAAGATCATTTACCTGGTTCAACACAGAGCGCTACTGGGCAGAGCATATCTTGGAACTGCGAGAACAACTGGCGACATTGCAGGAAGAACCCCTAAGGTTACTTTAGTCGCTACGCTCTAAAAAACTCAGAGATCAAAAATTTTCCCGGGGTTCATAATCCCCTGCGGGTCAAACACCTTCTTAATCTGCTTCATGATCTCTATTTCTAGCGGCGACCGGGAATAATGCAGGTAATCTTTCTTTAGCAAGCCCACCCCGTGCTCTGCCGAAACTGATCCGCCATAGCGCTGCACAATTTCAAATACCCACTGGGAAACCTCGCCGCACTGTGCCCGAAACTCATCGACAGATAACGCATCGGGCTTGAGGATATTCAAGTGCACATTGCCATCGCCAATATGACCAAACCAGACAATCTCAAAATCCGGGTAGCTCTTTTTAACGGCCGCATCCACCTCCGCCAAAAAGGCGGGCACCTTGGAAATCACCGTTGATATATCATTTTTGTAAGGCGTCCATGGCGTGATCGTCTCAGAAATATCCTCGCGCAAACGCCACAGATTCTTAGCCTGGGTTTCACTCTGGCTCACCGTGCCGTCCAGCACCCAGCCCCGTTCCACGCACTGCTCAAATAAAACCATAGCCTGGTCCAGAACAGATTCGTCAGCCTGCTCGAATTCCAGCAGGGCATAATATTCACAAGGCGTCTCAAACGGGCGTTGCAAACCCTGATGCTCCACCACCTTCTGTAAAGCGAGCTCGGAAAAAAACTCAAAGGCAGAGAGCTCTATTGCTGCTTGAAAGGCAGTCAGCACCTCCATGATGGCTGACATATCGGACACGCCCAATACCATCACCGCGAGGTCACGAGGCGCTCGGTCCAATTGCATGGTCGCCTCAACTACAATACCCAGAGTGCCCTCCGCCCCAATCGCCAGCTGCCTGAGATCGTAGCCTGCATTGTTCTTGATCAAGCCCTGATTAAGGTCTAGCAACTCACCTGTGCCGGTCACTAATTTCAGACCAGCCACCCAATCTCGAGTCATTCCGTGGCGAATAACCTTGATGCCGCCAGCGTTGGTAGAAATATTGCCGCCTATCTGACTGGACCCTGCCGATGCAAAATCTACCGGGTAATAAAGGCCCTGATTTGCAGCGAACTGTTGTAACTGTTCTGTAATTACGCCCGCGCCGCAGCGCACGGTGCGGTCCATTGGATTAAAGTCTGAAATACTGTTCATTCGATCCAGGGCCAGCACTATCTCGCCGTTGCAGGCGACACTACCAGCACTGAGTCCAGTGCGGCCTCCTGAGGGGACCAGGGCCAGTTTTTGGTCTGCGGCCAAGCGCACAATAGCCTGTACTTCATCAACACTTCCAGGCAACACGATTGCGCTGGGAGCAGGCTGGTAAAAGCGAGTCCAATCACGCCCGTAATGGCGCAGGCTGTCATCGTCAGTGAGCACCCGGTTTTCCCCGACAATAGCTTGCAGGGCATTGAGAGTAGCGGTTTCAAGCAGCACCAAAGAAGGTTCCTCCAGCATTTATAACAGTGGGCAATTTCAGGCGGCGCGTATGGTACCATACGCGCCTTTTTTCCAGCCCGGCCCATTTCCCCGGCCATTTACTACACAGGATTTACCGGTCATGACCGTACAATCACTGCCCAAGGGCAAGATCAAATTTCTAATGCTGGAAGGGGTTCACCCTTCTGCAATTGAGACTCTGCAAAGAGACGGCTACACCAATATCGAGGTGCACAAAAAGGCGCTTCCTCCTGAAGAACTGAAACAAGCCATTGCCGGTGCCCACTTTGTTGGGATTCGTTCCCGTACTCAACTGAACGAAGAAATTTTCGCCTCAGCAAAGAAACTGGCCGCCGTAGGTTGTTTCTGCATTGGCACCAACCAGGTTGACCTGGAAGCGGCAACGCGCAGAGGCATAGCAGTTTTCAACGCGCCATTTTCCAACACCCGAAGCGTCGCCGAACTGGTTATCGCGGAGGCCATATTGCTGTTGCGAGGCGTGGCAGAGAAGAACGCGGCAGCCCACCGGGGGCAATGGATGAAGACCGCGATTAATTCTTTTGAAATTCGCGGTAAAAAGCTGGGCATCGTTGGCTACGGCAACATCGGTATGCAACTGGGCATTATCGCGGAAAGCCTGGGTATGCAGGTACAGTTTTACGATGTCATTAATAAGTTGCCACTGGGTAATGCTCGCCAGGTTCCCAGTCTCAATCAATTGCTCGCCAACGCTGACGTAATCAGCCTGCATGTGCCAGAAACTGGGACCACTCAGAACATGATAGGGGCTAATGAGCTCGCACAGATGCAGGCAGGGGCTATTTTAATTAACGCGTCTCGTGGCACCGTAGTGGACATAGACGCTTTGGCCAATACGCTGGCGCAGGGCAAACTGGGCGGCGCCGGGATCGATGTATTCCCGGTGGAGCCGCGCTCCAACGACGATGAATTTATCTCGCCGCTTCGCCAATATGACAACACTTTCCTGACGCCTCACATTGGTGGCAGCACTGTTGAAGCACAGGAGAACATAGGTATGGAAGTCGCCGAAAAGCTGGCGAAGTACTCCGACAACGGCACCACTATTTCCTCAGTCAACTTTCCCGAAGTGGCTCTACCCGAACATGCTGGCAGCCACCGTTTACTGCACATACACCGCAACGTTCCTGGGATAATGAGCGCCATCAATAACGTATTCTCTGAAACAGGTGTCAACGTTTCCGCCCAGTACCTGCAAACCACTGCATCAGTGGGCTATGTGGTGATAGACGTAGATGCCGAATACAGTGATATCGCACTGGAAAAACTCGCAGCAATTGACGGCACTATCCGTTCACGTGTGCTGTTCTAGGGAGCCTACTATTTGAGGCTGGCCACAGGCTAGCTTCAAGTGGCATGATTTGATCGTGGCTAATGACAAAGACAAGTTTATCGCCGACCTGGTTGCAGAGCACGGGGTGCCGCTAGAAAAATATCTGGCACGCAAACTCGACAACTCAGAGGACGCCGCAGAACTGGCTCAGGAAGCTTACATGCGGTTACACCGGCTGGAGCAACCTGAAAACCTGAATAACGCTCGTGCCTTCCTGTTCCAGGTAGCCACCAATCTGGCCTTAGATCAACTGCGTCGGCGCCAGTTACATTTCAAGTTCCTGAAGTCAGAAAAAAGTCAGTCTGTGGACGGCGAACCTATGGATTACAATGCTGCCGGCGCCTCTCCAGAACAAATTCTTGATGCCAGGGAAAAGCTGGATACCATCAACCGGGCGACAGAAGAATTACCTTTCAAAGTGAAGCAGGCTTTTTTACTGCACCGCCAAAGCGGTCTATCCTATAGCGCGATTGCCCGGCAAATGGGTGTATCGGTCTCCAGCGTAGAAAAGTACATACTGCACGCACTGAAACATTTTCGCACTGCGCTTAATACAGGCCAACCGCCGGATAAATCCTGATAAGAAGATTCACACTTTTCGATAATCATCTATTGAGGGAACTTTTAGTTCGCTCGTCTCATCTATATAGCAACTAAACTTATTTAGCTCCCCGGGAGGGGGGCTGCAGGAACTCAAGCGGCAGGATGCTGCGGTAGATACCATGAACGAGGAAACTAACAAACAATACGAGCAAGTATGTGAAGCAGCCTTAAATTGGGTTGCATGCTTGCGTTCGGATGCCGTTTCAGAGGGAGACAGGCAAGCCTTCTCGCTTTGGCTCGGTGAACACAATTCGCATCGTCGCGCCATGGATGAAGCGCAGGCGTTATGGGACGATCTTGCGGTCGTGCGTCATATCCCCGTAAACATCGACAAAGCAGCCAACCGTTCGCGCTGGCTGGCCACCGCCATGGTTGCCGCTGCTTGCCTGGTTTTGGCTGTGTTCTTGTGGCCGCAGTTGCCATCAGACCCGGTCAGCACCCAGTACCGCAGCGCCATGGGCGAGCGTCGTACCGTAGACCTCCCTGACGGCTCGGTCGTCCACTTAAATACCAATTCCACTATTTCTGTCACCTACACGGATGACCAGCGCCACGTTGATCTAGAGCGGGGCGAAGTTTGGTTTCAGGTCAGTCCAAATAAACAGCGCCCATTCCATGTCGATGCGGGCGAAGCCAGAATTACAGCTGTTGGCACGGCGTTTAACATTTATCTCGACGACAACAGCACCGATGTCACGGTAACAGAAGGCGTTGTTGAAGTCAGCGACATCGGGCAAACAGGCCGTCGCTTGCACGCGGCAGAGTTGTTACTTGAGAATCAGCGGCTGATTACCGGGATCGACGGTTGGGAACTCTCGTCATCGGACGATGTTTCGAAGCAGATGGCCTGGCAGCGGGGCGAACTGGTTGCTGAAGAAATGCCACTGCCTGCATTGATCGAGCAATTGGAGCGCTATCAACAAACCAGAATCATAATCGCCGATCCCAACGTGGCGGCACTCACCGTATCCGGTGTTTTACAGCTCGACCAGCCCGAAGCCTCTCTCAGCGCTATCGCGGTCAGCCTGGACCTTCAAATCACCCCCCTGAGCGACACATCCGTTCTGTTGCTCAAAGCCGAGCAGTAAGATATAAAGATATTGCACGGAATCAGCCTCAGCAGTCTATAGAGGCTTCGTTCCCTTTAGGTAACATATAAAAATCAAAGAGTTGTGGCGATTCGCTGCTCTCAGGGTGATAGCAATAGCTGCTCATGGACACAGCTTGGCAAGACCGCCTGGCGCGCGCCCAAAGTGGCGCGGCGTCTTCCTTGCTGCTCTATTTTCCCTGCTCACTGTAAATGTGGTTTTAAGTGAGCAAGAAGAAACTGTTCACTTCACCATTAAGGCCCCGAGGCTCTCCAGCGCACTCATTCAGCTGAGTCAGCAAAGCGGTCAGCCCATTGTTTTTTCAGATCGCCTCATCAGAGACCTTCCCGCTAACGAGTTGGTGGGCACGGCAACTACAGCAGAAGCCCTGGATGTGTTGCTCTCGGGTAACAACCTGGAGTGGACGCTGGTCGACGAGCGCGTCATAACGGTGTACGCGAAAACCTGTGGACCAAAAAGTAGCGCGTGCATTACGCCAGAGCAAATGGTGGCGGAATATCCGATCTACACCCCCGGGCTGGAAGAAACCTGGGTCTACGGTGCACCCGTCACAGGCTCCAGGATACGCCGAAACGGCTATACCGGAGGCGCTCCTGTCGATATTCTCTCATCGCCTGATATTGAGTTAAGCGGCGCTCAAACGCTTGGCGACTTACTCAAATTTGTGCCCGCGGTATCAGGCAACGCGCTTAGCACCGCAATTTCAAACGGAGGGAATGGCACAGCCACAGTCACACTCCGTGGCCTTCCTGCCACCAACACTCTGGTTTTAGTTAATGGCCGAAGGGTCGCTAACGACGGGCTCGCCGGAAGCTCGGTAGACCTCAATAGCATCGCACCGGCGGCGGTAGAGCGTATCGAAATCCTCAAGGATGGCGCCAGTGCCATCTACGGCTCGGACGCGATCGCCGGCGTGGTCAACATTATCATGAAGCGCGACTTCCACGGCTTTCTCGCCGAAGCGTTCTATGGTGAAACTGGCAAGGGCGACCTGGATACCAGGAACTATACGCTTCAATACGGGACAGGATTGCGCGAAGGCTCTTTTTTCATTAGCGCATCGCACTACGAACAGGGCGCGATCAACAGCAGGGATCGCAATGTTTCACGCAATGCGGACACTCGGTCGCAAGGTGGCACCGATAGACGCTCCAGCGCTACGCCCAATGCTCGCGTTGGTTTGCCTGACGGCCAGACCGTAATCGCCGAGCGACAGAGAAACTATCGACCGGCTACAAACGAAGACTTGTTCAACTACCAGGACTTCACTACGGCAGTGGTGCCGCTGCGGCGGAGTAGCATTTATACCAACGCCAGCTACGATTTCAGCGAGCGCGTCACCGGCTTTTTGGAGGCGAGCTACTTGGAGACTGATGCGCAAGCAACGCTTGCTCCAACGCCTATCTTCACGGCGTTTGAACAAGAGCCTCTCTTTGTCGCCGCTGACAGTGCTTACAATACCTTTGGTGCTCAGCTCAGCGATGTGCGCAGACGGCTAGTTGAACTGCCTGATCGGCGGCAGCGCAATGAATCGCAGGTTTCGCGGTTTAGCGCCGTCATTGAGGGTTTGTTTAAAGACTGGAACTGGGATATTGGCTATAGCTATAGCCGCAGCGACGCCAGTGAAACTCGCTACAATTTAGTCAATGCTGACCGCTTGAGGCGAGCGATCGGGCCATCTTCGCAGTGCCAGGGCTCGGCGATTGATGGCTGCACGCCGGTTAACCTGATTGGTCCGGCAGGGAGCATTTCCCAAGATCAAATCAATTATATCTCCGCCCGGGGAGACGTGAGCGGTTACTCTCGCCTGTCTACTGTCAGCCTGAATTTCAGCAGCGCGATCGCTTCACTTGAGGCCGGTAACGTTGAAATTGCTTTTGGTCTAGAAGGTCGGGACGAGTCCACCAAAAAAAAACCCTCGGCATTGCTGGAGAACACCAGCACCATAGGTGCTACCAACTTCGAAGCAACAAAGGGAGAGCGAACGGTTTATGAACTTTATCTCGAGACGCTGCTGCCGCTGTGGCAAAGCTCCAATGGGCTATCCAGAATAGACCTTGAAGCAGCTTTGCGCTTCTCTCACTACAGTGATTTTGGTGGCACCTCCAATCCTAAAACCAGCGTTCGCTGGCAGGTAAACCCTGAGTTTCTCTTGCGTGCCAACTATGCCCAGGGCTTTAGAGCTCCCAGCCTGAATGAGCTTTATGCGGGGGACACAGAAAGCCAGGACCTACTCGAAGACCCCTGCACCCAGGCTGCGAATATTGGCGTGCTTCAGGGCTGTAGCCTGCTTGCTGACGCGACTCGCAACCAATTTCTCACCGTCAAAGGTGGCAACGAACTACTCGAGCCCGAAACCTCAGACAGCTATAGCGCCGGGGTCGTGTGGACGCCGACGGCAGCACCTGGCCTGGCTTTTTCTCTGGACTACTTTCAGATTGATCAGGAAGATGTGGTTGCTTCCAGCGCGCAATTTATCCTCAACCAAAATGCGAGGGCCGGCGCGTTTGATGACAATATTGAAAGAGATGAGTTGGGCAATCTGACGCTAGTGCAAGCCAATAATATTAACATTGGCGAGCGCTCAATTTCCGGCGCAGATCTAGCACTGACTTATCATTACCCGCGCAAAAGCTGGGGACAGATCAGCGTGGTAGGAGGCGCTACCTGGATAGAAAGTTATCAAACAAGGTTAGATAGCGACGCGCCGCGTCGAGACCTCGCAGGCACCTTCAGGGACGAAGCCTCTGAAGGCCCCGGAAGCATTCCAGAATGGAAGGCCCAGCTGGGCCTTCGGTGGAGCCAAGAGCGATGGCGAGGGAGCTGGCAGTTACATTACGTCGATGCAATCACAGAATTGGTGCCGGGCACCCAGCGCACGCGGGGTATCAATAGCTGGGTATTGCATGACTTGCAGCTGAGCCACACTTTTGACGTGTTGGACGGGCTGCGCCTCACGTTGGGAATTGACAATCTACTCGATGAAGAAGCGCCACTGGCAGTATCAGCTTTCAACGACAATATCGATGGCAGGACCCACGAGCTGAAGGGGCGATTCTGGTATACCCGCTTGAGCCAACGTTTCTAGTTAAGCTGTCCAATTCGAAACCGATATTTTCTACCTTGCGCTGCAGTGCCTGCGGCCTCACTAAGCGGCCTAAGCCGGGATAGTGAGGCAATTGAAGATCCAGACGCAGCGCATTCATGCCGCCGCTTCTGGCTTGCTACATCGCTCAGTTACTGATTGTGACAACCTGCGATGTTGAGGTTTGTGCAAGGCCCTGGCCCATAGCGCGCTTGAAACAGGCCTTATTTTGAGAGACCTGGCGAGCTCCGCCAGCTTTGCTGGGATTACGTGATCCACAAACTGTATCTGCCGCCCGGGCCATCCGGTAATAAAGTGTTTCCTGGCCGCGATCAGTTTTCAGATCCAGGTCAGCATAGGACACGGTAACCTGACGCAGGCCTTCCGCGCTCGTTGTAACGTAAGTTTCATCGTATGACGCGGCGCTCACGCTCGTTACGGTACCTACGACAACCGCGATCACTGCGGCAGAAAACAGCTTATTCACTCTAGCGTTTTTCATAATGGTTCTCCCTACTCTTAAGTCGACGGCATAATTGCCTTTTTTAAAACAGGCGGCTTCCTACGACGCCTGCCCTTGAGAAAGAAGATAGGGTAAGAATTACACTGAAAATAGTCAGTTTCGCTCAACCGAAGACCTATAGGGATAAGTTGAGGCTTTTTGTCGATGAGCTGTTTCAATCTCATCGTTAATAAGCAGGAGACATCGAGAAAATAGGGTTGAGCACCCGGACGGATGGAGGCGAAACGGCTACTGATCTCAAGTCAAACCGAACGGGTTCGCCGCTAAGGCACTCTCGCTGGTATACTCCTTGGCTTGTTCTGAGCAAGGTTCTATAAACATAATGCGATCAATTACTACGCTTCTTTGCCTTCTGTTCTCCGTCAGCTTTACTGCCGACATAGCGGCCGAAAATTCCGATTCAATCGTCGCAGAGTTGAAACACTGTGCAGGGATCGAAAATCGCGAAGACCGCGTTGAATGCTACGAGTCATTAGGCCGGCGGGTAACCCATGCCGAGCAAGGAAGTACTGCTGAAGTTGCTTCTGCGACCGCCTCCAGTGCCGAGGTGAAGAGCAGCAATGACAAGGATACGATGGGCGGGTACGAATTCGAGACAAAGTCAGCCGCGGAACAAGAAGCCGAGCAACAGATGAAGACTCGCGTTGTTCTCTGCCAAAAAGACATAGATGGGATTTGGTACTTCAAGCTCGAGAATGGCCAGGTTTGGAAGCAGGTTGACCGACAGCGCTTGGCTTTTCAGGGGTGTGATTTTGGGGCGATAGTGACTAACGACGGCATCGGCTATATTTTGCGTATCGACGGAAGAGAAGGAAAAATCCGGATTAGACGACGCAAATAACAGTAAACCGTCCTGAGGCCACCTCGCCTAAAACTTAAAGTGGCGTTTTTATACTCAAAATAAGCCAAAAAAACGATCAATGTGTAAATAAAATCTCTTTTTAAGGCCTTATATCGTCCAATATGTTGTGAAAATCCAGATATACAAATTTTCGGAAAGTGACCTGTGACCAGCCGCATGCTCAACAGCAATCAAAGATAACCCGTGTCGTTGAATGGGAAAAAAGCTCAGCAAGAGTCGCTGGAGGCGCAATTAGAGAGCGCAATCGCTCACAGTGACGATGAGCAATGTCTCGAATTGATGAGAAACCTGGGCAGGCTATGCCCGGATGACGCCGAGATCCAGCACCGACTGGGCTCGGTTGAAGAGCAGCTGGGTACTGCGGAAAAGGCGCTGGCTGCGCACCTTTGCTCCATTAGTCTGGCACCCCAAAACCCTCTGACCTATTTATACTCGGGGTTTTGCTTGCAGCAGATGGGCCGACGGGATGAGGCGATCGAGGTGTGGTCATTGGGTTCAGACCTCGAACCCGCGCTGCTAAACCCACCGCATCGCAATGACCCCACGGGGGAGCGACTCGTCGCCGCTGCAACGGCCCTCAGAAAACATTTTTCCCAACTACACCGTGATTCGAGCAACACCACAACGCCATCTCACAAAATAACAGGAGCCATCTGGCCTCAAACTACCGACACGCCCTTCAATTACCAAGCTGACCAGCAACGCCCCTCTCTTTTTTACATTCCCGAATTAACCGCCCGCCCCTGGCATGACCTTCAAGGCCTTCGCTGGGTTGAGCACCTCGAAGCACTCAGTAGCGACATAGTAAAAGAGTTTAGCGATGCACAGAACAGCTTGCATGCCTTCTGCAGGCCTTATTTGGGTGTCGAAATGAAGCTGGGGCGGCAATTTGCCGAGTTGCAAGGCTCGCTCAATTGGACCGCACTTGACTTGTACCGAGAGGGAAAGTTGCAGAGTAAGGTTGCTCAATATTTTCCAGTCACACTCGCTGCACTCGAGCAGGTGCCGCTTTATGGCATGGACAGTCTTCCTTATGAGGTTTTTTTCTCCGTTTTGAAGCCCGGGCAGCACATTAAGCCCCACTTTGGCCTTTCTAATCACAGCCTGACGATCCACCTTCCTCTTATTGTCCCGCCCGGGTGCTCATTAACCGTGGCCGGCCAACGACGGCAATGGGTACCAGGGCGCATATTGGCGTTTGACGACAGTTATATCCATGAGGCGATAAACCCTGGCGGGGAGCAACGGGTGGTACTCATCTTTTCAATATGGCACCCTGACCTCAGCAAAGGGGAATGTGATGCCATTCAGCGCAGCTTTACCGCCAGGGCCCGCTGGTTGGCGGCGCGACAGCTGCCACTGTGATAGTGTGTTTCATCAACCCAATGACCAAGAAAAAAAATGCTTTCATCTTCTCTAAATACTGAAGAACTGGCGCAAAAGTATAGCGCCGATCAGCGAATTCGAATTCCCGATGTCTTACAGCCAGAGCTTGCACAGCAATTGCAGGGTCTTTACTACAGCTTGATACCGTTTGAACAGCTGATGTCTGTGCAGGGTCAGAACCGTACGTTTACCGCCAGCGAAATGGCAGCAATGAGCGACACTGTGAAACGGCAATTGCAAGAACAACTGGTGCGCCAGGCAGGCGAGGGAGTTGGGTTCCTCTACGGAGGCTATCGGTTGACAGATGGACGCGCAAAAAACATCCCCGCGCTTGAACCGCTGCAAACGCTATTTGATTACCTCAATAGCGATGACATGCTAAATTTCGTGCGATCAGTCACCGGCGAGGCTGGCTTGGTCGGCGCCGATGGTCATGCTACCCAATACACACCGGGAAATTTCCTTACCCGGCACAGAGATGATCCCGCTGGCGAGCAAAGGCGTGTTGCCTACGTGTTTAACTTCAGCAAAAGTTGGCACCCGGACTGGGGGGGCTTATTGCAGTTTTTTGAGGAAGACGGCACTCCACGTGACGCCTGGGCGCCTCAATTCAATAGCTTGGCGCTGTTCGATGTCCGTCATATCCATTCGGTGACCTACGTAACGCCCTTTGCTAGAGAACCCAGGCTATCGATGACTGGCTGGTTTCACACCGGTTAAAGGGCCCAATTCTCAGTAATCCGGTAAAAAATTAGTCATTTGCTGTTTTTGAGGCTCCCGGACTGTGAATATGCCACAATATGCCACAACAGGGTGCGTTTAAACTTATCTTTCGACCCTCGTTTCGGTAGTCTCTGGGTCGGGAAAAAAGGTGCAGAGACACCGAATCCCCCAGGAAGTGCAGACCGTGCGCGAAAAGTGTGAATTTTCACACTTTTGCCTTTGAGGGCACACACTCGCCAAACGTCTCATATCCGACACATCCAGATTAAATAAGGCCGCAGTCAGGCTGGGTCTGGTCATCAACTTTTAAATTACATAATGTTCGCAATTACTACAGGGGTAATTATGAAGACTAATAAGCTGACTTCCGCGGTCAGACTCGCTATTGGTGCTGGTGCAGTAACTGCAGCCATGCCCGTAGCGCAGCTGGCAACGGCACAAGAGGAAATGATCGAAGAAGTGGTCATTACCGGTTCCCGGATCAAGCGTCCGGATCTAGAAGCGGTAAGCCCTTACACGACCATTGGCGCCGAAGAATTTGCACTTTCAGGCACCATTAACGTCGAACAGAAATTGGCAGAGCTGCCCTCCACGCTCCCCAGTTTCGGACCCAGCTCTAACAACCCCGGTGACGGCACGGCACGTGTCGACCTTCGCGGCTTGGGTACGTCCCGCACACTGGTGCTGGTTAACGGCCGTCGCTGGATTCCAGCAACTCAGTCTGGCGTTGTTGACCTTAACACCATCCCCGGCACGCTCATCAAACGCGTTGACGTGGTTACTGGTGGTGCGTCTGCCGTATACGGTTCCGATGCGATTGCAGGTGTTGTTAACTTCAACATGATCGACGATTTCGAAGGTGTTGAAATCACCGGTCTGTATGACATGACCTCTGACAGCGACGCTGAGAAATACAACATCGATATCACGATGGGCGGTAACTTCGCCGAAGGTCGTGGTAACGCTGTTATCTACGCTTCTTACAGTAAGCGTGAAGCATTGTTCCAGGGCGATCGCAAGTTCTCTAACGTAGCCCTTACAGAGAACACCGATGCCAACGGCAGACCAATCCTGTCGCCTGGTGGCTCTTCAGGTGTTCCGGGCACTCGTTTGTTCGACAACCCCACTGATCCAGTTACCGGTAATTCGCTGGGTACATTCGGACCCAATGGCGAAGCGCTTCCCTGGGTTGAGCCAGATAGCCGCTTTAACTACGCGCCAGACAACTTCTTGCAGTTGCCGCAGGAACGCTACCTGATCAGCGCCTTCTCTCACTACGACGTGAACGAAAAAGTACGCGCCTACGGTGAGTTCGCTTATTCCTACAACAAAGTTCCTCAGGAATTGGCACCTACTCCAGCGTTTACTACGGTTGAAATCAACCCAGACAGCGCCTTCTTCTCAACTGAAGCACAGCGCGCGCTCGACACCATCCGCACCGATACTAACGGTGACGGTGTAGTTAATGGTGACGACAATGCCCTGGGCTTTATTGGTCGTCGTATGGTTGAGAACGGCTCACGCCAGTCTATTGACGTGCGGGATGCATTCCGCGTTCTGGTCGGTGCTGATGGCGACATCAGCGACAATTGGTCGTACGATGCTTACTACAGCTACTCAAACCTGGACCAGTCCAACTCGTTGAACAATGACGTGTCAGCCTCGCGATTCATTCAAGCGGTTGCCACCAACGATGCTGGTACAGCGTGTCAGGATCCTTCTGGCGGTTGTGTTCCCATGAACATTTTCGGTGCAGGCAACATCAGTCAAGCGGCTGTTGACTTCGTCAACATCGGCGCGACCAACGTAACCAGCATCAGCCAAGAGGTTCTTTCAGCCAGTGTATTCGGTGACCTTTGGACTATTCCTTCTGCCGATTACCCTGTGGCTGTTGTATTGGGCTACGAGCATCGCTCAGACGAGTCTTCTTACCGCCCGGATACTTTCCTGGCCTCTGGCGACGTACTGGGCTTTAACGCCGGTGAAGCGACAGCAGGACGCTACAAAGCTTCTGAGTTCTTCGCTGAAGTCTCTATCCCTCTACTGTCAGACAAGCCTTTCGCTGAGGACCTCACACTGTGGGGTGCTGCTCGTACTTCCGACTACAGCAACCTTGACGATCGTGTGAATTCGTTCGCCACGGCAGTTAACTGGTCGCCATTGGAAAGCTTCAAGTTGCGCTTTGGTTATCAGGAAGCGGTTCGTGCACCAAACGTATCTGAATTGTTCCTGGGCCAGTCAAATGGCTTCCCGGGTGCAGACGACCCTTGTAGTGTTGGTGGTTTCCAACCCGGTGTTACCGATGTCGGCCTTTGTGTCGCCAGCGGCGTGAATCCTGCTGATGTTGGTAAATTCACCCAGGCAAACAGCCAGATTGAAGGACGCTTCGGCGGTAACCCCGATCTGGAAGAAGAGACTTCAAACACCTACACAGTAGGATTTGTTTGGCAGCCTCTGGACAGCCTGGATATCACGGTTGACTACTACGACATCGAAGTTGAAGACGCGATCTCCGTTCTTGGTGGCAGCGTAACTAACGTTTTGGACCTTTGTTACAACGTGGTTCAGAACGCTGGCTCCGACTTCTGCACAGCGATTAATCGCCGCGCGGATGGCAACGTGGATCGAGTTGACGTTCTTAACGCCAACATCGGTAAAATCGAGACTTCTGGTGTCGACTTTAACCTTTACTACTCCACCGACTTCGGCTTCGGCTTCGGCGGCAACGGTTCTACACTGGGCATCAACTTCAACAGCACCTGGCTGGACGAGTTCGATGTTACTCCGGTTGCAGAACTGGGTGATCGTGTAGACGTTTGTGCCGGCAACTTCGGTAACACCTGTGGCTCACCACTGCCTGAAATCCAGTGGAACACCCGTGCCACTTGGCAGTCTGGTGGCTGGACGTTCTCTGGTCTGCTGCGTTACATCGGTGAGACCGATGATGACCAGATCGAGAATGGCGGCGTTGCTAAAGGCGAGCTTGCTGCTCCGACTATCGGCGACGAGTACTACCTGGACCTGACTGTTGCCTACGCTTTCGAGCGGGGCCTCAACCTCAGCTTCGGTGCTGAAAACGTCCTCGATACTGAGCCTACTAAGCTCGGAGACTCGCAGGAGCAAGCAAACACGTTCCCATCAACTTATTCGTTGTTTGGACCGCGTTACTTCGTTAGTGCAGCTTACAAGTTCTAATCAGCGCTTAAACTGCTAAACTAAAACGGCGGGCTCAGGCCCGCCGTTTTTTTTGTCCCGGATTCAGGCTAATGCCAACTGACCCTCGTGTACGCTACCAGGCACTGCTTCAACAGCTTTCCAAGCTAGTTCAAAGTAATCCAAAGCTTGCTCTGAAAAAAATTCAGGAACACTTGCGACAGCGACCAGCCGATGCAAATTTTCTTCACTTGAAGGGACTCGCAAAGGCGGATATGGAATTACATGATGCAGCGATAGAGGCAATGCGAGCATCACTGAAGGCCCACCGTCAACAGCCTGAAGTACACAATAACCTCGCTAACAGCTACAAAGCCATTGGGCAAACCGAGCGTGCAGAGCAGCACTATCGCGACGCGATCACACTCAATCCAAATTATCTCGACGCCTTTAAAAACCTTGGATTATTGCTGCAATCAACTGGTGACCTGTCAAACGCCATAACTTTTTTACAGCGCGCAGTTGACCTGTCTACTCAAAAGGCGCCCATGCTCACCGCGTTAGGTAATGTCTATCGCGAACAGGAGCTGTTCCAGAAGGCAGTACCCTGTTACCAGGCCGCATTACAAATTAATCCAAGTTACGTCAATGCGATTCACAATCTGGGACTTTGTTACAAGCTTACTGAAGAACTGGAACAGGCACGCATCTGTTTCGAAAGGGCAGCCGCAATTGCGCCTGATGTTGCTGAGATAGATGTCAGTTTGGGCAATGTTGCATTCGAACTTAAGGATTACCAGACAGCAGAAAACTGCTTTGAAAACGCGATTCACAAGGAATCGGGCTATGTACTGGCGCACGAGACCCTGAGTGAACTTAAGTGGCAGTTGGGAAAAACAGACAGCTATTTAAGCTCCTATGAAATCGCTTTGAAAGAGCGACCCCAGGACATGGCTCTTCGTCATTCCCTAGTGCGGCTCTTAATCAATAGTCGGCGCTATGATGAAGCGCGGGACCTTGTTGATCGAACAATGCACACCACACAAACGCCTGAGCTATTGCGTGCCTCTGGCGAGCTATATGCCAACGACGGTGACTATGTACAGGCAAGGCAAAACTTTGAGGCGTCTCTAAAGCTGGCCCCATCCACCGAGGTCACTCAAGACCTTGTTAAGTTAATGCTGATCAAAGCCGACTATGACGCAGCTTTGCCTCTGCTGGATTCGCTGCTAGTCATTCAACCAAACAATCAGCTTAACTGGGCATTAACTGGAACAGCCTGGCGGCTTCTCGGAGATGAGCGCTACCAGTGGCTGATTGATTACAATAGAGATGTTCAGGTAAGCACCCTGCCAACGCCATCAGGTTACCGCTCGCTGACTGACTTTTTACAGCACTTACAAAGCGTATTGTTAAACATGCATAGCACTCAAGCCGCGCCTATGCGACAGACCCTGGTTGAAGGCACCCAAACACCTGGACGGCTGCTGCACAAATCGGATCCAGTGATTCAGCTCTATCGCTCTGCGTTGTCAGAGGCGGTGAAGGACTACATAAGTCGGATGCCCAATGATACTGATCACCCTTTATTTTCGCGGAAGTCATCGGCGTTTGAATTTTCTGGTTCTTGGTCAGTAAAGCTGCGCAGCAATGGCTATCATGTCAATCATGTTCACCCTGAGGGCTGGATCAGCTCCGCTTGTTATATTCATTTGCCCTCCAGTATGGGCAATCAAGACAGTACGGCCGGCTGTATTAAGTTTGGTGAAAGCCCTCTGGATTTAGGAAACAGAGAGATCGTCGAAAGAGTGATCCATCCACTGCCGGGTCAACTTGCGCTATTTCCCTCCTACGCCTGGCACGGCACATTCGACTTCGATTGCGCGGAAGACGACTTCAGACTGACGGCACCGTTTGACGTAATACCGATAAAAAAACAGCCTTAATCAACTTCGGGGATCTTTACCGGTTCGAAACCATCCTGTGATTGACAGGCGCGGGCCCGATGCGAAAGGCGTTACAAACTCTACGGCATGACTCTGTGGTATTTGAAACACGTTCAAGGTGTTAAATGCGGGTAAAAAACCCTCTTCGATATTACCTTGCTCATTAAAAAACTGCAGGGCACCACCCCAATTCGGGTTCCAGTTTTTAGTCATACTTATGACATAGGCAGCTACTCGGTTTTTACCACCGATATCGTCATCATGAGTGGTGAGGAAGTGACCGGCCTCAAAGCAAGTCGCCTGAGCATCACAGAAACCTATCTCCGGTCGACCCAGTAGCTGGCGACCAAAATTAAGAAATGCATCGCTATTAAGAAACTCAAACAAGGTATTAAAGAAATGCCCTGGCAAAGAACCATCATGGTAAACGTCGTAAATCGGCACGGCCTTGTAACGGTACTGAAATCCTTCTTTAGCACCGGCATAAATCATTTCTTCAAATTGCCGGCTCTGAGCTTCGGTCCAAATGGATACACTGTCTGAACCGATATCCACATGCTCTCCACGGCGATTGAAGGCTAGGTTCCATTGATCTTGATTGACCAGACAGCGATGGAGCTGTTCGGCACTGGCATCATCAAAGAGACCAGGCACCTGAATTCTTCCACGCTGGGAAAATCGCCCAGCCCAATTCACGGCATTGGCTGCAAGCCTCATTGAGCCTCCTTTTTAGCTGTATTTGCGATGTCTGCTATCGATTCCTAATGTATCATCTTCTCCCATGTCTTCCGACCTGTTACAAAAGGCCGAGTCTGCACATAGACGCGGTGATCTGTTGAATGCGGAACAGTTGTATCGACAACTACTTCGCGAAGAATCAACCAACGCAAGTGCCCTGTTTGGACTGGGGACGCTTGCAATGCAGCGCGGGAAACACACGCACGCTGCAGACCTACTGCTGCAAGCGGCGAAAATAGAGCCTGATGCCGCAGACATAAGCCTGAACCTAGCTCTGGCCCTGCAGCGAAGCGGTCAGTTACAAGCTGCAACCGTACATGCCCTGCACAGCGCTAAACTAGCATCCGGGGATGAGCATTTTGCCAATGTTATCGGCAAGTTACTGCTGGATCTGAGACAGCCTCGCGCAGCCCTGGACTTACTGCGTAGTTGCACACCATCTCAGTTATCAACAACGATTCTAATTGGTAGAGCGATGGGGGCACTGGGTGACTGGGATCGCGCTGTCGCGCTTTTACGAACTTTAGCCGAGTCAAACAACGATAATCCCGACATCGCCGTGGAGCTATCGCTTGCTGCAGGCAAGCTGCGCGATTATCCCCTGGCAATTGCCAGCTATCAGCAATACATGACCCTCATTGAACCGACGGCGCAGGATTATCTGCGCTTTGCCGATCTTTACCTGATTGCCCGTGATACCAGTAACAGCGATAGACAACTGCGCTTGGCGAGGGAAGCAGGGATTACAGGCGCTGACTATCACGTGCTGCGTGGACGCCTGGATCGGCTCAGTGGGGACATGCAAAGCGCTCAAGTGAACGCTGTGGCTGCTCTTGGCTATCAACCCGACCACGGCCAGGCCTGGTCACTGCGAATTGAGTCTGCTAATGACACTGACCTTGAAGATTCCGTGGCAGCATTATCCCTAGAGCTCGCCGACGAAACGAGCGCAGCCACACCTTACTATCGCACATTAATGCTCTACGCTGTTGCCGCAGGGCAGGATCGCCTGGGTGATCTTACCGCCGCCGCGCAGGCATTCAACCAAGCGAATGCGCTACAAATGCGCGCTCTTGCTGACAGTAGCAGAACTTACGACATTGACGCTGAATCGACTCGAACTGAAAGGCTTAAGCGGCAGCATAGAACGCAGCTTAAAGAAGCGTGCGTCTCTCAATATCGCCCTATTTTTATTGTTGGCATGCCACGCTCTGGTACTACGCTCATCGAAAAAGTGATTTCCAGGCTTGCAGGCGTCACTCCTGGAGGTGAGAACGAGGCGCTCACATTTATCGCAGCACAATATCAACGAGATGTAATGACTGGTCGTTTGCCCGAACCCGAGGGCCTGTCGCCGTCACAATGGCAAGACTTGGCCTCGCGTTACATTGCACTTTCTCCTGGAGCCAACAACATATTCACCGACAAAATGCCTCATAATTTTCAGCACGTCGGGCTCATTCTGGGAATGTTTCCACACGCTCGTGTCATTCAAATGCGGCGTGAGCCACGTGACAACTGCCTTTCGATATACCAACGCCCCTTTCCGGAAGGGCATAACTATGCCTGTGACGCAATCACCTTGGGTCATGCCTGGTGTCAGGCTCAAGGTCTTATGGATTATTGGGTGGAGCTTGACCCTACTAAAGTCAAAGACCAGAACTTTGCAGATTTTGTCGACAATCCTGAGGAGGCCAGCAAAGCCTTAGCTGATTTTTGTCAGCTGCCCTGGCATCCTGAGTGCCTCATTTCAGACCTTCAAGATAACCCCAGTTTTACTTTCAGCGAATTGCAGGTCAGAAGCTCTATATCCAACACTGCAGTCGGGCGATGGCAACGTTACGCAGAAGTTATGCCCGAGTTTTTTGCTGCGCTAGCCGAACAGGGTTGCCTTGAGCGCTGATGTTTCAACGCTGAATGAGCAGTCTGGAGCAACCCCTAAATTTTCAAAGAATAAACTAAAGCCCTGCGCGTGCGTCAGCCTCAGCAATCAGTTTGACACGTCGGTTCAATAATCGACTCCAGTTTTCCAATGAGAATACGTGAGCAAAAATGAAGGACAGGTATCCCTTCTGATGCAAATCGCTCAAATCAGATGCAGACAACAGATTGAGCTTGTCTACGTCTACCGCGAAATAACTACCGATCGATTGAGATTCCTCATTTCCGCCGGCCCTGGCCTGTTGCTCTGATAGCAGGCCCAGCTCCGACAGCGTGTCGCTGAACTCTTTGGTTCTGCGACGCTCGGCCTCAAACTGGCCGCAAAATTCGACCATTTGTTGGGTTTGTGCCGATAAGCCATCGCTATCAAAGAAAGGGGTCTCAAAATCCTCGACGATGGCTTTGGCGGCGCGATCAATCACAATAGCAAACTGGTCATCAGGACCCATCGCCGTAGCGAACGGATGCCGCCTCAGATAAGAAGGAATATAAGCGCCTGCTTCCCACTGCCCGTTTTCATCTGTAAACATGTTTCGATCTTTCATGAGCGACAATACCGCCAAAGGCACTCCATTTTCCTTGCTGGAAAAAACCACAGGGTAAAACTTTTGTGCAGAACTTATCTCAGAAGCCACCAGCGGCACCGACCGTATTCCGGCAGCGAACTCAAACGGCTTATCGATGCCTCGCCAGCCCAGCTTTCCGTGATCCTCCCTGTTCAGAAACTCTGGCTGCTCATAGAGAAACATTGTTCCCTTGGGCGCTCTAATGCCCGCTGTTGCGCCTGCTTGCGAAGAGTCTGTCATGTCTGCTTATTCCCGAGATTAATTAAGCTAAATGATACCCTCTCGCGTCTTCGGTGGCATCTGTTCAATCGCATCTGGTGATGACTGCTATAAGCGCAGTGCATGCAACGCCCAACCCACTAGCGCGGGATCCTGGTCTCCTACAAACTGCTCATCGATACTAACACTACCAAACCCCGCTTCGATGGCTGCCATCTGCAATAATGAAGCGCTGGCTTCATCTAAAGCTGCACTGCGCAATTGAGAAAGGCGAACTGACTCGGCAACCAAACGCTGCTCCATGCCGGAAGCCAGAGCCAGGGCCCGCTCAGGAAACGACTGGCGATCATCTATAACCCGACTTATGCCCGCCATAATCTGCCCCGAAATGTGCTTCGATTTGCCCGCCGGATCATCTAGATAATCGCGACCCGCAGCCTCTAAATCTCTCAGCTCACCCTGCTCTCGCACAAACCGCTTAAGATGTTCAATCAATCCATCAGGGCGTGTTAACGCTTCTATTTCTGCGATCACCGTCTCCGCCGGGCGCACGATTCCACTTTCGTTATGATGCAGCAACAGGCGCATGGGTGCGCCGGGTTTCAAGACCCTTGCAGCTTCGCGTAAGGCCAGAGACTGTGGGGCATACTCTAGCCCGAATTGACTGGTTACCCCGTCAAACCGGGCATCGTCGAACGGTAAATCGCAGATATCTGTTTCCGGGAAAAACTGTACTTCACCCAAGGTGTCGAATTTTTCTGCCAGTCTTTCAGGCGCAATATCTGCCAGATCGACAGCGCTGATAGACAAACTTGTGTTAGCTGCCAGAAGAGCAACTGGCACTGCACCGTTGCCGCTCGCGAGGTCTAACAGCTGTGCACCTTGAGCCATACCCTTGGCAAATTCCGCCCAGAACTCATCAATATATGTCTGGTCTTTTGCATCCTGCGACGCGATGCAGCTGTATAAATTTCCGCTCTGCCAATAAAGAGTCCACGGGTTTTCCGAGGTCATACCTGATCCTGCACGCTAATAAAGTTCATCTAAAAAAAGTCATCGATTAAAGCACGGTTGTATTAAGTCGATACCGCTTCAGTGGGCCACAGATTAACCCAATTCATGCACCAGAGTAGAGCATCAATGCACTTGTTTAAGCTCCCAGAGAACTGGCCGAATGTTATTGCCCGACCTACACACTGCACCGCCGACCCTGCAGTGAACAAGAGACAGCACCACGGCAGTTTAATCTGTGCGATGTAGACAAGCGGGGGCGAGACAACTTACCCTCTATTGGTTTCAACATCCGTCACGTCGCCTCTCCCTACAGACTCGAAAAAGGAATGAGCTTTGGACACACTCACCGCATTTGTGACGCTGCTTTTCGTCATGGACCCACTGGGCAACATTCCCGTGTTTCTATCCATCCTCAAGGATGTTGATGAAAAGCGCCGCCAATGGATTTTAGCCAGAGAATTGTTAATAGCACTAGTGGTGCTGCTTGTCTTCTTGTGGGGCGGAGAAGCAGTGCTCAATTTGCTGGGTTTGCGTCAAGAGTCCATTAGTATTGCGGGCGCAATCATCTTGTTCCTGATCGCCATACGCATGATCTTCCCCAGCCCCTATGGCCTGATGGGTGAGCAACCAGAGGGTGAGCCCTTTATCGTGCCGTTAGCCATTCCCATGGTTGCCGGGCCATCTGCCCTCGCCATCTCGATGTTGATGGTAACCTCCGACCCCAATCGCATGTTTGACTGGACGCTGGCACTGGTTGGCGCCTGGGCAGCGTCTGCGGTTATTTTGATGAGCGCGCCAATATTACTCAAAGCACTGGGCAATCGAGGCCTGATCGCTGTTGAGCGACTCATGGGCATGTTATTGGTCATTATCTCGGTACAAATGTTCTTCGAAGGAGTTGAAAGCTTTCTGCATCTTCAGGCCGGTGGAGCTGGTTAACGGCCGACACCAAATGCCGGCTGCAAGTCATTAAACAGCCTTAACTGCTGCTGCGACTATAGCTGCGCATGTCCATAGCCCTTCACCCAGATCGGTTAGATGTAAGAAGACACCATAAGCTTGCAGCTACAGGTGTTTTATTGCGCTAGGGAGCATGCCGAAAATGCAGGTTCAATGTCACTGGGATGGCAGTACTGATCGTTTTAAGCCCAGCTATCTCTCTCAGTGCCTCAATACCGTCCGCAAGACCAAAATCAGCCGCACGCAGCAGCAGTGGCCTGGAACTGATAACGCGCAGGCTGCCGCCGTCACTAAACACGGTGACAGCAACTGCAAGTTCTTGCTCCAGCCCGTGCAAACTCAGCGTAACGGGAATTTCAGTGCCCACTGTTCCACCCTCGATGACCGCCGCCAAAACCGCCGGATCTACATCCGCTGATATTCTGGCACTGGGAAACTCTGCCGTTTCAAATAGCAGCTTTTGCATACGCTCGTTGCGAATAGGAACCTGGGTTTCTACGCTGTTCAGGTCTATGTTCAACTGCACATTGCCGGTCTTGCCAATATAGCCAACCAGCGAAGTGAAGCTGTGGGTTTCAGCGATGGCCGCGTTTTTCATCGAGATAAAATTGATGCTGGACCTTTCGCCATCGAGCTCCCACTGCGCCGCAGCCTGCGCAGCTGTAAGCAAACCAATTAACAGCAACCCCATGTTCCAAATGACGCTTTTCATTTTAACCCTCTTGTCAGTGATTACCGCCACGATGCAGGCGCTACCAGCCCCTATCCTAGCCCTCGCAACAGCATCAACCAAGTATTACCCGGCCAATTGTTATATTCGAATTTACATATATATGTTAATTCGTATATGATGCGCAGCCGTTTTAGAGGAGCCTTCATGAGCCCACTGTCACTATTTAAATGCCTGGCGGACGAAACCCGGCTAAAAACTGTATTGCTGGTTCACTCCGAGGGCGAGCTCTGTGTGTGTGAGCTCACCGCTGCGCTCAATACCAGCCAGCCAAAGGTATCTCGCCACCTGGCGCAGCTACGCGACAGCGGCCTGCTTAACACCAGACGGGAGGGACAATGGATCTATTACGCTATTGATGAGTCGCTACCCGAATGGGCCAGAGCCATTATCACCGCCACTGCTAATGACAATCTCGAACTGACTGCCAGTGGCTGCACGCGGCTCAAGGATATGGGCTCCCGGCCTCAACGCAACAGCAAGCTATGTTGTGACGCCGCATGAAGCTTTTATTTATTTGCACCCATAACCGCTGCCGCAGCATTATTGCTGAGGCGGTGACCAATCAATACGGACAAGGCGCACTTGAGGCCCGATCTGCAGGTAGCCAGCCATCGGGGCAAGTCCATCCTCTTTCGATCAAGTACCTGCAACAAGCTGCAATAGACACATCGGGCCTGCAGAGCCAGTCCTGGGATGAACATGAGGCGTGGCAGCCCGATGCAGTGATCACTGTCTGTGATCAAGCAGCTGCAGAGCACTGCCCGCTATGGTTTGGCAATTCACTGAAGGCGCACTGGGGGCTGGCCGACCCCTCGCGTCTAGACGGCAACGAGGAAGAACTCGCCTGCGCGTTTAAGCAAACTATTTCAACACTGCGCGTGCGCATTGAGACACTGCTGTCCTCCAACCTACAGTCTATGGACAACGCTAAGCGGCTTGCACTACTAAACGCTTTAGGAACAGACTAATGGGAATTTTTGAACGCTACCTCAGCCTCTGGGTCGGCCTTTGCATTGTCGCCGGGGTAGTATTAGGGAACCTCTCCCCCTCTACTTTCGCCCAGATTGCCCGCTGGGAATACGCCCACGTTAATTTGCTGGTGGCCGTACTAATCTGGTTAATGATCTACCCGATGATGATTCAGGTGGACTTCTCGGCAATCAAAGATATCGGCAAAAAGCCGAAAGGGCTGGCACTAACCCTGACGATCAACTGGCTGGTTAAACCCTTCACCATGGCGGCTATCGGTTGGTTATTCTTCAAGGTATTTTTCGCCAGCTGGGTCGACCCGCAAACTGCCAACGAGTACATCGCCGGCATGATTTTGTTGGGAGTAGCGCCCTGCACAGCCATGGTCTTTGTTTGGAGCCAGCTCACTCAGGGCGACCCCAACTACACATTGGTACAGGTGTCGGTTAACGACATCATCATGATTTTCGCATTCGCACCGATTACGGCATTTTTGCTGGGGGTCACTGACATCACCGTGCCCTGGGAAACACTGCTGCTGTCTGTGGGTCTTTATGTTGTGCTGCCTCTTCTAGCGGGCTACCTGACCCGGCGCTTTCTGCACAATCAGGTTTCCGTGCTTGTGCAACGGCTGAAGCCATTGTCCGTCATGGGCTTACTCGCCACAGTGGTGCTGCTATTTGGCTTTCAGGCACAGACCATTATTGCCAATCCAGAAAGCATCGTAATGATCGCTATACCACTGCTGATTCAAACCTATGGCATCTTCTTTATTGCCTACCTGGCTGCAAAGCGCATGCAGTTGCCCCACAACGTGGCGGCGCCTGCGGCGATGATTGGCACCAGTAATTTCTTTGAGCTGGCGGTAGCGGTCGCGATCTCGCTGTTTGGCCTGCACTCTGGCGCTGCGCTGGCCACCGTTGTTGGCGTGCTGGTGGAAGTTCCCGTTATGTTATCGCTGGTGAAGTTCGCCAATAACACCCGACACTGGTTTCCTTCTGCAGCCAGCCAGTCCTGACGCCTTACTCTTTAAATGAAAAAATGAAATCCCATGCAAAACTTACCTAACATTGTCGCCGAACAAACGGTTACTCCTACGCAAGGTAATCTGACACCCAGGACACATTCAACTCACCCTCCGTGAATATTGCTTCTGTACGGATCATTGCGCGAG
The DNA here is from genome assembly GCF_026262685.1 of Candidatus Seongchinamella marina. Classification (NCBI taxonomy): domain Bacteria; kingdom Pseudomonadati; phylum Pseudomonadota; class Gammaproteobacteria; order Cellvibrionales; family Halieaceae; genus Seongchinamella; species Candidatus Seongchinamella marina. The sequence continues at coordinate 48,489 of NZ_SHNP01000003.1, forward strand.
CGCTCCTTCAGTCGGCTGGTAGTGGAAGAAAGCGCCCGGCTATTGGAAGAGCTGGTGAAGTTTACTTTGTTGACTCGGGATAATGCCGAGTTTCTGGTGGACAGGTATTCCGAGCGCAAGGAGTCAGCGGAAAAAGTGACAAGGTGCTGTTAATCGGCCGGTTATGTAAGCTTACTCCGAATCCGGCCTCGACTTTTGTTTACCTAACGCTTTATCGCTTCCCAGCGAGCCTGTAACTCAGTCGCTCCCAATGCATCCAGGGTTGCTATATTTCGCTCCGGTATGCCTGCTGGGTCGGGGAAATCTGCTAACGCCCTCTCCAGCATATCTTCTCTAATAAGATGAATAGTCGGCCAGGGTGAACGGTTGCTGAAATGGCTGGCGGCGTCTTGCGGCTCGCCTTCGAACTGATAATTTGGGTGAAAGCTTGCCAACTGCACAATGCCCGTCAGGCCAGACTGGTATACGAGCTCCTGAACATGATCCAGAAACGCCAAGTAGTCATCGAAATCAGCCAATGCGCCGGTGAATACCAGCAAGCTGGTCGCTGTTTCAGTTTCGGGCGTCGACTGCAGTCGATCCAGTTCAGTAAGAACGAAGGCTTGCAGAGGCTGATCGTTCGCGTCCTCGCACACGGCAACACGCAGTTGTTCGGAGCCCAGCAGCGGCTTGGCAAAGGGGCAAAGGTTCAGCCCCACCACAAACTCTTCGAGCCAGCGGCGGGTCTGTTGCTCTGCGCGCCTTGAATCAGGCATTGGGCCTGTCTCAGGCCATAATGGCCGGCAGTTCCTTTTGCAGTGCCATTTTCTGTTTGGTGGCCTCGCCGGTAAGGGCAAAACCAAGCAAGGCTCCGCTAGCGTCGCGGAACTCAGCTTTCACGTTGCAGCCATCGGCCTCAACCGCCCATTCGCCCTCAGCACCCTGAGCGGGTGGCGCAACGGACACTGGACAGGCGGGAACCTTGATTGTCACCGGCATGGCTGGATAGCTCACCTGGGTAGGTTCGCCACTTAAGGTCTTGGCCAAAGCGCGAGCCTGAGCCATCAAAGGTGCAACATATACCAGGACGTGGCCATCCACTTCAGCACAGTCACCCATGGCATAAACGTTGGGAGCGCTAGTCTCCAGCAAACGATTTGTCACAACACCTCGGTTGATGTCGATGCCTGATTCCTGGGCCAGTGCAGTTTGCGGGCGTACGCCCACCGCTGAAACCACCAGGTCAGCGCTAATAATCTCACCATTGTTGAGGCTGACGCTAACACCGTTCTCCGCATTGTTAACGGCGGTGACCAGTGGCCCGAAATGGAACTTGGCGCCCTTTTCTTCCAGTGCGGTTTGCACGGCCCTGCCCGCAGGCTCTGGCAGTAATGTCGGCAAACAGTACCCCAGGGGATCGACGGTTTCAGTTTCGAAACCACCATTAATCAGGTCATTGGTGTACTCACAGCCAATCAAGCCGCCGCCAATCAGGCAAACTTTCCTGACGTCGTTTTTCTTCATTGCTGCGCGGAAATCATCGTAGTCCAGCAAATCATTGACGGAGTAGACCTTGTCCAGCGCATCTCCTTCGATGGGCGGACGAATCACGTCGGCTCCCAATGCCAACACCAATTTACTGTAGTGCACAGCGGTTTCTGCGTCTCCCACTTTAATCAGCTGATTGACCGTGTCTATACCGCTGACTTTCGTCATGGTCCAGACGCTGGCCTTGAGCATGCGGCCCATACTGCCCGCGTCCATCTGCGCCAGGTCGTCGGTAGACATGTCCTTGGTATAGCCTGTCGACAACATCGGCTTGGAATAGGAGCGGCCATCGTCGGATGTAATCAGGATCAGGGGGGTGTCCTGATCGTGCTTGCGGAACTCTTTGGCCAGACCATAACCTGCAAGACCGGTACCGATAATCACCACCGGCGCATGAACCTCATCAACAACTGGTTCCTCGTGGTGTGGTGTGGCGTCTACCGGAGACTCCTCCAGCAACTCAAAGTCTTCCTTGCCGACACCGCAATCAGGGCAGAGCCAATCTTCGGGTACGTCTTCCCACTTGGTTCCCGGCGCAATGCCGTCATCAGGCCAGCCTTCTTTTTCGTCATAAATAAGGCCACAGACAATACATTCCCATCTACTCATCGTCGTTCTCGCTTGCTCTCTCTAATTCTGGAAAGTCCTTCCCCACCGGTCACTTAAAGGCTCAGGGAAAAACAAAAATTGGGGAGGCAACACTATAGGGTTGTGTGAAAATTGTGCAAGGGCAATCTGTACTCTCCGGGATGGCAAATTAAGCCAGCTTGCGCCTTGCAAGGGGCACTCCGATAACGCATCCTCGCCTTGCCATGACTCAACACCACCCCCCTGCCAATGCCCACCCCCTTCGCGCTAGCCACCGTGTCGGTGTTGAACCCCTTTGGCGTCCGGTAAAACAGCTGACAACGGGTGCACTGGACCCAAACGTTCGCCGCTGGCTATTGGATGATGGCTCGCTCACCGGCAGGCTAATTGATCAGCAACGCGGACGCTTTCAGGTACTGCGGCTCTACCAGGGCTGGGAGGTGCCGCTAGCCTCCGAGCGCCGGTTGCTTCAGATTGGGCATCGACAGCTGGCTATTATTCGCGAAGTTGCGCTTCGGCAGGGGGACAACGCTGTGGTGTTCGCTCGCAGCGTTTTGCCGATCTCCAGCCTGACCGGTAGTTTGGCTCACCTGCGACGGTTGCAGAACAGACCGCTGGGGGCCATTTTGTTCAAAAATGCCGCTATGCGCCGCAGCCCTTTTGAAGTGGCACGCATTGGAGGGGACTGCGACTACATACCTGCACCGCTGCACCAGCAGGATGACGCCTGGGCCCGCCGTTCACGGTTCTCGATACGGGACGCCAACCTCATGGTGAGCGAGGTGTTCCTGAAAGATTTTAGCCCCTGGTCGGCGGTACTGCCCGTGCACCGCACCCAGCGAGGAAAAGTCAGCGCTGCAATTGTTGGCCCGAAACAGTAAGCTTAGGTCTTGATCCCCCAGACGCACCAAAAATGTTGGCTCAACCCAAATTCCAGGCACTACTGCAACTGATTCGCTTTGACAAGCCGATTGGAACTTTGCTGCTGCTATGGCCCACGCTATGGGCGCTATGGATTGCCGCAGATGGAATGCCAGACTGGGATTTGCTGATTATATTCACCCTGGGCACCTTCCTGATGCGGTCTGCCGGGTGTGTGATCAACGACCTGGCAGACCGCCACTGGGACGGCGATGTTGGCCGCACCTCGCAGCGACCGCTGGTCACAGGCGCTGTTTCGGCGACAGAGGCGAGATTGCTGTTCATCGGCTTGCTTGCAGCTGCCTTTGTGCTGGTCCTGTTCACCAACCCATTGACGGTTAAGCTGTCTTTCATCGCCGTAGCACTGGCGTCTACTTATCCCTTTATGAAACGGTATACGAACCTGCCGCAGGTAGTATTGGGGGCAGCGTTCTCCTGGAGTATCCCCATGGCTTTCGCCGCCCAAACGGGAGATCTGCCGGCTAATTTATGGTTACTTTATTTAGCCAATTTGCTTTGGACGATGGCCTATGACACCAAATACGCCATGGTCGACAGGGAAGACGACCTGACAGTGGGTATTAAATCTACCGCCATCTTGTTTGGCCAACATGACCGACTCATTATTGGTTTATTGCAAACCACCTTTCTCATCCTGATGGTGATCGCAGGTGATCGCTTCAGTCTGCACATGCCTTATTACGCTGCATTGGTCGGAGCGGCTGCCTTGTGCGTATATCATCAATACCTGATACGCGAACGTGAACGCGACGCCTGCTTCAAGGCCTTCCTGCACAACAACTGGGTGGGCGCTGTCATTTTTGCAGGTCTGGTCCTTAACTTCGCCCTCTAACCCCGGAACCGCGGTGCCATTAAACGCTGAATTTATTACCAGCATGTCTCAAGTCGACCCAGATGAATGGGAGCGGCTGTGTGGCATCGACTATCCGTTTCTGCGCCACCAGTTTTTGCTGGGCATGGAAGAGTCTGGCTGCACTACCGCAGAGAACGGCTGGCAACCCTGCCATATGCTTCTGCGGGATGACCAGCGCGCCGTTGCCGCCATGCCCCTTTATCTCAAGTCCCATTCCTACGGAGAGTACGTATTCGACTGGTCCTGGTCACAGGCATGGGAGCAAAACGGCCTGCGCTACTATCCGAAGTTGGTCAGTGCAATACCCTTCACGCCAGCCACCGGCCCCAGGCTTTGCCATTTGCCAGAACTCAGTTCTGAAGAAGCATGGTCCATCAGCATTCGCGCTCTGGAACAGTTCTCCCGGCAGCAGGAGTTATCCAGCTGGCACCTGCTATTTCCACAGGAAGCTGTGTCTGAGGATTTGCTGGAGCTCGGGATACATCAAAGGCGAGCGACCCAGTTTCATTGGTTCAATAACGGCTACGAGACATTCGATGATTTCCTCGCAGAGTTCAGCAGTCGTAAGCGGAAATCGCTTAAGCGCGAGCGCAGGAGAGTACAGGAACAAGGTCTACAACTGATAACACTGGTCGGCGATGACATTGGCGAGCAAAACTGGGAACGCTTTCATCACTTCTATCAATACACTTATGCGAAACGCAGTGGTCACGGCGGTTACCTGACCCGGGAGTTCTTCACCCAAGTGGCTGCAGCCATGGGCGACCAGGTAATCATGGTATTGGCGCAAAAGGACGGTGAGCCGGTCGCTGGCGCTCTCTATTTCCGCTCGGCTGACACGCTTTACGGCCGTTACTGGGGGTGTGAACAGGAATTTGACTGTTTGCACTTCGAGGCGTGCTATTACCAGGGCATTGAATTTTGTATCGAGCACGGCATAAAGCGGTTCGATCCGGGCGCTCAGGGCGAACACAAAATTCAACGCGGGTTTCGTCCTGTCGCAACGTTTTCAAATCACTGGATCGCAGACTCCAAACTGTCTGCTGCAGTAGGGGACTTCACTCGCAGGGAAAAGCCGCACAATGAAGCCTATCTCAAGGACGCTGCCACACTATTACCTTTCAAACAGTAGCCGGCGATCAGTCTTTGCGCCAAACCAGCAGGCGATTGTTGGCCGGCATCTCAATATCCTCTCTCAATTCAAAGCCGGCATTGCTGGCCAGTGCGTCCACCTTTTCAAAATCCCGAATTGCGCTGACAGGTGATTGCTGCGCCAGTCGCTGGTCAAACCGGGCATTGCTTGGAGCAGTGTATTGCCCGCCATAATTGAACGGTCCGTAGATGACCAACAAGGTGTTGGCACGAGCCCGGTCACCCAGCTCCCCAAACAAGGCCTCTACCGAGCTCCAGGGCATGATATGCAAACTATTGGCGCTGAACAGTGCGTCGGGGATTGCCTCCACAGGCCAGGGCCTGTCGCTGACATCCAACGCTTTAGGTGGAAGAAGATTAGCGCCCGAGTATTGCGAGCAGCGGGGTTTCAGGATTTCAATGTGCTGCGCCATTTCTGTGGGCTGCCATTGCAGAAACGGCATCTGGGCGCTGAACCAGGTGGCGTGCTGACCCGTGCCCGAGGCCATTTCCAGCACGTCCCTGCAAGAGACAAAAACTCGCGAAAGAACGTCGAGAATAGGCCCCTTGTTATTCTCGCAGGCCTGGGAATACGGCAGTGAACACATCAGCGGTCTACTTGCCGCCGGGTGCCTCGTCGCGGGTAAACACCCAATCCCTGGCGGTGGATTCAGCCTTATTAAACCGATAGCCGTCGACTCGGAATTTCTTTATTCCGTCTGGCTCGTTTAATTCCTTATCGATAATGAAGCGAGCCATCTGTCCCCGGGCTTTCTTGGCATAAAAGCTGATGATTTTATATTTACCATTCTTCAGGTCCTTGAACACAGGCGTAATAATCTCACCTTCTAACTGTTTTGCTTTCACTGACTTGAAGTATTCATTGGACGCCAGGTTGACCAGCACTGCAGAGCCCGACTTTTTCAACTGCTTGTTGACCGCATGGGATATGTCATCGCCCCAATACTCATAGAGGTTCTTGCCGCCGCGGTTGGCAAACTTCAGGCCCATTTCCAATCGATAGGGCTGCATCAGATCCAGGGGTCGCAGCAGGCCATAAAGCCCTGACAGGATACTCAGGTGCTTTTGGGCAAAGCCCAATTGAGCCGTATTCAATGTTTCTGCTTCCAGGCCCGTGTAAACATCTCCCTTAAATGCCAGGATCGACTGCTTGGCATTATCGAGACTGAATGGCGCTGACCAATTCATAAATCTGGCGTGGTTTAGTTCAGCAATATTTTCGCTCACGCCCATCAGCCCGCGTATATCGTCCGGGCTCATTTCCCGGGCGTCGGCCACCAGCTCACCGGCACGCTCCAGAAATAAAGGCTGGGTCGTTTTGCGGGTTGTAGGTGGTGTATCAAAATCCAGCGTTTTAGCTGGAGAAATCACAGTCAGCATAGCATTTCGCCTGTCTTGAGTCGCTGGGCTATGGGGTGTCCCCATTCCCAAAGAGGCTATGATACTCTGCACACCGACTAATAAAAAAGACCTGATTATCATGTCGTTTGTGCACAAGCTGGTGCAAACCATAGACGCATTCACAGATCGCTCCGGCCGCGTGCTGGCCTGGTTGGCGCTGGCCATGGCATTACTGATCACCGCGATCGTAATAATGCGCTATGGATTCAATACCGGCTCCATTTTTTCCCAGGAGCTGGTTACCTACATGCACGCAACGCTATTCATGTTGGGTACCGCCTACGCGCTCAAGCACGGCGCCCATGTTCGAGTCGATATTTTCTATCGTCAGTTCTCCGCCAGGGGCAAATCATGGATAAACGCGCTGGGTGGCGTAGTTTTCCTGATTCCGCTTTGCCTGTTTATCGTCGGTGTTAGCTGGAACTTCGTCAATGAATCGTGGGCCATGCGAGAAACCTCCTCTGAGCTGGGCGGCATCGCTGCCGTATATTTATTAAAGGCACTGATACCCCTGATGGGCATTAATCTGCTACTCCAGGCCCTGGCAGAAACCCTGCGCAGCACCTTAGAGCTGGTCGAGGGTAATACCTGACTATGGAATATCTTTCCCTCTACCTATTCCTGGGTGTCTGCCTGCTATTAATGCTGGGTTACCCTGTGGCCTTCACCTTGGCAGGCACTGCCCTGGTCTTCGCTGTAGGGGGCATTCTCAGCGGTGTTTTTGATGCTAGCTTTTTAGCGGCATTTCCAGGCCGTGTCTTTGGCACTATTAACAACACCACCTTAATCGCCGTACCCCTCTTCATTCTTATGGGAACGATTCTGGAAAAATCCCGCATCGCCGAAGAGCTGCTCGACAGCATGTCCAAGTTGTTCGGGGCCATGAGAGGCGGCCTGGGTATATCGGTCGTTGTGGTGGGTATGTTTCTTGCTGCCAGTACCGGGATTGTTGGCGCCACTGTCGTCACAATGGGCTTGTTATCACTGCCCAGCATGCTCCGCGCAGGCTACAGCCCCTCACTTGCCACGGGCACGATATGTGCCACTGGAACGCTGGGACAAATTATTCCCCCATCCATTGCCCTGGTACTGCTGGGAGACATTCTCGCCAATGCTTATCAGCAAGCGCAGTTAAAAATGAATGTGTTCTCGCCAAAAACGGTTTCTGTAGGCGACTTGTTCATGGGGGCACTAATTCCAGGCCTGGTGCTGGTTGCGCTATATATTCTCTACCTTGTGGTCTATGCCAAACTCAACCCCGAAGCAGCACCCCCGGCAGAACAGGGAGAGGTGTCTGTCGGCGATATCGTCCGCGGCTTAGTGCCTCCATTACTGCTTATTGCTTCGGTATTGGGTTCCATATTGCTGGGGGCAGCCACGCCAACAGAAGCGGCGGGCTTTGGTGCCGCAGGCGCTTTGTTGTTAGCACTGATCAGGGGTCAAATGAACGTGCAGCGATTGCGCGAAGCGGTAATAAGCACCATGGAAGTCACCTGCATGGTATTTATGATCCTGATTGGTGCGGCAATATTTTCGCTGGTCTTTCGTGGCTTTGGCGGAGAAGAACTGATCCACAGCTTCTTTGTGGCAATGCCCGGTGGTGTCATGGGGGCAACGCTGGTGGTGATGTTGGTGATTTTCCTGTTGGGATTCATCCTCGACTTCATCGAAATTACCTTCGTGGTTGTCCCCATCGTGGGCCCCATCCTGCTAGCCATGGGCCTGGATCCGGTTTGGCTGGGCATTATGATTGCCCTCAACCTGCAAACTTCATTCCTCACGCCACCGTTTGGTTTTGCCCTGTTTTACCTGCGCGGGGTGGCTCCGGAGTCGGTACCCACCGGGGCTATCTACCGCGGGGTAGTACCCTTTATACTCATTCAGTTATCGCTGATGGCAGCGCTATGGATCTGGCCGCAAATGGCTACCTGGCTGCCCTCACTAATGCAGCGCTAGCAAAGCTCACTTTAATCCTGATCAGGTCAACGAAATGAACGACATCGATAGCACACCAGTACCGCATGGAGACCTGGCACTGCAAACAGTGGCCATGCCCAAAGATACCAATCCAAACGGGGATATTTTTGGTGGCTGGTTGATGTCACAGATGGATATTGCTGGCATGGTGACTGCCGCTGAAGTAGCCGGCGGCCGAGTAGCCACGGTTGCTATTGATGCAATGGCATTTCTTACGCCTGTGCACGTGGGCGCAGTCGTCACCTGCTACTGTGATGTACTGGAAATTGGCCGTAGTTCAATTCGAATTATTGTAGAGGTTTGGATCAACTCAAAACACGATGGTGAACCGATTAAAGTCACAGAGGGCGAGTTCGTCTTTGTGGCCATTGATGACAACGGTCGCACCCGGGCCATCAGGGCTTAGTAATCCTCATCTTCGAGCACCACGTCGCGCATGTTAATGTAAGCCTGCTCTGAAATGTGATGATAGTTGCGCACGCCTTTATAAAACGCTGAGTAAGACGCATAAACCTTGGCTGCCATCGGATCCTGAGCTACCAGCTTTTGCATCGCCTCCTGGGTACCCATCCACAACGCCTTAAGCACATCATCCGGGAACCGGCGGATCTCGACACCGTGATCCTCAATCAACTCACGCAATGATTCGTTATTGCGACCGGTGTACTCGTCCAGCATGTCCTGGCTGGAGGCCCTGGCAGCCTGGCGTACAATGGCCTGCAAATCCAGAGGCAGCGCCGCTAAAGAGTCCTTGTTAATAATAAACTCAAGCACGGAACCGGGTTCATGCCAGCCGGGGTAGTAATAATACTTAGCCACCTGGTGAAAGCCGAAAATTCGATCGTTGTAGGGGCCAACCCACTCCAGGGCATCGATAACCCCGGTCTGCAACGAAGTATAAAGCTCACTGCCCGGTAAAGTGACCGAGGTGCCTCCTGCCGCAGTAAAAACCTCACCTGCCAAGCCAGGAATGCGCATTTTCAGACCCTGCAAATCTTCAATAGAGTTGATCTCCTTATTAAACCATCCCCCCATTTGCACGCCAGTGCTGCCACCGCCCATGGGCACCAGGTTGTAGGGTGCATAAGCCTCCTCCCACAGCTCTAGGCCGCCACCATAATGCAACCAGCCGAACGTCTCTTGGGCATTCAAACCAAAGGGTACGGCGGTAAAAAACACCGATGATGGGACCTTGCCCTTCCAGTAGTATGCCGCGCCGTGTCCCGCATCAGCGACGCCTTGAGACACCGCGTCAAACACGCCCAGTGCCGGCACGATCTCTCCGCCGCCATAAACCCGAATTTTAAGGCGGCCATTGCTCATTTCATCCACCATGGTGGCCAGATTTTCAGCTGCCGAGCCAAGCCCAGGAAAATTCTTGGGCCATGTAGTCACCAGCTTCCACTCAAACTGTTCATTGGAGGTCGCCACGACCTCGCCGGCACTGCCACCACTATTTTGGTTCCCGGCTTTGTCTGCCGCCCACAAACCCAGCACCGCGACCAAAGCCGCAACCAGGGTCAAAATAATGATGGGTGAATAGCGCCTTTCTGTTTCGCCCTGTGCCATTGCAATTTCCTTGTTATATCAGCTGCAGATTGGCGTACTGCAAAACCAGCCACTTACTGCCCTCGGCATCAAAGTTGACCTCTAGTCGAGCGCTGCTGCCCCTGCCCTCAAAGTTTAGCACGGTACCCTCGCCAAAAATCTGGTGGTAAACACGCTGCCCCAGGCACAAGTCGGTCTCGGGTACCGCAGCCTGACTGAGCGCACTCACTGGCCTGGAGACGGTATTATTAATCCGCACCTCCTGCAGCAGCTCAGCAGGAATTTCGCGGATAAACCGCGAGGGCGCGTTAAAGCTTTCGCTGCCATGCAAGCGTCGGGACTCCGCATAGGTAATGGTCAGTTGCTCCATCGCTCGGGTAATACCCACATAACAAAGCCGCCGCTCTTCTTCCAGCCGCCCTGGCTCCTCAATAGACATCCGGTGGGGAAACAGGTTTTCCTCCATTCCAACCAGAAACACCAACGGAAACTCCAGTCCTTTAGCGGAGTGCAAAGTCATTAGCTGGACACTGTCCTCGTGTTCATCCGCCTGGGCATCCCCGGCGTCCAGAGCAGCGTTATCAAGAAATTGTTGCAACGGTGAGGTTTCCTCTGCCTCATCCTTGACGAACTGCTTCGCGGCAGAGACCAGTTCCTCAAGGTTTTCTACCCGCGCCTGGCCTTTTTCGCCCTTCTCTTTCTGGTGATACTCGATAAGACCCGCGTGCTCAATACTATGATCAACCAGCTCCTCCAAGGTTAAATCATCGGTACCGGAATCCAGTTCGTTGATCAGTACGGTGAAGCCTTCAAGCGCAGATAAGGCCCTGGCAGGCAGCAATTTTTCGGTAATCACAGCCTCGATGGATTGCCACAGCGACAGTTCTCTGGCGCGGGCGCAACTGCGAACCACATCCAGGGTTTTACTGCCAATGCCACGGGGAGGCGTATTGATCACTCGCTCTACGGCAGCGTCATCGCCGCGGCTTTGCAAGAGACGCAGATAGGCCAGGGCATTGCGAATTTCCATGCGCTCGTAAAAGCGCTGGCCGCCATAAATGCGGTAAGGGATCGCGCCTCGTATCAGCCCTTCTTCCAAAACCCGGGACTGGGCATTTGAACGATACAGGATCGCCACGGAGGCACGGTCGTTGCCATTGGCAATCCAGTGCTCTATCTGCTCGACAACAAACCGGGCTTCATCATGCTCATTAAATCCAGCGTAGAGATTAATCGGCTCACCCTGCTCACCCGAGGTCCAAAGCTCCTTGCCCAGTCGCCCAAAGTTAAAGGCGATAACCCCGTTGGCAGCCTGCAAAATAGTTTGGGTCGAGCGGTAATTTTGCTCCAGCCTTACCGTACGCGTACCCTTAAAGTCGTCTCCGAAGCGCTGGATATTTTCTATTTTAGCGCCTCGCCAGCCGTAAATAGACTGGTCGTCATCGCCCACCGCGATCACCGGAATATCCTTTCCGGCCAGCACCCGCAACCAGGCATATTGAATGGTATTGGTGTCCTGAAACTCATCTACCAGAATTTGCCGAAAGCGGCCCTGGTAATGGGCCAGAACCTCTGGGCTCTTGAGCCAGAGCTCATGCGCCCTGAGCAGTAGCTCGGCAAAATCGACCATTCCGGTGCGATCACAGGCTGCCTCGTAGGCTCGGTAAACCTGCAGCATTGTCTGGGCGTAAAGATCGCCATGGGGCGCATCAATATGCTGCGATCGCAGGCCCTCATCCTTTTGTGAATTGATGTACCACATGGCTTGTTTCGGGGGCCAGCGACTTTCATCCAGCTCCATTTCTCGGCAGACCCTTTTAACCAGCCGCAGCTGGTCGTCGCTATCGAGGATCTGGAAATTCTGGGGCAGGCCAGCTTCCTTCCAATGAGCCTTGAGCAGGCGATGGGCCAGACCATGGAAGGTACCCACCCACATGCCATGACTGGGAATCTGCAGCATTTCCTCAATGCGGTTGCGCATTTCTTTCGCTGCCTTGTTGGTAAACGTCACCGCAAGAATCGACCAGGGAGAGAACTCTTCAGCGCGGATGAGCCAGGCAATGCGGTGCACAAGAACACGAGTTTTGCCACTACCAGCACCTGCCAGTACAAGCATATTTTGGCTTTCAGCCGCGACAGCATCGCGCTGGGCCTCGTTCAGTGGGGAAAGAATGTCTGATACGTCCATCGGCGCATTCTAACCGAGGCAACGAGCAAACCCCACCATGCTGACAAAACGACTACAGAAAAAGGACTCAGGTCTGCTACTATCGGCGCAAACGGGACAATAGAGCAGTGTCCGACATGAGCGACCGAGACGACGATAATAACGAAACCAACGACGGTGACCAAACCAGCGCGAACTGGAGCCAAAACGAGACCCTGTTCAGCGACTTCGAAGAAGAGTCAGACTACGAAGACTCAGACCGCGATAGCGATTTCGCTGCCATTTACACCGAAGTTGACGAAGACGAGCCTGAAGAATTGGACTCGCATAGCCATGACGCTGCCTGGGAACTGAAGGAAGAAGCCTCCAGGGCATTCGATGACGATCCCTGGAGCGAGCCAGAAAACGAATCTGCTGAATCCGACCCTTGGGACAAGGAACCCAACCCTTCAAGCGCCTTTGACGACGAACCATCCACAATCGACCACGATTTACCCCCCCTTGCAGCACCCCCCATTTTCAGGGACCTTGAACTGGAAGAAGAGTGGGATGACATGGATGAGGATAAAGACTATGAGGAAGAAGACCGGGAATTGAATATTTCTCTAGGCATGATAATCGTCGCAGTATTAGCGCTTGTTCTTCTGGGGGCTGGAGGCTACGGCGTTATCGAACAGCGAGCGGCAATGCAGGAGGAAATCCGCCAACTTCAAGCCAGTCTCGCAACATCAGCAGCGCCAAAGGACGTGGCAGCCAGTCGTTTAGCTGCCGCCCAAGCCAGTGAACGCAACGTGGAACTGCAAGAGCAGTTTACGGAACTCCTGAGAGAAAACAGTAACTTGCAAGCTATCGTCAGCGGCCTGGAAAAACAACTGGCCGCCCAGCAAGAAGCCTTGAAAAAGACAGCAGCAACGCCTGAGCCCAAGCCGGTTCCCCCAGCTCCCGCCGTAAACAGCAGTGCTGTCGCCAGCGGCTGGTTCGTCAACTTCAGTTCCTACAGTCAGCGCAGCACCGCCGACGGTTGGTTAAAAAAGCTGCAGCCCTCTAGCGGCAAGGTTATCGTTGCTACAGGCCAGATTGGCGGTAAGACGGTTTATCGAGTTCGTGTAGTGGAACTTCCTGACCGGAGCACTGCCGAATTCATAGCAAGAACGCTGGAAAAAGAATACGGTCTGCCCAAGCTTTGGGTAGGCAAGTCCCGCTGACTTGGCAGGGACAGATTGTCCTGTTAAATTCACAATCCAAAACACTGGCAGAGATAAGACACATGAAAATAATCAAGCTCACCGCCCTGGCATTAGCCTTGGGTAGCACATCCGCTCTCGCGGCAGACTGCACCGCCCCAGAGGCTCCGGCGGCTCTCGACGGTGCCTCGGCAACCATGGAGCAAATGCTGGCAGGCCAGAAAGCCGTTAAAGCCTTCCAGAGTGAAAACATTGACTACATGAAGTGCCTGGAGCCCGCAATGGCGACTGCCGAGGCCGCTATGCAAGTAGGCGAGGATGGCGCAGGCGAAGCCTACAAGGCTAGCCAGGAAACCTACAACGCAGCAGTTTCCGCAGAGGAAGCGGTTGCTGACCAGTTCAATACAGCCATACGCGCTTACAAAGCAGCGAATCCCGGCTGATTGTGTTCAGGGCCGCCTGAACCCCGGTGGCCCAGATTCACCTGATCAACACCAGTAGCCCCCGCGGCGGAAAGCAATACTAGGGTATCTACCAAATGTGGTAATACTCTCGCCAGCCTGTGGTTGCGCCCGCCATCATTGCAGTACTTAGTGGGGCGAAGGCCGGACATGCTCTTAAAGCCCTTAGTGCAGTCCCTTAACACCTGCTATCTTTGTGTTCATGAATAACTCAACCCCGCAGAGTTCGAGCCGCAAAACCTGTCGCGTCTTGACCCTTTTAATGCTAACGCTGCTTGCGGCCTGCCGCATGCCTGTGGCCACCAATGGCGAGGGCGTCGTATACGGCGAAAAAGCGGGGCAGGTTTATTCCAGTGGGTACGTCTTTGATATTCAAGAAGACTTTCATGAAACCTTTTGGCCAGTGCCAGCCCCGGGCCACAGCTTTCGTCGCTGGACAAAAATATGCCGAGATCAGCCAGGGGCTTGCGAGGTAAAGCTCGACGAGCGGCTCTGGGGTGAGGACGAAACCATACCGCTGGTATCCCGCTACCGGCCCTACTACAGCGGTCCACTCAAACTGCTGAATTATGATGCCTTCATTGGGCCCGGGCAGAAAACCCTTTCAGTTCCCCTCAGCAGTATTGAGATCGAAGGACTAAGCCTGAACAGCACACCCCGGTATTTCATGGCTACCACTGACATGCGAATCATAATCCCCGCTTTAAAAGTGGGTAATGAGCTTCAGTTTTCCTCCCCCAAGGCCGACTACTCAGTGCGAGACCTGGTTATGTTTGTCTCTGCAACAGACTCCGCCGGTACCATCGCCAGCGCGTCGTTTAGTTTTGGCCTCGCTAACCGGGTGTCGGGAAAAAGCCTAAAGCCCTATCAAAAAAACAGCCCTTGGGCAGAAGTGTTGGCGGCTTGTGCATCCGCTAATGATCCGTTCCAGCTTTGCTCGCTTCAAACTCTGCCCTTTCTGGGCTCGGTATCTGCGGAACCTGACATTGACCAAATTTTACAGCGCACTACCGTCACTCATTCCTGGATGGGGGACCGCTTCAAGCAGGTACTAGCAGCGCTGCCACCAGACATGTTGAAAATGTTTCGCGGCACCACTGCCATTGTCATAGGCTCAAGTATTCGACCCGCTTTTTACACGTCTGCCACCGGCGCCATTTACCTGGATCCACAAGACCTTTGGCTCACGCCTGCAGAACGAGAAACCATTGATTGGGAGCCAGACTATCGCTCAGAGTTCGGTTCTACTCTTAAGTTTATTTCTGCAGAGCTTTATGTGTCGGGAAACACGTCCGCGTGGCGGCCCTCCTATCTGTACGAGGAAGGCCAAAGTCGTACCTTTGACGAAATTATCTGGCCCATCGCCAACCTGCTGATACATGAGTTAACTCACGCCAATGACGCAATGCCGCCTGCTCTGTTATCAGACGTTTTACCTGATGAGACAGTTCTTGAAGCCACGTACCGGCTTGAGCGCCTGAGTCCCAGCCTGCAATTATTAAATACCTATCCACTGCGCTCTGCATTGCTCTATGACCTTGGATCTGTGCTGTTTTTCGGTGCGCCTGTTACCACCGTCTTTCGAAATCTGAGTGCCATAACGCTGGGGCTGGAGTTCGAACAGGACGATGCCAGCGCTCTATATGCCTATGCGTCCCCGTTTGAGGACACGGCCATGTTGGTAGAGGAAGTGCTAACTCACTACTACTTTGGCTTAGACAGAGTGAGCTCTTTCCTCGATGTTCCGCGCTCAGATAACCCTGACTGCAGCGAATATACAGTTCAGTGGGGGCGTATTAACCGGGTTGCAACGCCCGCGATTCGAGAGCGCGCCCGCCTGGTGCTCACAGGTATTCTCGATGAGGCCGACGTATCTCGCTACTTGGATGGAGTTCCTTCTCCAGGTGCGGTAAAGCGGGGTTTGGGCCTTTGCGACAGCCTGCTTCTTTTGCCTAACAAAAATCGCCTCAGCCCCGGTCAGTTTATTGCGCCACCAGAACTGGCGCGTGAGCATGCCATGCGTGCTCGGACTCACAAAGAAATGCGCGACCGCAGAAATTTCGGTAGAACAAGGATTAGCAAACGGCGTTAACTATACTGGGCGACTCCTTCTGTAAGTTCCCGGCATGGTTAATAATCCCCGTGTTTTCTATACGCTTACCAATGCAATCACTCGTTGGATGTCTTTTCCATATTGATGGCCGCCAACAGCAACAGACCCGCAAATATGCCCAAATTTTTGAAAAAGTTCTGAGATTCATGTTTGGCATCTACGCCCTCATAGACATTCCAAAAGTCATGCAAATTCAAATTAATGAGTAAGACCATGGCGGCAAAGCCGAGCGCGCAAATAACCAACTGTTTATTAAATAGCAGGCAGATACTACCGCCAATTTGAGCAATGCCAGCAATCGCTAATAAAGCGGGAACCATGACCATATTATGAGATTCCATTAACGCCACATGCATATCCCACGAAACAAACTTGCCGATTCCCGGCAACAGAAAATACAGTGCTAATAACACTCGGCCAACATGTATTAATGCAGATCTCATTCGTTACTCCCTATTGCAAGCGAAGCAGTAATTTTTAAATGACCGCTATCGTTCTATTCCACGGTAACAGATTTGGCCAAATTGCGCGGCTTATCCACGTCAGTCCCTTTTTGCACCGCCACATGGTAAGACAACAGCTGTAGCGCAACCGTATAGACAATTGGCTTAACGACCTCGGGACAATGAGGCATGTTCAACACATTGACTCTGGGCTCGCTGGCAAAGCCTGCCTGTCCGTCAGCAAATACAAATAACTCGCCACCTCTGGAGCGAACCTCTTCCAGGTTCGATTTTAACTTTTCCAACAGCTCATCGCCGGGGGCAACAGCAACAATTGGCATGTCGTCGTCAACCAATGCCAATGGTCCGTGCTTCAGTTCTCCTGCAGGATAAGCTTCCGCGTGGATGTAGGAGATTTCCTTTAATTTTAGCGCCCCCTCCATTGCCACGGGATATTGAATACCTCTACCCAGAAAAAGAGCATGGTGCTTGGAGATAAACGATTCGGATATCTGTTTGATCGCGTCATCCAACTCAAGCGTCTCCTGCACATAATCTGGAAGATTGTGCAGGGCATTCACCACCTCCTGAACCTGTTCGACCGGCATCGCGCGTCGGCGACCCAGCACTGTGGTCAGCATGAGCAAACCTACCAGCTGGGTAGTAAACGCCTTGGTAGACGCAACGCCAATCTCGATACCCGCACGAGTCAAAAAAACCAGGTCGCTCTCTCTTACCAGAGAACTGTTATCCACATTGGCAATCACCAGACTGCCAAGGAATTCCCCGGGGGCAACGTTGCGCATAGCTGCAAGCGTGTCCGCGGTTTCTCCGGATTGCGATATAGTGACCAGCAAGGTGTTTTCATGCTGGACTCGTTTGCGGTAACGAAATTCCGAAGCCACTTCGATCTGACAGGGAATACCAGCCAGCTCCTCCAGCCAGTAGCGCGCCACCATTCCGGCATGAAAGCTGGTTCCGCAGGCGACAATTTGTATCGCCTGAACCTTGTCAAAAATTGCCGCTGCGCCATTGCCAAACACCTCGTCGGCTATCTGGTGATCGGCACTCAGGTTGAGTGTGGCTGCCAATGCTCGAGGCTGCTCATAAATTTCCTTGATCATGTAGTGATCGAAATCACCCATATCTGCGGTTTCCACCGCGGCGTCAATACGGGTTTTCTGGCGCTGGACTTCCTTACCCGCTTCGTCATAAATAATGATAGAAGAGGGGGACAAAAGTGCTAAATCGCCCTCTTCAAGATAGATAAAGCGATCGGTCACCTGGCGCAAGGCCATCTGGTCTGAAGCCAGAAAGTTTTCGCCAATGCCAACACCAATCACTAACGGACTACCCTGGCGGGCAGCGACAATCTGCTCAGGGTGCTCTGCATCGATTACCGCCAAAGCGTAGGCACCGTCCAGCCGCGAGACCGTAATTTGCATTGCTTCCGCTAAACTGTTTCCCGCTTCCATTGCGCTGTGAAGTAAGTGAACGATTACTTCGCTATCTGTAACAGAGGCAAATTGATAGCCCTGCTGAGACAGCTCCAGCCGCAGAGCCTCATGGTTTTCGATAATGCCGTTATGCACCAGAGCCAGTCGTTGACCGGAAATATGAGGGTGCGCATTAGCCGCAGAAGGCTCTCCATGGGTCGCCCAGCGAGTGTGGGCAATGCCCGTGCAACCCAGGTAAGGCTGCAGTTGTTGGGCGCGCTCCAGCTCTGCGACTTTTCCCAGTTGCTTGTGCATCAGCAAATTTCGCTCGTTATCCAACAGTGCCATACCGGCAGAGTCATAGCCTCGATATTCGAGCCTGCGCAGGCCTTCCAACAGGATTTCAGAGACTTCGCGTCGTGCCGCAGCGGCCACAATTCCACACATGATCAGGCTTCCCCGCTGTCTTTGCCGGGGCGTTGCCAACCCAGAATATTGCGCTGTTTGGCGCGACTGACAGCCAGCTCTTTTTCACCGACTGCTTTGGTCACGGTAGAGCCCGCACCAATAAAACCTCCATCGGCAACCGCAAGAGGTGCGACAAGCGTGCTATTGGAACCAACAAACACATCATCACCCAGAGAAGTTTTATGCTTGTTGACGCCGTCGTAGTTACAAGTAATCGTACCCGCGCCCACGTTCACTCCAGCACCCATGTCGCAGTCGCCGATGTAGCTGAGATGGTTCACTTTACTGCCGGCACCGATATTTGCTTTTTTAGTTTCAACAAAGTTGCCAACTCTGGCACCTTCAGCCAATACGGTTCCAGGTCGCAGGCGCGCATAGGGTCCTACATTGGCTTTGGCTCCAACCCGGGCATCTTCCAGGTGGCTCATGGCATGAACAGATGCTCCGTCCGCAATCGTCACATTTTTCAGTACGCAATTCGGGCCTATGGAAACGCCATCGCCAAGCACGACCTGACCCTCAATCACCACATTAATATCGATACTCACATCAACACCACAGTGCAAGCTGCCACGAATATCCAATCGCGCCGCATCAGCCACGCTCACGCCATCGCGCAACAACTGCTGTGCTTGTCTAAGCTGGCACTCACGCTCTACCTGATTTAATTGCAGGCGATCATTGACGCCCAGCACCTCCAATTCGGACGTCGCCAGTTGAGCCGCCACAGTTTTGTCATCGGCAACAGCCATAGCGAGGACATCAGGCAAGTAATACTCCCCCTGACTGTTGGCATTACCCACCGCTGGCAAGTAACGCTTGAGATCAGCGGCTGGCGCAGCCAGCACCCCTGTATTGATTTCATTAATTAACAGTTGCTCCTGATTGGCATCCTTATGCTCAACCACGCCCAGTACAGAGTCATCATCGCCTCGCAAAATGCGCCCATAACCGGCGGGGTCCGTCACCTGAGCGGTCAGCAACGCAGGTGCTTTAGTGGCTTTCTCGACCAGGCCTTGCAAGGTGTCCAGGCGAATCAGTGGCACATCGCCATAAAGCACCAGGACTGTGCTGCGCTCATCCACCCTGGGCATGGCCTGCAGCACCGCATGGCCAGTGCCTAGTTGCTGTTCCTGAACAACCCATTGCAACGTTTCAGCAGCCATTGCCTCCTTCACTTCCTCTGCACCATGACCCACGACCACATGGATAGCCGAGGGGTTCAAGTCACGGGCAACGCTAATCACATGCTGTAGCATGGATTGGCCCGCAATCTGGTGCAAAACCTTGGGAAGGGGAGACTTCATACGAGTCCCTTGACCCGCAGCAAGAATAATAATTTCGAGATTCATGTAGTTGGTTCCCAGTGAGGCAGAAGCCTACTGTCAGATATTTTTTGACATTAATTCAGGATTAAGTGCATTATTATCGCTGATAATTATCAAAACAACGTCATTTGTCACATAAAAATTGACAACAAATGAAACTCGATAGTCTACGTCAGCTCGGTCTTAATGACCGGGAAATCAATATCTACCGTGCTTTGCTGCGTCTGGGGCCAGCATCTATCCGTGACGTTGCCGCTGAATCGGGGGTGAACAGGGGTAGTACCTACGAAACCTTGAAGAAATTGGCGGGTAAGGGGGTAGTGAATTACTTTCCTCGCGGCAAACGAAGAGTGTTTCAGGCAGAGGACCCTGAGCAATTATTGCAGCTGGGCGAACGCAGGCAACAGGCGCTATCCCTGGCCATGGAGCAACTTCGCAGCGAAGTGATCCCTGAGCTTAAGCAAACACAAGCAGAATTCAGTCCAGGCAACGTGCGCTTCTACGAAGGAGACGACGGCGTAGAATTTGTGCTCAGGGATATTCTCAACAGCACAGCCAGAGATCCGCAGCGTGGCTATGCAGTGATTTCAACAAAAACCCTCAGGGAACACCTCTACCGCCCCTTCCCCAATTTCACCCGGCAGCGAGAGAACCGCGGAATTCAAGTTCGCGTTATTGCTGTGGGTGAAGGCGGTGATGAAGCTGAGTACGCCGAACGCAAATGGCTACCCGCCAGCGATACCGCGGATGCGTCTTATATCGCCATTTATCCACCCAAAGTAGCGATGATTACGCTGGCAGATAATGACTATCCAGTAGTAGTAATCATTGATTCGGCAGCCATCGCCTCAACCCAGCAAATCCTTTTCGATACGCTGTGGCAGCTGCTGTGAGCGTGCAGTACCCCTGACAGTATCGAGGTTGCACTGCCGATGCGCCGCCCATAAAAAAGCCCCGGCTTTCAGGCCAGGGCTTTTTCGGCGGCCCTGTAAGTGGGCAACGTGGTGCAGGTTACAATTAGCCGCGACCGGCCCGATTTTTTAACTTGCGTAATGTCGCCAACTGAGCGGCGGCTTCGGCCAATTGTGCTGATGCACGGCCATAGTCGAAATCGCCAGATTGGTTAGCCAGTGCATGTTCAGCTTCTTTACGTGCCTCCTCCGCAGCCGCCTCGTCCACGTCGTGGGCACGAATTGCGGTATCAGCAAGAATAGAAACCACGCCGGGCTGAACTTCAAGAAAGCCGCCAGACACGTAATAAACTTCTTCGTCACCAGCCTGCGTGACGACACGGACTGGGCCCGGAACCAGCGCCGTCAGCAGAGGAGCATGGCCGTAGCTCACACCCAACTCACCTTCGCCACCAGTGGCCACGAGCATCTCGACCAGGCCGGAGAAAATTTCTTCTTCCGCACTGACGATATCGCAGTGGATTGTCATTGCCATAATTCTGGCCTCGTTAACTGACTGCTATTACAGGTTCTTGGCTTTCTCAACGGCTTCGTCAATGCTGCCAACCATGTAGAAGGCCTGCTCAGGCATGTGGTCGTACTCACCGGCGAGAATACCTTTAAAGCCCGCGATGGTATCTTTCAAAGACACATACTTACCGGGAGAACCGGTAAAGATCTCCGCCACGTGAAACGGCTGGGACAGGAAGCGCTCGATCTTACGAGCCCGGTTTACCGACTGCTTGTCTTCTTCTGACAGCTCATCCATACCCAGAATCGCGATGATGTCCTTCAATTCTTTGTAACGCTGCAGCACAGACTGAACACCACGGGCAGTTTCGTAGTGATCGTTACCAATGATCAGCGGATCAAGCTGGCGCGACGTTGAGTCCAACGGGTCAACCGCAGGATAAATACCCCTGGCAGCAATATCACGAGACAGTACAACAGTAGAGTCAAGGTGCGCGAAAGTGGTCGCTGGAGAAGGGTCAGTCAGGTCATCCGCCGGCACGTATACCGCCTGGATAGACGTAATCGAACCTACCTTGGTAGACGTAATACGCTCCTGCAGCACACCCATTTCTTCCGCTAGCGTAGGCTGATAACCCACCGCAGAAGGCATACGGCCTAGCAGCGCTGATACTTCAGTTCCCGCCAGGGTATAACGATAAATGTTGTCAACGAAAAGCAATACGTCACGACCTTCGTCGCGAAACTTCTCAGCCATGGTTAGACCGGTCAATGCAACACGAAGACGGTTTCCAGGGGGCTCATTCATCTGGCCATAGACCATGGCCACTTTGGAGTTGGAGAAGTTTTCAACGTCTACCACGTTGGACTCCTGCATCTCGAAGTAGAAATCGTTACCCTCGCGAGTACGCTCCCCAACACCTGCAAATACGGACAGGCCGCTGTGCTCGGTAGCAATGTTGTTAATTAACTCCATCATGTTTACGGTCTTACCAACACCGGCTCCACCGAACAGACCAACTTTACCGCCTTTGGCAAAGGGACACACCAGGTCGATGACCTTAATGCCAGTTTCCAGCAACTCGTCAGATGCTGACAGCTCTTCGTAGGTGGGCGCCTTGCGGTGAATAGCGGCGCGCTCTTGCTCACCGATAGGGCCACACTCATCGATAGGGTTGCCCAGTACATCCATAATCCGACCCAGGGTCTCGATTCCCACTGGCACTGAAATGGGAGCGCCGGTATTTTCTACCGCCAATCCACGGCTTACACCTTCAGAAGAACCCATAGCAATAGCGCGCACGACGCCATCGCCCAGTTGCTGCTGAACTTCCAGGGTGAGATCTTTCTCAGGCACTACCAATGCGTCGTAGACCTGGGGCACGTCTTCGCGTGAAAACTCCACGTCAATTACCGCGCCAATAATTTGTACGATACGTCCGCTGCTCATGTTCGGATCCTCTATATCAAAATTCAATGCTTGCTGGCCCCGGGCGTTGCCCTGTGCCGAGTTCGTTACCACTTCTTACGCCGTGTCGAGCTGCCGTTTAACCAATGGCCGCTGCGCCACTCACAATCTCTGACAGTTCTTGAGTAATCGCTGACTGACGCGCTTTGTTGTAAATTAGCTGCAGGTCATCAATCAGGTCTCCGGCGTTGTCAGTAGCATTTTTCATTGCCAACATACGCGCCGCTTGTTCACAGGCACCGTTTTCTACGACTGCCTGATAGACCTGGGACTCAATGTAGCGAGTCAACAAGCCCTCAAGAAGGTCTTTTGCATCGGGCTCATAGATGTAGTCCCAATGGTGAGCCATCTCGTCGCTTTCTTCAGCTTCCAGGGGAAGCAACTGTTCAACACTGGGCTCTTGAGTCATGGTGTTCACAAACTCATTACTGACCAGGAACAGGCGGTCGATCTTGCCCTCTTCATAGGCATCCAACATCGCCTTTACTCCACCGATCAAGTCGGCCAGCGATGGCTCTTCACCCAGGTCACGCACCGCAGCAATAACGTTGCCGCCGTAACTGTTAAAAAATGCTGTCGCTTTGGCTCCAACCAGGCTGAGGTCAATCTCAATACCCTGATCGTTCCACGCTTTCATGGACTTGATCGCAGCCTTGAACAAATTGATATTCAAACCGCCACACAAGCCGCGATCAGTAGAAACGATGATATATCCCACTCGTTTCACTTCACGCTTTTCCATGTACATGTGCTGGTACTCTGGTGCTGCGTTAGCAATGTGACCAACCACAGAGCGCATGCGACGGGCATAGGGCTTGCCCAACTGCATGCGGTCCTGAGCCTTACGCATTTTCGACGCAGCTACCATTTCCATAGCGCTGGTGATCTTCTGCGTGCTCTGGATGCTCGAGATCTTGGTCCGTATTTCTTTTCCGGCTGCCATCTAATGGTCCTCGGGCTCTACTACCAGGTCTGAGTAGACTTGAACTTCTCGATCGCAGACTTGAAAGCGCCCTCGATCTCGTCGTTATAGTCACCGCTCTGAACGATACTGCCCATTAACTCACTGTGCTCTGCATGCATGTAGGACAGCAGTGCATCTTCAAAATCACCAATCTTGGCGACATCAACATCACTGAGCATGCCTTCGTTAGCGGCATACAGCAGCAGGCCCATCTCCGCGATGCTCTGCGGAGAATACTGCTTCTGCTTCATCAACTCGGTGACGCGCTCACCATGGTCCAGCTGGGCCTTGGTCGCGTCATCCAGATCAGAGGCGAACTGGGAGAACGCCGCCAGCTCTCGATACTGCGCCAGCGCAGTACGAATACCACCGGACAGTTTCTTTATGATCTTGGCCTGTGCCGCACCACCAACCCGAGATACCGAAATACCGGCATTCATCGCAGGCCGCACGCCAGCGTTAAACATATCGGCTTCCAGGAAGATCTGCCCATCGGTGATAGAAATCACGTTAGTCGGCACAAACGCAGATACGTCACCGGCCTGAGTCTCAATAACAGGAAGTGCAGTCAAGGAGCCGGTCTTGCCTTTCACTTCACCGTTAGTGAAGTCTTCGACATACTTGGCATTAACCCGTGCGGCACGTTCCAGCAGACGCGAGTGAAGATAAAATACGTCACCAGGGTAAGCCTCACGACCGGGAGGGCGACGCAGCAACAGCGAGATCTGGCGGTATGCCCAGGCCTGCTTGGTCAGGTCATCGTAAATGATCAGGGCGTCTTCACCGCGGTCGCGATAATACTCGCCCATGGTGCAACCGGCAAAAGGTGCCAGGAACTGCATTGCAGCCGGGTCAGAAGCC
Organism: Candidatus Seongchinamella marina; assembly: GCF_026262685.1. Classification (NCBI taxonomy): domain Bacteria; kingdom Pseudomonadati; phylum Pseudomonadota; class Gammaproteobacteria; order Cellvibrionales; family Halieaceae; genus Seongchinamella; species Candidatus Seongchinamella marina. The sequence goes on from NZ_SHNP01000003.1 coordinate 72,791, forward strand.
GTCGCCGCGAGAACAATTGTGTGCTCCATTGCGCCATGCTCTTCAAGCTTGCGCACAACGGCAGCTACAGAGGAGGCCTTCTGACCAATAGCGACGTAAACGCACTTAATACCAGAACCTTTCTGGTTGATGATGGCATCAACCGCAATCGCGGTCTTGCCAATCTGGCGGTCACCAATAATCAACTCACGCTGACCACGGCCAATCGGTACCATGGCGTCAACCGCCTTCAAACCAATTTGCACGGGCTGGTCAACGGACTGACGGGCAATAACACCAGGAGCAACCTTTTCCAGCGCGTCGGTCATTGCCGCATTAACGGGGCCTTTACCATCGATGGGGCTACCGAGTGCGTCTACCACCCGGCCCTGTAGTTCGGGGCCAACAGGTACCTCCAAAATGCGGCCAGTACAGCGACAGCTTTGACCTTCAGCCAGGCTTTTGTAATCACCCAGAATTACCGCGCCAACAGAGTCGCGCTCCAGGTTCAGCGCCATCCCGTAGATGCCGCCTTCAAATTCAATCATCTCACCGTACATAACTTCGGCGAGACCATGGATACGAATAATACCGTCGGTAACAGATACCACGGTGCCTTCGTTACGAGCCTCAGAGGACACATCGAGTTCGTCGATGCGCGACTTGATAATCTCGCTAATTTCAGATGGATTCAGTTGCTGCATGCTCTGTTCCTCAATCCTAAATTCTAGGAGTTCAATGCTTCGGCAAGCTTGTTCAACCTGCCGCGCACGGAGCCATCGATCACCAGATCACCGGCCCTGATTAAAACGCCACCCAGAAGGTCTTTATCAGTAGATGTACTGACCTTCACTTCGCGTTCAAGTTTTTTGCCCAATACGTCGGCGAGCTTTACTGTCGTAGCTTCAGTCAAATCAAAGGCGGAGACCACTTCTACGTCTACCGACTTTTCCTGATTGGCCTTGAACAGCTCAAATTGGGACGAAATTTCCGGCAGCAAAGCCAGACGCTTGTTCGAGGCGAGGATTGAAACAAAGTTCTTCACCTCGGCGCCCAAGACATCACCGCAGACCTCTATCATGGTCTGCGCCTGCTGCTCGTCAGTCAGCGATGGATTGTTCAAAACCGCCGCCATACCGTCGTCTGCCGCGACAGCGGATGTAGTGAGCAATTGCTCTGACCACTGCGCCAGCGCATTATGCTCTCGGGCATACTCAAACGCCGCTTTGGCGTAGGGACGTGCCAGTGTGCTTAATTCAGCCATAGCTCCCTCGCGTTACAGCTCTGAGGCCAGCTTCTCGACCAGCTCGTTATGAGCTTCTTGGTCGATTGCAGAACCCAAAACCTTTTCAGCGCCGGCCAATGACAGGGCTGCAACCTGGCCGCGAAGTTGCTCGCGTGCGCGGTTGGTTTCCTGTTCGATCTCTGCCTGAGCAGAGGCTTTCACTCGATCAGCCTCTACAACTGCAGCGTCCTTGGCTTCTTCAACCAGCTGGCCTGCACGCTTGTTAGCGGAATCGATGATGCTCGAGGCCTCTTCCTTGGCTTCTTTCAGGCGTTCTACTGCCTTCTCTTTAGCCAACTCGAGGTCGTGACTAGCGCGGTCAGCGGCAGCCAGGCCATCGGCGATCTTTTGCTCGCGCTCAGACATGGCAGCGATAATAGGCGGCCATACGTACTTCATACAGAACACGACGAAACAGATAAACGCGATCATCTGCCCGATAAGCGTAAGATTTATATTCACGCTCTTCTCCTCACAGGTTGTTGGGGTTATTTAAAGCGCAATAACCCCGATTAGGTTTGTCTCTATTAACCCGCAACTACGAAGATCAGGTACATCGCGATACCAACACCAATAATGGGAATCGCGTCTACCAGGCCTGCGCCCAGGAAGAAGGTCACCTGCAGTTTGGGTGCCAGCTCAGGCTGACGCGCAGAACCTTCGATGAGCTTACCGCCCAACAGACCAACACCGATCGCGGCACCCAGACCACCCAGACCCATCATGATGGCGGCAGCTACGTAGATTAATTCAGGCATGTTTCTCTCCTAGTTTGTGTAGATATTTAAAGTAAATTAGTGGTCTTCATGAGCCATGCTGAGATACACAATCGTCAGCACCATGAAGATAAAGGCTTGCAGGGTGATAACCAGAATATGGAAAATCGCCCAACCGATTTGCAACATTCCCGCAGGTACCATCCAGGCGATACCGGCACTGAACAGGGCTGCAATCAGAATAAAGATCATCTCACCGGCGTACATGTTTCCGAACAAACGCAGGCCCAGGGAAAAGGGCTTGGCCAGCAGGCCAACCACTTCCATAAACAAATTTACCGGAATGAACATAAAGTGATTAAAGGGGTTCATTGTCAGCTCTTTCACGAAGCCGAAGCCTTTAACCTTTATTGAGTAATAGAGCATCAAGATAAAGATGCCCAGCGCCATGCCCATAGTGATGTTCGGGTCTGTAGATGGCACTACTTTCTGGTAAGGCACGCCGAGCAGCTCAAGAGTGTGGGGGATCAGGTCAACCGGAATGATGTCCATGAAGTTCATCATAAAGACCCAAACAAAAATGGTCAGGGCCAAGGGCGCTATCAGCTTGTTGTGTCCGTGGAAGGTGTCTTTCACCGTGCTATCGACAAACTCAACGATCATTTCAAACAGGTTGACCATACCGCTGGGGACACCCGATTCGGCCTTCTTGGCCACTGATCGGAACAGGAAGCAAAATACCAGGCCCAAGCCAACGGACCATAGCATTGAATCAACGTGAATCGCGTTAAACCCCATCGCAGAGGCCTCGGCACCGCCGTGGGCAATAGTCCAGATACCCCCTTCAGGAACAACCTCTGTACCACCGTCTACAGCGTGGCGCTCAAAACCAGCGGGCAACTTGCCATAGGTAAGGTTGGTCAGGTGGTGGACAATATATCCGGAGATTGTCAGTTCTTCGCCTGCAGCTGCCATCTATAGGGACTCTTAGGTCTGTCTCTGTACCGACTGGCTGCGAGAAAGCAGCAGCCAGCTACCAATAATTTGTATCGTCAGCATCGCCACGTATCCAGCAAAAACCGACGGGCCGCTAACCGGCCGTAATGTTGCAAACACCAGGGCAAACCCGGCAACACTCAATAAAAACTTGCCTATCTCGCCAGCGTAGCTGGACCGGGCCATGGCCCTGGCTGACTTCGCTCCTCGCCAACGAAAGGCAAGTTGAGCAAAATATGCCTGAGGCACAATAGCGATTACGCCTCCCGCTGCCAGAGACCAGGCGATCACCTGATCGTATGCCGTCAACGGCAGACACACAGCTAACAAAACTGCCAATTGCGCCAGGGTAATACGATGGACAGGAGGCCGCGCTATTTCAGCACCCGGCATAACAACTCCGCCTTTCTCCCCTCTCCAATAACCACACGGGTTTGATCCTCGTTCAAGGCGCGCGCATTATAGGGGCAATGGTGGGTGGGTTCAACCAACCGATAGTCACTATCGACATTAAAAATAACGGACGTAAACCTCTATTTCCAGGCAGCTTTACCGACGCTCGTCCCTTGTTGATTGGCAGACGGTCCATATAGTGCCTGACTGTTTCCTGACCACTATATACAGTATCAATTAATGCACCTCGCCTTTAACTGGAACGCTAAAAAAATTTTTGGCTAGTTAATGTGAGCCAAAATTCCGTCCAGCTCGTCAAGTGAGCTGTAATTGAGTACCAACTTGCCCTTTCCTTTGGCAGAGTGCTGAATCTGCACCTTGGTGCCAAGACGCTGGGCTAAATCGTCCTGCAAGTGCCTAATATTAGGGTCTAGGGTTTTGTTTTCCTTGGGCCTGTCTTTACCCGCGAGCAAATTGCGCACCATAGCCTCTGTCTGGCGCACAGACATGGCTTTGCCGACGACCTGGCCCGCAGCATGTGATTGGTCACCTCCCTCCAACGCCAGCAGCGCCCGCGCATGCCCCATTTCCAGATCACCATGTTCAACTAACTTGCGCACGTCTTCCTGCAGGCTCATCAAACGCAGCAAATTGGCCACGGTGGATCGTGATTTACCCACGGCATCTGCCACCTCCTGCTGGGTAAGCTCAAACTCTTGTTGCAGGCGCTGCAATGAGGCAGCTTCCTCGATAGGGTTAAGATCTTCCCGCTGGATGTTCTCAATCAGGGCCATGGCAATGGCTGCTTCATCTGGCACATCGCGAATAACAGCTGGAATGGTATCCAGGCCCGCTAGCTGAGTGGCCCGCCAGCGACGTTCTCCGGCAATAATTTCGTACTTTCGATCGGATATCGGCCGCACTACGATAGGCTGCATAACACCCTGGGCCTTAATGCTGTCAGCCAACTCTTGCAGAGACTCCGGCACCATATCGCGACGCGGCTGATATTTACCGCGCTGAATCAGGTCAATCGGAAGCTCTTTAAGCAATTTGTCTGGGTCCGCGGCCACTTCCGATACGGTCGACTCCGAAGCTTCGGCAGCCTCACTGGCCGTGGCGCTCGCACCTAACAATGCATCCAGGCCGCGCCCCAGGGAACGTTTTTTCGACATCCTGCCTCTCCGTTTATTCCGCTACCGGGGCTGAAGCGGGTGCCACAGCCTGCTGCGCGAGTTTTTCCTCACGCCGTATAATTTCTCCCGCCAATGCCATATAAGCTTTGGACCCGCGTGAAAACTTGTCATAGTACATCGCAGGGATTCCATGGCTGGGTGCCTCCGCCAGACGCACGTTACGGGGCACTACCGTACGATATACCTTGTCGCCGAAGTGCTTATGCAATTGATTGGATACCTCGTTGGTGAGGCTGTTACGAGGGTCGTACATGGTGCGCAATATGCCCTCTACTTGCAGCTCACTGTTCACTGACTCCGCGATTTGGGAAATGGTGCGAACCAGGTCTGACAAGCCTTCCAAGGCAAAATACTCACACTGCATAGTAATAATAACCCCATCAGCGGCAACGAGGGCGTTCAGTGTCAGCATATTAAGCGAGGGCGGGCAGTCAATCAGCATGTAGTCATAAGCTGCAGATGCCTCAATAAGGGCTGCCCGCAAGCGGCGTTCCTTATGCTCCACCTCAATTAATTCAACTTCTGCGGCAGTCAGGTCGCTGTTGGATGGCAGCACGTCAAAACCACTGTCGGCGGCATGCTGCGCGACTTGACTGACCGGGGCGCGATGCACCAGGACATCGTAGGTGCTGCGTTTAACGCTATATTTGTCGATGCCACTACCCATGGTGGCATTGCCCTGAGGATCAAGGTCTACCAGCAGAACACGTCTGTTCATGGCGGCCAGGGAGGCGGCCAGATTAATGCAGGTCGTAGTCTTACCGACACCGCCCTTCTGGTTCGCAATTGCAATTACTCTTGCCACGATTTCCCCTGGTAGCTGTTGTAGCGCTGCATTCAGCGCAAAGTCATATCCACCAAATGGCGCTGCTCCTGCAGACCTGGCACCGTCACTGAGTGCACGGCCTCTAGGTGACAACGGTCTTCCACGGCGGCAATTTCTTCCCCTGGATAGGCACCCTTCATCGCAAAAAAATGGCCGCCTGAAGCCAATAGATGACGGCAATCGTCGACCATATCCTCCAAAGAGGCAAAGGCCCGGGAGAGCACCGCGTCAAATGGGGTCTCCGAATCGAATGCCTCCACTCGCGCCTGGTGAACGACCATATTATCCAAGCCAAGCGCAGTTTTCACCTGAAACAGGAAACGGGTCTTTTTGCCATTGCTATCCAACAAGTGAAACTGACGATCGGGAAATACGATAGACAGGGGCACACCGGGCAAGCCGCCTCCCGTTCCCACATCTATCAAATCGTCGCCAGCCAGGTAGGGCGCAATCGCCAGACTATCCAGCAAGTGCTTGGTGACCATTTGCTCTGGGTCGCGCACTGCCGTGAGGTTGTATGCGCGATTCCATTTAATCATTAGCTCCAGATAAGCCAGCAGACGCTGCTGGGTCGAGCTGTCAGTCGCGACCGCCAACGCGTCGCAACCCCGGGCCAATTGGTTGACGAGGACTTTGTCCAAGTCAGGCCGTCTTGCGCGAATCGTCGCCCTTGATCGCACCCAGGGCGCCACGCTTTTTCAGGTAGATTAACAACAAGGAAACTGCGGCGGGAGTCACCCCGGGTATGCGACCTGCCCTGGCCAGAGTGTCTGGCCTGCCTTCACCCAATTTTTGTTTGACCTCATTGGAAAGACCATCCACTTGCTCGTAGTCCAGGTCTGCAGGTAAGGCTGCGTTTTCATAACGCCGAAGGCGATCAATGTCACCTTGCTGACGATCAATATAGCCGGCGTACTTGGCCTGTATGGCAACTTGCTCCGCCGCTTGCAGGTCTGTCGTCGGCTCTCCTTTGAGACCGGCGATGTCTGCGTAGTCCAGCTCTGGTCGCTTCAACAGATCAGCCAGTGAATATTCTCTCGCCAGCGGGCTGGTAAGCTTGTCAGCCAGCTTCTCTGCTTCTGCACTTCCCGGTTGCAGCCAGGTGCTGCCCAGGCGCTCTGCCTCCCTGACAATGGCGTCACTTTTTTGCTCAAAGCGTTGCCAACGAGCATCGCCTACCAGGCCCAGCTCGCGCCCTTTGCCAGTCAGCCGAAGATCAGCGTTATCCTCGCGCAGCAATAACCGGTGCTCAGCACGGGAGGTAAACATGCGATAGGGCTCCATGGTACCCATGGTAATCAAGTCATCCACCAACACACCTATATAGGCCTCGTCACGACGCGGACACCAGGCCTGCTCCCCCTTAACTGCCAGGGCAGCATTCAGTCCCGCCAACAAGCCCTGGGCGGCCGCTTCCTCGTAACCTGTTGTGCCATTGATTTGACCGGCGAAATAAAGGCCGGGCAAGGCCTTGGTTTCCAAAGAAGATTGCAAATCCCGAGGGTCAAAAAAGTCATACTCGATAGCATATCCGGGGCGCGTGATGTGAGCATTTTCAAAGCCCTTAATGGAATGCACCAGATCTATCTGCACATCAAAAGGAAGGCTGGTTGATATGCCATTGGGGTATAGCTCCGGTGAAGTCAGCCCCTCGGGCTCAATGAACACCTGGTGAGAGTTCTTATCGGCAAAGCGATGTATCTTGTCTTCAACACTGGGACAGTAACGTGGGCCAGTGCCTTCTATCACCCCAGAAAACATGGGCGACCGATCGAGGCCAGCGCGAATGATGTCGTGGGTGCGCTCATTGGTATGAGTAATCCAGCAACAGCGCTGCTCGGGATGCTCGTCTACACTGCCCATAAAAGACATGACGGGCAGGGGTTCATCACCCCACTGCTCATCCAGCTCACTGAAATCTACGCTGCGCGCATCGATACGCGGTGGAGTACCCGTTTTCAGTCGCTCCACCCTGAAAGGCAGTTCTCGCAACCGCTGGGCCAAGGCAATGGACGGAGGATCACCGGCACGACCACCCGCACTGTTCTCCATACCAATATGGAGCTTGCCACCGAGGAAGGTTCCTGTCGTCAGCACCACCCGGGAAGCGCGGAAAACGACACCCATCTGGGTAATGGCACCCACAACAACACCGCTTTCAATTAACAGATCGTCAACAGGCTGCTGGAAAATGCTTAAATTCTCCTGGCCTTCAAGTATCTGCCGGATGGCATTACGATACAGCACCCGGTCAGCCTGTGCCCGGGTGGCACGCACCGCCGGGCCCTTGCGGGAGTTAAGGACTCGAAACTGAATGCCGGCGAGGTCAGTGGCTCGACCCATCGCGCCACCCAGGGCATCGACTTCTTTCACCAAATGGCTTTTGCCAATGCCGCCAATAGCCGGGTTGCAGGACATCTGGCCGAGAGTATCAACGCTGTGAGTTAGTAACAGGGTGCGACAGCCCATGCGCGCCGACGCCAGGCACGCCTCAGTGCCTGCGTGCCCTCCGCCGATCACGATCACATCGAACTGTTGTTTGTATTCCACTGCGCTGACCTCAGCTGTCGGCATAGCATAGAAAGATTGGGGGCGCGATTATACGTGTGGTGAGCCCGGTGTACAAAAATTGTTCGGCAGTAAAAATGCCAAGCTGCCCGGTTCAGGCAAGGCTGCAGAGCAGGCCTGGTAAACCAGCATTAGATCCGACTTCAGCTGCCGACTCGCTGGTCACACCACGTAAGTAGCTCAGCTATAATTTGCTCCCGCTCAGGCTCATTAAATATTTCATGGAAAAGCTCAGGGTAGAGTTTCAGGGTTTTATCCGTTGAGCTCACTGAATCATGCAAAAAGCGTGAACCGTCGGGCGCAGTCATCGAATCGCTCTCGCCATGCATAATTAACAGCGGCAGGGTGATGCTACCTGCCTCAGCCTGCACCCGATTCATCGCCTTAAACAGCTCTGCAACAAACCGCGCCGACATTTTGCCGTGGTTGATCAGGGGGTCGGCCTTATAGGCCTCTACAACTGCCGGGTCACGGCTAACCCCCGCTGCATCTAACTGCATGACACCCAGCTTTGGCAGTAGCAATGAAAGCAGCCGAATCAGGGCAATCTGGCCAACGCCTGGCTCCAGTTCTGATTTAATGGCCGGCCCGGATAAAGCACAGGCAGCAAACTGCTGCTGGTGTTGTAGTAAAAAGCAGGCGGCTATCAGGCCACCCATACTGTGCCCCAGCAAAATAACAGGCAGGCCTGGAAAATCCGCCACTGCTCGCTGCCGAAATATCTCCAGCGTATCCAGGTGATGTTGAAAATCATCCATATGCCCGTAAGTGCCATCAGACTTGCCATGGCCGACATGGTCAAGGGCCGCTACAACATACCCGGCAGCGCAAAATGAGGCCGCCAGCTCGGCGTAGCGCGCGCTGTGCTCGCCGGCTCCATGTACCACTAAAAGCAGGGCACGGGGCGCCTGTTCTGGCATCCAGTACTGAAAATAAATTGAATGGCCAGCGGCGCCAGCTAATGTGTCTTCCCGATGTTGCATTGCGCAGCTCCCTACCCCGCTTCAGCGAGGAATTTTCCAATTTCATCCCAGGCCTCGCGGGCCTCAGTGAGTTGAGGATAGAACATATGCCAAACATGAACCACGCGGGGCCAGGTTTGTAGTGTGGCCACCGACCCGTTGGCTACTGCTCGGTTAACGTAGCGGCGGCCGTCATCCAGCAACATTTCGGCCTCACTGGCATGAACCAGAGTGGGCGGCAGGTTTCGAAGATTCCCGAATACGGGAGAAATCACCGGGCTGGATGGTTTGACCCGATTCTGCACCCAGCCGCCCCACAACAGCAGAGGGCGTGGAATCTTCGTCAGGCCCTTGAACATGGGACCAAGCATCGCATCTGTTTCTACATTTGCCTTCATGCTGGGCCCACTAAAGGTCGCATCGGTAACGGGTGATAGTGCAACCACCGCATCCGCCTTTTGCGTACCATGATCTCTGGCCCAGGCAGCCATCATTAACGCCAAATTGCCGCCAGCTGAGTCTCCGGCGATATAAATGCGCTGAGCAGGCGATACGCCATCCGGTCCATTTTTGAGCAACCACTCGAAAGCTGTCTGGCAATCAGTTACACCGGCCATGCGCCGGTGCTCTGGCATTAATCGATAATCGATCGCGAGCACCGCACATCCTGAAATCTCCGAGAAGCGGCTGGTAATCACGCGGTGACTGCGCGGGCTACCCATCACAAATGCCCCCCCGTGGATGTACAGCAGGCGACGCGAACTATCCGCGCCTGGAGCAATGACCCACTCTGCGGGGACATCTCCGGCGGTTACCTGGGTAAAGCTGGAAGCAAAGTCGATGCCGTCTGATAACTGGTCCATGCGCTGGCGCATCAATGCCAGTTGCTGCTTACGCGACGCTTTAGCGGTCGGGCTTGCCGCTATCGTCAGCGAAGCTACTACCTGATCGTGCTCATCATTGGGCTCTTGCCCCTTAAATTGTTCGCCTAGCGGGGTATCGAACCCACTGAGGCTGGGCCCGCTCAAATAAAATCGGGTAAAAGCTACCGCAATCACCAGGGCGAGTAGAAAAATTGCAGTCCACAACATCAAAAAGGAATCCAGTTTTAAGTGAATCGGCATTCTGTGCTCGATAGCCTCACTAAACAAGTACCATAGAGTTCAGCATCTGGCTTGTGCCAGCGACTAAATTTTGGTTAGCTGCATCTGCAATTAAATAATAATCAACATGGAGTCAGTAGATGTCTGAATATCATGTCTTACCCCCGTTACTCGGGTTGGCCGGGCTAGCAATCGCCTTTATCATTTATCACATTATGGTTCGCCACGATCACGGAGATGGCGTCGTCAAGAAAATTGGCGACCAAATTCATCTTGGTGCCATGGTATTCATGAAACGCGAATATAAGATGCTGGCCATTTTTGCACTGGTACTGCTAATCGCTATCTACGTTTCGCCGCTGGGCGCAAATACAGCAATCGCCTTCTTGGTAGGTGCATTGTCCTCTGCAACCGCAGGGTTCCTGGGAATGTTCGCCGCAACCAAAGCGAATGTTCGAACCGCTGTTGCAGCTCATAATCACGGTCAGGATATGGCCCTGTCGGTATCGTTTTACGGCGGCTCGATCATGGGTCTATGCGTCGCCTCATTAGGTTTGATCGGCCTGGGTAGCCTTTACTGGTACTTTGGTGGCGACCCCCAAACTGCTCACGCTATTCACGGATTTGGCATGGGTGCCTCGGTAGTTGCTTTGTTTTCTCGCGTTGGTGGCGGCATTTTCACCAAAAGCGCGGATGTCGGTGCTGACCTGGTCGGAAAAATTGAAGCGGGGATTCCTGAGGATGATCCTCGTAACCCTGGCGTCATTGCCGATAACGTGGGCGATAACGTCGGGGACATTGCCGGCATGGGATCTGATATCTTCGAGTCCTACTGCGGCTCTATGATTGCCTGTATTGCCATCGCAGCAACCATGGCCATTGGCGCTGAGGAAAAAAGCGCGATGATGTTCTTGCCTCTGGCTCTAGCCACTATTGGCCTGTTGGCCTCCCTGGGCGGCATCTTTATTGTCCGAGCCCGCAGCAGCGCTGCTCCTGAGGTTGCATTGCGCACTGGTACACTAGCGGCACCTGTGATTTTTGCAGCGATGGCTTACTTCATGATGTCTTCAATGGGCCTTGGAATTAACATCTGGTATTCCGTTGTTGCTGGTGCTGTTGGCGGCGTACTTATCGGCCTCATCACTGAGTATTACACTGGCGGAAAACCTGTTGAGCGTATTGCCAAGTCAGGAGAAACTGGCGCGGCAACTGTGATGATTACTGGCTTGGCAGTCGGAATGCAGTCGGTAGTGTTGCCCGTGCTGTTCCTCGCGGCAATCATTTGGGTGTCCACCAGCCTGTCAGGACTCTATGGCGTTGGTATCTCGGCGGTGGGCATGCTGGCAACCGTCGGCATTACCATGGCAATCGATGCCTATGGCCCGGTAGCAGATAACGCCGGTGGCATTGCAGAAATGGCTGGTATGGGGGAGGAAACCCGCAAGATTACCGATGGCCTTGATGAAGTCGGTAACACAACCGCAGCCATCGGCAAGGGCTTTGCAATTGGCGCGGCTGCCTTGGCCGCTCTGGCAATCATTGCCGCTTTTGTTGAAACCGTGCAGTCTAACAACCCGGCTTTTTCGCTGGAAATAACTAACCCCACTGTACTGGTGGGCATGTTCATTGGTGGCACCGTACCCTTCCTGATTGCATCTATCACCATGACTGCTGTCGGTGAAGCCGCTTTTGATATGATTACCGAAATTCGCCGGCAATTTCGCGAAATACCGGGCCTGCTGGAAGGCAATGCAGAACCTGATACCGCGCGTTGCGTCGACATCGCCACTACAGCTGCCCTGCGCAGAATGATTGCACCAGGCGTTATAGCCGTTGCCACTCCTGTATTGGTGGGTTTTGGGCTCGGAGCCGCCGCTTTAGGTGGCATGTTAGGCGGCGCTCTGCTGGCCTGTGTGCTCATGGCTCTGATGATGGCTAACGCCGGCGGCGCCTGGGATAACGCCAAGAAGTATGTTGAAAAAGGCAATCTGGGTGGCAAAGGTTCAGATACCCATGCCGCTGCGGTCGTTGGCGATACGGTAGGCGATCCCTTCAAGGATACTTCCGGTCCCGCAATGAACATTCTGATTAACGTCATGGCTATTGTTAGCCTGGTGATTGCTCCTCTGCTGTAACCTTGCCGCGGGGCACCATGCCCCGCGTCTTACCCCTTTTTATCGGCTCAAACGGCTGTACCAAAAGCCGCTATTTCCCCTATCGACTACACTGTTCCTGGCAGCTGAGAGATACTCGGCCGATAAAACTCTGCACCCGCAGAAAAATACGCAGGACAACTACTATGGCCAGGTGGAAACGCAAGGAAATAGAACAAGCCTTTGACAAGTTTCAAGCGGCTGCTCTCAAAGGAGCGCAAACCAAAGACTGGTCTGACTGGTCTAACTGTTTTACCGAAGACGCGACCTATTTTGAGCATAATTATGGCCGTTATTGGGGTCGGCAACGAATCCATGAGTGGATTACCCACACCATGGACCAGTGGCCCGCCAGTAATATGACAGCGTTCCCTGTCCGCTGGTACAGCATCGATAAAGAAAAAGGCTGGGTATTTGCGGAAATTATGAATCGTATGGAAGACCTAGGTGACGGCAACATCTACGAAGAGCCTAATATCACCATTCTCCATTACGCGGGAAACGGACTATTTAAATACGAAGAGGACGCCTATAACCCCAATAATATGGGCGTCATGATTGGCCAGTGGCTCACTGCTAAAAAAGCGATCGAGCAGCCCAAGAAAGAGAAAAGTAGGGACTGATATTGGACATCAATGCGCAACGCAACATCGTTCTGAGATTCGACATGCGTTGCGCTCCCCAGTGCCCCGACAGCCAGACCAGTCGCTATCAGGCGGCCATTGCAATGGCCAGTTGGGCAGACCAAAACAGCGTAGACGTAATTGGACTCTCTGAGCACCACGCCACTGAGGACGGTTTTCTCTCAGCACCTCTGCAACTCGCCGGAATGATGGCTGCGGTTACCCAGCGTATCCGTATCAGCGTTAGCGCACTGCTTGTTCCACTGCACGATCCACTAAGATTGGCAGAAGACATCACTGTGCTGGACCTGGCTTCCGGTGGTCGTTTCTCTGCGACTTGCGGACTGGGCTACCGTGAGCAGGAATATCAGATAGCAGGGGTAGACTGGAAAACCCGAGGCAAGGTATTTGACAGCAAGCTGGATTCGCTATGCAAGCTACTCGCTGGCAATACGGTTTTAAATAAAGGCACAGAAATTACGTTGGCGCCGGGTCCAAATTCATCCCTCCAAAGCCTGCTTATGATCGGTGGCAACAGCAGCGCTGCCGCCAGACGCGCCGCCAGACTGGGCTTGATATTCAGTCCGGCAATCGATGACCCTGAGTTAGAACAAATCTACCGGAAAGAGTGTGAAAGATTATCGAACTGGGGGATGACTATTTTCCCGCGTAAGCCCGCCACAACGTTCATCTCCGAAGACGCAACAGCAACATGGGATCTCATCGGGCCCTACCTGTTGCACGATGCCATTGCTTACGGTGCTTGGCGGCATACCAGTCGACGAGCCTATGCTGAGTCTTTTGCGACTGATATAGAACAGTTAAAAGCTGAAGGAAAATATCGCATACTCTCACCGCAACAGGCTATCCACGCCATTGAAAGTACCGGTTCGCTACACCTGGCACCCTTATGTGGTGGAGTCCCAATAGAGTTTGGTTGGCAGAGCCTTCGCTTATTCGAGAATAAAGTGTTGCCGGCATTAAAATAAACAGTGAGAACTGTAATGTAAAGATCGTGACGAAAATAAGAGGCGTAGAGGTGCGAACATCCTTGTTCGCAGAAGTGCAACCTTGCACCGTTTTGAGCGTCTCACAAACCAGCTGACCGTGCGATTACGGGCCATTACACAGCCTATTGATTAAATTGAACGGTCACTCAGTTATCGCTACCCATTTATCATCAGTACGTTGAGCCAGCCCTAAGCGCAGTAACTTTTTGAGCGCGTCGTCAACTTCGAAATCCAGGGTCGATTGCCAACGTTGCTCGAACCAGCGCTCTATTGTCTTGTCCAATTCTACTGCTGACAGTGAATCGCCGGCGGCCAACAGAAAATAGTAGGCCAACAAACTTTCGTTACACTCGGAATCTTCAGCTTCGTCAAGTAGCCTGAATATCACGCCTGCGTTGTTATCCAGAAGCTTGAAATAAAGACTTTCAGTTAATGCCTGTGAGAAGCGGGCTTTCCGACTTCGAAAACTGGAATATTGCTTCCACAAATAGCCACCCAGGGCTCCCAGCCCCGCCAACAGAGCCAGCACTGTGGTTTTGTTTAATTCTACAGGTTCACTACTAGTGCCTAGCCAAAAACCCACTAAGGATCCCAATAATAACAGTGTTGTACCAAGCTTGGTCGTCATAACAATGCCGCCACTCACCAAAGCAGGAACACCGATCAATATCTTGTCCCAGGTTCGCATACCCACTCGGGTATTTGGAAAGAGCATCTCGACATCAGCTCCAGGCACATTCTGAAACAGTTTAATCATTGTGGAGCCCGGCTGGCATCCACCGAGCGTACTCTCAGGGTCAATGCTATCCTTTAACCGAAGGTAAAGCACGACGCGATCATAATTCACAAACTCAACCTGACGCCGCCAAAGACCAAACAGTTGAGTGATCTCTTCCCTGCGAGAAGAGGCTCCGCGAGTAAATAGCAAAGCTTCTTCAAATTCATTTAAATCTACATGCAGTTTCAAACTGAAAAGCGAGGTTCTATCGAACGCTAGCTCTATTTCTTCCCTGCTCACACGCTCATAGTTTGCACGGTCCAGTATTTGCTCGAACAGAATTGCCAGTCTATCTGCTGCCTTCTCATCTCTGAACTCCTCTATTGTTCTAGTATCCGCGTCAGGGTCCAATGGACTGTACGCATGCTTGAGTTCCTGTTTAAGCTGGTGAAATTCAGATTGGAAATAAGACTCTACTTTTTTGAGACCTGCCGAAAAATCATTTTGCTGCTGTTCGTTAAGCTCCTCTCCTGCCAGACACATGTGCACTAGATCAGTACGTCGAAAAGGGATAAAACGGAGCTTGGGAAGTTTTGACATAGTGAGTAGTTACCTCATATTTATGACACTAGGGTTAATCGCGTTTTCAGCAAGCGAAAAGACCGACCGCTATTCAAATACGATGCTAAGCAACCTTAAGTGTGACTTCAATATTGTTAGGTTATACTCGGCCGGCAAAAAATAACCGCAAAGTACTAGTAAGAGGTTAGCAATAAATGCAGTTCACCGAACAGCACAACGAAATCCGTCGTACGGTCTCCCAGTTTGTGAAAAAAGAGATTAATCCCTTCGTGGAAGAGTGGGAAGAAGCAGGTATATTTCCAGCACATGAAGTTTTTAAAAAAGCCGGGAACCTGGGTTTACTGGGTATCCACAAACCGGAAGAATATGGCGGGCTAGGCCTGGATTATAGTTATGCGCTGGTAGCCCAGGAAGAGTGGGGGAGCGCATCTCATGGCTCGGTGCCACTGTCCATTGCGGTACAAACTGACATGGCGACACCTGCCCTTGCAAGGTTTGGATCCGATGAACTTAAACGCGATTTCCTGACGCCCGCTATCGCTGGAGATATGGTCACCTCTATCGGGGTAAGCGAGCCACATGCTGGCTCTGACGTTGCTGCTATTAAAACTACGGCCATAAAGCGCGGTGATGATTATGTGATTAATGGCACTAAAATGTGGATCACTAATTCCACTCAAGCCGATTACATCTGTCTTCTGGCAAACACGTCAGACGATCAGAAACACGTTAACAAGTCGTTAATTATCGTGCCCACTGATGTCCCCGGATTTTCGACATCATCTCGGCTGAACAAATTGGGCATGCGTGCCTCTGATACGGCACAGCTTTTTTTCGACGATGTAGTCGTTCCGCAGCGCTATTTGATTGGAGAGGAGGGTAAAGGTTTCACCTATCAGATGATGCAGTTCCAAGAGGAGCGCATAGCAGGCAGCGCTATCACTATTAAAGGCCTGGAAAATTGTATTAACGAAACCATCGAGTACACCAGTCAGCGGCAGGCGTTCGGAAAGCCCCTTTTAAACAACCAGATCATTAACATGAAATTAGCAGAGATGCAGATGGAAATTGAGTCATTAAGAGCACTGACCTATTGCGCCTGCGAGACTTATATTAACGGAGGGGACCCAACTTTATTGGCGTCTTACGCGAAACTAAAAGCGGGTAAACTTTGTAACAGTATACCTACCGAATGCCTGCAGTTTTGGGGCGGCATGGGTTATATGTGGGATAACCCCGTTGGAAGGGCAATGCGCGATATGCGCTTAACTTCCATTGGCGGGGGTGCCGATGAAGTCATGTTGGGAATCATTGGAAAAATGATGGGCTTAGGCAAACAACCATGAATTAAAAACCTCGAATTAGAGGTCCGAGGACCTCTTTAAAAAGAAATTACAAGCCCATTCGGCGCACTGTAAGATCACGCATCATTTCTTTAGAACCACCTCCAATCGCGAATCAGATATTATCAAAGCGTCAATGCAATGGTGCGCAAAAGAAGAATTTAACGGCTCATCAGACTTCGCGATCTATTGTTGTGTTACCTGATGGCTACTAGTCATGCCATTAAAAACATGAATTTGCTACGACATTCGATCGAATCTTTAGCAACTGAACGCTACCTGGCAGAGAAAAGTACGTTATTGCCGACAACCCTATGCCTGTTGCTCTGAAAGGCTACCATAAAGCTTACAGGACGCCTCACGAGGTTTCTCAAGGGCTAGGTCTAACGCATATTCTTAAATCCAGTCTCGCTCATGCTTCTGATTACATTTATTAAAGGAGTTATCTTTAGAACACAGAGCAACCTTGCGCATGCTGCAAACGACAAGGCATGTAAATAAATATGATTTTCCCTTCTAAAAAAGCTTAGTGTTTAATTATTAAATAAGTATTTATATATAGTATGTATATATAAGGATTATTGTTGTTGTTATTATTAGGGAGGCACTTTTCTGTGGTTAACCCTTCTAAATCCATATAGAACAGCATGTTAGGAAAAGTATAAACCCCCTAATATGCCCTGAAACCAGGCTTGAAAACATCTGATTAATCAGGGGATGAGCTGGAGATAAGTTAAGCGTTTGTTTTTGTCTTGGCGTTTTAGTTGGCTTATCCAAAAATTACCCACGTTAGTCTCCCCGTGTTTATTCAAGGGTTATCCCCAACAGAAAAATATTTTTCTTCGATTAGAAATCTGAGTAAATGTTTGCTTAACAAGCTGTTGTTAAGTCACTTCGAAAGAGTGAAGCTGTGGATAATCAGTGTTCTTGTTGTGAATATGCGGGTATTACTTACCAATGCAGAAACTTGAAAATATTTCTCCCAGAAGCTGATCAGAACTAACGGCGCCTGTTATTTCTCCAAGTAGGTTTTGACAAGCTCGTAAATCTTCGGCTAATAATTCGCCAGCACCTGCATTTTCCAATTGGTGTTGTCCTGCCGTTAGTGCTTTTGCGGCCCCTTCAAGGGAAAGCAAATGCCGACGTCTTGCGCTGAAATTTGTTTCGTTTCCCTGTCGATAACCCATACAGGTTTTAAGGTGCTCCTTGAGTAAATTTATTCCTGCGCCGGTCTTTGCTGATAGCTCAATAGTGCAGTAGTTAACACTGTCAGTCGCTGAAGGCTCGTGCTGGCTAAGATCACATTTATTTCGAATAACGGATACCGGAATGTTCCTGCTGAAGTGTTCGGTAAATTCTGGCCAGATAACAGACGGATCATTACTATGTTGTTCCGGGTTAGAACCGTCAACTACCAAGAGAATGTGATCTGCTGATTCAATTTCGTTCCAGGCTCGACGAATGCCTTCCTTTTCAACTTCGTCAGCACTATTGCGTAAACCGGCGGTGTCGACGATGTGTAAAGGCATACCATCTATCTGGATATGTTCTCGCAAAACATCTCTGGTGGTGCCCTCAATGGCGGTAACTATGGCGGTGTCCTGCCCGGATAAAGCATTAAGGAGGCTGGATTTGCCAGCATTGGGCTTGCCGGCAATGACCAGCTTCATTCCCTCCTGTTGTAAAGAGCCTTGTTTTGCCTGATGCATTACCGCATTTAGTTGAGCAATGATTGCTGACAGTTGATTGTTCACTTGACCGTCCTGGATGAAGTCAATTTCCTCTTCAGGGAAGTCGATGGCAGCTTCTACATAAACTCGCAGTTGCGTGACCGAGGTCACCAGGTCATCTATTTTTTGTGAAAATACACCTTGTAAGGAGCGGCTGGCATTGAGCGCTGCATGTTCGGTCGTGCTGTTAATCAAGTCTGCTATTGCTTCAGCTTGAGTGAGATCTATCTTGTCATTTAAGTAAGCGCGCTCAGAAAATTCTCCCGGCCTTGCCTGTCGAGCGCCATAATTTATACAGGTTTTTATTAACAAATCGAGGACGACTGGCCCACCGTGACCGTGTAGCTCTACGACGTCCTCGCCAGTAAACGACTGTGGTCCGGGGAAATAAAGTGCTATGCCTGAATCAAGAACATTTCCGTCAGAATTTTTAAACTTGCTGAAGTAGGCGTGCCGGGGAGACAAGGTAAGCCCGCTAATTGACTCGCCTATTACCAGGGCACCAGGGCCTGATAGTCTTACGATGCCCACACCACCGCGCCCGGGGGCTGTGGCTATTGCGGCAATGGTATCCCCATCGAGGATATTAAAGGTAATCATGATGTGATTATAACGCCCCGTTTCGCGATAGGAACGGGACGTACAAATCAGGCGGGATCAGCTTTCTCAATTTGTTTGGTGATCACGTACTGTTGAGCCATTGAGAGCAGGTTATTAACGACCCAGTACAGAACAAGACCGGCAGGGAACCAGAGGAAGAAAAAGGTAAAGACAATGGGAAGCCATTGCATGATTTTAGCCTGCATGGGGTCTGTTGGTGGCGGGTTCAGCCGTTGCATAAACCACATACTTGCGCCCATGAGGATCGGTAGCACAAAGTACGGATCCATCACTGACATATCTTTAATCCAAAGGGCAAAAGGAGCGTGTCTGAGCTCCACACTCTCCATTAGCACCCAGTACAAGGCGATAAACACAGGCATTTGCACCAGTATGGGCAGACAACCACCCATAGGGTTGACCTTTTCTTTGCGATAAAGCTCCATCATCGCTTGGGATTGTTTTTGTTTGTCATCTGCGTATTGCTCGCGGATATCTAGCATCTGGGGCTGAACTTTGCGCATTCTAGCCATAGAGCGGTAACTGGTTGCCGATAATTTGAAGAATGCCGCCTTTACAACCACGGTGAGCAAAATGATGGCGGTGCCCCAGTTTCCTACAAATGAGTGTATGTTGGTTAACAGCCAGAACAAGGGCTTGGCGATCCACCAAAGCCAGCCGTAATCGACAACCAGATCCAGGTAAGGAGAGATCTCAGCCAGGCGATATTGATCTTTCGGCCCTGCGTAGAAGCGCGCGCCGGTAGTGCCTGATTGACCCGGATCCAGAGTGAGGGCCGGGCTGGTGAAGCCAGCAATGTTAAACCCGGCTTGGGTGACTCGGGTACTGTAGTTATGGCTTTGATCGCTATTTGGTATCCATGCGCTCAGAAAATAGTGTTGAAACATTGCGATCCAGCCACCTGGTAGTTGAGCTTTGAACGGATCATCCAGCATGTCTTCAAAAGTAAATTTGGTGAAGCGCACGTCCGGTTGGGTAATTGCCGCGCCAAGGAAAGGTTGCATACCCATGCCTGACTGACTTGACGACGGGGCAGGCGTGCTATCACGTTTGATTTGCCCGAACAGATTGGCTTGCCAGCGAGAATTACTGTTATTGACTACTATGTAATCAACTTCTACGAGGTATTCGCCGCGAGTAAAGGTGAACCGTTTGGTGACTTTGATGTTATCAGCGGTAGTCAGGTTTAAGTCAACGACTAACGTATCGTCGCTTTCTGAGAGTTCAAAGTTGGCTGCTGAGGCCGTGAACAATGCTCGGCCTTTGCTATCAATTCCGTCGCTCCCAATTAAGCCACTCTGCGCAATGTAGGTGCGGCTTTCGTTTTGTTCGAGCAATACAAATGGAATGTCAGGGTTGTCTATTTCTTCTAGATAGCGCGGCAATGCGAGTTCGATAATGTCTCCGCCATTGAGGTCGATGGCGAGTTGCAGGCTATCGGTGCGCACAAGAACTATTCTGCCACTGTTCTTCTGCGTAATTTGAGGCGGTGCCTCTGCTTCTATCAGCTCGGGCGTAGAAGGCACATCATCATCAGTTGCAAACAGAGTCGGCTCGCTGACCTGAGGTAACTCGGCAGTATTGGAGTCAGTGTTGGCGATGAGCCTCGTTGCTTGCGCTGTTTCTATAGCGTCTTTGTCATCTTTGAAAGCAACCCATTCGGTGAGCAGCATGAAAGACAAGACGGCGATGGCGCCAATAAGTAAAGAGCGTTGCAAATCCATAATAATATCTGTGGCTTAGTGTGAGTGGCTGCAAGGAGGTACCGGATCGATACCACCTTCATGCCAGGGGTGGCATTTGGAGAGGCGGCGGGCGGTAAGCCAACATCCCTTTATTACACCGTGATGAGAGATTGCTTCCTGGGCGTAGCTGGAGCAAGTGGGGTAGAACCGACAGTGATGCCCCACAAACGGACTCAACAGAACTTTGTAGCAGGAAATAAGGAATATAAAGAAGCGACGCATCAGTGTTCCGTGGCTTGATGTAGTTTGGACGCGTGACCGATCAGTTTCTGCCACTGCTGACGCAATATAGTTGATAGCGCTTCATTATCCAACTGATCTAAACCGCGCCTGGCCAACAAGATAACATCTAACGAGGGCTCTGAATCAGGCAGAACCCGGAATACCTCTCGGGCTACCCTTTTGATGCGATTGCGCTGTGCAGCCAACCTGATATTTTTTTTGGCTATCACTAAACCCAGACGATGCCCGGGTCTAGTGCTGGTTCTTGCCAGTAGCAATAAATGCTTATGCGAGGCTCTGGCCTCGGCGCCGTCAAATACCCGGCTGTATTCTTCGGCATTGAGTAGGCGTCTGGCTTTGCCAAAACTATTGTCAGTGCCCACTCAGAGCAAGGCCTTTTAAGCAGACAGGCTCTTGCGGCCCTTGGCGCGGCGGCGATTTAATACTGCGCGACCGCCTTTGGTAGCCATGCGCGAGCGGAAACCGTGGGTACGCTTGCGTTTTATTACGCTGGGCTGGAATGTTCTTTTCATGGCAATAGTCCAATTAATGAATTCTGTTGGCCGAGGTTGCGCGAAGAGCGACAGCCACTGGCCGGAAAAAAGGTGGGGTATTCTAGTGAAATGCTCCGGTTAATTCAATGCAGGCCGGCGCTTTTTTGTGTGTTCATTTGCGGTAGTTTTGCACCGTTTAGAAAGTGTGACACAAAGAGACCGGGCGAGTTACTCCGTTTTTCTTTAGTCCTAGGCGGGCTCTGGGTCGTGAGAATCCCCCCACATTTTTTACAGAGTTTATACACAGGATATTAACACACAGGTTTATACAATGAAGTTTTTATTAAGTTGTTTAAAAAACGCTCTTAAATAATATAAGTTGTTGAAAAATAACAAATAAATACCTTGGTGTGACTTGAAAATAAGTGTGGATAAGTAAGTTCGCGGAGAGTATTATCGTGGCCTGGTTAGGGGATTTTCAAGCCAGATAAAATAAAATTAATTGTGTATCAATTAAGGCTGACGGTCACGTTCGCCTAAGGGGAAAGCTTTGCCTGGCGTAGTATGGCAGCAATGCGTCGATCGACTGCAAGACGAATTGCCTTCACAACAGTTCAACACATGGATTCGGCCTCTGCAGGCTAGTTCCGATGGCCATTCACTGACCTTGTTTGCACCAAATCGGTTTATTAAAGACTTCGTGTCTGACAAGTTTTCCAGACGAATCAGTGAGCTGATTGCAGAGCTGGAGCCTGGTGGTGGCCTGGATGTCGTGCTTCAGATCGGAAGTGAGGTCAACAAACCGACTTTGCCCGCAGCGATGACACCTGCGGCTCATACAAAACCTTCGGTACCGGTCGTTGATAAAATGCCGCCTGCGGTATCAGGTGCTGCCGTATTTAGTCGCCCCACCGCGCCTATAGTGACAAGAAACGGCATTGCAAATGGTGCTGCACAGGCAAGACAGGCTGAAATTGAAGGCTCTTTGCAACATCAACACAGCCTTGTAGAAACTTATACCTTTGATAATTTTGTCGAAGGCAAGTCAAACCAGCTTGCGCTGGCTGCGGCCAGGCAGGTGGCAGAGAACCCCGGTGACTCCTATAACCCGTTATTTCTATACGGTGGTGTGGGCTTGGGTAAAACGCATTTGATGCACGCCGTTGGTAATGCCTTGAGACTCAACAAGCCCAATGCAAAGGTGGTGTACTTGCACTCAGAGCGGTTTGTAGCTGATATGGTTAAAGCGCTGCAGCTCAACGCTATTAGTGATTTCAAACGCTATTATCGGACCGTAGACGCATTATTGATTGACGATATTCAGTTTTTTGCCAAGAAAGATCGCTCCCAAGAAGAATTTTTTCATACGTTTAACGCCTTGCTCGAAGGCGGACAACAAATGATTCTTACTTGTGACCGTTATCCTAAAGAAATTGATGGCCTTGAAGAGCGATTGAAATCACGCTTTGGTTGGGGTTTGACGGTGGCAGTGGAGCCTCCGGAACTGGAGACCAGGGTCGCGATTTTGATGAAAAAAGCGACGCAAGCGCGTATTAACCTACCCCCAGATGCTGCTTTTTTTATCGCACAACGAATTCGCTCTAACGTTAGAGAGTTAGAGGGAGCGCTAAAAAGGGTGATAGCGAGCGCTCACTTCACAGGTAGAGACATCGATATTGATTTGATTAAGGAAAGCCTTAAAGACTTGTTAGCTCTGCAAGATAAACAGGTGAGTCAGGACAATATCCAGCGCACTGTGGCAGAGTATTATAAGATTAAGGTGGCTGACCTGATGTCGCGTCGACGCAGTCGTTCAGTAGCCCGGCCCAGGCAAGTAGCGATGGCTTTGGCTAAAGAATTGACCAATCACAGCCTACCGGAGATCGGCGATAGCTTTGGGGGTAGAGATCACACGACAGTGCTTCACGCATGTCGTAAAATCAAGGAGCTTCGGGAAACCAACTCGGATATTCGTGAAGATTATAAGAACTTGCTGCGGTCACTCACTACTTGAGGTAGAAGAGGGACAGTAGTTTTTCGTTTATTTAAAAGGTGCTTTGTATAGCGCCTTCTCGTGTTGAGGAATAACAACGCATATGAAGTTCACAGTTTCCAGGGACGCATTACTTAAGCCACTAAACCTTGTTGCAGGTGTGGTGGAGCGGCGCCAAACCCTGCCCATTCTGGCTAACGTACTAATTGTATTAGACGGCGATCGTCTGTCACTAACGGGTACCGACCTTGAGGTTGAGCTTGTTGGTCGTGTAAAGCTGGCCTCGGCCGGGGATTCAGGCGAACTGACTCTACCCGCTCGTAAGTTGGTGGACATTTGCAAGTCGCTGCCAGAGGGCAGTGAAATTAGCTTCGCAGCCGAAGACAGTAAGGTGACCGTGAAGTCGGGCAGAAGCCGCTTCACTCTATCGACACTACCGGCCCGAGAATTTCCCAATGTTGAAGACAGTATGGGAACGCATCAGTTTACGATAAAGCAAGGCCAGCTGAAGCGCCTTATTGACCGCACCGGCTTTGCCATGGCGCAACAGGATGTTCGTTATTATCTGAACGGTATGCTGTGGGAGTTAAAAGACAAGCAACTGAAAGTTGTTGCAACTGACGGCCACCGCCTGGCTTTGTGCACGCTGCCAGAAAAGATAGAAGCAGGCGATGATGCTCAGGTTATCTTGCCACGTAAGGGGGTGTTGGAGCTCGCTCGCTTGTTGCTGGCCGAAGATGAGGATATTGCCATCGTTATTGGCAGTAATCATATTCGAGCAACCACGGAAGAATTTACTTTTACCTCCAAGCTGGTGGATGGAAAATTCCCTGATTATCAGCGTGTATTACCGAGGTCGCCTAATAAAATCGTGTTGGGGTCCAGGTTGGAGCTTCGCCAGGCTTTTACTCGAACAGCAATTCTTTCAAATGAGAAATATCGTGGGGTACGCCTGAAATTAACCGACAACAGCCTTGATATCGTAGCCAATAATCCTGAACAGGAAGAGGCTGAAGAGGCGGTACCTGTTGATTATCAAGGGGAATCCCTGGAAGTAGGCTTTAATGTCAGCTATTTGCTGGATGTGCTGGCTGTGCTGAGCGGAGAACAAATTAAGCTGTCCCTTTCGGATCCGAACAGCAGTGCCCTGCTAGAGGAGTCTGATGAAGGCGATTCCCTCTATGTAGTAATGCCGATGCGCCTCTAAAGAGGCGTTATGCCCCTCGTTTCGGCTATTAGTGCTGATGTCTTCCGATTCCAGCCTCTCACGATTGCAAATTAATCATGTTCGGAACCTTCTGGGCGTCAGGCTTGAGGGTATTCAGCGGGTTAACGTCTTTTTTGGCCAAAATGGTAGCGGTAAAACCTCGGTATTGGAGGCAATCCACCTTTTAGGCATGGCTCGATCCTTCAGGGGTAGTATTAAATCCCTTGTGACCCACGGGCAGGATCACTGCACGGTTTTTGGAGCGCTAGAACCTAGAAGCACAACGTTGGGGGTGCAGAGAGGTGTTACCGGTGAGGTCAAAATCAAAATTGCAGGCTCGCCGGTGCGAACTGTGGCCGAATTGGTTGAGTATTTGCCGGTTCAGGTAATAAACGCCGACAGCTTTAATTTGCTCACGGGCTCTCCCGGCGCTCGCAGGCAATATCTCGACTGGGGTGTGTTCCACGTGGAACATCGTTTTTTTGATCAGTGGCAGCGCTTTCAGAGAGGAATAAAACAACGGAATAAGCTGCTGCGGCGTGTTAAAATGCCAACCGAGGAGCTCGCTGTCTGGACACGCGAACTTGCTCAGTCAGGGGAAGTCCTGAGTGGCTACCGTGAATCATACTTTAATCGGCTTACGCCGAGGTTTATTGAGATCATGGCCCAGTTAGCGCCATCGCTCACGGGGTTGGAACTGCGTTATAGAAAAGGCTGGGACAAGCAGTTGGAGTATCAGCAGGCGCTGGAAAATAGCACAATCACTGATATTGAGCAGGGGTATACGCACGTGGGGCCTCAGCGCGGCGATGTGCGAGTGCTGACGGAGGGTCATGTTGCCGCAGATACGCTGTCCCGAGGTCAGCAAAAGCTGGTGGTTTGTGGCCTTAAGCTGGCTCAGGGCCAGCTTATGGCGGAGATGGGTAGGGGGAATTGCACCTACCTGGTTGATGACCTGCCCTCCGAGCTGGATTTGCAGCACAGTAGTCTTGTTTGCGGGCTATTGGCAGGGATGAACGCTCAGGTGTTCATAACCTGCGTTCATCAGAATGATATTCAGGCCGTATGGCCCGAGGAAAAGCAACAGGAATTGGCTATGTTCCACGTGGAACATGGCTCGGTCACCCCCTTAGCCGGCGGGTCGTCGCACTTAATATAAATAGAACGCACAACGAGAGCTACACATGAGCGATACGGAACAGAATTACGACTCTTCGAGTATTAAAGTCCTCAAAGGCTTGGATGCAGTGCGAAAGCGGCCTGGTATGTACATTGGTGATACCGACGATGGCACTGGTCTGCACCATATGGTCTTCGAAATCGTCGACAACTCCATAGACGAGGCGCTAGCGGGCCACTGCAGTCGCATCGATATCGTGATACACCCGGATGAGTCCGTCACAGTTAGTGATGATGGGCGTGGCATTCCCACTGAAATGCACGAAGAGGGCGTGTCAGCGGCTGAAGTGATCATGACCGTTCTGCACGCTGGAGGTAAGTTTGATGACAACACTTATAAAGTGTCTGGCGGGCTTCACGGTGTGGGTGTGTCAGTGGTAAATGCTCTCTCCTCAGAGTTGCTATTAACTATTCGACGAGACGGTAAGCTTTACGAGCAGACCTACCGGCATGGCGTTCCCGCAGCCCCGCTGGAAATGGTCGGCGATACCGAGACCTCGGGCACGTCTGTGCGGTTCCACCCTTCTAATCAGACATTCACCAACATTGAGTTTCATTTCGATCAGTTGGGTAAGCGCCTGCGGGAACTGGCTTTCTTAAATTCAGGCGTTTGCATTGCGTTGAAAGATGAGCGCAGTGGCCAGGAAGAGATTTACAGCTATGAAGGTGGCCTTAACGCGTTTGTTGATTATCTTAATAAAAACAAGACGCCGATCAATAAACCCTTTTATTTTCAAATAGATACAGACGAAGGGGTCGGTGTCGAGGTTGCGTTACAGTGGAACGATTCCTTTCAGGAAAGCTTACTTTGTTACACCAATAATATTCCCCAGCGAGACGGTGGTACTCACCTGGCAGGCTTCCGAGCGGCCCTCACTCGCAATTTGAACAACTATATTGAAAAGGAAGGCCTGGCCAAAAAAGCGGCCGTGAATACCACGGGCGACGATGCTCGCGAGGGCCTGACTGCTATCGTCTCTGTGAAGGTGCCCGACCCCAAGTTCTCCAGCCAGACTAAGGACAAGCTCGTGTCTTCCGAGGTTAAAACCGCCGTAGAGCAGGCCATGAATGCCCGCTTCGGTGAATTCTTGCTGGAAAACCCTCAGGAAGCAAAAGCGGTTGTTGGCAAAATGCTGGATGCGGCCCGAGCTAGAGAAGCAGCGCGCAAGGCAAGGGAGATGACCAGGCGCAAGGGCGCTCTCGATATTGCCGGCTTGCCCGGTAAGCTAGCCGACTGTCAGGAAAAGGATCCTGCTCTATGTGAGCTGTACCTGGTGGAGGGTGATTCTGCCGGCGGTAGTGCAAAACAAGGCCGTAATCGTAAGTTTCAGGCCATCCTTCCATTGAAAGGGAAGATTCTGAACGTAGAAAAAGCCCGTTTCGATAAAATGCTGGGTTCCGCAGAAGTCGGCACCATAGTGACTGCCCTTGGCTGTGGTATTGGCAAAGAAGAGTTCAACCCGGACAAGCTGCGCTATCACAACATTATCATCATGACCGATGCTGATGTGGACGGCTCTCATATCCGAACCCTGCTGTTGACCTTCTTCTTCCGCCAAATGAGAGAGCTGGTTGAACGGGGCCATGTGTATATTGCTCAACCTCCTTTGTACAAGATTGCCAGAGGCAAACAACATCAGTACTTGAAAGATGATGAGGCCTTAAACCAGTATCTTACGCAATCTGCCCTGGAAAATGCGTCTATCTTCGTCAATCCTGACGCCCCCGCGATTTCTGGCGAGGCTTTGCAGTCTCTGGTGGATCAGTACCGTAGTGTCGCTGCGACAATAGAGCGTCTGTCTCGCTTATATTCCCCCGAGGTGCTTTGGGAAATGGTTTATGGCGCATCTCTTAAAGTGGATGAGATGAAGGATGAGCAGGCAGTTGCCGCTTTTGCAGACCAGTTAAGTGAGCGCTTACACTCGTCGAACTCCGGGTCTGCTGTCTATTCAGCAGTGGTCCGCAAAGATCAGGAACGTCAATTGTTCTTCCCGGTGGTTAAGCTGCTGGCTCATGGCATAGAGTCTGAAACCGAATATCATCATGAGTTTTTCTCTTCAGGCGAATACCGCAGTCTGGTTGAGTTGGGCGAAACATTGAATACGTTGATAGAGGAGGAGGGCTACATCCAGCGGGGCGAGAAAATCCTGCATACCCAGAGCTTTGCGGAAGCACTGGACTGGTTGATGACAGAGGCTCGCAAGGGCTACACCATCCAGCGCTACAAGGGCTTGGGTGAAATGAATCCGGAACAATTGTGGGAAACCACGATGGATCCAGAGGTCCGCCGAATGCTGCAGGTAACCATTGAGGATGCAATCGCGGCTGATCAAATTTTTACCACCTTGATGGGCGACAACGTCGAGCCCCGCAGAGACTTTATCGAAGAAAATGCGCTGTCGGTGGCTAACCTTGACGTATAACGCGTCACTTTGTTGATTTTCACGCTATTTGAAAAATTTTCACGATATATGAAAGATAGGCGATGATCTTATACTTGTGGGATTTTCAGCAGGCGGAATACATGTCAGAAGCTTTTATGCAAAATATCCTCAAAAAGTTCGAGGAATAGTTTTTGTTGAATCTTCTCATGAAGATCAAAGCTCACGACTGAAAAGCCGACGTCCACTGCAGCGCGATGTGCCATTGTACAGTCTATGTGACAAGCTAGCATGGACCGGGATCATACGGATTACTGGCATAGCCGGCTTATTCGCGACACTTCCCAAGGGCTCACCTCAGAGTGGACTGCAATGCAGGAGGAAATATCCGCGCTTTCTTCAGATTCTGACTTAATTATTGTGCAAGGAAGTGGGCATAGCATCCCTTTTGAGAACCCTCAAATAATAGACCAGTCAATTGGGAAAGTAATACAGAGATCGTCATTACGACAATAAGGTTCCAAACATCTTTAATCGCTTATTTTTATCTGTAAATTCAGGATTAAGCGCCAATGATTAGACAGCTGTTATTAATGCTCCTTGCAGCGAGCCAGTTGGCGCACGCACAGGCACAAGTTGAACGCATTGCACAGGCGCCAGTGGACGAGTGGTTCTACGGTGTCGCCGATCCCCGTAATCGCTGGCTTCCCGATGCCGACATTGGCAAGGAGATGGCGGTACCCTCCGATGCAATAGCGAAGCGTAACGGAGGCTATGTATGGGCTATGACCTCCACGAGCGATAACCTGTGGTTTTCCACCCTCAGTAACGGTTGGTGTGGTTGGATGATGGTGACCGGGCAATTCCTGCCTACCCGCAATTCAAGATGGGCTTGCGAAACATTTCGGTCCTCCTACCCTGACAACGCTGAAGTTGATGTGCGCCTGCCATGGCCCGACGGTGCCACGATTGTTCAGGCAGATTGGCGTAGGCCCTCAATCCATCGGCACAATACCACGACGGGCGAATTTTTTCGGGTCGAGTCAGAACACCCGACATTCCAGGCTATCATGGCCCGCAGCTTCGGTTTCCGGGCAGCCGGTAGTGCCGACGGCGTTGTGTTTATGGCATCCAATCCCCTGGTTCGTAGTGACAAGTCGGTGTATTTGCTTGCTTTTAATGGGGAGAGCGGAGAGTTTATAGACGGTGTAAAGTTGGCGAATTACATCAATGTCCGCCGCTTTCGAACGGTCACCCATGCTGACGGAAGCCAGGCGATGTATGTTTTTGTCGGTTCCGAAATGCACTCGTCGGCGCATCCCAATCATCTGCTGCGCTGGGTGGGAAGTCCGGAAACACCTTTCAAAGGGGCTGGCAACGACACCGGCTTCGAGGTTGTGGGTGATCTGGGGAGTGCGGGTTCTGGAGTTGAGCTCATTGAATTTGAGGGGCGTTTTGTACTGACTACCTGGGGTTCGGAAACCTTACCTGCTGGGCTTTACCAGACTAGCCCCTTCCCAGATGGCGGCTTTACGCCGGAGCAACCCGCCAGCTTCGGCAAAATATTTGATGCCGCCGATTTCGACCCTGACCCGGTAATCGCCCGATCCTGGTTGATTGGCGCGCTCGAAGAATTCAATGGTTACATCTATTGGGGGGCGATGTTTCCCAATGGCCAGGGCTTTCAGCAACTGGTGATGGATTCCCCCGGTTTGTTGTTCGCTGCCAGGGAGGCCATTATCAAGGCTCATCGCAGCACTCACCTTTTTCGCACCGATCTGCGCGACGAAAACAAACCAAAGACCGAGTTGCTCTACGGCAAGGAAAAACTCTGGGCCTATAACGGTCAGTGGACAGAGCAAACGAATCTGCTGGGTGTCCGACCCCTGTTCGGGGATGCGGGCTTCGGCGCTTTTTTTAACGACTATACTTGGACTATGGTGAAATATCGGGGCAGTTTGTATCTGGGGACCTTCGATGTGTCAGGAGGGATGCTGGCCATTCGGGATGAGACAGATTGTCAACTGAGCTGCTTCGTACTGCGCACTCTGAGTGAACATGCGACCCTCTCAAAGGAGGTGCCAGGTTTCGACCTTTACCGTTTTGACAGCACCGATCGACCTGCCGTGGCCGTGACGCTCGACGGGTTTGGTAACCCGGCCAACAACGGCGTGCGCAATGCCATGGTGGTAGGCGACGACCTCTATATCGGCAGCTCCACCTATAGCAATATCGACGCGGAACAGGGCGGCTGGGAGTTATTTAAGTTGACTGCCCCATCCTTTAAGGAAATGGCAGAATGAATACGGTTTATACCACCTGTCGCTATTGCGAAGCAGCCTGCGGCCTGGCGGTGCAGGTTCAGAACAATAAAGTTGAAAAGATCGTAGCCGACAAAGAAAACCCCCAGACCTGGCGCGATATCTGCTCCAAAGGCCTAACCGCCCATGAATTAGTAGAGCACCCCCGGCGCATCAAGGCGCCCATGAAAAGGGTAGGGGACTCTTTTGTAGAGACGACTTACGAGGAGGCCATTGGCGTTATTGCCGGACGATTCAACGAGCTGATAGCGGTTCACGGCGCTGACAGTATTGGCTACTACCACGGCAACCCACTGGGTTTTACCTCGGGGGTTATGTTCTCGCTGGGATGGGTGGACGCCATTGGCACCCGCAATCGGTATAACGTGGGCTCCATCGACCAGAATAACAATCATGTCGTATCCAACGCCCTGTTTGATTTACCTTATGTCCCGTTCAATCCAGATATTGATCGTTGCGATTACTTGCTGATGATTGGCATGAACCCGGCGGAGAGTAAATTTAGTTGGTTGGGCAATGCCAGCGATGGCTGGGTGCGGGCGCGGGAAAGACAGTCTAAAGGCGCCAAACTGGTCGTGGTTGACCCACGCAGGACACGCAGCGCACAACAGGCCGATACCCATCTGTCTATAAAGCCTGGCACTGACTGGGCTTTTATTCTGGGCTTATTACATACTGTGTTTGGCGAGGATCTGGTGGACTCGGCCGCCTGCGCGGCCCTGCCCGCCGCGCAGCTCGGGTCGATCAGAGAAATTGCGCTGGCTGCGGATCAGGCTAGCTTATCCGGTCGTTGCGGTATCGATGCTGAGGACATCCGGCAAGTTGCCAGAGATTACGCGCAAGCCGCGGGCGCCATGTGTCTCACCCAGACCGGCGTATCCATGCATACCACAGGTACTCTTGGCCATTGGTTGGGGTTGGTGCTCGACATCGTCACCGGCCATCTGGACAAACCGGGAGGGCGACGCTTCGATACCGGCTATATCAACATGACGGAGTTTGCAGCCACCGACAACCAGCCGGAAACAGCCAGTCGGGTGCGGGGCCAGCCCACGGTTATGGGCAATCGCTCCCTGGCGGAGCTGCCGGATGAAATCTACACCCCGGGACCGTCCCAGGTAAAAGCCATGGTGATTCAAAGTGGCAATCCGGTGGTGTCGGGCCCCAATGGTCAGGTATTAGACAGCGCCCTGGCCGAGTTGGATATGTTGGTCGTCGTCGACCTGGTACAACGGGAAAGCCATCGTCACGCAGACTGGTTGATTCCCGGTGTCCACTGGCTGGAGCGCGAAGAATTATTATTTAATTTGGCGGGCGGCATGGACCAGCCCTTTGCCCAGTATTCTGCGCAGGCTGTCAAACCGCCTGGGTTAATCCAGCCGGAGTGGAGGTTTTTTGTGGACCTGGCGTTGGCAATGAAGGTGCCGTTTATGGGTAAAAAGGGCGCCAATACGATGATTCGCATCAGTCGCGTACTGGCACGCCTGTTCAGAAAACCGCAGTGGGCCTTTTCCCCCGGATTGCTGGAACGGCTGATGTTAAAAGGTGCCAAGACCTTCAGCTGGCGACAATTGCAAAATTCACCCCACGGTTTGCAATATCGTGACCGCGCCTACGGCCAGCTTCAGGCGCAGATGCGAGGCAAGGCGATCCAAATCGGGCCAGAACAGTTCTGTACGGAGTTGCAGCGTTTGTTGGATAAAAGCAATCAACCTGGCACTGAATATCCCTTCACCCTGATCGGTAAGCGAACCCTGAATATGATGAATTCCTGGTTGATGGAACTGCCCAATATGCAAAAGCGGGAGCAGGGCAATGATTGCGAGGTTAATCCGGCAGATGCGCATTCCCTGGGAATAAAGGAAGGTGCCAAAATCGAGGTCACGTCAGCGGTTGGTAGTCTTTCTATTAAGGCGCGCATCAGCGACCGCGTAGCGCCGGGTGTTGTTTGCATCCAACACGGCTGGGGCTCGCGGGTGTTCTCCCCGGTGGATAAGGAAGAACCCCTTTGTTTCGGCGTCAACGTCAATCAGCTGGTGGATAATGCCGCAATCGACCCTTTTTCCGGGATACCCAATCTCAATTCGACCCGGGTTAAAGTCACATTATGTGCTGACACTTAGTGGGTATTCGGTCATTGTATTAATTCTTAATGCTATGGTTTGCAATAGAATCTAGCATGGGTTTCAATTCCTCGGTCGCGGAAGTTTGCACCTCTCGATGGAGCCCAGTGACGGGGACAAAAAAATTAAGTCTGACCAGGCGGCAAAAGCCAGATACGCCTGCAAGAAAAATAAAAGGAGATTCAAGAATGACCTCAGGATTACTGACTTTGTTGAATGACAAACGGACCCGATCAAACCTATTGCGACGTTTTGGGCTGACCCTGCTGCTAAGCTTATTCGCATCCAGCTTCGTCCAGGCGCAGGACCAGGAAAAGCCCAATATACTGATTATTTGGGGTGACGATGTCGGGTGGTTCAATACCAGTGCCTACAATCGTGGCATGATGGGCTATAAAACCCCCAACATCGATAGCATCGCCTCCGAGGGCGCCCTGTTTACTGATTGGTATGGACAGCAAAGCTGCACAGCCGGTCGCGCCGCGTTTGTGACCGGACAAAGCCCTTTTCGCACGGGGCTGCTGAAAGTTGGATTGCCGGGCGCCAAGGAGGGACTATCAGAGAAAGATCCTACCGTAGCGGCCTTGCTCAAGAACCACGGCTATATGACAGCCCAGTACGGCAAAAATCATCTGGGTGATCTCGACGAACACTTGCCGACCAATCATGGCTTTGACGAGTTTTTTGGCAACTTGTACCACCTGAATGCAGAAGAAGAGCCAGAGAGTGCTGACTATCCCAAGAGCGCGGCCTTCGCCGAGAAGTTTGGTCCACGCGGTGTCATCAAGTCTAGCGCCGATGGGAAAATCGAGGACACTGGCCCGCTGACTAAAAAGCGGATGGAAACCGTCGACGAAGAGGTCACTGCTGGCGCCCTTGCTTTTATGGAGCGTGCCGCCAAGGCTGAAAAACCTTTTTTCCTGTGGTGGAACTCCACACGTATGCACGTCAATACGCATCTTAAGCCAGAATCTGATGGCGTAACCGGGTTGGGTGTTTATGCAGACGGCATGGCTGAGCACGATAAGCATGTTGGTCAAATACTTGCCAAGTTAGATTCATTGGGCTTGGAAGAAAACACGATTGTCATGTACTCAACAGACAACGGCGCGGAAATTTTCACCTGGCCTGATGGAGGCATGACGCCTTTCAGAAATGAGAAGAACTCCAACTGGGACGGTGGTTATCGCGTACCCACCATGATCAAATGGCCCGGCGTGATCAAACCCGGCACTGTCTACAACGACGTTTTTTCGCATGAGGACATGCTGCCCACTATTATGAGTGCGGTCGGAGAGCCCGACATTAAAGAAAAGCTGCTTAAAGGCCACAGGGCGATCGGCCGAAACTACAAGGTGCATCTTGACGGTTACGACCTTGGACCTTATTTCCGTGGCGACGTCGATGAAGGCCCGCGCAAGGAATTTTTCTACTGGACAGACGATGGCCAGCTTGCCAACCTCCGTTATGATCGCTGGAAAATGGTATTCATGGAGCAACGCGCCCACGGTTTCGATGTGTGGCAAGAGCCCTTCGTGACATTGCGACTGCCCAAGCTGATCGATATGCGCGGCGACCCCTTTGAAAGAGCCGAGCATGAGGCAGCACCCTACCCCATGTGGCGTTTTGACAGGGCCTATCTGGTTCTGCCTGCAGTGAACTACGTTGCGGAACACCTTGCTACTTACAAGAAGTTCCCACCACGCCAGGAGGCCGGTAGTTTCAACTTGAACAAGGTACTGGAGGCGCTGCAGAAAAACCCGGGTACCAATTAAAATCATCTTGCGCACAGGGGGCGGCGACTCGTCGCCCCCTATGGTGCAGCGCCTTCTAGCTTAGTTATAGCGCAAGGTGTCCCAACTCCCTCTTGGTTTCCTTGGCATTGAACCGTTTCATCAGGCGAAGAAAAAACGACGAGTTTTCTCTATGCTGGAAGTCCATTGCCGTCAATTCCGGTTACAAACTCTAGGCATCGCGGCGCGGATAGTTAGCTTCGCTTTGGTCAGGATGATGACGCAAGGTATTTATTTTTGGACCTTTGCTGTAGAAAATATTGGTGAAACAATTAAGCGCAATACTTATCAGCAGTAATAAATAAATGGCGGTGACTATGGCAGAAAAAACCTGTGTTGTGGTAGGGGTAGGACCCGGCATAGGTGCCGCTTGCTGCAGACTTTATTGTGAGCGAGGCTACAAGGTGGCAATGATTGCAAGGTCTCCCGATTACCTGAATGAACTGGCCGCTACTTTGCCAGGTACCAGCCTTTCGCTGATTGCTGATGTCACCGATGAAGAAGCCGTTACAGTGACCTTCGGAAAAATAGCCAAAGAATTTGGCCGGGTTGATACGCTGATATACAACGCAGCGCGCGGTAGCTTTGGTAGTTTTTTAGAGATGAGGCCCAAGGACTTATCAAAGAACTTCGAAGTGAACACTATGGGGCTGCTCTACTGCGCGAGGGCCGTAGCACCGGGCATGATAGAGCGTGAAGCGGGCTCTATTTTAGTCACCGGCAATACTGCAGCAACTCGCGGCGGCGCCAAATTTGCTGGCTTTGCCCCTTCAAAGAGTGCCGCGCGCAGTCTGACTCAATCCATGGCGCGAGAATTGGGCCCCAAGCACGTACACGCGGCTTACCTGGTGATTGATGGTGCCGTCGACGGACCCTTTGCGAGAAATTTGCGAAAAGATAAACCGGATGAGTTTTTTATCAAGCCTGATGATATTGCACAGACGATCTGGCACCTGGACCAACAGCCCGAAAATTGCTGGACGTCAGAGATTGACTTAAGGCCTTTCGGCGAGAACTGGTAACCGTCTTTGCGTTATTAATAGCTCTCTCTGCGAGTTGAATATTTAACGCGTCCGACTCTGCCAATGCGTCATGCGCGATTTGCGCTGTTATTCTTCATTTACAAACACGCTTTACCGCACACAAGCATCCATTCGGCTGCAGCAGGTCGCCGCTCAACGAAACGCTATTTTTTCTTTCTGATTTTTTTCCTATCGTTCTCCCCAACACCAGCACAAGGCAAGCCGGAACCGAGCGATAGCATAAGCGATGACCGAGATCAGCAGTGACTCAGTCGCTTCAATCAACTAGGAGTTTCCTGACCCCTGCAACCCCTGGTGGGGGTCACTCTGGGGCGCTGCCTTCGAAGGCAGTGCCCCTTCACCTTCTTCAGCATCGTCCTGAGTCAATTCCACGGCTTCCAATCGCTCTAGTTCAATGTCAGCGTGGATGGGCTCTAGTTCAGTCAGGCTTTTACTTGCGTTGCTGGAAAGCTGCCGAAAGCGCTCTACCTTCCCCACCAGACCTTGTTGTCCCGCCAGGCCCTTTACTGTCTGGTTATAGTGGTTGTTGGCAGACTTAAGGGTATTACCGAGCTTGTGTAGTCGCTCAGCGACAAGACACACCTGGTTGTAAATTTCGCCGGCGCGTGTACTTATCTCCCTGGCTTCACGGTTACTCTGGTCGATCATCCACAGGTTCGCCACTGTGCGCAAAATAGGCATCAGCGTCGTGTGTGAAACCATCACTACCTGCCGTTGATAGCCGTAGTTGAACAAATCCTTGTTGTATTTCATGGCCTCGATATAGGCAGGCTCAATGGGCATGAACATGAGTACAAAATCCGGGCTGTCTACGCCGGACAGATTGGAATAGTCTTTGGAGGACAGGTCATCAATGTGATTGCGAACCGCTTGCGCATGCGATCTTAGCGCCTCACTCTGTTCCTCTTCTGTTGCTGCGGAAATGGCTCGGTCGTAATCTACTAACGAGACTTTGCTGTCGATTACCAGACACTTCTTCTCGGGTAGTTTGATGATGAAATCGGGCAGCCGCCGCTTGCCTTGCGCATCGGTGAAGCTGGCCTGGGCCTCATAATGATCGCCAGGCAGCAGGCCGGCCAACTCAAGCGTTCTTTCCAGTTGGGCCTCGCCCCAGTTGCCGGTGGTTTTTTTATCGCCTTTGAGAGCGGTCGCCAGGTTGGTGGCCTGGGAGTTCATCTCAAGACCAATTTCAAAGACCTTTTTGATTTCTGCTTCCAGGGCAGTATTGCCCTTTACCGCTTCTGTGTGTACTTCGTTGATGCGCGACTGAAAACCACTAATTTGCTCCCTGAAGGGCTTGAGTAGAGATTCCAGCGATTCCTTATTAGTGGAGGTAAAGCTTTTACCCTTGTCCTCGAATATGCGGTTGGCCAATAACTCGAATTCCTGCTTGAGATTGTCCCTGGCTTCTTTCAACAACGTCATTTGGCTCTGGTGTTGTTCCTCTCTTTCTTCCTGCTGGGTGTGTAGGCGAGTATGTTCATTTTGTAGGGCCTGGTAGCGCCGGCCGTGGCTGTCCAGATCGTTTTCCAGCTTGGATAACGCGATTCGACCTTCCTGTAAGCGTTCTTGTAACTGGTTTCGCTCGACTTCCAGGCCAGGAATAACGCGAGTGGCGCTCTCCAGTTCGAGTTGCAGTTCTTCATTGGATGCAGTCATTTGGAGGCGCAGTCGCTCAGCTATGCCCTGCCCCCTGATAACGCCAATGAGCAAGCCCAGGGCTATGCCACCGAAAGCGATTGAACCGGCAATAACTAGCTGTTGTATTTCGATTTCTGTCATGCTCTGCCCCACAAGAATGGGCCCAGTTTAAAACAAAGGCGCAACGATAAGCGGATTTATTGTACCGCGAGTTGAGGGCGTGTCGCTTTTTAAGACAGGTAGCAGGAGAGGATGTCGCGACTGGCAGCCGCCAGGTCAGCGTAGATAGGTATGCTGCTTGAATCGACCAGGTCGTTATTGGAAGACTCCAGTTGTAACCGGGTTTTTTCTCCCTTGCCGGTGAGCACCAGCACGGGCTTGCAGCCCATGGCCCGGCCAGCCTGCAAGTCTTTGAAGCTGTCGCCAATAAAGTAGCGTTCTGCCACCGGCTCACTTAATTCCGTCTCAATTGCACGCAGCAAACCGGTTGCGGGCTTACGACAGTCGCAGCCATCATCAGGCAGGTGGGGGCAGTAGAAAATACCGGCGATCTCGCCACCCTGCTCTTCTACCAGCGAGCACAGATGATTATGAATAGCTTCAAGCTCTTCCAGGCCAAAAAAGCCCCTGCTTAGCCCGGATTGATTGGTAGCAATGGCCACCTGATAGCCTGCCTTCGATAGCGTCGCAATGGCTTCTATACTGCCGGGTATAGGCTTCCAGTCATCGAGCGAGCGGATGTAGTCATCCGAATCCTGGTTAATAACTCCGTCGCGATCCAGGATCAGCAGGGGCATGCTTACTTGCCTACAACCAGCTGCGAAATGTCGGCTACTTCCAAGAATTGGTCGCGCAGTGCTTTCAACAGGTTAAGTCGATTGTTGCGCAGGGCCTCATCTTCGGCGTTCACCATGACCTCGTCGAAAAAGCGATCTACGGGTGCTCTCAGGCCGGCGAGACTTGCCAATGCCGCGCTGTACTCGCCTTTTTCAAGGTGACCAGAAGCGATGGCAGATAAAGCGCTTAGGTTTTCCGTCAGCTCCTTTTCTGCTGCCTCTTGAAGCAAGTTTACGCGAACTTCACCAAAACTGTGGTCATGACTCAGCTTGCCGAGAATATTCGAAACGCGTTTGTTTGCCGCGGCCAGGGCAGAGGCTTCTGGCAGTTGCGAGAAGGCGTTGACGGCCAATACGCGTTGCTGAATATCCAGGGGTTGGCTGATGCGACGTGCAGAGACTGCGCGAAAGACTTCAACCGGAATGTCTTCTTCCTCGTACCAGGCGCGGAAGCGTTCAATCATGTAGTCAAAGACTTGATCCGTTGTTCCTTCTGCAAGGAGATCCTGGGGGTATTGTTGTGTGGCAAGTTCGAGGCAATCCCTAAGATCCAGGTCCAGCTTTTTCTCCACTATGATTCGCAGCACTGCAAGAGAAGCGCGGCGCAGGGCGAATGGGTCTTTGGAACCAGTAGGTGGCTGGCCAATACCGAATATGCCGACCAGGGTGTCCAGCCTATCAGCCAGGCCCAGGGCACACGCAGTATTGCTTTCAGGCAGGCGGTCGCCGGCAAATTTGGGCCAGTATTGTTGGGCGATTGCTGCCGCGACCTCAGCGTCCTCGCCGTCGTGCAAGGCATAATAAGACCCTGCCACTCCCTGCATATCAGAGAATTCCTGCACCATATCGGTAACCAGGTCGGCTTTTGCCAGCAGCGCTGAACGCTCAGCTTTGTCAGCGTCCGCACCGATCATGCGTGCCAGGCTGCCCGCAAGCTTTTGTACACGACGGGCTTTGTCCGCCAGAGTGCCAAGCTTTTGCTGGAAGATGACGGTTTCCAGTTTAGCGGCACGTTTTGCCAGCGGTGTTTTCTTGTCGGTCTCAAAGAAAAAAGCGGCATCTGCAAGTCGCGGACGGATGACTCGCTCATTGCCCGCAATGACCTGCACAGGATCTTTGCTTTCAATGTTAGCCAGGGTAATAAAATTAGGTTTCAATTCACCATTAGCATCAACCAGGTGGAAATATTTCTGGTGCTCTTTCATGGAAGAAATCAGCGCTTCAGCAGGCACCTCCAGGAAGCGCTCTTCGAAGGAACCGGTGAGAGCGACAGGCCATTCGACCAGTCCCGTGACTTCGTCTAAAAGATCTGGGTCGATCACGGCGGTAGCATTCACCGCACTTGCCTCTGTTTCCACTTGCTCGCGAATCATGGCCTGACGCTTGTCAAAGTTGGCAACAACGTGGGCATTGGCCAACGCTTCTTCGTAGTCGTCAGCCTTTTCCAGCAAGATATCGCCGCTTGAATGGAAGCGATGTCCGCGAGTGGTATTGCCTGTGGGGATGCCCAGAATCTTGCCGTGATCAAACTTTTCTCCGAGCATGGCAATCAACCATTGCACCGGGCGAACAAATTCGACTCGGCTGGCACCCCAGCGCATGCGCTTTGGAATAGGCAAACCGGCGATGGTTTCAACAATGATGTCATTGAGGCAGTCACTGGTGTGCAAGCCTGCCTCGGTCTTTTTCAGTCCTAGCCTGGTGCCTTTCGGTGTTTCAATTTCCTGCAGGTCTTGTGCTGCAACGCCTTGTTTTTTGGCGAAGCCTGAAGCGGCAGGTGTCCAGTTGCCTTCACTGTCCCTGGCTCGATCGATCGGGGGGCCAAGCACCTCGATATCTTTATCTTCACCCTGTGTTTGCACCTGTGCAATTTGTACAGCGAGACGGCGAGGAGACGCAAACCAGCTGACCTCTCCAAAGCCCAGTTCGCGCTGCTCCAGGCCGGCGGTGATGCCATCTCGAAAGGCCAGGCCCAGCGATTTTAATGCCTTGGGGGGAAGCTCTTCTGTGCCCAGCTCTATCAGCAGAGTTTCATTGCTCATGATTGCTCCTCCGCCTGAATTCGCTCCAGTACTTCCTTGCGGATACCCTCTTCCGCCAAGGGGAAACCCAGCGCGGCGCGAGCGTTGAAATAGGCCTGAGCGACTGCCCGCGCAAGCGTGCGCACGCGGAGAATGAATCGTTGGCGCTCGGTAACGGAGATAGCGTGCCTGGCGTCCAGCAGGTTAAATGCGTGAGACGCTTTCATCACCATTTCATAAGCGGGCAGTGGCAAGTTTTTATCCACCAGTCGTAAGGCTTCTTTTTCGCAGTGGTCAAAGAAGCCAAAAAGCTGCTCAACATCGGCTTCTTCAAAGTTGTAGCGAGACATTTCGACTTCGTTTTGGTGAAACACGTCGCCGTAGGTGACACGACCAGCTGGGCCGTCTGCCCATACCAGATCGTAGATACTGTCGACGCCTTGCAGGTACATGGCAATGCGCTCGAGACCATAGGTGATCTCACCTGTAACGGGGTAGCACTCCAAACCGCCAGCTTGCTGGAAATAGGTAAACTGCGTGACCTCCATTCCGTTGAGCCAGACTTCCCAGCCTAAACCCCAGGCTCCCAGTGTTGGAGACTCCCAGTTATCTTCGACAAAGCGCACGTCGTGGACGTTGGTATCCACACCCAGCGCTGTCAGTGATTGTAAATAAAGCTCCTGGAAATTCGCAGGGGAAGGCTTCATTGCCACCTGAAACTGGTAATAGTGCTGCAGGCGGTTGGGGTTCTCCCCATAGCGCCCATCCGTTGGTCTGCGACTGGGCTGAACATAGGCCGCATTCCAGTTTTCCGGGCCAATGGCACGAAGAAAGGTCGCGGGATGGAAGGTGCCTGCGCCAACCTCCATGTCAAGCGGCTGAAGAACCACACAGCCCTGATCTGCCCAGAACTGTTGCAGCTTCAGGATAAGCTCCTGAAATGTAAGTAGTTTGTTTTGGTTTTCTGCCACCGGAATGCCTGTGAGGTCACTGCAAAGGGCGGCTATTATACAGGCTCTTTTGTCGGCATAATACGCGCTTTAGTCGATTGTGAATTTCACTCATGGATGGCCTCAAAGTAGCGGTTATCAAGCTCTATCTGCACTTATGTGCCCTGCTGCCCCTGTCCTGGGCGCGAGCGATGGGCAGAGGTATTGTACGTTTGTACTGGCCCCTTGGAGGTCGTAGCGTCAAAGTGACCAAACGTAATATTGAATTGGCTTATCCAACGCTGGGAGTGCAGGAGCAGGCCAAACTTGCTCGTCGCAGTTTGTGTGCCACTGGCGAATTAGTTTCAGAGCTGGGGCATTTATGGATTAGACCCTGGGACCACGTCCGCGATTTGATAAAGTCGGTGGAGGGCTGCGAGCTTATCAGCGCGGCCCAGGCCCAGGGGAGAGGCGTTATTATTCTGGCACCCCACTTTGGCAATTGGGAAGTGCTTGGCTTGCATCTGGGAACACTGGGTAAAACCGTGTGCCTTTATGAGCCGCCCAAGTTACAAGCGCTGGGTCCGATGATCGTAGCGGCTCGGCAACGCACTGGCGCCACTCTGGTTCCCACTGATAGCCGGGGGCTGGCGAAACTGGTGAGAAGCGTCAAGGCCGGCGGTGTCTCCGGTATATTGCCCGACCAGGCGCCTGCGGATGTTAACTCTGGCGAGAACGTGTCTTTTATGGGCAATCAGTGCTTCACCCCGACCCTGGCGAGCAACATGATCCGTCGCACGGGCGCGCTTGCCGTTTTTGGGTCAGCAGAGCGAGTGGACGGTGGCTTTGCACTGCGCTATTTCGCGGCTGAGGATGGTATCTACGACGCCGACACCGGAATATCGCTGGCAGCGATGAACCGTGGAGTTGAGGCCTGTGTGCGCCTTAGTCCTGAACAATACCAGTGGGAATACAAGCGCTTCAGAGTGCGTCCCAAGCAGGGTCCTGGCGTTTACGACGATCTGTAACTGGCGTGGCCCCGCCTTCTTGAACTAAACGGCGCCTCAGGGCTGCCAATGGAACGCTATGTACTACGGAAAAATTATCGGCGGTGTGATTGGCCTTATGGTTCTGGGCCCAATCGGTCTGATTCTGGGAATTTTTGTCGGACACCTTTTCGATAACGGTCTGATGCAGACCCTCAAGTTTGCGTCCCCGCAGAATATCGCCCGCATTAAGAACAGTTTTTTTGAAACAACGTTCCTGTTGTCGGGGTATTTGGCTAAAGCCGATGGCCGTATTTCCCAACAGGAGATTGACCAGACTGAGTCAATCATTTCGCAGATGGGGCTCGATGCGCAGCAACGCAAGCGTGCTATTAATCTATTTCAACAGGGCTCCGCGCAGGATTTCCAGCTAGAACCCACGGTATCGTCTTTTATGGAGACCTGCCGGGGCCAGCGCCAGTTGTGTCAAACCTTGTTGTTCTTCCTGATTTCACTGGCGTTGGCCGATCACAAGATCGAGCAAGTTGAACACAATGTACTGCAACGGATAGCGACCTTGCTCAGCT
Source organism: Candidatus Seongchinamella marina (assembly GCF_026262685.1). Taxonomy (NCBI): domain Bacteria; kingdom Pseudomonadati; phylum Pseudomonadota; class Gammaproteobacteria; order Cellvibrionales; family Halieaceae; genus Seongchinamella; species Candidatus Seongchinamella marina. Next base: position 115,096 of record NZ_SHNP01000003.1, read on the forward strand.
TCAGTCCAGCGCAACTGGAGCAAATGTTGCGCATGGCCCAGGCCCAGGGTCATTTTCATGGCTCCTCGGGTTATGGCGCCCAGCCGGGAACCAGTCTCGAAGATGCCTACGAGGCGCTGGGTATTGCATCTGATGTGGATGACAAAGCGCTCAAACGGGCTTATCGCAAGCTGATGAGTGAAAACCATCCGGATAAGTTGATTGCCAAGGGTGTTCCAGAGGATATGATCAAACTGGCGACTGAGCGTTCCCAGGAAATTCAGGCAGCGTATGAAATGATCAAGAAGAGTCGCGCCTAGATCCGCCAGAACATGGGTGTAAATAACACTAACAAAGTAAATACTTCCAGCCGTCCCAGCAGCATGGTGAAGCAGAGAATGCCCTTGGCGGTATCGCTGATGCTGGCATAATTTGATGAAACCTCTCCCAGACCAGGCCCAAGATTGTTGATGGATGCCGCTACCGCCGAAAACGCAGTGGTAAAGTCCAGCCCGGTAGCCATTAGCAGCAACATGATAATGATAAAGCAGGTGGTATAGACCGCGAAGAAGCTCCACACCGCGCTCACCACTGAGGCTTCAACTCTGCGGCGTCCTACTTTCAAGGGGATAATGGCCTGTGGGTGCACTAACTGCTTCAGCTCCCGCACACCCTGCTTGTAAATCAGCATCAGGCGCATGGCTTTCATGCCACCGCCGGTGGAACCAACGCAGCCTCCCATAAATGAAAACATTAGCAACATGACCGGTAAAAAGGAGGGCCACTGGGCAAAATCCTTAGTAGCAAATCCGGTGGTGGTGGTAATAGAGACCGCCTGGAATATGCCGTGTACCAGACTGTCTGAGGGCTGCAAAGTCTTGCTGATAATCAGGTAGACACAAGTAATGGTCACACAAATTAGCAGCACGCTGGAGAAAAAGCGGGTTTCCGAGTCTTTGCGGTAGGGAGCGATGCTGATGCGCCGCCAGAAAATGAAATGCAGTCCGAAATTGATCGCTGAAATATACATAAAGAGCGTACATATGAGCAATACGGTGTTGCTTTGAAAATAGCCCATGCTGGCATCGTGAGTAGAAAAGCCACCGATGGCGACGGTTGATAGGGCATGGGCGATGGCATCAAAAGTGGTCATACCTGCAAGCCAGAACGCGATAGCGCAGATGACTGTCAGCCCCACGTAAACCATGGCTAATGCTTTGGCGGTTTCGGTGATCCGGGGAGTGAGTTTGCTGTCCTTTGAAGGCCCGGGAGTTTCTGCCTTATAAAGCTGCATGCCGCCAATGCCGAGCATGGGCAGCACTGCGACAGCAACGACAATGATGCCGATGCCGCCCATCCACTGCAGCAGTTGCCGATAGAGCAGAATTGATTTGGGCAGGCTGTCGAGCCCAACGATGACGGTCGCGCCAGTTGTTGTGAGTCCGGAAATGGATTCAAAGATCGCTTCTATCGGAGTTAGGTCCAGGCTATCGGAAAGAGCAAAAGGTAGCGCACCGAAGAGGCCCAGTACCGTCCAGAACAAGGAGGTAATGAGAAAACCGTCGCGGATGCGAAGCTCGTGTCGAGCATTCATCACCGGCACCCAGATAATGAGCCCGGCAAAGAAGGTTATTGCCAGGGCAGAGAGGAAGCCATCAGCGGTGCTGTCATCTGCAATTAGTGCCATTACCAGTGGCACCAGCATGGTACTGGAGAACAGCATTAACAAAATGCCGAGTATGCGCAGAGAGACGGAAATATGCATGGGCTAGAAGAAACCGAAGCCCACGGCGAACAGTTTTTCTACAGCGTTAATCTTGCGTCTGTCGACCAGGAACAGGATAACGTGATCGTCTGTTTCCACGACGACATGGCTGTGGGCGATTAACACCTCCTCACCCCTGACAATTGCACCAATGGTGACGCCCTCAGGCAGTTGAATCTCATCCAGTCTGCGTCCCACGACTTTTGAGGAATAGGTATCGCCGTGAGCAGTGACTTCAATGGCTTCTGCCGCGCCTCGCCGCAGCGAGTGTACATTGCTGATATCACCTCTGCGCACGTGGGTCAGCAGGCTGCCAATGGTGATCTGTTGCGGCGAAATCGCGATATCAATTTCGTCGCCAACCAGTTCAGCGTAGGCGGGATTAGTGATTAGCGTAATCACTTTTTTGGCGCCCATCCGCTTGGCGAGCATGGACATCATAATGTTGGATTCGTCGTTGTTGGTCAGGGCGCAGAAAACATCGTTGGCTTCGATATTCTCCTGGGCAAGAAGCTGTGGTTCTGCGGCGCTTCCGTTGAGCACGATGGTGTGAGCCAGCCGCTCGGACAGCACCCTGCATCGTTCATAGGATTGCTCGATGACTTTGACCTGGTATTTATTTTCTATAGAGAGCGCCAGAGTCGCCCCGATGTTACCACCGCCGGCAATCATTACTCGTTTGTAGGGCTTGTCGACTTTGCGCAGCTCTGACATAACTGCTCGAATATTTTCTCTTGCCGCGATAAAGAAGACTTCATCGTCCGCCTCAACGACTGTGCTGCCCTCGGGCAAGATGGCGCGATCCTGGCGGAAAATAGCCGCGACTCGTGTGTCTACCTTGGGCATGTGAGTGCGAATTTCCTGTAATTCCTGACCAACGATGGGGCCGCCGTGATATGCCTTTACGGCCACTAGCTGGACTTTGCCGTCGGCGAAGTCCAATACCTGCAGCGCTCCGGGGTTAGCAATTAATTGACGAATGTTTTTGGTGACCAACTGTTCTGGGCCAATGATGACGTCTACCGGAATATGGTCTCTGTTAAATAACTGTTCCTGGTGCGATAGATAGTTGGGCGACCGTACACGAGAGATCTTGGTAGGCGTATTAAACAGGGTATGGGCAACCTGGCATGCCATCATGTTGATTTCATCGGAGTTGGTCACCGCGATCAGCATGTCCGCGTCTTCTGCACCGGCTTTATAGAGACTATTGGGGTGCGATGCGCCGCCGGTGACGATACCGATGTCCAGCTTGTCCTGCAGTGCACGGAGCTTTGCGCTGTCGGTGTCGACAACGGTGATGTCATTCTGCTCGTTGGCCAGGTGTTCTGCGAGGGTGCCGCCTACCTGGCCGGCGCCTAAAATTATGATTTTCATAGCTTGCGGATTCAGCTAAATGTCTGGAAACAATAAAGAAAAGCCCGCCATAATGTAAGGGCGGGCTCAGCGAAATTGTGCACAATTGTAGTCTTGCTAGAGTAACCGGCGTTTTTCGATCAGGGCGTAGAATAAGCCGTCCGGCCCGCTAATATTAGGGAGCAACTGACGGCCAACGCCGGCTGTCACTCCCCAGGTTAGCTCTGGTTGCACCAAAATGGCATCGTCGGTTGCTTTGAGGAAGCTGTTAACCACGCTGTTGTTTTCGCCATCGAGGATGGAACAGGTGGCATATAGCAGGCGACCACCGGGTTTTAGCAGCGGCCATAGTCCCTGCAGAATGGCTGTTTGCTGCGCGCCCAGCGAAGCAATGTCGTTCTGCCGACGCAGGGATTTTACGTCCGGGTGTCTGCGAATAACGCCGCTGGCGCTGCAGGGGGCGTCCACCAGGACCTTGTCAAAGCTTTGCGCGGCCAGAACCGGGGGAGGATTGGCGCCGTCGCCTGCAATTACCGAAGCCTGAAGCCCTAAACGCTCCAGGTTTTGCTGCACTCGCTCCAGACGCTGGGGGTCCAGGTCCATCGCTGTCAGCTCGCCGAGTGCGGGCTGTAATTCCAGTATATGGCAGCTCTTGCCACCGGGCGCGGCACAGGCATCCAGTACTCGCTCCCCGGGCTGAGCGGCGAGCAACAATGCCGCCATTTGTGCGGCCTCATCCTGAACGCTCGCGTCGCCTGTTTCAAAGCCAGGCAGTTCCAGGACGTCCCTGGCCGATTCAAGATAAATGGCCTGTGGTGACAAATCACCTTCTTTGGCAGCGATGCCAGCTGCATTGAGCCGGAGCAAATAGTCCGCTCGATTGCCTCGCCTGGCGTTAATACGCAGGGTCATCGGAGGCTGGGCATTGTTGGCGTCAATAATCGCGTTGGCCTGCTCCGGCCATTGCTCATTTATGATGTCGAATAGCCACTGGGGGTGTGCGTGCCTGGCAGCCTCTGGGAGTTTGGTCAGCAGGGAATCTCGCTCGCGCAGAAAGCGGCGTAATACCGCGTTGGATAAGCCCTTGGCCCAGGGCTTTTTAAGTGCCTTGGTCGCTGCAACGGTCGCGGATACGGCAGCGTGGTCAGGTATGCGGGTGTCCTCAAGTTGGTAAAGACCGCAAAGTAAAAGGCCGTGTATATCCCTGTCTTTTTCCCGTAGCGGTTTGTCCAGCAGCTGGTTTAGTAGTGCCTCAAGCCGAGGTGCCTGGCGCAGAGTGCCGTAACAGAGCTGTTGTAGAAGCCCTTTGTCGCGCGGCGCTACCTTTTCCAGTGTCGGAGGCAGTGTCTGGTTTAGTGACTTGCCTGAAAGCACATCGCCCACTATTCGAGCGGCTGCGGCGCGGGTGTCAAGCGCCATCAGTGGGCCTGTCCAGCTAGCGTGAAGCTGGCACCTGGGGTAAACAGATCGCTACTGCCATTGAGCACTTGATCTGCAGTCAGTGGCTTGCCTCCTGGCAATTGCAGGCGCTGGATATTGAGCTGACCCTCGCCACAGTTGACCAGGATGCCATTTCGGTCAGCGCGTAAAATGGTACCTGCAGCTTCTGTTAAAGGCGCGTTGCCGGCGGCTTGGGCCTGCCATACTTTTATCCGCTGGCCTTGCAGGTGAGTGAAACACACAGGAAAGGGGTTGAAAGCTCGGATAGCGCGATCCAGCGTTGTAGCTGCTTGTGTCCAGTCCAGCTCTGCTTCTCCTTTGAGGATTTTACTGGCGTAATTGGCGTTCTCATCATTTTGAGCAGTGGCATTGGCCTGATAGCGCTCCAGGTCTGACAGCACCTTAACCAGTAGCGGCGCACCCTGTGAGGCTAGCTTATCGTGTAGTGCTGCTGCTGTTGTTTCGGGGCCGATTTCGCAGTTTGCCGTGGCCAGCATATCGCCGGTATCCAGGCCTACGTCCATTTGCATGATAGTGGTACCGGAGGTGTTGTCCCCTGCTTCGATGGCTCGCTGTATTGGCGCTGCTCCGCGCCAGCGAGGCAGCAGGGAAGCGTGAACATTAAGGCAGCCGAATGCGGGGGCGCTTAAAACTTCGGCTGGCAGAATTAAGCCATAGGCAACGACGACCATAACGTCAGCGCCCAGTGCAGCCAGGCAAGCCTGCTCTTGCGGATCACGCAGGCTCTGCGGCTGGTAGACCGGAATACCCTGTTCCAGGGCCAGTTTTTTTACCGGGCTGGCCTGCAGCTTCTTACCTCTGCCAGCGGGCCTGTCGGGTTGCGTATACACAGCGATAAGTTGGTGCTCACTTTCAATGAGAGCGGCTAAATGTATGGCCGAGAAGTCGGGTGTTCCGGCAAAAATCAGTTTCAGAGAAGACACTCCTCAGACTCGCCGCCGCTGGTCTTTTTCCAGCTTTTTACGGATGCGATTGCGCTTCAGGGGCGACAGATAATCTACAAACAATTTGCCATCCAGGTGGTCAATTTCATGCTGCAGGCAAATAGCCAGAAGGCCTTCTATTTCGCTTGAGAAGGGCTTTCCGTCTCGTCCAAGCGCCTTTACTGCAATGCGCTGTGGTCGGTTTACCGTTTCATAATATCCGGGAACAGAAAGGCAACCTTCATCATATTCGCCCAGTTCCTTGTCTAGAATCTCTACTTCTGGATTAATAAACACCAGCGGGTCGTTCTGTTTCTCGGATAGGTCGATCACCAGTATGCGCTCATGCACATTGACTTGAGTTGCAGCCAGGCCGATGCCGGGAGCGGCGTACATCGTTTCGAGCATATCGTCTAGTAATTGTCGGTGCTTGTCGGTTACCGAGTTGACCGGTGCTGCGACTGTGCGAAGCCGGGGATCGGGGAACTCCAGGATCTCGAGTACTGCCATGTTTTAAAAGCTCTTTTTCAGGTTTTTAATAGCCCGCCAAGAGGTGCGGGAAAAGTAACATTTAGGCTTGCCAGCGGCATAACGCGACAGCACACTGTAATCTATTATACTGCCTGGGAATAAGGGGTGCCCAGTGGAGGCGCACGGGGCAGAGATAACAAGGCCACGCAGGGACGTAAAAATGAAAACAAGGTCACTCTCAATTTGGCTGTTGCTGGCATCGCTAATGTTTAGCGGTTTCCTTCACGCAGCGGTAGAACTTAATGAAGATGTGCCAGAGACCTATATCGTTAAAAAAGGCGATACGCTTTGGGGCATTTCAGGTATGTACTTGCGCGAGCCCTGGCTCTGGCCCGAGCTATGGGACGTCAATCCACAAATTGATAACCCCCACCTGATTTACCCCGGTGACGAGCTTTACCTGGTGTGGATCGATGGCCAACCACGTCTTCGTTTGCGCCGCGGCCGCGATGTGAAGCTTACGCCAAACATGCGGGTGTCGCCTCTGGATCTCGCTATTCCTACTATACCTCTTGATGAAATTGGTGCCTTTTTGCTGCGCCACAGGATTCTTGCAGCAGATGAGATCAACAATTCCGCCTATATCGTGGCGGGGGACCAGGGAAGCTTGCTGAGTGCGCCCGGTGACCTGATCTTTGGTCGTGGCGCCTTCCCCGATGGAGAACGAGCCTACGGTATCTACCGTCCCGGCGATACCTATTCAGACCCGATAACCGGAGAGCTGCTGGGCTACCAGGCTCAGGATATCGGCAATGCCAAGCTGAAATCTTCCAATACTGATGCAATAACCGAGTTAGAGATCAACAGGATCACCGAGGAAGTGCGCATTGCCGACAGGTTGTTGCCCCTTGAGGAGCGAATTCTGGATGCTGCCTTCCAGCCCAGGGCGCCGGAAACCCCCATCGAAGACGGGTTCATGATTGCCGTCGATGGCGGTGTTACCCAGATCGGAACGACAGACATTGTAGTACTTAATAAAGGGCTGCGTGATGGTCTGGAGGTGGGTCATGTGTTGGCCGTCTACCAAACCGGTGAACTGGCGTTCGACAAGGTAGCGCAGGGGAATGTGCGCTTGCCAGATGTGCGTGCCGGACTTGCCATGGTGTTTGAGTCTTTCGACAAAGCCAGCTATGCGCTGGTCTTAAAGTCTAATCGGCCACTCAAGGTGCTGGACAAGGTCAAGAACCCATAGTTTAACCAAGAGCGCGGCAAGGATGCGGTGCTCTGGGGCTAATGCCCCACAAAAACCAACCGACATTACGTCAAGGATGATGTATGAGCGTTGTAGACCGAGACCTGCGAGCGGCAGGCACAGAAGTTTTGTCGCTGGCAGACCCTCTTTATCCTCCCCTATTAAAGACCATCCCTGACCCGCCGCCTTTATTGCACGTGCGCGGTAACCCGATGCTTCTGGCTAGGCCTCAGTTGGCGATCGTAGGGGCTCGTCGCGCCAGCGCGGCCGGGCTGCAGGTGGCCCATAAATTGGCCGTTGCAGCGGTGCGCGCCGGGCTGGGGGTTACCAGCGGCTTGGCGTTGGGTGTCGATGGCGCAGCACATCGAGGCGCTCTGTCGGCAGGCGGGGACACAGTTGCAGTAATGGCCACAGGGATTGAGACGATCTACCCCCACAGGCACGAACCGTTGGGGCAAGAGATCGCGTCATCTGGTTGCCTGGTAACTGAATTTCCGCCCGGCACTAAACCATTGCCATATCATTTCCCTAAACGAAATCGCATTATCAGTGGATTGTCGCTGGGTGTCCTGGTCGTGGAGTCAGCGTTACCCAGCGGTTCTCTCATTACCGCCACCAGTGCAATGGAGCAGGGCCGAGAGGTCTTCGCCCTGCCCTGGTCAATTTCCCATAAGGGGGGTGCGGGGTGTCTCAGCCTGATACGCGACGGTGCTAAAATGGTGCTGGGAATCGAGGATATCCTGGAGGAGCTGGATTCGCTGTTTGGGTTGCAGCAGGAGCTGTCACAGGTTTCGACAATACCGAGCCCTGAATCGACTAGCGAGCCAGACTGTTTGCTGCTGGAACTACTGGGCTTTGAGGTCAGTAGTCTGGACCAATTAGTCGTTGCCAGCGGTCTACCTGTTGGGCAGGTGATGGGCGAGTTGTCGTCGCTAGAGTTAGCAGGCAGGGTCAATCGTTGCCCTGGGGGTTATATACGCAGTCGATAGCCCTGTTTTGCTTGCCAATTGCAGCAGGGTTGGTTAAATTTCGCGCTTTTTTGGGCGAATACAACTTCGCCACAGTCAGGAGATAAGCAATGAGCAAACCATTTGTCGCAATTGTCATGGGATCCGACTCAGATCTGCCAGTTATGGAAGCCAGCTTTGATGTTCTGCGTTCTTTTGATATCCCTTTCGAGGCTCGTATCACATCGGCGCATCGCACCCCGGAAGTGACAAAAAACTACGTCAAAGATGCGGACGAGCGCGGCTGCGCGGTCTTCATTGCTGCTGCTGGCATGGCGGCCCACCTCGCGGGCGCAGTGTCTGCTGCTACCGTCAAGCCTGTCATTGGGGTGCCCATGAACGCTTCTATGGATGGCCTTGACGCGCTGCTCTCTACGGTACAGATGCCTGCGGGTATCCCCGTCGCCAGCGTGGCGATTGGTAAGGCCGGCGCCAAAAATGCTGGCTATCTCGCCGCCCAGATTATCTCAACGGCAGACCCTGAAATGGGCCAGAAGTTGCGCGATGAGCGCGCCGCTAACGCCGCAAAAATTGCGGAAAAAGATGCCGCGTTGCAGGCATCGCTCAAGGTCTGATTTTGCCGTTTACGCCCTCTTCCCTGCGCTTGTCCGCGGCGGTCGGCGCGCTGCGGCGAGAAGGCGTTGTCGCCTGTCCAACTGAGGCGGTGTGGGGTTTATCCTGTGACCCCGACTCTGAGCAGGCAGTGTCCAGACTGTTGGCACTCAAAGGTCGCAGTGCGGACAAAGGCCTTATTTTGGTGGCCGCCAGCGTGGAACAGTTAGGCTTTTTATTGGCGGATCTTTCCCAAGCGCAGAGGCAACAATTGAGCGCCAGCTGGCCTGGCCCCAACACCTGGCTGGTGCCGCACCAACAGAGAGTTCAACCCTGGGTCCACGGCCGGTTTGAAACAGTCGCAGTTCGTGTCAGCCAACACCCGGTAGTGCGTTCCCTTTGCGAAGCATGGGGTGGACCGCTGGTTTCTACCTCAGCGAACCCAGCCGGAGCCCAACCGCCCCGCGCAGGCTTTCAGGTGTTGCGTTACTTTGGCGGCTCGCTCGATGGGATGTTGCCCGGCCAAGTGGGTGGCGCGCAGACTCCCAGTACTATTCGTGATCTGGCTTCCGGTGAGTTAGTCAGGGCGTGATGCTTTCCAGCTATTGTTACCCTGCCCGGGTGCGTATAATGCTCGCGCCCCTGCACAAGGAACAGGATAATGCAGATCGATCAGGTTAAAGCCTACCTTTTATCCCTACAGGACAGTATTTGCTCTGCTCTTGCACAAGAGGACGGTAGCGCAGCATTCATTACCGATGAATGGCAGCGCAGTGAAGGCGGCGGCGGACGCAGTCGCGTACTTGCCGAGGGCGCAGTGTTTGAAAAAGCGGGAGTGAATTTCTCCCATGTTATGGGTGAAAACCTCCCTCCCTCCGCCAGCGCTTCAAGGCCGGAGCTTGCCGGCCGCAGCTATCAGGCGATGGGCGTTTCCCTGGTCGTTCATCCCAATAATCCTTACGTTCCGACATCACACGCCAATGTGCGTCTGTTTGTGGCCGAAAAAGAAGGCGCTGAACCGGTATGGTGGTTTGGCGGCGGCTACGACCTGACACCTTATTATGGCAATCGTGAAGATTGTATTGCCTGGCACCAGGTTGCCAGCGAAGCCTGCGCCCCGTTCGGTGGGGAGTTATATCCCCGGTATAAAGCCTGGTGCGACGAGTATTTTTACCTGAAGCACCGGCAAGAGCCACGTGGTGTGGGAGGGTTGTTTTTTGATGATCTCAACGAATGGGACTTTGATACCTCGTTCGGCTTTATGCAGTCGGTGGGAAACTCTTTCCTTCGCGCATACCGGCCTATTGTCAGCAGGCGTAAGAATACTCCCTTTGGTGATCGCGAAAGGCAGTTTCAGCTTTATCGTCGGGGTCGTTACGTTGAGTTCAATCTGGTCTTCGACCGAGGTACTCTGTTTGGATTGCAATCAGACGGGCGCACCGAGGCGATATTGATGTCCCTGCCGCCGCTGGTGCGCTGGGAATACAGTTACCAGCCAGAGCCGAATACCCCGGAGGCAGAACTGACCGATTACTATCTCCAGGGTCGAGACTGGTTGAGCGAGGGCTGAATAATGACCGACAAGGACAAGTACGCAGTATTCGGTAATCCGATCAAGCACAGTAAATCGCCGGCTATTCATGCTGCTTTTGCAGCTCAGTGTAGCCAGGCCATGCAGTATCGTGCGGTGCGTGTCGATGAGGGCGGGTTTGCCGAGGCGGCCCAGCGATTCTTTGAAGGCGGTGGCAGTGGCCTCAATGTCACTCTGCCTTTCAAGCAGGATGCCTGCCAGTTTGCAGATCGATTGAGCGAACGGGCAGAGCGCGCCCAAGCGGTCAACACATTGAAATTTGGTCCTGGTGGAGAGATCGAAGGCGATAATACTGATGGCATTGGTCTGGTGCGTGACATGGTTGTGAACCTGGGCTGGGTCGTTCAGGGTTTGCGAATTTTGATTGTCGGCGCCGGCGGCGCGGTGCGTGGTGTGCTTGAGCCCTTACTAAGAGAGCGCCCGGATCAGCTGCTTATTGTTAATCGCACCGCTGCAAAGGCAGAAGAGCTGGCCGCTGAATTCGCTGATCTGGGCACGGTCGAAGGCGGGGGCTATGACTTAATTGGTGAGCGTCAATTCGACCTGGTGATTAATGCCAGTAGTGCGGGTCTGTCCGGCGAGATGCCGGATCTGCCAAGCACCCTATTGACCGAGCGCAGTTGCTGTTACGACATGGTGTATGGCCCTGAGCCTACGGCATTTATGCGCTGGGCCGCTCATCATGCCGCCTGGGCAGTGTCCGACGGTCTGGGTATGCTGGTCGAGCAAGCGGCCCAGTCGTTCTATCTCTGGCGGGGCCAGCGCCCGGAAACTCGCCCTGTCATTCACCAGATTCGCGAGGCTATGGAGGCTGCATGAGCACACCCCCTCAAACCCGTCGCTTTATAGCCGGAGCCGTCTGTCCTCGCTGCGGTGCCATGGACAAAATCGTGGTGGACATGGAGACCCAGTCCAGAGAATGTGTGGCCTGTGATTTTTCGGAGGCCCGTCCCCCCGACCCACTTTCCCAAAATGAACTGCCCACCCGGGTCAGCCGCGCCGCAGCGCGCAGGGTGGAGACTCCCGCTCAGGTCGTGACGCTGGTGGATCCGACAGACTCTGAGAATTAAACCCCCCGTTTTAGCCTGATCTGCGGTCGCGCGCCGTAAGCGCGCCGCTGGACGTTTGTTGGCGGTAGCAAAATACGATGCTCAAACAACGCTAGCCCTCGTTTGCCCTAAGCCAGGCATCGTCCCTGTTTAAGCGCCAGAACCAGATGTAAAGAAAGACCCCCCGGGCGAGATTAAAGGCGGTAAAAGCTAGCCACAAGCCGTGATTACCCAGCCCTGTGCAGAGATACCAGAGAGGGAGGTAAACCAAGAAGACACTGAGTAACATGGTAGACATCATGTAACGCGTTTCGGCGGCCCCGATAAATACCCCATCCAGCAAATAGCTTGGCGCTGCAATGAGTGGCAGAACAATAAGCCAGGGGAAAAACTGTCGCATAAGTTCTTTAACGGAACTGATGTCGGTGAGAATGTTGATGAATACCGGTTGTAGCGTTAGAAACGCCAGGCTCATTATTCCTGCTGCAACCATCGTCCAAACACTGCATCGTTTGACAGCCCTTAAAAAGCCGTCCAGGTCGCGCCCACCCAGCCGTTGTCCCACCAGGCCCTCCGCTGCAAATGCAAATCCATCCATACCATAGGCAGCCAGCATCAGCAGTTGGAGCATCAAGGCATTGGCAGCGAGCACTTCGCTGCCAAAGTTCTCACCCTGGGCGGTAAAAAAGGCAAAACTGAACAGCAGGCACATCGTTCGCACAAATAAATGTCTATTGCTCTTCAGAAGTTGTTTGTAAGCGCTAACATCCCCCAAATGTCCCTTTATAAGCGACAGTTCTGCTGTTTGCAGTTGTTTCCAAACCGCCAGGATCGCGATAGTGCAGCCCAGGTATTCCGCAATAACAGTGGCAAGAGCAGCGCCATCGCTGTTCATCCCCAGTCCCATAATGAACAGAAAATCGAGGCCGATATTGACTAAATTAGTGACTACGACGATCAACATGGGCCAACGCGTATTCTGCCGGCCGATGAACCAACCGACGATGGTATATGTCACCAAGACAGCAGGCGCGCTGCCGATTCTAATGTTAGCGTAGGATTGGGCGAGGTTCAGCACGTCCTCTGCGGGCGACATCAACAACAGGCCCAGGTGGATTACCGGTCGGTGCAATAGAACCACCAGTGCTGCCAGCGCCAGTGCAAGAATAGCAGAGCGCATCAATACCAAAATAGAACCGATAGTGTCGCCGGCGCCCTCTGCCCTGGCTACCAGGCCAGTGGTGCCCATGCGTAAAAAGCTGAATCCCCAGTAGAGAAACGACAGTAGTGCGGCCCCAACGGCAACAGAGCCCAGGTAAAGGCTGCTATCAAGGTGTCCCAGAATCGCCGAATCCACCAGGCCCAGCAAAGGAATGGACACATTCGAGAAAATTGCAGGCCAGGCGATGCCCCATATTTTGTGGTCCAGCTGCTTGTTAGTTTCCATATATGCTCTTTATGATGTTGTCGCTTCAAGCCCTTTTACTGTCTAGGTACGGACGAATTTCTGATGCAGTAAAAACTTGGGATTGCCAGCCACTGCGGGTATACTTGCCGCGTTTTGCTGGTGCCGTCAATGGACGCACTGTCGGCAAAATTGAGTCAGCCGGTCATCTTTGCCCTGTCTTTATCACATCTGCCCCCGGGACCCGGGGCTGCCAGAATGCGATCCTATGTTGGGTCCATTCAGTGACAAGTTCAGGGCTGGCAACAATTAGAACCGGTTGTGAGGATTAAAAACAGACTAAATATGGAGACACGGGAAATGTGTTTTGAAGCGAAGCGGCTGTTCAGACTCGCGCTCGGTCCTGTCCTTATGTTGTTAAGCGCTGCCACTATGGCCGCGGGCGGCGAAGTAAGCTCGTTCAATATGTCGCCAGGTGTGACTGCTGTAGGTAAGGAAATATACAGCCTGCACATGATCATCTTCTGGATCTGCACGATCATTGGCGTTGGTGTTTTTGGGGTGATGTTTTATTCCATCTATGCCCACCGTAAGTCGAAAGGCGCGGTTGCCGCTACCTTTCATGAGAGCACCAAGGTAGAGATTGCCTGGACAATTATTCCGTTCTTTATTTTGATCGGTATGGCATTTCCAGCTACTACTACGCTGCTCAAAATCTATGACAACGACGAGGCCGATATGGACGTAGTTGTGACTGGATTTCAGTGGAAGTGGAAATACGAATACCTGAACGAAGAAGGTGAAAACGTAAGCTTCTTTTCTAACTTGCGCACCGCTCAGGATGAGATTTATAACACGACAGAAAAGGGTGAGCATTACCTACTGGAAGTTGATGAGCCTCTGGTGCTGCCTGTTGATACTAAAGTGCGCTTCCTGGTAACCGGCAACGATGTCATTCACTCCTGGTGGGTTCCTGAACTTGCGGTCAAAAAAGATGCAGTTCCCGGCTTTATTAACGAAGCCTGGACCCGCACAACAGTGGAAGGTATTTACCGCGGACAGTGTGCTGAACTGTGTGGCAAAGAACACGGCTTCATGCCCATTGTGGTCAATGTTGTCAGCAAAGAAGAGTACGCTCAGTGGTTAGCTGAGAAGCAGGGAGAGGCAGCGCAAATCAAGGATTTGATGGCTCAAACCTTCTCTATGGACGAACTCATGGAGCGTGGCAAGGCAACGTACGAGCGCAGTTGCCTGGCCTGCCACGGCGCATCTGGTGAAGGTGGTGTTGGTACGGCAATCGCCGGCAGCGCTGTTGCTACAGGTGAGCTTGCGGGCCATCTGAACATCGGTATTAACGGTGTACCGGGTACAGCGATGCAGGCTTTTGGTAGCCAGCTGAACGATGTCGATATGGCGGCGGTAATCACATATCAGCGAAATGCATTTGGCAACAATATGGGTGACATGGTTCAGCCTATTGATGTCTTTAACCACAAGAAAGGCTAGTCGGAGGACTTCACGATGGGAGATCATCATCACGGCCCTGCGAAGGGCATAGGTCGGTGGCTTTTCACCACTAACCACAAAGATATCGGAACCATGTACCTGTGGTTTTCGTTCGCAATGTTTATTATGGGTGGCTTCTTTGCCATGGTCATTCGTGCCGAGCTGTTCCAGCCCGGCATGCAGCTGGTAGAGCCCGCCTTTTTCAACCAGATGACGACTTTGCACGGCTTAGTCATGGTGTTTGGGGCGATTATGCCCTCTTTCGTTGGCTTGGCTAACTGGATGATCCCGATGATGATCGGAGCGCCGGACATGGCGCTGCCAAGGATGAACAACTGGAGCTTCTGGATTCTGCCGCCAACGTTTTTGCTGCTGGCATCAACATTGTTTATGGAAGGTGGAGCGCCCGCCTTTGGCTGGACTTTTTACGCTCCGCTGTCGACTACTTACGCTCCGCCGTCAGTCACATTCTTTATCTTCTCAGTACACGTACTGGGTCTGTCATCCATCATGGGGTCCATTAATATCATTGCGACGGTAATGAACATGCGCGCTCCTGGCATGACTTACATGAAGATGCCGCTATTTGTGTGGACCTGGCTGATCACTGCTTTCCTGCTGGTTGCGGTTATGCCGGTTCTAGCCGGGGCGGTCACCATGATGTTGATGGATATTCACTTTGGCACCAGCTTCTTCTCGGCGGCCGGTGGCGGTGACCCGGTGTTGTTCCAGCACGTATTCTGGTTCTTCGGACATCCAGAGGTGTACATCATCATCCTGCCCGCCTTTGGCGTAGTTTCGCAGATCATTCCTGCGTTCTCGCGTAAGCCGCTGTTTGGTTATGATTCCATGGTGTACGCAACAGCCTCTATCGCATTCCTGTCCTTCATTGTGTGGGCTCACCACATGTATACGGTGGGTATGCCAGTAGCGGGTGAGCTGTTCTTTATGTACGCCACCATGCTGATTGCAGTACCCACAGGGGTGAAGGTATTCAACTGGATTTCCACGATGTGGCGTGGCTCTTTATCGTTTGAGACCCCCATGCTGTTCTCTCTCGGCTTCCTGGTGCTATTTACCATTGGTGGTTTCACCGGCCTGATGCTGTCAATTGCGCCGGCCGACTTCCAGTATCACGACTCCTACTTTGTGGTTGCTCACTTCCACTATGTCATGGTCGCTGGCGCGGTGTTCTCTATGACCGCGGCGGTCTACTACTGGTTGCCCAAGTGGTGCGGTAAAATGTACAACGAGGCGATGGGTAAGACGCATTTCTGGATTTCGTTTGTCGGCTTTAACCTCGCCTTCTTCCCGCAGCATTTCGTGGGACTGGCAGGTATGCCGCGTCGTATTCCCGACTATGCTCTGCAGTTCGCGGACTTCAATATGATGTCTTCGATCGGCGCCTTCATTTATGGCGCCTCGCAGATCATGTTCCTGTACAACGTGATAGCAACGATCGTGTCCGGTAAGCCAACTTCTGAAGAGAAGGTTTGGGACGGCGCTGAAGGCTTGGAGTGGACAATTCCTACGCCTGCTCCTTACCATACGTTCGAAACGCCGCCTAAAATTGATCCGGCGCACGCTCACTCCTGAGGATTATGAGTCAGTGATTCAAGTAAACGCCAACCCAGCAATCGATACCGCCATTAAATTGGTGGTGGTAGCGATTGCCATGTTCGCATTTGTGTTTGTAGTGATGGTTCCATTGTACGACGTGCTATGCGATGCCCTGGGTATCAATGGCAAGACCTCGGGAGAGGCTTATACGTCGGTGCCGGTCGCGGTTGACGAGAGTCGCACGATTAAAATCCAGTTTGTGGCGACTAACAATGAGGGCATGCCCTGGGAGTTTGGACCCAGCGTGACTGCGATGAAAGTACATCCGGGAGCGGTCAACGATACGGTTTTTTACGCCCGTAATCCTTTACCTGAAGCGATGGTTGCACAGGCAATACCCAGTGTTTCACCGGCCCGTGCTGCCGCTTACTTCCATAAGACCGAGTGCTTTTGCTTTAACCAGCAGCCATTGGATGGCGATAGCGCCGCAGAGATGCCTCTGCAGTTTATTGTAGATCAGGGCTTACCGCGGGACATACGCACAATTACACTGTCGTATACAATTTTTGATGTAACAGATATGGCGAGCGGCGCAGTCGCCGTTCGCTGAGGCGCAGGTTGGGGAACCTGCGAACTAACGGAGAAATAAAATGAGTAATCCGACTTCTACTGAGTACGAAACGTATTACGTACCCGAGAAGAGCAAGATGGCGGTAATGGCCACTATCGGCCTGATTCTTTCTATATACGGCGCCGCCAGCATCATGAATGACATGACTTTCGGCGACCCTACTGAGCCCACCAGCTCTTGGTCTATATTCCTTTGTGGGCTGTTTTTCTTCATGGCGACACTGTTCGTCTGGTTCCGTATGGCGATCAGGGAAAACATTGCGGGTATGAACAGTGCCCAGCTCAAGAAGTCCTACGTGCTGGGTATGTACTGGTTTATCTTCTCAGAAGTGATGTTCTTCTTTGCATTTTTCGGAGCGCTTTTCTACCTACGTAATTTGGCCGGCCCCTGGCTGGCTGGCGAGGGTGATGGCGGTCGCATGAACGGCATCTTGTGGGAAGGGTTTGAGTTTTCCTGGCCGATGATGCAAACGCCTCAGGAAGCGGTTGGTGGTGCTGTAGTTCAGCCCATTGCCAACAATGGCTCCTTCACCAGCGCCGAGACCAGCATGGCGTTTGCTGAGGTTAGCCATTGGTATCACTGGCTGCCCATGTGGAACACGTTCATTCTGCTGACGTCCAGCTTTACCTGTCACGTTGCCCACTTGGGTATTCTTGACGGCAACAAGAAGAAATTTAATCTCTGGTTGGGAATTACCGTTGCTCTGGGCATAGTGTTCCTGTTCCTGCAGGTGGCAGAATATTATGAGGCCTACGCCCTCTTTGGGCTTACCCTGAACTCCGGTGTTTATGGCTCGACATTCTTTATGTTGACCGGGTTCCACGGCTTCCACGTGTTCATGGGTATGACCATGCTGGCAATACAGTTGGTCCGCAGCTTGCGCGGCCAGTTTACTGCTGACGATCACTTTGGCTTTGAAGCGTCCAGCTGGTACTGGCACTTTGTTGATGTGGTTTGGGTATTCCTGTTCCTGTTCGTCTATATTTTGTAATGCTTTGTAGTTCTCGCTACGGCGTGAACTAGCGAACGTGAGCAATGCTAAGCCCCCGCTATTGCGGGGGCGATTGTTTTTGGGGAAGGGAAACCAGGCCTGATTAGCGCGAGAAGTCAGTCAGCGTTTTGACTGGCGTTTGGCCTTGGCCCGGCATCCCAGGGGTTGCGGTGTCCGAGCTGATCGGTGGCGACACCGTAAATAATCACGGCAAGTAAAGCGCTAGCCAGGCCCAGCCTCACTCCTAGTGAGTGAAAAGTGCGACGCTTTGTCTTGTCGCCCTGATCTAGCATCAGGTAGTAGAATCCGCTTCCCATGCTGGCGACCAGTGCCAGCATCAGGACGATTATCAGGGTTTTTAGCAAAAGGAGTCCCTCCTCAGGTGAGAGACCAGTATAAACCAGTACCGCGTCCCAAGCTCACTTTGAGGCTGCACTAATGGCCGCTCGCTTTGAGTTTGATTTCGAGTGGCGCATCACTTTGTTTACGCTGCTGTTGTTGCCGTTGCTGGTGTCTCTTGGGTTTTGGCAGTTGCAGCGGGCTGACGAAAAGGCTCTGCTTGCGGCGGCCTTTGAGCAACAGCAGGCCAGGGCCCCTGCCCCGCTGGATGAGGTCACCGCGTATCCTGTTGAGCAGTTGGCTTATCTGCCTGTGCTCCTCAAGGGACAGTATCGGCAGGGCGAACATTTCCTGCTGGATAACAGGATGTTTGGACGCAAATTTGGCAACGAAGTGCTGTCGGTGTTCGAGCTGGACAGCGGTGGGATGGTGCTGGTCAACAGGGGCTGGATAGAGGCCGACTCGAGCAGGCGGTCGATGCCCCTGGTGCCAGAGGTAGAGGGTTCAGCGACTGTTAGTGGTCATGTTTATGTTTCTCCTGGCGAGCCCTACATGTTGGCTGATGAGCCTTTGGGTGCATCCTGGCCACGCCAGGTTCAGTCTGTGCAAGTAGAAAAAATGGCACAAGTTGTAGGCGGCGACTTGTTCAGTTACCCCGTAAGGATTGATGCCGAGAGCCCGGGTGCCCTGACAGTAGATTGGCAAGTCATTAACGTGAGCCCGGCCAAGCATCACGGTTATGCAGTGCAGTGGTTTAGCATGGCGGCGATGCTTGCATTGATATATTTTTTGCGCAGTTGCAACCTTTGGCAGTTAATTCGAGGTACAGCCTCGAGTCAGGCTGAGAACGAGTAAGTAATGACAGAAGAAAAACAAATTCGAAGTAACCGCCTGGTACTGCTGATGATTGCGGGCATTCCAGTCACAATGATTCTCGCCGCGAGTTGGCTGTGGTATTACGTAGTCAATGGTGAGCTCGACTTGATAGGCACTGTAGGTACAGCCAACAGCGGTCGCTTGATTCAGCCACCGCGTCAAATTGACGAAATCGCAATGCGCACCGATACCGGCGCAGCAATGAAATACACTGACCTCCCCCGAAAATGGACCATGGTTATTGCCAATGAAGGTGCTGTTTGTGATGCTAGCTGCGAGAAATCCCTTTACGTTACTCGCCAGATACACGTTGCCCTGGGCAAGGGTTTTAGTCGAATTGGCAGGTTGTATCTTAGTGAGCAAGCGTCTGGGCAGACGTCGCTTGGGGTATCACAGCTGAGCGACGAACGCCCTGCCCCGGGTTCACTCGACGAGCTGTTGGACTCGGAGCACCGTGGTCTGAAGTCATTAACTCTGGCTGCCGGTGGTTATGAAAAACTGTTCCCCGAGCAACGACAGGATAAAAGCACCTGGTATCTTGTGGATCCTGCGGGTTGGGTGATGATGTCTTACAATAGCGGCAATCACTACAAGGATGTGATTTCCGATCTCAAGTTTCTGTTGAAGAACTCCAGCGGGTAAGGCGCCATGGCAGATTTACAGAGCACAGAAGCCGCCACCTGGCGCGATTATAAAGAGCTGACCAAGCCTAATGTCGTGCTGCTGATGATTCTCACTTCCGCTATTGGTATGTTTATGGCGGTACCCGGCATGGTGCCGCTGGATGTACTGATACTAGGCAATCTGGGTATTGCTCTGTCTGCCGGAGCGGCTGCAGCGGTAAACCACCTGGTTGACCAGCGCATTGACTTGCAAATGGCTCGCACTCATAACCGCCCTATCGCAACGGGCCGCCTGAGTAATACCCAGGCGACCGTGTTTGCCATGATAATGGGCGGGCTGGGTATGACGATCCTGATGGTTTTTGTTAACCCTCTGACAGCCTGGCTTACGCTGGCGTC
This sequence comes from Candidatus Seongchinamella marina, assembly GCF_026262685.1. Taxonomy (NCBI): domain Bacteria; kingdom Pseudomonadati; phylum Pseudomonadota; class Gammaproteobacteria; order Cellvibrionales; family Halieaceae; genus Seongchinamella; species Candidatus Seongchinamella marina. Next base: position 134,832 of record NZ_SHNP01000003.1, read on the forward strand.
CCTGCTAGGTTATGCCTTTGTCTATACCATGTTTCTTAAGCGAGCCACGCCCCAGAATATTGTGATTGGTGGCCTGGCGGGTGCGGCGCCTCCTCTGCTGGGCTGGACCGCTGTCACCGGAGAAATTCATGGGCATGCCCTGCTTCTGGTGTTGATCATTTTTGCCTGGACTCCGCCCCATTTCTGGGCATTGGCTATTCACCGGCGGGAGGAATACGCAGCCGTTGGGATACCGATGCTGCCGGTGACCCATGGCGTGGCTTTTACCAAGCTACAAATCCTGCTTTACACCATTATTATGTTCCTTATCACCCTGCTTCCGTACGCCACTAGAATGAGCGGACCGCTTTACCTCCTCGGAGCCGTCGTTCTCGGGCTTGGTTTCCTTTACTGGGCGGTTGAGTTAATGCGGGGCAAGAACGCCAACGCCCCCATGGAGACTTTTAAATACTCCATTACCTACTTGATGGCGCTGTTTGTGGTGATGTTGGTGGACCACTATTTGTTTCCGGTAAGCACTCTATGACGACGACTACGCGCAACCCGACCCAGGCTCGTAATATCAAGATTACCGTGGCCGCGATACTGGTGCTCATTACGATCATCGTGGCGGGCTTTGTTAATCGTGTGCAGCAACCCAGAGTCATGACTTTCGCTGAAATGAAGATAAATGGGCTCTATTTGTTGCAAACACCGCGTAACTTCGGCGAAGTAAAGCTGATAGACCATCATGGCGAACCGTTCACCAGAGAGCGCCTGGAGGGTCACTGGACTATGGTTTTCTTCGGCTTTACCCATTGTCCTGACATATGCCCGACTACTATGGCGTTTATGGACAAGTTCATGGCAGAGCTGGAGGGTACGGAGGCGCAGGAAACCGAGGTGGTGCTGGTGACCGTCGATCCGGCGCGAGACACGGTAGAACAACTTGCCGCCTATGTGCCCTATTTTAATCCAGACTTCACTGGGGTAACCGGCGAGTTTCTCGATGTTCACCGCTTTGCTACTGCGCTTAACACGCCCTTTCGGAGGGTTCCCGGCCAGGACGAAAATTACCAGGTAGACCATAGTTCCAATGTGGTACTTATAAATCCTCGCGGCGACTACCATGGCTTTTTTAAAGCGCCCCTGGACCAGGCCAAGATGAAGGTGACCTATCGGTCGGCGCGGGTTCTCTGGGACTACTAGCTTCTCGCAGATAACAGAAGATGATCCCCGAGAGTTCTCAAGCCAAGTTAGGAAAGGTTCTGTGGCGTTAGTTGGTACCAACTTATAAAATAAAAAAAAGGTGGCTGCCCCGTCTTTTTTAGTAGAGAGTTCTATTATGGCTTCAACACCCCCTATTGTGCTTGTAGATGGCTCGTCTTATGTTTATCGGGCCTTTCATGCTCTGCCGCCACTCACCAATTCCAAGGGTCAGGCGACCGGAGCGGTCAAAGGCGTGATCAATATGCTCCGTCGGCTGCTCAAGGACTACCCCGAAAGCCCGGTAGTTGGGGTGTTTGATGCCAAGGGCAAGACCTTTCGCGACGACCTTTACCCTGAGTACAAAGCAAACCGCCCTTCGATGCCCGATGAGTTGCGCGAGCAAATCGTTCCCATTCACTCGATAGTGCGTGCTATGGGTCTGCCTTTTCTCTGTGTGGAGGGCGTTGAGGCTGATGACGTTATTGGCACGTTGGCGCGACAGGCAAGTGAGCAGGGCAGGAGTGTAGTGATCTCCACCGGCGATAAGGATATGGCGCAATTGGTGGATAAGCACACGACCCTGGTCAACACGATGACCGATACAGTGATGGACGAAGCGGGCGTGGAGCAAAAATTTGGCATTCCGCCGAGCCTGATCATCGATTTTCTCGCCTTGATGGGCGATAAAGTCGACAACATTCCCGGGGTTGCTGGCGTGGGCGAAAAAACAGCCCTGGGTTTACTGCAGGGTATTGGCAGCCTGGACGATATTTATGCGTCATTGGATAAAGTGGCGGAATTGTCTTTTCGCGGCGCTAAAACCATGGCGCCCAAGCTGGAGGCGGAAAAAGCCAATGCTTACATGTCCTACGAGCTCGCCACGATCAAGACGGACGTGGAGTTGGACCAACGCCCCGAGGTGTTGGCTAATGCCGAGCCCGACCGGGAGGCCTTGGTAGAGTGGTATACCCAGATGGAGTTTCGTGCCTGGTTGGAGGACTTGCTGGAAGAGGGTGAAGCCCCCGTGGTGGAGCAGTTGGAAACCAGCTACGAGATCATCACCGAGCAACAGGAGCTGGACCGTTGGCTACAACAGCTGGAAGCGGCCGAGTTGTTTGCTTTTGATACTGAAACCACCAGCCTGAACTATATGGAAGCGAAAGTGGTGGGGGTTTCTTTTGCGATTGAAGCAGGTAAAGCAGCCTACGTTCCGTTGGCGCATGATTACCTGGGCGCGCCAGAGCAGCTAGACCGTGATGCAGTACTGGCACAAATGAAGCCCCTGTTGGAGGACCCAAATCAGGCTAAAGTGGGCCAGAACCTGAAATATGACGCCAGCGTCCTGGCCAACCACGGCATTGCACTTAAAGGCATTGATTACGACACGATGCTGGAATCTTACGTGCTCGATTCTACCGCGACGCGCCATGATATGGATAGTCTGGCGCTGAAATACCTGGGCCAGAACACTATTCACTTTGAAGACATTGCGGGAAAGGGCGCCAAGCAGCTCACCTTTAACCAGGTCAAGGTGGAGGAGGCGGGTCCTTATGCGGCCGAAGATGCCGACATTACACTGCGCCTGCACCAGGCTCTTTGGCCCAAGCTGGAAGAGCTCTCCAGCTTGTTGCCGGTGTTCAGGGATATAGAATTACCACTGGTGCCGGTGCTGTCTAAAATTGAACGGCAGGGGGCCTTGCTGTCTTGTGAAATGCTGCATCAGCAGAGCACTGAACTTGGGCTGCGGCTGGAAGAACTGAAGTCTGCTGCCTATGAACTGGCGGGGCAGGAGTTTAATCTGGGATCTCCCAAGCAATTGGGAGAAATCCTGTTTGAAAAACTCGAGCTCCCGATCATCAAGAAAACGCCAAAGGGAGCCCCCAGTACCGCTGAAGAGGTGCTGGTAGAGCTGGCCCTGGATTATCCTTTGCCGAAGCTATTGCTGGAATACCGCAGTTTGTCGAAGCTCAAATCTACTTACACGGATAAATTGCCGGGGATGGTCAATCCGCAAACGGGCAGGGTGCATACTTCCTATCACCAGGCCGTGGCTGCGACGGGGCGGTTGTCCTCCTCTGACCCTAACCTGCAAAATATCCCGATCCGCACGGAGGAGGGCAGGCGCATCCGCCAGGCTTTTATTGCGCCACAAGGCTTTCGCATCGTGGCTGCGGACTACTCGCAAATCGAATTGCGCATCATGGCGCATTTGTCCGATGACCCGAGCTTGCTCACGGCTTTTAAAGAGGGGCAGGATGTGCATCGCGCTACGGCTGCGGAGGTATTCGAAGTTAGTCTGGATGAAGTTTCTGGCGATCAGCGCCGCAAGGCGAAGGCTATTAACTTCGGTCTGATTTACGGCATGTCGGCATTTGGCCTGGCCAAGCAACTACATCTTGGGCGCCACGAGGCCCAGGAATATATCGACCGTTATTTTAAACGGTATCCCGGAGTGGCCCAATATATGGATCGCACCCGAGCGATTGCCAAAGAGCAGGGCTTTGTGGAGACGCTGTTTGGTCGGCGCCTGTACTTACCGGAAATTAATGCCCGCAACAAAATGCGGGTACAGGCCGCCGAACGTACAGCGATCAATGCCCCCATGCAGGGCAGTGCCGCAGACATTATCAAGCGGGCCATGCTATCCGTCGACCAATGGCTGGAGCAGGGTGACGCCAACGCTCGCATGATTATGCAGGTGCACGATGAATTGGTACTGGAGGTGGCTAACGATGAAGTAGACGCAGTCAGTAACCAGGTATGCCGCCTGATGTCCGGCGCCGCCGAACTCGCGGTACCCTTATTGGTTGAGGCGGGGGTTGGTGATAATTGGGACGAGGCCCACTAGTCGTTCTCAGTGCTGCGTTGCCACTCCCGGGGGTCAAGCCGGTAATAGGCTTGTAGCTCTGCAAAAAGCTCAGGTCTGGCCTTCTGCAGTTGCCGGGGTTGCTCAAAGAAAGCTTCTGTTGCGACAGCGAAAAACTCCGCGGGGTTGGTCGCGCCGTATTGATCTATTACAGTCGCCAGGCCGCGTTGGCTGCGATGGCGTAAATCTTCAAAATTTTCCGTGAAGACTCTTGCCCATGACTGGTAGCTATTGCTGCGCAGGGGCGGGGCTCCGTTGGTTGAGCCAGACAGACCGTCCAACTGGTGGGCAAATTCGTGCAGCACCACGTTATGGCCGTCGCCAAAGTCAGACACACCCTTCTCCACGTCGTCCCAGGATAGGATGACCTTGCCGTTACTCCACGACTCTCCCAGCAGGTCGTGTCTCGCTATCGCAACCGTGCCGTTATCCTGCATTTGATCCCTTTCTGCACGGAAAGCGCTGGGATACACCAGTACAGAAAGTAGCTTGGGATAGGTCTGCCAGCCTTTGTTGAGCAGCAACAAACAGGCTTGACCGGCAATGGTAATACGAATTTCATCGGTGATTTCGAGGCCAGCACAGCCGTAGAATTGCTTGCGCGTCAGAAAGAGAAGGATCAGCTGCTTCAGCCGATGCTGCTGATCTTCGCCAAGCGCAGGGTAGACCGGCAGGTTGCAGGACAGTATCGCCTCATGTTGCGCGGGAAAGGGCTTTTGCCTGATCCACTTATCGCGCAAAAACGTTTGATAGATGAATAGAATCGCCCCGGCGGCCACAATGAGGAGAAAAATGGTTACAGCCATATGTGAAAACCCTGTGCTTGATTGAACTCATGTCAGATTATTTGGTCGTAGTTTAGGTAGCAGATGCTACATCCCTGTAGAAGGCTTCATCTTCATGGGTCTTCGCGAACAAGTCTCTTTCCCCAGAGACTCTAGGTGTTTCGGTTGCCTTCCCCTTAGAGGCAACCGATTTTTTTGTCTGCGAACAGGTGCGCGACAAGCCTGGCTCAGCAGCTCTCAATGTCCTCGTCCGGATCGTAAACGCTGGCATCGGTCAGCCATCCGTCCAACACCTCTACCAATTGCTGATGGCCGCTGTGCTTCAGTGCCGAGAAAAGCTGCACCGAAACCAGCGCTTCGTGGGCTTTCATTGCCTTGCGGACACCTAACAGTGAGTTATTGGCGGGCCCTTTTTTGAGCTTATCGGCTTTAGTGAGCAAAATGTGCACGGGCATATGGGCTGTGAGTGCCCAGTTGAGCATTTGTTCATCAAAAGGTTGCAGCGGATGACGCACATCCATGAGTAGAATCATGCCTCGCAGACACTGTCGCTTGGCCAGGTAATTCTCCAACTGTTTTGTCCACTCTTTCTTCACGGCCACCGGTACCTTGGCAAAGCCGTAGCCCGGAAGATCCACTAGGCGCTGGCTCGTTGAGAGCTCAAAGAAATTAATCAACTGGGTACGCCCCGGAGTTTTGGAGGTTTTAGCGAGCTTTTTATTATTAGTTAAGCTATTGATTGCGCTAGACTTTCCAGCATTCGACCGGCCTGCAAATGCCACCTCCCAACCTTTATCTGGCGGGCATTGGTGAAGCTTGGCTGCGCTGGTCAGATACACCGCCCCGCGGTAGTTTGGGGTTGCTGGGCCGGGGACTTGGTCCTGTTCAGACATTGTGTGGTATTGCCTTTGTAGGTGTGGATAACTCGTATATAATGCCACAGCTTTTTTAGACTGTTATGAAAAGCTTGCGTGGCCCAGAGTCACCACTAATCGAGAGGTACCTCATGAACAAGATCATTGCAGCAGCTCTGTTATTGTGTGCGACTGGCGCTTTCGCGGAGCCCGATATGGGTAAGTACAACAAGAGCTGCGCTGTCTGTCACGCGACAGGCGCCGCCAACGCACCGAAAACAGGTGACGCTGCGGCTTGGGAACCACGTCTTGCCAAAGGTATGGATACACTGGTTGCATCTGTGGCCTCCGGCCTCAATGCCATGCCACCCAAGGGTATGTGTTTCGACTGCTCTGACGAAGACGTTAAGGCCTTGATCGAATTTATGGCCAAGCCTGCTGAATAAGCTGGCGTTAAACTACGTAATATCTGGAACGAACATGAAGAAAATTTTGATCCTGGTCAGCCTGCTGATGGGCTGGTCTCAAATAGTCATTGCACAACCGGGTGATGCCGCTGCCGGCGAAGCGAATAGTGTTGTGTGTAGTGCCTGTCACGGCGCCGACGGAAACAGTGCAGTAGCGTCGTTTCCCAAGCTGGCTGGTTTGGGTGAGAAGTATCTGCTCAAGCAATTGATGGACATTCGAGACGGTGGCCGTCCAATCGCGACAATGGTTGGTCTGCTGGATGAAAAATCGGACCAGGACCTGGCAAATCTCGCCGCCTTTTATGCGGGTCAGGCACGCTCAGGCAGCCAGGCTAATCCTGATTTAGTGGCGCTGGGTGAAAAAGTGTATCGCTCCGGAGTCGCTGAGCGAAAGGTTGCCGCCTGCACGTCCTGTCATTCACCCAATGGCAAGGGCAATGCGCCCGCTGGGTTCCCAGCACTGGCTGGGCAACATGCAGACTACATTGCGGCTCAGTTAAAAGCCTATCGCAAGGGTTATGAAGATAAGACCGGGCGTACTAATGATGGCGAAAGCAAAATTATGCGCACCAATGCATTTGGGCTGTCTGACAAGGAAATTGAGGCCGTCGCCAGCTATGCGGCCGGTCTGAAGTAAGTTGCTGTGCTCTGGGAAAAGGTGGCAATATGCCGCCTTTTTTTGTATCGAGACGAACGCTGTGCCTAATTGGTTGTCTTAATTAGGCGATTGTAAACCAAGGAGAAACCCAATCATGTTCAAGCGCATCTTGATGATTATGTTACTGGCACTGGCCCCCCTGGCTGTGCAGGCCCAAGAGGTCTACGAGGCGGGTAAGGACTATGACATTATCAACCCGGCTATTCGTGCCTCTGATATGAGCAAAATCGAAACGGCCGAGTTTTTCTGGTACGGCTGTGGCCACTGCTACACTTTTGAGCCAATGCTTGCTCAATGGAAGAAGACGCTGGCGGATGATGTGAGCTTCCGTGGTGTGCCTGCGATGTGGGGCGGAGCAATGGAACTTCACGCCAAGGCCTTTTATGCCGCCAGGGCTCTTGATGTTGCTGAAAAAATGGATCAGGCAATGTTTCAGGCTTTGAACGTAGATCGCAAACCACTGCGCTCGGATAAAGAAATTGCCCAGCTGTTTGTCGCCAACGGGGTAGCCGAAGAAGATTTTTACAAGGCCTACAATTCTTTCGGTGTCAGTAGCCAGGTGCGCCAGGCAAATTCTATTGCCCGTGCCGCCAAGATCACCGGTACGCCGGCATTAATGGTCAGTGGCAAGTACATGATTTCTCCGCGAAAGGCTGGTAGCACGGCCAATATGCTGAAAATTGCCGATTACCTGATTGAAAAGGAGCGCGCTGCCAAAGGCAGTTAGGGCTCAGGCAAGCATAAAAAAGCCCGGCTGATGACCGGGCTTTTTTGTGCCTGAAGAACGCTAAATTTTGAGCCATTGGGGAACGGGTAAACCTTTGTTCTCCAAAAATACCGGGTTGAATAACTTGCTTTGATAACGTGTGCCGTAGTCGCAAAGAATTGTGACAATGGTATGACCTGGCCCCAATTCTTCGGCCAGCCTCACTGCACCGGCAATATTCAGGCCGGCTGAGCCCCCCAGGCAAAGCCCCTCGTTCTGCAATAGCTCAAAAATGAAGGGCAATGCTTCTGTATCCGGGATACTGAACGCGGTATCGACATTTGCAGCGGCCACATTATCAGTGATGTGGTTAATGCCAATACCTTCAATGATTGAGCTACCTTCGCTGGCTTGCAGTTCACCCGTGTTGAAATAATTGCTTAGCGACGCGCCGCAGGGGTCTGCCAGGCCAATCCTGATCTGGGGGTTTTTGTGTTTCAGGGTTGAAGAAACACCGGCGAGGGTGCCGCCCGTGCCGACGGCACAGATAAATCCATCAACTTTGCCGGCAGTTTGCTCCCAGATTTCTGCACCGGTAGTGCGCGCGTGAATTTCCATATTCGCCGGATTGTCGAATTGTCTTGCCCATACTGCGCCGTGTTTTTCTTTTTCCGCGAGCTTTTGTGCCAGTCGTTCAGCGGTGTGTATGTAGTGCTTGGGGTCTGCATAGGAAGTTGCACCTACCAGGTGCAGGTCTGCGCCCAGCAGTTCCAGTGAGTCAATCTTCTCCCTGCTTTGACTGATAGGCATAACCACCGTGCTGCGATAACCCATGGCATTGGCGAGTAAGGTGAGGCCGATACCGGTATTTCCTGCTGTGCCCTCTACAATGCGTCCGCCCGGGCGCAAATCTCCGGACTGCTCGGCAGCCTGGATGATGCCTAGCGCGGTGCGGTCCTTGACCGAACCCCCAGGGTTGAGAAATTCGGCTTTGCCAAGAATGGTACAACCGGTTCGTTCCGATACCTGCCTGAGGTGAAGCAAGGGAGTGTTGCCGATAAGTTGAGTGACGTCCTGAGCCGTGTGCACGGTGGTCCTCCAGGGAAAATGCTCGCAGAGTATGCCATAGGCGGTGCAGTTGGGTCAGGTTAGCTGACTGCGATACTGCCGATAGGCTTTCAAGCTTAATATCACCGCCGCCAGATTGATGACAAACATCGCGGCAAGCATGGGTTGCGGGCTGTCTTTGAGCATTGCGCCTACGGCTGCGGTGCCGATGGCAGACAACCCCATCTGGATAAAGCCCAACAAGGCAGAGGCTGTTCCAGCGATATGCGGGAACGGAGCTAGCGCAATGGCCATGGCGTGGGGTAGTACCAAACCCATACCGACGGCATAGATTGTCATCGGCAGCATGAGTATCCAAATGTTGTTGGTTAATAGTGTAGCGCCAGTCCACATGATGATTGTAGTGAGCAGGCAAAGTAGGGCGCCCAGCAACATGGTTTGCTGTGAGTCGTAGCGAGACGCCATACGGGCACTGACGCCACTGCCGCCCACGTAGCCGGCCACGGTGGAGAGGAAAATAAAACCAAAGTATTGTACTGGTACGCCAAGCATTTCGATGTAAACAAAGCTGGCAGAGGAAAGGTAGGCCAGCAGGCCGCTATAAACCGCGGCGCTGGCCAGGGTCACCGAGAGATAGGAGGGGTCGACGATCAGCTGCATGTAATTGCGGGCGATGCTCAATGGATGCAGGCTTTGCCTCGCGGGAAGCGATTCCGAAAGATACACCTGCAGCAGGAAAATCATCAGTACGCCGTAACAGGCGAGGAACAGGAAAATGACCGGCCAGGGTAAAACCAGCAAGACTACACCGCCCAGTATTGGTGCGACCGCAGGCCCCACCGCCATCAGCATTGCAATGAGGGACAAGGCCCTCGCTGCTCGCCTCGGTCCAAATATATCCCGGGTTACCGTGCGCGCGAGTGTGGGCCCCACACAGGCACCCACGCCTTGCAAAAATCGAAAAACCAACAATTCTTCAACCGTTGTAGATTGTGCACAGCCAATGCAGGCGGCGACAAAAATCAGTGTGCCGCCAGTAAGCACCGGTTTGCGACCGAAACGATCAGCGAGCGGCCCACAGGCCAGGTGAAAGACAGCAAACCCCGTTAAGTAACTGCTGAGGGTGAGGTGCATGTGGCCTATGTCGGTGCCCAGAGCCCTCATCATCAAGGGCATCGCCGGCAGGTACATATCTACGCTGAGGGGTCCCATTGCGACCAGCGCGGCGAGCAAGCCAAGCAGCCAGGGTGAGTCGGGGTTGAGGTGTCGGTGGGCCATGGGCGGAGGAGGGTAGCCCATGACCAGGGTGAAGTGAAGCGGCCTGGTTACTTCTCGAAGTTCATTACTGTTTTCCACCATAGCCCGGGAGCCAGAGCACGCCAGAAGTACAGTAGTTTGGCTTCACTGGGATAAATAATGTCTTTGTCCTTGGCCACACCTTTCTCAATGGCATTAATAATTTTTTCGGGGTCAGCCAATCTGCCTTTTTCCTTTGATTCGGTAATACTTCCGGGAGCGTCAGTGTTGATTGTCTGATCGACCAGAGGAGTGTTGACCGCTGGCGGACAAACCAGGTGGGCACGCACGCCGGTGCCGCGAATTTCATTCTGCAGGACCTCGATATAGGCGTTTACAGCGGCCTTGGTCGCGCAGTAAGCGCCCATTTTTGGTACCAGTGCAATACCGGCAATTGAGCCAAATGCAATGATGCGGCCGGCTCCGCGGGCCTGCATTGAGGGCAGTACCGCGCGCACCATGTAGGTGGTGCCAAAATAGTTGATGCGAAACAGTTGTTCCATGCCCTCGTGGCTGTGTTCCGCCAGGCTGTATGCAGGCATCAGTGCTGCAGCGTGCACCAGCACGTCAACAGGGCCCAACTGGCCCTCCACTTGCGCTACTTTGGTGTTAACGTCCTCCAGGCTAGAGATGTCGCAGTGGAAAGCCGTAATGTTATCGGATTCTGCTTCGGTGGCATCCAGGCCCTGCTGGTTAACATCAAAAATGGCGACCTTAGCGCCATTAGCCGCCAATCGGCGGGCATAAATTTGACCCATGCCGCTGGCACCACCGGTGACTAAAGCTACTTTGCCGTTTGCATCCATTGAGTTGTATGTCCTGTGTTTTTAAGCAGGAGATCATGGTGCGATTCGTCAGTGGCCCATACAAGCCCCTAAACGGCCACTGGAACTTGTATCTTTTAGCAGGGCTCAGGCCTGGACCCGGGTGGTGTCGTCGATGTGCTCAAGGGGCAGCTCGGTGCGCTGGACCACACGGCGCAGCTCGAAACTGGAGTGCACGCCGGCAACGCCTGGAATGCGAGTGAGTCGGCCCAGGAGAAATTTTTCGTAGTACTCCATGTCCGCCACGACTGCTTTGAGCAGGTAGTCTGAAGACTGGCCGGTGACAACCGAGCACTCCATGACCTCGGGGTAGCTTAATACCTCTGTCTCGAATGCCTCGAAGCGATCGGGCGTATGCCGGTCCATGCTGATGCCGATGTAGGCGGTGAGTTTGAGCCCCAGCATTGATTGATTGAGCAATGTGACGTGAGCATTAATGAGCCCGGACTCCTCCAGCCGTTTGACTCGGCGTGAGCAAGGGGTGGGAGATAGCCCCACCAGCTCTGCCAGTTCCAGGTTGCTGATGCGTGCATTGTCCTGCATTGCATTGAGAATTTTCTTGTCAGTGCGGTCCAGTTTCATTGCCTGTTCACCATGCCTTGGCGGAGTTTATGAGAGGGATAGCAGCAGTATAACTTGGTTTATTAGTGATATATTTTAATAAATACCGAAATAAAGCATATTAATTGCTCTTATTTGCCATAATAGCGGCATATTTGCAATCCCTCGCTCTCTCTCAGGCAATATACTGTACGTCAGGCTGAAAACTCACTCGTGCGAACCGACTGGCCAGAGCTACCTTTTCTGGCAGACTGCGCACCAAACCCCAAAAGGGCTCGCGCCCGCGGGTGAGCAGCCATCCAATGGAAGAAGACCGGTGAAGTCATGAGCAATTTCGATCATAAAAAGTACAAGCCTTTCGCGCCTGTTGGCAAGACCGACCGTCGCTGGCCGGACCAGGTTATCGACAAAGCGCCGCTTTGGTGCAGCGTGGACTTGCGCGATGGCAATCAAGCGCTGATCGAGCCCATGACTGCTCGTCAAAAGTCCCTGTTATGGGACCAGTTGGTAAAAATCGGCTTCAAGGAAATCGAAGTGGGGTTTCCCTCAGCTTCCAGTCATGACTACGACTTTGTCAGAGAGTTAATCGATAACGATCGCATTCCGGAAGATGTGACTATTCAGGTGCTGGTGCAGGCTCGTAAGGAACTTATTGAAAAAACGTTTGAGTCGCTCAAGGGGGCCAAGCGCGCAGTGGTTCACGTGTATAACTCGACTTCCACGGTACAGCGCGAACAAGTGTTTGGCCTGGACAGGCAGGGCATTATTGATATAGCGGTTAATGGTGCCCAGCTAGTGCAGGCATGTGCCCAAAAGTATCCGCAGACCGAGTGGACTTTTGAATACTCACCGGAAAGCTTTACCGGCACCGAGTTGGACTTCGCCGTTGATGTTTGCAATGCAGTAACAGCAGTGTGGAAGCCTACACCAGAAAAACCGGTCATCATCAATCTCCCGGCAACGGTAGAGATGAGCACTCCAAATCTTTACGCCGATCAGATTGAATGGTTCTGCGATAAGGTGGCCAACCGTGAAAGCCTGCTGATCTCCCTGCACACCCATAATGATCGCGGCTGTGCGGTGGCCGCCGCAGAACTGGGAGTCATGGCCGGTGCGGATCGGGTAGAGGGCACTCTGATGGGCAATGGTGAGCGCACCGGGAACATGGACGTGGTCACCATGGCGATGAACCTTTACAGCCAGGGGGTAGATCCAAAATTGAACTTGGCCAATATGGATGAAATTATTCGCACGGTTAAAGAATGTACGCATTTGCCGGTGCATCCTCGCCACCCCTGGGCTGGTGAGCTGGTTTTCACTGCCTTCTCTGGCAGTCACCAGGATGCGATTAAAAAGTGTCTGTCGCGACGCGATGAAGAGCAAGCATGGGAGGTGGCTTATCTGCCAATTGATCCCGCTGATATTGGTCGCTCTTACCAGGAAGTTATTCGCATCAATAGTCAGTCCGGCAAGGGCGGTATCGCCTATGTCCTGGAGCGAGACTATGGCTTTGAGCTGCCTCGCTGGCTGCAGGTTGACTTTAGTTCAGCAGTGCAGGCCTATGCGGAAGAGAAGGAGACTGAGGTTGGCTCCGAGGACATCTTCTCTTTGTTTCAACAGACTTATCTCAACGGAGCAGGTCGCTGGCAGTTGGGCAACTATAAGGTTTCCCGAGAAGATCAGGTTGATAAGTTGCACGCTGAACTGATGCTTGGCGACACACAGGAAACCATCACCGGCACCGGCAACGGTGTCGTGGCATCTTTTGTTGACGCGATGGAAAAATTCACGGGTAAGCAAATTGTGCTGGTTGAGTACAGCGAGCATGCCCTTGGCCAGAGCGCCGATGCTGAAGCGGTTTGTTACATTCAGCTGAACATCGAAGGCGACCGCTTCTGCGGCTGCGGCCGCAGTCACGATATCGTACAAGCTTCACTGGATGGTATTTTGCGCGCGATTAACAAATCAGCGGAGCAGCAACAGAACGCAGCAGCTTGATTCAGTTGGCCGCGCTAATAAGGGTGCCTGGTAAAGTAATCCTTGGCGGCCTCTTTCACTCTGGGCGCTAACCATAGCGTTGCTGTCATTGTCGGTATTGCCATCAAGCCATAAGCGGCTGAAATCAGATTAAAGACAATGTCCAGGCTGACCAGCGAGCCGAAGATCACGGTTGCAACAAAAAACCAGCGATAATGGTGTTGCACTTCGGCACCAAATAAAAAGCCGAAACACTTGGCTCCGTAGTACCACATAGTAAACATGGTGGTGCTGCTGAGTATCAGAGTGACGAGAAAAAGCAGCGCCACCCCGACATTTCCCATCTCTTGAGCAAAGGCGTTCGATGTGAGGGTAATGCCGCTGAGCTCTCCTGGGTTTTGCCAGTTGCCGGCGATCAGAATGACTAGCGCGGTGCAGGTGCAAACAATCAATGTGTCTGCCACTGGACCCAACATGGCAACCAGGCCCTCGCGAATCGGTTCATTGGTTCGCGCTGCGCCGTGGGCCATCACTTCAGTCCCGACGCCCGCCTCATTGGAAAATGCTGCCCGGCTTATGCCAATCAACATGACACCCAGCAAGCCGCCACCGGCCGCCTCGGCACTGAACGCGCTGTTAACAATGTTTGCCAGCAGCGCCGGAATCTCGTCCAAATGAGACGCCAACAAGTAAAACGTCATGGCCATGTAGAGAAGTACCATTAGCGGTAACACGGTCACCGCCACTTTCGCGACGCGCTGCAGTCCGCCAAAAACAACCGTACCCACGACCAGGGCGAGCACCAGCCCAATGGCACCGTTTACCAGCAGTGGTTCTTGAGTGGAGAACAGGTTTTCCCGGATGAGGGCGGTCAATTGATTGGCCTGGTACATCGGTAGCGTGCCGATCAAGCCCGCCAGGGAAAATAATACAGCGAGCGGGTACAGTGAACGGGGCAATGCCTCACGAATAATGTACATGGGGCCACCTTGCAGGCGACCCAGGCTGTCTTCACCCCGGTACATGACGCCAAGGCTGCAGGTAAAGAATTTGGTTGCGATGCCCACCAGTGCAGAGACCCACATCCAGAAAACAGCGCCCGGGCCGCCAGCCACTACCGCCAGTGCTACTCCTGAGATATTACCCAGGCCCATAGTGCCGGAGAGCGCCGCTGCCAGTGCCTGGCCATGGCTTAATTCTCCGGGCTGATCCGGAGTATTGTGACGACCCAGCGCCAGCCCCAGTGCATGCCCAAAGTGTCGGTAGGGCAAAAATCCGGAGTACAGCGCGAAAAACAGGCCACCCAGTAACAGCAGCATTACCAGCGGTGTGCCCCAGACGGCATTGGCAAAGTCGATCGATAGTTGTTCCAGAGCTTGCATTATTTGTTCTCAATGATTTGGCTCATACCGTAACATGGCGGTAGCTCGCGTTGGCAGCTAAACTGCCGCTCTGACTGCAGCAAGACAGGTGTGTCTTGTTGATATGGGCTTATCCAGTTTACGCCCTGCCGCGCCTAATTTTTGAAGGAAATTACAGATGACTGAAAGGGTGTTGCCAGTGCTGGAAGACTTGCAAGAGGCCTGGTGTAGAATTTCTCCTCATCTCCATCGAACGCCGGTGATGTCCAGTCATTTGCTAGACCAGCTTACGGGCGCGAATGTGTTCTTTAAATGTGAGCACTTGCAGAAAGCAGGCGCATTTAAGGCGAGGGGGGCTATCAATGCGGTGCTTAGCCTTGATGACGATGCGGCAGCGGCGGGGGTTGCAACGCACTCGTCGGGCAATCACGGCGCGGCTTTGGCGATGGCGGCTTCGGCCCGCAATATTCCCGCGCATATTGTGATGCCCTCCAATGCGCCAAGGGTCAAAAAAGAGGCCGTGGCCGCATACGGAGGCCTGATCATCGAATGTGAGCCTACGCTAGCAGCCAGAGAGTCGACCGTTGCCACAGTCATTGAACAAACCGGTGCCCACGAAGTTCATCCCTACAATGATTCGCGCATTATCGCAGGGCAGGGTACCGCTATGTTGGAATTACTGGAGCAGGTAGAGGACCTTGATGTGGTGGTTGTTCCAGTGGGAGGTGGGGGATTACTGGCAGGCACTGCGATTGCCGTGAAAGAGAGCAATTCCAACATCGAAGTAGTAGCAGTGGAACCGGAGGGCGCAGACGATGCCTTTCGTTCTTTTGGCCTGGGTGAATTACAACCGCAAAATAATCCGCAAACGATTGCCGATGGTTTGCGAGCTGGCCTGGGTGAACTCAACTTCGACATTATCCGCAAGCATGTAGACACAATTCTCACAGTCCCGGACACTGTAATCGTCCAAGCGATGCAGTTACAGTGGACCCGGATGAAACAGCTGGTGGAGCCATCAGGCGCGGTAAGTTTTGCCGGTCTGCTAGAGCACCCGGAGCGGTTTCGGCAGCGCCGCGTTGGTGTTGTTGTGAGCGGCGGCAATGTAGATCTGGATAATTTACCCTGGTAATTCAGGAGGGCTTTTGACACAAATGATTCGCAACGCTCTGCTGTTTGTTCTCTTGCTGGCCCTTGTCGGTTGCAGTAGCACCACCTTTGTTTATAACCGGCTGGACTTTATTATTCCCTGGTACATGGGCAAATACGTAGGCCTGGATCGTGATCAGAAAACCTTCCTGGATGACCAATTACAGCCGTTTCTCAACTGGCACCGCACGGAAGAGCTTCCGGCCTATCTGCTATTACTGGATGGCATGGAGCAAACGCTCGATGCAGAGGTAAGCCAGGCTCAGGTGGCAGAAATCGCCACTCAGTTTGAGGATGCCTGGGACCGTATTGAATGGCGTGCCCTTGAGTGGATGCTGGCGCTGGGGGAGGAGTTGTCTCGAGAGCAGTTGGAAGAATTTACTGAAAACTTGCGTGAAAAGCAGGTGGAGTACGAAGAAGAGTATTTACCCCGTACTGACGAAGAATACCGGCAAGAAGCTTATGAAAATCTGGAGGATTCGGTACAGGACTTCATGGGTCGACTAGACAGTGAGCAGCGCGGTTACCTGGATCAGGCAGCACAAGACATGCGTCGCGCCGATACCATCTGGTTGCGGGAGAGAGCCGAATGGCTTGAGCGCCGGGAAGTGCTACTGCAGCGTGAAGAAGGCTGGCAACAGGGCATTCGTGACGCCCTTGCTACCCGCGAGCAAACGACCTCCGCCGAATACCTGGAAATTTTTGAGCACAACAGCCAGGTGATTTTCAGAGCACTGGCGCAAGTCGCGAACGTTCGCAGCGATAAGCAGGACAGACGACTACGGAAAAAACTGGCTGATTTTCGCGAGGATATCGAGTCACTGATAGCGCGGCGATAAATCATCCAGGGATGATTTAAACCGCTGGCAGAATGTTGTTTATTCATCACTCAACTGAGTTGAGTTGCTTAATCCAGTAGTGACAAATCGCGCACGGCGCCCTTATCCGCACTTGTCGTCATTTTGGCATAAACCTTGAGCGCAGCGCTGACCTTGCGGGGCCTTGGTTCCATTGGTTGCCAGGCTTTGTCGCCCCTGGCCTCCATGGCTTCACGCCGGGCTGCAAGCTCTTCCTCGGATAACATGACGTTAACGCTGCGTGCGGGAATATTAATCTCAATAAGGTCGCCATTTTCTACCAGGGCGATAGCGCCGCCAGCAGCTGCTTCGGGAGAGGCATGGCCGATTGACAGTCCAGAGGTACCACCGGAGAAGCGGCCGTCAGTCAGTAGGGCACAGGCGCTGCCCAACCCTTTGGACTTGATGTAGCTGGTAGGGTACAGCATCTCTTGCATGCCCGGGCCTCCGCGGGGACCCTCATAGCGGACGATCACCACGTCACCGGCTTTTACCTTATCTTCGAGGATATCGGCAACCGCTCCCTCCTGGCTCTCGCAGACATGTGCGGGCCCGGAGAAAACCAGAATCGATTCGTCGACGCCTGAGGTTTTTACGACGCAGCCATTCTCGGCGATATTGCCGGTTAGGACTGCCAACCCTCCTTCCAGCGAGAACGCATTTTCCAGAGAGCGAATACAACCATCGCTGCGGTCGTCGTCCAGCGACGGCCAACGCGAGTCCTGGCTGAAGGCAGTTTGGGTTGGAATACCGCCTGGCCCGGCGCTGAAAAATTTGTGAACCTCGGCATTGTCTGTACGCACAATATCCCAATTGTCCAGGGCGTCCCCCATAGTGGGACTGTGAATGGTCGAGCAGTTGGTATGCAGCAGGCCGGCGCGATCCAGCTCGCCCAGAATACCCATAATGCCACCTGCGCGGTGCACATCTTCCATATGATATTTGGGCGTATTGGGAGCCACCTTGCAAAGCTGTGGAATCTTGCGCGACAGCCTGTCTATATCGGCCATGGTGAAATCAAGCTCCGCTTCCTGGGCTGCTGCCAACAGATGCAGGATTGTGTTGGTGGAGCCGCCCATAGCAATGTCCAGGCTCATGGCGTTCTCGAATGCCTCGAAATTGCCAATGTTTCGCGGTAGAACTGACTCATCATCCTGTTCGTAGTAGCGTTTGCAAAGTTCGACAACCAGGCGGCCGGCGCGCAGGAATAGCTGCTCTCGGTCCGCATGGGTGGCAAGCGTGGAGCCATTGCCTGGCAGGGACAAGCCCAATGCCTCGGTGAGGCAGTTCATCGAGTTGGCGGTGAACATGCCAGAGCAAGAGCCACAAGTCGGACAGGCAGAACGCTCGTATTCGGCAACCATTTCGTCACTGGCTGAATCGTCTACGGCAATGACCATGGCATCTACCAGGTCGAGTTTGTGCTCGGACAGTTTGGTTTTGCCGGCCTCCATAGGCCCGCCAGATACAAAGACTGCGGGCACGTTCAGGCGCATGGCAGCATTGAGCATTCCCGGAGTGATCTTGTCACAGTTGGATATGCATACGATGGCGTCGGCGCAGTGGGCGTTGACCATGTATTCAACCGAATCGGAAATAATATCGCGGGAGGGAAGGCTATAGAGCATGCCGTCATGGCCCATGGCGATTCCATCGTCTACGGCGATGGTGTTGAATTCTTTGGCTACGCCACCAGCGGCCTCGATTTCCCGGGCCACCAGTTGCCCCAGGTCTTTAAGGTGCACATGCCCCGGTACGAACTGGGTGAACGAATTCACTACAGCGATAATAGGCTTGCCGAAGTCGCCATCTTTCATACCGGTGGCACGCCAGAGGGCGCGGGCGCCAGCCATATTGCGGCCGCCAGTGGAGGTTTTGGAGCGATAGTCGGGCATGATCATGTACCGTTTGAATTTGCGGCTTCTGTAGGAGTCGCAGTTGAGTCGTAATTTAAGCCGCGAAGGATAGCAAAAAACCGCGGAAGTTTCTTCGTGTGAGGGTTGCAGCGAGCGCCACGAGCCAGGCGACGTGCGTGATCAAAAATGAGGATGCCGAGGACGCTTGAGGGCCCGACGCAAGGTCAGGACAGAGTCTTGAAGAACACCTTGGAATTGCGCTGCAGATTATAGAGCGACTGTTTGTGTCCCGGGAGCTGGTCGCGTGAGCTTTCCACAAAACCTTGTTCGCGGAACCAATGGGCGGTCTGTGTGCTCAGCACAAAAACACTCTTGAGGCCCATATTAATGGCCTCCTGCTCAAGCTCGGCCAGCAAACGCTGGGCACGCTTGCCACCCCGATAGTCTGGGTGAGACACAATGCAGGCCAACTCACCGCAGTGGTCTTCGGGGAAGGGGTACAGGGCGGCACAGGCGATGATTCGGCCGTCCCGCTCCAGTAACCTGAAAAGGTCAATCTCGGTTTCAAGCAACTCCCTGGAACGCTTGAGAAGAATGCCTTCCTGCTCCAGAGGCTCGATCAGCTCGAGAATTCCGCCGACGTCGTCGATTCCTGCCTGCCGCGATTTTTCATAGTCCCGGTTGGCGACCAGGGTGCCGCTACCATCGTGAGTAAATAGTTCTTCAAGTAGCGCGCAATCATCCTGGTAACTGATAATTTGGCAGCGGGGTACACCTTCCAGGCACGCCTGCCTGGCAGTGTGCAAAAGCGCACCTTGCTCTGCATTTGCCAAAGGAAGTTGTTCAATGTCTCCCAGCGAGAGCTGACGGATAAGATCACCTTCGGTATTGGTGATTCCCGCTTCACTGCTAAACAGGATCAGTTTGTCTGCGCAGATCGCAGCAGCGCAGTTCACAGCGATGTCTTCTAACGCCAGGTTGAAAATCTCTCCGGTAGGGGAATAGCCCAGCGGTGAAAGCAGGACAATGGAGTCATCGCGTAATTGACGATGAATACCCTCTGTGTCGATGCGCCTGACTTTGCCAGTATGCTGAAAATCTACGCCATCGACCACGCCGGTTGGCCTCGCGGTGACAAAGTTTCCAGAGCAGACCCGCATGTGTGAGCCCTGCATTGGTGAGTTCGGTAACCCCATGGAGAGCAATGCTTCGATTTGGGAGCGCAAGGATCCGGCGGCATCTTTTACATGTTCCAGGGCATCGGTATCGGTAATCCTGACGTCCTGATAAAAGTTGCTCTGAATACCCGCAGTCTCCAGGCGCGAAGCAATTTGTGGCCGGGAACCGTGAATCAATACCAGTCGCACGCCCAGGCTCTTCAGCAGAGCGATATCGTGGATGACATTGGCGAAGTTTTCGTGTTGCGCGACTTCACCCCCCAACATCAGCACGAAGGTCTTACCCCGGTGCAGGTTGATGTAGGGTGCGGTATTTCTGAACCAGCGGATGTGGGCCCTGCCTGGCGTAGTCACCTCGTCTCCCAAGTCATTGATTATTAGCGAATTATCAAGAGTACAGAAAGCACAGCCATTCACCTAATGGAAATTTTTCACAATTGATGGAGGGGAGTGGGCCGCGTTAGCGGGCTGATAATAGTGTTTGGCCCTGATAGGGGTAGCCGGAATTAGTGCACGTGGCCGTGGGCGATTTCTTCTTCACTGGCCTCTCGCACGTCAACCACCTGCACATCGAAGTTTAGTTCGACACCTGCCAGGGGGTGATTGCCATCGATCGTAATGCCGTCATCGCTGACTCCCTTGACCACGACTCGGCGGGCCTGGCCGTCTGAACCCTCGGCCTCGAAGGCCATGCCGGCTTCTATTCTTTCAATACCTTCGAAGGCTTCACGGGGCACAGTTTCAACCAGCTCCGGTTGAAATTCTCCGTATCCATCTTCTGGTGAAACTGTTGCCTTCAAGCTGGCACCGGCAGTTTTACCTAATAGCTCTCGTTCCAATCCGGGAATCAGGTTGCCAGCGCCATGCAGGTAGGCCAGAGGATCAGCGCCTTCGGAGCTGTCGATGACTTCGCCGGATTCGTCGGTCAGAGTGTAGTGAATGGTTACAACGAGCTTGTCGCCAATAAGCAGTGACATGGTTGGAACTCCTGTTTTGCCGTGGATGGTGACGTTCTGGGCCACCACTCTAAATGTTTAAAATGCCACTGATTAGGCGGCCTCAGGCTGATGGGGCGGTTACTTATGAAAAACAGGAAGAGGAACTTTATTGCTGAACGTAAATGCAGGTCATAAAGAGTAGCCATCAGGCCGGGGCAGTATATCCGCCGCTTTGTGGGAGTCAATGCAAGTGCTTACAAGCAGTAATGCCGTATGCAGCTTTCGAGCAGCCTTATGCAGGGCTCGATTTGGTCCAGCGGCATAAATTCGTCGGGTTGGTGTGCCTGATCTATGGAGCCCGGGCCCATGACGATGGTGTCCATACCCAGCTGTTGCAAGAATGGCGCCTCGGTGGCAAAGGCCACTGCCGTGGCACTGTGGCCGGTTAGTTGCTCGGCTAACTTGACCAGTTCGCTATCTGCAGCTTGCTCGAACGGAGAAACATCCTGTATCAGGGATCGTAATTCGATATCCAGGCCCCGGGTCTGTCCGATGGCGGAGAGTCGTGCACGAATGTCTTCGCGTACCTGAGTGTTGTCCCCTCCCGGGGTCATGCGCAGGTCAAAATGCAGCTCGCTTTGGCCACAGATTCGATTGGGGCTATCGCCACCATGAATGCAACCCAGGTTAAGGGTGGGATAAGCCACCTCAAACAGTGGGTTGCTGTAGCGCTCCACCATTTCTTCTCGAAAAGCGACCAGATCGCCCATAACTGAATGCATGCCGTCCAGGGCGCTGTTACCCAGAGAGGGGTTAGACGAGTGACCAGCCTGCCCGGTGATATGCACCGCCTCCATCATGATGCCCTTGTGCATACGCACTGGCATCAAGGAGGTTGGCTCGCCAATAATTGCCGCTCTTGCCTTCGGTTGGCCTGCGGCAGCCAGTGCCCGGGCGCCATTCATGGAGCTCTCTTCATCGGCGGTGGCTAGAATAATCAGGGGCTGCTGCAGCGGCGTATCACCAAAGCTTGCAGCCGCGGCCATTGCCAGAGGGAAAAAGCCCTTCATGTCTGTGCTGCCCAGCCCATAAAGCCGGTTGTTGCGCTCGCTGAGTCCCAGCGGGTCACTGTTCCAGCGACCTTCGTCGTAGGGCACAGTGTCCGTGTGCCCTGCAAGCACAAGCCCCCCGGGGCCAGTGCCCCGGCTGGCGATCAGGTTGGCTTTACTGCCGTCGCTGTTAATAGCCTGAATATCTGTGGCGAAGCCCATGTCAGTTAGCCAGCTCGCCAATAAATCAATGACCGCGCGGTTGCCCTGGTCCCAGCCCGGATCAGTAGAGCTGACCGAGGGTGTACTGATCAGTTGGCCAAGCTGGTCGATAATGCGCTTTTCAGTATTGGACATGCAGTAGCAGCCGCTCTGGTGTTAAAACGAAAGTTGCAGCATCGTCTGTCGAGAGCCGCGTCGTAATGGCCCGTGCACAGGGCCGCAGCCTTGAGTGTAGACCTTGGCGGGAGACACCGCGACCAAGGTGGTGATCGCGGGTAAGTTCTGTCGCTGTTATATCAGGGATTAAAGATGCCCTTGAATAAGAAAAAGAACAGGATAGCCAGACCGGCGCCAGCGGGTAGCGTGATAACCCAGGACATGAAAATATTGCCGATGACCCTGAGGTTCAGGGCAGCGATGCCACGGGCGAAGCCCACGCCAAGTACTGCGCCAACCAGAGTATGGGTCGTTGAAATAGGCAGTCCGGTAGCGGATGCCGTCACCACTGTGGCAGCGGCGCCCAACTCTGCGGCAAAACCGCGACTGGGGGTGAGTTCGGTGATTTTACGCCCCACTGTGGTGATAACTTTCCAGCCGTAGGTAGCGAGGCCGATGACGATACCCAGGCCACCAATAAGCAGAATCCACCAGGGCATGACCGACTTAGCCGCGATCTCTCCACCAGACTGCACCGTGCTAACGATTGCCGCCAGCGGGCCAACTGCGTTGGCCACGTCATTGGAGCCGTGGGCGAATGCCATAGAGCAGGCGGTAAATACCATGAGAATGGCAAATACTCTTTCTACGCTGGCAAAGCGGTTGTCGGGGTCTTGGTCATCCTTAATGTTGCGCAATAGCATGGCACCAAAAAAAGCGACTAACAGACCTACCAAAACGGAAACGGGTATCGCGTTTGCGAACTTGCTACCCAGGCCCAGGTCGAGATCCAGTCCAACATGCTTGAGCCCCTTGAGCATGGTCACCATAGAGATCATGAAGCCCACCATCCACATGTAAATAGGGATGTACTTCTTGGCCCTGCTGAAGGGGTCATCAGTATCGAGAATAAACTTCTTCACGCTCATGAACAGCCCGAAGGATATGGTGCCAGCGAGCACCGGTGAAACTACCCATGAGGCAACAATACCCCCGACCTTGCCCCAGTTGACCGCGTCCACTGCAATCCCCACCGAAGCAAAGCCAACGATGGCACCAACGATTGAGTGAGTGGTTGAAACAGGCCAGCCCTTCATACTCGCAATGAGTAGCCAGGTCCCTGCTGCCAGCAGTGCGGACATCATGCCGTAAACCATCAGTTGCGGCTGATCTTCCATCACTTGCGGGTCAATGATGCCCTTGCGGATGGTAGAGGTCACTTCCCCACCGGCAAGATAGGCGCCGAGGAACTCGAAGATCATGGCAATAAGTATTGCCTGTTTTATGGTCAGGGCACGGGAGCCGACCGAGGTGCCCATGGCGTTGGCCACGTCATTGGCACCAATCCCCCAGGCCATAAAGAATCCGAACAGGCAGGCCATGATCAGGAATACGTTGCCGTATTGAGCAATAATTTCCATTATTCAGCCCTTCGTTATTTTGCTAGCAGTATTTGCAGATGGTCGCCGACTTTTTCGGCACAATCCGCCAGGGAGCCCAGTAGTGCCGTGGCACGGTAGTAAAACATCACGTCAACCGGGTGGAGTTCGTCCTCCAGCTTGAACAGCTTGCGGCGCAGGTTGAATTGTTGCTTGTCAGTGCGTCGCTCCAGCTTGTCCAACTCATTGAGCATGGCTTCCACTCGCTTGACCTCACGGCCGCTAAAGCCAACTTCCAGCAACTCATCCAGCTCTTGAATGGCAGCTAGCGCTTGTCCGCAACAAGCCACGCTGGTTTGGGTCAGTTCGTGAACTGCAGGGGCCAATTTTTCTGGAAAGCGCATGTCTCGCCCCATCAGGATGCTGGCGAAATCTTGAGCGGTATTGGCAACCTGGTCCTGAATGCCGACTAATACCAGCAGATCAGAACGCGGCACTGGCAGAAACAGGCTTTTGGGTAAATGCCTGCGGACATCGCGTTTCATTTTGTCTGCATTTTTCTCAGACTCGATAATGGCCTTGTAAATTTCCTTGGCCCGATTCCAGTCTTCATCTGCCGATGCTTGGACCAGCTCTGGGAGATGCTCCGCAGCCTCGAAGGCTACCTGCATATGTTCCTGTATGGGGCCTATAGGCGATCGCCCAAACAAGCTGCCCAAAGTGTTTCTACCAGCCATGGAGTTTCTCCGTTTCATGATACTTCGTTTCGGCGAAGTATAGGTACAAAGCGCGCGGCCGTCACGAAATCTTCGCATGGGCCTCATCCGGCTTAATGTCCTATATCAAGGGGTGGCACGCGAGACCCTGTGCTAGCATTAGTGGTTCAGGTGCAGGCCGACGATAAGTGCCCTAGCAAGCACCGGTTTACCAACAGGGATAGCCAATATGGCAACACATTTCGGCGAACAGGCCATGGAGCACAGACTGGAGCTGGCCTCGCTGGCCCAACTGCTATTCAGTGACGGGAGGATAACCCGGGAGGATATGCTGCGGGTGACCAGAAACGCCCGGGTCAAGGTGCATCCGTTGATCTTTCTGGCAGAGCAAGTGCTTGAAGATCCGTCCCGTTCTGGCAGCTTGCTGGATATGGATAGCCTGCTGGCCTGGCTGAGTGAAACGACAGACCAATTGGTTTACTCCATTGACCCACTGAAAATTAATGTCACCGCCGTTGCGGATGTCATGTCCCAGGCCTTTGCTGAACGCCATCGTATCCTCGCTGTTGAAGTAAAAGATGATGAGGTATGGATAGCTTCAGCCGAGCCGTTTATACGCGGGTGGGAAGGAAATCTGGAGCATGTGCTGCGTAAGCGAATCCGTCGGGTCTTGGCCGACCCTCGCGACATTGCTCGCCACACTTCCGAGTTCTACACCATGGCGGTTTCCGTTCGCGGGGCCCGCAGTGCTGACAGTCTAGAGAACAAGCCTGGCACCTCCAACCTGCAGCAAATGCTGGAGTTGGGTTCAATGAAGGAACCCGACGCCAACGACCAGCACATTGTTAACATTGTTGACTGGCTGCTGCAGTACGCGTTTGAGCAGCGCGCCAGTGACATTCATATTGAGCCCAGGCGTGACGTGGGTAATGTCCGCTTCCGCATTGATGGCGTGCTGCACAGTGTTTACGAATTGCCACAGCAGGTCAGTGCAGCAGTCTCCAGCCGCATCAAGATCCTTGGACGCATGGATGTGGCTGAAAAGCGCAGACCTCAGGACGGTCGCTTGAAAACGCGTACCCCTGAGGGCAATGAAGTGGAGTTGCGACTGGCAACCCTGCCCACCGCATTTGGCGAAAAATTGGTAATGCGTATTTTCGATCCGGATGTACTGCAAAAAAGTTTTGAACAACTGGGCCTGGCAGAGGAAGACCTGATTCGTTGGGATGATATGACCCGGATGGGCAACGGCATCGTTTTGGTTACCGGTCCCACGGGGTCAGGTAAAACCACGACCCTTTACTCAACCCTGCGTCAGTTGGCCACTGCTCAGGTGAATGTCTGCACCATTGAGGATCCTATCGAGATGATCGAGGAGGCCTTTAACCAGATGCAGGTCAATCACGGCATCAATTTGGATTTTGCGTCCGGTGTTCGCGCCTTAATGCGCCAGGACCCCGATATCATCATGATCGGAGAGATTCGCGACCTGGAAACCGCCAACATGGCGGTGCAGGCAGCACTGACCGGTCACCTGGTGCTCTCGACCTTGCACACCAATGATTCACCCAGCTCAATCTCGCGACTACTGGAACTAGGCGTCCCCGCATACCTGTTAAAGGCCACAGTGCGAGGCATCATGTCCCAGCGCCTGGTGCGAATATTGTGCCCCAGCTGTAAAACATGGGAGCCCCTGGACATAGATGCCTGGAAGCAATTAACAGCACCGTGGCAAATCGACCCTCCGGAAAAAGTGGCAAGGCCAGGCGGTTGCAAGGAGTGCCGTGAAACAGGGTATATGGGGCGTCAGGGAATTTACGAGGTGCTTGTTAACAGTCCGGCCTTGCAGCAGGAGATTCACTCGCATTTAGAGACCGCCCGAATTCGTGAAATTGCAATGGCCGGCGGCATGAAAACATTGCGCCTTTCCGGCGCCGGCCGAGTGGCGCGGGGGCAGACGACTATTGAGGAGGTCATGCGGGTTGCTCCTGTTCTGGACGCCTGATTTGTTAGTGATCGCCGAGAATTCCTATGAGTGTTGAGACAAGCAGCTTGCCGGATCCTCTTGCAGAGCAGGCGCTGGCGGCCTGGGAAAATATTCTGGATCGGGCCGACCCGGTTCAGGCAGACAAACTGCGAGTCGCAGCTGCTGTCCGTCCGGTCAGTGAACAGCTTGCTAGAGCTCTTTCCTGTAGTGCGTTTATCGCTGAGCTCAGCAAGCGGAAGCCGGGCTTGTTGTTGGAGGTGTTGTCTGGTGATTTTATTCAGCAGTCGCTGGACGAGGCGGATTTTCACGCTCAACTGGTGGCGGCGCTGGCCTCAGAAAACCAGGACCTGGGTTCCTGTTTGCGTGGCTTCCGGCAACGTCACATGTTGCGCATTGTCTGGCGAGACTTTTGTCGCCTGGCAGATACCCGGGAAACTGTGCGAGATACCTCGTTGTTGGCGGAAGCCTGTATCACTGAAGCCCTGTCTTGCACTCAGGCTGAGCTGGAGCAACGCTTCGGTGTTCCCATCGGCAAAGACAGCGGTGAACCTCAGGAACTGATCGTTCTTGCCATGGGCAAGCTGGGAGCCAGGGAGCTCAACGTCTCATCTGACATCGACCTGATTTTCGCCTATCCAGAGGCGGGCTATACCAATAGCGAAAAACGACCCATCAGCAACGAGGAGTTCTTTATCAAGGTAGGACAGGGTGTGATCAATGCCCTGGACCAGGTAACTCCGGAGGGTTTTGTATTTCGTGTAGACATGCGATTGCGCCCCTATGGCGAGAGCGGTGCACTGGTGCATAACTTCACGGCGCTTGAAGAGTACTACCAGGATCAGGGCAGGGACTGGGAACGTTATGCACTGATCAAGGCAAACCCGGTGACCGGCGATCCGAGCGTGGCGCAGCGATTGATGCAAAGCCTGCGGCCATTTATTTATCGCCGTTACGTGGACTTCGGTGTGATTGACAGTTTGCGCGGGATGAAACAGATGATTACCGCAGAGGTCCGGCGCCGTGGGCTGCAGGACAACGTTAAACTAGGTCATGGTGGTATTCGAGAGGTTGAGTTTATTGCCCAGTGCTTTCAGCTGATTCGAGGGGGACGCGACCTGGGCTTGCAGCAGCGCGAATTGCTGCTGGTGCTGGAGGAGTGTGTCAGCCTGGGCTGCTTGCCAAGGGAGGTAGTCGATGAATTACGAGCCGCCTATTTATTTCTGCGGGATAGCGAACACGCCATACAGGGTTATCAGGATAAGCAGACACAGGAGCTGCCGGGCGACGCGCTAAGGCAGTTGGCCATGGCAACAGTCATGGGCTTTGCAAGTTGGGAGCATTACAGGGCCGCTCTACAGCAGCACCGGGACAATGTTGCCGGCCATTTTTCCGAATTGATTGCGCCGCCGGAAGAAGAGAATTGTGCAAGCGTCGATGAAGATGGCCTCGACCTGTGGGGTGAGGACATGAGTAGCGCAGCGCTGGCAACGTTGGGCTACAGCGATGCCGATGTGACCCTGCAGCGATTGCAACACTTGCGCAGCAGCAACAGGGTGACGGCGCTGCAGGTGGAGGGCAGAGAGCGACTGGAGCAGTTCATGCCGCTGCTGGTACGTGCCTGTAGCGAATCAGTTAATCCGGATCTTGCCCTTCACCGGGTGCTGCCTCTGGTGATTGCGGTGCTCCGGCGCAGTGCCTACCTGGTGCTGCTCATGGAAAATCCGCCGGCCCTGGCGGAGTTGGTTTCGCTGTGTTGCGCCAGTCCCTGGATCGCGGAGCAAATGTCGCGCAATCCGGTCTTACTGGATGAGTTTCTCGATCGGTCCAGCCTTTATAACGCCCCTGATAAAGAGGAGTTGCGCGAGCAGCTCTCCCAGCAGGTCGCGCGCCTGGCTACCGATGACCTGGAGGCGCAGATGGATGCCTTACGTTATTTCAAGGCATCGCAGGTTTTACGTGTCGCCGCTAGCGAAATTGCCGGGCGCTTGCCGGTGATGAAAGTCAGTGACAACCTGACCTGGATTGCCGAGGTGATTCTGGAACAGGTGCTTGCAGTTTCATGGGCTGACCTGGCCCGTAAACACGGTGAACCCAAGCGCCAAAGTGATGGCTCTGGTTTTGCCGTTTTCGGTTATGGCAAGCTGGGCGGGATAGAGCTGGGATACGGTTCAGATCTGGACCTGGTGTTTATCCACGAGGGTGTTCGCGGCTCTACAGATGGTGAGCGCAGCATCGACAACAGTGTTTTTTATATGCGCCTGGGACAGCGCATGATCCATATTCTCGAGACACGTATGGCCCTGGGCCAGCTGTACGAGGTAGACATGCGGCTCAGGCCGGATGGTAACTCAGGCTCCCTGGTACCTGGGGTCGATGGCTTTTCCAACTATCAGCAAAAGAGCGCCTGGACCTGGGAGCATCAGGCATTGGTGAGGGCCCGGTTTGCAGCCGGCGATCCCGCGGTGGCTGCCCGGGTAGCGCAGGTTCGTAAGGACATTCTTTGCAAGCCGCGGGAACACGCTGAGCTTGCTCGGGACGTGGTCAAAATGCGCAGGCGCATGAGCGAGCATTTGTTGAGCGAGGGCGACAACACCTTGTTCCACTTGAAACAGGGCAGTGGTGGCATTGTTGATATTGAGTTCATGGTGCAATTCGCTGTTCTGGCCTGGGCTCACAGTCATCCGGAGCTGGCGCGTTGGTCTGATAATGTTCGCATTCTCGAGGTATTGGGCAAGGAGGGCCTTTTTTCCAGCGATGAGGCCCAGGATCTTACCCAGGCGTACCTGGACTATCGAGGCGCCGCTCATCAGTTGGCCTTGCAGCAGGAGCCGACTGAGGTCAGTACAGCACAATTCAACGATCAGAGAAGCCGGGTACAGGGGCGTTGGCAGGCCTTGTTTGGTGAGATCGAGGAACAGGCGGCGAAGGCATGAATCAGTTGCCTGAAAAGATACTGGTCATCGGGCCCTCCTGGGTAGGAGATATGGTGATGTCCCAGGTGCTTTACCGGTTCTTGCAGGAGACCAGGCCAGGCGTGGTTATCGATGTTGCAGCACCGGTCTGGAGTGAGCCCATTCTTGAACGTATGCCGGAAGTGAATCAAGCCATTACCAAAGCTATCGGGCACGGAGAACTCGCACTTGGCCGGCGTTGGAAGTTGGGTCGAGGCCTGCGCGCGGAGCATTACGACCAGGCCATTATGCTGCCCAACTCGTTCAAGTCTGCCCTGGTTCCCTGGTTCGCCGGCATTCCCAGACGCACTGGCTGGCGCGGTGAAATGCGCTATGGCTTACTTAATGATATGCGCGTCTTGAGAGAGCAAGACCTGCCTTTGATGGTGCAGCAGTTTGCGGCTTTAGGTCAGGACGCCTCCGCAGTGCTTCCAGAGGTATTGCCCACCCCGAGACTAGTGGTGGATGAAATCCAGGCCAGAGAGTGTCGCGATAAGTTTGGCATCGCTGCGGATATGCCAATCCTGGCTTTGTGCCCTGGAGCAGAATTTGGCAGCGCCAAACGTTGGCCCGCCGAGTATTACGGTCAGTTGGCGAAGCAGTTTCTTGATCGCGGCTGGCAAGTGGCCTTGTTTGGCTCCATTAATGATCAGGGGGTTACGGCGCAAATTGCAGCGGCATCCGGCGCTAGCGCGCGCTGCTTTGATTTGGCGGGCCGCACCCAATTAGCTGAGGCGGTAGATATGCTGTCACTGGCCACCGCCGTGGTGAGCAATGACTCCGGGCTAATGCATATCGCAGCAGCGCTGTCACGGCCTTTGGTGGTGATATACGGAGCAACATCTCCTGGCTTTACACCGCCTCTTAACGACAACAGTAGCGTTGTGGTCAGCGCAATTAACTGCGCGCCCTGTTTCCAGCGTGAGTGCCCTCTGGGCCATCATAAGTGCATGCGTGACACCCCAGTGGGCGAGCTTACTGATAAACTAGACGCTTTATTGGCGGTAACTAGCGAGGCTTGATGCGCGTCCTGCTTGTCAAAATGTCGTCCCTGGGGGACGTGGTCCATACACTGCCGGCACTGACTGACGCTGCGGCCGCCGTTCCGGGTATACATTTCGATTGGGTTGTTGAAGAAGCCTTTGCCGAGATTCCAGCCTGGCACTCAGCGGTCGACAAGGTCATCCCTATTGCCCTGCGGCGATGGCGTAAGCGCCCGTTACGGGATTTCTCCGGCCCCGAGTGGCGTGAATGCCGCAGTCAGCTCAGGCGAAATCATTATGACGCGGTCATCGATGCCCAGGGCCTGCTCAAGAGCGCCTTCGTAGCTCGCCTGGTAAAAGCGCCCATTTACGGACTCGATAAGCATTCAGCGCGCGAACCGCTGGCCTCAGCAATTTATCAACACAAACTTGCTGTACCCGCAGACATGCACGCGGTGGAACGAACGCGTCTGTTGTTTGCCAAGGCCTTGCGCTACGAGGTTCCTGCTGAAAAAGGTGATTATGGGGTTCGTGACAACCTGGTCGGCGGGAAATCCAGTCGATCTAAAGGATTGCTCTTTTTCCATGGTACCGCCAGAGACGAAAAGCTGTGGCCAGAATCGCACTGGATTGAACTTGCTGACAAGGCTCACGAACAGGGCTATCCCGTTTGGCTGCCCTGGGGCAACGAAGAGGAGAAGGCGCGTGCTGGCCGCATTGCCAGCCAATGTCAGTCTGCCAAGGTCTTGCCTAAACTGAATCTTGTGGGCGTTGCCGGTCTGTTGCTGGAGGCCGATGGCGCTGTTGCCGTTGATACCGGGCTAGGCCATCTGGCCGCCGCATTGGATGTACCCAGCGTATCGCTCTACGGGCCGACAAGTACTCAGCTGATTGGTGCTTATGGTCGCAATCAGGTGCATATCCAGTCTGAGGTGGGTGTGAGCGACACTGCTGATCCGGTGGCGATGATGAGCGCCATTGATCCGCAGCAAGCCTGGTCCGAGTTGCAGTCTATTCTCCCGGCAGGGCACTGACGGTGCGTCTGGCCTTCTTGCTCTATAAATATTTTCCCTACGGTGGCATGCAGCGCGATTTCCGTCGCTTTGTTGAGGAAGTGCAGGCGCGCGGTCATCATTGCAGGATTTATTATATTGATTGGCAGGGCGATAAAATTCCCGCAGCGGAACATCGCAAAGTGCCTGTGTCAGCGGCCAGCAATCATCGACGCAATGAACGCTTTCTGGCCTGGGTAAACAATGACCTGGCGGCTGACCCCTTAGACGGAGTGGTCGGTTTTAATAAAATGCCGGGGCTGGACATCTATTATGCTGCGGACTCCTGTTACCTGGACAAAGCGATGAACGAGAGAGGACGCCTGTATCGCAGGGGGGGGCGCTTTCGTCATTTTGCTGACTATGAAAACGCCGTGTTTGGCAGCGCTTCCAGCACTGAGATATTGCTAATTTCCGACACTGAAAAAGCCAAGTTCAAGCATCACTACCACACGTCCGAAGCACGCATGCATATGCTGCCTCCTGGTATTTCACGGGACCGCTGTGCTGGTGCGGATGCCGCTGACCGGCGCAAGGCGATTCGTGACTCCCTGGGCATGGCTCGCTCGGAACATTTGTTATTATTTGTTGGCTCCGGCTTTATCAAGAAGGGCCTAGACAGGGCAATTCGAGCCCTGGCCAATGTTCGCGAAGCGCAGCCTCATCAGACCATACGACTGGTGGTGGTGGGTCAGGACCGGGAACGGCGTTTTCGCCGCTTGGCAAAAAAACTGGGAGTGCATGACCTGGTGCATTTTCTTGGTGGCAGGGATGATGTGGCCGAACTGTTGCTGGGAGCCGATACCCTGGTGCACCCGGCCCTGGACGAAGCAGCGGGCATTGTTTTGCTAGAGGCACTCGTCGCTGGCTTGCCGGTAATCTGCACGGATGTCTGCGGTTATGCCCACCATATTGCTGCCGCCAAGGCGGGCATGGTGTTGCGCAGTCCCTTCCTGCAGGAGGACTTGAATATAGCGGTATTGCGTTCCCTGGATGGCGTTTATCGCTCTCAATGCCGTGAGACAGGGCTGACCTACGCTCAATTGACGGACTTATACTCCATGCACAGCACGGGCGCAGCATTGATTGAGGCGGCCATTGCCCATAAACAGGAACGCGGCAATGACTAAATACTTTTTGCGGCAAGACCTGGCAACTGGCACGGACGCTCCACGAGCTGAGGCCGCTGCTGTCCTTGACTGGGCGGAGCAGTTAGCCTCCCACGCAGCGCCTGCAGATGTATACCGCAACAAAGAAGGGCGCAAGACCCTCCGTTTCAATTGGCAGGGGCGCTCATGGTTCCTGAAGCTACACAGCGGTATTGGCTGGGGCGAGATTTTCAAGAACCTGTTGCAGATGCGATTCCCTGTTTTGGGAGCCGCCAATGAATACAGTGCGATAATGGCACTGGAAAAGCTGGGCGTGGATACCCTGTCGGTGGGGGCATATGCCTCCCTGGGCGAAAATCCGGCAAGGCGTCATTCAATGATTGTTACCGAAGATCTTGTGGATACAGTCAGCCTGGAAGATTACTGTGCCAACTGGGCTAACTCACCGCCCTCTTTTCCAGTGCGCCTTAAAATCATCCGTAAGTTGGCCGACAGTGCCGGGCGTATGCATGGCGCTGGAATTAATCATCGGGATTTTTATATTTGCCATTTTCATCTCGATGAATCGACCCTGGTTAACCGGCAACCGACTTGTTATCTCATCGATTTACATCGCGCTCAAATTCGACGTCGCACGCCACGGCGTTGGCAGGTAAAGGATCTGGCGGGGTTGTATTTTTCTGCTTTGGATTGTGGCCTGACCCGGCGGGATCTGTTGCGCTTTATGCGCTGTTACACGCCCGGTGGTCTGCGGCAGGCCCAAACAGCGGATGCGGCCTTATGGCATGACGTGGAGAAGCGCGCGCTGGCACTGTACCGAAAAGAGCACGGCAGGGAACCGTCTGCTGTGGCTCCAGCAGGTAGCCTAAAAGGTGGCCTGGAAGGTGGCGTAAATGGTGGTCGAGATTAGACGAGTCCTCAGAGACAATGGCTGGGCCGGGGACCTGTCCCAGTGCCTTGCTCTAGAAGCCAATAGCATTGAGCTGTGGATGGAAAATAATACCCGAGTGATGAAACGCGATGCACACAGCTGCGTGAGTCTGCTCGAGGTGAGTGGCCACCTGTGTTACCTAAAATTTTATCGCAGTAAATCTCCACTACAATCGCTGGGCTTCCAACTGGGTTATGGCCGTGGCGTGCGCAGTTTTGATGCGGCAGGCCGCCTCGGCGCCGCTAGAGTCGTGGTACCCGAACCTCGCTGTGTGTTGCTTGTTCCTGGAGGACTGGTGCTGTTAACCGAGGGTCTTGCAAACAGCGCCGACCTGAAATCTCTTTGGTCACAGCAGCTGCCGCCCAATGAATTTCGCGATTGGTTGGTGTTGGCCGGCGAAGCCTTGGCGAAACTGCACCTCGCAGGTTTTTTTCACGGAGACTGCAAGTGGAGTAACTTCCAGTGTTGTGAGTCTGCCGTGGTATTTGTCGACCTGGAGGCTGTGGGAGTCGCCGCGCCGGGCAGTGGTGCCCAATGCCGGGACCTGGCTCGCTTTACTCTTAACGCCGAGGATATGGCGCTGTCCCCGGATGATTACGCGTTATTTCTTGATGCCTATCTGGCGGCAACGGGTTGGAGTAAGGATGAACTGCTCGCCGCAGTGCTCAAACCACTGCAGCCCCTGCGCTCCAGACATCTGGCGAAGTATGGTCCCCGGGGCCATGCGCTGGTCTGAGCGTTAGGATTCCCCGTGGTATTCGAACACGGTATTGCCGTGTAGCGTGGCAGTCTGTCGGTAGCCCAGGCTGATAATAGTGCGATCAAACCATTCACTCTGCAGCAAATCACTGCCCTTGCGCACCTCCAGAATAATGATCGGGAGACAGCGGCTAATGGTTTGCAGTGCGCCAGAGAGGGCGGCTTTTTCGTGATCTTCTACATCCAACTGGATGATTGATACGGGGCGTTCATCACCGACAACGCTGTCGATGGTGACAATACGCACGTCCTCGTCGGTGTTGGCATTGAACTCTCCTGCAACCACAAGGTGACTCTTTCCGCCCAGGCTTACACCTTGGGAATCGCGCGTGCGCATGTGCAGTGTTGCCGGAGCATCTCCCAGACCAGCGTTTTGCAACTGAACATTATTCAGCGCGTTAATGAGCGTAGTGATCTGGGCGCAGCGGTAGTTCTCCGGGTTGGGCTCGAAGGCCCAGACGAGACAGTTGCTATCGCATGCCTGAGACAGTGCCGGTAAAAAGTCGCCAAAGTAAGTGCCCGCATGAACCACATCACCGCCGCGACAATGTGCGCGCATGAATTCAATGGTCTCAGGCTCATAGGCTTCACCGCGAAGTATTTTACGGGGCGCAGTGCGATGAAGAGATGCTTCAGGGAGACAATAGCCACCGTACTGGTTGTACCAAATACGGCATTTCAGGGCGTTCAGCGCTTGATACTGTGCCGCGGGCAGTTTCTTGGGAGTGACGGTTTTTTTTTCGCGGCGCAGGGGCCGGGGCAGCAACTTCTGCAGGAAATGGCTCATCGCTGGGCCTTATTCGGAAAACTGTATCCGAAAGTATCGATATCGACCGCGTAGAGATCGGCGATGATATTTTTGGACTTCTCGCTGTAAAAATCCTGGTAGGATGCCTGTCGGCTCTGATTGATATGGGGCAGAGTGGTATCCAGCTTCAAACGGTTTGCGATAGTGGCAAAGTCTTCCGTTAGGCTCTCGAAACGGCCCACGAAGTCCATGGCCAATCTCCCGTACTCATCCTGCAGAAACAGAATTTGCGGAGTTAGCAGGGCATTGCGCATGATGTTATCTGCTGTCATCCACTGGCAGACAAAATCGTCAAAAGAATCAAAGCTGTTGATGAAGTGGGCCCAGTGCTGGTCTTCTTCACTGGCGGCCGAGCCTCCATTTTTCAAATAAGTATAGGCGGAAACGGCACGATCCCACGGGTTGCGCACGAAGGTGAATTTGAAGTACCGCTCGAACTTTTCCCGATCAAGTCGCTGGTACCAATCTGCCGGTGCATGCTCCACCGACTTTACGTTGAAGAGTCCGCGAACAATACTGCGACCGGCAGATTTGGGTACGTGAATAAAAAGTGCCTCGTATTTGTCAAAGCAGGGCTGGTAAATGGCTCTTCCGCGCAGGATGCGATCGATATGCCGTTGCTGGTATTGCGGCGCATAGGATAACAACATATTTCGCTCGCTAGCGGGGATCATGCGCCAAAGCATTTTGGTGAGCAGGTTCATAGAAGTTTTCCTTTTGCTCGCAAGCGTCGCATCGCCCACTGGTAGGCCTCAGTGGCGACAAGGTGTGCTTCCGGATCCGCAAGATTATGCATCTCCCGACGCCAATGGCTGAAAAACCGCATGCGATCGGTATTGCTGATATCGGCTGGCGTTAACATGTTCAATTGCATTAAGTTGCGCAAGATATCGCGTCCAGCGGGGGGCTGGCGTTGCCGGTTACGCTCATTGTCAATCAGGGAGAAGTGGAAAGCACTTCCCTCACGGTGGGCGAGTACATTGCTGGTGCGCAAATCACCGTGAGTAAAGCCAGCGTGGTGCATGCGACCAATGAAGCTGCCAAGACCGAACAAGAGGTTGCGTCGCAAAGACAGCGATTCGCCCTGCCGGTCGACCAGTGTCTCGCGCAACCACGCGGTGACGCCTTGTCCTGGAACTGCACTGCTGAAAAGGTATTCACTTCCGCCAGCGATTGATCCCCATGCCAGGTTCACCGGCGCCGGAAAGCTTGCTGCACGCAGAGCCTCATTGTTCCGCCTGGCGCGGTAAGCGCGGCTGCCTTTTACCCGGGCTTTTACTGTCTCAAGCGGACTGCGCTTCAAAAACTCTTTGTAATAGACCTGGGTGTGCTGATCTACCGCAACTCTGGCATTTATTGAACTGCCAACCATGCTCCAGCCATCGGGCATTTCATGCCGTGCCAGACTCTGCGCAAGTTGCTCGAAGTGTTCGCTGTTGGTGGCGATGTCAGTAATAGCAGTAATCTCTAAGTGTACCGTCGGAGCTGGCCTCTTAATCGCTTGCCGATGGTAGCTGAACAATGACTACGCGACCTTTATTTCCGCCGCCGAAGCTGCGCTGTTCAGTGAGCGTATTTTTTTGTAGAAAATTTCGCCAGAGTTCTTCCCGCTGGGACTTGATGTACATTACCAGATAGTCCTCGTCTTGCCATAGTTGGGGAGTTTCCAATAGAGATCCGAGTGAGAAGCGTTTCGCCTGAATTGCCTCCCAGTTAAATTCGCGACCGCTGAAATAAGCGATGTATTTTTCATTACTGGCCAGGGATGCGTCTTTGGGTGTGTTTTGCACAACCCACTCGGTGGCATCCTTAATAAAAATTTTGTCCCTATCGCCATTATGTAAGGTATCGGCAGACATACCCGCCAGCAGAGCAATTACCAGCAATTTTTTCCATCCCCCGCTTTGCCACAGAGCGCCGAGAATAAAGGGCAGGTAGAGCAACAGGAATATAACAACCTGCATGCTGTAGCGTTCCAGCATGAAGCGGTTAATGAGGATAAAGACAGCCAGGTAGCCGACCGCTATCACCAGGTGAGCACGCAGAATAACCCTGTCATCGGGACGAAAATGACGATGTAGGCGAGCCTGTGCGCCCCAGGCAAGCGTTATTACCCAGGGCCAGGACAAGGCTCTGCAGACGTTAAGTAGCAGTACGATTGCCAGGCCTGCGGCAGCTGCCCAGCTCGCGTCTTCCCGGGAGGTAAATTGCAGCAATGTCCCTGCCGTTTGCTGGGCGACAGCGCTGAATTGTTCGGGAAAGTTTTTCAAGCCGTCGAAGTAGTAGGCAATGCCTGGGAACAGGAGCGCAGCGTCGGTTTGCTGGCTGCGATAGATCATGAATGCAGCTGTTACCAGAGCCAGGGTCGTCAGTTGGGGCATTAGTAATAACAGGCAATGTCGCAGGCGATGCTCCAGATTGCGGGTAAATAGCAATGCGAAGGGCGCCATAATCGCGAAAAACAGGCCTTCAAAGCGGAAGGTGCAAGCAAGCATGACGTAAAGAAACCACCGCAGTCGCAGGACCAGCGAGGGTTGGCGCAGGTAAAGCAGTAACTCCCTGAGGGCTAACATAAGTAGTGCCCAGTAAACCGGGTCGCGCATGATGGAGCTGCGCATGTGGTTCAACCACGGGTGGGAAAGCACCACGACCGCCGCTATTATTTGTACGGTTCGGTTGCCGCCCAATAAACGAACAGTGGCGACAAAGCTTGTGCATAAAATGGCATAAGCCACTGCCGCAATGGCGAGGCCGGTGTGAAGTAGAGACAAGCCCGTCAATTGATGCACCAGCGCGATACACACAGAAAGGATTGGCCTGCCATGTACCTGCTGTGCTGCAGCCAAGCCTCCCTGCAGGTAGGCATCTGCAGAACGCAGGTATATGATAGCGTCGCGATTAATGAGCGGGTCTAGCCACACAAGCCAGGCTGACAGCAACAAGCTGACGGCGATAACCCATCGGTATTGGAGAGGGGGCTGTGAACTGGCAGCGGGGTGTGTTTGCACGTAATAAACTCTGGCTTACGGCTAGTTTAACGCTCTGATCGCAGTCAGGCCAGCGCCTATCGGAGAGAGGAAATCTGTTTGATTCAAAAAGTGTTGATTACCGGGGCCGCAGGCCAGCTGGGTCGGGAATTGTTGCGCACAATGCCTGAGGGTGTTGAGTGTATAGCGGCTACTCGAGAGATACTGGATATCGCTGATGCGGCTCAGGTACGGGCACTTGTCCGGAGGGAGCGCCCGGGCTTAATTATCAATGCCGCCGCTTACACAGCGGTGGATAAAGCAGAGTCAGAGCAGGAATTGGCTGCGGCGATTAATGTCAATGGTGCTGCCAATCTGGCAACAGCCTGCGCTGAGAACGAGTCGCGACTGATCCATGTTTCTACAGATTTTGTGTTTGATGGCACCTCTTCTACCCCCTATCTTCCCGATGCACCAACATCGCCACTGGGCGAGTATGGGCGCAGTAAGCTTGCGGGAGAGCAAGCTGTTGTCGCAGGCCTACCCTCTGCCCTCATTATGAGAACCGCCTGGGTGTACTCAGCCTTTGGTGGGAATTTTGTGAAAACCATGCTGAGATTGATGGCTGAGAGGGAGGAACTGTCCGTGGTCGCAGATCAGGTGGGAACGCCCACCTGGGCCCGGGGCTTGGCGGATGCTCTATGGCTGGCTGCTGACCAATCTGATTTGCAGGGGTTATACCATTGGACTGACGCGGGTGTTTGCAGTTGGTACGATTTTGCCGTGGCGATTGCCGAAGAAGCGCTTGAAATCGGCTTGTTACAGCGCATGCCGCGTATTCACCCCATTCCCGGTAGCGCCTATCCGACGCCGGCGGCTCGGCCCGCGTTTAGTGTGCTGGATAAAAACAGTACCTGGGCGGTGCTGAAAACAGAGAGGCTGCACTGGAGATCTCAGTTACGGTCTATGCTTAAAGAATTAAAGGAGTCATCGTTTGAGTAAGTCCCTTCTGGTCACCGGCGCTGCCGGATTTATCGGCGCCAACTTTGTGCATTATTGGCGCAGCCAATATCCCGATGATCGCATCGTCGCCTTTGATGCTCTGACCTATGCCGGCAATCGTGCCAATCTGGCGTCACTGGAAGGTACTGACGGGTTTTATTTTGTGCACGCGGATATCTGTGATTACGACACGGTATTGGCGACATTGCGCGAGCATGCCGTAGATACCCTGGTGCACTTTGCTGCCGAGAGCCATGTGGATCGTTCTATCACCGGCCCTGATGCCTTTATCGAAACCAACGTCGTGGGCACCCACAGCCTGCTCAAGGCTGCCAGGGAATATTGGCTGGGGGGCGAGGCGAAATTGCCGCACCGTTTCCATCATGTGTCCACCGATGAGGTTTATGGTTCCCTGGCGTCTGATGCGCCAGGCTTTTATGAAGAACAGAAATACGAACCCAACTCGCCCTACTCGGCGAGCAAAGCGGCTTCAGATCATTTGGTGCGCGCGTATCTTCATACCTATGGTCTGCAGGTCACTACTAGTAATTGTTCTAACAATTATGGGCCTTATCATTTCCCGGAGAAGCTGGTGCCCTTGTGCCTGACCAATATTCTGCGGGGTCTGCCCCTGCCGGTTTATGGTGACGGTAGTAATATCCGTGACTGGCTGTTTGTGGCCGATCACTGCCGGGGGATCGAAAAAGTTCTGTTGGACGGTGTGGTGGGCGAGACTTATAACATCGGCGGTAATAACGAATGGAACAATCTTGATATCGTGCATCTGTTGTGTGAACAGATGGACGCACGTTTTGCGGCCGACAGCAGCCTCGCCCAGCGTTTCCCTGATTCTCCCTGTGCCGGTGATGGCAGTGCCCGAGATCTGATTATTTTTGTTGAGGACAGGGCCGGTCACGATTGGCGCTACGCCATCGATGCCAGCAAAATTAGCAGCGAATTGGGCTATGAGCCGGCAGAAACCTTTGAAACAGGTTTAAGTAAGACGCTGGACTGGTACCTTGCCAACGAGGACTGGTGGCGGCCGCTACTCTAGTCAGTCCAGCAAGGGCGCTTGTGTAAACGCCAGGCCCTGTGCATCTTTGCCAGAGACTTGAGGGGT
Organism: Candidatus Seongchinamella marina; assembly: GCF_026262685.1. Taxonomy (NCBI): domain Bacteria; kingdom Pseudomonadati; phylum Pseudomonadota; class Gammaproteobacteria; order Cellvibrionales; family Halieaceae; genus Seongchinamella; species Candidatus Seongchinamella marina. The sequence continues at coordinate 174,611 of NZ_SHNP01000003.1, forward strand.
TTCGCCCTCAGGCACTGGCCAGTCGATACCTACCTGAGGGTCATCCCAGGCCAGCGATATTTCACTTTCCGGGTGATACACATCGGTACATTTGTATTGGAAGTCGGCAACGTCGGTGAGCACGTAAAAGCCGTGGGCGAATCCCGCCGGGACCCAGAGCATTTGATGATTTTCGGCGCTCAAGGTGGCGCCATACCAATGGCCCAGAGTGGGTGAATCCTTGCGCATATCGACCACCGCATCGAATACAGCTCCGGCTGTGACCCTTACCAACTTGCCCTGGGTATGTTCGGTCTGGTAGTGCAGGCCGCGTAGAATACCCCTGGCCGAACGGCTGTGATTGTCCTGCACAAAATGCATGTCGAAGCCTTCGTTGGCAAACGTAGTCGCGCTCCAGCTTTCCATAAAGAAGCCGCGTTCATCGCCAAAAACTTTGGGTGTCAGCAGATAGACGCCCTGCAGCGGAGTCGCCTCAAACTTCATGGAAAACTACACCGTCGTCGTTGAGCAGGCCTTTGAGATAATGTCCGTAGCCGCTTTTCTCTAGCGGTGCGGCCAGGGCCAGCAGCTGTTCGGCATTGATGTAACCCATGCGGAAGGCGACCTCTTCAGGGCAGGCAATCTTCAAGCCCTGGCGCTCCTCCACCACGCGCACGAAGTTGGCCGCATCAAGCAGGGAATTGTGGGTGCCCGTATCCAGCCAGGCGCTGCCGCGGCTCATGACTTCCACGTTGAGTTTGCCGCGCTCCATATAAACCTTGTTGACGTCGGTAATTTCCAGCTCTCCCCGGGGGGATGGCGCGATGGACTTAGCTACATCTACCACGTCGTTGTCGTAAAAGTAGAGTCCGGTCACCGCGTAATGGGACTTTGGCTGCGCAGGCTTTTCCTCGATATCCTGAGCGACGCCTTCGGCGTCAAAGGAAACTACGCCGTAGCGCTCGGGATCCTGTACATAGTAGGCAAATACGGAGGCACCGGCTTCCCGCTGGGCAGCATTTTGCAGTTTTACGGTGAATCCGCCGCCGTAGAAGATGTTGTCTCCCAAAACCAGGGAGACCTTGTCGCCACCAATAAAGTCCTCACCCAATATAAAAGCCTGGGCCAGGCCGTCTGGGCTGGGTTGCACTGTGTAACTGATGTTAATGCCCCAGCGTGAGCCGTCCCCCAACAGGTCGGCAAAGGCCGCCTGGTCTCTGGGCGTGGTTATTACCAGTATGTCGCGGATACCTGCCAGCATCAGCGTGGCCAGGGGGTAGTAGATCATCGGTTTGTCGTAGATCGGCATTAATTGCTTGGATACGGTGCTGGTGAGCGGGTGCAGGCGAGTGCCTGAACCGCCAGCGAGAATGATGCCTTTATAGGCGGATTTGGCGGCTAAGTTGCTCATGCAGTGAAGATTCCAAGGGTAGGGCCAATAATTATAGCGGGAAAGGGAATGATTTGACGATAACCGGAATTCACACCGGGCCCCCAAAAGGGGTGGATTTTTGATCAATCGCTGACTAAAATCTAGCCCCTTTGCTCGCAGGACAGTCACTTTAGGTGTCCTTGATCGAGCTGAAGTATCTCCTGATCGTCCGAGTTTTGTTCTCAATTAGACAGAGGAAGCTGATATCACGCAGCTAGAAACAGTGCAGGCCGAAGCGCAGCCCGCGGAAGTGGCCAACCCCACTCCGTCACCTGTGTCGGTGAAACCCCTGCGAATAGCCTTACTCGGCTATCGCAGCCAGCCCTATGGGGGCGGTCAGGGCGTGTACCTGCGATATCTCAGTAAAGCTCTGGTCGATGCCGGGCACTCAGTCGATGTTATTTCCGGGCCACCCTATCCTCATCTGGATCCCCGGGTGCGGCTTATTGAGTTACCCAGCCTGGATTTGTTTGAAAACGGTTTGTTATCGCTGCGCCCGCGTCACCTCATGTCTATGACCGATATTATCGAATGGACCAGCAAGCTGACTGGTGGTTTCGCGGAGCCCTATACCTTTGGTCGGCGAGCGGTAAAGTATCTGCGTGAACACCGGGAAGAATACGACCTTGTTCACGATAACCAGAGCCTCAGTTACGGCATGCTGCAGTTGCAACGTATGGGAATACCTCTGGTAACCACAGTGCATCACCCGATTACCTCGGACTTACGCATTGCCCTCAATGCCGCTCGCAGCGCCTGGGAGCGCGTGCTGATCCGGCGCTGGCACTCTTTCCTCAACATGCAGAAGAGAGTGGTTAAAGACCTGCACAACGTGGTCACAGTTTCTGACTGCTCTCGGCAAGACATTGCCAGGGACTTCGGGCTGCAGCCCGCGGGCATCAGCCTGGTTTATAACGGTATCGATACTGACGTATTCAGGCCCGTTAAGGGCATTGAACGCAGGCCGCTGCGCCTGATGGCAACCTGTTCTGCCGATGCCCCTCTCAAGGGAACCCGTTATTTACTGCTGGCTTATGCCCGACTATTGGAGACGTATCCGCAGCTAGAGCTGTTGTTGGTCAGTAAGCCACAGCCCGGCGGTAAGACGGAGAGGCTGGTTAAGAAGTTGGGCCTGGTAGACAGGATTCAGTTTGTCAGCGGAATCACTACCGAACAAATGGTTCAGTATTATGCCGAGGCCAGCATCGCGGTGGTGCCTTCGGTCTATGAAGGCTTTGGCCTGCCCGCAGGCGAGGCCATGGCCTGCGGCGTGCCGGTGGTTTCAACCGATGGCGGTGCCTTGCCAGAAGTGGTGGGCGACGCCGGTATTATCGTGCCGGTGAAAAATGTAGAGGCGATGGCTAAGGCTATCGATGAGTTGTTGCGCGACCCCGGCCGACGGGAGACGCTGGGTAATGCGGGGCGCGAACGTATTTTGGACAAATTTTGCTGGCAGGTCTGTGCCAGGGAGATGAGTCAGTATTATCGGGAAGTTTTGTCGCATGCAGACTGTTGATTTTAGCCATTTTCCTCTGCAGTCAGGCGACGTCGTCCTTGACCTGGGTTGCGGCGAAGGCCGTCACGTGATCTCCGCTTATGTTGAGGCGCAGGTGCACTCCATTGGCGTAGACCTTAGCCTCGACGATCTCAAAACCACGCAACAAAAATTTCAGGACTTTGCCGAGCCTGACAACGAAACCAAGACCTTTGGCTTATCTTCAGCCAATGCGCTGGAGCTGCCATTTGCCGATAATACCTTCGATAAAGTGATTTGCAGCGAGGTCCTGGAGCATATTCCTGATTATCAGGGTGCGCTTAAAGAAGTAGAACGGGTGCTCAAACCGGGTGGCCTTTTTTGCGCCAGTGTTCCCCGGCTCTGGCCAGAAAAAATATGTTGGGCTCTCAGCGAGGAGTATCACAACACCCCCGGGGGGCATATTCGTATATTTCGCGCCAGTGAACTGCGCGATGATATCGAGAGCCTGGGCTTTAGCCGTTATCATCGTCACTGGGCGCATGCCCTGCACGCACCTTACTGGTGGTTGAAGTGTTTGTTCTGGGATCAACAGGACAGCAATTGGCTGGTAAAGCAATACCATCGCCTGCTGGTTTGGGACTTGATGGAGCGCCCCGCCCTCACTCGGGTGACGGAGCAGCTAATGAATCCCGTGGTTGGCAAAAGTGTGGTGATGTATTTCCGTAAGGGAGCAGTTGTATGAGTGGTCTGTATTTGAGTAGGGGCTTGTTTCCTACCGAATTTCTACGCCCAACCGTGCAGTTTATTTTGAATACTCAGCAGGACAGCGGTGAAATTCCCTGGTTTGAGGGCGGCTATGCCGATCCCTGGGATCATGTTGAAGCGGCCATGGGTTTATCGATTGGTGGCGAGCACGACGCGGCGCGCAAGGCCTACGAATGGCTTTATAGCATGCAGTTGGTAGATGGCAGCTGGTGGGCCTCTTACCGCGGCGAAGTGGTCGACAACCGTGAGCGACGCGAAACCAATTTCGTCGCTTATATTGCCGTCGGTATCTGGCACCATTTCCTAATCACCGAGGACAGAGATTTCCTTCGGGCTATGTGGCCCATGGTCGACAAGGCCATCGGCTTTGTTCTTGCCCTCCAAACCGAGCATGGCGAGATCCATTGGTCTGTTGACGGCGAAGGCAAGCCCAAGGAAGACGCGCTCATGACGGGCTGTAGTTCGATCTATAAGAGCCTGGAGTGCGCCCATAATATTGCCTGTACCCTGGAAGAAGCACGACCTCATTGGCTGCTCGCCCGGGAGCGATTGGGCCACGCCCTGCGTCATAAGCCGGAGCGTTTTGATCGCACCTGGGAAAGTAAAGCGCGCTATTCCATGGACTGGTTTTATCCGGTACTTGCGGGGGTGCTGCCCCCTGAAGAATCCCGGGCCCGCATCGCTTCGCGCTGGGATGAATTCGTAGAGAAAGGCCTGGGTTGTCGCTGTGTGTCTGATGAGCCCTGGGTCACGGTCGCCGAATCCTGTGAACTGGTTATGGCGCTGCTGGCCGCTGGGGATCACGCCAGGGCGGTAGAAGTTTACAGCTGGTTACACCAGTGGCGTCTCAATGACGGTTCTTACTGGACGGGTTACCAGATGGTGGAAGATCTGCTCTGGCCAGATGAAAAACCGACCTGGACCGCTGGCGCAATATTGTTGGCAGCTGACGCCCTGACAGAACACACAGCGGCAGCAAAGCTGTTTTGTAGTGTGCAGCTGTTGGGTGTGGATACTCAGGAACGCATCTCCCACGTAGACTGATATTAGCGTTATCCAGATCAGAGTCGGCGCAACAAACCCAGCGAGTTGATCTGGCCGAGGTCTTCGAATAACCCCGATGCTTTTGCCATGCGATAGACCGCAAAGGGCGCCTGTCCGCCTTCATGGGCGTCTTCGAACAGGTCGTGAATGGCCAGAATACCCCCGCGTAAGAGGTGCGCTGTCCAGCACCGATAGTCAGTGAGAGCGGCTTCCAGGCTATGACCGCCGTCGATAAAAACCATCGCCAGTGGGGTTTGCCACTGTCTGGCTGCGGCCTCCGAGCCTGCAACGACAGGTACCACTGTTTCCTCCAGCCTAGCGTTGCGAATGTTGCGGCGGAATTCTTTGAACGTATCTACTTTCCCCTCACCGTCGTCGTAGAGGTCAGGGTCGTGAAAATACTCGCCTATCTGGTGCTCCTCAGAGCCTCGGTGATGGTCCAGTGCGAATACTGTTGCCTTGTTTTGTTGACAAGCCAGGCCCAGGTAAATGGTGGACTTGCCACAGTAGCTGCCGATCTCCAGCACTGCACCACTGTGACTGGCATCCAGGGCGTGATGATATAGCGCCTCGGCCTCGTCCTCTGCCAGAAAGCCTTTAATGTCGTTAATAGTGTCCGGCAGGTTGGGGATCATGTGGGTAAGTGTATTGTCTGGGGGCTGGGCAAAGTAGCTGTTTTAACGCGCAGAGGCAAGCGAGCAGCGTGGTATGATGACGCCACGTCGAACTGGCCGCCCGCCGACATTGAGGACAAAAATTGATGAAACTGGAAATGCCCCGTCTTGACCGGGCTCAGGTGCTGGTACTTGGGGATATTATGCTCGACCGGTACTGGGAGGGGGGCACCTCGCGGATTTCCCCGGAAGCGCCGGTGCCGGTGGTAAAAGTCGATCAGATTAATGATCGGCCCGGAGGCGCGGGAAACGTGGCCCTCAATATTGCTGCCCTGGGTGCCGGCGCACAGTTGAGCGGCTACACCGGTGACGATGAGATGGCAGACTCCCTTCAGGATATGCTTACCGGCGCAGGTGTTCACTGCGATTTCACTCGGGTGCAAGCGCATCCTACTATCACCAAGCTTAGAGTCGTCAGCCGCCATCAGCAGTTAATTCGATTGGATTTCGAAGAGTCGGACTTATCACGTTCAGGTCCGCCGCTGGCAGATTCCCTGCCCGCTTTATTGCCTCACTGCGGAGCACTGGTGCTTAGCGATTACGCCAAAGGCGCGCTGGAAGACCCCGCTCCGTTAATAGCGGCTGCCAGGAACGCGAAGGTGCCTGTGCTGGTAGATCCGAAGGGCTCAGATTTTGCCCGCTATCGCGGCGCTACCCTGCTGACACCCAATCTCAATGAGTTCGAGGCCGTTGTTGGCCATTGCTCCAGTGAAAGTGAACTGGTCGAGCGCGGCAAAAAACTGATGACTGAACTGGAATTGCAGGCCCTGCTCGTAACCCGCGGTGAGCACGGTATGACATTGTTGCGCCCCGGCGCGCAGGAGCTGCATTTACCCGCCAGAGCGCGGGAAGTCTTCGATGTGACTGGTGCCGGCGATACAGTGATCGCAGTGCTTGCCAGTGCGGTTGCCGCGGGAGCCGAGCTGCCTCATGCCGTTGCCCTGGCGAATATTGCTGCCAGCATCGTGGTGGGCAAACTAGGCACAGCAACAGTCAGCGGTCCGGAACTGCGCCGCGCCGTGCAGCAGGACCAGGGTTCTGAGCGTGGTGCCGTCTCCCTTGAGCAACTGCAAATTGCGATGGCTGATGCCAGAAGTCATGGTGAAAGGGTGGTGTTCACCAACGGTTGTTTCGACATTATCCACGCTGGCCATGTGACTTATCTTGAGGAGGCCAGAGAGCAGGGTGACCGGCTCATCGTGGCGGTCAATTCTGATGACTCGGTACGCAGATTAAAGGGTAAGGGTCGTCCCATTAATCCGCAGGACCGTCGAATGGCGGTTCTTTCCGGCCTGGAGGCGGTAGACTGGGTTGTTTGTTTTGACGGTGATACCCCACGTCACCTGCTGGAGACATTGCAGCCTGATGTTTTGGTGAAGGGCGGTGACTATGCCGGCAAGGAGAAGGTTGTAGGCTGGGAGATCGTCGAGGCCTATGGCGGCGAGGTTAAGGTATTAAGCGTGGTGGACGAACTTTCAACGACCGCCATCGTTACCCAGATTCAGCAGGACAAAGAGTCCTGACATCTAGTTGCTCTGCGCCTGCTTGTTCAGTGTTTGATGAGCGGCTTCTACATTGGCCTGGAGATGTTTGGGGGTGATTGTTCCAATGATGGCAGCGCCGGTGCCAGGGTGCCCCAACACCAAATCCATTGAAGCCTGTATCGGGTCCTCGCAGTCTTGCGTGAGGTGGCCACTGGCCAGTGCTTTCTTGATGATTGCACCTTTGCCAAGCTCAGCGCAGGTATTGAGCACGGCCTCTTCTTCGCGCTGCGCCAGATTATAAGTAAGCATTACGATGTCGGCTTGCTGGGCTGCGGCCCGTCCTCCGGCGACTGTTTTAGTCGACATACCGAAAGCCCTGATCAAACCTTCCGACTTGAGTTCTGCCAAGGCCTGCAGTGTGCCCAGCTCTTCGATGATGCGCTGGTCGTTGCCGTCGGAATGGATAAGCACCATATCGATCATCTCGGTATCGAGGCGTTCCAGGCTGCGTTGCACAGAGGCACGGGTGTGCTCCGGGCTAAAGTCAAAGTGAGACACGCCCTGTTCGAACTGTTCCCCCACTTTGGAACAAATCACCCACTGGTTCCGTTGACCTTTCAACAATTTACCCAACCGCTCTTCACTACTGCCATAGGCGGGGGCGGTATCGATAAGGTTGATGCCAAGTTCGCGAGCCTGGCTTAACAGCCGGGTTGCGGCCTGATCGTCGGGAATAGTGAAATTTCCGGGATACTTAACGCCTTCATTACGCCCCAACTTCACGGTGCCCAGCCCGAGGGCACTGACCTCAATGCCCGTATCACCCAGAACCCGTATCCAGCTCATGTGAATACGCTATCCCAGTAGGTTTCGGCGATGCCGGGCCTGCCAAGATCCTCTAAAGCAGTGAGGTCGGTTGCCGGGCCGGGGATGATGTTGCGCTGCTGCAGGGCAATATCAACTTCGTCGGCAAGATTGGGGCTGAGGCTTAGTTTAGTCGGCCAGGCCACCAGGGCATTGTCTAAGCCCTCTACCGGGCCAACGAAGGCACTGTCCGGGCGAAGCAGGGCGGACTGCAGTGGCTCGCCTCTGTCCAGTTGAAGCGTGCGCCACTGGCATTGTCCAAAATCGATCCAGGGCAGCAATTCGGCAACTTCCCTCTGGGCTTTGGCGATAAGCTGATCAGGGTCTGCGTTGGCACCTTCAGTGGCGAGGTCGCCGCCCAGGTACCAAACGGGTTCGCCGCTGCTATTTTTGTGGCTGGAAATAGTGAGTCGGGGCGCGGCGCTGCCGCCGGTGCAATGAGAGTAAAACGGCTCTGCGTACTCGTGCTTCATCAGTACCTGTTGCAGCGGTCGGCGCTGCATTGCCGGCTCATTAGCGCCCAGCGCTTTGATCAGGGCTTCATTGCCAGCGCCGGCCGTAAGAATCAATTGTCCGGGATGTAACTCCCAATCTCGCCCGCGAATATAAGCCCTGTCTCCGTCGTGTTCCAGCGAGGCCTGGCTCCAATCTATGCGATAAATAACATCACGATGTTGCCGGGCGAGAACCTCTACCAGAGAGGGCACGTCCAGTACCAGGTCTGCCAAACGGTAGGCTTGTCCCTTGAAACTGGGGGAGCGCAGTGGCGGGGGAAAATCGGCGGCTGCTAATTTGTCTACCCGGCCACGCAGCATTTTGCTGGCGAAAAAGGAGCTTACCTTTGACGTGAGCCCGGTGTGAGACCAGAGATAAAAGTCTTCACTTAATATCTGGCAGCCGCGCAGATCAACTTTACCTTCACCAGCCAGACAGCTGCGCCATACGCCAGGCATGGCAGAAATAGCTTCCGAGCTACCGCTCCAGGCGCCCGACAGGGCGTACTTGATGCCGCCGTGAATCATGCCCTGGGAGCCTACGGTCTGGTAGCTCCCCAACGCTTCCTGTTCGAACAAAACGGCGTTGAAGCCTTGGTTACGCAGCTGACTCAAGGTCCACAGGCCGGCGATGCCGCCGCCGATAATCGCGATGTCTGTTGCTATTACAGGTGAGCCCATCAGGCATTCCCTATGAAATGAGGGTCCAAGTATAGCCTGCCTGAATTGAGGGTAGTCTCTTCGCCGGGAGATTATTTTTTTAGCCCTCGCGGTGGGCGAGTGCAAGTCAGCGCTGTTATGCTTTGCCTGATGTCCTGTCGTGGAGCTTTTCATGCGCTACCTATATAGCGCCCTGTTTTATTTGTTGCTGCCCATTATCGTTGTGCGCATGTTGTGGCGTTCGCGCAAGGCGCCGGCCTATCGGCGGAGGCTGGCGGAGCGCTTTGGTTTTTTCCACGGCCCCGACAGCGTCGCTTCAGACAAAGTGATATGGGTGCATGCGGTTTCGGTGGGAGAGACCCTGGCTGTAGCTCCCTTGATTGAAGAGCTGCTTGATACCTGTCCCCAACATCAGCTTGTGGTAACCACGACTACACCGACTGGTTCAGAAAGAGTAGAGGCGCTTTTTGGCGACAGGGTCTTCCATGTTTATTCTCCCTGGGATATGCCCGGAGCTGTTCGTCGATTTTTGTCCAGGGTTCGCCCGGGTTTATTGCTGGTGATGGAGACAGAACTTTGGCCCAACATGCTGCATTACACCCACCGCAGCGGGTGTGGCATTGTGCTGGGCAATGCCCGATTGTCAGCCCGCTCTGCACAGGGTTATAGCAGGCTTACCTCACTCACCCGAGATATGTTGCAGCAGTTGGATGTGGTCGCGTGTCAGTCTGAAGCTGATGGCGAGCGGTTGGTTACATTGGGCTTGCCCCGCCCACGCCTGCAGGTAACAGGGAGCATTAAGTTCGATATCGATATCGATGAAAATTTACGTGCCGAGGTGGGTGCCCTGAAGCAGTCTTTGGACCGGCCGGTCCTGCTGGGCTCCAGTACCCATGCCTCGGAAGAGGCGATAATCCTGGATGCGTTTGCTATCGCGCGGCAATCTATTCCCGATCTGTTGTGTCTGCTGGTGCCCCGTCACCCGGAGCGCTTTGAATCGGTTTATCAATTGTGCCTTGCCCGGGGCCTAATGACTGCCCGCAGGTCAATGGGTGAGCGGGTTAGCGAGGGTCACCAAGTATTGCTCGGCGATACTATGGGAGAATTGCGCTTGTTGTCAGGCCTTGCCTCGGTTTGCGTGATTGGTGGCAGTTTTATAGAGCACGGCGGGCAAAACGTGCTGGAGGCTGCGGCCTGGGGTGTACCGGTGATAAGCGGCCCGCATATGCATAACTTTACCGAAATTACCGAACGTCTGACCAGCGCAGGGGCCATGTCTAAGCTGAACGGAGCCGACGAGCTGGCACCAGCCGTACAGTCGCTGCTGGAAGATGCGTCACGTCAGGCGGCAATGGGTGCAGCAGGGGAGGCGGTCATTGCCGCTAATCGCGGTGCCCGAGACCGCTTGTTGGCGTTGATAAAGGAGCAGCTAGGCGGCGCCTGAGCAGGCACCGCAAAGAGGCAAAGCCTACTTGCTACCTGAGGCTGCAGGTGCTGCAGGCACAACCAGGTAGGAGTTCAGATTGTAGACGTCATCAGGACTGAGCAGGCCGGCCTGTTCTTTCAATTTCAGCAAATCCAGAATGTAATCATAACGGCTGTTAGCGTAGTCACGCTGTGAAGAGAACAAAGTGTTTTGCGCATTCAAAACATCCACTACGTTACGGGTACCGACCTCATAGCCCGCCTGGGTAGCATCCAACGCGCTTTTGGAAGACACAATACTCTGCTTGCGCGCTTTCACTCGAGAAACATCGCTGACCACGGTCATGTGCAGCGACCGGGTAGCGGTCACCGTATTGCGGCTCAGGTTGATACGATTTTCCCTGGCTGCATTGAATTCCTGCGCCGATTTTCGGCGATTGGCGCTGATGGCCCCTCCGGAATAAAGCGGTAAATCTACGCGCACCTCCCAGCGGTCACCGTCGGTGGAATTGAACGGAGATGTGTTGAAGCCTGTAGCCGGCACAATGTTGCGACTACCGTCAGTTTCGGTGTCGGAGTACCGATAATTGCCGCTTATCCGAAAGGCGTGTTCAGAGGCATTGGCTTTTGAATTTTGGCGTGACGCTTCTTCGCCATATTTGGCCGCTTTCAGATTGAAATTATTTTCCAGGGCGAAGTCGACCCAGGAAGCTCTGTCAATGGGTTCGGGTAGTTTGATCTCGAAGTCTTCTTTGAGAATATTGAGAGTGCTGTGCTTTTGCCCGGTGAGAACGGAAAGCTGCTCCAGGGCGACTGCGACATTATTTTCATCGACGATGCGGTTTACCCGAGACAAGTCATAGGCTGCCTGGGCTTCATAAACGTCGGTAATGGCAATCAAACCCACTTCAAAGCGCTGTTGGGTTTGCTCCAGCTGACGTTCAAAGGCGCGCTCCTGCGCTTTGGATGCTTCGAGGTTGTCCTGTGCTCGCAGCACAGTGAGGTATGCTTCTACCACTCGCACCACCAGGTTTTGCTGGTTGCCTGCAAACGTCGCCTCAGCCTGCTTGCTTAATTCTTTGCCAGACTGAAAGCTGAACCATGCTGGCAAGTCGAAAAGCGCCTGGTTAAGAGAGACCGAAAAACCTTCGGAGATAGTGTCATTGGTCGTCGTGGTATCTATAGTCGACAAAGTGTTGTCTGCAAAATCAACACTTTCACTATCGGTATCTGTATCGGAGCCGGACCTGGAATAGTCTGCGCCAATCTGAGGTAAGAGTGCAGAAAGCCCGAGGTTTTCCCGCTCCCGATTAGCCAGATAGGTAGCCTCTTCCGACTTCAACTGGGCATCGTTTTCCAGCGCCAGTTCGTAAATATCAAGCAGCGAGTCTGCACGGGTTGTAAAGCTTCCCAGCGAAAGTGTCAGCGCTAATAGCGTGACTCCAGTCTTTCTCATGTCTTGTCCTCTTAACGGGGGAAATAGCGGCGTGTGCCGTCTATTCTAGCAGTACAGGAACTGACTTGCATTGTGTGCGCCACATTCCACAACGCGGATAGCCTGCGCTATCATAAGTGCTACACTCAAAGCAGGTCTATGCCATATGGCATGGATTTGACTCAATTCATCGCATGAATGTGTTAAACAGGAGCAAGACCGTTGCTACAAGCCCGAAACAGGCAATTTAAGCTGGACCTCGCAGAGCTTCACGCGATCTGCGAGGCTAATTATGTCCGGTTTTTAAGGCTGTTTCCTGCGTATGAAACCAGTAATGTTCGGGAATTCCAGCTGGGGCCCGCCCACGTGCACCTGGAGGTCATCGAACGTTGTCGGTATACCACGATCTTCTCTTTGTCACAGCAACACGCGGAGGCTCGTTGGCTGGGGGGACTTAAAGTCGAAGTGCGGGCCTATCATGACGCGGGCATGTTGGAAGTCGGTAGCTTTCAATCGCATCGGCGTATCCAGCCCCGCTATAATTACCCCAACGAACAAATGCATCAGCAAGATGAAAAGTCCCAACAAAATCGCTTTCTTGCGGACTGGCTGGAACATTGCCTCGGCAATGGCCGCAGCAGCCACCAACTGGTTATCGGCGGAGTTTAAGCGGGCTTAACCGCGCCTCGTTATGTCGAAAACAGAACACAAGCCCTGCTACATCCAGACTGAAGGAGATACGGTTCGTCTGGTGCAGATCACAGATACTCATCTGTGCGCCAACCCAGGCGGCACACTGTTGGATATGGATACTGATCGTTCGTTGAAACTGGTTATTGAGCGAGCCCTGCAGGAGCGTGGAACGCCCGATGGTGTTCTCTGCACCGGTGATCTGTCTGATCAGGGTTCCCTGCAGGCGTACCGCCGATTAATCGCTCATCTGCAAGAGATTCCCGCTCCTGATTTCTGGCTCCCAGGCAATCATGATGATCTAAGCGAAATGCAGGCCGCGGTAGGCACTAGCAATCGGCTTTGTGCTGAAGTGCTGGCGGGCAACTGGCAGGTCATTCTATTAAACTCCCAAATTCCCGGTGAAGTAGGCGGCCGGCTGGGTAGCGATGAGCTGGAAAAACTGCGCTCGGCACTTGAGCGTGCACAAGCCGAGGGTTTGCACTCACTCGTTTGTTTGCATCATCAACCCGTTGCCATTGGCAGTGCATGGATTGATCAGCAGATGGTAGAAGACGCGGATCAATTCTGGGAAATTGTGGATGCGGCCAGTTCGGTCAAGGGAGTCCTGTGGGGGCACGTTCATCAACAGATAGATAAGCGTCGTGGCGATATTGCCCTGATGGCGTCTCCGTCAAGTTGCGTTCAGTTCGCCCCCGGGAGTGCAATGTTCAAAGCTGACGATAAACCGCCCGGTTATCGTTGGCTGGATCTGTGTAGCGATGGCAGCATCAATACCGGGGTCTCGAGGGTGACCGGCGTTGATTTTACCGTCGACCTGGAATCTGGCGGTTATTTGTAGGCGCCATCAACCCTCTTCACACGAAGCCGTCCAAATATTTCTTACGCCAGCCGCTGTCGTTTGCTCTCGCTCATGTACAATGGCTCCATCCTAATTTCTAAAGCCATAAATCGCTAAAACTACGAATGAGCCAATATACCGCCGAAGATATCGAAGTCCTCACGGGACTTGAACCCGTGCGCAAGCGCCCGGGTATGTATACCGACACTACTCGCCCCAACCACCTTGCTCAGGAGGTTATCGATAACTCCGTGGACGAAGCACTTGCTGGCCATGCAGACCAGATCGATGTCATTCTTCATAAGGGCGGCTCCGTATCTGTATCGGACAATGGCCGCGGCATGCCAGTCGACATTCACCCCGAGCAGGGTAAGCCGGGGGTGGAGGTTATTCTTTCTACCCTGCATTCCGGGGGTAAGTTCTCTAACAAAAACTACGAGTTTAGTGGCGGCCTGCATGGCGTGGGTGTGTCGGTGGTTAATGCCCTCTCCAGCGAATTAGTGGTGAGTATCAAGCGCGATGGCAGCGTTCATCAGATTACTTTCTCTGGGGGGGAAAAAACGTCTGAACTGGCTGTGATAGACAGCTGCGGCAAGCGTAATACCGGCACCATGGTGAAGTTTACCCCGGATGCCAAGTATTTCGATTCTATCAATTTTTCCGTATCGCGCCTGGTACATGTTCTGCGTGCCAAAGCTGTCTTATGCCCTGGTCTCAGGGTTAAGTTCAAGGACGAAAAAAAGGGTGAGACCCAGGAGTGGTATTACGAAGACGGCCTTACTGACTATCTAGCAGACGCCACAATTGATTTTCCGGCGATTCCTGAAGAACCGTTTGTGGGCAGTTTTAGTGGCAGCAGCGAAGGTGTGGACTGGGCGGTCCAGTGGTTGCCCGAGGGTGGGGAGGTTATCGCCGAGTCCTATGTGAATCTTATTCCTACCGCCCAGGGCGGCACCCACGTAAACGGCCTGCGTACCGGTTTACTGGACGCTATGCGCGAGTTTTGTGAGTTGCGCAGCTTATTGCCTCGGGGCATCAAGCTCGCCCCCGACGATATTTGGGATCGCTGTTGTTATGTACTGTCTTCCAAACTGGGTGATCCGCAATTTTCCGGTCAAACCAAGGAGCGGCTCTCTTCCAGGGAGGCTGCGGCATTTGTTTCGGGCGTTTCCAAGGATGCGTTTAGCCTGTGGCTTAACCAGCACACTGAGGAAGCCGAGAAGCTGGCGGAAATGTGCATTAATAATGCGCAGAGCCGTATGCGTAGCGCCAAGAAAATCGTGCGCAAAAAAGTTTCTGCCGGCCCAGCCCTGCCGGGTAAATTAGCAGATTGCTCAGGTGAAGATCCTACCCGCGGCGAGCTGTTTCTGGTGGAGGGGGACTCAGCCGGCGGCAGTGCCAAGCAGGCGCGGGACCGCGAGTTCCAGGCTATCCTGCCTTTGCGCGGTAAAATCCTTAATACCTGGGAAGTAGATTCCCAGGAAATCCTGGCCTCCCAGGAAGTGCACAATATTTCGATCGCCCTTGGCATTGATCCCGCTAGCGACGATCTCTCCGATTTGCGCTATCACAAAGTGTGCATCCTGGCGGATGCGGATTCAGATGGTTTGCACATCGCTACCTTGATCTGCGCATTGTTTGTTCGCCATTTCCGTAGTTTGGTCGCGGCGGGCCACGTTTATGTGGCTATGCCGCCTCTTTACCGCATTGATGTGGGCAAAGAGGTTTTCTACGCCTTGGATGAAGGCGAAAAACAAGGCGTGCTTGATCGAATCGAGGCGGAAAAAAAGCGCGGCAACGTCAATGTGCAGCGTTTCAAGGGCCTGGGTGAGATGAACCCGCTACAGTTGCGCGAGACTACAATGGACCCGGATACACGCCGTCTGGTCCGTCTGGTGTTGGACGCCGGTGATGGCACCAATAATATGCTGGATATGTTGCTGGCCAAGAAGCGAGCTTCCGATCGCAAGGCTTGGCTGGAGAAAAAAGGCGACCTGGCCGAGGTTGTTTAGATCCAATGGGCATAAAGAACGCCTAGACCTTGGCGAATTCCCGACTGGTCCCAGTCCATCGGTGTATTAGCGGCTCTGCGAGGTCGGGATGATTCGCTTGAATATTGGCAGCGATATCCTGCACCTCTTCCAGCAGGTGATTATGCGTCGGCAATTGTGCAATCCTGAATTCCATTAAGCCGGTTTGGCGGGTGCCTAGCACTTCGCCGGGCCCTCGCAGCTCGAGGTCTTTTTCGGCAATGTAAAAGCCATCGGTACTTGCCCGCATTGCTTGTAAGCGCTGCTTGCCATTCAACGAAAGTGGGCTCTGGTAGAGCAGTACACAGTGACTGGCGGCTGTGCCACGGCCTACTCGACCGCGCAACTGATGAAGCTGGGCGAGGCCAAGTCGCTCAGGGTTTTCGATAATCATCAGGCTGGCATTGGGCACATCTACCCCCACTTCGATCACTGTGGTGGCCACCAGTAAGTCAATTTTTCCTGCCTTGAAGGCCGCCATGACCAAGTCTTTTTCCGTCGGCTTTAAGCGGCCGTGTACCAGGCCAACCGCAAGCTCAGGCAGCGCCTCAGCCAATTCGGCAGCGGTAGCTTCTGCCGCCTGGGCCTGCAATACGTCGCTTTCCTCGACCAGGGTGCAGACCCAATAAGTTTGGCGACCTCCGGCACAGGCGTTTGCCACGCGTTGCACAATTTGTTCTCGGCGGCTGTTATCAATTAGCGCGGTCTCTACAGGTTGTCGACCTGGCGGCAACTCATCAATAACGGAACAATCGAGGTCGGCATAAGCAACCATAGACAGGGTGCGGGGTATGGGTGTAGCCGTCATTACCAACTGGTGAGGGCGTCCCACATCAGGTCCTGATTTTTCAGTAAGCGATAGCCGCTGGTGCACTCCGAACCGGTGTTGTTCATCGACGATAACGAGGCCCAGTCGTTCGAACATGACATCGGCTTGAAACAGGGCGTGCGTTCCTATGACCAGAGCTGCGCTTCCGGAGGAAATAGTTTCCAGGGCTTCGACCCGCTTCTTGCCCTTTATGCGGCCGCTGAGCCATGCGATGTTGATATCAAGCTGGGAAAACCAGCTCATAAAATTCAGGCGATGCTGCTCCGCCAGAATTTCTGTGGGCGCCATAATAGCAACCTGATAGCCGCTGGCGATGGCTTGCAGTGCCGCAGCCGCAGCCACCAGGGTTTTGCCTGACCCGACGTCTCCCTGCACCAGGCGCAGCATGGGATGAGGCTTGGCGATATCCTCGGTGATCTCCTGCATAACGCGCTGCTGGGCGGCGGTCGGTGAAAAAGGCAAAGAGTCAAGAAACTGTTCCAGTAGTTGTGCATTGCCATGTAGCTGAGGAGACCCTGCCGCTTGCTGTTGTGCCCGCAAGCCTTGCAAGGTGAGGTTATGTGCGACCAGTTCTTCGACTGCCAGGCGCAGTTGAGCAGGGTGGTTGCCTTCGCGCAGGGATTCCTGTGGCGCATCCGGCGGTGGTGTGTGCAGAAACACCAGCGCCTCTCCGAGGCCATAGGGCAGGGGGTGCTCTGTAGGCAGCAACTCTTGCGGGGAGCTGTGCTTTAACCGCGTGACGGCTTGTGCACAAAGCTTGCGCCACTGATTTTGTCCTATCCCTCCAAGCGCAGGATAAACTGGAGTGAGGGCGTCTTCTGTCTCGACTTCGCCCTCGATGACCTGTCGGTATTCGGGATGGTACATTTCCAGCCCGCTGCCGCCGCGGCGGACCTGGCCGAAACAGCGTAGGCGTGTGCCTGGTTTGAGATTGTTTTTTTGGGCGGCGGAAAAATGAAAGAAGCGCAAGCTGATGGTGCCGGTGCCATCCTGCAAGCGAACAACCAGACTTCGGCGCCGACCAAAAGCGATATCGGCCACCCGGACCTCACCCTCTATGACTACATCAACTCCGTCTTGAGTCGCGCCTATGGGGGTAACTCGAGTGCGGTCCTGGTAGCGTAGCGGTAAGTGGAAGAGCAGGTCTTCAACCCGGTGAATGCCAACTTCTGCAAGCTTGGTAGCAAGCTTGGGGCCTACACCACGTAGTTGCGTTACTGGATCAGCGGCTATTCCCGGCACTAATCTTTCAGGGCCTCGGCAAGCAGATCAATCACCTGGGGACGGGGATAGCTCACTCTCCAGGCCAGGGCTATTGTGCGGTAAGGGCTGGGCTCCTGAAATGGACGCACTACTAAATCGTGTTCTGAGTAAAGGGCGATATTAGCGGCAGATTCGGGCAGTACGGTAATGCCCATGCCACTGGCCACCATGTGCTTGAGAGTGTCCAGAGAACTGCCTTCAACGACAGTGTGGTCCCGGGCGTTATGAGCCACGATAGACTCCTGTAATCCGGGGCAGGCCTCCAGCACCTGATCTCTGAAACAATGACCTTCACCCATTAGCAGCACTTTGTGTTCTGCCAGTGCCGTTGGAGCGATAGTGCTCTGTTTGGCCATAGAGTGATCTCGCGGCATCATCACAACGAACGGCTCATCAAATAGTGAACGGGTAACGATTTCTGGCTCAGTGAACGGGAGGGCCACGAAAATAGCATCGAGGGCACCGCTACTCAGTTTGACTCGCAGGTCGGCGGTGTAGTTCTCCTCGAGATACATGGGCATTTCCGGGGCCAGTTGATTTATGCCGGGCACCAGGCGAGGAAATAGGTAAGGACCAACGGTATAAATCGCCCCCACTGACAGCACGCTGCCGAGCGGGTCTTTGCCTTGCTCGGCCATGCTCACCAGGTTGCTGGCCTCTTGCAGCACCGTCCTGGCCTGGGCAACGATTTGTTCTCCCGTGGGCGTGGGGCTGACCTTGTGTCGTGCTCGCTCGAAGAGAGCAATGCCCAGTTCGTCCTCCAGTTTTTTGATGGCGATGCTGAGAGTCGGCTGGCTTACATTGCAGGCATCGGCGGCCTTGCGGAAATGTCCCGCTTCAGACAATGCAACCAGATAGCGTAGTTCAGTGAGAGTCATTATAAGGCGAGTATGGCTTCAACCTCGATGTCGACCGCTTTAGGCAGGGCCGCCACCTGGACGCAGGCGCGAGCTGGATAGGGCTCTTCAAAGTAGGAGGCCATCAACTCATTAACCACTGCGAAGTTGCCAAGATCAGTGAGGGAGATGTTAATTTTCACTGCGTCATTGAGACTGCCGCCAGCGGCATTGGCGATTGCGGCAAGGTTTTTAAAAACCTGAGTTGCCTGAGCGCTAATATCGCCAGTGACCAGCTCCATGGTGTCAGGAACAAGCGGAATTTGTCCTGAAATCCAGACCGTATTGCCAACCTTGACTGCCTGGGAATAAGGCCCAATCGCGGCCGGTGCATCAGGCGTTGAAATAATTGCGCGGTTAGTCACGTTGTTGCTCCTTGTTGCCTAATTCTTGATGCGCACTACTTTGCGGACAGAGGTGGTGCTGCGCAGGCGCTTCATGATGCGCGCCAGGTGTATCCGGTTCTCAACCAGCATTTCCAGGTCTACGAAGGTGAACTGGTAATCTTTGTCTTCGGTCGATATTTTCTCAATATTGACTCCCATGGCGTTAATGCGGGTGGCTAGAACCGCGATCATACCGCGGCGGTTCTCGACTTCAATACGCAGTTCCACGGCGTATTCACCTTCAACCTGATCATCCCAGCGCAGGGCGACCAGGCGTTCGCTATTCACTCGCATATCGCCCAGATTGTTGCACCGCTCCCGATGCACAACCACTCCTTTTTCCGAGCTGAGGTAGCCCTCGATGGGATCCCCGGGGATGGGGTGGCAGCACTTGGCGTAGGAGAGCATGAAGCCTTCTGTGCCGCGAATAGCGACAGGGTGAGCGTTATCCGGCTCCTGCTGCTCTTCTGCAGGTTCGCCCAGTAATTGCTGGGCAGTGATAGCCGGGAGTCGGTTGCCCCTGGCAATATCTTCCAGCAACTGTTCTAGCGACTCGTACTGGTGCTCTTGTAGGTATTCCTGCAGCTCGTCTTCGGGAATGGTTTCCAGGTTGCTGTCCAACCCTGCGAGGGCACGATCCAGCAGACGTTGGCCAAGGGCAACTGAGTCTTCGCGCGTCTGGTTCTTGAGAAAATGGCGAATATTGGTGCGCGCTTTAGCCGTTACTGCGTAGTTAAACCAGGACGGATTGGGACTGGCGCCCTTGGCGGTAAGAATTTCAACCGTCTGACCACTTTGCAGTGGCTCAGACAGTGGTGCCAGACGGCGGTTTATGCGGCAGGCAACACAGCTGTTACCCACGTCGGTGTGCACGGCGTAGGCAAAATCGACGGCGGTGGCCCCACGGGGCAATTCCATGATCCTGCCTTTGGGGCTAAACACGTAAATCTCATCCGGGAACAGGTCGATTTTAACGCTTTCGATAAACTCCAGGGAGTTACCGGCGCGCTGCTGCATCTCCAGTAAGCCTTGCACCCACTCGCGGGCCCTGGCGTGGCTGCCATTGGCTGATTGTGCATCGCTTTTGTACAGCCAGTGGGCGGCGATACCATTGTTTGCCATATCTTCCATTTCGCGGGTGCGGATCTGGATTTCGATAGGGACGCCATGCATACCCATCAGTACGGTGTGCAGTGATTGATAACCGTTAGCCTTGGGGATGGCTATGTAGTCTTTGAATTCGCCGGGTACTGGCTTGTAAAGGCTGTGTACGCAGCCCAGGACTCTATAGCAGGTGTCAACAGAATCAACGATGATGCGAAAAGCGTAGATGTCCATGATCTCGGAAAAGGACTTGCGCTTGGATTTCATCTTTTTATAAATGCTGTACAGGTGTTTTTCTCGCCCCATCACTTCGGCGGAGTGGCCTTCCTGATTGAGGGTGGCCTCGATTTGCTGGCGAATCTTGTCTACCAGTTCTTTGCGGTGGCCACGAGCGTTGCGCAGCGCTGCTTCGATTCGCCTTGCCCGCATGGGATGCATGGCAGAAAAGCCCAGATCCTCGAACTCCATGCGAATATTGTTCATACCCAGGCGCATCGCGATAGGTGCGTAGATTTCGAGCGTCTCTCTGGAAATGCGCCGGGCCTTGCTGGTTTGGAGTACACCCAGCGTGCGCATGTTATGCAATCTGTCAGCCAGCTTTACCAGAATCACGCGGATGTCCCGCGCCATGGCCAAAGCCATCTTTTGGAAGTTCTCCGCCTGCTTTTCTTCCAGCGATCCAAACTCCATTTGGGTCAATTTGCTGACGCCATCTACCAGTTCGGCAACGGGAGCGCCGAACTGTTCGCCAATCGCTGATTTGGGAATACCAGTGTCTTCAATAACGTCATGGAGCATGGCGGCAATCAGGCTCTGGTGGTCCATGTGCATTTCAGCAAGAATGCCGGCGACCGCCAGTGGATGTGTCACATAAGGCTCACCACTGCGCCGAAGCTGACCATGGTGGGCCTGCTCGGCGAAGTAGTATGCGCGCCTTACGTGATTGCTTTGCTCTGAGGTGAGGTAGGTGTGGAGCGTGTTGGAGAGGGCATCGATAGATTGAATGGCGTTCATAGGTCTGCCTTTCTTCGATGCCCCCGGAGCTTAGAGAGCCTCGCTGGTGGCCTCTGACATCACTTCAGCCAGTTCTTCCTCGGCCTCCAGCTCGTCTTCGCGGGTCAGGATGTCCGCTGTAACCAGACCCTCTGCGATTTCACGCAGGGCGATAACAGTGGGCTTATCAGATTCTTCTTCGACCAGCGGATCCTTTCCGCCAGTCGCTATTTGACGAGCTCGCTTGCTGGCTACCATGACCAGTTCAAAGCGGTTAGCAACGTTTTCCAGGCAATCTTGAACAGTGACTCGTGCCATTAGTACAACTTCCCATAATAAGTAAAAAAATAGAACCGGAAATTATACCTCGCCAAGCCCCATTGCTCCAGCGTGAATAATGCCCGCCTACTGTCAGCTGAACAATGTGGTCAGGAGGTCGTCAAGCGTCGCTCTCTGTTGGTCGGTGGCCAGTCTGTGACAGCCGATAATAGACTGTAACTGGGCCAGCGCCTGATCAAAATCGTCATTTACCACCAGGAAATCACTTTCTATATAGTGAGACATTTCCTCCACGGCCTCGGCCATTCGACCCTCAATGGTGTTTGAGTTGTCCTGACCTCTTGCTGTCAGGCGTTGCAGCAGGGTCAACCTCGACGGTGGAAGAATAAAGATCGCCTTTGTATTCGGTAGCAGATGCTTGACCTGCGCAGCGCCTTGCCAATCAATTTCGAGGATGACATCGGTGCCCTGAGTCAACTGATCCTGAACCCAGGGCTGGGAAGTGCCATAGAGGTTGCCAAATACCTTGGCATGCTCCAGAAACTCGGCTTTTTCCAGCATGGCCAGGAAAGAGCCTTCATCGACAAAGTGGTAGTTCACCCCGTTTTCTTCACCAGGCCGCTTTTCCCGCGTAGTGTGAGACACCGAGACTCGCAGAGCCTCGGTACGCTCTATCAGCGCGGCAACAAGGCTGGTTTTCCCTGCGCCAGAAGGCGCTGATACGGTGTATAACGTTCCGGTACGGCTCATCTGCTGTGGCCCTTACTCAATATTCTGGATCTGCTCGCGCATTTGCTCGATCAGCACTTTCAGCTCTACTGCGTTTTGGGTGGTGCCGCTGGAGGTGGATTTGGAGGACAAAGTATTGGCCTCCCGGTTGAGTTCCTGCATCAGGAAGTCCAGACGCCGGCCACAGGGTCCGCCCTTGTCCAGGGTGCGACGTACTTCGCTGACATGAGCGTCGAGGCGGTCCAGTTCCTCATCGACATCGGCTTTATGTGAAAGGTGCACAAGTTCTTGTTCAAGCCGCCCCTGATCTACGTCGACTTCCAGTTCCTGTATGCGAGCGATCACCTTGTCACGCTGTTGCTGGAGTAATTCGGGCACTCGCGCTTTGGTCACTGCGACCTCAGCTTCGACCAGGTGTATTCGTTCGTTGATCATCTTGGCAAGCTTGGCCCCTTCGCGAGCGCGATTGTCTGCGAGCGAACTCAGCGCTTGTTTGGCTAACACGAGTGAGGCCTTGTGGAGCTCTTCCTCGGAATCCTCAGGTGCGCTGCAAATGCCCGGGAATTGCAGTACCTGCAAAGCGGTGGGCTGGGCTGTTTTCATGACCGTCTCAATCTCACTGGACGCTTTAGCCAGATCCTCGAGCATTTCCCTATTGATCACAAGAGAGGCGCTGCGCTGCGAGTTCGCCTGCAGTCGCATCATGCAATCAACCTTCCCTCGGGCCAGATTTTTTGCAATCATTTCACGCAACTTTGGCTCCAGCGCGCGCAGGCTATCAGGTAGTTTGAAGCTGCTATCCAGGTAGCGGTGGTTCACGGTTCGCAGTTCAATGGTCAGCATCCCTTGTTCGGTATTAGCGCTCTCCCTGGCGAAGGCTGTCATGCTGTGTATCTTGGCCAATGCTGCGATTCCTCGTTGAAATAGGACGGAATTAGAGTGTAGCAGTTTGCCGGGACTGCTCACAGTGCGCCACGCAGCGTATACTGGCGCTTTTGTTTAGCGGAGAGCTTTATGCAACGCCCCAGTGGTCGCACCCCGGAACAACTCCGGGACATTTCTATCACTCGTAATTTCACCTGCCACGCGGAAGGCTCAGTGCTGGTTAGTTTCGGAAAAACCAAGGTGATATGCACCGCCTCCGTAGAGGAGGGAGTGCCCCGTTTCCTGCGGGGCAAGGGTAGCGGATGGGTTACTGCAGAGTACGGAATGCTGCCTCGCTCCACCGGCAGCCGAATGGGGCGCGAGGCCAGTCGGGGTAAGCAAGGGGGCCGCACGGTAGAGATTCAGCGATTGATTGGACGCTCCCTGCGGGCCGCGGTAGATCTCAAAAAATTAGGCGAAAATACTATCAATATTGATTGTGATGTCATTCAGGCAGATGGCGGTACCCGGACGGCGTCCATTACAGGTGCCTTGGTCGCCCTGGTTGATGCAATTAACTATCTGCAACGCAAGAAAATTATCAACACCGATCCTCTGCTGGAGATGATGGCATCTGTGTCTGTGGGTATATACCAGGGAGTGCCAGTGCTGGACCTGGACTACCCCGAAGACTCGGCCGCTGACACCGACATGAATGTGATCATGGGGGAGTCCGGCGGTTTTATCGAGGTGCAGGGCACAGCTGAAGGGGCTACTTTTGCCCGCGATGAGCTCGATGCTATGTTGGATTTAGCCAGCGCAGGGATTTTGGAGCTGATTGAAAAGCAGAAAGCGGCATTGGCGGAGGGCTGATCGCCCAGGCATTAGTCCACGGTGCCTGGGCCAGAGTCCAGGTTTCAGAATTGGTTAGATTGTGGAGCTCTTGTCAGTGCTTGCCATAGTGCTTACAGCTCGATGTCGTAATCCATGATGACCGGCGCGTGCGTGGAAAACTCGCGACTTTTGTAGATTGCGCCGTAGTCTACGGCGTATTGCAGGTCTTTGGATATCACCTGGAAATCTGAACGCCAGCCATTTGTTGCACGATCTCCCTCAGGCCACCAGGTGAATTCATCCTGGTCTGAATTGATCTCGCGGAAGGGGTCTATATATCCCTCGGTAAACAGCTCGTTCATCCACTGGCGCTCTTCGGCGAGGAAGCCGGAAATCGTGCTGTTGCGCTCGGTGTCCTGAACGTCGGCAGGTGTGTGGGCGACATTCCAGTTGCCACAGATGACGAACTCACGGCGCTTGTTACGCACCTTTTGTAGGTGATTACCCAGGAGCTCATAAAAGTCATTCTTGCGCGATTGCTGCTCGGCATTTCCCGGCTCAGCACTGGGAGCCAGCAGGCAGCCGATGCTGATATTTTCGTAGTCCGCCTGAATGTAGCGCCCTTCCATATCAAAATCAGCGAATCCAAGGCCAGTCATGATTGCCTTGGGTAGCTGGCGGCAGTAAATCGCAACGCCGTTGGCCTTGCCGTCTATATCGTCAAAGAAGTAGGGGTTGTACTCCTCGGGAAAGAAAAGGTTGTCCTGAAGGTCATACTCCGAGCACCGTAGGTCCTGAATACAAACGAAGTCAGCATCCTGCTCTTTTAACCAGTCGTAAAACCCTTTTTCAGCGGCGTTCTTGATGCCGTCTGCGCTGAAACTGATGACCCGCATTCGTAGCCCCTTGATATTAGAGCGTGTATTATATGCAGCCCAATCGGGCGGCCTGTTATGACTTCCAAAAGGACTATCCGAAACTTGTATTCCGATTGCTACTGACTAGCGGTCCCGTCTCTGCTGATTATTTGTTTTGCCCGTGCAGATACGAAAACGCTCGGGTAAGCCACAAAGACCGCGCAGCAGTGCATTCTAGCTGGGAATGCCTTGATAACAAAGTCCGGAAGCGACAAACATTGGTGATTACAGATCATATTGACGAGAGAAGCGCAGGTATGCAGGCATATCAGAAAGAATTCATAGAACTGGCCAGGGAATACGAAGTGCTTAAGTTTGGTGAATTCACCCTTAAGTCGGGTCGAGTCAGCCCCTACTTCTTTAACGCAGGTGCATTTGACAGTGGTCGTGCACTGGCGGCCCTGGGCCGCTGCTATGCTAATCGTATCGTCGAGTCAGGTATTGAATTTGATGTGCTGCTGGGCCCTGCCTACAAGGGTATTCCCCTGGCGGCGGCGACTGCGGTGGCATTGGCCAATGATCACGGTATGGACTTGCCCTTTGCTTACAATAGAAAAGAGGCAAAGACCCATGGCGAGGGAGGTACGCTTGTGGGTGCCCCTCTCATAGGCCGTGTTCTGATAATCGATGACGTGATTACGGCTGGTACCGCAGTGCGGGAGGTTATAGCAATGATAGAGTCTGCCGGTGCAGAGCTGGCTGGTGTCGCCATTGGACTCAACCGGCAAGAGCGAGGAGCGGGTGAACTGTCGGCGATTCAGGAGCTCGAAAAATTATATTCCATTCCGGTGCTTAGCATTATTGATATGGGGCACATCATTACCTTTCTGGAGCAAACCGGTGGTTCTGCAGAAGCTTTGGAAAAAATGAAAGAATACCGCATTCGCTACGGGCTCTGACTTGTTCCTTATTCACCCAACGCCTATATTGGGCGGCATGAAAGTTAATTGCCTCAAATCCTCGAACTTGTTAGCCATGGTCCTCTTACTGGTGCTGGGCACAGTCGCCCAGGCCACCGATCTATATCGTTATGTTAACGACGAAGAGGTGACGGTTGTCGGTTTTCAGGTGCCTCCGGAACATGTCAAGAAAGGCTACGAAGTGGTCAATGACAAAGGAGTTGTTATCCGGGTGGTGCCCAGGGAGCTTTCCGCAGAAGAACAGAAGCATGCAGACGCGCAAAAGCGCCTGGAAGAAGAAGCGGCAGCAGAACAGGTGCGATTAAAAGAGTGGGACGAGGCACTACTGCTGCGTTATAGCTCTATAGAGGATATCGAAGCTGCAGCAGAGCGCGGCCTGGGCGATTTACGAATACGAGTCAGTATTATCAAGTCCAATAAACGATCTTTGAAGCAGCAGGTCGAAAACTATCAAGCACAAGCCGCTGAAATGGAGCGGTTGGGCCGTGAGGTCGATATTGGGCGGTTACAGGCCATTGAGGACCTGCAGTCAGAAATCGCTATTTCTGATCGTGCAATTGCCGATCGGCAGGTCGAAATCGAAGCGGTAGAAGCCGCCTACCAGGAGGATATTGAGCGCTTTGAGATTTTGTTGGATATGGTGGAGTTCCGGCGCAACATGATGGCCCAACAACGGGCCGAACAGCAAAAAACCACGCACGACCCGCGACGTTAGCCCTGGTTTAAGGGCTGGGAAAATCCACCTTGTCCGGGAACCGGCTGACTGGCAGCTTCGTTGAAAAACCCCGTCATTAGCAGCTCCCACTGCTGCTTCCAGTCTTCTGTGGGTGACCTTTTAAATCCAGAGCGAACGTACTGTGAGATGCGTCCTTCTGCAGTGGCCATTAACAGGTTGGCTGCGGCAGGCAGTGGAATAGCCGGGCGCAGTCCCTCGCGCATCTCCGCCTCGCGGATAACCTGTTTCAGTTGAGTTTCAAACCTGTCAAACAACTGTGCTACACGCACGTGCAAGCGCTCGGTCTCGCCCGCCAGAGCATCACCGGTAAGAATGCGAGTTATGCCGGGATTGCGCTCGGCAAAGGCTAGTAACAACGTCAACATTTTTTCACAGCGGCCGGTGGCGCTAGGCTCTTCGTTAAGAATAAGCTTGATGCGGCTGAACAGGGTTTCCTCGATGAACTCGATAAGGCCCTCGAACATTTTTGACTTACTGGGGAAGTGACGATAGAGCGCCGCCTCTGAGACACCCACCTGCTTCGCCAGTCCCGCCGTGGTAATCCTGTTACCGGGGTTGGCCTCCAGCATTTGAGCCAGTGCTTCCAGGATCTGTTGACGCCGTTGGGATTTTCTGGGGGGCATGAAAATTACACACTATTCAGGTGATGCTCCATGCTAGCGATTAGCCGGTGACCCTGCAATAAGCAGCGAGCGAAAATGCCTGAAATTATAGTCCCGGGCCGTATTTTTTTGCCCTGTTCAGTCCCTCTGGTTGCTGATTAGCGTACCGATACCTACATCAGTGAATATTTCCAGTAACACAGCATGGGGCACTCGCCCATCGATAATATGTGAACTGGCGACTCCCGACTTGACCG
The DNA here is from genome assembly GCF_026262685.1 of Candidatus Seongchinamella marina. Taxonomy (NCBI): domain Bacteria; kingdom Pseudomonadati; phylum Pseudomonadota; class Gammaproteobacteria; order Cellvibrionales; family Halieaceae; genus Seongchinamella; species Candidatus Seongchinamella marina. The sequence continues at coordinate 201,514 of NZ_SHNP01000003.1, forward strand.
CGTCCAGTGCGCAGGCAATTTTTGGCAGCATACCTCCATAAATTGTGCCGTCTTCAATAAGGCTGTCTACTTCTTCGGTACTGAGTCCGGTGAGAATCTCCCCACTCTTGTTTAGCAGGCCAGAGACATTGGTCAACAGCATCAGCTTCTCTGCTTGTAAAACTTCGGACAGTTTACCTGCTACCAGATCGGCGTTGATGTTGTAGCTGCTGCCCTCATTGTCTACTCCGATGGGTGCTATCACCGGTATAAAATTACTTTCAAGAATGACTTTAAGGACCTCTGTGTCGATATGTTCTACTTCGCCAACGTGGCCAATATCGATGATTTCTGAGGCGTCAAGTTCCGGGCTATAGCGGGTAACCTTGAGCTTCCGCGCTCTGATGAGTTGGCCATCCTTCCCGGTAACGCCTATAGCCTTGCCGCCGTTGCGGTTAATAGAAGATACGATCTCCTTATTGACGCTACCTCCCAGTACCATTTCCACCACGTCCATGGTTTCTTCGTCGGTCACCCGCATGCCATCCACGAACTCAGTTTGGATGTTGAGTTTCTCCAGCAGGGAGCCGATCTGGGGGCCGCCCCCGTGGACTACAACAGGGTTCATGCCTACCAATTTCATGAGCACGACATCCCTGGCAAAGCTCTCGTGGAGCTCCGGGTCGACCATGGCATTGCCACCAAACTTGACCACGATGGTCTTGCCGGTAAAACGCTGGATGTAAGGTAAGGCCTCGGTCAGTACCTTGGCGATATTAAGGGCAGCATTGCGATCGAGTGACATGAATTACCTGTGGGAGCCTATTGAGCTCAGAAGTTCAGTTCAAGTGTGGAGTCTACCAGTGCGATCTGCTCACGGAATTCGTTCATGATCATCTCCAGTGCATCTGCACTGGTGGCTTCAAATCGGGCAGTCAGTGCCGGGCTGGTGTTGGATGCTCGAACCAGACCCCAGCCTTCTGAGAAGTCTACCCGAATCCCATCCATAGTGTTGACCTTGCCTGAGGAGAAATCAGTATTACGGATGATTCTATCTATCAGCGGTTGCTTGCTCTGCTCTGAGACAGGTATCAGAATCTCCGGCGTATTTACTGTGACCGGGAAGGTATCGATGATGTCGTCCAGGCTGTCACCCTGAGTGCTCATAATTTCAGCCAGTCTTCCCGCCGCATACATGCCATCATCGAAACCGAACCAGCGTTCGCCGAAGAACATGTGGCCGGAAAATTCGCCGCCCAGGAGGGCACCGGTTTCCGCCATTTTTTCCTTCATAAAGGCATGGCCAGTTTTCCAGAGCACAGGGCGGCCGCCATTACTGGTAATCAGCTGGGTAAGGTTGCGACTGCACTTCACGTCAAACACGACATCAGCACCGGGGTTGCGTGACACCACATCCTGGGCAAATATCATCAGCAAGGTGTCTGAGCGGACAATGCGGCCACTGCCTGTGACCACCGCCAATCTGTCGCCATCGCCGTCGAATGCAACGCCGAAGTCTGCTTCCTCCCGTTGGACTGCATCGCACAGGGCGCGCAAATTATCCTCGTTTGAAGTGTCTGGAGAATGGTTGGGGAAGTTGCCGTCTACGCTGCAATACATTGGAATGACTTCGCAGCCCAATTCTTCGAACAATTGGGGTGCAACATCGCTGGTCGCGCCATTACCCGCGTCCACCACAATTTTGAGGGGCACCGCGATAGCAATGTCTTCGGTGACCGCATCGATGTAGGCGGGAATGACATCTTCTTTGATCATCCTGCCGCTGCCCTTGCTGAATTTACCCTCGATCACCTTGTCTCGAACATCCTCAATACCACCGGCATGTATCGTGTGTTGGTTGAGAACGATTTTGAGGCCATTGTCGTTCTTGGGGTTGTGGCTACCCGTCACCATCAGGCCCGAGCGGCAGTTCAAGTGGCGGGTAGCGAAGTAGAGAACAGGTGTGGGTACCAGGCCAATGTCGATAACATCGCGACCAGATTCCATGAGCGAGCGTACCAGCGCGGACTTAAGTACGGGGCTCGAGTTGCGCCCGTCGCAGCCTACCAGTAACGACTGTTCTCCCATTTCGCCAGCGATAGTGCCCAGAGCAAGACCAATGTTTGCCATCAATTCTTGGGTAAGCTCGCGGCTTGCGTCTCCACGAATATCATAGGCTCTGAATATATGGGCCGGAAAATCAGAGGGAAGGGCGGAAATTTGTTCCGGATCTTCCTCCATGACCAAGTCCAGCTCCAACACATCATCCAGGTCAGCAGCAGAGGGCGCGCTTTCCACCGATTCTAGCGTCTCTACTTCCATGCTGGGCATTGGAGCACTATGACCACCGTCTATCTGGCGAAGAGCGCGCAGCGTGGCCCTGCGCAGCTGTCTTGCAACAGTGACTAGTTCCGGGATGGCTAGGCTTAATTCAGACCTGCGGTCCGAGGCAGATATCATTCGATTGACGTCGTCCTTGATGATATTGGGCATCCGGATAGCGACAATGGCAAAACCTCCAAGAGTAGCCACAATGCACAATATGAGCACAATCTGAAGGGGTCGGCTGGACGAGCCCAAAAGGCTGATCAACTCCCTGGAGGGGGTGAAAGCGACTCGCCAATTGGTGTCGGGTATGGTGGCGAATCGCTCATAGTTCGCCGCGTCGCCGCTACCTGCCTGGGCGATGATGTTAGTGCTGGTTTTGCCATCTCTGGACGTATACATCTGTTCCAGGGCATATTTTCCGGTGCCGGAGTTCAGGGCCTGAAGCTCCCGGGTAAATGCCTGGTTATCGACTGTTGCGACTAGCACTGCTCTGCGATTTTTTTCCCGCGGGTGCTTGACCAATTCGGCAATCGTGGTCAGCCAGCGCTTTTCAAATTGAAACGCCTCGGGCAGGGTTTGTTCGCCATTTGCCGTGCGGCGCACCAGGTCTACTTCAATATGATTACGCAGCTCCTGGTCGCCGCCCTCAAACTGTGCGGTGCCCATGTCACCCACCGGTACGATCTTGAGGGTCAGCAAATCTGGGAAGTAGTCCAGCACTGCTTGCTCTACCAGTTCTATGTCTTCCCGGGCGCTGCTGGCAATTGCCGACAAGGCCAGTGGAGATTGTGCGGTACTTCGCAGTCGCTCGCGCACAAGGCTGATTCGGGCGCTAATGTTGGTGGCTTGCTGAGTGGCATAAGCACCGGCAACCCGATCTGCCTGCTGAGTCCTTACGCCAGGTTCGCGAACCAAAAGTAGATAGGCGAAGCTCACCAAAATAACCAAAAGAGTAATCGCTAGTCCGGTGCCGGCTATTTTGTAGGTCGCATTGCCGGAAGCCGAGATGCCCTGGGGATTACTTGCAGCCCGGCGTTTGGGCTCTTTCGCTGCGTCACCTTTATTTTTTTTAAGTTTATTCAGCATGTTCCCTGCCAGCGTGTCCTTGAACGGGATGATATTACGCTCACGCCTCAACGTGAATGCGCTTTGGTATTTTTTGAGTAACTAGTTTTTGGTGGCCTTGGCGATCAGGCCCATGATTTGGCGGGCGATGGCCGGCTTTCCTGCTCTGGAGAGGGCTTGTTCCCCGGTCTCCCAAAGTACAGTGACCTCGTTTTCGTTGCTATTGAAGCCGATGCCATGATCCGAGACGTCGTTAGCAATAATCATGTTCAGGCCCTTACGTTGCATTTTATCCCTGGCATAGCCAAGTACATTCTGGGTTTCGGCGGCAAAGCCCACAGTGAAGGGAGCGCTTTCGCCGGCTGCGACGGCATTGACTATATCGGGATTTTTAACCAACTGGAGGCTGATTTCCTCGGCACCTTTCTTGATTTTCTGACCCTCTATTTGAGCTGGGCGATAATCCGCCACCGCAGCACAGGCGATGAAAATGTCACAATCAGCAACCAGGTCCAGGCATGAGTCCAGCATCTCCTGGGCGCTTTCGACTCGGTGGCACTTTGCGTGCGCGGGTGGATCCAAGCTGACAGGTCCACTAACCAGGGTTGTTACAGCTCCCGCATCAATCGCCGCTTGTGCCAGGGCGTAGCCCATTTTGCCGGAGCTGTGGTTGGAGATATATCGCACTGGATCCAGCAGCTCTCTGGTGGGCCCGGCGGTAATAACAACTTTTTTTCCAGCCAGCGCGCCAGTGTGAAAAAGTGCAGCAGCAGCAGCGGCGATGGCGGGTGGTTGCTCCATGCGCCCCGGGCCTATATCGCCGCAGGCCTGCTCTCCAGCTGCCGGGCCAATGAAATGTAAATCCCGACGCTGCAGGGTTTCGATATTGGCAGCAGTGGCCTGGTCGCGCCACATTTGTTGATTCATGGCAGGCGCCAATAGTACAGGGGCAGGCGTCGCCAGGCTGACTGTGGTGAGCAAATCGTCGGCGCGACCCGCCGCCAGACGAGCGATGAGATCTGCCGTTGCGGGTGCTATTAATAGCAAGTCCGCCCAGCGGGCTAGTTCGATGTGTCCCATGCCCTGCTCGGCCTGTTCGTCCAGCAATTGGGTATGAACCGGGTGACCTGACAGCGCCTGCAGGGTCAGCGGCGTAATAAATTCCTGGGCGCCATGAGTCATGATCACACGGACCGTGGCTCCCTGCTCCTGCAACTGCCGCACTACCTCCGCTGATTTGTAGGCAGCGATGCCGCCGCTTACGCCCAGGAGTACATTGCGATTAAATAGATGTGCCATTGTCGGACCTGAATTGCCACAATAGTTACCCGAAAGCAGCGAAAGATACCATTTGGCCCGCGTTTTTGACACCGGGGGGCCAGAGAGGCTCAAGGAGGAGCGTCTTGGAGGATGCATGTTGGGAGCCCGTAGAGGGGCCTCGGGACAGGCTGTTATTGCGTGGAGCGAACAGTCTCTCGGATCCCGAATTACTGGCGGTGCTGTTACAAACCGGCTATCGCCAATGTAATGCGGTTGTGCTGGCCAAAGAGCTACTCCAGCAATTTGGTGGACTGACAGGTTTGATGCGAGCAGACGCGAACAGTTTGCTGGCCTTTCAGGGTATAGGTGATGCCAAGTATGCCCTGCTGCAAGCGTCGGTAGAGCTCGCTCGCCGCCGGGCTTTGCAAGAGCTGCAGGGAGCGGACGTGCTTTCCAGTCCCAGCCAGACCCGGCTGTTTTTGCAGCATCACCTGGGCAGCCGGGTGAGAGAGGTATTCAGTGTCATTTTTCTGGATAACCAGCACCGCATCATGCGCTGTGAGGACCTCTTTCTTGGAACGCTGGACGGAGCCGCAGTTTACCCCCGGGAAGTTGCGGTCCGAGCTCTTCAATATCGGGCGTCTGCAGTGATTTTTGCTCATAACCATCCTTCTGGAGTGGCCGAGCCCAGCAGTGCAGACAAGCGTATCACTGAGCGCCTGGTTGCTGCCCTGGGCCTGCTGGATATAAGGGTTCTGGACCACATTATCGTTGGATCTGGTTGTGAATTTTCCTTTGCCGAGCAGGGGCTGCTGTGAACCTGGCCAGGCTAGCAGGTCGCGCGTGTCGCATAGCAGGTGCCAGTGCTGGAGAAGAGCTCCGGGCAGAGATTTTCTTGCTATGGTCTAGCCCTTCTGGTATAAAGTCGCGCTCCGTGCGGCTGGGGTCCTTTTTCGGATCTGTTATGGCCACTTATTTTTTATGAAATCCCGCGATTTTGGGAGAGACAGGATCATGGCAAGAGTATGTCAGGTCACCGGCAAGCGTCCGGTCACCGGTAACAACGTATCACACGCAAAAAACCGCACCCGTCGCCGTTTTTTGCCCAATCTCCACAAGCACCGCTTTTGGGTGGAGTCTGAGAAACGCTTCGTGAGCCTGAGGGTATCCTCAAAGGGTATGCGTATTATCGACAAGAAGGGTATCGAAACCGTTCTTGAAGAAATGCGATCTCGCGGCGAGAAGGTTTAAGGAGAAGATCGATGAGAGAAAAAGTTCGCATGAATTCTTCAGCTGGTACTGGACACTTCTATACCACTGACAAAAACAAGCGCACCACCCCGGATAAGCTGGAGCAGAAGAAGTACGATCCAGTCGCCCGCAAGCATGTGATGTATAAGGAAGGCAAAATTAAGTAAGTCGCTCTGCATAATACATCCTGAAACCCCGGCATAGTCCCGGGGTTTTTTGTGCCCGCTGTCGCGGTATGATGTGGGTTTTGCTGTTGATAGATAGTCATGCCGGAGCTTCCCGAGGTAGAAACCACTCGTCGTGGGGTAGAACCCCATGTAAAAGACCAACGGGTGAAACGCCTGCTGGTTAGAGAGGGCCGTTTGCGCTGGCCTATTCCCCCTGACCTTCCAGGCTTGTTCCAGGGGCAACGTATAGAGCGCGTGGAACGTCGGGCAAAATACCTCCTGTTCCATACCGCTGCCGGAGCTTTGTTGGTGCATCTGGGAATGTCTGGTTCACTGCGTCTGGTACCTCCCTCACAGCAACCTGCACGGCACGATCACTTCGATATTGAACTCGCTGGCGGTAACGTCCTTCGCTACAACGATCCCCGCCGTTTTGGCTGTTGTTTATGGGTGGCCTACGGGGAATCCCATGCCCTGTTAGAAAACCTGGGGCCAGAGCCGCTATCAGATTCGTTCGATGGAGCGCTTCTCTATAGACGATCCCGAGGACGTAAAGGCCCGATCAAATCATTCCTGATGGACCAAAAAATCGTTGTCGGCGTTGGTAATATTTACGCTAACGAGGCTCTGTTTTTGTCGGGCATTCGCCCCAACCGGGCTGCCGGGCGAATTTCAAAGGCCAGGTATCAGCGCCTCGCTGATCAAGTGAAGTTAGTGCTTACTTCCGCTATAAATCATGGTGGTACTACACTTAGAGATTTCGTGGGTGGTGATGGAAAGCCTGGATACTTTGCCCAGCAGTTGTATGTTTATGGCCGTGGGGGCGAACCCTGCAAGCATTGCAGCGAGAAATTGCAAGAAAGTCGAATTAGTCAGCGAACTACCGTGTACTGCGTGGCCTGCCAGCGTTGAACAGGCTACACTAAAAAGACCATAGGGGACGGGGAAGGGATCCCGCGGAGAAATAATATGAAAAAAACAGTAGGCGCGAAGCGCCTTGTAATAGCCCTGATGATTTCATGCTTGCTGATTCCACAGTCGCTGTTGGCAGCAAAAGCGGTCGACGAGAGCCCCAACGAGTGGGCTATGGTTGGTGATTTGTTGGTGGCGCGCCCGGTCGGGTTGGTGATGACAGTGGGTGGTGCCGCCGTCTGGTTGGTCAGCCTGCCCTTTACGCTGCTTGCTGGACATGCAGGTGAAGCTGCGGAAACACTGGTGATTGGCCCAGGTGCAACGACGTTCATGCGTTGCCTGGGTTGTCGTAACACGGGCTACACCAACAAAGACGTGGACTCAATTCGCGCTTCCAGAGCGGCACGCGAATAGGGCTAGTCAATCAAACGCGGCCAGGGGCTCAACGCGGACCCCATTGCGCCAGATCTTTATTCGGCGAATCGAGACTGCAGTGCCAGGGCGACGGGCTCTGGCACAAAGGGCGTGATATCGCCTTTGAGGGCGGCGATTTCCCTAACCAGGGATGACGAGATAAATGACAGATGTTCAGAGGGTGTCAGAAACACGCTCTCGAACTCCGGGAACATGGCCCGGTTCATGTTTGTCAGCTGAAACTCGTACTCAAAATCGGCCACGGTCCGCAACCCTCGCAGCACGCATCTCGCGCCTTGGCTTTTGGCAAAATCGGTCAAAAGATTACTAAACCCTGTCACTTCAACGTTATCCAGGTGAGAGAGAGACGCCTCACACAGGGCTATTCGTTGCTCCAGATCGAATAAGGGCGTCTTTTTCTCGCTGTAGGCGATAGCAACCACCACCCGGCCAAACAGCCGGGAGGCGCGCTCGGTAAGATCCACGTGGCCGTTAGTGATGGGATCAAAAGTACCGGGATAGATGACAGTGTTGGTGCGCATAGCGCTCAGCCTTGCAGTTACTTTAGCTGCGGATGGTAACCCGATTTACTCGGGGTGAACAATGAACAAGCGGTAGCTAACGCCCCCGGCCTTTTTCTCCCGATGCGGCTCCCAGCTTGCTGGGAAATCAGGTAGCTTTTCTTTGGCGCCGGACTCTACGTAAACCATCGCTCCCGGCGAAAGGCTTTTTAGTTGATTCAATAGGTCACAGGTTGGGGCAAGCAGGTCCTGGCCGAAAGGGGGGTCTACAAATACGATGTCCCAGCGCTGCTGTGCCTTGGTGAGGAAGGACAGTGCAGAGTCGTTATGGCAGTGGCCTCGGCTTGCGCCATCAAGGACTTGTAAATGTGATTGCAACTGCTTGATTGCCGCGGCGGACGTATCGATGAAGTCGCAATAGGTCGCCCCCCGGGACAGCGATTCCAGCCCTAGAGCACCGCTGCCGGCAAAGAGATCCAGGCATTTCGCCCCATGTATATCCGCAGCCAACCAGTTGAACAGGGTTTCTCGCACCCGGTCGGAGGTGGGCCGAAGGCCTTCAGCTGCAGTGAATGACAGCTTCCTACCGCGCCATTGACCGCCGATGATGCGTAATTGACCGTTACCGCTTAGGCCTTTTGTGCCTCTCGACATTTAATCACTCTGTACAGCAGTGGTAGGATAGACCCTTTCGCGGCTACCCTTCTGGTGACTGCAGACTTTAACACGACCGATATGAAAATTTTCAAACGAAAGAACAAGCTGGAAGCGCAACCGCTTGCCGAAGCAGGCGCTGCACAGGAACTCCCTGAGCCCGCTGTTGAAAGCTCGGCTCAACCCGAGCCTCAAGTCGAGGCAACGCCGGGGTTAACTACTGACGCAGCGCCCCAGGACAAGCCCGGAATTTTCGGCCGCTTGCGCCGGGGCCTTGGGCGAACCAGCGATAGTCTGGTTCAGGGTCTGGGGAACCTGTTCCTAGGGCGCAAGGAAATCGACGAAGAGTTGCTCGAGGAACTGGAGTCGCGTTTGCTGATGGCCGACGTGGGTATCGAGGCCACCATGGATATCATCGACAAGCTCATGTTACGTGTATCCCGTAAGGAATTGACCAATCCGGAATCGTTACAAGGGGCGCTCAAAGAAGAGCTTCTGTCTTTACTGAAGCCCTGCGAGCAGCCGCTGTCAGTAAGCGGGCACCAACCTTATGTAATATTGATGGTCGGCGTAAATGGTGTCGGCAAGACCACAACTATCGGTAAACTGGCCAAGCGATTTCAGTCCCAGGGGCAGTCAGTCATGCTGGCGGCCGGCGATACCTTTCGGGCTGCAGCGGTAGAGCAGCTGCAGGTATGGGGAGATAGAAACAGTGTGCCAGTGGTGGCACAACACACCGGCGCAGACAGCGCTTCTGTCATTTTCGATGCATTACAGGCCGCACAGGCCCGGAATATCGATGTGTTGATTGCTGACACGGCGGGTCGTCTGCACAACAAGGACAATTTGATGGAGGAGCTTAAGAAAGTGGTTCGGGTGATGGGTAAACTCGATCAAAGTGCTCCCCACGAAGTGATGCTGGTACTGGATGCGGGCACTGGACAGAATGCCCTGGCCCAGGCCGATCATTTCCAGCAATGGGTAGGCGTATCAGGCATTAGCCTGACCAAGCTTGATGGTACGGCCAAGGGTGGGGTAATTTTTGCGATCGCCAAAAAACTGGGTTTACCGATTCGGTTTATCGGTATTGGAGAGGCGGTAGATGATTTAAGACCCTTTGAGGCTGAGCCTTTTATCGAGGCCTTGTTCGCCGGGAATGAAGACCCTGCATGATCCGCTTCGAGCGCGTCAGTAAGCGCTATGATGAGGGTCACGATGCTCTGCGTGAAGTCAGCTTTGAGATTGCCAAAGATGACCTGGTTTTTCTGACCGGCCATTCTGGCGCGGGTAAGAGCACGCTAATGCGCCTGGTGATGTTGATGGATAGGGCAACCCGCGGCAAGGTCATCGTCGATGGGATAGACATGGCGAGCATTCCAAATCGAAATATTCCCGCTCATCGACGGGATATCGGCGTGGTGTTCCAGAACCATCAGCTGCTTTTTGATCGCTGCGTATTCGACAATGTGGCTCTGCCCTTAGTCATTGCCGGTTACGATCATCGAGAGATTGGCAGACGAGTGCGCGCGGCGTTAGACAAGGTGAGCTTACTGAATCGCGAACGGGCCTTGCCAGTAACCTTGTCAGGGGGGGAACAGCAGCGAGTAGGCATCGCACGCGCGGTAGTGGGCAAGCCAAAGATCCTGTTGGCTGATGAACCCACGGGAAACCTCGATCCGGCGCTGTCTGCTGAAATCATGCAGCTGTTCGAGGAATTCAACCAGGTGGGCGTCACGGTGCTCATCGCCAGCCACGACCTGATATTGATTTCCAAGTTGCGCCACCGAATCATCACGTTAAGTGAAGGGCGCCTGGTGACCGGGGGTGCCCTGTGAGTAAGTCCCGGATCGAAGGCGCAGTGCAAAGTAAGACGCGTTTATCTGATCGTTATAATGCGTGGCTGCGTCATCATAGACTGTCTGCGGCTGATAGCCTTCACCGGGTGTTAGACAATCTTGTCGCCAGCTTGATGACCTGGCTCGTTATTGGTATCGCAATGGCATTGCCTGTGGGGCTTGATGTGGCGCTGGACAATGCAACTGAGCTGAGCGCTGGCTGGGACAGCCCTTCGCAGATTTCCTTATTTCTTAAAGAGGGTCAGGACTCGGCTTCAGCTGAAACTTTAGTCCGTGAAATTGAAGCCAGGGACGATGTGGCCGGGGTGCACTTTGTGTCGCGCGAGGATGCTCTGGCTGAATTTAGCGCGCTGTCTGGTTTTGCGGATGTGCTGGCTAGCCTGGAGAAAAACCCGCTGCCCAATCTGTTAGTGGTAACCCCGGTTGCGTCTTTGGTGGGAACCGCCACCGATGGCCTGCGCTCGGAGTTAGCCCAGCGAGAAGAAGTGGCGGAGGCGGTGCTGGATATGGAATGGCTGCAACGTCTCAACAGCATCATGCAGTTGAGCCGGCGCCTGGTCATGGCCATTGGCGGGCTGTTGGTTTTAGGGGTGGTATTGATATTAGGTAATACCATTCGACTGTCGATCGAGAATCGCCGGGAAGAGATCGTCATTGTGAAATTGGTGGGGGGCAGCAATCCTTTCGTGCGTCGACCCTTTTTATATACGGGACTCTGGTACGGTGTCGGAGGCGGCTTTTTTGCCGCATTGCTGGTGAGTTTGTCTCTTTGGTTTCTGGAATCGCCGGTCTCTGAATTGGCCGCTTTGTACCAGAGTGACTTTGACCTGGAGGGACTCGGCATGATGGGCGCTCTCAATATGCTTATCCTGGGCGGGTTGCTAGGTCTGGCCGGCGCCTGGCTTGCAGTCACGCGCCATCTAGCTGCAATCCAGCCCCGTTAGTGGGTTTTAGGTGGCAGCTTACCCCGGCTCGCAAAATTGCCTGTAACCGGTGTGTTTGGCAGAATCTTTAGCATAAGTTGTTGATTATAATAAAAAAGCATGATTTTTTTGATACCTCCATGGAACTATGTGCTGATTAGCACTCTAATACAAAGAGTGCTAATATTGCTGGCCAAAATTTAATGGAGGTCTTTTATGAGTAGTAACCTGCAACCCGTCGATCAGATGGTACCGGGAGCCAACCTTGCCGCCTATGTGCAAGCCGTTGGCAGTATCCCTGTGCTCAGTCCTGAGCGCGAGCGGGAACTGGCAGAAGACCTCTTTTACAATGACAACCTCACCGCTGCCCGAGAACTGGTGATGTCTCACTTGCGTTTTGTCGTCCACATTGCCCGCAGTTACTCTGGCTATGGCCTGGCTGAAGCCGACCTGATTCAGGAAGGTAACGTGGGTTTGATGAAAGCCATTAAGCGCTTTGACCCGGAGAAGGGCGTCCGGCTGGTCTCTTTTGCCGTCCATTGGATCAAGGCAGAAATGCATGAGTACATTCTGCGTAACTGGCGTATTGTTAAAGTGGCGACCACCAAAGCGCAACGCAAACTGTTCTTCAATTTACGCAGCAAGAAGAAGAGCCTGTCGTGGCTCAGCGCTGACGAGGCCAAGGCTGTCGCTGAGGACCTTGGGGTTGACGTGAAAGAAGTTCACCGCATGGAAGGCCGACTGACTAGTCGTGACCTCGCATACGATATGTCTACTGACAGCGATGATGATGACGCTTGGCAAGCACCCCAGTATTACCTGGAAGATCATAGCTCCGACCCCGCCCAGACAGTAGAGGAGGGTGACTGGAAGCAGAACTCGCAGGCCCAACTGCATAGTGCTCTGGCAGACCTGGATGAACGCAGCCGCAATATTCTGGCACAGCGTTGGCTGGCCGAGGAGAAGTCGACCCTGCATGAGCTTGCCGATCAATACGGTGTCTCGGCAGAGCGTATTCGTCAGTTAGAAGCGAATGCGATGAAAAAGCTAAAGGTCGCCATCGCCGCCTGATTTAGCCAACATACTCTTGTAGGAGCCCACTGTGTGGGCGATGATTGTCTTCGGTCATCGCCCATCCAGTGGGCTTCTTCAGTTTCAGGATAGATACAAACCATGGCAAAACTATTTATTACCCTCGCGTCCCTCAGTGGCATGTTGGCAGTTACTTTCGGTGCCTTTGGCGCCCATGCTTTGCGCGACAAGCTTGATAACGACATGATGGGAGTTTTCGAAACTGCAGTTCAGTACCACTTTTACCATTCACTGGCCCTGTTGGCGGTGGGGGTGATTGCCCTTAGTCAGCCCCAGACCGTCATGCTTAAAAGCGCCGGCTGGTTGTTCCTGTCAGGCATAGCGGTATTTTCCGGTAGTCTTTATATTCTGGCGATAACCGACACCAAGTGGCTGGGTGCCCTTACCCCTCTGGGCGGCCTGTCATTCATTGCGGGCTGGGCGTGTTTGGCAGCAGTGGGCTGGAAGTTGCTGGGTTGATATGAGCGAAACAGAAAAGCATCGTCGCATTCGCAGCTATGTGCTGCGCACCGGACGCATGACCCCCGGACAAGAGCGAGCGTACGAGGAAAATTGGTCCCGCTGGGGCCTGGTGCATGCGGATGGCCCCCTGGATTTCGACACCTGTTTTGGCCGGCCCGGGCCAAAGGTGCTGGAAATAGGCTTCGGTATGGGCCAGTCCCTTGTAGAGATGGCGGTAGCAGCTCCCGATAACAACTTTGTTGGCATAGAGGTCCATAAACCCGGTGTCGGACGCCTGCTGCATTCCATGGTGGATGAGGGCGTGAATAATGTCAGAGTCTATTGTCATGATGCAGTAGAAGTATTGCGCGACTGTATTGCCGATGAATCTCTGGACACGGTGCAGATTTTTTTCCCCGACCCATGGCACAAAAAACGCCATCATAAGCGGCGCCTGATCCAGTCCGAATTTGTAACGCAGCTTACACGCAAGCTGAAATCCGGCGGTATTTTACACTTGGCTACAGATTGGCAGCAGTATGCTGAGCAGATGATGGACGTTTTGACCGCTGCCGAGGGTTTGTCGAATAGCGACGGGCCCGAGCAGTTTTCTCCACGGCCCGATGATCGGCCACTGACCAAGTTTGAAGCCCGTGGGGAGCGACTCGGACACGGGGTTTGGGATCTTTTGTTTGTAAAAGATTAGTACCGCAGCTATTTCACTGCCTGCGCAGGGAGTTATCAGGTCGGCTGGCCCAGGGTCAGTCGTTAGGCAGAAATTCCGCGATCACGCTGTCGAGGAAGCGCCTTCCTAGTGGTGTTGCTCGAATATTGTCGCGGTCCGTAGAAAGCAGTTCTCGATCCGCTAGTGACTGCACCTTTGGGCGCAGTTGATCTGCTGACAATCCGGTGACCTGCTCGAATCGCTGTGTGCTGAAGCCATTATTGAGCCGTAAGGCAAACATCATAAATTCTCCGATAAGCTCACCCTGGTTGAGAACGCGCTTACTGGCGGTGTAACGCTTGCCCTGCAAATAGTCTTGCGGTGCCCTGGTCTTGGCGTAGCGTCTGATGCTGCCGTCGGCTGCGGTAATTTTGCCGTGAGCGCCTGCGCCCAGGGCGAGATAGTCACCAAAGGACCAGTAGTTGAGGTTGTGTTGACACTGCAACTCGGGACGGCTGTAGGCCGACACTTCATATTGGGCATAGCCCTGATTTTCAAGCAACAATTCCCCCCGGTCCTGAATGTCTGCCAGGGCGTCTTCTACCGGCAGAGTGGGTGGTCGTTTGTTGAAGACGGTGTTGGGTTCAATCGTCAGCTGATACCAGGACAAATGCGGCGGATGGAAGCTGATGGCTGTTTCTAGGTCGTAAATAGCGTCTGCTTCAGTTTGTCCCGGTAAACCGTGCATTAAATCGATATTGAAACTATCGAAGCCGGCGGCACTGGCATATTCGATAGCAGCGCGGGCCTGCTTACTATCGTGCACCCGCCCTAGCGCGCCCAGCTTGTCATCCTGGAAACTCTGGACACCCAGCGAGAGACGATTAATGCCTGCCTGGCGAAAGCCGAGAAATTTGTCCGCTTCGGCGCTGCCCGGGTTTGCCTCCATGGTCGCCTCTGCGTCAGGGGCCAGTTCAAGTCTGTCACCGATGCCCGCCAGCAAGCGGGAGATCGCCTCGGCGCTAAACAGGCTCGGGGTTCCTCCACCGATGAACAGGGTCTGGATTTCACGCCCAGCCGCCATGGCCAGGTCGGCGTCCAGGTCTTGCAAAAGCGCGGTGATATAGGCCTGCTCTGGAACATGACTGCTCTCATGGGAGTTAAAGTCACAATAGGGGCACTTGCGCTCGCACCAGGGAAGGTGAATATAAAGGCTAAGTGGCGGCAGCGACATTGGGTTTAGGCGCTTGTGCCTAAAGCCTTCAGCAGCAGAACACTGGCAATTGCGCGGTGACTAATACCGTTTTTGATGTCCGTCGAGAGCTCGGCCGCGCTGCACTGGTAGTCTGGTAGATAAAACAAAGGATCGTAACCAAACCCATTTACGCCCTGTTCAGCTTCTAGAATGCGTCCTTCCCAGCTACCCTGGCAAACGATTGGCGTGGGGTCTTCAGCATGGCGCATATACACTAATGCGCATTGATAGCGGGCACCGCGCTGTGGCTCGGGCACCCCTTCGAGTGCGCGAAGTAACTTTGCATTATTCGCTATATCACCTGCCCCGGAATAGCGGGCTGAGTGAATGCCTGGCGCGCCTTTCAGGTGGTCCACTTCTAGCCCGGAGTCGTCGGCGATTGCCGGCAGTTCACTGTGGCGACAGGCAGCGCGGGCTTTGATAATAGCGTTTTCAACAAAACTAAGCCCGTCTTCGGCTACCTCGGGAACGTCAAATTCTGCCTGTGATTTAAGTTCCAGCCCAAGTGGGGTCAAAGTACGGTTCAGTTCCTTGAGCTTTCCTGCGTTGCCACTGGCGAGAACCACGGTTTGTTTGTCCATGGGCGGGCTTAGTCCTTGTACATCTGATGCTTGAGTTCGAATGTGTAGGTTTGTTGAGCACCCTCTGGTCGAAAGTAGACCTCAAAAGACCGGTGCTCTTCGTTGAGAAATTTGAATTCAGCGATGTAGTAAACGGCAGGCCCTTCGCGGATCTCCTGAAACTCCAGGACATCGAGTTTTTGCAGTAGATCCCTGCTAGTGCCCTTTAATTGCATGGGGCGGCCTATGTCGCCGCCTGCATCCAGGTGTTCGCGCACCGACAGGTTCAGTATGGCGCGCTCTTCGCCGCGGATAATCCCGTACGTGGCGGCGACGCTGGGTTCTAGAAAGGTAGTGTTAACTACGCTGTAGTGAAGCTCAAAAGGACCGAACATTTTTGACTGTTGACCGTGGGCCGCGACAGCAGGCCACAGTGCCATGATGAGAAAGGTAAGAAAGAGTGTACGCATGCTGACCTCAGCGGGTAATGTGATAGATCGCAGTGGTGGCGAACAAATTCGGCCAGGCATTGGCTAGCATCGGTTCGCGCTCTGTGTTGCCTACCACGTCGCGCGCCAGAATTCGTATTCCTCGTTCACTGCAAAGGGCTTCGAAGTCGTGCACGGTACAAAAGTGGATATTAGGCGTGTTGTACCAGGTGTGTGGCATAAAACTGGAGACTGGCATACGTCCTCTTGCACCGAGGAACAGGCGGCAGCGCCAGTGGCCGAAGTTGGGAAAAGTGACTATGCCCTGGCGGCCAATGCGCAGCATTTCTTCCAGCACTCGATCCGGGTAATGGACAGCCTGCAGAGCGTGGGCGAGCACTACGGTATCAAAGCTCTGGTCGGGGAAGTTTGCCAGGCCTTTATCCATATCCTGTTCGATAATATTCAAGCCACGTCCGATAGCGCTATTGATATCGGCCTGGTCGATTTCGATCCCCGTGCCACGCACTTGTCGCTGATCACGGAGAGTCTGCAGGAATTCACCGTCAGCACAGCCCAGGTCCAGCACCCTTGAACCAGGAGCTATCCAGCGTTGTATGTGAGTAAGGTCCAGGCGCATCAGCTTTCCCCCACCCGCTTCATATAAGCTGAAAACGCTTCCAGGTAGCGTGGTATGGGCATGAGAAAAGCGTCATGCCCCTCGTTGGCCTCGATTTCCGTGTAGGTCACCGGACGATCGGCGGCAATTAAGGCATTGACGATTTCCCGGGAACGAGCCGGTGCGAATCGCCAGTCTGTTGAGAACGAGGCGACAAAGAAGCTGCAGTTCGCGTTGCTGAATGCTTTCACAGGGTCATGCTGGTATTCGCGGGCCAGATCGAAATAATCCAGTGCCCGGGTCATTAATATATAGGTATTGGCATCAAAGTTTCCCGAGAATTGACTGCCCTGGTGACGCAGGTAGCTCTGGACTTGAAACTCGATATTGTCCTCGTCGCCCATCTCGAAGCTTCCTGAGCGAAGCTCTCTGCCAAATTTGTTGGCCATGGCTTCGTCAGACAAGTAAGTGATATGACCGACCATTCTCGCCAGAGCGAGACCCTGGCCCGGTACTGCACCCTTATAAACATAGTTACCGTCTTCAAATGCGGGATCGGAAACTATGGCTTGTCGGGCGAGTTCATTGAACGCCAGGTTTTGGGCGCTTAGCTTCATGGCTGCTGCAATGACAATACAGTGCTTGAGCCTGTCAGGGTATTCAAGCGACCAGCGCATAGCCTGCATGCCGCCCAAACTGCCGCCTATGACAGCGGCCCAGCAATCGATACCCAAACGGTCTGCCAGCCGGGCCTGGCTATTTACCCAGTCCCTTGCACGCAGTGATGGAAAATCTGGCCCCCAGGCCTTTCCCGTCGCTGGGTTGATGGACGCGGGTCCGGTTGAGCCGTGACAGCCTCCGATATTATTGGCGCTGACGACAAAAAATTGATTAGTGTCGATGGGCTTGCCGGGGCCGATGCACTCGTTCCACCAGCCTGGCTTGCGATCTTCTTCGCTATGATAACCCGCGGCATGGTGGTGCCCGGACAATGCATGGCAGATTAGTACTGCGTTACTGTTGTCATGGTTGAGCTCACCATAGGTTTCGTAAGTCAGCTCATAATTGGGTAATTCCCTGCCACAGGCGAGCATCAGGGGGTCATCAAAGCGGGCCACCTGGGGGGTAACAATGCCAATCGAGTGGCTGTCAAAGTTAGCGCTCATCGCGTGGCTGTCAGAGTCCGATTACCAGGGCCGGGTGCAGGCCCACGCCCGCGGCCATGTGGCGCAACGCAATCTGAATGATATTGATAAGAATGAATACCAGAATAGGTGAAAAATCCATGCCGCCCGCAGAAGGCAGTAGTTTCCTGAAAGGCGCCATAACCGGTTCGGTGATCTGGTACAGCAGATAAACCGCGGGGTTGCTACTGCCCGGGGCAATCCAGCTCAGGATGATCATGGCCAGCAGGGCAAAAAAGTAGACGTTAACCATCAGTCCTGTCACGCCAAGTACCGACCATACCAGCAGCAGGCCGATGTTGGGCATACCGAGGCCGTAAAGCGCCATAAGCAGAACGATCGCGAGGCATTGCAGTATCAAGGTCAAAAGTAGCGAGGCGATATCCAGGCCACCAAGCCCTGGAATTATCTTGCGCAGCGGGATGACCAATGGATTAGTGATTTTTACCAGGAACTGACTGACAGGATTGTAAAAGTCAGCTCGCACCAGTTGCAGCACAAAGCGCAACAGCATTGCCATCATGTACAGGGTCAGAACAGTCTGTATCAGGTAGGTGAATATTTCGTTTAAAGCGCCCATGCCCTTATCCCATTTCCTTTGCCATTTCATCGGCTCTGTCGGCGGCTGCTTGCATGGCATCATCCACCAGTTTACGCAGGCCAGCCGTTTCGAAATTTTCGATGGCTGCCTGGGTGGTGCCCCCCGGGCTGGTTACCCGGCGCCGTAACTCTACAAGATCGACATCGCTTTCAAGGGCCATCCGCGCAGCACCCAAACCGGTCTGCTGGGCGAGTTTGCGGGCGGTTTCCCGGTCCAGTCCCTGCGCTACTCCTGCATCGATCATCGCTTCCATAAACAGGAAAAAGTAGGCCGGGCCGCTGCCCGAAAGTGCGGTGACCGCATTCAGGTCCCGTTCTTTGGGAACCCAGTCAAGAATCCCGACAGCAGACAACACCTGCTCTGCATATGCTCGCTGCTGATCGCTGGTGTTGGCGTTTGCAAACAGTCCGCTGGCCCCGCAGCCCAGCAAAGCAGGTGTATTGGGCATGCAGCGCACGATGGCGGTTTCGCGTCCCAACCACGTCAACATGCTATCGATGGTGATACCCGCGGCGATGGAGATAACCAGCGGCGCGGTTGCAGTCACGGCTTCTGCGATTCCGCGACAGACCTCAGCCATAACCTGTGGCTTCACCGCCAGAATGATCACATCTGCCCCCCGGGCTGCTTCCCGGTTATCAGAGCAGACATGCACTGGAGCGATCTGTTGCAGCCGCTCAATGCTCTCTGGGAAGGGATCAGCAGCGCGGATACAGTCAGCGGGATGTCCAGCTTCGACCAGGCCGCCGACGATGCTGGTAGCCATATTTCCGGCGCCGATGAAGGCTATTGTAGGTGTCTTCAATTATGTTCTCAGTGACTTGCACAAGGTTGTGGGCTTGTCTTTACCGCCCAGGCCAGAATCGAGGCATCCGCGCGGTCGGTGTCTTAGCGTTTTAGTATAACAATATCACCCCTGTCTTGGGCCAAAGATCGCGGTGCCTATACGAACCATGGTCGAGCCCTCGGCAATGGCTGATTCCATATCGCCGGACATGCCCATCGATAAGGTGTCAATTTGAGGGTGCTTCAACTTCAGTTGTTCGAAGGCCTTGCGCAGGGCGGCAAATGTGGCCCGTTGCTCGGACTCAGAATCGGTGGCTGCCGGGATGGCCATGAGACCCCTCAATTGGAGGCGGGGAAGCTCGTCCACCAGCGCTGCCAGCTCATCCAGTTCATTCAGGCTGACCCCCGACTTGCTCTGTTCTGAGGAGATGTTGACCTGCAGGCACACTTGCAGGGGGGGCAGGCTATCGGGTCGCTGCTCATTCAGTCGGCGGGCAATTTTTGGCCGCTCGATGCTCTGCACCCATTGGAAGTGCTCTGCGATAGGCCGTGTTTTGTTGGACTGGATAGGACCAATGAAATGCCAGGTAATGGGTAAGTCGGCCAGATCGGTAATTTTGTCGACCGCTTCTTGCAGATAGTTTTCTCCAAACTGGGTCAGGCCGCAATCATAGGCAGCCCGGACGTCGTCAGCGGGCCGGGTTTTGCTGACCGCAAGCAGTATTATGTCACTTTCGGCTTTCTGGCTTTTTTGTGATCTGATTCGTACTCTCTTGAGTAGCTTTGTTATATTGTCTTTAGATAAGGGCTGAGTCATGGCGTGAATGGTAGCTGATGCGCGGCCGTTGGGGCTACAGCAAAGCCCTAAATACAGACAAACAAGCGGCCATGGTGCTGCGGGTCTGGCGTTATCAGGGGAGCCCACTAGGCAAACGCCCTACCAGAGAGGATAAATATGGATATTACAGAACTTCTCGCATTCAGTGCCAAGCAGGGGGCATCGGATCTTCACCTTTCGGCGGGTTTACCGCCGATGATCAGGGTCGATGGCGATATTCGCCGAATCAACCTTCCTCCCATGGACCACAAACAAGTTCATGAATTGATTTACGACATCATGAACGACAAGCAACGCAAGGACTATGAGGAGTTTCTGGAAACAGACTTTTCTTTTGAAGTTCCAGGCGTGGCTCGTTTTCGAGTCAATGCGTTTAACCAGAATCGTGGTGCCGGTGCGGTATTCAGAACAATCCCCTCGAAAGTCCTGACGATGGAAGATCTGGGCATGGGGCAGGTGTTTCGGGATATTTGCATGATGCCTCGTGGCCTGGTGCTGGTTACCGGACCAACCGGCTCAGGAAAGTCCACCACACTCGCCGCTATGGTCGATTTCATTAACGATAACAAGTATGAGCACGTTCTCACCATTGAGGACCCTATCGAATTTGTTCACGAGTCCAAGAAGTGCCTGGTTAACCAGCGGGAAGTTCATAAGGATACCCTGGGCTTCTCTGAGGCATTACGCTCTGCGTTGCGTGAAGACCCGGATATTATTTTGGTGGGTGAAATGCGCGATCTGGAAACCATCCGTCTCGCACTCACTGCAGCGGAAACCGGACACTTGGTTTTCGGTACTTTGCATACAACCTCTGCCGCAAAAACAATCGACCGGGTGATCGACGTATTCCCCGCTGCAGAGAAAGACATGGTTCGCTCTATGCTCTCGGAGTCTTTGATGGCAGTTTGTTCCCAGACCCTGCTCAAACGAACTACCGGCGGTCGGGTGGCGGCTCACGAGATTATGCGTGGTACTTCGGCGATCCGAAACCTGATTCGCGAGGATAAGGTGGCGCAAATGTACTCGGCCATCCAGACTGGCCACGCCCTTGGTATGCAGACCATGGACCAGTGTCTGCAGGAGTTGGTGGATAAGCGGGTTGTTTCTCGCGAAGCCGCTCGTGAAAAAGCACGTATGCCGGAGAATTTCTAGGGCCTGCGCAAAAGAAGAAAATAAAGGAGGCACCATGAAAATAGAAGATTTGCTACAACGAGTCGTCGATGGGGGAGCTTCTGATGGCTTTGTCTCTGCGGGTGCACCGCCCGGAATTAAAGTGGACGGCAATATATTTCCTATGGTGGACGAGCCGCTAACCTCTGAAGAGGCTCGCGAACTGGTTTTGTCTACCATGGATGAAGAACAGCAGGCCTATTTCTTCGAGCACCATGAATATAATTTTGCCATCGGTCGTGAAGGTCTGGGGCGCTTTCGTGTCAGCTGCTTCCAGCAGCGCGGTGAATATGGGCTGGTACTGCGTCGTATTGTTACCGAAATTCCAACCATCGACGAGCTGGGCCTGCCGCCTATCGTTAAAGAACTGTCGATGACCAAGCGCGGTTTGGTCATTTTTGTGGGTGCGACCGGCACCGGTAAGTCCACATCGCTGGCTTCCATGGTGGGCTATCGCAATGAGAATAGTCGCGGCCACATCATTACCATCGAAGACCCGATCGAATACATGCACGACCACGGCAATTGTATTGTCACGCAGCGCGAAGTAGGTGTGGATACCGAGTCTTTTGATATCGCACTGAAGAACACTTTGCGCCAGGCTCCTGACGTAATCATGATCGGTGAGGTACGAACGGCTGAAACCATGATGCAGGCACTGACATTTGCCGAAACAGGTCATCTTTGCCTTTGCACATTGCACGCAAACAATGCCAACCAGGCACTGGACCGCATTCAGAGTTTCTTCCCGCCCGAGCAACACCATCAGGTGTGGATGGACTTATCCCTCAACCTGAAGTCGATGGTGGCTCAACAGTTATTGCCCCGCAAGGGCAGTAATGGCCGAGTGCCTGTGGTTGAGGTTTTATTGAATTCGCCGCTAGTATCAGACCTGATTCGCAAAGGAGAGGTGCACTTGATCAAGGATTTGATGGCCAAGTCTACCGAGTTGGGTATGCAGACGCTCGATCAGTCTCTGATCAAGGCTTACAAGGAAGGCCTGATCACCAAGGAAGACGCTATTCGTTACGCCGACTCAGCCAATGATGTTCGCCTCGCCATTAAAATGCATGAAAAGGTCCAGGTGGGTGCGGGTGCGACGGACGATTTCTCTCTGTCCTATGAGGAAAACGAGGACAAGGGCCGTTTTATGGGTCGGTCTTAGGAGTCCGCCCCGATTTGCCCTGATAGCCAGGTCTGCAGGATTAACTCTGCTGCCAGGCTGTCTACCGGGTTTTTGTTGTAGTCACCTCCATGACCTCTTTCCCTGCTTTGTTGCTTGGCTTCAAAGCTGCTTAAGCGCTCGTCCACCATTTGCACCGGCAAATTCAGCCGCCCTCCCAGCCGTCGGCCGAACTTGTGGGCTTTTTCTGATAGTTCGCTGACGCTGCCGTCCATGTTCAGCGGCTCGCCCACGACCAACAGATCAGGTTGCCACTCATCCACCAGTGCTGCCACGGAAGCCCAGTTGGGGACTCCGTCCCTGGCTTTGAGGATGGGTAGGGCATGAGTAGTACCGAACAAAGAGTTGCCGGTGGCAACACCAATTTGGCGCAGGCCGTAATCGAAAGCCAGAACTGTTTGGGCTTGCTTGCTCAGGCGTGTCCTGCCTCGGCGGAAATCAGATTCATGTCGATGCCCAGTTGTGCAGCAGCGCTGCATAGTCTTTGTTCTGCCGGCGTGGCAAAAATAATGTCACTGGTTGCGGGTAGGCTCAGCCAGCTGTTTTCCGCCAGCTCCTGTTCCAGCTGACCGGCAGACCAGCCTGCATAACCCAGGGCAATCAAGTGCTCTTTAGGCCCGGAACCCTGGGCAATTGCCCTGAGTATATCTCGCGAGGTTGTCAGGGTGATCTCGACAGAGACTTGCAAGTTGGCCTCCCAGGTTTCATCGCAGCCCCTGTGGAGGACGAAGCCGTGGTCAATCTGTACCGGGCCGCCCGCCATTACCGGCATATCAGAAAAATCGTTCAGGCTCTCAATTTCCAGGTGCTCGAAAACCTCGCCCACGGACAAGTCCAGAGGCTGGTTTATCACGATACCCATGGCGCCGCTTTCACCGTGTTCACAGATATAGGTGATGCTATGAGAAAAAATGCCTTCGGTTAGGCAGGGCATTGCCAGCAGGAAATGATCCCGCAGACTGTCGCTGCTTCTGGCGGTGGTGGCGTCGACTCTACCGGGCATAATGGGTGGAAAAACCTCTGATGTGACCATTTAAACAGGGATTTTTTTAATCCCAAGCTTCAGTCTGAGCCTAGCTCATTTTCCTGAAATTGCCATGTCCGGATTATTTCAAGCTTGTCTGTGGTTGCTGCGAGCTCCGAGGGAAAGGGTGAATAGGGGGCCGCCAAACGTACAATTTTTATTGCCGCCTCATCCAGCACAGCATAGCCAGAAGATTTGAGGATCCGAATATCCTCAAGACTGCCGTCCTTGTGAATTACCACCAGTAATCGCAAGTCGCCATACAGTCCATAGCGCACAGACGCCTCGGGATAGTATTTGTTACCCACAGCCTCAAGGCGCTGTCGCCAATCTGCCAGATAGGCAGCGTCCACTGCTTGTTTTGCCGATACGGAAGTGAGTCGCCTTACCCGTGGGCGATTAACATAGGCCTGGGTTTGTTCGTCCAGCTCGGCTTCCAAAGACGCCAGTTGCTGATTGAGGCGATCCACCTCTGGATTGAGCCCCGGAGTGGCACTGCGACGCGTTTCTTCCTGTTCTTGTTGTGCGGTCACCTTTCGCGATGCTGCCGCTACTGTTGAAAGTAGTTCTCCGCTGGCCAACGCGTCGGCATCGACTTGCTGGGGTGCTGCCTGTTGCGGTGTCGGCGACTGCTGAGGGTATTCGTTATTGCGGGATGTGACGGCATCTACCTCGGCTTCCTGCCCCGATCCCTCCTGATTCTGCTGGGCGATGTGCTGTGCTTCATCGGGAGCCGCTTGGCTGGGCCTGGTGGCGAGAGTGACCTCGATTTGACGATTGTAGCGTGGGCTGGAGTCGCTGTTGAAAGAAACCGCAAAAGCCAAAACTACGTGGCAACACGCGGCAATCAGCACCGCATTGCGCATCCTTGTATGCTCTCCTTCAGTAGTCTCAAGGTAATACATTGGCGGTGGAAGTTTAGCTCCGTCTTTCTAGTTCCCCGACAATACAATCCATCAGATCACCGGCGATGTCCAGATCGTATCCGGCGTCAATTTCACGAATACAGGTGGGGCTGGTAACGTTTATTTCTGTGAGGTATTCCCCGATAACGTCCAGGCCGGCAAACAAGATCCCCCTTTCGCGCAAAAATGGAGCCACTTGCTCTGCAATCCATCGGTCCCTGTCCGTCAGGGGCTGAGCCCGGCCTGTTCCGCCTGCTGCCAGGTTCCCTCGAAGTTCTCCGGCCAGGGGAACTCGTGCCAGACAGTAGGGCACCGCTTCACCGTTGATCACGAGAATGCGTTTGTCACCGTCTACGATTTCCGGAATGTAGCGTTGGGCCATGATGGATTGCTGGCCGTATTCTGTCAGGGTTTCCAGTATCACACTGACGTTGGGATCGTCTTCCCTGGCTCTGAAGATGGCTGTACCGCCCATGCCATCAAGGGGCTTGAAGATGACGTCATTGTGCTCCTTGTGAAACTGCCTTAACCGCGCCATGTCGCGACTCACCAGCACTGGCGGACAGCACTGTGGGAATTGCGTGGCAAAAACCTTCTCGTTGCTGTCGCGCAGCCCCTGGCAGCGATTGACGATCAAGCTGCCTCTTCGTTCAGCATCTTCAAGTATGTAAGTAGAATAAATGTACTCATTGTCAAAGGGGGGGTCCTTGCGCATGAGTATGACATCGAGGTCAGCAAGCGAGCAGTCTTGGGGCGCCTTCAGGTCGTACCAGTTGTCCGGATTTTGAAATACGGTGAGCGGTGACATGCTGGCTCTGGCTTCACCATCTCTCAGATACAAGTCCTTTTGCTCCATATAAAATAGCTGCCAGTCTCGCGCCGTGGCTGCCCATAGCATCGCCAGTGTGGTGTCTTTCTTGTAGTTGATGTCAGCAATGGGGTCCATTACCACACCTAGCTTGATTGTCATAAAACGCTCCGGTTTGTCTGCGGCCTGCTAAGTTACGCAAAGCCAAAAATTAGCGCAAGCACGGTCAGCTAGTGAATTGATCGCTGCTACCCTAAACTAGGCCGGATTATTTGCAAATAGCGGAGGCTCCAAGAGTGAGCGGCTTTTATTTTTTTCTGGCGGTGGTATCCGCTATCGGTACTTATAGCGCGATTATTCAGGCCAGGCGTATTTACTGGATGGCCCCTTTTTATTTTTTGATCGCCTGGCTCAGCGGCGAATTAGCGCTAATTCACCTGCTCTGGCAATTGGGACTAACGGCTCTAATGGCTCTTTCAGGCATGCTGGACAGTTCGCTGGCCCAGGTGGGTCTGGGCCTTTTCGCCTTGTCCTGGATGGGTCAGGTGTACCTGCATGTGCAGGCCATGAATACTCAGCGCGTGATGCGCCAGGCGCTAAAGCGAGGCTTGGGTGAAGATTATCGCAGCACACTGCCCCAGCAGCGGCAGCGAGTGCTGGAAGATAGCGTTGACGCTGCTCATTGGATGAAACCTTTTGCCATGGTCCGCGAGGGTGTCCGTGTGCATTCACATATCGCCTATGCTGACGCAGGCAAGCGCAATCTGTTGGATATTTATCAGCCGCAGGAACCCCGAGAGGGTGGCTTTCCTGTGCTGCTACAAGTGCACGGTGGCGGCTGGATGATTGGAGAAAAAGAGCAGCAGGCTAAGCCATTGATGTTCCACCTGGCCCAAAGAGGTTGGTTATGTGTGGCAATTAACTACCGCTTGAGTCCCAATGCTGCGTTTCCCGCGCATATCGTCGACGTGAAAAAGTCTATAGCCTGGATACGGAACAATATTGCCGAATACGGGGGCGATCCGGATTTTATTGCCATCACTGGCGGCTCGGCTGGTGGGCACCTCAGTTCGCTGGCGGCGCTAACGCCTAACTATGCCCCATTCCAGCCTGAGTTTGAGGATGCCGATACCAGCATTCAGGCGGCAGTGCCTTTTTATGGCGTCTACGATTTCAAGGACCGTTTTGATATTCGTGGTGAAATGTCGATGGACAAAATGTTGGCCGACAAGGTCATGCAGTGTAGCCAGCAGGAAAATCCGGAGCTCTGGGATACGGGGTCTCCGCTTAGCCATGTCAGCGCAGAGGCGCCCCCGATGTTTGTTATTCACGGTACTCATGACTCCCTGGTTTGGGTTGAAGAGGCTCGTACCTTTGTTTCAGCGATGAATCAGGAATCTGAACAGGCGGTGGTGTATGGGGAATTACCCGGTGCTCAACATGCCTTCGAGGTGTTCCATTCTGTACGTACCGACCATACGGTGAATGCTGTTGCCGATTTTCTTGAGTGGACGCATGCTCGCTGGACGGAACAACAGGCCTGAGGGCTGGCACTGATGCAGGCCGTAAAAGCGTTTGTTCATGATCTGGAGTTGCGAAGGCAGCTCACACAGAACCTGTCTGAGCTCAAGGTAGAGACTCAACCCCTGGGCGACTTGAAACATGCGGCGGTTGTTCTGGCTGTCACCCGCTATCGCGACGAGGCCGCGATCATAGTGACACGACGTACTCACACATTGCGTTCGCATACTGGTCAGTGGGCGCTGCCCGGGGGCAGAATAGATTCCGGAGAGACGCCGGTTGAAGCCGCCTTGCGTGAAATGCGAGAAGAGATCAATTTGTCGTTGGATGCCAGCCAGATTGTCGGTACTCTCGATGACTACATTACTCGCTCGGGCTATCTCATTACACCGGTTGTGGTGTGGAACGATACCCGCTGGAGCAAACTGATTCCTAATCCGGATGAAGTGGCTACTATCTCTCCCTTTAGCTTTTCTGAACTCGCTCGAAACGACTCGCCACTGCTGTCAGATGTCGCCGGAGGTGATAGCCAGGTGCTTTCTATGCACTTTCAGGACGATGTTATTTTTGCGCCCACCGGAGCACTACTATTCCAGTTCAGGGAGGTCGCGCTGCGAGGTCTTTCTACGCGGGTGCTACACTTTGACCAGCCGAGATTTGCGTGGCAATGAGTACCATCCTCGATTAATAAAAAACCGCAGCAATTTTTACGAAGGCCTTTTTGCCAGCCGCCAATGCTGACCCTCCCAAACCGTTATGACACACTCGTTAGCCAGAGCGAATACGTTAAGCATGTTGATGTGGGCTGGATATTCGGTCACTACGCCCGCTTGGCGTTTTAGCGGGACAGTAACAAAAGAGGCGCAATCGATTTTGCGCAGCGGGTGAATCCGCTTATGGCGCCATGTCGCCCCACCTGGCCTGCAAAATTGAAAGAGCTGCTAGCGGTGCAGTTTCGGTCCTCAGCACACGGTCTCCAAGGCGCAGCGCGCGAAACGCTCGCTGCTCCGCCAAGTGGATTTCATCCGGGCTAAGGCCACCTTCCGGACCAATTAATAAATCAATACTGCGGGGAGGAGTGGATTGCGCCGATAAATTTTCTGCCCGATGATGCAACACCAGTTTCAGTTCGGCCCGGCTATCATTCAGCCACTTGGGCAACAGCGTCAGCTGATTGATGACGGGCAGGCGATTACGGCCGCACTGCTCGCAGGCGCTGATGGCTATTTGCTGCCAGTGCTGACGCTTTTTCTCGGCGCGATCAGCTTTTAACTTTACCTCAGTGCGCTCGGTGAGCAACGGTGAAACATGCGTTACGCCTAGCTCGGTGGCCTTCTGAATAACCCAGTCCATTCGCTCGCCGCGCGATATGGAAATACCCAGGTGGATGGCCAGCGGGGATTCCACCTCGATATCGTGATGTTGCCCTGTGAGTACAGAGACACACTTTTTGCCAACAGAGGTGATGGTAGCGGGGTATTCACCACCGCGACCATCGAAGAGTATTAATTGGCTCGCCTCCTGCATCCGCAGGGCGCGCGCGAGGTGTTGGCTGGGGCCGGGCTCCAGGTCGAAACTGGATTCGGCCTGCAGCACTTGCCCCGCATAGATACGGGGAATTCGCATGGCTCAATCTTACTACAGACCCAGGTTCTTGTAGATGGTGCTGGTGGGCTCCACCTGATTCATGGTGTAGAAATGAATACCTGGAGCACCCGAGTCGAGCAGCGTTTGACACAGTTGGGTGACAACCTCCAAACCGAATTTGCGGATGCTGTCCCTATCGTTGCCGTAGCTTTCCATGCGCTTGCAGATCCAGCGGGGAATTTCGGCACCGCAATTATGAGAGAAGCGGGCCAGGTTTTCGTAGTTGGTGATAGGCATGATGCCGGCATAAATCGGCTTATCGATTCCCGCTGCAGCGCATTGGTCCAAATAATAAAAGTAGGCCTCAACATTGTAAAAGTATTGGCTGATTGCACTGTTCGCGCCAGCATCCAGCTTGGTTTTCAGAAACTGGACGTCACTCTCATAGCTGTTGGATTCCGGATGAATCTCTGGATAGGCGGCCACTTCAATTTCAAAATGATCACCGCTGCGTTCGCGCACCAGCGCCACCAGTTCGCTGGCATGCACCAGTTGATTGGCTGTCCCCATACCTGACGGTATATCGCCCCGCAACGCTACGAGGCGCTTGATACCCAACGCTTTATAGGTATCCAGCAAATCGTTAACGGCGTCTTCGTCGTCTCCGCCGAAGCTGAGGTGGGGCGCCACATCGATGCCCGCCTCGCTCATGGCCGAGACAACACCCAGGGTTGCACCCCGGGTGGTGCCGCCAGCACCGTAGGTAATTGAGAAGAACTCCGGGTTGAGCTCGTTAAGGGCTGTCGTGGTCATATTGAGCAGCTTGTCCTTGCCAGCCTCGGTTTTAGGCGGGAAGTATTCAAAGCTGATTCTTGGCTTGGCCACTCTTGCTCCTTAGTATTTGTAGCTATCTGGTTTGAAGGGGCCGTCCACGCTAACGTTGATATAGTCGGCCTGCTCTGAAGTCAGCTTGGTTAATACCGCACCAAATCCGCCAATCATGTGAGCCGCTACTTCTTCGTCGAGCTTCTTGGGCAGCACTTCAACGCACAGGGCCGCCGGCTTCATTTCCGGCTCGAGGTTGGCAAATTTGCGCTCGTACAGGTAAATCTGCGCCAGAACCTGGTTGGCAAAAGAGCCGTCCATGATGCGTGAGGGGTGACCCGTGGCGTTGCCCAGGTTGACCAAACGGCCTTCTGACAAAAGGATCAAATGATCGTTGGTGGCCTGGTCACGATAAACTTTGTGCACCTGCGGCTTTACTTCTTCCCATTCCCAGTTACGACGCATGAAAGCGGTATCGATTTCATTATCGAAGTGGCCGATATTACATACCACAGCGCCCGGCTTCAGTGCTTTAAGCATGTACTCGTCGCAGACGTTGTAATTACCGGTAGTCGTTACCAGCAGATCCGTATTGCTGAGCAGGTCACTGTTGACGGACTCGTCATTACTCTTATTGACGCCATCGATGTAGGGGGACACCACTTCAAAGCCGTCCATACAAGCTTGCATTGCACAAATGGGATCGACTTCGGCAACCTTGACGATCATACCTTCCTGGTTCAGGGACTGGGCAGAGCCTTTGCCTACATCACCGTAGCCGATGACCAGGGCTTTTTTACCGGCCATTAGGTGGTCAGTGCCGCGCTTGATTGAATCGTTCAGGCTGTGACGACAGCCATATTTGTTGTCGTTCTTAGACTTGGTCACCGAGTCGTTAACGTTAACTGCGGGTACTTTCAGTGTGCCTGCTTCCAGCATTTCCTGCAGACGGTGGACGCCTGTGGTGGTCTCTTCAGTGATGCCATGAATGCTGTCCAGCATGCTGGGATATTTCTCATGCAGCATGCCCGTCAGGTCGCCACCGTCGTCCAGGATCATGTTGGCATTCCAGGGCTGACCGTCCTTGAGGATAGTTTGCTCAAGGCACCAGTCGTACTCTTCCTCGGTTTCGCCTTTCCATGCGAATACAGGAATGCCCTCAGCTGCGATGGCAGCGGCAGCGTGATCCTGGGTAGAGAAAATGTTGCATGATGACCAGCGCACTTCAGCGCCCAGTGCGATCAGGGTTTCAATAAGAACGCCAGTCTGGATGGTCATGTGAATGCAACCCAGGATTCTGGCGTTTGCCAGTGGCTTGCTCTCGCTGTATTTCGCGCGCATTGCCATCAGCGCTGGCATTTCACCCTCGGCGATATCCAGCTCGCGACGACCCCATTGGGCCAGAGAGATATCGGCTACCTTGTAGTCTTCAGTTGTTACTATCTGTTGTGCTGTGCTCATTGCAATAATCCTTTCAGTTCAGTTTTAAAGGGCCGCTTTCAGCGCCTCTGCTTTGTCAGTGTTTTCCCAGGTGAAGTCTGCGTCCTCTCGACCAAAGTGGCCGTAGGCAGCTGTTTTACGGTAGATCGGACGTTTCAGATCCAACATTTCGATGAGGCCACGGGGGCGCAGGTCAAAGTGTTCGCGAACCAGTTCACCGATCTTGTCGTCAGACAGTGCGCCTGTGCCGAAAGTGTCGATGGATATCGAAGTAGGTTCAGCTACGCCAATGGCGTAGGAAATCTGGATTTCGCAGCGGTCTGCGAGGCCAGCGGCTACGATATTCTTGGCGACATAACGACCCGCGTATGCCGCGGAGCGGTCAACCTTGGAGGGGTCCTTGCCGGAAAATGCACCACCACCGTGACGGGCCATGCCGCCGTAGGTGTCTACAATAATCTTGCGGCCAGTAAGACCACAGTCACCAACCGGCCCACCGATGATGAACTGACCCGTGGGGTTAATGTGGTACTGAGTGTTGGCATGTAGCCATTCTGTGGGCAAGGTTTCCTTGACGATCAGGTCCATGACCGCCTCGTGAATATCGGACTGGGCAATGTCGGGGTCGTGCTGGGTGGACAAGACCACGGCGTCGATGGCCACTGGTTTACCATTTTCGTAGCGCAGGGTGACCTGGCTCTTTGCGTCGGGACGCAGCCATGGCAGGGTGCCGTGCTTGCGAAGTTCAGCCTGTTTTTCCACCAGGCGATGGGAGTAGTAGATGGGGGCAGGCATCAGTACATCGGTTTCGTTGGTTGCGTAGCCGAACATCAGGCCCTGGTCGCCCGCACCCTGCTCAAGGTGGGCACCTTCGCCTTCGTTAACACCCATGGCGATATCGTGTGATTGTTTACCAATGGCGTTAAGAACAGCACAGGAAGCGCCGTCAAAGCCGACGTCAGAACTGTTGTAACCAATCTCGAGGATGACATTGCGGACAACTTCTTCCAGGTCCACATAAGTGGACGTGGTGACTTCGCCAGCTATCACGGCCATACCGGTTTTAACCATGGTCTCGACTGCAACCCGGGCATCCTTGTCATCCTTGATGATTGCATCAAGGATGGCGTCGGAAATTTGGTCGGCCATTTTGTCTGGGTGCCCTTCGGATACCGACTCCGAGGTAAAAATCGCATATTCACTCATGCTTTGGTTCCTTTATTTATGGGCGGCCGAAAAGGCGCACCTGTACTTGAAATCCGTTACGTTGCGCCAGATATACGCTGGCAATGTCTTTGAGTTCGGCCTCAGTGGCCCACTCGGTCAATTCTCCAGGGTCAAAGCCCAGCCACAAATCACCGCAGCTCTCTCGTGCCCAGCCCTGGTCGTGGTGACAAAGGTCGGTGACCAGTACCACCCCGCCGGGAGCGAGACTCGCGGCTGCATCCTTGAGGATCTGGCCGGGGTCGGGGGTGTGATGCAAAACCATGTTGATAACGACACAATCGGCTGAAAGCCGCGATAGAGCGGGGCTGCCGGTATCCCCGTGAATAAATTCGATATTACTGAGCTTCGCCTTGTTGACCCTGGCCTGGGCCTGCTCAAGCATGGCGGCCTCAATATCCACAGCGACCACCCGCTCGAAGCGGGGAGCGAGCTCCATCAGGAAGCTGCCGTCGCCGGGCCCGACTTCCAGTGCCAACAAGCGTTGGGCGATAGGAGCATCGCGCAATACTTCGGCTACGGTGCCTGCATACTGCTCATAGCTGGCGATCAGGTCCTGCTGCTGGCGAAATTTGTCAGCGTTGTGGCGAAAAAATGCGCGAGAGTTTTCAACTCTTTGTCGGTACAGCACCTGCAATGCGCGCTCGATTTCAACGGGTAATTCGATCTGGTCTGCAGCGTCGAGCAGGGCGCTTTGCAAGGGTTCAAGCTCTGGTTTTTGGCACAGCTGAGACCGGCGGTAGAAGATTGAATTGCCTTCCCGACGAGTAGCGACCAGTGATGCTCCGGCCAGCACTTTCAGGTGATGGCTGAGCGCTGGCTGGCGGATCTCAAAAATAGAACATAGCTCCGAGACACCAAAAGAATCCTCCCGCAAAACGCGCAGTATCTGCAAGCGTAGTGGATCAGCGCTTGCCTTACAGAAACTCGCTAGCTCGGCGGCCAGCAACTCCTGATCGGCTTGCGCAGTGGAACTTGAGGTTTGTGTAGCAGTTAACATAGCGGCGCAGTCTAGCAGGAGAGTTAATCTATATCAAAATATTTTGATATAGATTTTAGGGGGGGTTGCTGCCCTGTACGCTTGGCTGTGCTTTAGAGGAGCATAAGGGCGTCAGAGCGACAATTTTCCCTTTGATTTGATTGCTGTTAGCGCCCTGTTACGCGAAAATAATGTCCCGTTTTTAACCAGCTCCCTCATTTTGGAGATAAGCATGTCGTCCAACCGTACTGAACTCGCCAATGCCATCCGTGCCCTGAGCATGGATGCGGTCCAGAAAGCCAATTCTGGCCACCCCGGAGCGCCTATGGGCATGGCGGACATCGCCGAGGTTCTCTGGAATGACTATCTCCAACACAATCCTGGCAACCCCCAGTGGCCTAACCGAGATCGTTTTGTGCTCTCCAATGGCCATGGCTCCATGTTGATCTATTCCCTGTTGCACCTGACGGGCTATGACTTGCCCATCGAAGAGCTGCAAAATTTTCGCCAGCTTCATAGCAAGACCCCGGGTCACCCAGAGTACGGCTATACCCCGGGTATTGAGACCACCACGGGCCCATTGGGGCAAGGTGTCAGTAACGCGGTCGGTATGGCGATTGCCGAAAAAGTACTGGCTGACCAATTTAACCGAGATGGTCACCAGGTCGTGGATCACTTTACCTATACGTTCCTCGGCGATGGTTGTCTGATGGAGGGCATTTCACACGAGGTATGCTCTTTGGCCGGTACTCTGGGTCTGGGCAAGTTGGTTGCCTTTTACGACGACAACGGCATTTCTATCGATGGTGAAATTGAAGGCTGGTTTACTGATGACACACCCACCCGCTTTGCAAGCTATGGCTGGCAGGTCATTAATGATGTAAATGGCCATAGTTCTTCGGAGATCAAGGCCGCTATTGAAGCAGCTCGTCATGAAACCGCAAAACCCACTCTGATCTGTTGCAAAACAGTGATTGGTAAAGGCTCGCCCGGCAAGCAGGGCTCTGAATCCTGTCACGGTGCTCCGCTAGGTGGCGATGAGGTAGCGGCAACTCGCGTCGCATTGGCATGGCCGCACGACCCCTTTGTGATACCAGAGGATGTTTATGCCGGCTGGAATGCATGCGAAAAGGGTTTAGCAGCCGAGCAGGCCTGGAATGAATCGATGGTGGCCTATGCCGGGGCTCACCCTGAGCTCGCTGACGAACTCAAGCGCCGTTTGGCGGGAGAACTGCCAGCGGACTTCAGTGACAAAGCGCAGGCATACATTGCCCAATGCCAGGCAGAGGGTGAAAGCGTGGCCTCCCGCAAGGCTTCCCAGAACTGCCTTAATGCCTATGGTCCTTTGCTGCCTGAATTGCTGGGCGGGTCTGCTGATCTGGCTGGCTCCAACTTAACCATTTGGTCTGGTTCCAAGGGCGTAACCAAAGACGATGCCAGCGGTAACTACCTCTACTACGGTGTGCGCGAATTTGGCATGGCTGCCATTATGAATGGCATCGCTCTGCACGGAGGGTTCATCAACTACGGAGCGACATTCCTGGTCTTCATGGAATACATGCGCAACGCCGTGCGCATGTCGGCCTTGATGAAAAAGCAGTCCATTTTTGTATTTACACATGACTCTATTGGTTTGGGTGAAGATGGTCCCACCCATCAACCGGTAGAACAGGTGGCTTCCTTGCGAACTACACCTAACATGAATACCTGGCGCCCCTGCGACAGTGTGGAATCGGCAGTGGCCTGGAAGGCGGCCATTGAGCGACGTGATGGCCCCAGTTCGCTGGTATTTTCCCGTCAGGGCCTGCCCCATCAGGATCGTGATTCCAAGCAGTTGGCTGACGTTGCTCGCGGCGGCTATATCCTTAAGGCCTGCGGCAGTCTACCCGATGCCATTATTATCGCGACAGGATCTGAAGTCAGCCTGGCAATGGCGGCGGCAGAGCGACTGGAAGAGTCAGGGAAGCAGGTTCGCGTGGTTTCCATGCCCTGCACTGAGATATTTGATGCCCAGGATGCAGCCTATCGCGAGGCGGTGTTGCCATCGGATGTGTTCGCACGGGTTGCCGTGGAGGCTCTGCACGCGGACTACTGGTACAAGTACGTCGGCCTGGACGGGCGTATTATTGGTATGACCAGCTTTGGCGAATCGGCTCCCGCAGGCGAATTATTCAAGGAGTTCGGCTTTACGGTGGACAATGTTGTAGCCGCTGTTGAAGACGTGTTGATCGACTGAACTGGATTCGGCTTTGATTCGACTGGCGATTAATGGCTACGGCAGAATAGGCCGCAGCGTTTTGCGGGCTTTGCAAGAGAGCCCGTTGCAGTCGTGTATGCAGGTAGTCGCCATTAATGAATTGGCCGACGCCAATACTGTCTTGCACTTGACCCGTTATGATTCCACACATGGGCGTTTTCCTGGCACATTGCAGGGAAATGAGCGGGAGCTGTTAATTGGTGAGCAGTCCATTCGTTTGTTGCGCAGCGCAGCAATCAATGGTTTGCCATGGGCCGAACTCGGGATCGATATGGTACTGGAGTGCACGGGTGCTTTCACTGACCGGGCGACCGCGGAGCAACACCTGCAACAGGGAGCGAGTAAAGTATTGTTCTCGCAGCCAGCTCAGGCAGATGTAGATGCTACCGTCGTATATGGCATCAACGAGGGAGATTTGCGAGCGTCTCACCGTGTCGTTTCGGCAGGTTCCTGCACCACCAATGGCATTGTGCCTGTCATTCAGGCGCTGACCGATGCCGTGGGAATTGAAAGCGGCACGATCACCACCATCCACTCGGCGATGAACGACCAGCCTGTTCTGGACGCCTATCATCACACTGATTTACGCAAAACACGCGCAGCCTCCCAGTCCATTATTCCCGTTGATACTGGACTGGCGCGGGGTGTGGAGCGTGTTTTGCCTGCGATGAAGGGCCGCTTTAGTGCGCAGGCGTTGCGAGTGCCCACGCTCAATGTCTCTGCCATGGATCTGACCATACAAACCCGGACCGACACGGATGTTGCAACTATCAATCATGCTCTGAATGAGGCAGCGCGAACCCGCTTTTCAGGCGTGCTGGGCTATACCGAAGAACTCCTGGCGTCTTGTGACTTCAACCATGACCTGCGTTCAAGCATCATCGATGCCAGCCAGACACGAGTGAGTGGTGCCCGCCTTGTTAAAGTGCTGACTTGGTTCGACAACGAATGGGCCTACGCTAACCGCATGCTGGATGTGGCGAATCACTGGACACGATTAAAGGAGACTAACTGAATGTCCTTGAAGGTAAAATTAATGCAGGACATGGAGTTGAAGGGTAAGCGGGTGCTGATCCGCGAAGACCTGAATGTACCCATCAAGGACGGAGCAGTAACATCAGATGCCCGCATCCGGGCTGCGTTGCCTACCATATTAGCGGCCAGGGAGGCCGGGGCAAAAGTGATATTGATGTCCCACCTCGGACGACCGACTGAGGGGGAGTTCGATACTGCGTTTTCCATGGCACCGGTCGCTGAGCACCTCAGTGGATTATTGGATCAAAAGGTTTTTCTGGTTGAGGACTGGAGGCTGGGAGTGGAGCTCAATGATGGAGACGTCGCTTTGCTGGAGAACGTGCGCTTCAATTCAGGAGAGAAAAAAGACGACGAAACCCTGGCCAAGGCTTATGCCGGCTTGTGTGAGATATTTGTGATGGACGCGTTTGGAACAGCGCATCGTGCCCAGGCGTCTACCCACGGAGTCGCCAAGTTTGCGCCGGTGGCCTGTGCCGGACCGCTGCTCGCCGGAGAGTTGAGCGCGCTGGAAAAAGCCCTGGCTGAGCCAGCACGCCCGATGGTGGCTATCGTCGGCGGCTCCAAGGTTTCGACCAAGTTAACCGTTCTCGAAACCCTGTCAGATAAAGTTGATCAACTGGTTGTGGGCGGCGGTATCGCCAATACTTTTCTCGCCGCTGCAGGCAAGCCGGTAGGTAAGTCACTCTGCGAGCACGACCTGATTCCCGCCGCAAAGTCGCTTATGGAAAAAACCAGCATCCCGCTGCCAGTCGATGTGGTCACAGGTAAAGAATTTTCGGAATCTACCGAGGCCGAACACAAATTGGCTGATCAGGTGGTTGAGGACGATATGATCTTCGATATCGGTCCGGAAGCTGCCGAGGACATTGCCACGATTCTCAAAGATGCGGGAACGATTCTTTGGAACGGTCCTGTCGGTGTGTTTGAGTTCGATCAATTTGGGGGAGGCACTGAAGCATTGTCGTTGGCCATTGCCGAGTCCGAGGCCTTTTCGCTTGCTGGCGGTGGTGACACCCTGGCGGCGATAGACAAGTACGACATTGCCGACAATATTTCATACATTTCCACCGGTGGCGGGGCTTTCCTGGAATACGTGGAGGGTAAGACTCTTCCCGCGGTTGCCGTGCTTGAAGCGCGCGCAGCCGACTGACATACAACAAAATCGCAGAGGTAACACACAATGGCATTAATCAGCTTACGCCAGTTGCTGGACCACGCCGCCGAGCATGACTACGGCGTGCCGGCTTTTAACGTTAATAATCTCGAGCAGACCCGCGCTATTATGGAGGCGGCAGACCAAACTAATTCTCCTGTCATCATGCAGGCCAGCGCCGGTGCTCGAAAGTATGCTGGAGCGCCTTTTCTGCGCGCTATGATGGAAGCTGCAATGAATGAGTTTCCCCACATCCCTGTGGTTGTGCATCAGGATCACGGCACCTCAGCTGCCGTTTGTCAGCGTTCTATCCAACTCGGTTTTTCCTCAGTGATGATGGATGGTTCTCTGGGCGAAGATGGTAAAACGCCAATGGATTACGATTACAACGTGGCTGTGACTCGCCAGGCAGTAGAATTGGCACATGCCTGTGGCGTTTCAGTCGAGGGCGAACTGGGTTGTCTGGGCTCGCTTGAAACCGGTGAGGCCGGCGAGGAGGATGGTATCGGTGCAGCAGGTAAGCTAACCCACGACCAAATGCTCACTGACCCGGAAGAAGCTGCTGAATTTGTAAAAGCCACCAACGTAGATGCCCTGGCGATTGCCTGTGGCACCAGTCACGGAGCTTACAAATTTACCCGTCCTCCCACCGGCGACATTCTGGCTATTGATCGCATCAGGGAGATCAACGCCCGTATTCCCAACACCCATCTGGTAATGCACGGCTCTTCGTCTGTACCGCAGGACTGGCTGGCAGTGATTAATGAGTTTGGTGGCAATATTCCTGAGACCTATGGCGTACCTCTTGAACAAATTCAGGAAGGCATTCGCCACGGTGTGCGCAAGGTCAATATCGATACTGACCTGAGGCTGGCTTCTACGGGAGCCGTGCGCCGTTTTCTTGCTGAAAACCCGGCTGAATTTGATCCCAGAAAATTTCTTGCCAGAACCACCGATGCCATGCGCGACATATGTATTGAACGCTATGAAGCGTTCAATACATCGGGCAATGCGGACAAGATTCGGGTAAAAAACCTGGACACCATGCATATGCTTTACGATGCGGGCGAGTTAACGCCGAAAGTGAACTAGGCCGCTGGTGGTGGGCATGCGTCCAAACACTGTCTTGTTGGTGCGGGCCTAGGGACAATGACTGAAGGTAAGTCTTTGGGTTCCGAAGCTCCATTTGCGAAACCTCAGGCGGACGCGGGGCGGGGCAATGGCCCAACACTTGCTGAGCTGAGCCTTTTGAGGGATACCCTGCCAGCTTTTGCAGCCAGCACGGAGCAATCTTTCGAGCTCAACGAATACCTAAGATTTTATCAGCTGGATTTCTCAAAGAGGTACCCCGAGGCTGAGTATCACGCCGGTTTTAATTCATCGGGCGTTTTTCAGTTGATGACCCAGCGTTGGATATTGTCTGATGCCAGGGCCAATCTGGTACTCATTCATGGCTATTTCGACCATGCCGGGATCTATGACAAGCTGATTGCATACGGTCTTTCGCGGGGCTGCAATGTGTTGATCTTCGATCTTCCCGGGCACGGGCTATCATCCGGCGAACCTGCGGAAATTGATGACTTTTCAGATTACGGTAAGGCTATTGCAGCGGTAATTAGCGGTGCGGACCTGCCCCCGTTGCCCACTTTTGGATTGGGGCAAAGCACCGGCTGTGCCGCATTGATCGAACTTGCGAGACACGGGCCCTGGCCTTTCTCAAAGACTGCTTTGCTCGCGCCCTTGGTTCGGCCTGCTGGCTGGACCGGCGTTAGTCTCGGGCATACCTTGCTGCATCGTTTCACCGATAGCCTTAAACGCAAGTTTAATAAAAACTCATCCGATCTTGGCTTTCTGGACTTTTTGCGTGCGGATCCTTTGCAATCGCACCGAGTGTCTCTGATTTGGATTGGCGCATTAAAGCGGTGGCTCAAATCGTTGCCTGTCAAAAACCTTGGCGTGGGTCCTGCATTGGTGATTCAGGGGCGCGAGGATGGCACTGTCGCTTGGCGCTATAATATGAAGGCAATAGCCCGGTTATTTCCAGATTCCAAAATCCACTACCTTGATGAGGCCGGGCATCAACTCGCCAATGAATCTCCCGCTATCAGAGAGCGCTATTACGCGATCCTCGACGATTACTTTTTCGACTAGTCGTTCGGCAGGTTACTGAGCAATTGCTGATAATTGGTGTTGCGTGGAGCCAACTGCACCAGCTGTTGAGCGTAAGCCCGCGCCTTCGCGTAGTCGCCTAGCTCGGCGCTGTAATTAGCGAGCGCGAGGAGGATCTGCTCGTCGCTGGGAAACTTGCGATTGAGTTTGTTGAGTTCAGTCACCGCCTGCCTTGGGTTGCCAAGGTCGTGC
This sequence comes from Candidatus Seongchinamella marina, assembly GCF_026262685.1. Taxonomy (NCBI): domain Bacteria; kingdom Pseudomonadati; phylum Pseudomonadota; class Gammaproteobacteria; order Cellvibrionales; family Halieaceae; genus Seongchinamella; species Candidatus Seongchinamella marina. The sequence continues at coordinate 240,784 of NZ_SHNP01000003.1, forward strand.
AGCGCGATGGCATAGACGAAGCGATGCCGGGTGCCCAGCGTTTCTAGAGCTGCCGCCTGGGCCAGATAATCCAAGGCCTTTTTCGAGTCGCCCGAGCGCGTTTCCAGCAAGCCCAGGGCATGGATGGTATTGCCATTGTCGGGTGCCACAGCAAGGGCCTCGAGCAAAAACTTCCGGGCTTCTTCCTCTCGATTTTGCGCGCGTAACAAATCAGCCAGGTTTAAATAGGCCGCGACCAACTGCGGGTTAATCTCTATCGCCTCTTTGTAGGCTCGCTCTGCAGAAGGAGCATCACCACGATTGGAATAAAACAAGGCTAATTGCGAGAGCACGCCGGGCATATCCGAGTGTTGTTCATACACGGTGACATATTCTTTGAACAGCGTGCGCAGCCGGTTAGCCTCCTGTGCCTTTATCTGATCCAGAGGCACGCCTGCAAGGGCCTGTGCGACCTCCATCCTTACAGCGAGAACCGGGTCGTTTAACAACGGCGTTAGTAGCTGAAAGCGTTGTGGCAATGACAAAAACTGCAGTGAGCGTACGGTACTGGCGCGAATGATACTGTCATCATCATAAAGTAGGGCGGCCATTGTCTGGGTCGCCTCACGGCCTCCAGCCTGGCCCAGGGCTTCCATGGCGGTTGCGCGCCAGATGGGCGGCGCATTAGTGTCATTAGCCAGGGCGGCCAGAGAAGGCACAGCGCGTGCATCACCCTGATCGACGGCGGCAAAGCTGCGGGCCAGGTGGTTGCCAGTGTCACGAAAATTAACGCCCTGTTTACGTAAGGCATCCAGTGACCACGAGGCATCTTTATCCGTATGGCATTGGTTGCAGGCATTGGGTGTGCCCATAACCACGGACAAATCCGGGCGGGGTATGCGCATACTGTGATCACGGCGACGGTCTACACCCATGTATGTGCTTTCGGGCATATGACAGTTGGCGCAGCTTGCCCCCGTGCTGTTAACCGGATGAAAGTGGTGGTCCGGAGTGTCATAGGTGGAAGCCTTGTGGCATTGGGCGCACACACCATTGCCTGTGGCCCTCAAGGCATTGCTATGTGGCTCATGGCAATTGGAGCAAACGACGCCTGCCTGGTGCATTTTGCTTTGCACGAAGGAACCGTAAACATAGACCTCATCAAGAATCTGGCCATCGTAGTGATAAAGCGGCGATTGAAGCATGGACAGGCGATGAGTATCGAGCAGGTCGGCGCCATAGTGGTAATCGCCTAGCGTGCCTCGGCGGCTGTGGCAGCGACCGCAGGCATCAATTTGGGCGCGAGACTGGAGGGGCTCGGTGCGGCGGGCAATTGACTCGCCTGGCGGAAAAATCCAGTCTCCGCGCTGGGCAAAGTCAGTCGCAAATCCACCGCCTGGCACACCCGCCAGTTGTTCGGTCGCTGCGAGCTCAAGGTGTTTACCGCCGGGCCCATGGCAAGCTTCACAGCCAACGTCGATTTCCGCGTACTGAGTATCGAAGCTTCGAGACTCTCGATTATAATTCTTCTGCAGGTCTGTGCTGTGACATTCTGCGCAGCGCGTATTCCAGTTCTGGTAGGGGCCAGTCCAATGGAGTGGGTCCTTAAAGTCTATCGGTTCGTTCGGGTATAGGTGATACCAGCGCTGACCGCCTTCACTGGCCGGCCGCGCATCCCAGGCAATGGTCAGTGACTGCAGGCGACCGCGCGACAAGGGAAGCAGATATTGTTGAAGTGGGTACACGCCGAAGACATAGGCCACCTCAAAGTCTGTTAGCTTCCCGTCCTCGCCATCGGTGCGCACCATGTACTTGTCACCGTCTTGGTAGAAGCGTGAGGTAACACCGTTGTAGGTAAATTCGGCATTGTTAAAGTCGGCCAGCACGGTGTCCGGTCCGGGCAGCTGCATGGCCAGGTCATGGTGCGATCCCTGCCAGTTGCGATGCTCGTCGGCATGACAGTCCTGGCAACTGGCAGAGCCAGTAAAGGTGTTTCCAGCCGCGAAGCTGGAAGCGCCGGTTAAACACAGCGCCAGGAGCAGGAGTCGGATCAACAAAGTATTCGGCCTTACGTGGATGCAGGGCCACACATTAACTCAAGCGAGCATTCAGCCCAAGTCCGGGGCGCTATAACCTGCCCAATGGTGGTATGGACAGCTTGCCGACAGCTTTCTATGATGCGGCTTTGCTAGCTACTTCTGGCATCAGCTGATCAAGGTGTGTGATGAAACTTGGAATTTTAAAGACTGACGCGGTGCGCCCGGAATGGGCTTCGAACTTTGGGGAATACCCGGACATGTTTACCGCACTATTGGGGCGCGTTGATTCCAGCCTTGAATTCGTTACCTATGACGTGGAGGAGGGGGAATACCCGGGCGACGTCGATGAGGTCGATGCCTACCTTATCACCGGAAGCAAGTCCTCGGTTTACGACGATAAACCCTGGATTGCAACGCTGATGGACTTTGTTCGCACGCTGGACGCCCGCAAGAAAAAAGTCGTGGGCATTTGTTTTGGACATCAAATTGTTGCCCATGCCCTGGGTGGTAAGACTGCGAAGTCTTCTAAAGGTTGGGGGGTTGGGCGCCATACGCATCGATTTGATGCGATACCAGCCTGGCATGATGGAGGTGAGTCCGATTTTGATATTCTGGTCAGTCATCAGGACCAGATTGTGGAAAATGCGAACGGCGCCACCGTACTGGCAAGCAGCGACTTTTGCGAGAATGCGGTGGTTCAGTTAGAAGACCACATCCTGACTTTTCAGGGTCACCCGGAGTTTGTCTCCGGATATTCCCGGGAAATTATGGAGCTTAGGCGCGAGGCGATCGGCGAGAGCGTCTATGCCAATGGCGTCGCCTCACTGTCAAAGGAGGCTGAAGGCGACCGTGTCGCTCGCTGGATCGTGAGTTTTCTGAGGGGCTGAGCTATTCGCCTTTGGCTTTGCGCTGCATAGTGTCGAGGTAGTCGTCTAACTCCTGATCGTTGGAGAACACTGCCATATCGGGTAACGCCTTCAAAATTTCAAAAACCTTGTCGATATGGGGCTTGCGATTGGCTGCGGCCAGTTTGCGACCGCTGCTTTTAGTCTGCTTTGCCGCTTTAAAAATTACTCGCAGGCCTGCCGAGCTGATGTAATCCAGGTCTTTCATATCCAGTACAGTAAGCTCATGCCCTGCGGCAACAACGTCTTGCAGGCGCAGCTCGAAGGCCGGCGCAGTGTCGGTGTTGAGTGCTCCAGCCAAAGCAACCCTGGCGACAGAGTTCTCTTCATCAATGGCGACGGTGGTGGTCAGGTCCATGGTGTTACTGCCTCTATTATTTGGTGTTTAAGCAGGGGGCTCTGTGCCGCTTCCTGTTATACCCTTTTCCACCCGGAGGATATTGTAGCCATTCTCCCGACGGTAGCTCTGTCGATCCGTAAGCTGGATGATTAAGTGTACACCAAGCCCGCCGATCTCTGCAGAGTCGATATCGGCTCCCAATTCTGATCGATGACCGTCCTCGAACGGATTAAAGGGTTTGCCCTGATCGCGAGCCTCCAGCGCTAACGAGCCTGCTGTTACCGTCACCGTTAACCCCAGCAGTTCACCCGCCTCAAGCCCGGCATATTTTTGTACATTGGTAACTATTTCTTCAGCGACAAGATCGAATTCCATTATCGACTCTGGAGCCACTTTCCATTGTTCGAGCGTAGCTTCCAGCCAGGCCTGCACGCGCCCCGTGAGCCCTGTCCCAAGTTGAAAACTCTGATTCTCAATTTGCTTAGTCGTCGAGGGATACTGAAGCAACAGCAGGGTAATATCGTCGGATTGCGGAAGGTCACCCGTGTGCATGTCTACCGAATTGAAAAGTAGCAACCCCGCCTCTTTTACAGGCAGTTCGCCACAGGCCTGTAGTTCGCGATTGAAGCGGTCGACGCCGTACATTTCTTTTTTATCGTTGAATGCCTCATCAATGCCATCGGTATAAACGGCCAACCGATCGCCTTTCAATAATTGCAAAACGTTAATGGGGTAGACCTGATCCTCTGCCAGGCCCAGCGCGGGACCTGTTTCCTGGGCAACTGTCACCACTTCGCTAGCGCGTAATAAACTCGGGGCCGTATGACCGGCGCTGGCAAATCGCATTTGGCCACTGCTAATGTTGAGTACGCCCAAAAACAGAGTCACAAACATGCAGCTGTGATTGTCGCGTTCCAGGGCATTATTGAGTTCAGCCATTGCCTTGTCTGGCGGAGTAGCAGTGCCGGCAAGTTGCTGGATGAGGCTTATTGCGCGAGCCATAAACAAGGCTGCCGGAACCCCCTTGTCAGAGACATCTCCAACGGCAACAAAAAGATGAGTGTCACTTTGAAAATAAGTGTAGAGATCACCGCCGACTGTTTTCGCGGGCCTTACTTTTGCCCACAGATCAATACCATTTTGTTGCCAGAGGGCCTCGCCGGAGCCTGGAAGCATGGACATCTGTATATCTCGTGCGGCGGTTAGCTCGCCTTCCAGTCGGCTGCGGTTCGCGGTCGCTGTTTCAAGGTCACCGATATAGGCTTTGAGGTCCTTGTTCATGCTGTTGAAAGAACGTACAAGTCGAGAAACTTCATCCTTGCCCCCGGCCTGCGGCAGGGCTACGTCCATTTCGCCTCTGGCCATATGCTCGGTGGCGATACTGAGTTGCTGAAGGGGTCGGGTGAGGCGAGAGATTAGCAGGTAGACCGTTATCGCCATTAACAGCAAGGTTACCGCACCCAGAATGAAGGTCTTTACCTGATACTGATGCAGGGGAGAAAGGACTTCTTGCTGGTTGTATACGAGCCCGATGGGCCACCCTGTGGTCTTCAGGCGGCCCAGGCGAATGGTGCAATGACCCTCAGACTCAGGACACGGAAAGTCATAGGTGCTGGGTTCCCCGCGCAGGGCCTGACTGAACATTTGGTGCCAACGGTCGAGGTCAACGCCCCGGTATGAAATTTCTGAGTAATGTTTCATCACCCTGGACTGACTGCGTGTGTTCATCATCAGCCCCTCTTTGCTGAACAGCAGGCTATAGCTGCTTTCACCCAGGTGGAGTTGCCCTGCAACACGCTGCAAATCAGTGAGTGCAACGTCAGCAGTAACGACAGCATAAGCAACTCGATTGCCCTTATCGTCGATACGATAAACAGGGACCGCAAAGGTAGTCATGCTCACTTCGCCACCACCGGTGTCAAAGTAAGGCTCTGTCCACAGCGCTTTGCCTGCGGCGATCGGGGTTGAGTACCAGGGTTGCTTTTGGTAATCGGCACTGGCGCCCGCGAGGTCAGCATAGCTGACAGTTCCGTTGTCAACGTAGTAGTAGGGGGCAAAGCCTTTGGCGTCTTCGGTAAATTTAGGATTAACGGCAATAGCAGCGCCAAAAATTTCGTCGTTATTGACTACTACGTCGCGCAGCATCTGCTGCAATCCCTCATGGCTGTACTCCTGTTGCTCCAGGATACGACCTAACAATCCAGTAGTGGCTTCAATACCGTTGAGCCAATTTTCCATGTCGCTGACGGCTACGCCGATTTCCACCAATGCCTCCTCATTCAGCCGGGTGAGTATCTCCTGGCGAGACAGCCGATAGTCCAGCAGCATGCCGCCGCCCATGATTACCGCTAACGCCAGAGTCAGCAGAACAATCAGTCGCGTCGTGATGCTATTTTTCATTGCTGGATCACCAGCTACCAATATTCTCCATGGATGCCCAGGGTTCTTGGGCGGGCAAAGACTCGCCTTCCTGTAATAGCTCGATAGAAATACCATCCGGTGAGCGTACAAAGGCCATGTGGCCGTCCCGCGGTGGTCGATTAATGACTACGCCTTTGTCCAGCAGGCGTTGGCAAGTGTCATAGATGTTATCCACCCGGTAAGCCAGGTGTCCGAAATTGCGGCCGCCGGAGTAGGTTTCTTCATCCCAGTTCCAAGTAATTTCGACACAGGGGCTGGCATCTTTTTCGGCGGTCCCCAGATCGCCGGGTGCAGCGAGAAAAACCAGGGTGAAGCGCCCGGCATCACTGTCGTAGCGGTTGACTTCGACTAGCCCAAGCTTGTCACAGTAAAAGTCCATGGTTTCGTCCAGGTTACGTGCGCGTACCATGGTGTGCAGGTATTTCATATTCGGGCCTCGAAGTGGCAGCTAAAGAACACGGGGTGCAATGCATCCCGTGTTCCATGGTAGGAGTGTGGTGGCGGGCTGACAAGCCCGCTGTTAAGCGGCTTTTGTGCTGCTTGCCGCCTGCTTGCCGGCCAGGCGACCTGAGAAGGTCGCATCACCGACTGACATGCCACTGGAATAACCCTCGGCACGGCGTACGATCCCGCAGGCGGTTCTGCCCGCAGCGTAAAGGCCGGGAATGATCTGTCGTTGTGGGTCAACCACCTGGCCGGTGGGCAATGTATCCAAGCCACCCAGGGTAAACCAGGGGACGAAACAGCCCCTGCCCGGGGTGATGTCCAGGGCGACTAGTGGTGCCTCCAACGGCTTAAGCCATTGAGAGGCCTTATGGTATTGGCTATCCTCACCAGTGACACAGTCCTCGTTGTAGAGGTCAATAGTCTGTTGCAGGCTACCTTTTCGCAGGCCCAATTCATCTTCGAGCTCAGTGACTGATTCTCCGGTGCCAGCGATGGACGCGCCGAGGAAGTTCATTTTTTCGTAGCTGCCATAATCGTCAACAGTGACGATAAAATACAGACGATCGCCTTGTTGCTGCAGCGCTGCATGACCGAGACGGGCGTGGTAGACGTCTTCATTAATAAAGCGTTGTGCCTTGTCGTTAATCGCGATGCCGAAGGTCATGCTGGCGGGCGGGTAGTAGGGGATGCTGATGAAGCCTTCATGCATGTTGATAGCAGCTCCGCCTACCGACATACCCATCTGGATGCCTGATCCGGTATCTCCGGGGTTGCCGATGGGCTCAGTGCCCTGGGTTAACATTGGTGCATATTTCTGCACCATTTCTTCGTTCATGTTGAACCCGCCAGCACACAGTATGACGCCCTGGCGGGCTCTTACATTAATCTCTTTTTGGTCCTTGCGAATAACCAGGCCAACGACAGCGCCCACATCGTCGATGATGAGTGTTAGCGCCCGGGTCTCGTACTCCACTGAAATATGGTCACGTTTGTCGACATTTGCGGTAACGATCTTCATGAACAACGGCCCACCGTTGTCGCCCTCCACATAAAGATTGTGGCCTCTGGGGCAGGGCTTTGCGTGCTCCACAAAAGGATAGGCCTTCTCGCTGCCCGTGTAGAGCAGGCAATCATCGGTCAGGCACATAATGGCCCGTTCTTCGTGAAAGCTATCCTTGAAGGGCACACCCAGGTCTACCAGCCAATCGAAATGTGCTGCACTGTTCTCACAATAGTTGCGAATTTTGACTTCATCGGCCTGGGGGCCGGCGGACATCATCATGTAGGTGAACATGTCCTCGGTGCTGTCATCGAAGCCACAGGCCTGTTGTACTCGAGTGCCACCACTGCCGCCCATATAGATTTCTGCGCTGGACATGGCGGTAGAGCCGCCACTGGCGCTGGCCAGCTCAAAAATGATTACCTCTGACCCGGCATCAGCCGCCTCGATGGCTGCGCAACCGCCTGCGCCTCCAAAGCCGACGATGGCTACGTCGGTTTCCATGTCCCACTGGGCGACATCGCGGCTGTGACGGGGTTGTGACGGGTTGGTCTTGCTTTGCTCGGTCATAACTTTATCTGGCAGTGGCCATGGGGCCTCAGCATCCACTTCGCTATATCGGACCGTCGATTAAACCGGCTCCCCGGCAGGCTGACAACTGTCACTGGGGCCATCGGGGACAACATTTTGTACACGGGACTGCTTTTTCTTCCGAAATGCGCGCTGGCCTGGGTTACAATCTTTGGCTTTTGTCAGAGTTGTACAAAATATGTGGTTCAAAAATACCCGAGCGTTTCGCCTAAGCACCCCTTTTGCTCTTTCTCCCGAGGCTCTGGGAGAAAAGCTAGAACAGCGCGCCTTTGAGCCCTGTGCGAAGTCACAGGCATTGTCTATTGGCTGGGTCGCCCCGCTGGGGGACGGTTCAGAAGCTTTGGCACACGGAGCGGGCGGCCGGTTGTTGATTAAGCTCAAGCGCGAAGAAAAATTACTGCCTTCGACCGTCGTGCGCGAACAGCTGGAAGAGAAGGTGGCTGTTATCGAATCTGCGCAGGCGAGAAAGGTTTACCGTAAGGAGCGCCTGACCCTCAAGGATGAGATCGTGCAGGATTGCCTGCCCCGCGCCTTTAGCCGCTCCTCAGCGGTTTATGCGTATATCGATACGCGCACCAACTGGGTGTTTGTTGATGCCGCCAGCGCGGCCAGGGCCGAGGAGTTACTAAATTTGCTCCGTGAGTGTATCGGTACGTTCCCGGTGATACTGCCGCAGGTTAACAATGCACCTTCCGCTACCATGACTGGGTGGCTGGCTCATCACAACCTGCCCGATGATTTTGCGCTTGGTGAGGAATGTGAACTGCGTGAGTTGGGAGAAGAAGGCGGCGTGGTGCGCTGCCGCGGCGTTGATTTGTTGAGTGAAGAAGTGGAGACTCATCTCAATGCGGGTAAGCAGGTGGCTCGCCTGGCCTTGTCCTGGGATGAACGGGTAAAGCTGGTTCTGGCCGAGGATCTTTGCTTGCGTCGCCTCAAGTTTAGTGAGGAGTTGATGAAAGAGAACGAGGAAATTCCTGAGGCGGATAATGCCGCTCGTCTGGATGCTGACTTTGCTTTGATGTCCGATGCAGTTTCTGAACTGCAAGATCGTGTGATTGCCATCTTTGGCGGCGAGGCCGAATAAAAGCCTATGGTGCGCCCGGATACTGAAGATTATCGCGCGCTGTTTCTTGCGGATGCGCCGATGATGGATCTGCGGGCCCCAATCGAATTTGAAAAAGGCGCATTTTCCTGCGCGACAAGCCTCCCCCTGATGACCGACGATGAGCGTGCGCAGGTGGGAACTTGCTACAAGCAACAGGGACAAGACGCAGCCATAGCGCTGGGCCATAGCCTCGTAAGCGGGGAGTTAAAAGACCGGCGATTGCATGCCTGGTCTGAATTTGCACGCAGCCATTCCCAGGGCTATGTTTACTGCTTCCGAGGGGGGTTGCGATCGCAAACCGTCCAGCGCTGGCTGCAGGAGGCAGGTATTGAGTACCCGCTGGTTCGCGGCGGTTACAAGGCCATGCGCCGTTTCCTGATTGATGAGCTTGAGCGGTCTGCAGCTTCAGCTGACTTCGTGCTTATTGGCGGCAAAACCGGAACCGGCAAAACACGGGTTATTTGGGACTTACCACGCAGTGCTGACCTTGAAGGACTGGCGAATCATCGCGGCTCCAGCTTCGGTCAATTACCTCAACCACAGCCAAGTCAGATTGATTTTGAAAATGCGCTGTCGATTGTTCTTCTGAAACTACTCGATCAGTCTGGCGAACGTATTTTTTTGGAAGATGAAGGCAAACTGATCGGCCGTCTCTGCGTGCCGGATGTGTTGCAGGCGAAAATGGCGAACGCGCCCATGGTCTTGCTGGAGCAGAGCCTTGATGAACGCATTGATGTGGTGATCGAAGATTACATTGTCGATCTTGGAGGGCGCTATCAGCAGTTATACGGCGAACAGGGAGCGCAGCTGCACGCCGAGAAACTGCAGGCCGACTTGTTAAAGATTCGAAAGCGCCTTGGTGGTGAGCTTCACCTGCAAATGAGCGAGGTGATGGCTGATGCGTTCGATCAACAGCATGCCCAGGGTCAGCTGGAAGGTCATCGACAGTGGATCGGTTTTTTATTGCAGGAATATTACGACCCTATGTACGAGTACCAGTTTGAACAGCGCGCCGGTGAGCTGCTGTTTCGGGGTGATCGCAAGGCAGTGTTGGCCTGGGCGAACAGTCGCTAATGCAAGCGCAGCCGGAACTGATGCAAGACCTGGTCCTGGTTGGCGGCGGTCACACCCATGCGCTGGTGCTGCGGATGTTAGCCATGGATCCAATAGCGGGTTTGCGAATTACCCTGATTTCACCTGCCAGTCATACGCCGTACTCTGGCATGCTCCCTGGCCTGGTTGCAGGCCACTACGGCTTCGAGCAAACCCATATTGATCTCACCCGCTTGTGCCAGTGGGCGGGTGTGCGTTTTATAGAATCCGAAGTGACGGCACTGGATCCCCAAAAGAAGCGGTTAAGCCTCGCCGGTCGGCCTGGCATCGAGTATGACCTGGTGAGCCTGGATATTGGCTCACAGCCAGAGCTGGATTCGGTACCAGGTGCCCGTGAACATTCGATATCCGTCAAACCTGTTTCAGGACTGTGGCAGCGCTGGCACCAGCTGAGCCCCATCCTCGCTGGGCAGGATGAGCCTAAAAGTATTGGTGTGGTCGGTGGTGGTGCCGGCAGTGTGGAACTGGTCCTGGCAATGGCCCACGCCCTTGCCGGCCGCACTGTGAATATAACGCTGTTTTGCGGCGCTACCGAGGTGTTGTCGGGCTACAACCGCGGTGCAAGGTCTGCGGTGATGTCAGCCTTGCAGCGTCACGGTATCAAGCTGCTTGTTAATAGCAGGGTGAGCGCGGTGAATAACCGTTCGCTCGCCATCGCTGACGGTTCCAGTCATCTTTTTGATGAGCTGTTCTGGTGTACTGGCGCGTCTGCAAGCCCGTGGGTGGCAGCCAGTGGTCTTGGCTGTGATGATCGTGGATTTTTGCAGATCACTGATACTTTGCAGTCTGTCGATGATGAATGTGTCTTTGGTGTCGGCGATATTGCCACTCAGGTCAATCACCCGCGGCCCAAGGCAGGGGTTTATGCAGTGCGACAAGGGCCGGTGTTGGCACACAATTTACGCGCAAAGCTGCTGGGCAAGAAGCTTAAGCAACATCGACCACAGCAGCGCTTCCTGTCGCTGGTTTCATTGGGCGACCGGCGGGCTGTGGCCGACCGGGGGCCACTTTCTGCAACCGGACACTGGGTTTGGCGCTGGAAAGATCGCATCGACAGGGAGTTTATGGGCCGTTTTGAGGATCTTCCTCACATGCCAGAAAGTGGCAATGGAGATGTCATCCCGGGCGCCTTTGATGCGACAGCGAAACCTCACTGCGGCGGCTGCGGTGCCAAAATAGGAGCCACAGGCTTGTCTGCAGCACTGTTGCAGTTGGCAACGGACTATCCCGGCCTCTCATTGCCGCCAGGGGAAGGGGACGATGCTTCCCCAATTCCAGGCGCAGGGAATCAGCCTCTTATCCAGAGCCTTGACGTCTTGCGACAGATTACAGCAGACCCCTGGCTAATGGGACGCATAGCCGCTAACCATGCACTTAGCGATCTTTATGCCTGTGGAGCGCGTCCTGTGTCTGCATTGGCTGCCCTCACCTTGCCATTCGCCAGAGGCAGTCTTCTGCAGCGCGAACTGGAGCAAATTCTCGCCGGTGCCCTGCATGAATTCTCGCAAGTCGAATGTGTTTTGACCGGCGGTCATAGTATGCAGGGTCCAGAATTGCAGATCGGCTTTGCAGTTAACGGCAGGGCTATGCAAGCGTCAGTCGGATTCATGGACAAACGGGGCGCCGCGCCAGGCAACGTCCTGATCCTTACTAAGCCGCTGGGTACGGGTGTCCTGTTTGCGGCACATATGCAGCAACTGGCCGATGGTCGTGATATTTCTGCGGCACTAGAGATGATGCTGCAAAGCAACGCCGCAGCTGCTGGTCTGGCCCTTGCGCAAGGCGCGACGGCCTGTACCGATGTGACCGGTTTTGGTTTAGCGGGGCACCTGCTGGAGATGCTTACAGATGGCCAGCAAGCGACGCTTCATCTGGGTTCATTGCCACAACTTCCTGGTGTTGCCGAGCATTTGGCCGCAGGCGTGCGCAGCACGATGCACCAGGCCAATGCAGCATCTGCGCTGGTATCGATGGATGCCGGTTTACTTTCGGGAGTCTCCGGCGCTGAAGTTTTGTTTGACCCGCAAACCAGTGGAGGTCTGCTTATCGCAGTGGAGGCTACTGCAGCAACAACGCTGCTGGAAGCATTGTTCGACGCAGGATGCGAGCAAGCCGCAGTGATTGGCGAAATTTCTCAGCGACCTGCGGGGGCATCGGTAGCTGTGGTTATCAGTTAGCTGCTGGACTCCGGCTGACGATGTTTATCACCTCACCTCGTCCGCTACGAATTTATCGAGTGCATCTCCCTGTAGTCGGTAACCGACCCATTCGCTCATTGGAACAGCACCACAAGCTTCGTAGAACTTGATCGAAGGTTCGTTCCAGTCCAGTACGTTCCACTCGAATCGACCACAACCCTCGTCAACGGCCAGTTTCGCAAGGTGTCGAAGCAGTGCTTTACCGGCACCGTGCCCGCGAGAGTCCGGTGAGACATACAAGTCCTCCAGAAAGATCCCATACTTTCCCAGCCAGGTAGAAAAGTTGTAAAAATAAATGGCGAAGCCAACCGCTTCCCCGTCCATCTCACAGATCAGCGGATAGGCCCGCGCGTTATCGCCGAACAAAGCCTCGCGAAGCATGACCTCGTCGGTAGTAACTTCATCCAGGGCCTTTTCATAAATGGCCAGTTCACGGATAAAATGAAAGATCAGGTCGACGTCAGCAGACGTGCCTTTACGGATATGAATAGTCGCCATGTCAAAGTCGCTTTAGTTGTTTGTCGTGTATGCGTCCGAGGGTCACGAGAGCCGCTATAGCGCCAAACAGCGCCATCGCCATGTCAGTCTGAGTATCCCACTGGTAGCCTTGGGTGCCAAGAAAGGCTTCTGCCGAACTGCCCATTATTACCGCGGCAAGCCATTCTAGTAATTCGTAGAACGCAGAAAAAGCCAGGCAAAAGCACACAATAATAAAATTGCGCCAGAGCGCACTGGCTATTACACGTTTGCGGATCAGTAGTTCCCTGGCAATCACTGCAGGAACGAAACCCTGAGTGAAATGCCCGAGTTTGTCGTAGTTATTGCGTTCAGCGCCAAACAGGCCGTCAAATAGTGGGACCTCGGCGTACGTGTAGTGACCTCCGACCATCAGGATTAAACAGTGAATGAGGATGAGGCCATAGAGCAGAGGTGTTAAGGGAAAGGTATGACGGGTTCCCGCTAGTACTAATAAACCAATGATTGCCGGCGCAACTTCGAGCGCCCAGGTGATCGGCTCTTTTGGGTTTATAGCAGACCAGGCGAGCGTAATCAGAAATGCAGCCAGCCAGAGAAAGCGCATGCGGAATTAGTCCCGGTCCCAGTAACGGGTCATTTCAAGATACAAAAAGGAAGCGCTCCAGGTAATCAGTACCAGCCCAGTCAAAGACTCCAATCCCGTCAGATAGCGAAGGTCACCAATAGGCTCGATGTCACCCATGCCAAGGGTGGTATAGGTGGTGAAGGAAAAATAGACGCAGTCCATTAGGCTACCTTCAAAATTCCCGCGAAACTCGCCCCATCCGGGCCTGTGGTGCATCCAGTAATACGAGAGGGCGAAAATCCATACTTCAGCGGCGTGCGCGCTTAGCGCGGCGAATACGCCCAGAACAATCCTGAACCGGTGGCGGATTTTGAGTTGCGGCATGATGATCGTGAAACGGTATAAAAACTCGTAGTGAATCACGACGACGAGTGCAATAACGATCATATTGACGATGAAAACTGTGAGCAACCCGCTGGACTCCGCGCTGTAAATTGACGGTTAAGTTACCACGGTTTGCGCCGGCATGCAGTGCGTCAGCACCACCGTCAAAAAGGTGGTGTGAGGCGTGGCACAGGGGAGCAAGGCGAGACCAGGTGCAGCTAATTTCACGTTTTTGTGCGCCTTTGGCGCACAGGGTCATCAGCTTGGCGTAGGCAGCACTCTCCAGAGGACCTGCGCATTGGCACTATGTGTCCATACTAACCTGAGGCGACCAAGCCACGAGGGGAACAAAGATGAAAACTAAGAAATTGATACAGGTACTGGCACTTTCGGTCCTCATTGGCAGTACCGGTGCCTGGGCTGCTCAGGGTGAAAGTAATGACTTTATGCAAAAAGTCAGGGCTGACGAAGCTTATGAGTTAGATGAGAGGAAGTTGGAAGCGTCCGTCAACGGATATTACATAGCGCTTTCCTGATTGCACAGATCGTGGGTTTCGCTGGAAGTCCGGCTGCCAACAATTAATCAGTCGGCTTGCGGTAAATAGAAAGTCGGACTCTCACCGCATGGCCCCGCAGGGCTATATGTATGGTATTGCAGAGGAGTCTTGATGAAAGATGGTGCCCAGAGACAGAATCGAACTGCCGACACGGGGATTTTCAATCCCCTGCTCTACCGACTGAGCTATCTGGGCGTAATCGGGGTTCGCGAGAGGCGCGTATTAAACCCGTATGACTTGCTCGAGTCAAGCGTGTTTGGCCGATGCAAGTGCTTCATTCAGAGGGTGCTACGTAGCCTTCAGCCTGGTCGTAATCTTCACCCGCAAGAAACTTGTCCATTTCCTGTTGCAGGTACTTCCTGGCATCAGGATCTGCCAGCGACAGGTGCTTCTCATTGATTAACATCGTCTGGTGGGCCTGCCAAGCCTGCCAAGCCTTCTTGGAAACATGATCAAAAATATCCTGGCCTTTAGGCCCTGGATAGGGAGCTGCATCCAGCCCTTCCAGTTCTTCCTGATACTTTTTGCAAAATACGGTGCGGGCCATGTTGTTACTCCTGTGCCTCGTTATGACTGGCTAGTTGCTGTAGTAGCCCCACTACTGGGGCCGCTAAACCAATTTGTGGCGGTTGGCGCACGTTATACCAGAGCTGCCGGTTGGCTTCCATAACTTGCTCTGACTGAAAATCCAGTTGAATCAATAGGGGTTCGATATCCAGGTGGTAATGGCTGAAGGTGTGTCGAAAGATCGGCCAGGGTTCAACGTAAGCAGGGGGACGACCCGTGCGGTCGATGCACCAGTCGGTCTCGTTCACATCATGGGCCTCAGGAAAGCACCAAAGCCCGCCCCATATGCCGGGGGCAGAGCGTTTTTCCAACCAGAGATCCCCCATGCTGTCGCGCAGCATCAGGAAGCGCGTAGACTTTATCGGAGTTATTTTTTTTGGCTTTTTACCCGGGTAGTTTAGTTGCTTAGCGTCGCAGCGAGCGCTGCAATCCTCAAAGAGTGGGCACCTGTCGCACTGCGGCGACGAGCGAGTGCATACGGTGGCTCCAAGGTCCATCATTGCCTGGGTAAAGTCGGCACTGCGTGTATAAGGCGTATACTGTTCGGCGATCTCCCACAGCCTGTTATGCACCGCTGTCTTGCCGGGCCAGCCGTCTACCGAACGATAGCGCGCCAGCACGCGCTTGACGTTGCCATCCAGTATCGCGGCGCGCTTGCCATAAGAGATACTGACAATCGCCCCTGCTGTGGACCTGCCAACACCTGCTAACTGACAAAGTTCATCCACCTCTTCTGGAAATTGCCCATTCAACTCCTGGCAAACGTACTTGGCCGCTTTGTGTAAGTTTCGGGCTCTGGCGTAGTAACCCAGCCCTGTCCACAAATGCAGCACCTGGTCCTCGTCCGCTTGGGCAAGCCTGTCAATGGTTGGAAACGCAGCCATGAAACGAGCGAAATACGGAATTACAGTTTTGACCTGGGTCTGCTGCAGCATGATTTCCGAGACCCAAACCCGGTAGGGCGTGGTGTCGCGCTGCCAGGGAAGGTCGTGACGGCCATGCTGGTCGAACCAGCCTAGTACACGCTTGGAAAAATCTGTAGCCATGGTTGGGCAATGCTTCCTTTGTAGGGCTGGATTGGCTTCTTTGCCCCAAGGCGATTCAAAGCGGTTAGAATATATTGGCTCAGAGGGTACTTTGAGGACGGTATTATCGCCAGTGAATTCAGGGGTCTATTCCCTTATAATGGCCGCCGTCTTTGGGGGCAGGCCCCGAACATCGACTCATTTGGAGTGCAAAATGGCTGAGCGCAAGGCCACAGTTGAACGCAACACGCTGGAAACCCAGATCACTGCTACCGTTAATCTGGACGGCAGCGGTTCGGCACACTTTGAAACAGGGATACCTTTCCTGGAGCATATGCTGGACCAGATTGCGCGTCACGGCCTGATTGATCTTGATATCCACGCCAAGGGCGATTTGCATATCGACGATCACCACACCGTGGAAGATATCGGCATTACCTTGGGTCAGGCGTTTACTCAAGCGGCGGGAGACAAGAAAGGCATTATGCGCTATGGCCATGCCTACTGCCCGTTGGACGAGGCGTTATCGAGGGTAGTGATCGATTTTTCAGGCCGGCCTGGGTTGATCTTCAATGTAGACTTTAGCCGTTCAATGGTGGGTGGCTTCGATGTCGATCTGTTCATGGAATTCTTCCAGGGCTTTGTCAATCATGCACAAGTGACGTTGCATGTTGATAATCTACGCGGTGACAACACTCACCACCAGGTTGAAACCGTATTCAAAGCTTTTGGGCGCGCGATGCGTATGGCGCTGTCGCAAGACCCTCGCATGGCAGGCGTCACCCCATCCACCAAAGGTGTGCTCTAGGATTAGACGATGAGTGGTGTAGTCGCCGTTATTGATTACGGCATGGGCAACTTGCACTCGGTGGCCAGTGCTCTGGAGCATGTGGGTGCGGAGCAGGTGTTGGTGACACACGATGCTGAACTGATTCGCCAGGCAGATCGCGTGGTATTCCCCGGCGTAGGTGCTATGCGCGATTGTATGGCCGAGATTCGTCGCCTCAAGTGCGATCAGCTCCTGGCCGATGCGTTGCTTGAGCAACAAAAACCGGTACTGGCTATTTGTGTCGGTATGCAAGCGCTAATGACGCGCTCTGAAGAAAATGCCGGCGTAGATTGCCTGGACTTGATTCCCGGGAACGTGCGTTATTTTGGCAGTTCGCTTAACAGTGAGGAAGGTGAGCGCCTGAAGGTGCCTCACATGGGTTGGAACGAGGTCCACCAGACGCGCGATCATCCTTTGTGGCAAGGTATTGAAGACCGAACCCGATTTTATTTTGTGCACAGTTATTACGTGGATGCAGCGCAGCGCGACCTGGTTGCTGGAGCACTGGATTACGGTGTGCACGTCGATGCGGCCCTGGCCAGGGACAATTTGTTCGCGGTGCAGTTTCACCCGGAAAAAAGCCACACCGCTGGGCTGCAACTGTTGAAAAACTTCCTGCAATGGAATGGCCAATGCTGACAGCTTTCGATATCAACTTCATAGACAGGCAGTGTGTGCGCCTGCGCCCTGAGTTAGCCTGACCATGGGTTTGGCCAAACGTATTATTCCCTGCCTTGACGTGGAGAACGGTCGGGTCGTCAAGGGTGTGAATTTTGTCGATATTCGCGATGCGGGTGACCCGGTAGAAATTGCTATTCGGTATAACGAGCAGGGCGCGGACGAAATCACGTTCCTGGACATTACGGCCAGCCATGAGGGCCGAGAGACCACGGTGCATACGGTGGAGCAGATAGCCGAGAATGTATTTATTCCGCTGACAGTAGGCGGCGGCATTCGCACCGTAGAAGATATTCGTACCATGCTAAATGCTGGCGCTGACAAGGTGAGTATCAATACTGCCGCGATTCACAATCCGGAGCTGGTTCGAGAGGCAGCCGAACGTTTTGGCTCTCAATGTATTGTGGTGGCGATTGATGCCAAGCGGGTGGAGGATGTTGGCGGTGAGCCGCGCTATGAAATTTTCACTCACGGTGGTCGTAAGCCCACTGGCATTGATGCTGTTGCCTGGGCTGAAAAAATGGCGAGCCTCGGGGCTGGCGAAATACTGCTCACCAGCATGGATCGGGACGGTACGAAAAATGGCTTTGAGCTGGGTGTCACCCGCGCCATCACTGATGCCGTGAACATTCCGGTCATTGCATCAGGGGGCGTTGGCAACCTGGACCACCTGGTTGAGGGCGTCACTATCGGGGGTGCCGATGCGGTGCTTGCTGCCAGTATTTTCCATTTCGGTGAGTACACTGTTCCCCAGGCCAAAGCCTACATGGCCGAGCGGGATATTGAAGTTCGGCTCTGAGGTTTGATTGTAATCGTCTTCTGCCGGGACTGCTTGTGCGGGGATATCCCGCTGTTTTTGCAGTACTTCCGAAATTAGTGCCAGCTCAATGCCCCGGCATTTCAAAGACGGCAATTGCTTCGCCAATACACTGGCAGTTTGAGGATAGGGATGACCTATTCCCACAGCCAGGCCCTCTTGTTCTGCCCGCTTCACTAAATGATTGAATTGGCTGGTGATAGCCACTTCGGAAATTTCGTTATCCAGGAAAATAGATCGGGATAGATGAGGCACGTTGTAGTTGCCCGCTGTTTTGGCTGCCACCGTTCTGGCATTGGTGCGTGAATCAACGAAATAAAGGCCACGTCGAATCAGCGCCTGCATCACCCAGCCCATTTGCAGTGGAAGGGTGGTGAGCTCGCTGCCCATATGATTATTGATGCCTCGCACATGGGGGATTGCATCAATGCTTTCGGTGAGGGTGCGATCAAATTCCTCGCGACTCAGTGAAGGAGTTAATCCGCCGGGGCCCATCAGGGTCCCGCCCGAATTGCTCATAGGTACGTGAAGCATGATTTCCTTACCTGCCGCGAAGCCCGCCTGCGCCAGTTCTTTGGCGTGGGGTGTATGCGGCAATATGGCCAGGTTTATTTTTCCCGGAAGTGCCACCATGGACAGGCCAGTGCGGCGACCGTGACCCAGGTCATCGATAATAAGTACCAGTGTGCCGCGGGGTGAGGACGGAGCGAGCTCCGGAGGCGGTGACCGTAGGCAGGAATCGGTCCAGTGTTCCTTAGCCAGGACGGCAGGTGAACTCGTGAGTAAGATCAGCCAGGCCAGTAGGCCCAGAATTAAAAAGACGTGGCGACCCCCATCAGGATTCGCCTCTTGCATCTTGCTCGATGTTGGCAGTTTTGTCGTCACGCAATCCCAATATATTAATGCCCTTGAGTAAGGTCAACGCCTCATACAGCTGGTTGTCCCTGCTGAGCAATCTGCTGGCGGGCTTCTTGCTTTTGCTTTGGTCTTCGCCATTGGCGTTATTAAGGTGACCGGTCAGGTCTGCCTCCGTCACTCGACGAGAGTTATCGTAGGCCGTGACCTTCGCCCGTTCCACTTCGATATCCGGCTCAATGCCTTCCGCCTGAATTGAGCGGCCGTTGGGTGTGAAGTACAAGGCAGTGGTGAGTTTTACCGCCCTGGAGTCAGAAATCGGCAATACCGTTTGAACAGAGCCCTTGCCAAAACTGCGGGTACCCATGATCACAGCACGACCATGGTCCTGCAGAGCGCCGGCAACAATCTCCGAGGCGCTCGCTGAGCCTGAATTGATTAGCACAACGATGGGAATTCCGGCGGTGGCGTCCTCCGGCTGGGCGTTGAACTCCATGTCTGAATTTGGCAGCCTGCCCTCTGTGTAAACTACCTTGCCGCCATCCATAAACAAACCCGCAACATCAACGCTGGCGCGCAAGACTCCGCCGGGATTGTTACGCAGGTCCAGCACCAGGCCCTTCAGTTTTTGCTTGTTCATCAATTTTTCCAGGGCGCCTGTTACATCCTTGCCGGTCGCACTCTGGAACTGGGCGATACGGATATAGCCGTAGCCGGGTTCGAGCCAGCGTTGGCGCACGCTGGCGACTTTAATGACATCACGTAAAAGTGTGACCTCAAAAGGTTGGCTCTCACCTGACCTGCCTACGGTCAGTTTTATCTCGCTGCCGGCCGGGCCGCGCATACTGTCGATAGCGTCACTTAGGCTCATGCCTTTGACAGGCACTGTACCCAGTTTGAGAATCACGTCACCGCTTTGGAGACCGGCTTCGGCCGCTGGGGAGCCGTCAATAGGAGAGATGATCTTGACGTAGCCATCTTCCATGCCGACCTCCAGACCCAAGCCAGTAAATTCTCCACTGGTGGCTTCCTGCAAACCTTCGAACGCTTCCTTGGTCATGTAGACCGAGTGCGGATCCAGACCCATCAGCATGCCTTGAATGGCATATTCCAGCAGGGTGCTATCGTCTATGTCTTCGACGTAGCCGATACGTATCTGGTTATAGACGTCAGCAAAAGTGCGCAGCTCGTCCAAGGGTAATTGCCCCTGTTCCTCAATAGCGGCCGAGGCCCCAAAAGAAAGACAGGTTGCTGTAACGAGGCTGAGCAGTCGCTGGTGAATGGTTGAGCAAGACATGGGTACCGCCGTTGGCCTGGGCCAGTATTCAGTGAACAAAAAGTAAGTGTAACCTAAAGCCCGCTGCGCTGGCCAAGGGGTTCAACGACGGCACCAGTGGGCGGGATTGACCGGTTTGCCTTTCTTGCGCACCTCAAAGTAGAGGGCGGGCTTGGTCAGGCCACCACTGTCGCCTACGGTGCTTATCGGGGTCTCTGCGCTGACCCACTCTCCCACATCTCGCAGCAGGGTCTGGTTGTGAGCGTATAAGCTCATAAAGCCATCACCATGTTCGATGATGAGCAACAAGCCCATACCTCGCAGCCAATCCGCATAAACTACGCGGCCGTGATGTATGGCTTTCACCGGCGTGCCTGCCGGGGCCGGGATGGTGACTCCCTGCCATTTCATTTTGCCCTGATTGCGTGAACTGCCAAAGCGAGCGCTGGCCCGGCCAGGCACCGGCCAGGGCATTTTGCTCTTGGCGGACTGAAAGGGCTGGTAGTTCTCCGGGACCTGCAGGTTAACGACCGCCTCACGAATGGCGTCCAGCAGTTGTTGTAACTCTTTCTGGTCGGCCTCCATTTTTTTCAACTCAGCGCCCTTGCCCTTAATACTGTCGTTCAGTTTCGCGACAGCGGCATGGCGAGTCTGCTGCGCTCTGGACAACGCTTGCTGTTGTTTTTCCAGGTCAGTCTGCCGCTGTTCTAATTGGCCGAGGGTGGTGGCAATCCGTTCTTCGGTACCTTGCAGTGCGACCAGGGTTTCCCGGAACTCGTTCAGCAGTTCGTTGCGGGCGCGAAAAAAATAACGGTAATAAGCCATCACCCGAGCAACGGTATCCGGGCTTTCCTGATTCAGCAGTACTTTGATCTGCCCCTGCTGACCCATTTGCCATGCGGTGCGCAGCTCCATAGCGATGCGTGACTGCTGTTGATCCCGGGCCTGTTCCAGTGATGTTTTTTCTTGTCGCAGTTCAGCGAGCTCGCTTTGCTGATTGGCGATAGCTTTGTTCGTGCGATTAATGTCTCGACTAATACCCGATTGTTTCAGCTCTGCCTCACGCAGTTGGGCTTGCAAGGTATTTTTGCGTTTGTTGGCACTGCTGATCTCGCGGTTAATGCGGCTGATATCCGACCTTAGTGCCTGCAGTTGTGCTGAGGCTTTCTCCTCATCAGACTGCGCCCGGGCATTTTCAGGAGCGAGTAGCGCGACCATTGCCAGCAGCATTAGGACTGCGGGCAACAGGGATCTCATTATGTGGCCATGAGTCAGGATTTAGGTCCGGCCAGGCTGCGCCCGGTCATTTCTTTTGGCGAGGCTATATTCATCATAGCCAATAGAGTAGGGGCTATGTCAGCGAGAATGCCTCCGGCGGGATCGAGCTCTAATGAGCTATTGCCGATGTATACCAGTGGCACCTTCTCAGTGGTGTGTTGAGTGTGGTGTTGCCCGGATTGGTAGTCGAGCATTTGCTCACAGTTGCCGTGGTCTGCAGTCACCAGGGCCTGGCCATCTGTTTCAAGCACCGCTTGTTCGACTCTGGCCAGGCAGTTGTCCAGCGTGTGCACAGCTTTAAGTGCGGCTTCATAGGACCCTGTGTGACCGACCATATCGCCATTGGCATAATTACAAACGATCAAATCGTAGCGCCCGGAGTGAATCGCAGTGACCAGTTTATCTGTGAGAGCCGGTGCGCTCATTTCCGGCTTTAGATCATAAGTTGCCACATCCGGAGAAGGGATTAGTTCTCTGTCTTCTCCTGGGAAAACTTCCTCCCGTCCACCGCTGAAGAAGAACGTGACGTGCGCGTATTTCTCGGTTTCGGCGATACGCAGTTGTGTCATTCCCTGCTGGGCCAGATAGTCACCAAGGACATTTTTCAGGCTCTCGGGAGGGAAGGCGCAAGCAGCTTCGATGTCAGCTGCATACTCGGTACTAGTGACGAAAGCGGATGTACTGGGCCGAGCCTGACGCTTAAACCCGTCAAAATTGTCTTCAACGAAGGCTCGGGTCATTTCTCTGGCCCTGTCCGCGCGAAAATTCATAAATAGCACCGCATCGCCATCGGCGACAAAGGCGGGTTGGCTTCCCTCTGGGCAGATCACAGTTGGCAAGACGAATTCATCGTTTTCATTTCGCTGGTAAGCGGCTTCAAGGCCAGCGACGGCGTCCACTGCGGTGTATTGGGCCACACCTTCGGTGAGCAATCGATAGGCCGGCTCTACTCGCTCCCAGCGGTTGTCTCTATCCATGGCGTAGTATCGCCCGGTAATGCTGGCGACACGACCGCAGTTTAGCTCGTCAAAAAGATCTTGGGCTTTTTTCAGCGAAGGTTTGGCACTTTGCGGTGGCGTATCGCGCCCGTCGAGAAAAGCGTGAAGGTAGACTTTGCTTGCCCCGCGATCTGAAGCCATTTTTACGGCGGCAAAAATTTGATCTTCATGGCTGTGCACGCCTCCGGGCGAGAGCAGGCCGAACAAATGCACCGCGCCTCCTGCGGCGATAGCCTTGTCGATAGCGCCGGTGAAAACCGGGTTCTGATCAAATGTGCCGTCGGTAATGGCTTGGTCGATACGGGTGATGTTCTGGTAGATAACTCGGCCTGACCCCAGGCTCATGTGACCGACTTCAGAATTGCCCATTTGCCCGGCGGGAAGGCCGACGTCCAGGCCAGAGCCGGAGACCAGAGTGTGCGGTGACTCGCGCCAGAGCCGGTCCCACACGGGAGTGTCGCCGTTGGCAATAGCGTTGTCCTGGGTTTCCTCGCGGTGGCCCCAGCCATCCAGAATGACCAGAACAGTGGTTTTTTTACAGCTATTGCTCATTGGTTTTCCATCGCTGGCTAAGAATCACAGGGCGGCATTTTACCTTGTCTGGCAGTCCCTTGCATTGCCCACTAACAATTGGCTGTAGACCAACAGGGGCAAGGCTTTCGGGGGTGGTTGCGAGCCACTGTAGCCTGTATACTTGCGTCCTTTCAAAAATAGCCGCTGACCTGACAGCCACCGGCTCCAACGTCAATCCCCGATGGCAGCTGCCGCCCCGAGACAGACATTACCATGGCTTTAGTTCTAGAATTTCTTACCCAGCAGTGGATACTGGTGGCTGCCTTGCTGGCAGTGGGAATTATGCTGTTCATGCATGAGACCCGTAAATCTGGCACCTCACTCAGCCCGCAGAAGGCCATTAATTTAGTGAATGCCCAGGAAGGGGTATTTGTCGACCTGCGAGATACTGCCGACTTTCGCGGCGGCCACATTGTGGACGCCATGCACGTTCCATCAGCAAAACTGCTGAATAATACCGGGGCACTTGAAAAGTACCGAAACAAACCCATTGTACTGGTATGCAAAATGGGTCAGTCCGCTGGTGCGGTGGGCAAAAAGCTCAACGCTGAAGGCTATGAGAACATTAATATAATGACCGGCGGCATGATGGAATGGAAGAATCTGCAGTTGCCTGTGGTCAGTAACGGGTAAGTACTGATGAGCGCTTCAATCACTATGTATTCCACCCGATTCTGCCCTTTCTGTTCGCAGGCACGTTTTTTGCTGGATAGTAAAAGCGTCGAATATGCGGATATTGGAGTCGATGCCCGTCCGGAATTGCGTCGAGAAATGACCGAGAAGAGTGGCCGCCGTACCGTGCCACAAATCTGGATCGGCGAGCACCATGTTGGCGGCTATGACGACCTCGCTCGCCTAGAGCAGTTGGGTCAGTTGGATGAACTATTAAAAGAGGTAGCCTCGGCTTAAAATCGCGGCACCAACACAATCAAGACTAACGGAGGACGGCACCATGGCCGACGAACAAGTACAACAGCAGTTTGCAATGCAACGCATTTACACCAAAGATATTTCTTTTGAATCTCCAGCGACACCGGATGTTTTCAAAAAGCAGTGGCAACCCGCTGTTAACGTGGATCTGAACACCAAGAGTGACAAGATAGACGATAACGGTAACTTCGAAGTCGTGCTGAGCGTTACGATTACCGCCAAGGTCGACGAAGAAACTGCTTTCCTGGTGGAAGTGCAACAGGCTGGTATCTTTATGATCGCCGGCATCGAAGGCGAAGACCTGAGGCGTGTCCTGGGTACAGCAGCGCCGAACATCCTGTTCCCTTACGCTCGCGAGAGCATTGACAGCTTGTGTGTCAAAGGTGGTTTCCCACCCGTTATGCTGGCTCCGGTAAACTTTGAGGCTCTGTACCAGCAGGCGTTGGCGCAGTCAGCGGCTCAGGCTAGCGAAGCTGCAGAAGGTGAATCAGCGACTCATTAAGCGCTTATTACGAGTCAACAAAAAGGGGCTACGGCCCCTTTTTTGTGCTTCAAAATTTAAAAACTAAAATTGCTGACGAAATTATTCCAGTCCCTCAAACCCTAACTGCCTGAGCGCTTCGTAGGTGATAACCGCCGCTGCATTGCTAAGATTCAGGCTGCGACTGTTTTTCAGCATGGGTATTCGAATTCGTTGCTGTGGGGGCAGTTTGCTAAGCACGCTAGCAGGTAGTCCCCTTGTTTCAGGGCCGAAGAGCAGCGCGTCACCGGAGGTGTAGGCGGCCTGATGGTGAGGTGTGCTCCCTTTTGTAGTCACGCCCATCAGTCGACATTGCGGGTGCTTTGCAGTGAAGGTACTCAGCTCCGGGTAGACAGACACTTCTGCAAATTCCCGATAATCCAGCCCCGCACGCCTGAGCTTTTTCTCATCCAGATCGAACCCTAGCGGCTCAATCAGGTGCAGCGAACAACCCGTGTTGGCGCACAGGCGCATGATATTGCCTGTGTTGGGCGGGATTTCGGGTTGATAGAGGACGATCTTCAGCATGGCCCGCATGGTACAGGCGGCCTCAAAGCAGTGCTACATTTCCAGGTCTTTCATTTTTCGGGTCAGCGTGTTGCGGCCCCAACCCAGAAGTTCAGCCGCATCGCGCTTGCGACCCTGGGTATGTTTTAGGGCCACTTCGATCATCACTCGTTCAAAGGCGGGAGTCGCCTGCTCAAGGATTTGTTGTTTGCCCTGCCCTAGCTCATTATTGGCCCAGCTTTGCAGCATTGCCCTCCAGTCGGAGTCAGTGCTCTGAGAGTCTGGAACGACATCACGACTAAGTT
Source organism: Candidatus Seongchinamella marina (assembly GCF_026262685.1). Classification (NCBI taxonomy): domain Bacteria; kingdom Pseudomonadati; phylum Pseudomonadota; class Gammaproteobacteria; order Cellvibrionales; family Halieaceae; genus Seongchinamella; species Candidatus Seongchinamella marina. The sequence goes on from NZ_SHNP01000003.1 coordinate 266,063, forward strand.
CAGGTGGCAGGTCGGTGATATGAACCTCACGACCCGAGGCCATCACGGTGATCCAGCGGCAAGTGTTTTCCAACTGGCGGACGTTGCCCGGCCAGTCAAGGTTGGAGAGGAAGCGCTCGGTTGCTGGCAACAGGATCTTCGCTTCGCCGCCTAGCTCTTCCGCAGCGCTCTGGAAAAAGTGCTGCATTAGGCGGGGAATGTCTTCGCGACGCTCGGATAACTTGGGGATGTGAATCCGAATGACGTTCAAGCGGTGGAACAAGTCTTCGCGGAAGTCCCCACGGCGCACCAGTTCCTCCAGGTCCTGGTGAGTGGCTGCAATGATCCGGACATCCACTTTTACCGGGGTGTGGCCGCCGACACGATAGAACTCACCGTCGGCCAGTACACGCAAAAGTCGAGTTTGGGTTTCGGCGGGCATGTCACCGATTTCATCCAAAAAAAGCGTGCCACCGTCTGCCTGCTCGAAGCGGCCAGCGCGTTTGGCGTTGGCGCCGGTAAACGCCCCTTTTTCGTGGCCAAAAAGCTCTGATTCCATCAGGTCGCGGGGAATGGCGGCCATGTTCAGGGCGATGAAGGAACTTGCCGCCCGGGGGCTGTGCCGGTGCAAAGCATGGGCAACAAGCTCCTTGCCGGTGCCAGACTCGCCATTGATCAACACAGTAATGTTGCTGTGAGCCAACCTGCCAATGGCTCGAAACACTTCCTGCATTGCAGGGGCCTCACCGATAATTTCGGTTTCAGGCAGCTCCTCCAGTATCGGTGCTTCGATGCTGCGCTCGCGCACCTGCGCCAGAGCTCGTTCGGTTATGGCAACAACTTCGTCCAGGTCGAAAGGCTTGGGCAGATATTCGAACGCGCCTTTCTGGTAGGACGTTACAGCACTGTCCAGGTCGGAGTGAGCTGTCGTAATGATCACTGGCAGCTCGGGGTGGCTTGCGTTGATTTGCGACAAAAGTTCCAGGCCGTCGGTACCTGGCATTCGAATATCGCTGATAATGACATCAGGGGTTTCCGAGACGATGCGCTTGAGAAGCTGGTCTGCATCTGCAAAGCTCTCGTTGTTGATGCCTGCCTGTTTTAGCGCGCGCTCAAGCACCCAGCGAATTGAGCTGTCGTCATCTACCACCCAGACTTTTGCCTGACTATCCATGATTTAAGTCCATTGGTAAGTAAATTGAAAAGCGGGTGTGACCGGGTTCGCTGCTGCATTCCAGCATCCCGCCGTGACGGGTAATAATTGACTGGGCGATCGTTAATCCCAGCCCGGTGCCTTCGGCCCGCCCGGTGACCATGGGCATGAAAACGGAATGCAGCATGTCGGCGGGAATGCCGGAGCCGTTATCTTCTATGTCTAGTCGACAAAGCAACCGGTGAAGTTGATTACCAATAGTGAATTGACGTTGAGGGCGAGTCCGCAGAGTGATTACACAGTCTTTCTTGCTAGGCGCCGCTTGCAAGGCATTACGAACAATATTTAACACTGCCTGCACCAGCTGACTGCGATCACCAATTATGTCGGGGAGACTCGGGTCATAGTCTCGCACCAGTTCTACCCGGTTGTCGGTCTCGGCTCTAACCAGATTGCAAATATGTTCCAGAACCTCATGAATACTCATACACTGACTATCCATCTGCTGGTTGGGGCCCAACAGACGGTCTACGAGATCACGTAACCTGTCCGCTTCGCGAATGATGATGTTGGTGTACTCTTCAAGCTCGGCGCTCGGCAGTTCCCGCGCCAGCAGCTGGGCAGCACCGCGCACTCCGCCCAAGGGGTTCTTGATCTCGTGAGCGAGCCCGCGAATCATTTCGCGGGTGGTTTCCTGGGCGTGATGCAAGCTTTCCTCGCGGCTGATTTTCAAAAGCCGGTCCACCGGCTGAAGCTCCAGTAATATGTTGATGCCATGTTCGCTGTTCGATACCGGTGTCAGCATCAGGTCTGCATGTATTTCCCGTCCGGATAGCAGCATTAACGGCATTCCCCTGCGTGCGAGGGGACTGCGATCGGCGCGAACCTGTCTCAGCACCTCCATCAGAGTCTCCGGGTTAGCGACCAGCTTATGCATGGGTTGGCCCAGGCTGCGCGCTTCGGAAGCTTCCAGCAGATCTTGTCCGGAACTGTTAAGCGAGACCACTCTAAGCTCGGAGTCGAGGGAGACAACCGCCGTACTGATGTTGCCCAGTATGTCCTGATTTTGGTGCATTTGATTATCGGTTAGGTGGATTTTCGTCTTCAATAGAGTCATTGGCCTTACAGAAAGCAATAATGGAGCCAACAAAGCGCCTTCAATAAAAAAACAATAACTTAGCTATAACTATTGGTGTTAAGAGTAAGCAAGCGCTTACTATTATTGTTTGCACAGTGTGTTGAGAGTGCCGCCGGCGCTTCCGACGCTGAAGCGACTGCCTCACTGAGTAGTAGCGCACCATTATGGTGCACAAAAAGGAGAAGGTTGTCCAGATAGACCTTGCTTAGTTCAGTCCCGGGCGGAGTACATAAACGCGCACTGAATTGGAGGTCGCAATCACTTCGCCGCTGCTATCAATTAACCGGACGCTAAGATCGTGAGCGCCACGAAATACATTCTCTAATTGCCATAGGGTACCTGTCTGTGGCGCCCCTTTTGGGGTGCCGTCCAGCAATAGCTGCAGGGTCTGGCCAGGTCGCACGCCGGGAGTGGCTGTGGCGGAGACATCAAACATACCACCGCCCATGGGAATGGTAGTCTCGTTCGCAGGAGAGGTAATGCTGACCTCGATAGGTGTAGGTTCTGGTTCGCGCGGCTCAGGGGTGCTGGGTGCGCGAGGCGCAACTGCAGGGGTAGTGTTGGTTTGCTGCAGGTCTACCTGTTCACTGGCGGTGGTGCCTGCAGGTGGTTGATCGGTAAAGACCACGTTGCCATTTGCGTCAGTGGTTTTGTAGATCTGTGCTGCGCTGTGGGTTGCAAACAATGCTGTGATTAGCAAGGCGAGAAAAGAAGCTTTGGTCATGGCGTGTTCTCCAGGGTCCAGCGAGTCCCCAATACCCTATCAGAAAAGAATTTGCGGTAAGAGTTCCCGCAGTGGAAAAGTTCAGATAATCACGGCAGTGGCGCCTGTTCCTGGTGCTTTAAATGCCAGGCTAGAAAAAAAGGGCTGACCTTGCGGTCAGCCCCTTCCCGGTGTGATAAGCCTGCGGCTTACACGGAGTAGTACATATCAAACTCTACGGGGTGAGTTGTCATGTTCAGTCGCTCGATCTCTTCTTCCTTCAACTCGATGTAAGCATCAATCATGTCGTCAGAGAAAACGCCGCCCGCAGTGAGGAATTCGCGGTCTGCGTCCAGTGCGGCCAGCGCCTGGTCGAAAGTCGCCGCCACAGTGGGTATGGCTTTGCCTTCTTCCGGCGGCAGGTCGTAAAGATCCTTGTCCGCAGCGTCGCCAGGGTGGATCTTGTTCTGGATGCCGTCCAGACCTGCCATCAACATGGCTGCGAAAGCCAGGTACGGGTTTGCTGTAGGGTCAGGGAAGCGAACTTCTACGCGCTTGCCCCTGGGGCTTGGCTCATAGGGAATTCGGATTGAAGCAGAGCGGTTGCGCGCCGAGTAGGCCAACATCACAGGTGCCTCAAAACCGGGCACGAGACGCTTGTACGAGTTAGTAGACGCGTTGGTGAATGCATTCAAAGCGCGAGCGTGCTTGATGATGCCGCCGATGTAGTAAAGGGCTTCCTCTGACAGACCAGCATAGCCGTCACCGGCAAATACATTATCGCCGTCTTTGGCAATGGACATATGAACGTGCATACCAGAGCCGTTGTCACCTACCACGGGCTTAGGCATGAAAGTAGCCGTCTTGCCGTAGGCGTGTGCCACGTTGTGTACGCAGTATTTGAGTACCTGTACTTCGTCACCCTTGGTTACCAGGGTGTTGAAGCGGGTGCCAATCTCACACTGGCCCGCGGTACCTACTTCATGGTGGTGTACTTCAATATCTAGGCCCATTTGCTCCATTGCAGTACACATCGCACCGCGAATGTCGTGGAGGGAATCGACAGGGGGTACGGGGAAATAGCCGCCCTTAACGCCGGGGCGGTGACCGATGTTGCCTTCGTCGAACTGATGGTTGGATACCCAGGCCGCTTCTTCAGAGTGGATCTGGTAGCTGGCACCAGACATGTCCACGTTCCACTTGATGTCGTCAAAGACAAAAAACTCTGGCTCAGGTCCGAAGTAGGCAGTGTCACCAATGCCAGTGGACATCAGGTAGGCTTCTGCGCGCTTTGCTACGGAGCGCGGGTCGCGGTCATAGCCTTGCATAGTAGTGGGCTCAACCACGTTGCAACGAACAATCACGGTAGTGTCGTCAGTGAACGGGTCGATCAGGGAAGCATTGTCGTCAGGCATGAGAATCATGTCTGATTCGTTAATACCCTTCCAGCCCGAAATAGATGAGCCGTCGAACATCTTGCCACCCTCAAAGAAATCTTCATCGACTTCCTTAGATGGGATGGTTACGTGCTGTTCTTTACCGCGGGTGTCGGTGAAGCGCATGTCTACCCAACGCGCTTCGCTTTCTTTGATCAGGTTCAGAGTTTTCTCTGACATGTCTAGTCCTCCAGGGGATTAAGTGTGGCCAGCGGGCCAGCCAGTTTGCTTTTTCAGGGGCCCAGCCAAAGCTTGCGCCCAAATGTATCGGCAGTTTCAGAGTTAGCAAGAGCTGTGCCAAAAAGGTGCTAAAGGTAACTTATTGAATACTATAAACTTTGTGCTGTAGCTCGCGTGTGTCGAAATAAAAGTGCACCAATAAAGTGCATCAACGCACAATATTGGTGCAAGGCCGCCGATTATCGGCCTGCTTGCACCGCCTGCACCAATCCGGAAGCGATGTCCGTGCATTGCATTCCCGCGCAGGGCTACGCATTAGTGCCCCTATGAAATTTGATGTCAAGTTTTTCTACGAGGTGATCACTCAGAGTGAACCCGATCTTCGTCGTTTTATAATCCAGCGCGATGAAAATCTGAAGGTTGTGCTCCAGAGTATCGGCCCTAAAGTTCAAATCCACCCCGGCTGAGACAAGCGATAAAGAAGCGCAAAGCAGGCCTTCCCAGCTGACGCCCGATAGCCGTTACATGCTGCTTTGCGGTGCAGGGGCGATGAATCGCCGCTATGACGGCGTTCCTGTGGAATCCTGACATCGTCAGCTAAAGGTTTACGTCCCGTAAAACTACCAAAACACGACCAATTCTCTAGTGTATAATCCGCGGCCTTCGAACGCCCACTAAACGTCTCGTGGAAGCGCCCTGTCGCCGCATGCGGCAGATTAGTCGCTCCAGAAAATGACTCTATAGGTAACCCCTTGATCGATAAACTGCGCAATATCGCCATCATCGCCCATGTTGACCACGGCAAAACAACCCTGGTGGACTGCTTGTTGCAGCAATCCGGGACATTGGACCGCCGCGCCGAAGGCGCCGAGCGAGTGATGGACTCCAATGACCAGGAGCGTGAGCGTGGTATTACCATCCTGGCGAAGAACACTGCGATTGAATGGAATGACTATCATATCAATATCGTAGATACCCCCGGGCACGCCGACTTCGGCGGAGAGGTGGAGCGAGTGCTGTCCATGGTCGATTCGGTACTGCTGCTGGTGGATGCCGTGGACGGGCCTATGCCGCAGACTCGTTTCGTGACCTCTAAAGCCTTTGAGCAAGGCCTGAACCCCATTGTGATAGTCAATAAGGTAGACCGCCCCGGTGCCAGACCAGACTGGGTTGTGGATCAGGTGTTTGATCTTTTTGACCGCCTTGGTGCTAATGAAGAGCAGCTTGATTTTCCAGTGATTTATGCCTCGGCAATTGAAGGTATTTCAGGCCTGGATCACGAACACATGGCTGCGGATATGCAGCCACTGTTTGAAACCGTTGTGGAAAAAGTGCCAGCGCCGAAGGTCAATAGCGATGGACCTTTGCAGATGCAAATCAGCGCACTGGACTACTCCAGTTATGTTGGTGTGATCGGTGTGGGTCGCATTACCCGCGGCAAACTGGCTCCCAATACCCAGGTTTCTGTCGTTGGTATCGAAGGTGAAACTCGCAATGGCAAGGTGCTTCAGGTGATGGGTTATCTGGGTCTGGAGCGCGTAGATGTTAACTCGGCCGAGGCTGGGGATATTGTCTGTGTGACCGGTATTGATGGCCTTAACATCTCGGACACACTGTGCGATCCCGCTGCCATAGAGGCACTGCCAGCCCTCAGCGTTGATGAGCCCACCGTTAGTATGACCTTCCAGGTCAACGATTCTCCCTTCGCGGGCAAAGAAGGCAAATACGTAACTTCCCGCAATATCAAGGAGCGCCTTGAACGTGAGTTGATACACAACGTGGCTCTGCGCATTGAGCCTGGCGACAGCCCAGATAAGTTTAAGGTATCAGGCCGTGGCGAACTGCACCTGTCGGTGCTGATCGAGTCCATGCGGCGTGAGGGGTTCGAATTGGGTGTCTCTCGACCCGAGGTGATTCAGAAAGAAGTCGATGGCCAGATGCAGGAACCTTATGAACAGTTGGTGATCGATTGTGAAGATGAGCACCAGGGTTCGCTGATGGAAGAGTTGGGCCTGCGTAGAGCAGAGCTTGAAAATATGGTGCCAGATGGCAAAGGCCGGGTGCGCCTGGAGTTCATTATTCCCGCCCGCGGCTTGATCGGCTTCCGTTCCCAGTTTCTTACCATGACCTCGGGCAGCGGAATTATGACGCACGTGTTTGACCATTACGGCGCAGTCAAAAATGCGGAAATCATTCATCGCAGCAATGGTGTATTGGTGTCCATGGTCAAGGGCAAGACACTCGCTTATGGGCTGTTCAACTTGCAGGATCGAGGCCGTTTGTTTGTTGATCCTAATGTGGACGTTTATGAAGGCCAGGTCGTTGGTTTGCACAGCCGCAGCAATGACCTTGCTGTTAATCCCACCAAGGCGAAGCAGCTGACCAATGTGCGCGCATCAGGGACCGATGATGCGCTTACTCTGACGCCCCCAGTCAGGCACACCCTGGAGCAGGCACTGGAGTTTATTGAAGACGATGAGCTGGTGGAAGTGACACCCGGAAGCATCCGCGTTCGCAAAAAGTTATTGCAAGAGCATGAGCGTCGGCGGGCTGGCCGCGTCTGATGAAGGCCCTGATCCAGCGCGTTAGTAGCGCTCGGGTTGAGGTTGCCGGTGAGGTCGTTGGCGATATCGGGCTGGGGCTGCTGGTTTTGCTGGGTCTGGACAAAGGCGATGATCATGCTGCGGCCCAGCGTATGCTGGATAAGCTATTGGCTTACCGGGTTTTCGCTGATGAGCAGGGAAAAATGAACAGCTCGGTAACGGATGTATCCGGGGGCGTGCTGCTGATCTCCCAGTTCACTTTGTCCGCTGATACCCGCAAAGGGCTGCGCCCCAGTTTTTCCTCCGCCATGCCTCCTGCAGAGGCGCAATTACTTTACGATGCCATGTTACAAGCGCTTGTTGAGCGCCATACTGAGGTGGCCTCCGGGCAATTTGGCGCCGACATGCAAGTGAGTATGACCAATGATGGCCCCGTGACTTTTATGCTTGAGGTTTAGTCAGCGCTACTGTTGGGATTACTCAACACCATTTCCAGGTGGGGAACACCGTCGAGGTCGTAGATGCCCCCATCGGTACTAAATCCCAGTTCCTTATAAAATTTTTCCAGGTGAGCCTGGGCATGAATCCGGATATCGCTGTGCGGCCAGCGCTGCAGGTTGTGTGCTATTCCCCTGCGTACCAGCTCGCGCCCAAGGTCGCGACCGCGGGCAGCCGGTGCGACCACGATCCGCCCCAGGGTGCTTTCTTTCTCCTGTAGTCCGGGAGGCAGGCATCTCTGGTATCCCAACAACAGCTGATCTTCCCAACAGGCGAAGTGGATGGCCTCCAGATCCAGCCCGTCGGGGTCCACATAGAGACTGGTTTGCTCGACTCCAAACACTTCCTGCCTGAGCTTTAAGGCCGCGTAAAGTTCTCTGCTGCTCAATTCGTCGAAACTCGCTAGTTGCCAGCGCAGTGACATGCTTTAGATTCTCCTTTTCCTTGGTATGGTCTTTCTCCCGATAGGGAGAAGTTGCTACTATAGGGGGCAATTGGTTGCAGGGACAGGGAAGTTCTGCAGCGATGATGATAACGCCCGGCAGTGGAGACAGCTGTCGGCACAAGAGAGAAACTGATGCTGGCGACCGCCGAGCTTTCCCCGGATTTTGCTATTTTGGGCCAACAGTACAAAAAACTGGTCAGCGCACTGCTGGAAGTGGTCAATATGCCCGCTATTCCGGTGGAGGTCGAGGCCACCGCCAGTGGTAACTTCCGTGGTTTTGACGGCAATCAGTTCTACGTGGTGGAACGGGGCGCAGTTTGTGCTCGCTATCAGGAAAAGACGGTCTTCCTGCTGGAAGAAGGTGATATTTTGTTACCGGATATAGCAGGGACGAACGATAAGAACGCTGCGGTTTTTTATGGCTCTGATGCAGGAGCAAGGCTTGGTAGTTACCCTGCCCTGGAGTTTATGCGGCGCGTGTTTAATGACCAGGAAGCTACAACATTGTGGACCCGCCTGTTAGTGACGTATTCAGGTTTGATGTTGCGTATTACTGCCGCCAATATTCAAGAGCAGACGGATGCAACACCTGGCTTTGAAGTCTATGAGGCGGGTGACATTATCATTCGTCAGGGCGAGCGCGCTGACTATGTATTTAACATGTCTGCCGGCACGGCAGAAGTGGTAGTGGACGACGTCATTGTAGGTAGTATTGGTGAGGGAGAAATTTTTGGTGCCATGGCGGCATTGACCCACGCTGATCGCAGTGCCACTGTACGTGCCAAGACCACCTGTTCAATAGTGAAGGTCCCTAAGGAGCAGTTCACCGAACTGATCAAAAGAAACCCCTCTACCATTCATAGTCTGTTAATTGATATGGCAAACTCCATTGTCAATTTGAACGAAAAGCTGGTGGGCTTGCAGGGCTGAGTAGTATTTTCGCCGTCGCGACGGCGATCAATCCAACGGAAACAACATGACAGACGTAATCGAAATCGACGAGGACGGCATCGAACAGGTGTCGCTCAAAACCTATGCGGAAAAGGCATACCTGGACTATTCCATGTATGTGATCCTGGACCGGGCCTTGCCTCATGTTGGGGATGGCCTGAAGCCCGTTCAACGGCGAATCGTATACGCCATGAGCGAACTGGGCCTGAAGGCTACCGCCAAGTTCAAGAAGTCAGCACGTACCGTGGGCGATGTTATTGGTAAGTTCCATCCACACGGTGACAGCGCTGCCTATGAAGCCATGGTGTTAATGGCGCAGAATTTCAGCTATCGCTATCCACTGGTAGACGGGCAGGGTAACTGGGGCTCGCCGGACGATCCAAAGTCCTTTGCTGCAATGCGTTACACCGAATCGCGTCTCACTGCTTATGCCGACGTGCTGCTGTCTGAGCTTGGCCAGGGTACGGTTGATTGGTCGCCAAACTTCGATGGCACTATGGATGAGCCCACGGTGCTGCCAGCTCAGGTGCCTAATGTGTTGCTCAACGGCACCACGGGTATTGCTGTTGGTATGGCCACTGATGTTCCGCCGCACAATTTGCGGGAAGTGGTGGCCGCCACTATTCACTTGCTCGAGTCGCCTAAGGCGAGTGTTGCTGAGCTTTGCGAGCATGTGCAGGCACCGGACTTTCCAACCGATGCGGAGATCATTACCCCGCGAGAAGACATCATGGCGATGTATGAGACCGGGCGTGGTGCACTGAAAATGCGCGCTGTATGGGAAAAGGACGGCCCAGATATTGTGGTTAGCGCCTTGCCCCACCAGGTATCCGGGTCCAAAGTCCTGGAACAAATTGCCCACCAAATGCAGGCCAAGAAGTTGCCCATGGTGGCTGACTTGCGTGATGAATCCGACCACGAAAACCCAACTCGATTAGTGATTGTGCCGCGCTCGAATCGGGTGGAAGTGGAAGCTGTGATGAATCACCTTTTCGCCACGACTGATCTTGAACGCAGCTATCGGGTCAATTTGAACATGATTGGCATTGATGGTCGGCCCGGCGTAAAGGGACTGGACCGTATTCTCAAGGAGTGGCTCAAATTTCGTACTGAGACAGTTCGCCGTCGCCTGGAGTATCGTCTCGAGCGGGTCTTGCGCCGACTGCACATCCTCGATGGATATCTGGTGGCCTTCCTCAATATCGATGAAGTGATCCACATTATTCGTACTGAGGACAAGCCCAAGCCTGCGCTGATGAAGCGCTTTGGCATTTCTGATGTACAGGCGGAAGCTATTCTTGATCTGAAGCTGCGTAATTTGGCCAAGCTTGAAGAAATGAAAATTCGTGGCGAGCAGGACGAGCTGGAGGTTGAGCGTGATCAGCTGCAGACCATCCTGGGGAGCGCCGCCCGCCTTAAGACGCTGATAAAGAAAGAACTGCAGTCGGTAGCCGAAAAGTTTGGTGATGACCGTCGCTCGCCTCTTATGGCGAGAGATGAAGCCCAGGCCTTCAGTGAGCTGGATCTGATGACCGCTGATCCGATCACTGTCGTGATGTCCGAAAAAGGTTGGATACGCGCAGCCAAAGGCCACGATATTGATCCTTCCTCGCTCAGTTACAAATCGGGTGATGGCTTTAAAATGGCCGCCAAGGGTCGCAGTAACCAGCCCACTGTGATTCTCGACTCGACGGGCAGAGCCTACACGGTACCCTCACATAACTTGCCCTCTGCTCGCGGTCAAGGTGAGCCTGTGACCGGGCGGATCAATCCTCCATCAGGGGCAACCTTCGAAGGCTTGATGATGGGTGACGAGGGCGATCTCTATTTGCTTGCCTCGGATGCTGGCTATGGCTTCGTGGCTAAGTTGGGCGAACTGCAAACCAAGAATAAAGCGGGTAAGGGCGCACTAAATCTGCCGAAGGGTAGTGGCGTCATGCAGCCGGCGGCGATCAGCGAAGCTGAGGGCGCATGGGTTGCCGCGGTCACCAACGAGGGTCGACTACTGGTATTTCCACTGGAGGATTTACCACAAATGGCCAGGGGCAAGGGCAACAAAATTATCGGTATTCCTACTGCCAGGGTGCAGTCGCGGGAAGAATTTGTGATTGCAGTGCAGGTGCTAACCGACAAAGATACGCTGGTCGTCTACGCCGGCAAACGCCACCATAAGCTTAAGTTCAGTGACTTGAAGCACTACTGTGGAGAGCGCGGACGCCGCGGCAATAAGTTGCCACGAGGATTCCAGAAAGTAGATGCTATGTTGGTAGAGAGCTGATCAGGCTGTTCGATATTGCGACGCTTTAAGCGTGTCTAAATAAGCGCGGGGTCCATCAGGCGTTTCAAGATGAGCCGTAATTGCCGCTCCAGCAGGTCCTGATAAGGGCCGGCAAAGCTTTCCAGCATCCAATAGTCCATGACTTCTGTCGCCTGGAGCTGCAGGCGACCTTCGATGTCTGTGTCCTCGCGAACGGTTGGTGACAGCAGCAGCTTGGGCGGTTTGCTGGCACACACAGTCTGTAATTCGTCCAGTGTATGCTGCATATAAAGGCCCGGGTAGATATCTTTGCTGTCGCCCATCCCCAATTCACTCTGGGAGATGGCCATGGAGATTTTCATGGACAGCGGCATGACCTGCTCCAGCTCACCGCTGACCGCTTGGACCAGCCAGGCACAGGATGCTGCGCGAAAAGCGGCGCTGCCAGCGTTATTGGGGCCACTAAAATACACGGTCAGGGCAAACTGACGGCTGACGTGCAGGTCTCCCCCGTAAAAGCCCGATGATGCGTAGACCACCTGGTGCAGGCGGTCTGTATAGCGCTGCAAAGACTGCTCGTCCAGCGTATCGACATAGTCCGCCAGGCTGTCCAGGTGTAAGTGCAGCACTGCGGTTGAACGATAATTTTCTTCCCGTGCTTCGATGTCGTTGCGGGTGCGCAGCAAATCCATCGGCAGCGATGCAACCCTTGATTCGAGCAGCGAGAGTTCATTGGGGCTGTTGCCGCTGGCAGGCGTTTCATCCAGGGCCAAAGTACTGGCGAGCTTACTGACTCGGTTGCCCAAACGCCTACCCAACTGCAGGCCGACGCCATAGACAGTCAAGCTCAGTAGTATCGACAAACCCAGCAGGCTGAGGACAAACCTTTGATGGGCGGCAGCCGAGGAGGCCGCACTGACAGTGACCAGCACTTCGCCAGCGATATCTGATTCTATGCGCACGGATGCCCGGTGCTGACTCAGATACTGCCCGCTGCTGTGGCCAGCTTCACCCAAGGTTTTGCCCTCGACATCGAAGATGGTCACCTTTTCAGCGGAAGACGTCTCCACAAAGCGCTGCAGGGAGGCGGTTATGCTTAGCAGGTCGCCTGTCTCCAGGGCCACACTGACCCGACGAGCGATTTGGTGAGCCAGCGCATTGCCGAACTCCAGCTGCTGTTGGTTCTGTAAGTGCTTACTTGAAATTGCTCCCAGGATCACCAATGCGAGGCTAACCAACAGGCATAGTATTGCTGCTAGTGTTGCGATCTGCTGACTGAGTGGAGCATTGTGAAAGCGGTTTAGCACGTCGGATTGCCGCAGTGGAAACTCCGGCCAGTATAAACCAGTCCTGCTGTCAGCGGGTGTTTTTATCCTTGCCCGGTAGTAGAATAGGAGTCCCTTCCAACGCGCTGGAAAAACCTTTGAGCCAAATACTGTTGATCACCATCTCGGGCGAAGATCACCCCGGGGTGACTGCCGGGATCACCGAAATCCTCGCTGTCCACGGGGTTAACATTCTCGACATAGGCCAGGCGGTTATTCACGCTACATTGTCTATGGGGGTATTGGCTGAAATCCCTGATCAGTGTGATCGCCACCAGGTCACCAGCGATGTAGAGCGCTGTGTGGCCCAGCAGGGAATGCAGGCGAGAATAAGCGAGGTTAAAGAGCGTAGCTATGCTGAATGGGTGAACGCCCAAGGCAGGGCGCGCTACATTGTGACCTTGTTGGCAAGAAAAATAACAGCCCACCAATTGTCTCGCGTCACTGAAGTTGTGTCGCGCCACGGGCTTAACATAGATAGCATAAATCGGCTTTCTGGCAGAATTCCATTGGGAGACCTGCCAGCGCTTTCCAAGGCCTGTGTGGAGTTTTCAATACGTGGCCCTCTGTCTGATTCATCCGTATTTCGGCGCGATTTGCTAGAGGTGGCGTCTGCGCTGGAAGTAGACCTGGCTTTTCAGCAGGACAATATGTACCGCCGTAATCGTAGGTTGGTGGCTTTTGATATGGATTCAACCTTGATAGAAGCGGAAGTCATTGACGAGCTCGCTGCCCGGGCTGGCGTGGGTGAACAAGTCAGCGCTATTACTGAGCGAGCGATGCGTGGGGAAATCGACTTCTCTGAGAGTTTTCGTGAGCGTGTGGCGTTGCTTCGAGGGCTGGAGGAAAGCGCTTTGCAGCAAATTGCCGGCGAGCTGAAGATTTCTGAGGGCGCGGAACACCTGATTTCTACGCTCCGAGCGCTGGGCTACAAGACGGCGATTCTCTCGGGAGGCTTCACCTATTTTGCCCATTACCTGCAGGAAAAGCTTGGCATCGATTATGTCCACGCCAATGAGTTGGACATCGAAAATGGTAAGGTCACGGGCAGGGTCACCGGGAAAATCGTCGACGGAGAGCGCAAAGCCCGATTGTTGCGTCGATTGGCTGACGACGAGGGCTTAGACTTACAGCAGGTCATTGCAGTGGGAGATGGAGCCAATGACTTGCCGATGTTGAGTACCGCAGGTCTGGGCATCGCTTTTCGCGCCAAACCTTTAGTGAAGCAATCTGCCGAACAGTCAATCTCGACGCTCGGCCTGGATGCAATTCTTTATCTTTTGGGCTTTAGCGATCGTTATCAACAGCACAGCTAGCCTTCGCAGCGGCTAGATTTTGTTCCACAGGGAATCAAAGGGTGCATCCAATGGTTCATGTTTTTTCTCCGCCAGTTCCCCATCTACTTGCTTGATATAGCGAAAATCGAACTGGGCGTAGCTCGCGGTGGATGAGATTTGTCGGGTCAACTGCACGAGAGACTTTTCGCCGTGACGTAACAGGGAAACTTTCTGTTGTTCCCGAAACCCAGCTCTGGGGGTAATCAGAGTGTGAGGTTGGCCCACCAGTTGGATTTTTGGCAGCAGTAGAACCCGCTGTGGCTCAGAAAGTGCACCCGTTTTCTTGTGAGCCTGGGCGCCGTAGGCCGTTGATCGGGGGCTCAAAAGCTCCAGGCCGACCAGCGTGTGCGAGTCCTGCAGGGCGCTGACCCAGCGTATTACCGCGATAGCCCAACTGTCGCTGTGTTCCTCCTGCACCGCAACAATATTGCCGGCGCGCATCTCCCTCGGTAAGTCCTCGCACCAGTTGAGGCAGTAGCCGCCGGGGCTGACATTGGCGAGCTCCACCTGATAAACCGGCACCTCCGGGTCTTCTGGCACGTTAGGGCCGAATTTTTCAATCGCCTGCCGGGTATTCTCGTCGAGGTCGATGTTGTGGGTGAGTGCAGCGTCGATCTCACTGACAGCCTGCTCTCGAACATAATCCTCTTCCGGTTTGGCCTGGCTCCATGCGTCTCTGTCAGAGTCGTTTGTTTGTAAAAAGGGGTTGGTGGCGACTCGATCCGAGGGTTCGGGGAGGTAGTCGTCGCCGTAGAGCAGTTTGCCGAAATTACGTTCTCCGGCTGCGCGGAAATGCGCGGCCCCGAGGCCAATGCTGACTGCTAGCGGAGCGTTCGCGCGCACTCGGTTGAAGTTGCGCATACTCATGTTGCCCAGGGCATCTATCATATGGCTGAGCATATTGGCAGGCAATGTAAGGCCTGACTTTAGCTTCAAACCCGATTTTCCCTGATCATCGTCCAACGCTTTTTGCTGCTTGAGGTGGTTGATCAGCTTGCCTGTATCAATGTGGCGGCACTGTCCGTTGCCCGCGTTGCCTAGCGAGCTGTAAATCGGTGGCTGGTCGCTTTGCAGGTCAATCAGGAAGAGGCTATCGGGGCTTCCGGTCGGGCTAATCTGCAGTTGGTCGCTCCACTCGTCGAGCGCGCCCTTGACGGCAGCCAGGTCTGATTGGCGAAGTTGGTTGGGTTTACAGCAGCCCAGCAGCATGGATTGCAGATAGCTCGCGTTGATCGTGGTCACTGCGCCGGCCTGGGTGTTTACCGGCAGGCTTGAAAGGCCTTGATGTTCCGCGAGTGAGTAGAGTTGGTGCAGCGTAAGCCAGCCACTCGACGCTACCGGTTGATTCAACTGAAAGGTCAGCAGGATATTGAGGCCAGCAAAGTGCAGCGCTCGCTGCGTGGCTTCACAAACCAGTTTGGCCGGATTGGTATCTCGAACATTGTCACGTTGGGCTAGCGTTTCGGCCGCGACGATGGAATAGGCAGTGCAGAACTGGCCCTGCAAGGCATCGGTCAGTTTTGCCAGTTGCCGTGGTTCCTCTGGCATGACCAGGGGCTGATTCAGGAAGTGTCGGTTTAGATTGGTAAGTGTGACGTTTAACTTGCTTGCCAGCGATTCAAGGATGGCAAAGCGCTGCTCTGGAGGCAGGCTGTAGCGATTGAGCTCGCTGACCGCGGAAAGTAATTTCTGGGCGACCACTTTTGGGTCTGCCATAGGTAAATCCCGCACCCACTCCTGCGCCGCACTGATGTCAGTGTGAAACAGGTCGAAGCTGTGCAAATCCTGTTTGGGTATCTTCAATTTTATCGGAGTTTCAGTTTCCATAGCCTATGGTCCTTCATCTGGTCACATGTTCCCAGGTGGCTTTTTTTAAGACTAGCTCACTTTCCCGCGCAACTGCCAGCGGCAATAATCCAAATCTCCCTAATTCCCGTTCTCTGAGGTATCATTAGCGCCCTTTTTCAGCCCAGCGTAAACGGTAGCAACATGGCGAACTATTCAACCAACGAACTTCGGTCCGGCATCAAGGTTATGCTGGATGGCGAACCTTGTAGCATTTTAGACAACGAGTTTGTAAAGCCCGGTAAAGGCCAGGCTTTTAATCGGGTCAAGCTGCGTAACCTGAACAGCGGCCGCGTTTGGGAGCGAACTTTTAAGTCCGGTGAGTCTCTGGAAGGCGCCGATGTGATGGACCGGACCATGGAGTATCTTTATAACGATGGCGAATTCTGGTATTTCATGGAACCCGATACGTTTGAGCAGTACCAGGCGGATGAAAAAGCCGTGGGCGATACCCATCTGTGGCTCAAGGAGCAGGAGCGCTGTGAAGTCACCCTCTATAACGATAGCCCCTTGTCAGTAGCGCCCCCTAATTTTGTGGAATTGGAAATCACTGAAACAGACCCCGGTCTGAAGGGAGATACCGCCCAGGGAGGCAGTAAGCCCGCCACCCTGAGTACCGGAGCGGTGGTCAAGGTGCCCCTGTTCCTGAGTCAGGGAGAAATAATCCGTGTGGATACTCGTACCGGTGAGTATCAGGGCCGCGCAAGCAAGTCCTGACTCCTGATGAATTGGCAGCCCTCCGCAAACCTGCCTATGTTGCGGGCCCGGGCGGCCCTGTTAGACTCCATACGCGGGTTCTTCGCAGCAAGGCATGTGCTTGAAGTAGAGACTCCCCTGCTGTGTTCGGCAGGGGTCACTGACCCCGCAATAGAGCCCCTGATTGTAGAGCGCGGCAGTTCCCTGCACTCCCCTCACTATTTACAGACTTCACCCGAGTACGCAATGAAACGCTTGCTTGCTGCCGGCAGCGGTCCGATTTACCAGCTCACGAAAGCCTTTCGTGATGGCGAGGCTGGCGTCCGTCACAATCCCGAGTTTACTCTGCTGGAATGGTATCGACCTGACCATGATTATCATCAACTTATGCGTGAGGTCGCCGAACTAGTGTGTTCCTGCCTGGGTGAAAAGCCGGTGCAGTACATTACTTACCGGGACTTGTTCCTCGCCGAGCTGGGTCTGGATCCATTGACAGCGAGTCTGGCAAACCTGCGTTTAAGAGCCCAACAGGAATTGGATTTGGGGTCTCTTGATGGCGACAAGGACCTGTGGCTTGATTTGCTGATGAGCCACCTGATAGAGCCCCGCCTTGCGGCCCGTGGACTGTGCTTTGTTTACGACTACCCCGCCTCCCAGGCTGCTCTGTCGAGCATCGTGGAAAAGGATGGACAGCTGTTGGGGCAGCGTTTTGAGCTTTATGTGGACGGCCTGGAACTGGCCAATGGATATTCTGAGCTTACCGATTCTGCTGAGCAGCGTCGCCGATTCCAGGAAGATAATACTCGCAGGCGCGATACTGGCCTAGACGAGAAGCCTATGGATGAACGTCTGTTGGCTGCCCTGGAGGCTGGCATGCCGCAATGCTCGGGGGTGGCTCTGGGTTTTGACCGCCTGTTGATGTTGCTCACCGGTAGTGAGGATATTCGTCAGGTTTTGGCTTTTGACTGGGCGCGAATCTAGCTTACCAGTGCATTTTCATTCAAGTTCAGCACCGCGGGTCCGTAACCCGTCACGAACTCCTTTGGCAATCGCCGGGGCTTACCACTGGAAATTTCAATACAGGCGAAGCGCATACCGGCTCGCAGCAGGCAAGCTCCATCGCTGATCCGGGTTACCTGAAAACGCCGCTGCATGGTGAGCTTGTTGTCCCAACTGACGATCCAGGTACCCGCAACGACTTCATCTCCTGCCCGGGATGCCTGCAGGTAATGGTATTCACTGTGAGTGATTGCCATCGCCCGATCCAGGCTGCGGTAGGTATCGAGATCCAGTCCCAGGGAAACTGAATGGGCCCAGGCCACCTGCTCGCACCACTTCACGTAAACCGTGTTGTTAGTGTGTTCCAGCCCATCAATATCCTCTGGCAAGACGATGGATCGTTGAGTGAAGGGCGCAGGATAATCCCAGCTGAGGGAATCGGGGTTCACGTTGTTTGAGCGCTGTCGATGTCGTTCTGATCGTAAGAGGCCGGCTTCAGGGCAAAATGGAAATAGCCATAGGCGATCGCGATAAGCGGACTCAATAAATTGAAGAACGCATAGGGTGCATAGCTGAATGTTGCTACTCCCAGGGTGGCCGACATGTAAGCGCCGCAGGTATTCCAGGGAATCAACGCGGATGTCATGGTTGCGGAGTCTTCAAGGGTGCGTGACAGGTTCAGGCGAGACAGATTTTTTTTGGCGTATGCGTCCTTGTACATGCGACCCGGCAGCGCCACGGCAATGAACTGGTCTGCGGCCAGGATGTTTGTTCCGATACAGGTCAGGACTGTTGTGGTGATCAGTGATCCAACACTTTTAACACCGCGCAGTGCCAGATTCAGCAGGTAGCTGAGGATGCCTGTGCGCTCCAGCACGCCGCCGAAGCCCAGGGCGCTGATAATCAGCCATACAGTGTTGAGCATCGAACTCATGCCGCCCTTGCTCAGCAGCGCGTCCAGGAACTCATCACCGCTGTTGGAAACATAACCATCAAACAAAGCTATCCAGATACCTTTTATGAGCACAAAACCATGGGCTAGATCAGTACTATCGCCCGCGAGCTTTTGTACTTGCTCGGGTTGGAACAACACCGCAAAGACAGCACCTGTCAGGGCGCTGATAACAATGGAGGGAAATGCGGGGAATCGCTTGAACACCAGGAACAGCATTAGAGCCAGTGGTAACAACAGGTGCAGACCAATCTCAAACTCAGTGGTTAGCGACTGTTGCAGAGCGTTAATTTGCTCCGGAGTTGCGCCTTCCGAGCTTCCGATCATGGCGAAAATTAACAGGGCTATGCTGAAGCTTGGCACGGTTGTCCACAGCATATGACGAATGTGTTCAAACAAATCGACGCCTGCCGCTGCTGCCGCCAGGTTAGTGGTGTCTGACATGGGCGACAATTTGTCGCCGAAATAGGCGCCGGAGATAATTGCCCCGGCGGTGATGGCGGGAGAGAGCTCAAAGCTGCCAGCGATGCCCATGAGGCCAATTCCGAGGGTGCCAGCCACTGTCCATGAGCTGCCAATACTTACTGCTACGATGGCGCATATTGCAGCACTGGCAGCATAAAAAATGCTGGGGTCCAGAATTTGGACTCCGTAGTAAATCATTGCCGGAACCGTGCCACATAAAATCCAGGTTCCGATCAGCATGCCAACGCTAAGCAGGATGAGAGTAGGGCCAAGGCCCACCCCGATGCCATGAATGATGCCGTCTTGAGCTTCCCGCCAGCCCATGCCGTTACTGCGGGCGACCAGTGCAGCTACACAAGTTGCCAATACGAGCGCGATCTGATTTGCACCGTAAGATGAGTCAGAGCCGAAAAGATAGACAGAGCAAGCCAGCATTAACACCAGGAAGACAATGGGAATCAGCGCCTGCACAGGACTTATATTATTGTTTTCGCTCACTTAAGAGTTATCTCCGTTGGTTTTCGGGGCATCATTAAAACGCGTTCAGAATGCCTTAAATCGAGCTGTCGGTACAGCGTCCGAGACCCACAGGTATCTGACAGCAGAGCAGTGATGTCGTAATATAAGCGGCCGCGTACCTCCCGATTTCTGGACTCTGCATGACCTCGATTTTCCGATTCTCTCAAAATCTGCTGGTGAGCCTGGCCGTATTCAGTTTGATGAGCTGTGCACTCCCCAACGACGGCCCTGCCCAAAACGCAGCTGTCCTGGAAACGAAGTCTAGCCTTAGTGGTCCTGGTGAGCCCACTGAGATTCGCGTCCGCACGTTACTGGAGTGGTTACAAGAGCCCTGGGGAATGGACTTTTTACCCGATGGTAGTTTGCTGCTGACGGAAAAGCCGGGAACCATGAAGCTGGTGACCCCCGGCAGCTGGTCTACTCAGGAAATTAGCGGGCTCCCCACGGTGGCGAATGAAGGGCAGGGGGGGTTGATGGATGTATTGGTGCATCCGGATTTTGAACGCAATCAATGGGTTTACTTCAGCTACTCGGTGGCGGTGGGCGATGGCTTCAGCACTCGAGTGAGCCGCGGCAGACTGAAGAACGCCGCGCTGGTGGACGTAGAGAATCTTTATACCGCGCGACCCGCCTATCGCGAACGACGACACTTTGGTTCGCGCCTGCTGCTTGATGGTGAGCATCTTTATATTACGGTCGGTGATCGTGGCAATAGGGCCGCGGCCCAAAGCTTACTGAGCCATGCAGGAAAAGTGATTCGCTTGACTCAGAGCGGGGGTATTCCACTGGATAACCCTTTTGTGGGCCAGGCCAATGCGCTGCCTGAAATTTTTAGCTACGGCCATCGCAACCCCCAGGGCATTGTTCGTCATCCAGTTACCGGGGGGATATGGGTTTCTGAGCATGGACCTCAGGGTGGCGATGAGATCAACATTCTCAGGTCTGGTGCAAACTATGGCTGGCCGGTGATCACCTACGGCGAAGAATATGGAGGTGGCAAGATTGGAGAAGGCACCCAAAAACAGGGTATGGAGCAACCGCTGATTTACTACTCCCCTTCATTGGCTACTGGAGGGATCGCTTTTTACGCTGAAGAGACTTACCCGGGCTGGGGTTTTTCACTGCTGGTGTCGAGTATGCGGCTCACTCGCATTAATCGGCTGGAACTTAACTCAGATGACACGATTGCCGGGGAAACCCGCCTACTCGGCGATTTGGGGATGCGTATACGCGATGTCGAGGTCGGGCCGGACGGCTTGATTTATGCCCTTGCCGACCGGTCTCGACTAATTTTGCTAGAACCTCGCTAGCCGACGAACCTAGGTCTAGTGGCTTGCCTGAATTGTCTCTCTATTACTACCGCGACAACTTTCTCCAGTTGCTGGATACGGTTGAGGACCTCTATAGCGACCTTCTCATCGCCGATGAGCTGGAATTTTTAAACACTTATCGCGAACTGCCGTTCGCTGGCCAGTGCTTGTATGTGCGCCTGGTGTCGCGAGTGGGCCCCTGGTTTCGTGAAAGGCGTCTCAATTACCCAGAACTGGACGATATAAAAGCCGCGCTAAACGCATTGCTGGATAGCGGGTTATTGTTGGAGGCCTCTCGTCTGTCGTCTGAAGAGTTGGGCCGCCTTTGTACCCGCAGTGAACTGGCTACGATATTCTCGTTGGGAGCGGGTAGTAAGGCAGATTTGCTGGCGCAGATTGCTGAGCAAGAGGGTTTGTCGGCGTTGCTGGCCTTCGACGGTCAGCGTGTGGTTGCACCCGCTCATGTGTCAATAGTAGAACTGATGCAGCTGCTGTTTTTTGGCAATCATTATCAAGGCATGACCGACTTTGTACTGAGCGATTTGGGCGTTGCCCGCTATTACCCTTATCGTCTGGATCGTTCCCGGCGTTTGTTTCCCGGTAGGCGTGAATTGGAAGAGTACCTGACCTGTATTGAACGTACCGAGCGATGGAAGCTGCTCCAGGAAGAAAGCCACGCCTCATCCATGTTGGAGTTCGCCAATGAGTTGTTGGCAGAGTCACCTCGATATGTCACCAGTCAGCGGCGTTGGTGCCGTCTGTGCAATGGCCTCGCGAGGCAATTGGAGAGGGACGGGCACGATGGCACGGCTATCAGGTTATACGCGGTCAGCCAGTTGCATCCGGCCAGAGAGCGAAAGGCGAGATTGCTGGAGCGCGTGGGGGAGCATCGCGAAGCCTTGGCATTGTGTCAGGCTATTGAAGTTGAACCCTGGTGTGAGGATGAGCGGGACGCGGCGCAGAGAATTGGTTCACGTCTGCTGCGCAAACTGGAGGGAACAAAGATCGTGCGGTCGCGTGACAGCTTTGTTGAAGCCGAATTGGTGTTATCGCGATCGGAGCTGGGGGTGGAAAAGCAGGTTGCTCGGGCACTGTCCTGCGATTGGCAGGGTGTGCATTATGTTGAGAACAGGCTGATGAATGCATTGTTCGGCCTCGCATTTTGGCAGCAGATATTTGCGCCGGTGGCGGGGGCTTTTAACAATCGTTTCCAGAGCGTGCCAGCAGATATGTATGAACAGACATTCAGATCCAGCCGGCAGGAACTGATTGATGAGCGCTTGCTTGAATTGGAAGCGCTGGATCTTGCCGAGGAGCTGCCGCGCTGTTGGCGTTTGTATCACGATTACCAGTGCCGCTGGATAAGCTGGAAATATCTGAATGAACCTTTAGTGGCTGCGGCGAGTTCGGTGATTCCCAAGAATGATTTGCTGGCGATCTGGCGACGCATGTTGTTCGATCCCAGAGAAAATCGCCGTGGCTTTCCCGACCTGCTCGCTCTCGGGACCGAGCCCGGCGATTACCAGATGATTGAAGTAAAAGGTCCGGGTGATGCGCTGCAGGATAGCCAGAAACGCTGGTTACGATTTTTCCAGCAAGAGGATATTCCGGCATCAATCGTGTGGGTGCGCTGGGCGGATGCTTGAGTTCGGTGTCAATGTCCGCGACCTGGTGGCGTTTTGCCATCGCAGTGGTGACATAGATCATCGTTATACACCCTCGCCCAGTGCTGAACAGGGTATAGAGGGTCACGGCCGAATCTATCGCAGACGCCCAGAGTCCTACCAGCGAGAGTACCCTGTGAATTTTGTTCACTGTGAGCAGGGAATCAATTTGCACTTGCGTGGCCGGGCTGATGGGGTCGATCTCGCCCGGGGACTTGTCGAAGAGATCAAGACCTGCCGGGTAGATGCGGCAAGCATCCCTGCTGCAGTCAAGGAGTTACATTACTCGCAGGCGCGCATCTATGCCGCTCTGGTGGCTATCCAACACGATTTAGATTGCCTGCAAGTGCGTCTTACCTGGCTTAATATCGATAGCGATGAAGAGTTCAATATGTCTCGGAACTATGACCGGGCGGAACTGCACGCCTACCTGCTTGAGACCCTGGCTTTATTTTCAGATTGGCTTTCGCTATTGGCCAGCGAGAGAAACAGCAGGCAGCGTAGCCTTGAAAGCTTTAAGTTTCCGCACGGGCAGTTTCGCTCGGGTCAGCGAGACATAGCTGAACTTGTTTACAAGTGTGTGGATCAGGGTGGCGAGCTGATGGTGGAAGCTCCCACTGGTATCGGCAAGACAGCTGCGGTGCTGTATCCAGCGCTCAAGGCTATGGCGTCTCAGAAGCATGAAGCTATCGTATTTGTGACTTCGCGAACGGTCGGGCGCCGCACTGCAGAGGATTCCCTGAGTTTAATGAGCGAGCGTGGATTGCAGCTTTGTAGCCTCAGCCTCACTGCTAAAGAGTCGATTTGTTTCTCTCCGGGCAAAGCGTGTCATGGCGATGATTGTCCCTTTGCAAAAGGGTATTACGACCGTTTGCCCGCGGCGATGATCGAGGCCGTGCAGGACGGAATTCTGCGGCGGCAAGAGATAGAGTCTATAGCGAGACGGCACGAGGTGTGCCCCTATCAATTAGCGATGGACTTAATGCCCTGGGTCGATGTTCTTATTGCTGACGCGCATTATGTATTCAGTTTTTATGCGGGCGTTGGTCGCATGATGGAGCAAGACCAGCGGCGCTGGACCGTGTTGGTTGACGAGGCGCACAATCTGCCTGAGCGGGCCAGGGGAATGTATAGCGGCCAGTTGGGTAAGGCTGAGCTGATGCGCGTAAAAAAAGTATCTTCCCCGGTGGTAAAGCGCTCTCTGGAGAAAGTGAATCGCGCCATGCTCGCTTTACAAAAGCAAGACTGGCCGGAACAAGACCTGCGGTGTAGCTTGCCCGTCACCTTAATTAACAGTCTTGGAGATTTCGTCGCTGCCGTGGGTGTGGCCATGGCGGACGACGTGCGCTTTGCACCGCATAATCCGCAGTTGATGAACTTTTATTTTGCAGTGCTGCAATGGCTGCGTATTGCAGAGCACTGGGGTGATGAGTATCGATTGGAACTGCTGCGGGGGGAGGGTCCACAAGGCTTGCTGCTGAGATTGAATTGCCTTGACCCGTCACGCCTGTTGTCCAACAGTCACAAGAGGTCACATGCTCTGGTGGTGTTTTCTGCCACGCTATCGCCACAGTCCTGGATGGGGCAGCTGCTGGGTCTGAATGAGACGGCTGTTTACAGACGCATGACGTCGCCTTTCGAGCCTGCTCAGTTGGACGTGGTAGTGGAAACCGCCATTGACACTCGCTATCGCCAGCGGGAGGCCAGTGCGCCGCAGCTTGCTGAGCGCTTGTCGGCTTTTTTGGCGGAAGCGAAAGGCAATAGCATTATTTATTTTCCATCATATCGTTACCTCCGTACTACCCTCGAGCTCATGCAGGGCAGTGGCTCTGCTTTGCCAGATCGGCTGCTTTGGCAGCAGCATCCAGAGCAGACGGAGGCTGACCGCGCTAGTCTCTTTACGGCTTTGGAACGGCATCGTCATGTTGTGGCCTTCTGTATTTTAGGTGGCGTTTTTTCTGAGGGGATCGACCTGCCCGGGGCTCTGCTCACCAATGTTGCGATCGTCGGTGTAGGGCTGCCCCAGGTGGGGGCAGAGCGCGAGCAACTGCGGCAGTGGTACCAGGAGGTGTACGGGCAGGGCTTCGAATATGCCTATTTATACCCAGCGATGCAAAAGGTTGACCAGGCCCTGGGGCGGGTGGTGCGTACAGACACTGATCGAGGCAGCGCTTTGTTGATCGATAATCGCTACGGGTGGCCGGCCTACCGCGAATTACTGCCTCCCTGGTGGTCTTACAGGTAGCGGGTGGCCCAGCGAGGCGCTGCTATTAGGCGATTTGGTCTATATTTTTGGGCTCTCTCGCCATTGTTTGAGGCTGCGAAGTCCGTAAATTAGCCAGTCCTCTGCGAATTGGTTAGGGTTTGTGCTCGCTATGACAGACTGCTTTCGAATTCAGCTGGTGAATATTGGTCATTACCACGAGACCAAAGGCACTGTGCTAGAGTAATCGTCCACTTCAGTGGGGTGAAAGGGGTATGGGTCCGCAAGAGGCCAGCTCAACAAGTGCCGATTCTCGGTCGATAAGAAACACACAAGCAACGGGGAGCTAGAACCGTTATGCGCATCGCAATACCCAGGGAAACACATCCGGGAGAAAACCGGGTGCCTATTATTCCAGACGTCGCCAAGAAATTGGTACGTATGGGAGCCGAACTGGTCATCGAATCTGGCATGGGAACCGGCTCCGGTTTCACCGACGCAGAGTACACCGACGTCGGGGCCACGCTATCCGGTGACCGTAATGAACTTTTTTCCAGTGCTGACGTGTTGCTGCGTCTGCGTAAGCCTGAACTATCAGAAATTGCCCTGATGAAGCGCGGCTGCATCCATATAAGCTATCTGGACCCTTTTAATGAGCATGCGCTCGTGAATGCGTTCAAGGAAGCAGGCGTCACTGCTATCAGCATGGAGATGATTCCACGCACCACCCGCAGCCAGAAGATGGATGCGCTGAGTTCCCAGGCCAACCTGGCCGGGTACCAGATGGTGATGGAGGCCGCGATGGCTTTGCCACGTATCTTCCCAATGATGATGACGCCGGCTGGCACATTGAAGCCTGCTAACGTGTTTGTTATTGGTGCAGGCGTTGCTGGCCTGCAGGCAATCGCGACCGCCAAACGGCTGGGCGCCAGGGTGACGGCCTTCGACACTCGGCCAGTGGTTGCTGAGCAAGTGCAATCCCTGGGGGGCAAGTTCCTGGAGATAGATCTGGGTGAAACCGGTGAGACTGCCGACGGCTACGCCAAAGAGTTAACACCGGAGCAGGTCGATATCCAGCGCCAGGCGCAGAAGGATGTGATCGCCAAATCTGACGTGGTGATTACTACAGCGCAGGTATTTGGTCGCAAACCCCCGGTGCTGGTGACCCAAGATATGGTTGAAGGCATGGCTCCAGGATCTGTGATCGTGGACATGGCTGCCGAAACCGGCGGCAATGTAGAGGGCTCCGTGCCCAATGAAACAGTTGAATGGTCCGGCGTTACTATTATCGGTAAAGGTAACCTCGCTGGCGAAGTCGCCAGAGATGCCAGCCAAATGTATTCTTCCAACCTGTTTAATCTGGTAGAAGATAACTGGTGCGAAGATAAACACCTGTTTGTGGTGGATTTTGAAGACGATATTCTTCCCGGCTGCATTATTACCCACGGCGGCGAAATCACGCACGACACCATTAAAAACATCGTCGAAGGGGGAGCATAGTAATGATACCCGCAGAAATATTCCTGACATTTATCCTGATGCTTACCATCTTCCTGGGCTTTGAGCTGATCAACAAGGTGCCAGCCACCTTGCACACTCCGCTGATGTCCGGCGCCAACGCTATTTCAGGCATTACCGTAGTGGGCGCTATAAGCCTTGCCGGTACCGGTGAGCAGGACCTGGCTAATTGGTTGGGTGCCGGCGCTGTTGCCCTGGCATCTATTAACGTGGTCGGTGGCTATATGGTGACCGATCGCATGCTCTCCATGTTCAAAAAGAAGGAGGGTTAAGCCGAAATGGAAATTTTGATTCAATTTGCCTATATCGTGTCTGGCGGTCTGTTCATTTTTGGCCTGAAACAGTTGGGTTCACCGGCAACTGCCCGTCGCGGCAACATGATCTCAGCTACAGCTATGCTGGTAGCCATCGTCGCGGCCTTGCTTGACCAGGGTATTGTTGACTTCCAGTACATCGTGATCGGCTTCGTTGTCGGCGGTGCTGTTGGCGCAGCAGCTGCGCGTTTGGTTCAAATGACGTCGATGCCCGAGATGGTCGCGTTATTCAACGGTTTTGGTGGCATGGCTTCCTTACTGGTGGGCTGGGCGGCGTTATCACCGGAAGCTGGAACGTTCACCCTGGTAACCATTATCCTGTCGATTCTCATTGGTGGAATGACCTTCACTGGCTCCCTGATTGCTTACGGTAAGCTCTCCGAGACTATCGGCTCTGGAGCGGTCCAATTCAGCGGACAGCAGGTGGTCAACAGCCTGATCGTGCTGGGTATTCTTGGCGGATCGGTCATGTTTTGCATGAACCCGGGTAATGATCTCTGGTTGTTCGTCGTGATCGGCCTGGCACTGGTCTTTGGCATCATGGCAGTAATTCCGATCGGTGGCGCTGATATGCCCGTCGTAATTTCACTGCTGAATTCTTATTCGGGACTTGCGGCCTGTGCCGCAGGCTTTGCGGTGGATAACAATATCCTGATCGTCGCCGGCGCACTGGTGGGTGCTTCTGGCATCATTCTGACCCAAATTATGTGTAAGGCGATGAACCGTTCCCTGTCTAACGTGTTGTTCTCCGGCTTCGGTAGCGGTAAGCAGGACACCACCGAAGTGGAGGGCGAGATCAAGCCTATCTCCGTGGACGATGCTTACTATGTACTGGAAGCGGCGAGCAACGTTGCCATTATTCCTGGCTATGGTATGGCAGTGGCCCAGGCCCAGCATGTGGTGAAGGAGTTGACTGAACTACTGGAACAAAACGGTGCTGAGGTTAACTTCGGCATTCATCCGGTTGCCGGTCGTATGCCCGGACACATGAACGTGCTGTTAGCCGAGGCCGATGTTCCCTATGACCAACTGCTGGAAATGGATGACATCAACCCGCGCATGGAAAATGTCGATGTGGCTATTGTTATCGGTGCCAACGACGTGGTTAACCCGGCCGCCCGTGAAAATGAAGGCAGCCCGATCTATGGCATGCCGGTAATCAACGTGGACAATGCACGTACTGTGTTCGTGCTCAAGCGCTCTATGGCTTCTGGTTTTGCCGGCATTGAGAACCCACTGTTTTACAAAGACAACACGCGAATGTTGTTCGGTGATGCAAAAGAGTCGATTGGTGGATTAATCAGGGAATTCAGCTGATCAATTTAGTAAATTCGAAAACGCCGGCCTAGTGTCGGCGTTTTTGTTTTTGTGACTTTTAGTTGAAGGGGCTCTTGCCGCATTGGTAGCTCATCCTTGCTGGTTCATCAATTTACGCTAAAGTCGCTTGCGCCCATTTAATGCGCCAAATCAATGCTTGTAAGGCTTGGACCCGATAGGCTGGGCACCTATTCTGAGGGTACGAAAGATAAGGAGTGTGCTCATGCCAACTGCCACTAAAGCCGCGACGGTAAAATCTGTGGCAAAGAAAAAATCACCAGCAAAGAAGCCCGCTGTTAACCGCAGGAAGGCTCCGACGCGAAAGAAAGTAACGCCAAAAAAACAAGCTGCGGCCAGCAAAAGCGAGGCAGGCTACAATCGCGCGGCTGCAAAAAAGCAACCCAAGACGAGTTCCACTAAATCGCCAGAGCAACCACTGATGAAGGCACTGCGCGCCGAGCATAGGCATATTGCCACTGTTATGCAGCTGTTTTCTGAGCAATTACAGGGAATTGAAGCTGGCGAATCAGTGGATGCTCACGTGGTGTTTGAGGTGATGGATTACATGGCTACCTGGCCCGATCGCTACCATCATCCCCGGGAAGACCTGATCTACAGCAGGGTTGCAGAACTGGACAAGAAAGCCGCAGACGACGTAGATACTTTACAACGCGATCATGACTTTACTGCCAGGCGCGGGCAGGAGTTACTCAAGGACATTGAGCGCTGGCGTGAGGGAGAAGTGAAAGGGGCCACCCTGGCCAGGGCAGGTCGGGAGTATATCGGTCATATGTATGAGCACATGAACGTGGAAGAAAAAGTGGTTTTTCCCCATATCGAATCGGTGCTGTCCCTGGAGGACTGGCGCGAATTGTCTGAAGACGACGAGCTGCGCGCAGTTTCCATGCCGGTGTTCGGTCCTCGTGTGCAGCGCGAATTTCGCAACATGAGCCGCCGTCTGCGCCGTGGAGTTCGCCGTCGGGTAGAGCGGGGCGTAGTTCAGGAGTGGGTCGGAATAGAGGCCCTGATGGAGTCTTTGGAAGTCGTGTCACTGGCCTATGAAACTGCCCGTGAAACGGCTGGCGATCATCTGCGTACAGCGCTTGATGATTCCCGAGAGAAGTTCAGAGAGTCGCCGATCAGTGCGCCAGTCCAATGCACTCTCAACAACATGAAACTGGGTTACCAGTTAATTGAAGACATGATTGATATTTCTCGTGAGACTATTGACGACCTGCAGCGAGTGAATGGTGATCGCAAGATGCGGGTGGGTCGTTTCAACAGCTAGCTGAGGTCTTTTTCATCCTTGAACTGCAAGCGCGCCAGTCGTTGGTAAAGCTTGCAGGTTTGCAGTAGTTCCTCGTGACTGCCACTGGCAATGAGCTTTCCGTGGTCCATTACTGCGATACAGTCGGCATGTAATATTGTAGACAGGCGATGAGCAATGATCACGGTAGTGCGATTCTGCATCAGTTTTTCCAGGGCCTGCTGCACGTGATATTCACTCTCTGTATCCAGAGCACTGGTGGCTTCATCAAGCAGCAGGATTTTAGGGTCGTTGAGAATAGCCCTGGCCAGCGCAATTCGTTGGCGTTGCCCACCTGAAAGTCGGACCCCCTGTTCTCCCAGATGACTTGCGTAGCCTTCGGGCAGTTGGTTGATGAACTCATGGGCGTGTGCCGCTTGCGCGGCAGCCTCGATGTCTTCCTGCGTCGCACCGGGTCGACCGTAGCCAATGTTGTAACTTACGTCGCCGGTAAACAGGGCCGGTTGCTGTGGCACCAGAGCGATGTGCTCTCGAAGTTGTCTGAGACCCAGCTCTCGGATGTTTCTTCCATCTAGGGTGATACACCCTGATTGCGGATCATAGAAGCGCTGCAGTAATTCGAAAACTGTAGACTTGCCCGCGCCCGAAGGCCCTACCAGGGCCAGTGAACGCCCCGCCTCAATGGGCAAGGTGAAATTTTCCAGAGCGGCCACCTCCGGTCGGGTGGGATAGCGAAATGTGACGTTATCCAACGCTAAAGCAGGTTTTGGGTTATTCCCCGGCAGGCTATGGTCGCCAGGATCCGCTATCAGGCTGCGGGTGCTAATAAGTTCTACCAGGCGCTCGGCTGCGCCTGCCGCGCGCTGTAGTTCGCCCCAGACCTCGGAAATGGTAGCGACACCGGATCCAACCATGATGGCGTAGAAAACAAAAGCACCCAGTTCACCGCCGCTCATGCGGCCCGATATAACGTCTTGCCCGCCCGTCCACATCATTGCCGACATACCGATAAACATCAGCAGGATGGCCACGCATATCAATAGGGCGCGTTGGCGGATACGGCGACGGGCAATGGCAAAAGCGCGCTCAACTTCAGCGGCGAATGCTTCGCTTTCAAACGGTTCGCGGGTGTAACTCTGGACCACCCGGATGTGCTGTATCACTTCACCTGCATAGCTGCCGACACTGGCGATGCTGTCCTGGCTCTGGTTTGACAGGCGCCGCACGCGTCTTCCGAAGATCAGAATGGGCAACAGTACCAGTGGCACTCCCACTGCGATGTACAAGCTGAGTTCAAGGTTGGTGATCACCATCATCACCAGAGCGCCTATCAAGGTCAGGCTGCTGCGCAGAGCCATGCTGAATGATGAGCCAATAATAGTTTGCAGGAGCGTAGTATCGGTGGTTAGGCGAGACATGATTTCGCCAGAACGATTTGCTTCAAAATAGCCGGGGTGCAGGCGCACGATATTGTCAAAAACCGCTTTGCGAATATCGGCGCTGACCCGTTCTCCCAGCCATGACACAAGGTAGAAACGCAGGAAGGTACCGACAGCGATGGCCGCGGCAATGCTGAGCATCAGAAAAATGGCGTCCTTCAGGTCCGCACTGTCGCCACCAAATCCCTGGTCAATAAGCACCTGTAAGCCACGACCCATGGCAAGTGTAGCGGCTGCAGTAAAGAGCAGTGCCAGACTCGCCGCCAGTAACCTTAACTTGTAGGGTCTGAGAAGTTTTATTACCGGTAACAGGGAGCTTATGGCTCCGTTGGGTTTGCTCATTCGAGGGCGCCGGACTCTGAATCGTTGCCAGTGGGATCGAGATTTAGCCTGGCGGGCCCTGTAAAGCGAGTCCCGGCCTGATCCGCAATGTCGAGGATACCCAGATTCAGCTCCTCTACGACTGCCAGAAATTTCTGAAAATCAGTGGTATCCACTCCAAGGTCGATGCGCAAAATCGCATTTGCATCGGTAATTGTTTCAAAGCGGATGCTGATCGTTTCATCAATAACATGCGGGCTATTCGCTGCCAGCTGACGAATTTGCTCGAGTATGTGGCGCATTTGCCCAGACTGGGGAATTTGCATTTGATAGCGGCGAAAAAAACGGATGCGATCGCGTTGGGAAAAGTTTTCAATCTCTACAGATGAGAACATGGAATTCGGTATAACCAGCATTGAGCGGTCCATGGTGCGAATGATCGTTGACCGAAGGCCAATTTCTTCTACAGTGCCTTTAACATTGCCAAACCGGCAAAAGTCGCCGGCGCTTACTGGCCGTGCTGTATACAGCGTGATTGCGCCGATAACATTCTCCAGGGTTTTTTGCGCAGCCAGTGCAACGGCCAGGGAACCTACGCCCAGACCTGCCAGAATGGTGGACATATCGTAGCCAGCCTGCTTTGCCCAAAACAGCGCTATGATGGTCACCACGAAAACTTTGACAATAGTCGTGAAAGGTTTGAGCAGGGCGACATAGTGTGCGTTGCCGGCGTGCTGCATTTTACGGATTTGGTAGTCACGCAGTAACGACAACAGACCCATGATGATGACCGTAAATGCGATGTAGTCCACGCCTGAGGACTCGAGCAGGATTCTTGAGGTCAGCGACAGCCCCAACTCGTCTATCATTAACCTGGCAATGAAGATAAAGATGAAGAATCTCATTGGCCCGCGGAAAAAGTGCTTTATGCTCAGCGGAAAACGATTGGGTATGAGCAGCGCGCCTCGCATGAGCACGTAGCTGACCAGGCTAGCTAAAGGCCAGGCCACGATAAAGAAGACGATGAATCCCACTATCTGCCAGTTTTCCATACCCAGGAAGCGAAACTCAGGCAGCAACCGACTGACAATTATCGCAGCATCGCTGTAACCCAACTCGTCCCACATTTCTGGAACTCTGGCGACCGTTGCATTGGAAAGCTTCCAGATTCGCCCCCCTCTGCCATCCGGGATGCGCTGCAGGTATATGGGCACCTCTTCATCTCGCAGTCGTACCGAGCCTATCTGATCGCGGTATTCTGGCAGGCCGTCGGTGAGGTCGCCCTCGGGCCTGTCACTGACGGAGGTGACATCTGTGATGTTCTGTCGATTCCAGACATAGGTGATGGCCTTGATGAGTGTTTCATCACTGAAGTCTCCGACCTTTTCATCAATGTAACGACGATCGAGATACTCTCCGGCGGCGGCGTAGTCCTTTGCGCGCATAGCGTCGCGCAAGCCGATTAAAGTGGCAAGCGGTGTTCCCTGTCCTTCCAACGAATTAGGATCTGTCGATGACTTTTGTTCGACCAGTTGCTCAGATTTTTTTGCTGATTCTATGAGTTCTCTAGCTGAAACGTTCGATGTATCAACGCTGGATTGGGCCTGCACCAGCGGTGAAAACGCGACTAATAGCAGAAGACTTGAGGCCAGGTTACGTAGCATAGGTGCCAGTTCCGAGTGTGCAGATCCAATATGTTAGCCCAAACCGTGGGCGGTCCCTAGGGACTGTTTACCTCTTCATCATCATCTTTTTCGAGGAAGCGGCCCAAGAAAACTCCGAATTCGAATAAAATCCACATGGGAACCGCAAGTAGCGACTGGGAAATAATATCCGGTGGCGTTAATAGCATGCCAAAAATAAAGCAGCCAACAATGATGTAGGGTCGTTTTTTGGCCAGATCATCAGCAGTGGTAATACCGGCCCAAATCATCAGTATCGCAGCGATAGGGATTTCAAAGGCAATTCCGAAGGCGAAGAACAGTTTGAGTACAAAGTTAAGGTAGCTGTTGATGTCGGTCATGATGGTGATGCCCTCAGGACCAACGCTGGTAAAGAAGGCGAATATGAGTGGGAACACCACGAAATAGGCAAAGGAAGCCCCCAGATAAAACAGTGCGATGCTGGAAACCAGCAGTGGCACCGCGAAACGCTTTTCGTGACGGTACATGCCTGGCGCCACAAAACTCCATACCTGATAAAGGATATGCGGTATGGCGATAAATATTGCCGCTACCAGGGTTAGCTTGAAGGGCGTAAGAAAGGGCGATGCTACTTCCGTAGCGATCATGCTGGCACCCGGCGGTAGCAATTCTCTCAAGGGCTCAGACACAAAGGCGTAAATTTCATTGGCAAAGGGAAACAGGCAGATAAAAATAACAAGGACTGAGAGCAGTGCTCGCAACAGGCGGTCGCGCAACTCGGTCAGGTGCGCGACCAGCGGGAGGGGCTGGTCGGTGGTTTCTGTTTCGCTCATTCGGTGGTTTTTTGCTCTGGCTCTGGCTCTGGCTGGGGGTTAATCTGATCCGCAACCCGGCGCAGGTCGCTATTTAGGTCACTGGTTTCATTCTGTAGCTGCTGTTGAGTGTTTTTCAGCTCCTGCATTACACCGTCGTTATGTAACTCTTGCTCGACTTCCCGCTTAATATCGTTAAAGCCTCGCTTGATACGGCCCAGCCAGGCCGTACCTGTGCGAATTGCGCCTGGAAGGCGTTCCGGGCCAATGACCAGCAGACCCACAGTCGCAACGATAATGAGCTCGGCAAATCCGATATCGAACATTAGACGGCTACTTGCCGCCGTTGTCGGTAGGAATCTCTGCGTTCTTTTCTTCCGATGCAGATTCCTCAGCTTTTGCTTCGTCGTCGGTCATACTTTTGCGAAAGCCTTTCACCGCGCTGCCCAGATCCGACCCCAGGCTACGCAGGCGCTTGGTGCCAAACAGCATGACAACGATGGCCAGGATAATGAGTAATTGCCAGACACTTATTCCACCTAAACCCATGATTTACTCCATTTCTATTAAATACAGCACTATTGCCCGCGGGCAGCTTTTTCTTCCAGGCCGGAGATGCCGGCGCGGTCGGCCAGGCACTCACCGATTTCATCGATACTGATGTTCAGGTGAGAAAGCATGACCATACTGTGGAACCAGAGATCAGCGACTTCGCCGACCAGGGCTTGACGGCTACCACCACTCTCCAGGTCTTTGGCCGCGAGTATGGTTTCAGTCGCCTCTTCGCCGACCTTCTCCAGAATTTTGTTAAGGCCTTTCTGATGCAGGCTGGCCACGTAAGAAGTCTCACTGTCAGCAGATTGCTTACGCTGCTCCAGAACGACCGCCAGTTCTTGCAGTAAGTTGTTCATTGCTTGTTGTCCCCGTACATATCGTCCGGCTCGCGCAGCACTTCATCGGTGATCGAGAGCTCGCCGCTGGCGCTTGCAAGCCGGTAAAAACAGTTTCTTCGCCCGGTGTGACAAGCGATGCCTCCCAGTTGCTCAACTTTTAACAACACGGTGTCACCGTCGCAGTCCAGGCGCAGCTCCTTCAATTGCTGCACGTTGCCAGACTGTTCTCCCTTGCGCCAAAGTTTCTCTCTAGAGCGCGAGTAGTATATCGCTCGCTGCTCAATCAGGGTCAGCTGCAGCGCTTCGGCATTCATCCAGGCCATCATCAATACTTCACCGGATTGCCAGTCCTGGGCAATGGCCGCGACCAGGCCATCGCTATTCCAATTTATGTGTTCAGTTAGGCTCATGTTTAATTCCAAGCGGGGCCATTATTATGGCACAGCTCAGGCTTCTCTGGGCCATAGCAGTGCCAAGGCCAGACCGGCAAGAATCCAGCTCACTGGCGGTGCCTGTGCCACCTGCTGCCAGGCGCCGGGGAAAGCGCTGATAGCAGCCGCGCCGCAGGCCAGGGCCGCGATCAGGTAGCGTCGCCGCCGGCGCACGCTTTCGCGTGCCTGATCCTGCAGATGCTGTGTTTTTTGCTGCTGTATGCTGAAACGTTGCTCGAGGTCTCGCGCACTTTGCAGGTTGTCCATGACCACGTCAGGTAATTGCGGCAATTGCTCGAGCCAGGAAGGCGCATGACGTTGTAGCCGCTTGAGCACGGACTGTGGGGAGTAGCGCTGAGCAACCCACTTCTCTAGAAAGGGTTGGGCGGTATACCACAGGTTTAGGTCGGGGTAGAGTTGACGGCCCAGGCCCTCGATATTAAGTAGTGTCTTTTGCAGTAGTACCAGCGAGGGCTGAACTTCCATGTCAAAACGGCGTGCGGTCTTGAACAAATAAATGAGCAATTGGCCGAAGGATATTTCGCTGATGGGACGTTCAAACACGGGTTCGCAAACCGCGCGTAACGCAGATTCAAAATCTTGTACACGGGTATCCGCGGGTACCCAGCCGCACTCCACATGTAACTGAGCTACTTCGCGATAATCTCGCTGGAAAATACCGAGTAAGTTGCGGGCAAGGTAGTATTGATCCGATTCGGACAGGGCGCCGATGATAGCGCAGTCTACAGCGATGTAGGTGGGGTCGGCTGGATCGGTAGCGTCAACGAAAATATTACCGGGATGCATATCGGCATGGAAAAAGCTGTCCCTCAAGACCTGGGTGAAAAATATTTCTACACCCCGTTCTGCCAGCAACTTGAGGTCTACTTTTTTCTCGCGCAGTACCTCCATATCGGTGACTGGTATACCGTAAATCCGTTCCATGGTGAACACTTCGCGCCGGGTATAATCCCAGTAGACCTGGGGGACGTAAACCAGCTTGCCGTCTTCGAAATTCCGGCGCAGCTGTGATGCGTTGGCCGCCTCTCGGGCAAGATCCAACTCATCCAGAATGATGAGTTCATAGTCTCGAACGACTTCTAGAGGACGCAGGCGCTTGCCATCGGGGGCATAGCGGTTTACCAATTTCGCCAAGGTGAACATGAGGGCGATATCCTGGCGAATTACGGGCTCGATGTCCGGGCGCACCACTTTAACCACAACTTCTTCACCACTGTGTAGCCTTGCAGCATGCACCTGAGCAACGGATGCGGATGCCATGGGGCTGGCCTCGAAGTTTGCGTACAGTTCGGCAACAGGTTTGCCCAGAGCATCCTCAATTATTGCAACAGACTGACTTTCGGGAAACGGAGGAACGTCATCTTGTAACTTGGCTAATTCGTCGGCGATATCTTCGGGCAATAAATCCCTGCGGGTCGAAAGCATTTGTCCGAACTTGATAAAAACAGGGCCCAGTTCTTCCAGTGCCTTGCGCAGGCGTGCCCCTCTGCTAAGGTCCGGCACAGGGTTGAGACGCCACGGCGAAATGCGCAGTGAAAAACGCAGCGTCGCAGGTAGTGTGTCAGCGTCTAACAGTTCATCAAGCCGGTAGCGGCCAACGGTACGCAGTATTTTTACCAGGCGCGTGATTCGAGACATGTTTAGTGGGCCGCCCTTTGTCGCAGGCGTGCGCGCAGCCGGGCAGAGCGAGATTCCAGCCGCTCAATTCTCAGGCTCAACGCCTGCACGTCACGGTAGAAGTCTTCCAGTTCGAGTCGGGGCGGACTGAGACGCGCTTCTTCGTGAATGAACTCTTCCAGTTGGCGACCAAAGCTGGCGGAGGCCTGCTTGCCCCATGCGAAGGCATTTCTGAGCATTTCGGCCAGTTGATGGCCCGCTACATCTCCCAGGGCACCCACCAATGGTGCTTCCCAATCCACATCCAGTTGCGATAGCACTCGCTGCAGTTCAATGAGCGGGGCGCTGTCACCATGTAGTTCCAGGTTGCCATTGATGAGTGCTGCCGCGGGGTCTGACGCGGTGGCTAACGAGGCAAAGTCCGAGGCCTCACCCCGAATTGAGGTAGTGATTGGGCCATCGTACATGCCCATCAGTCGAACGTTATTGCCCTGGGGTTGCAGGTAAATATCGACCGCAGGAGCCGTGCAATGCAGGGCGAACACGTCATCTTCCAGTGCAGTCAGTGCCGCCGAAGCGGCGGGTGCGAGTTCCAGTGCGCGATTGAGTGCCGCCTCTGCCGCTGCGAAGGCAGCAGTGTGCAGAGTCGGATTGATGTCCCCTGTCATACTCAGGCCTTGATTCCCTTGTGGAGAGCGACAACCCCGCCGGTCATATTGTGAAACTCCACGGTGTTGAAACCGGCGTCTTCCATCATGCCTTTCAGCGTTTCCTGATCAGGGTGGACGCGAATAGACTCGGCCAGATACTGGTAACTTTCTGAATCGTTGGCTACCAGCTTGCCCATAAACGGCAGCACCCGGAAGGAATAGGTGTCGTAAGCCTTACTCAATAATTCGCTTTGTGGTTTGGAAAATTCGAGCACCAGCAGGCGACCACCGGGTTTCAGCACTCGCAGCATGGAACGCAGGGCAAGGTCTTTTTCAGTGACGTTGCGCAGGCCGAAGGCGATCGTAAGGCAGTCGAAGCTCTCGTCCGGGAAGGGCAGGAACTGGGCGTCCGCCTGAACGAATTCGATATTACCCTGATGGCCGGTGTCCAGTAGTTTGTCGCGCCCGACCTGCAACATTGAATCATTAATGTCGGCCAGCACCACTCGCCCCTCGGGACCCACGATACGTGAGAATTTTGCAGCCAGGTCGCCGGTGCCACCGGCGATATCGAGCACGGCATTGCCCTTGCGGACGCCGGAAAGCTCGATGGTGAAACGTTTCCAGATTCGGTGAATACCCGCAGACATCAGGTCATTCATCAGGTCATAGCGAGATGCTACGGAATGAAATACGTCCGCTACCATGCCCGCTTTGGCATTCTTGTCGACTTCTTTGTAGCCGAAGTGTGTGGTGTCTTTTTCGCTCATGGGGCCTCCTGGGAACAGGCCATTGTAACCCGATGTGGGCTTGGGGTCAGCGCATCTATAGATCCAGTTTTACGACCTGTACCTCCGGGTCGCGCTGGGCTCCGGATTTATGCACGCGCGCCAGGTAGTCTTGCCAACGAGATGCCTGTTCTGCACCCAGTTGGTAAAGGTATTCCCAGGAATAGAGCCCGGTGTCGTGTCCGTCATCGAACACCAGCTGCAGGGCATAGTTACCGATCGGGCGAATCGCGGTAATAGCAACATTCAGCTTGCCGGTTTGTAGTACTTCCTGCCCAGGGCCGTGGCCTTTAACTTCGGCAGAGGGCGAGTACACCCTGAGATATTCACAGCCAAGATGAAAGCGCTCCCCACCAGCATAGGTTAGCTCCAGCTCTCGGGAGCGGGTGTGTAGCTGGATTCCAGTAGGCCTTTTGAGGTCGTTGTTCATACGGTGATTTTAGAGGATAAACCGCGAAAGGTCTTCGTTTGAACTCAGGGCTTCAAGCTGATCACTAACATAGGTCGCGTCCACAATGAGTTTACTGTCTGAGAGGCCAGTATCCGCAGCGCTGAAGGAAGCGTGTTCCAAAAGGCGTTCCATAACGGTGTGCAAACGGCGAGCGCCGATGTTTTCGGTTTTTTCGTTAACTTGCCAGGCGGTCTCGGCAATACCTCTCAATCCGTCTTCCGTAAACTCCACATTAAGCCCTTCGGTCGCTAACAGAGCCTGGTACTGTTCTGTGAGTGAGGCATTGGGCTCAGTTAAAATACGCTCGAAGTCGTCTGGCCCCAGTGCATTGAGCTCCACTCGAATAGGCAGGCGTCCCTGTAGTTCGGGAATCAGGTCTGAGGGCTTGGCAAGGTGGAAGGCGCCTGAAGCGATAAACAGAATGTGATCTGTTTTAATCATGCCGTGCTTGGTACTAACGGTGGAACCTTCTATCAGCGGTAACAGGTCGCGCTGCACTCCTTCTCTGGAGACATCTGCCCCGGCCCCTTCGCTGCGTTTGGCGACCTTGTCCAACTCGTCGATAAATACAATGCCGTTCTGTTCGGCGGCATCGACGGCTTTCTGCTTGAGTTCGTCCTCGTTTACCATCTTTGCTGCTTCTTCGTCACACAAAGCAGTGAACGCAGCTTTTACAGGCATCTTCTGGTTCTTGCGTTGTCCTTTGGACATGTTGGAAAACATGCCCTGCAACTGGTTGGTCATTTCCTCCATGCCCGGGGGAGCCATGATTTCCATGCCCATTGCCGGAGCGCTTATCTCTACTTCAATTTCCTTGTCGTCCAGCTCTCCTTCGCGGAGCTTTTTGCGCAGCAATTGTCGTGTGCTTTCGCCAGTACTGCCCTCGCTGTCCCGGGCTGGGGGCAGCAGGATATCCAGAATGCGCTCTTCGGCGGACTCTTCGGCGCGGAAGCGAACACGAACCATTTCCTGCTCTCGCAGCATTTTTACAGAGACATCGACCAGGTCGCGGACAATCGATTCTACGTCCCGTCCCACATAGCCAACCTCAGTAAACTTGGTCGCTTCAACTTTAACAAACGGCGCGTCGGCCAGCTTTGCCAGGCGGCGAGCGATCTCTGTTTTACCAACGCCAGTGGGGCCTATCATCAGAATATTTTTCGGAGTGATCTCCACCCGCAGTTCTTCCGGTAGTTGCATGCGCCGCCAACGGTTGCGCAGCGCGATAGCGACAGCACGCTTGGCGTCGTCCTGGCCGATGATGTGTTGGTCTAGTTCCGAGACGATTTCCCGGGGGGTCATGTTGGACATGGGTAGAGCCTAAAAAGTGAGTTCTTCGATGGTTCGGTTGTGATTGGTGTAAATGCAGATGTCGCCAGCTATAGCGAGGCCTTTTTCGACGACGCTGCGGGCGTCCAGTTCGGTGTTGTCCAGCAGGGCTCGCGCAGCAGATTGGGCGAAGGGGCCGCCAGAGCCGATAGCAATAAGGTTGTCTTCCGGCTCAATGACGTCGCCGTTGCCGGTAATGACCAGAGAGGTTTCCTTGTCTGCTACTGCCAACAATGCTTCAAGTTGGCGCAGTGCACGTTCGGTTCGCCAGGCCTTGGCCAGTTCAACGGCAGCGCGCACCAGGTGCCCTTGATGCTTATCCAGTTGAGCTTCAAACAATTCGAACAGGGTAAATGCATCTGCCGTGCCGCCGGCAAAGCCCGCAATGACCCGATCTTTGTACAAACGACGCACTTTGCGGGCGTTACCTTTCATGACCGTATTGCCCATGGATACCTGGCCATCACCGCCAATAACCACGCTATTCCCCCGGCGAACCGAGAGAATGGTGGTGCCTCTGTATTGTTCCACGCCGAATCTCCTGTCTTGGTGAATCAGATATGGGGATTGTTAAGGCGAGTTCAACCGCTGCGTTTTAACAGCAAGGTGTCAATATTTTGGCCGGCGGTCAGGCTGCGGGCCTTGGACATGTTTGAGCGTTTCCCAAAGGGTCCGAGATAGACCCGGAACCAACGGCCATTTTCGCCTGTACTCTCTTCTATGGAAGGCTCCAAACCCAGTAGCAGCAGCTCCGCCCGTCGCCGGTCAGCGTCTTCTCGTTGGCGGAAAGAACCCGCCTGCAGCAGGTAGTACTCGCTGAGGGCAGTATTGGCTAGTGGGCGGGCCGACTCTGCCCCGGGGGTATCTTCTTCCTGTGAGTGCTCCGGCAGCAGGGTATAGAAATCGAAACGAGGCTTGGGTGGGGCTTCAGCTTCGCTGCTTGCCTGCTCCGAATTTACGCCTGCGTCCTGAATATCGCCGGGTGGCAGTGTGCCCAGGTAGAGCAGGAAGCTGAGGAACACGCCGGACAGGACACCTGCGCCATACCAGCGCCAGCCGCTACTGGCCTGCTTTTGCGGCGGCGCGCCGCGAGCCGACTGTTGCTTACGAGCAGGTGCTTTTTTGCGGCCGGAGCTGCCTTTTTTGGCGTAGTCCTTACTCATTCTTACATCGACTCCGGGGCAGAGACGCCCAGCAAGTCTAATCCATTGTTAATTACCTGACGCACAGCTTCCGACAGTGCCAACCGAGCGTCGCGCACCGGTTTGTCATCCACCAGTGTCTTGTGGGCGTTGTACCAGGAGTGAAAGTCGCCAGCCAGTTCACGCAGGTAGTTGGCCACATTGTGAGGTTCCGAGTTTTCTGCCGCATGGGCGACGACTTCCGGGAACTGGTCCAGGCGGCGCATCAGGGCTTTTTCATGATCCTCTGTTAACTGTCCCAGGCTTTCAAGCCCCGCCTCGATGTTCCAGGTGTCACCTTGCTCTTCCAGTTTGCGCATAATTGAGCACACCCGGGCATGGGCGTACTGGATGTAGTAAACCGGATTGTCGTTGCTCTGCGACAGCGCGAGGTCAATATCAAAGGTCAATTGGGAGGAGGGACCTCGAGCGACAAGGAAGTAGCGGGTCGCATCCCGTCCTACTTCATCGATCAGGTCGCGCAGGGTGACATAGCTACCCGCTCGCTTGGAAATTTTCACTTCCTCGCCGTCGCGCATTACCGTGACCATTTGGTGCAACACGTAGTCGGGCCAGCCCTGTGGAATGTCCTGCTGCAGTGCTTGCAAGCCAGCCCTCACTCGGGTCACCGTGCTGTGGTGGTCGGCGCCTTGCTCGTTGATAACGCGTTCAAAGCCGCGCTGCCACTTGTTGAGGTGATAGGCGACATCGGGCAGGAAGTAGGTATAGCCACCCTCGCTTTTGCGCATTACGCGGTCTTTATCATCGCCGAAGTCTGTTGTGCGCAGCCAAAGCGCGCCGTCCTGCTCATAGGTATGCCCTTGCTCAATGAGTCGTTGAACTGTCTGCTCTACAGCACCGCTGTTATAGAGTGAGGATTCGAGGAAGTAGAGGTCAAAATGCACGGCGAAAGCCTTGAGGTCCAGATCCTGCTCGCGACGCAAGTAGGCCACTGCAAACTGACGAATGGCTTCTACATCATTGACATCGGCAGCGCCGGTGACATGCTGATCCTGGGCATCGATGGTGTCTCCGGCGAGATAGGCATTGGCAACATCGCTAATGTAACCGCCGCGATAACCGTCTTCAGGCCAATCGGGACTTTGTGGATTCATTCCATTACAGCGAGCCTGCACTGAGCGAGCCAGGTTGTCGATTTGTGCTCCGGCGTCGTTGTAATAGAACTCACTGGCTACGTTCCAGCCGGTCGCCATCATTAATCTGCACAGGCTGTCGCCAACGGCGGCACCTCGGCCATGTCCCACATGGAGAGGGCCGGTGGGGTTGGCCGATACGAATTCCACTTGAACCCGGCGGCCTGCGCCGACGTTGCTGTGGCCAAATACTGCGCCACGCTCCAGAATTGTTCTCACAACAGATTGACTGCTGCTGTCGGTGAGGAAGAAATTGATAAACCCGGGACCGGCGATTTCGGTTTTGGCAACCAGGTCAGATTCCGGAAGCGCCGCGCAGATGAGCCCCGCCAGTTCCCTCGGGTTCTTTTTCGCCGCCTTGGCAAGGGTGAGGGCGATGTTACTCGCCAGATCGCCGTGAGATTTGTCCCGGGTGCGATCTATTTGCACCTTGGCCTGAGTGTCAGCGGGCAGATGGTCTTGTATGACCAGTGCATCCAGCGCTTGCTCAATTAGCTGGGTGATTTCTTGCTTCATTTCGGGAGATTTACCTGAGTTGTCTCTGGGGCCCGAGTTAATCGGGACGCAATAACCCCATTATCGCTGGATCGCGGGCCAATGGCCAGTTTACTGCTGTCAGAACATATCTTGTGGGTCCACGTCCAGAGACCAGTTCAAGCCTTTGCGGGCGGGCAGGCGCTGGGCTTGGGCAACCAATGTTCTGGCTGCGAGGTGAGAGAGCCTGCGTTGTGTCGTATGCACCAGCAGTTGGCTGCGAAAGCGCCCGGCCCGGCGCTGCATCGGGGCTGGGAGCGGGCCAATCAAGGCGACGCCAGCA
Organism: Candidatus Seongchinamella marina; assembly: GCF_026262685.1. Classification (NCBI taxonomy): domain Bacteria; kingdom Pseudomonadati; phylum Pseudomonadota; class Gammaproteobacteria; order Cellvibrionales; family Halieaceae; genus Seongchinamella; species Candidatus Seongchinamella marina. The sequence goes on from NZ_SHNP01000003.1 coordinate 308,624, forward strand.
GGTAACTGGCTTTGGCTGTTATTGCGCAGGTCACGCAGAAATTGTTCACCGCAACTGGCGTCCTGGCAATCTGTGCGCAAAATTAACAATTGTCCCAGGGGAGGCTGACCAGCCAGTTCGCGGGCCTTAAGCATGGCGCAAGCCTGCTGGTGGTAGTCTTGGCAGAGAATGGCCTGCAGGCTGGGGTGATCCGGATGGTGAGTTTGTAGCATTACCGTTCCCGCAGTTTCGACGCGTCCAGCCCGACCAGCGACCTGGGTGATCAGCTGGGCGCTGCGCTCTTCGCCGCGAAAGTCGGTACTGAACAGCAAACCATCCATATCGACGATGCCGACTAGCGTTACCGCGGGAAAGTGGTGACCCTTGGTCAGCATCTGGGTGCCCAGAAGAATGCACGGTTCACCTTGATTGATTTGGCTGACCAGGGCTTGCATGGTCCCCTTGCCTTGCATGGAGTCACTGTCAACCCGGTATACCGGATGGCGTGGAAATCGTCCCTGGAGAAACTCATCCGCTCTTTCCGTACCCAGTCCAATAGATAGTAACTGCTCGCTTCGGCATTCTGGGCAGCAGTTGATCAGGGGCTTGGAGGCGCCGCAGTGGTGGCAGCGCATACGCCGCTGCCTGCGGTGCAGGGTTAGTCGGGCATCGCATTCGCTGCAGTCAGCGACCCAGCCACAGTCATGGCACTGTAACGTCGGGGCATAGCCCCTGCGGTTGAGGAATAAAAGGGCCTGCTGGCCATTTGCCAGCGCGGTGTCTAGTGCATTGAGTAGCGCCTGGGAAAACCCTGATTGCAGGGGGGCTTTGCGGATATCTACGGCTTCCAGTTTCGGCAGCTGGCTGCCTCCCGCGCGTTGCTGCAGGCGATGATGGACGTAACGACCCTGCAACGCATTGTGTAGACTTTCCAGGGAGGGGGTGGCGCTGCCCAGAAGTACGGGGCAGTTCTCCAGTTGGCCGCGTTTCACCGCCACATCCCTGGCCGAGTAACGGAATCCATCCTGCTGCTTATAGGACTGATCGTGCTCCTCATCCACAACGATCAGGCCAGGTCTGGCCAGCGCGGCGAACACCGCAGAGCGGGTGCCTATGACGATATGGGCGGTGCCGCTGCGAGCCGCCTCCCAAGCGGTGTAGCGCTGCCCGTCAGAAAGCCCGGAATGCAGTACCGCGATTTCAGCGTCGAAACGGTCGCGAAAGCGGGCCAGTGTCTGCGGGGTGAGACCAATCTCGGGGATTAATACCAGGGCTTGTAGTCCCCTTTCCAGACAGTCGGCAATAAGCTGCAGGTAGACCTCAGTCTTGCCACTGCCGGTAACGCCTTCCAGCAGGTGGCAGCTAAAGCCCTCTTTTTGGGCTAAGAGTAACTGCAGTGAAAGGGCCTGTTCATCGTTTAGTTTTAGGCCGGGGTTCGCCCTGGGCTCCTTTTGCGCAGTGATCACCTCAATGTGTTCCGCCAGGCCTTTCTCTTCCAGTGCCTTGAGAATGCTAGTGCTTATTCCCGCATCGCGAAAATGGGAATTGCAGAGCTGGCTGTGCTCCTGAATAAGCCCCAGGGCTTTGGACTGTTTTGGCGATCGAGCCAGAGCCCCTTTGGGCAATCCTTTTCCGCGGGTTGTCAGTGTCCAGCCGGGCTCACTATTGCAGCGATGGGTCTTACCTGCGCGCAAAGCTTTGGGAAAAGTGGCCTGGTAAACCTCGCCTGGCGGGTGCTGATAATAATTGACGGCCCAATCGCAAAGTTTGAGCAGAATCGACGGGAGTAATGGCTCGGAGTCCAATATTTCGATCGCATTTTTGAGGGCAGAAGGGTCTACATCGCTGCTTTCAACCGTTTCGATGAGATACGCTGTGACCTCCCTGCGGCCAAAGGGCACTCGCAATCGTATGCCGGGCAGCAGCTCTACGTCGCTGTCGCCTGCAGGCGGCAGGTAGTCGAACAGAGTGCGCAGGGGCGTGGGAATGGCCAGTCGTAATACAGGCATGTGGCCCCTTGGGCGTGGCGTGGAGTGCAGAATAGGCAAGTGTAGCAACCAAAGTATGTCTCGGGCCACGCTCATGTCTTTTGGGTCGACGCTATTCACGCTGAATTAGCTTCAGCAAGCTGCGCCAGAGCCCTTGCCAATCCTGCTGTGTCTGGTAAGATGCCCGCCTATTTTTTATCTGGACCGTGTTCAGCGATGTTTGGTCTGATAGGGCTGAACGTAACTGGGCGGCCGACTCCAGTAACCTGATGTGGTGCCCGGCAAGAGATCGGGTGGCGATATCACTGAGTAAGGAGCAACACCATGCAAGCAGAAATTCACCCCAAGTACGAGACAGTGACAGCGAGCTGTAGCTGCGGCAACAAAATTGAGACACGTTCTACTCTATGTGAAGACTTTCACGTGGACGTTTGTTCCGAATGTCATCCCTTCTTCACCGGTAAGCAGAAGATTGTAGACTCAGGTGGCCGTGTAGACCGCTTCAATAAGCGTTTCGGCAGTCGTGGTGCTAAGCGCTAGGCAAAACATGCTGCGCTTCGTCGCAGACTACAAAAAGCGCCAGGCCCGATGCGGGACTGGCGCTTTTTTTATGGCTGCAGGTTATTGCCTGCTCCACTGCAGAGCGGAGTGTTTCCTCTTCAGCGACACCTGAGGCTTTTTTATTGACGGGCCGGCGCTGCACCGCACAAAGCCCTGGGTACAGAACCATAAATCACCTTGTTCGGTATCGGGCTTTTCTATATCCTCTTGGTCCTTTTTCCGTGGGGTTAATCCATGTCCGATGATCTTATGCAAGCTGCACTGGCATATCATGCCGAGCCAACTCCCGGCAAGATCAGCGTGGAGTTGACCAAACCTGCGGAGACTCAGCTGGATCTTTCCCTCGCCTATAGCCCTGGCGTCGCTGAACCTTGCCGCGCAATCGCTGCGGATAAGGCCAATGCCTATCGTTACACCGGCAAGGGTAATCTGGTGGCAGTGATTAGCAACGGCACGGCCGTGCTGGGCCTTGGCAATCTGGGCTCGCTCGCCAGTAAGCCGGTGATGGAGGGTAAGGCCCTCTTGTTCAAGCGCTTCGCAGGCATCAATTCCATTGATATCGAAGTGAATACCGAAGATGCTGACGAGTTTGTAGAAACGGTGTCGCGGATCGCAGACACCTTTGGCGGCATTAATCTGGAAGATATTAAGGCGCCGGAATGCTTTGAAGTTGAAGCCGCCCTGATAGAGCAGTGCGATATTCCGATTTTTCACGATGACCAGCATGGTACGGCGATCGTAACCGCCGCGGGTCTGGTCAGCGCCCTGGACGTTCAGGGTAAGCGGTTGGAAGATGCGGTTATTACTTGTCTTGGTGCAGGGGCTGCGGCCATTGCCTGTATGCGACTGCTGGTCAGCCTTGGGGCGCGTCGCGAAAATATCTATATGCTCGACCGCAGGGGCGTTATTTACTCAGGTAGAGAAGGAGTAAATGCTTACAAACAAGAGTTTGCCAACCACACTGACAAACGTAGCCTTTCTGACGCTATTGCGGGTGCAGATGTCTTCATTGGCCTGTCAGGTGCCAATCTGTTGAGTGCTGAGATGCTCAAGTCGATGGCAGTAAAGCCGGTGGTTTTCGCCTGCTCAAACCCCGATCCTGAGATCAAGCCGGAGCTGGCACTGGCTACCCGGGATGACCTGATCATAGCCACAGGCCGCTCTGACTACCCTAATCAGGTAAATAATGTTCTTGGTTTCCCGTTCATCTTTCGCGGTGCACTGGATGTTCGTGCCAGTTGTATCAACGAGGAAATGAAGGTGGCGGCAGTGCGAGCACTGTGTGAGCTCGCCCGCGAACCTGTGCCCCAGGAGGTATTGAAGGCCTGTGAGCTGGATGCACTGAGCTATGGGTCGCAATACATTATCCCCAAGCCCGTTGATAGCCGCCTGTTAAGCAGGTTGGCTCCGGCGGTGGCTAAGGCCGCTGTAGACAGCGGTGTGGCCAGTCTTCCGCTGCCGGACGATTACGCGCCGACGCTTTAGGGACTCCTAAAATATATCTCTTACCAGGTCGTCTGTGCCCTGGCCCACCGAACCGGCCTCTTCGCCATCGGGCCCCTGCTGGGGTACGTATTCTTCGCGAAAGTACTCATAGACAACGTTTTTTTGCCGCGAGCCTGCCAGCATGCCGGTGTCTGGGTCGATACGCACGTTGACCACCCCGGTGGGTAGTACGCGTTTCTCGTCCGGGCTATTTTTCAGAGCCTCTCTCATGTAATTGATCCAGATCGGGAGAGCGGCCGTGCCGCCAAATTCCCGACGGCCCAGAGGAGTGTAGTTATCAAAGCCCACCCAGGTGGTGGTGACTACGTCTCTGTTGTAGCCGGAGAACCAGGCGTCCATGGGGCCGTTGGTGGTGCCAGTTTTGCCCGCCAGATCTCCTCGTTCCAGAACCAGTGCGCGACGCCCAGTGCCGCGCGTGATGACATCTTGCAGCACGCTGTTCATAATATAATTAATGCGTTCTTCCATTACCCGGGGTGCGGCCGGTAATTCCGCTTTTTCTTTGCTCTGAGCCGCCAGTATTTCTTCCATGCTGAGTTCGCCCGCGTCAGCGGGTGCAGGTCGATCATCGCAGTCGCGGCAGACGGTGAGTGGCTTGGCTTCGTACACTTGCTCGCCTGAAATATCGTCGATACGCGAGATGAGATAGGGTTCTACCCGATAGCCCCCATTCGCCAGCATGGCATAGCCGGTGGCCACTTCCAGCGGACTCATTGCATGGGTGCCCAGAGCAAGAGACAAATCGGGGGAAAAGTCGGCGGTATCAAAGCCGTAGCGCTCGGCGGCGGTGATCAGTTTTCGTGCTCCCAATTGCTGGAGCAGGCGTATCGAAACCAGGTTACGCGACTTAGTGAGTGCCCAGCGCAAACGAGTCGGGCCGTGGAATACGCCGCCATCATTTTCAGGGCGCCAGACGTCTTCCAGTGAGCTGTCTGCCATCACCACCGGTGCATCATTAATGATGCTGGCGGCGGTAAAACCTTCCTCCAGCGCCGCGCTATAGAGAAAGGGTTTGAAGTTGGACCCAGGCTGTCGCATGGCCTGCGTAGCCCGGTTAAATTTACTCAGCTCAAAGCCCATACCACCGACAATGCTGACAATAGCACCGTTGTCAGGGTTGAGTGAGACCAGTGCTGACTGGGCTGCTGGAATCTGGCTCAGTTGCCAACGTCCCTGCTCATTGCTGTTGAGCCGTATCAAGTCGCCGGGAGTGAACAATTCCTGTGGGGTCTCGGGGCTGCTTTCGCGGGAATTCTCCGTCACGTAGGGCCTCACCTCAGCCATGCCGTTTTCCCAGAGCAGTTCACTGGCGGAACCGTCTTTGAGTAGCACAACCACGCGATCTTCCAGAACTTCAGTGACCACAGCGGGAGTTTGGCCTGCCACTTCCGGAATTTTACGTAACTTGTCGCCCCAATAAGCCAGCGAGTCGGTATCTGGATCATCCGTTAAAGGCCAGCGTTGCTCGGGTCCCCTGTAGCCATGGCGGCCGTCGTAGGTAAACAGACCCTCTATGAGCGCTTCCCGGGCTACCTGCTGCAATTCAGTGCTGATGGTGGTGTACACATGATAGCCGTCGTTATAGGCGGACATCCCGTAACGATTCAGCATTCGCTGTCTGGCCATTTCGGCCGCGTAGTGCGCAGCGAAGGATATTTTAGCGCCGTGCAGTTCTGCCAAAACCGGTGCAGTCAGCACCTCAGCATGCTGCTCGGGCGTTATATAGCCAAGAGTCAGCATGCGCCCGGCAATCCAGTTGCGCCGATCTTTTCCGGCTTCTGGACCACTGACGGGATTGTTTCGTGAGGGAGCCTTGGGAATGCCCGCGAGCATGGCGTGCTGGGCCAGGCTGAGTTGGTCCATGCCCTTGCCGTAGTAAACTTGCGAGGCGGCTTCAAACCCGTACGCGCGGTGCCCAAGGAAGACCCGGTTGAAATAGAGCTCAAAAATTTCCTCCTTATCCAGTGCTCTTTCTATCTCGATGGCCAGGAGAATCTCATTGAACTTGCGCATGAACGTGCGCTCCAGGCTGAGAAAGTAGTTGCGGGCGACCTGCATGGTCAGGGTGCTGCCTCCTGAACCTTTCTGCCCGGTGAGTACTAACTCAGATACGGCTCGAGCCAGGCCCATTACGTCGATACCGCGGTGCTCAAAGAAGCTGTCATCTTCCGCGGCGAGCAGGGCTTTTACAAACTGGTCGGGAATGTCTTCGAAGACTAACGGGCTGCGCTTTTGCTCCCCAAATTGGCCAATGAGGTCACCCTCTCGGGTGTAAACTCGCATGGGCGTCTGCAATTTCACATCGCGCAACGTTTCGACATCGGGCAGGTTTGGACTGAGGTAAAGGTAAACGCCAGCGGCAAGCCAAAGGCCTGCAAAAAACCCAAGAATTGATATACGTATAAGAAAGTGGAGAAAGCTCATTTAATCTCTTTACAAAACAATCGCTTGTATTACTGTTAGAACAAAGGGCGGGAACGCGTGTGGTAAATTATATGCCTTTTTTGGTTTGGATATAATTACCGCTATGTTATACCTTTTATTTAATGTATCGGTGGATAAAAACAATCTAAGTTAGTGATACTGATAGGGAAATAAGTTGCTTGGTCTAATAGGGAAAAAAAAGGCGACACCGGTTCTGGGGCTTGATATAAGTTCGACAACAGTGAAGCTGCTGGAGTTGAGCTATTCCGGGGACCGTTACCGTGTAGAGAGTTACGCGGTGAGTTCTCTGCCGCAGGATGCGGTTATCGAGAAGAACGTCAACGACGTGGATGGCGTTGCGAATGCCATTCGTAGCGTGGTCGCTCAGTCCAGAACGAAACTCAAAACGAGTGCAGCTGCGGTTGCCGGGTCCTCGGTCATTACCAAAATGATTGATATGCCCAGCGGTTTGAGTGAGGACGATATGGAGACCCAGCTGACGCTGGAAGCAGATCAATATATCCCCTACCCCCTAGAAGAAGTGGCAATCGACTTTGAGACTCAGGGACAATCACCGGAGGCGGCTGGTCAGGTTGAGGTTTTGCTGGCAGCTTGCCGACGTGAAACTATAGACGCTCGGGTTGAGGCAATAGAAGGCGCTGAGCTTGAAGCCAAAATCATGGATGTAGAAGCTTACGCCATGGAGCGCGCCTTTTCGCTGATCCAGAATCAACTTGACATGGATGAAGATTCCACCGTGGCAGTGGTCGATGTCGGTGCCACGATGACTACCCTGAGTGTGCTAAACAACGGCCAAACTATATACACTCGCGAGCAATTGTTCGGGGGTAAGCAGTTAACCGACGAAATCATGCGTCGCTATGGCCTGCCTCTGGAAGAGGCGGGCCTCGCCAAGAAGCAGGGTGGGTTGCCGGATGACTACGAGCCTGAAGTGCTGGAGCCGTTTAAAGATGCGGTCGTGCAGCAGGTGGCAAGGTCATTGCAGTTCTTCTTTTCATCCAGCCAGTACAATGATGTGGATTCCATCATTTTGGCTGGAGGTGTGGGTTCTATGGAAGGGCTGCCCGAGCTAGTACAGGAAAAACTGGGCACGCCGACATCAGTAGCCAACCCCTTTGCCAATATGTCCATTTCTTCTCGAGTCAATGCAGTGGCTCTCTCCAGTGATGCTCCGGCCATGATGATTGCATGCGGCCTGGCCCTAAGGAGCTTCGACTGATGGCAAAAATCAATTTATTACCGTGGAGAGAAGACAGGCGTCAGGCGCTCAAAAAGACCTTTCTGGTGACGACTGCACTAGTGGCTATTATCAGCGCTGGGCTGGTTTTGTTGGGCGATCGCATTGTCAATGGCCAGATCGAGTATCAGAACTCGCGCAACAGCCATCTCACTCAAAACATTCGCGAGCTTGACAAGAAAGTCGCAGAGATTCGCGAGCTTCAAAAACGTCGTAACCAGCTGATTGAGCGAATGCGGGTGATTCAGGAGCTGCAGGGTAATAGACCGATTATCGTGCGGATACTGGATCAATTAGTGAGAACAATTCCGGATGGCGTGTTTTATTCCAAGCTGACTACTAAAGATCGCAGCATTTCAATCAATGGTATAGCGGAGTCGAACAATCGCGTGTCAAGCCTGATGCGTCGTCTAGATCGCTCTGACTGGCTCGCCGGTCCAAATCTGGACAAGGTAAACGCCGCGACCAAGTACGGTGATCAGGCGACCACATTTAACCTGACGGTGAAGGTCGAATTACCCAAACCGGAAGATCAGCAGGGAGGACAATAATCCATGGCTTTTGAAGATACCATGCGCTCCCTGCGAGAGTTTGATGTAAACGACCTGGATTTTGATACGGTGGGGTCCTGGCCGCTGCCGATCAAAATGTTTATCTGGGTGGTGGTTTTGGGGGGCGTTCTGGCCTTCGGTTATTACTATCATATCGAAGACCTGCAGATACAGCTGGAAGGTGAACGTAAGAAAGAGGTGCAGCTCAAGAAAGATTTTGAGAAGAAGGCTTTTCAAGCAGCTAACCTGGAAGCGTATCGGCAGCAGATGCGGGAGATGGAAGAGTCCTTTGGTGCTCTAGTCAGTCAGCTTCCCAGCGATACCGAAGTGCCGGGTTTACTTGAAGACATCACCAACAAAGGCCTGCTTAACGGCCTGAATATTGCGAGCATTGATCTTCTGCCAGAGCAGGCAAGGGAGTTTTATGTGGAGCTGCCTATCTCCATTGTGGCATCGGGTTCATATCATGACCTGGGCGCGTTTATTAGTGGTATGGCAGCGCTTCCGCGCATTGTAACCCTGCACGATTTCAATATTTCTGCCCCTAGGGGTAATGCAAACCAGTTGCAGATGCGCATTATCGCCAAAACTTATCGCTACAGGGATGACGAGGTATGAATTTGAAGCGTTTGATTCATTGCTCTACTCCCTTATTGCTGTGCTTTTTGCTGGCTTCCTGCGGCAGTCGTGATCTTGCAGATCTGGATGTCTTTATGGCGGAAAAACGAGCCAGGCCGGGAGGTATCATTGCGCCCATCCCGACTTTTAAGGCTTACGAGGCATTTGGTTATAGCGCAACAACGTTGCGCAGTCCTTTTGAGCGCCCGATTGAAGTACGCGACATCGCTCAATTACAAGCGGTGAGTGCGATCAAGCCCGACGAGAACCGGGCCAAAGAGTTTCTAGAGCAGTTTACTTTTGATTCTTTGAGAATGGTTGGCACGCTTGAGCGAGGCGAGACTAGCTGGACGTTGATTCGTGATCCCCAGGGAGGGGTGCACCGAGTCAAAGCTGGAAACTATCTGGGGCGCTCTCACGGCAAGATCGTGGAGACAGCTGAGACCTATGTAGCCGTTGTTGAAATCGTCAGTGACGGCAGTGCGGATGGTTGGGTCGAGCGTCCGCGAACCATTAAATTATCCGGCATATAAGCCGAGGCCATGGGTGATTGCCATGTCAATTAAAAAACAATATTTGGGGACTAGGGCCGTGAGGAAAGGAACGTTGAATTTGGGTAAATGGATGCGCCCTCTTGTCGGGCTCACGTTAGGTGTTTGGGCTTTTGCCGTTCAGGCTGAACCCACGATTACCGACATTGAATTTAGCTCTCGTCCCGGCAGCAAGTTTGAAGTGAGGCTGGACTTCGATCAAACGCCGCCAGATATGAAAGCCTATACCATTGAAAAGCCAGCTCGCATCGCCGTTGATTTTCCTGGAACTGCCAGTGGTCTTGATCAAAAGCGTTACTCGCTTTCCTACGGAAATGCGACCGGTGTAGTCGTTCTGGAATCAGGTGATCGCACACGCATGGTAGTGAACCTGGTGAAGCTGGTGCCCTATGAAACGCGTGTAGAGGGCAACAGTCTGTTTCTCGTCGTGGGTCAGGACGGCACTGATTATGTGAAAGCGACATCAGACCCCAACCGCCTCAAAACTGAAGTAAGCCCGGTTATCGATGTTGTATCAGAAATTAGCGACTTGCAGTTCCAGCGTACTGGCAATGGAGAGGGCCGCTTGACGCTAGAGCTGACCGACCCTTCAGTGGATGTCAACGTGTTCAGTGAGGCTGGAGATATCAAGGTCCAATTCCTTGACACCAATGTTCCAGAGCGCCTAATGCGGCGTTATGACGTAACGGATTTTGCGACACCCGTTGATAGTGTTGATGTGAACACTACTGAGCGTGGCGCCACCCTGACAATGAAGACCACGGGTGATTTTGATTACCTCGCTTACCAGACGAATAACCAGTACGTGTTAAGCGTGAAGCCCCTCAGTGCCAAGGAAATGGAAAAACGTAAAAACGAGTTTTCTTACGTCGGTGATCGAATTTCGCTCAACTTCCAGGATATTGAGGTCAGGGCGGTACTGCAGTTGATCGCTGATTTTACCGAGCTCAATCTGGTCGCCAGCGACACAGTGTCTGGTCGTATTACATTAAGATTGCAGAACGTACCGTGGGATCAGGCGCTGGAATTGGTATTGAAGACCAAGGGTCTGGACAAGCGTCAGATTGGCAATGTGTTAATGGTCGCGCCTGCCGCCGAAATCGCCGAGCGCGAGCGTCAGGAAATTGAATCTAACAAGCAAATCGCCGAGCTGGCACCCTTACAGTCTGAGTTCGTTCGAATTCGCTATGCGCAGGCACAGCAAATTGTTGGACTTTTCCAGGCAGGCTCGGAAGACGGCGGCAGTTTGATTTCCCAGCGCGGGTCAGTCGTCGTAGATGCAAGGACTAACTCCTTGATAATTACCGATACTGCGGCAAAACTTGCAGAAATTCGCGAGCTCATTGAGCAGGTAGATATCCCGGTGCGTCAGGTGATGATCGAATCGCGCATTGTTATTGCCCAGTCTGACCTGACCCATAGTCTCGGTATCGAATGGGGTGGCGGCTACATCGATGATGTGAACGGCAATATACTTTCGGCCTCTGGTGATTCGCAAAACGTCATAGGTCTTAACAATTCTATTATCAACGGCGAGACTCCTTCGCTGAGTTATCCAGGCGCTCTGCTGGTCGACCTTGGCGTCGCCAGCACCAGCGGTTTCGCCCTTGGCTTTACTAGTAATGACCTGTTCCTCACTGCAGAGATATCCGCACTGGAGGCTGCGGGTCAAGGTGAGGTGGTTTCTCAGCCAAAAGTGATTACTGGAGACAAGCAACAGGCGACCATCAAGTCAGGTACTGAAATCCCTTATCAGGAAGCGGCTGCTTCCGGAGCGACTTCTACGTCGTTTAAAGAAGCTGTGCTGGAGTTGGAGGTAACCCCGAACATTACTCCTGATGACCGGGTGATGCTGGACCTTAACGTCAAGCAAGATTCTGTCGGCGATTTGGTGCCCAGTGGCCGTGGTGGCTTTATTCCATCTATTGATACCACCGAAATTACGACCCAGGTGCTGGTGGGTAACGGCGAAACGGTAGTGCTGGGCGGTGTCTTCAAAACTGAAGACTTGGAAACAGTTAACAAGGTTCCCTTCTTTGGCGACATCCCCTACGTGGGTGCATTTTTCCGCAGTGAGACGCGCAATAACACCAAAACTGAGACGCTGATCTTTATTACTCCGCGGATTTTAGCTGACACCTTGCTCGACTAATGCCCGCACTTCACCGCGTTTTTCTAGTCGGCCCCATGGGGGCCGGCAAAACAACTATTGGCAAGTACCTTGCTGATCACCTGAAACTGCAGTTTGCTGATACCGATTCGGAGATCGAGTCTCGCACCGGTGCTGATATTCCCTGGATATTTGATGTTGAAGGTGAAGAGGGGTTTCGCGAACGCGAGCAACAGGTGGTAGGAGAAATGACCCTCTGGGACAATATCGTTCTTGCTACCGGCGGGGGCGTGGTTTTACGTCCGGAAAATCGCAATGCACTTGGTGGTCGAGGCTTCGTCATATATCTTTACGCCACAGTGGACGAGCAGGTTCGGCGCACCCGGCGAGATAGAAAGCGGCCGCTGCTACAGAAGGGTGACCCCGAGGAAACGCTGCGTACGCTCATGGAAGCTCGTGACCCCCTGTATCGCGAGATTGCAGATCACGTGATTGAGACAGACGGTTGCAGTCCGCGTACTGTGGCGCAGCGATTAGTCCGCGAGTTGACCTCGTAAAGACCCACCCCGGGCAGTATCATAGGCATCCCTGAATAGTTGAGGACGCCAACGTGTCACTACTCATGCATACCTTGCATGTGGAGCTGGGAGAACGCAGCTACCCCATCTACATTGGCCGTGATTTATTGAATGACCCGCAGTTGCTCGGTGCACATTTGACTGGCTCACAGGTCGTAGTTGTCACCAACGAGACGGTGTCGCCCCTCTATCTTGATCGGCTACTGGCCATCCTGGGCGAACGCGCTCTGGTCACAGAGGTCATCCTCCCCGACGGTGAACAGTTCAAAAACCTTGAAACCCTGAACCAGATTTTTGATCGCATGATGCACGATCGACACAACCGAAGCACCACTATGATTGCCCTGGGTGGGGGAGTAGTCGGCGATATCACGGGCTTTGCGGCCGCCTGTTATCAACGAGGCGTTAATTTTATACAGGTGCCGACGACCTTGCTGTCTCAGGTTGATTCGTCCGTGGGCGGAAAAACAGCGGTCAATCATCCCTTGGGAAAGAATATGATTGGCGCGTTTTACCAGCCGCAGGCTGTGTTAATCGATATCAACACTTTGCATACCTTGTCTCCCCGGGAGTTTGCTGCCGGCCTTGCTGAGGTGGTTAAGTACGGCCTGATTTGTGACCTGCCGTTTTACCGTTGGTTACAGGAACAAACGCCCAGACTCCTGGCCCGGGAAGAGGCGGCGCTGGCAGAGGCCATTGAACGCAGTTGCTCCAGCAAAGCTGCGGTCGTGGCGGCAGACGAGCGAGAAGGGGCGCTCAGGGCTATCCTTAATTTGGGGCATACGTTTGGACACGCAATCGAAACTGCCCAGGGTTATGGCAAGTGGCTGCACGGTGAGGCTGTTGCCGTCGGAATGCTGATGGCGATGGAGCTATCAGCCCGCAGAGGCTGGATTGAGCCGGCAGAGGTGGTGGCGTTCCGCGACTTGTTGCGGGTCATTAATTTACCTGTGGCTCCGCCTGCGGACATGACGCCGGGCCAGTACCTCGATTTGATGGGCAGGGATAAAAAAGTAATCGATGGCCGTTTGCGCCTGGTATTGCTCAGGGGCATGGGCGAAGCCTGTATTGTTGACGACGCCACTGAAGAAGAACTGGTTAGTTTGCTAGAGACTTTTCGATAGCCCGATCTGGTTTAATATTTCTGAGTTTGTCGCTCACAGCGCATCTGTGTAAAATGACCTCCCCCTTTTGACCCATCCCTGTTTTTTGGGCTGGGCCTCCGGTGTAACTGTTTGTTTCTACTAGACATTCTGGATTGACTATGAGCACAGGCCTGTATAGACCTGAAGAATTTCGCGACAATTGTGGCTTTGGGCTGATTGCCCACACGTCCGGTGATGCCAGTCATCGCCTGCTGCAAACGGCGATTGAATCCTTGACCTGCATGACCCACCGCGGCGGTATTGCTGCTGATGGCAAAACCGGCGATGGCTGTGGCTTGTTAATGCAGATGCCTGCCTCCTTCATGCGCACACTCGGTAAAGAGTGTTTTGGCGCTGACCTGAACGACTCGTTTGCCGTCGGGCAGATGTTTCTCAGCAAGGATTCAGCGCGAGCGTCTGCCGCGAGAACTGCGACAGAAACTGCACTTACAGATCAGGGCCTTACCGTGCTGGGTTGGCGTGAAGTGCCCACAGATGACGCCGTTTGCGGTGAGATCGCTCTGCAAACACTGCCGCAGATAGAACAGGTTTTTATTGATGCCCCCGGCCTCACCGAAACCGAGCTGTCTACCCGGTTGTTCGTGGCGCGGCGTAAGGCCGAAATCGCCTGCGAGGGCGATGAGGATTACTACATTTGCAGTCTGTCGGGGCGGGTGATCTCTTACAAGGGCCTGGTGATGCCCGTAGACTTGCCAAAGTTTTACCTGGACTTGGCAGATGAGCGTCTGGAAACGGCTATCTGTGTGTTCCATCAGCGGTTCTCAACCAACACCATGCCCCGCTGGCCGCTGGCCCAGCCATTCCGCCTGCTGGCCCACAACGGCGAAATTAATACGATTGAGGGAAACCGTAACTGGGCGGAGGCACGCACCCCGGGCTTTGAAAGCGAGTTGCTACCCAATATCAAGGAAATCGCTCCCCTGGTGAACCGGACGGGCTCCGATTCCTCCAGCATGGATAACATGCTCGACATGCTGCTGACCGGCGGTGTCGATATGGCGAGGGCTCTGCGCATGCTGATTCCCCCTGCCTGGCAGAATATGGAGTTGATGGATCCTGACCTTAAGGCTTTTTATGAATACCACTCCATGCACATGGAGCCCTGGGATGGACCCGCGGGCATTGTGCTCACCGACGGCCGCTACGCCGTCTGCTTGCTGGACCGCAATGGGTTGCGGCCGGCACGTTGGGTAAAAACCAAGGACGGCTTCATCACCCTGGCCTCTGAAATCGGCACCTATGACTACAAGCCCGAGGATGTGGTCGCCAAGGGGCGGGTTGGCCCGGGTCAGATGATTATGGTGGATACCCACACCGGTGAAGTGCTGCAAACTGAGGAAATTGACGACCGTCTCAAGTCCCGACAGCCATACAAGCGGTGGCTGAAGGAAAAGGCCCAGCGGATCGAGGGCACCTTCGGCAGCGAGATGATTTCAGGTATCGAACGTGAGCAACTCGATGCCTACATGAAAATGTTCCAGGTGAGTTCAGAGGAACGCGACCAGGTGTTGCGTCCGCTGGCTGAGTCTGGCAACGAGGCGGTTGGCTCCATGGGGGACGATACGCCCATGGCCGTGCTATCACGGCGCGAGCGCTCGCTGTACGATTATTTTCGGCAGAAATTTGCGCAGGTAACCAATCCGCCTATAGACCCGCTGCGGGAAACTATTGTCATGTCCCTGGAGACAGATCTGGGCGGTGAGAAAAACCTGTTCCACGAAGGACCAGAGCATGCCGACCGGGTCATCCTGAGTTCGCCGGTATTATCTCAGGGCAAGTTTACCAGCTTGATGCAACTCGATCGCGTTGGTTTTTGCGTGAGCAAAATTGACTGCACTTACGCTGCCCAGGAGATGAATTTACAGCAGGCGATTGCGGCAGTGACAAATGCTGCAGAGCAGGCGGTGAACGATGGCGCGACTATCCTGGTGTTGTCTGACCGATCTATAGAGAAGGGCCGTTTGCCGGTGCATAGCCTGCTTGCTGCTGGCGCTGTTCACCACCACCTGATTAAGCAGGGCTTGCGCGCCGATGCCAATATCGTGGTGGAAACGGCGAGTGCGCGCGACTCCCACCAAATCGCCTGCCTGCTGGGCTTTGGCGCTACCGCTGTTTATCCCTACCTTGCATATTCCGTATTGGAAGAGTTGATCCGCTGCGGCGAAGTATTGGGAGAACCCAGCATTTGTTACAAGAACTATCGCAAGGGTATCAACAAAGGCCTGTTGAAAATCATGTCCAAAATGGGCATTTCCGCCGTCAGCTCCTATCGCGGAGCTCAGCTGTTTGAAGCCGTGGGCTTGGCCCGAGAAGTGGTGGATACTGCTTTTTGTGGAGTCGCCTCGCGCATTGAAGGCAGTGGTTTTGCTGAACTTGAAAAAGAGCAAAGCACCTTGTCCTCCAGAGCCTGGACACCTCGCAAAGGTATAGAGCAGGGAGGGTTGCTCAAGTACGTCCACGGCCAGGAGTATCATGCATTTAATCCCGACGTGGTAACGACTCTGCAGCAAGCGGTTGCCAGTGGTGACTACGCCGACTATCAGCGCTATGCGGCGTTGGTCAACGAAAGACCCGTGGCCACATTGCGCGACCTGCTAAAGCCGGTGGGTAGCGCAACCGCCATTAGCCTGGACGAAGTGGAGCCAGTGGAAAGTATTCTTCCGCGCTTTGATTCAGCCGGTATGTCCCTGGGCGCCCTCAGTCCGGAAGCACATGAAGCGCTCGCTGCCGCGATGAACCGCATGGGTGCCCGCTCCAATTCAGGAGAAGGCGGAGAAGATTCGGTGCGTTTTGGCACTGAGCGCATGTCCAAGATCAAGCAGATTGCCTCTGGTCGTTTTGGCGTCACCCCACACTACCTGGTCAATGCTGAAGTACTCCAGATTAAGGTGGCTCAGGGCGCCAAGCCAGGGGAAGGCGGGCAGTTGCCCGGCGGCAAGGTTAATGACCTGATAGCGCGACTGCGCTACTCGGTTCCGGGAGTTACCCTGATTTCACCGCCTCCCCATCACGATATTTACTCCATTGAGGATCTGGCCCAGTTGATTTTTGATCTGAAGCAGGTCAATCCAAAGGCGCTGGTATCTGTGAAGTTGGTATCCGAGCCCGGTGTCGGCACAATTGCAGCGGGTGTGGCCAAGGCCTATGCGGACCTTATTACCATCTCCGGTTATGACGGTGGTACCGCGGCCAGCCCGCTTACCTCAATACGCTATGCAGGCTCTCCGTTCGAACTGGGGCTGGCAGAAGTGCAACAAACGTTACGCGGCAATAATTTGCGCGGCTCCATTCGCCTGCAGGCGGATGGCGGCCTCAAGACGGGACTAGACGTGATCAAAGCGGCTATTCTCGGCGCCGAGAGCTTTGGTTTTGGCACCGCACCCATGGTTGCGCTGGGCTGTAAATACCTGCGTATTTGCCATCTCAATAATTGCGCCACCGGTGTGGCTACCCAGCATCAGAAGCTGCGTGACGACCATTTCAACGGTACGGTGGAAATGGTGATGAACTACTTCAACTTCGTTGCCACTGAAACTCGTGAGTGGTTAGCAAGGCTCGGCGTAGCCTCGCTGGAAGAGCTCATCGGTCGCACCGATCTGCTGGAGGCTTTGCCAGGAGATACTGACAAGCAATCTCGTCTGGATCTGGCGCCTATTCTTCACAAAGACGACAGCTCTGAAGGCCAGCCGGAGTTTTGCCAGGTGGCGTCCAACGATCCCTTCGATAAGGGGGAGAAAGCCGAGGAAATGGTTGCGGCTACTCTCGCCGCCATTGAATCTCGCTCGGGCGGGGAATTTGAATTTGATGTGTGCAATTGCGATCGGTCGATTGGTGCGCGCCTCTCTGGCGAGATCGCCAGGCGCTACGGCAACACGGGTATGGATGAAAATCCACTGGTATTGCGACTTACCGGTACCGCCGGGCAGAGCTTCGGTGTGTGGAATGCCGGCGGCCTTAATATGTACCTCGAAGGTGATTCCAATGACTATGTCGGCAAGGGAATGGCCGGCGGCAAGCTGGTGATTTATCCGCCCAGAGCCAGTGAATTCAAGTCGCAGGACACTACCATTATTGGTAACACTTGCCTGTACGGTGCTACCGGCGGTCGCCTCTATGCTGCGGGTATTGCCGGTGAACGTTTTGCGGTGCGCAATTCTGGCGCACATGCCGTAGTTGAGGGCGCTGGAGATCACTGCTGTGAGTATATGACCGGTGGTAACATCACCGTGCTTGGGCCTACGGGGGTGAACTTTGGTGCTGGCATGACAGGTGGCTTTGCCTACGTGCTGGATATGGACCGCACATTCATCGACAAGTACAACAGTGAATTGGTAGAAATTCATCGGGTTAGCTCCGAGTACATGGAGCCCTACCGCAACCACTTGCGAGGCAACATTCGCGAATATGTTGAGGAGACCGGTTCTGAGTGGGGCGCGTACCTGCTTGAAAACTTTGTAGATTACGTTGGCAAGTTTTGGCTGGTTAAGCCCAAGGCGGCAGAGTTCGATCGCCTGCTGTCACGTTTGCGCAATACCGACTAATGCGGGACAGGAGTAGATTATGAGCAATCGTCTGGCAAACAATTTCCAGTTTATCGATGTCGGTCGCAACGACCCCGACAAGAAGTCACTGCAGTCGCGCAAGGGCGACTACGTGGAAATTTACCAGCCGTTCACTAAAGACCAGGTGGCGGAACAATCCCATCGCTGTCTTGAGTGCGGCAACCCTTATTGCGAGTGGAAATGCCCGGTACATAACTTCATCCCTAATTGGCTGAAGTTGGTATCGGAAGGCAATTTGTTTGAGGCGGCTGAACTGAGTCACCAGACCAACACTCTGCCAGAGGTTTGTGGCCGCGTATGCCCGCAGGATCGCCTTTGTGAGGGAGCCTGTACTCTTAATGACGGTTTTGGTGCGGTTACAATCGGATCTTCCGAGAAATACATTACCGATACAGCCCTGGCCATGGGTTGGCGGCCTGATCTTTCTAACGTGGTCCAAACGGAAAAGAGGGTCGCAATTATCGGTGCGGGCCCAGCCGGATTGGGGTGCGCTGACATCCTTACTCGCAATGGCGTTAAGCCGGTGGTCTATGACAAGTACCCGGAAATTGGCGGCTTGCTGACTTTTGGTATTCCCGAGTTCAAGTTGGAAAAGCAGGTGATGATGCGTCGCCGGGAAGTGTTCGAGGGCATGGGGATTGAGTTTCGCCTGAATACCCAGGTCGGCAAAGATGTTCATATCAGCGAGTTGCTGGACCAATACGATGCGGTCTTTATGGGCATGGGTACTTACACTTATATGAAAGGTAATTTTCCGGGTGAGGATCTCCCCGGGGTTTATGAGGCATTGCCTTTCCTGGTAGGTAACGTGAACTACAACCTGGGCTTCGAGCAGGATCCAGAGCAGTACGTAAACCTCAAGGGCAAACGTGTGATTGTGCTTGGAGGCGGCGACACCGCGATGGATTGCGTCCGCACAGCAGTGCGCCAGGGTGCCGACAAGGTGATTTGCGCTTATCGCCGTGACGAAGAAAATATGCCCGGCTCTCGTCGCGAAGTTACCAATGCGCGCGAGGAAGGCGTGGAATTCCTGTTCAACCGCCAGCCTGTAGAAGTAGTGGAGTACTTTGGCCAGGCTTGTGGCATCAAAGTTGTGGAAACTGAGTTGAGTGAGGCCGGTGTCGATGGCCGTCGTCGTCCCCAGCCTATCGCCGGTAGTGAGCAAGTGCTGGAGGCCGACGCGGTTATTATCGCCTTTGGCTTTCAGCCCAGTCCGCCGGCCTGGCTGGAAGAGGTAGAGGTCCAGACCAACGACTGGAAGGGCGTAATCGCAGAGGAAGAACAGGCTTTCAAGTTCCAGACTAGTAACCCGAAAATTTTTGCTGGCGGCGATATGGTCCGTGGCTCAGATTTGGTTGTTACAGCGATCTGGGAAGGTCGTCAGGCGGCTGAGGGTATTCTTGACTACCTGGACGTTTAGCCGGCGTCACCGAAGAAACATTTAACACGAGGCAACAATGACTGAGCTCAAGAACGACCGCTTTCTTCGCGCTTTGCAGCGACAACCTGTGGATCAAACGCCAATCTGGATGATGCGCCAGGCGGGCCGTTATCTGCCTGAGTACCGGGCGACTCGTCAACAGGCGGGATCCTTTCTCGATTTGTGTAAAAACGCAGAACTCGCCTGCGAGGTCACAATGCAGCCTTTGCGTCGCTACCCTATGGATGCCGCGATCCTGTTTTCGGATATCCTGACGGTGCCGGATGCACTGGGTCTGGGTTTGTATTTTGAAGAGGGAGAAGGTCCCAGGTTCCACAAGACGGTTCGCAGTGAGGCCGACCTGGCCGGGCTCAATAGCATCAAGGCAGATGATGATCTGGGCTACGTGATGAACGCAGTGCGCACTATTCGCACAGAGCTTAATGGCCTGGTGCCGCTGATCGGTTTTACCGGCAGTCCGTGGACGCTGGCCACTTATATGGTGGAGGGTGGTTCCTCCAAGGATTTCGCCCAGGTGAAGGCCATGGCTTATGACAAGCCGGAGTTGATGCATAACCTGCTATCGCTGTTAGCGGACGCAGTAGCCGATTACCTGGCTGCACAAATTCGTGCAGGTGCCCAGGCGGTGCAAATTTTTGACACTTGGGGTGGCAGTTTGTCTGCAGCCGCCTATCAGGAATTTTCACTCAAATACATGCAGCAGATAATCGCCAGACTGCAGGCTGACCCGGCGACCCGGGCAGTGCCAGTTATTGTCTTTACCAAGGGCGGTGGCCAGTGGCTGAATGCAATTGCCGATTGCGGCGCCCAGGGCGTTGGCATTGACTGGACGACAGAGATCGGAGCAGCCAGGGCCCAGATAGGAAACAGGGTCGCGCTGCAGGGCAACATGGACCCCTCCATGTTATACGCTTCACCAGCGCGCATCCGCGAAGAGGTGGCCTCAATTCTTGCAGGCTACGGTCACGGTAGTGGCCACGTGTTTAATCTGGGCCATGGCATTACCCCTGGAGTCAATCCCGATCATGTCACTGCGTTTGTAGATGCCGTGCGGGAGTTCTCACCACAATATCACCAGGGCGTTTAACGCAGCTTCCTCAGTACTAATAAGTTAGACGGCATTACTGCGTTTAGGCTATGCCTAACCCTCTACGTCGCCGCTGTCGCAGAAGAAATCGTGATTCATATCCAGGGCGGGAGCATTGGTCGCCGGGCGGCCTACTACTTTTGCCGGAACACCTGCAACCGTAGTATGTGGGGGTACGTCTTCCAGAACTACGCTGCCGGCTCCAACCTTGGCGCCATCGCCAACACAAATATTCCCCAGAATTTTCGCTCCGGCGCTGATGAGTACGCCATCACCAATCTTGGGATGCCGGTCACCGTCCTGCTTTCCCGTTCCTCCGAGTGTGACCGATTGCAGGATGGAAACGTTATTACCAACGACAGCAGTTTCCCCTATGACCAACCCTGTGGCGTGGTCCAGCATGATGCCCTGGCCCATTTTTGCGGCCGGGTGAATGTCGACACCAAATTCTACAGAGATTCGATTCTGGAAAAACAGGCCCATAGACTTTCGATTGTTGTGCCACAGCCAGTGCGCAATGCGGTGGCTTTGTAATGCATGAAAGCCTTTGAAGTAGAGGAATGGAATATACAATTCGTGGCTGGCCGAATCGCGTTCTACTACCGCTAACAGGTCGGCGCGAATGGCTTCGCGGATTGCATCGTCGGCTCGCATGGCCTGCAGCATGACCTCGCGCAATAACAGTGAGGTTACGGTGGGGCTATCTAACTGGCTGGCGAGATGGAAGCTCAGGGCGCATTCCAGGGAATCATGGTTGAGAATTGTTGAATGCAGAAAACTCGCCAGCACAGCTTCTTCCTGCGCGTGCTTCTCAGTCTCTGTACGAATCCGGTCCCAGACCAGGTCAGGCTTAGTTGCAGACATTATGGTTCCTCGCTTTGGACGAGGGACTTTAGCCTATAAACGCGAATCCGTCACGGTGGGGGACTGTGAAAGCGCCACAAAGAGTGACCGCTGAGTCGATACTTTTCCTCGAACAATGTCAGGGATGGTTCGCCTGAAATTTGTGCAACCGTTCCAGGCCTCCCCGTCAGAAACATGGCCACTCCGAACTCTTCCAGGTAGAGCTGCCAGTTGGAACGCACTTCGATTTCGCCGCCCAGTGCCAATAGCGCGGGGAAGCTGCTATGGCCATGAATTCTTCGCTGCAAATGTTTACTTTTGGGCCAGGGATTGGGGTAGAGCAAATAGTGATGTGCCAGCAAGTGACCATTTTGCAACAGTAGTTGCCACAGATCTTCCGCGTTGGCGCGCAGCAGCAGGTAATTGCTGTCGCTGGCTGATATATGCTTGCCCAGTCGGTGAGCGGACTGATCTATGCCAATGACAAAATGGTCAGGGTGGCGGGCAGCCAGTATTGCAGTACTCATTCCCGTACCGCAAAAGGAGTCGAGTACTATGGGCCTCTGGCTATCACCAAGCGCGATCGCCAGTTCCTGATAAGCTGCTTTGGAGTGAGGCGCGACGGGCCTTTGAAACTCAGTATTGAGGTGACGTTGCAGGTTCTGGGCCAGTCGGGGGTGAATCCCAGCCTGATTGCTGGTCACGGGGCGTGAAAATTCAGACTGGTGTGGTTGGGTCATGCAAATCAAAGCCTCGTTCCATTGATGTTCATCACGGGGGTTGCCATCATAGCGCTTCATAATATCTCGAGCACATAGTCTGGAATTGTTTACATGCGAAAAGACCTTCGCCCCTGGTGGCTGAAAAAATTGTACCTGCGTTATCGCTATTGGTACGCGGAGTATTTTTTGCGGCCACAGTGCGAAAGCCTGGGGCCTTATCACACCATTATGAAGCCCTGGTATGTCAACATCTCGGGGAGTAATATCCGCATTGGTCGCTCATTTACAGCTATCGGTGAGCCTATGCACCAGGTGGAAGTGGGTGTCTGGGGCAGGGAGGAGGGGCTAGGCCGCATCGACATTGGCGATTGTGTACTAATGAGCCCGGGCTCGCGAATCAGTGCATCTGATGAGGTGACGATAGGTGATGGCACTATGTTTGCGAATGGCGCCTATGTGACTGATTCTGACTGGCACATGATTTACGATCGCACCGAGCGTGACCCCACGCCCACACCTGTTCACATAGGACGTAACTGTTGGTTGGGGGATGGCTCAGTGGTGCTCAAGGGTGTGACCGTGGGTGAAAACTCGGTGGTAGCTGCGCGTGCAGTCGTAACACGCGACGTACCGCCAAATGTGGTCGTTGCAGGCAACCCAGCAAAAGTGGTGAAGGAACTCGACCCCGAGCGAGGGTTTGTCACTCGCATGGATTACTTTGCCAACCCTGCGGAGCTGGAGCGCTTTTTTGATGCTATCAGCGCAGAAGTGCTGGCTGGCAATAGTTTCTGGCGCTGGCTATGGTCAGTGGTTTATCCGTCTTCCCGAATGAAACGCTAGGCGACTGGATAGAGGGTTTTAACGCCCTCTGCGGTGCCCAATAGCAGCACGTCCGCCGGTTTAAGGGCGAACAGGCCGTTGGTTACCACACCGGTAATGCCATTAATCTTTGCTTCTGTTGCCAGTGGTTGGGGAATCGCGAAGTTGTAAACGTCGAGGATAATATTGCCGTTATCGGTGACCACACCGTCCCGGTAGACAGGATCTCCCCCCAGTTTGACCAGCTCCCGGGCGACATGACTGCGAGCCATTGGCACCACCTCTACCGGCAGTGGGAATTCCCCCAGAGTGTGCACCAGTTTGGACTCATCGGCGATGCAGATAAATTCGCGGGCCACTGCTGTTACTATTTTTTCTCGCGTGAGCGCCGCTCCGCCGCCTTTGATCAGTTGCAGAGCACTGTTGCTCTCGTCTGCCCCGTCGATATAAAAATCCACCTGATCCACCGCATTGAGGTCGTAAACCGGGATGCCATGGGCCTTCAATTGTTCAGCGGAGGCTTCTGAACTGGCGACGGTGGCGTTGATGCTGCCGCGAATTTCCGCCAGACAGTCGATAAACAGGTTGGCGGTGGAGCCGGTGCCAATACCCAGGACAGTATCGTCATCAATCTTTGGGCGCACATAATCCAAAGCAGCCTGGGCCACAGCCTGTTTCAGTTCATCCTGGTTCATTGGCTCGATACTCCTAGTGCGATGGTGGTAGACCAGTATAGGCCAGCGGCCAGTTACCGACAGCATTAATCCGGCATATCAGTGCTGGAAATATTGCCGGGCTCCTTTAACATTGCCGGCTAGTCCCAAAATCTGGAAAAGGCCCATGCCGCAGTCCTATATAAAGCGCATTCTCGACGCCCGTGTTTACGATGTTGCCCGCGAAACCCCGGTAGATCAGGCCGCGCTTATGTCTCGACGTCTTGATAATAGAGTCTGGTTAAAGCGGGAAGACCTGCAGCCCGTGTTCTCGTTCAAGCTGCGCGGCGCTTATAACAAAATGAATTGCTTAAGCGATGAGCAGCGCGCGAAGGGCGTGGTAGCTGCCTCGGCGGGTAATCATGCCCAGGGCCTTGCCATGGCGGCGGATAAAATGAAGGTGAAGGCCATTATTGTCATGCCTCGCACTACACCTCAAATCAAGGTAGACGCGGTGCGAGATAGAGGAGCCAAGGTGATACTTCATGGTGACTCTTATGATGAGGCTGCAGCGCATGCCGCGAAGTTGGTGGAGGAAAAGGGCATGACTTATGTTCATCCTTTTGACGATCCGGATGTAATTGCGGGCCAGGGTACGGTCGGTATGGAGATTGTTCGCCAGCATGAGCAACCGTTGGACGCCATATTTGTGCCGGTTGGCGGCGGCGGGCTGCTGGCAGGAGTGGCTGCTTTTGTAAAATATGTGTGGCCCCAAACCCGTGTCATTGGTGTCGAGCCAGAAGATGCCGCATGCCTGAAGCTCGCGCTGGAAAAAGGCCGCAGAGCCGTGCTGCCAGAGGTGGGTTTGTTCGCTGACGGCTGCGCTGTTGCGCAGGTAGGCAAGGAGACTTTCCGGGTGGTAAAAAACCTGGTGGACGAGGTCATTACCGTTGGCACCGATGAGATGTGTGCTGCTATTAAGGATATTTTCGAAGATACACGCAGTATTGCCGAGCCCGCTGGCGCCCTGGCCCTTGCGGGACTCAAGCATTACGTCGAGCGGGAAGGCGCGCAAGGTCAGGATCTGTTGGCCATAGTGAGTGGTGCCAACACCAATTTTGACCGTCTGCGTTACATCTCTGAGCGCACCGAAATTGGTGAGCAGCGCGAAGCGGTAATCTCAGTCACTATTCCGGAAAAGCCGGGCAGCTTCCGAGCATTTTGCAATGCGCTTGGTCGGCGTAATATCACTGAATTTAACTACCGCTATGCCGATGCCGGCTCAGCTCAGGTGTTTGTGGGTCTTTCGGTCGTGCCCGGGGGGACGGATCTGGCGGAGTTGATGATCAAACTTCAGCAAAAAGGCTATGAAGCGAAAGACCTTACCGATAACGAGGTGGCGAAACTGCATATACGTTACATGGTGGGTGGTCATGCCCCGGGTGGGCTCGATAGTGAGCGCGTTTACCGCGTGGAGTTTCCTGAACGTCCTGGCGCAATGGCCAAGTTTTTATCTGGCCTGGGCCAGCGCTGGAATATTTCAATGTTTCATTACCGTAATCACGGCGCTGCCTATGGTCGAATCCTGGTGGGTGTTCAGGTTCCTGCAAGTGAAAAGCGAGATTTTACCAGGGTGTTGGAGGAGATAGATTATCGCTATTGGGATGAAACCGATAATCTTGCCTATCAACTTTACCTGGGTCAGCGGGAGCAGGACTGAATGTTTAAAAAGATTTAAAAGTGACTTTAATCCTGGCGAGCTATAGACATTTCTCGTTTTTGTGAAATAATCACGAAAGTTAGTAGTTGCTACACCATAATAATAACAGCAAAGGCCTCTAAGAAGAGCCTCGTTCCGACGTGATTATAAGAGAGTAATTTTCATTGAAACGTAAGCCAGACCTGATGCTAGTCCTCTTGGCAATCTTTGGTATGGGGGTAGTGGTCACACTAGTCTTGCCGATGACTGTCAACGACACCGTGGCGGCACCCGCCTCCGAATTACAAGCGGGCGTCATCATTCAAGATTGAGGGTTTGCTCAGCCTTCACCTTGGCACTGGATCAGGCCGTTTTCGGTCGCCACAAAATCCATTCTGATATCCCAGGGCTCAGTAACCAGCGCCTCAACTTTTTGTAGCTCAAGAGCAAGACCCACCTTGATGACGTTTTGTACGCCCGCAAGACTACGGTCGTAATATCCGCCTCCCATGCCAAGCCGGTGCCCCTGCGTGTCCCAGGCCACTAGCGGGAGAAGGATGATGTCCAATTCCGCAGCTGTGCAGGATGTGGTTTGCGGTTCCAGGATGCCATATCGATTGGCCACCAAGGTGGCAGTCTCTGTCCAGGGCGCGAAGCGCAGGCTCTTGTCTTCCTGAATGATGGGTAAATAAGGGGTCTTGCCCGAATGACGTAGCGCTTTTGCGATCTCCGCGGGGTCTGCCTCGCCATCGCTGGCCATATAAAGAGCAATTTTGCTGGCACTGCTCCACTCGAGGAGCGTCTTGACGGAGCGCACAAGCTGTCGCGCTGTGTTAGCCCGGTGCGCCTGAGGCAATGCCCGGCGACGCTGTCGCAGTGCACGACGGAGTTCTAGCTTGGAAGAATTAGGTTTGCTCATGGACAATTAAAAAGATTCCCACCGTACCGCTGACAGGGCTGCCCTTGAACCCGATGGTTCAAGGTGGAGGCACCTGCACTGCATAAGGCTTTCCGGTCAGGCCGGACTTGCACACCAACAGCAACGAGACACCCCCGGGTGTATATTTATCGGCTCGAGGACTGCCTGTCTGGCGCATACGCCAGGAATCGAATTTAAGTATAGCTCAAGCCGGACAGCGAAATCGCTCTTGAATTTCCCCGCTGATTAGGAGTGGGATCAGCCGATTTCCAATTGTCGTAATTGATAGAGGGCGTCATCGAGTTTTCTGTTGAGACCTTCCATCGCACCCGAATTTGGTGCGGGGTCCCCGGTACCACTGTGTTCCGAGGCCTGCAGCAGCTCGTAGCTGATGTTAAGTGCAGCCATTACCGCAATACGTTCCAAGCCGATAACCTTGCCGGTCTCGCGAATGCTGCGCATTTGTTTGTCCAGGTATTTTGCCGAGACAACCAACTCAGACTCTTGCTCTTCCGGGCAGGCGACCTGATAGTCTTTATCAAGGATTTTGACCGTGACGGTATGAGGTTGGTTCACCGAATTACTCCATTGTGCGCAGGCGGTTAATCATGGCTTCCACTTTCGATCGGGCCAATTCGTTTTTATCGATCAGGTCCTGACGCTCGTGCTGCCAGCCAGCGTTCTCTGCTTTGAGCAATTGGTTTTCCCTGTTCAGCTCATTACACAGGTCGATCAACTGGTCGATCTTTTGTGCCAGAGCCTGCAGTTGCTTGTCCGCCATGGAGTTTTACTGGTGTTAGGCTTATAGGAACTTTACTATAAGGGCGCTTCCGATTGAGGTCAACGGAACAAAAGTAATGAAAATCAATGGCCTGCCAAGCTTTGTTAGTTTGGTGTTGTAACTTCAACCCGGTTGCCGGGACGCATCTTTCAGGAAATCGCCATGTTTGATCCATTCGGAGATGAAATCGAGGTCTTTGACATCGATGAATTGGCCAATCATTTACTCGAACAGGGCCTGGAATCGTCGCCCTCCAATTTACACGGTTGCCTCTGCGGGCTGCTTTCCGCCGGGGCCCCGGCGCAGGCAGAAGCGGGGCTTGCGCTGATGAGCCAGGCACTGGAGATCAATTTGCACGGCGAGCTGGCCGGACAGATGCTGCAACTTTACCAGGTGACCGGTGCCGCCCTGGAAGATGAGGAGTTCGACTTTCACCCGTTGCTGCCAGACGACGACGTTGAGATAGATATGCGCACGATTGCCGTTGCCGACTGGGCAAGCGGCTTCCTCACTGGTTTCGCTCAGGTCAACCAGGCTCAGGTCGGGCAGGATAGCAGCGAGATTCTTCGCGACTTTGCTGCGATCGTCGAGGCGGTCGTGGATGAAGATAGCAGCGAGGAAGAAGCGGAGGGCGCCTATATGGAAATTGTTGAATACCTGCGTTTTGCGACTCTCAACATCTTCATGGATAGTCGCGCTGAATCTGGCGATAGAGATCAGCCCTCCGTGCATTAAATCAGCCTATGCTAACCCCGGTTATTTTCTTTATTAGTACTTCAGTATGAAGATAAGCAATAGTGAATACGCTCGTCGCAGGCGCAATTTTATGGTGCTGATGGAGCCAAACAGTATTGCCATCATTCCGTCCGCCGGGGAGCGCCGGCGCAGCAGGGATACGGAGTACCCCTTCAGGCAGGATAGCGATTTTTACTACCTTACCGGGTTTAAAGAACCCGAGTCCGTGCTGGTTTTGATTCCGGGTCGAGATCACGGTGAATATGTCATGTTCTGTCGCGAACGCGACAACACTATGGAGCTTTGGCACGGTAATCGCGCAGGGCCGGATGGTGCGTGCGAACGTTTCGGCGCAGACGACGCATTTCCCGTGGGAGATGTAGACGACATTCTGCCTGGATTGATTGAAGGCAGAGAGCGGGTTTACTACTCTATGGGGCGAAGCTCCAGCTTCGATCGACAGATAATGGATTGGGTCAATAGCATTCGCAGCAAGGAAGCCACTGGCGCCGTTCCGCCTGGCGAATTTACCGACCTGGACCATATGCTTCACGACTTGCGTTTGTTTAAAAGTGCGGCCGAGCAGAAGCTGATGCGGCGGGCGGGAGAGATTACCGCAGGCGCCCACAAACATATCATGCAGCACTGCCGGCCAGGTATGTTTGAGTACCAGCTGGAGGGCGAGTTACAGCATCAATTTATTCGCGGAGGCGCTCGCTATCCGGCCTATTTGAGCATTGTAGGCAGTGGCCGCAATGCCTGTACGCTGCACTACGTGGAAAACAGCGCAAAAATGCGAGATGGAGACCTGGTGCTGGTAGATGCTGGCTGTGAGTTTGAGTACTACGCGGCCGATGTGACGCGTACATTCCCTGTCAACGGTCGTTTCAGCACTGAGCAGAGCGCGATTTACAATATTGTACTGGCAGCCCATGAGGCGGCGATCGCCCAGATCGTTGCCGGCAACCATTGGAACCAACCCCATGATGCCAGCGTCCGGGTTATTACCGCCGGTCTGGTAGACTTGGGCCTGCTGCAGGGTGAAGTAGACGCATTAATCGAGACTCAAGCGTACCGGGACTTTTACATGCATCGGGTCGGTCACTGGCTTGGTCTGGACGTTCATGACGTAGGCGATTATCGCGTGGGTAATGAGTGGCGCCTGCTGGAGGCAGGGATGGTAATGACTGTTGAGCCTGGGATATATATTTCACCTGACAATAATAATGTAGCGCGAAAATGGCGAGGTATCGCCGTGCGTATCGAGGATGACGTGCTGATTACCAAACAGGGGTGCGAGTTACTTTCCGTGGGAGCACCCCGCACGGTCGAGGAGATTGAGTCCACCATGGCTGGCTCGCTATGAGTGCCCAGTTCGATATTGTTATCGCTGGCGGCGGCATGGTGGGCATTAGTCTCGCCCTGTACCTGGGAGAGGTGCTCCCCGCCGAGAAGCGCATTGCGCTGGTAGAGGGCTTTCCTTTTCCCGAGTCCTTACCCGGTCATAAGCCCGAATATCATCCTTCCTTCGACTCTCGCTCCACAGCGTTGAGTTACAGCAGCAAGTTAATATATCAGCGTCTGGGCGTGTGGCAGGACTTGCAGCAGTGGCTTTGCCGCATCCAGAGCATCCATGTCTCCAATCGTGGGCGCTTTGGTAGTACTTTGCTGGAGGCCCAGGAACACGGTTGGCCTGCTCTGGGTTATGTGGTTGAAAATGCCTGGCTGGGCGCCACTCTCGCCCAGGTTCTGCATCGACAGGGCCGAATCGAGCTGATCAGCCCTGCCAGGGTCATTGACGCCCAGCCCAGCGGCGCTGGTGTAACGCTTCGGTTAGAGGGCGCCAGCGATATTGAGCTGCACACTAGTCTGCTGGTTGTAGCCGATGGCGCTTCCTCTGGTCTGCGGAAAAGCCTGGGTGTAGCGGTCAGTGAAAAGCCCTATGGTCAGCACGCTCTGGTAGCCAATGTGGGCTTTGCCCAGGCACATCAGGGCTGCGCCTATGAGCGGTTTACCCGGTGTGGTCCAGTGGCATTATTGCCCTTGCTGGGTGTGAGTGGCGCCAGCAATCGCAGTGCGCTGGTTTGGACCCTGTCCCCGGACGAGGCTGAGCATCTTTTAGAGTGCCCTGATGAAGAGTTCCTGGAAGTGTTGCAAGACCGCTTTGGTTACCGGCTTGGACGCTTGCAGCAGGTGGGGCAAAGGAACGCTTACCCCCTGTCGCTGGTGAAATCTGCCGAGCAGGTCAGACAAGGCGTGGTGGTTATGGGCAATGCTGCTCATGCACTGCACCCGGTAGCGGGGCAGGGCTACAACCTGGCGCTGCGCGATGTGGCAGAATTGGCTCAGGTATTGGCAGATGCCGAAGACAAGGGAGAGACCTATGGAGATTTGTCAGTGCTGCAGCGTTACGAACAGCGCCAGTTGGACGACCAGCAGCGCACCATAGCATTTAGCGACCAGCTGCCTTCACTATTCATGTTAGGCGATCCGGTGATCGGCCTGGCCAGGGATTTGGCGCTGTCTGGTCTGGATCTGGTGCCAGCCCTGAAGCGGAACTTTGTCAATCATGCGGCGGGCGTGGCCGCCATGGGAGAGTAACTGATGCCAGCGCAAAAGTTCGACGTCGTTATTATTGGCGCTGGCATTGCCGGCAGTGCTCTTGCTGTGGCTTTGGCCGGACAGGGATTATCCCTGGCTTTGGTGGAAGCTCAATCGCTGGAGCGCAAACCTTTGCCGGATGATACTTCCCTGAAAACTTTCGACGCCAGGGTGAGTGCCTTAACGCCTAATTCTGTGCGTTTCCTCGAGCAGCTGGGTGCCTGGAGTCATATTGCAGGATATCGTCACTGCCCATACGGCCATATGACTGTTTGGGACGCAGAGGGTACCGGGCGCATTGAGTTTGACTGTGCAGAGCTGAAGGCTCCGGCCCTGGGTTATATTGTTGAGAACAGAGCCATTGTAGACGGCTTGTTGCTGGCCATGGATCAGGCCCATGGCATTCAGCGATATAATCCTGACCGCCTGCAAAGCTGCCAGCGCTGTGAGGACGGCTCAATGGAGCTTCTTCTG
The DNA here is from genome assembly GCF_026262685.1 of Candidatus Seongchinamella marina. Lineage (NCBI taxonomy): Bacteria > Pseudomonadati > Pseudomonadota > Gammaproteobacteria > Cellvibrionales > Halieaceae > Seongchinamella > Candidatus Seongchinamella marina. The sequence goes on from NZ_SHNP01000003.1 coordinate 339,250, forward strand.
GACAGTGGCAAAACAATAGAAGCTTCCTTGCTTGTCGGCGCCGATGGTGCGCTTTCGCGAGTGCGCGAAATGTTCGACTTTAAAACGAGAGAGTGGGATTACGGTCACCAGGCATTGGTGTGCACGGTGCAAACTGCCGAGGAACACCAGGCCACCGCATGGCAGCGTTTCCTGCCCACCGGGCCGCTGGCTTTCCTGCCGCTGCCAGGGACGTCAGACCAGCACTATTGTTCAATCGTGTGGTCGCTGACAGACGACAGGGCCGCCGAAGTTCTGGCGTTGGACGACGACGCATTTTGTACCCAATTGAGCCGCGTATTTGAAGGTAATTTGGGTGGCGTCATCGGCGCAAGCGCCCGCGCTGCCTTTCCGCTGAGGCAGAGGCATGCGGTTGACTACATCCAGCCGGGAGTCGCCCTGGTTGCAGATGCGGCGCACACTATTCATCCGCTGGCAGGCCAGGGGATCAATCTGGGTTTACAGGATGTCGCCGCCTTGGCTGAGGAGCTGTTGGCTGCTCACGCCAAAGGTCTGGAACCAGGTCAGCTGGATGTGTTGGGTCGCTACCAGCGGCGCCGTAAGGGCGAAAACCTGCTGATGATGGCTGCGATGGACGGGTTCAAGCGGCTGTTTGAGCAGAAGGCGCTGCCGCTCAGGTGGTTGCGCAATGCTGGAATGCGCGGTGTCGCCCAGGTCGGTCCACTCAAGACAAAACTGATGCGCCAGGCGATGGGCATTGGTTAATAACCGTGTTGTGTTTCACCAACCTCCCGTTAGAATGTCCCGCTTAGCCTAATACCATTGATCAATGCAGAGGACGCTCCATGAGTCAGACACCAAGCGAACTGAAATATGCCGGCAGCCATGAATGGGTGCGCCTTGAAGAAGACGGCACCGTAACCATCGGTATTTCCGATCATGCCCAGGATGCACTGGGAGATGTAGTATTCGTGGAAGTTCCTGACGTGGGCAGTGCCCTGGCGGCAGGCGAAGAAGCCGGAGTCGTCGAGTCAGTGAAGGCCGCATCAGACATATACTCTCCAGTGGGAGGCGAAGTGTTGGCAGTCAACGAGTTGCTGGAAGACGAGCCGGAAACCGTTAATTCCGACCCTTACAATGATGGCTGGTTCTATAAGTTACAGCCTGCCGATACCAGCGAACTGGACGCCTTGCTCAATGCCGAGGACTATCAGAGTAAGTGCGACGAAGACGATTAGTCGTCACACAGAATCTCGGTGAGCTGAGCTACCGTCCGTGACTCTTACTGCAGGCCTCTTTTTGCGCAAGGGCGCCGACCGCCGTTTGCGTGGGGGGCACTTGTGGGTTTATTCCAATGAAGTGGATACCAAGCGTTCGCCGCTAGGCGGCTTCGAGCCTGGCGATATCGTTAGTGTGCGCAGTGCTGATGGTGTGCTGTTGGGGTCTGCTTACATGGAACCGCAAGCACTGATCTGTGCTCGTTTGTATGCGCCAGCTGAGGGTCAGACCCTCAGCACCGGTCTTTTCTATCAGCGTCTGGAAACGGCACTGGCCGGTCGCGATGCAGTTTTCACTCAGCCTTTTTACCGCCTGGTCTACGGTGACAGTGATTTATTGCCTGGGGTCGTTATCGATCGCTTTGGTCCTTACCTTGTAGTGCAGCTCAATAATGCCGGTATAGAGCGACATCGGCAGCCCTTGCTCGAGGCGCTGCAAAAATTACTGTCGCCTGAGGGAATCTTGCTGCGTGGCGATAGCCGCAGCCGCCGCGAGAGCGGTCTGGCAGAAGATAGCGAGATCGTATTGGGTAGCGTGCCCGACCAGGTCCCGCTGGAGGAAAACGGTGTGCGGTTTTTGGCGCCAGTTCATGCGGGACAAAAAACCGGTTGGTTTTATGATCACCGCATGGCCAGGGCCAGGCTGGCGCCCTGGGTTGCCGGCAAGTCGGTACTTGATGTGTACAGCTATATCGGTGGCTGGGGCATACAGGCGGGATCGTTTGGCGCGGATCGGGTGTGTTGTATCGATAGTTCTGCTACTGCCCTGGAAGGGGTGATGGTTAATGCAGCGCTCAATAATATTGCCGACAAGGTATCGGTGCGGCAGGGCTCGGCGCCAGAGACGATGAAGCAGATGATAAGTGAGGGGCTCACCTACGATGTGGTCATTCTGGACCCGCCCGCATTTATTCAGCGACGCAAGGATATCAAAAAAGGTGTCACCGCTTATCGACGCATTAACGAGTTGGGTCTGCGTCTTCTTAATACGGGTGGCTTGCTGGTTTCGGGCTCTTGCTCAATGCATCTTGCCCGCTCAGACCTGATGCTGGCAATGCAGCAGGCGGCGGTTAGGGCGGGTTGTCAGCTGAGAGTAGTGGAGCAGGGCGCACAAGGCCCTGATCACCCGGTGCATCCGGCGATTCCCGAAACTGAGTACCTGAAGGCGGTATTTGCCAGAAAGCTCTGAGTGGTATGGGCTCTCGGTCAAGCCCGCAGTGAGATGACGGGCCAGCCGGCCTCTTTTGCTCGCGCCAGTAAGGTAGCATCGGGATCAACCGCGATGGGCTTGTCCACCTGCTCTAACAGCGGCAGGTCATTGTGCGAGTCACTGTAAAAATAAGCGCCTTCCAGCGAGGTATCCCGGTTTTGCAACCACGCTTCCAGCCGGGTGACTTTGCCTGCACCAAAGGAAGGCGTTCCTACTGGTTCGCCGGTGTAACGTCCGTCAACTATCTCGGCCTCGCAGGCAAGAAGATCATCGATACCCAGTGCCGTGGCGATGGGCCGGGTAATAAACTCATTAGTTGCGGTGATGATCAGCAGTTCATCGCCGCGATTGCGGTGGTTGGCGATCAATTGCTGTGCCTTGGGCAGTATCACCGGGCTGATCATTTCGCGCATGAAGTCCCGGTGCCAATCGGCCAGCACATCCAGTGGCTGACCTTTCAGCGGTGCAAGAGCGAAGCGCAGGTAGGCGGCAATATCCAGGTCGCCCGACTTATAATCCTTATAAAACTGATCGTTTTGCGCAGAAAAATGTTCGCTGTTAACCAGGTTTCGGTTGCAGACAAATTGCCCCCAAAGGTGGTCGCTATCTCCTCCGATCAGGGTGTTGTCCAGGTCAAAAATAGCCAGGGCCATAAGGACTGCTCGCTGTTAAAGCACGGCAGCATAGCCGCCAACGCCGCGGGAGTAAATTTCTCAGGGAGTGGAAAGTGTGGAACAATGAACGGTTCAGGAGTAAAAATTTTGAAAAATAGTGATTGATAAAGACGGCTTTCGTCCAAATGTAGGGATCGTGTTGGCAAATAGCCAGGGCCAGGTGCTCTGGGCTCGTCGCGTGGGCGGCCGTGATGCCTGGCAGTTTCCACAGGGCGGTATCAATCAGGGAGAATCACCGGAACAGGCACTCTACCGCGAGTTGGAAGAAGAGGTGGGGCTCGGCCCTGAGGCGGTTGAGGTGCTCGGTGTGACACGCGGTTGGCTGCGCTACCGACTGCCCAAGCGCTTTGTTCGCAAAGGGCAAAAGCCACTCTGTATAGGGCAGAAGCAAAAGTGGTTTCTGCTTCGTATGTTGGCCGACGACAATGCTGTGCGCCTGGATCTCAATGACAAGCCGGAATTTGATCACTGGCAGTGGGTCAGTTATTGGTACCCCCTCAACGAGGTGATTTCCTTCAAGCGGGAGGTTTACCGCAGAGCAATGAAAGAGCTGGCTTTGCCTCTGGGAAGACACACGCAGACGTGGGACGAGCGTGTGATGAGAGAAGCCAATGCTTGAAACACTTCGCCAGATCGTCCAGGAGGTCAACGCAGCCAGCGGTTTGGAGGACGCTCTGGGCATTATTGTGCGCCAGGTCCGAGTGGCCATGGGCACTGAAGTGTGCAGTATTTATCTGCGAGAGCCCGGGGGGGAGCGCTTCATTTTCCGCGCCACCGAAGGTCTTAACCAGGAGCAAGTGGGTCTAGCCAGTCTTGCGGCGGGCGAAGGCCTGGTCGGTACCGTGGCGGAGCGGGAAGAACCCCTCAATTTGGAAAATGCGGAAAGCCACCCCAATTTTCGTTTTTTCCCGGATCTGGGTGAAGAGCACTTCGACGCTTTTCTCGGTGTTCCCATTATTCACCAGCGCGATGTTCTCGGTGTGCTTGTGGTACAGCAGGCCGAGCATCGGCGCTTTGATGAAAGCGAAGAAGCCTTTCTGGTTACTATGTCTGCCCAGTTGGCGGCCGTTATCGCGCACGCCAGGGTTACCGGTGCAGTGGATTCGGACGAAGTCGCCGAGGGTGCGCCAGCCAAGATTGGAGGTGTGCCCGGAGCACCAGGTATAGCAATTGGTACTTGCGTGGTGGTCTCGCCTATCGCTGATCTTTATGCCGTGCCGCGCAAAACCGTTAAGGACAGACGGGCGGAGCTGCATGCTTTTCGTTTTGCCCTGGATCGGGTCCGCGAAGACATTCAGGGTGTCGCTGATAATCTGGGCGGCGAGCTAAGCCCGGAAGATCATGCGTTGTTTGATGTCTATCTGGGCATCCTGGATGACTCCTCCATTGGCAGGGAAGTCGTCGGTCTGATTAAGGCAGGACAGTGGGCTCAGGGCGCCCTAAGCAAGGTGATGATCGAGCATATCCGTCATTTTGAACGCATGGAGCACAGCTACCTGAAAGAGCGCGCGGTAGACGTGAAGGATTTAGGCACCAGGGTGCTTTCTTACCTTCAGGCTTCTACCAAGGAAGAGCAGGTCTTTCCCGATAATGCGGTATTGGTAGGCGAGGAGCTGACGGCTTCTTCACTGGGCGAAATTCCCCGGGAAAAGTTGGCGGGCCTGATCTCTGTTCGCGGCTCCGGAAATTCTCACGTGGCTATTCTCGCCCGAGCAATGGGTGTGCCCACCGTTATGGGTGCGGTAGACCTGCCCTATACGCGACTGGAAGGGCGCAGTGTTGTTATTGATGGCTATAACGGGACGGTTCACCTCAATCCGCGGCCAGAGGTGTTGTCACGTTTTAAGGAGGTGGTGGACTCAGATCTGGAGCTGAACAAGGACCTGGAGTCTCTGCGGGACCAGCCTTGCGTCACCCTGGACGGACATCGCATGCCGCTCTGGGTTAACACTGGCCTGATGGCTGATGTGGTCCGATCTCTCGAGCAGGGTGCCGAAGGGGTTGGTCTTTATCGTACCGAAGTGCCGTTTTTGCTGAGAGAGCGCTTTCCCTCTGAGGAGGAGCAGAGACAAATTTACCGTAACCAGTTGGAGGCCTTTGCCCCCCGGCCAGTTACGATGCGTACGCTGGACATCGGCGGTGATAAATCGCTGCCCTATTTCCCCATTGAAGAGGACAATCCATTCCTCGGATGGCGGGGAATACGCGTTACCCTGGATCATCCGGAAATTTTTCTTTCCCAGGTACGTGCCATGCTCAAGGCCAATGATGGTTTAGGCAATCTGCGGATCATGCTGCCAATGATATCCAGTGTCTCTGAGCTTGATGAAGCCCTGGACTTGATTCGACGCAGTCACCGCGAGGTGGTGCAGGAAGGGGTGACTACCGAGCTGCCCAGCATTGGCGTAATGGTGGAAGTGCCTTCAGCGGTATACCAGGCCAGGGCGCTTGCCCGACGGGTCGATTTCTTATCCGTAGGTTCGAACGACCTCACTCAGTATTTGCTCGCCGTAGATCGTAACAATGCCCGGGTGGCGGACCTTTATCATTCGCTGCACCCGGCCGTCTTGCAGGCGCTTCAGGAAGTGGCGACAGCGGCCATGGCCGAGGGTAAAAAGGTAGGGATTTGCGGGGAACTGGCGGGGGATCCAGAAGGTGCTGTGTTGCTGTTGGCCATGGGTTACGACATGCTCTCCATGAATGCTACCAGTTTGCCGAAAGTCAAAAAGGCATTGCGTAATGTCAGTCTGGTTGAAGCCCGCGAGCTACTGGCTGCTGCCTTGCAACGTGAGGACCCAGCCGAAATCCATGCACTGTTGGAGCGCTTTCTTGCGGAGCATGGTATGGAGCGCTTTATCCATAACCCGGTGGATTAGCGACTTATACTTCTTTTTCAACCACTTCGATGAGATCGCCTCGGGCGTCGAAACTTCTTTCCTTCCAGTGAAATTCACCAGCAGATGTTTGCCAGCAGGTGGTGGTGGCACGGGTGCCATAGGCATCGCCGACGATAAACTGGGCTGATAGCAGCTGGTCCATCTCCGTATTCATTGCTTGCAGGTCCAGTTGGTTTTTGCTGGCGAGTTGGCGGCTGTCTACCGCTGTCGCCAGGGCAGAATGGTCAAGCGGGTGCTGCAATATTTCTGCCATGACCTGCTTGCCACGCTGAACCTTGGGCCAGGGCGTATCCAGAGAGGCGTTGCTCAAGCCGTAGATACCCGGCGTCAATCGTCTGGGCGATTGCTCGCTGGAGGGGCCGGAGTTGCTGACATACCAGAGATCTTCGCGGTCCCCCAATAACAGGTTGAACCCGGCGTAAGCGCCCGCGCGCAAAGACAGCTGATCAAGGTATTGCTGTGCGGATAAATCCCCTTGCAGGTAGCCGAGTACGAGCTCGCCGCGGGAGCGCTCGGCAGCTTTGGTTTGCTCGGGGTCGCGGGAATTGGTGACGGCGGCAAAGTGGCCACTTCGATTGACCCCCATCCAGCTGCCGCCAGCCTGGCGGTCGCGCCCGGCCAGCACCTGGGGATGCTCGAGCCAGTAGTGAGAGGCATCTGTGGGACGCTGGTGGAACTCGTCGCGGTTGGCGGCGACGACCAGCGGGTATTGGTTATTGACCTGGTGGGCAAACAGTATCAGGCACATTGTGGGCTTTATTACTCCTCTGGATATCGGGAAACAATTGTGAAACCGCAGCACGTGCATAATAATACGTTCTTATCCCGATGGTCTGCCCATGCTGCCTTATCCTGAAATAGATCCTGTTGCCCTGGCCCTTGGCCCATTGAAAATCCACTGGTATGGGCTTGCTTACCTTACTGGTATTGCCGTCGCCTGGTGGTTGGCGATCAGGCGCTGCCGCGAGCCCTGGAGCCCAATAAAGCGTGAGCAGGTAGATGACCTGGTGTTCTACGCTGCTCTTGGCATCGTGCTGGGAGGGCGCGTGGGCTATACGTTTTTCTATGGTGGTCAGCGTTTAATAGAAGACCCCACCTGGGCCCTGCGCCTCTGGGAGGGTGGTATGTCATTCCACGGCGGGTTCCTGGGGGTGCTGTTAGCCATGTACTTGTTTGGCCGCAAGCAGAAGCTGGCTTTTTGGCGGGTCATGGACTTTGTCGCACCCCTGGTGCCGATTGGATTGGGTCTGGGTCGACTGGGCAACTTTATCGGCCAGGAGCTCTGGGGAAGGCCTACCGATGTGGCCTGGGGAATGGTGTTCCCTGCCGATCCCCTGCAGCTTGCGCGACATCCCTCGCAGCTCTATGAGTTTGCGTTGGAAGGCGCGTTGCTATTTGGGTTGTTGTTCTGGTTCTCTTCCCGGCCTCGTCCTACTTGCGCAGTCTCGGGCTTCTTCTCCCTGGGCTACGGCTGCGCCAGGTTTTTCGTGGAGTTTTTCCGCGAGCCAGACGCCCATATTGGCTATGAAGCCTTTGGCTGGTTGACTCGCGGCCAAATCCTCAGTCTGCCGATGATCGCGGTCGGCATTACTCTGTTATTTGTCGCCTACCGAGGCTCATCTGCTACTGCGCAACGCGCAACTGGAACCAAGTAAATGAAGCAATACCTAGACCTTCTTCAGGATATTCTGGATAGCGGTGTGCGCAAGGGCGACCGCACTGGCACAGGGACTCTCTCAGTGTTTGCGCGGCAGTATCGTCATGATCTCGCTGATGGCTTTCCGCTGTTAACAACCAAGAAGCTGCATTTGAAAAGTATCGTCAACGAGCTGATCTGGTTCCTTAACGGTGAGACTAATACCCAATGGTTGAAAGAAAACGGAGTGTCTATCTGGGACGAGTGGGCCACCGAGGACGGTGATCTGGGGCCGATTTACGGGGCTCAATGGACTGCTTGGCCAACCAGCGATGGAGGCAGTATCAATCAGATTGACTATGTCGTTGATTGTTTGCGCAACTCCCCCGATAGTCGGCGGATACTGTTCCATGGCTGGAATGTGGAGTATCTGCCAGACGAAAAGGCCAGTCCCCAGGAGAACGCGAGGGCGGGGCGAATGGCGCTGCCACCTTGTCATCTGCTTTATCAGTTTTATGTTGCTGGAGGGAGACTTTCAGCCCAGTTATATATTCGCTCAAGTGATTCTTTCCTGGGTCTTCCCTACAACACCGCCAGCCTCGCGGTACTCACAATGATGCTAGCCCAGCAATGTGACCTTGAGCCGGGCGAAATTATTATTACTACGGGTGATTCCCATCTTTACAGTAATCACATGGAGCAGGTGCAAGAGCAGTTATCACGTGAACCGCGCGCGCTGCCGCGTATGAATATTCTGCGTCGCCCTGACAGTATTTACGATTATTGTTTCGAGGACTTTGAGTTGGTTGATTACAACCCCCATGGGCATATCTCAGCGCCAGTTGCGGTCTGAGCGCGTGGCAATTGAGCTGGCAGTGATTGTTGCCGCTGCGCAAAACGGTGTTATTGGTCGGAACAATACTCTCCCCTGGCATTTGCCGGAGGACTTGCGATACTTCAAGCGCACCACCATGGGTAAGCCAATTGTGATGGGTCGTAAAACCTATGAGTCGATTGGCCGACCGCTCCCTGGGCGCACCAACATTGTCGTCACCCGTTCTTCGCAGTGGAGTGCAGAGGGTGTGAATGTGGTTCACAGTCTGGGTGACGCCCTGTCGCTGGCGCAGGACGTCGCGGCGAACGAGGGTGCGCAAGAGTTAATGGTGATCGGCGGGGCTGAAATCTATAGCACGGCCCTGCTTGCTGCAGATCGTCTATACCTGACAGAGGTGCATGCCGAGGTGGAGGGCGATGCCTACTTGCCCCAGATCGACTGGACGGCGTGGCGGGAGGTTTCCCGGGAGCGGCATGAGGCCAGCGAGAGCAACCCCTATGGTTACAGCTTCGTAGTTTTTGAGCGCTAAGCCGAGGTTTCTCACAGCACGCTACAATTGTTACCGTCGCGTTGAAGATTATTGCTATGTGTTACCGTTTTACCCAAGAGCCTGTTTTACCCTATAGCGAGCGCACTGAAAATTGGAAAACGGATACTATTTGGTTTAAATTCGCTGCCTCGGTTTACCGACTCTGGTTTATCCACTATATAAATAGTTCAGATACCGGTTTTATCAGAGCCGATTCTTTTTGTTGGACACAGGAAACACGATTCCCATGACTATGCATCGATTAAAAAATGCACTGATCGCTGCGCTTGTCTCCGTTGGCGCCCTGGCGGGCGCCGCGGCTGCAGTGCAGGCCAGTACGTTGGACTCCATCTTAGCGGTTGGAGAAGCCAAAAATGATTCGGCTCGAAAGTCCCAGGTCAAGATTGACCGACTGGCTGACGAGACGCGCGATTTGCTCAGTGACTACAAAACAGTTAGCAAGCAGATTGACGGTCTCAAAGTTTATAACGCTCGTCTGCAGCGCCAGATCGACAATCAGATGAAGCGCGTTGGCGAGATTGATCAATCAATTTCCCAGGTGACGGTTATTCAGAGGCAGATGACGCCGCTGGTTATTCGCATGATCGATGGTCTGGAGCAGTTTGTAGAACTGGACGTGCCTTTCCAGAAGGGAGAGCGCATGGAGCGGGTTGAATTCCTGCGTGCCAATATCGATCGCGCTGACGTCAGCGTGGCGGAGAAGTTCCGCGGCGTTCTTGAAGCCTACAATATTGAGCTTCAATACGGACGTGGCATCGACACTTACCGCGGCGTTATTGATATGAATGGATCGTCCCGCGATGTGGACTTTTTACGCATAGGCCGCATCGCCCTGATGTATCAGACTACCGACGGTGCCAGCTCTGGTGCCTGGGATACCAACAGCGGTGCTTGGGTTGAGCTGCCTTCTGGTGACTACGACGGGGCTATTCGCAAAGGCATTCGAATTGCGAAGAAGCAGGCCACGATTGAATTATTGAACATGCCAGTTTCGGCTCCGGAGGCCAACTGATGAGCGCTAAAATCGTAAAAGCCGCTGCTTTTGTTTTGTGCGGCGCACTGACTCTCTCAACGGGCTCCGCTATGGCGCAAGACGCCAAGTCGTTGGATGAACTGCTGAAGTTCGTTAAGCAGGGCCAAAGCAGCGAAGCGAAAGAAAACCGCGCTCGCGAAGCCAAGTTTTCCAAAGATAAAGCGAATCAAGCGAGCGCTTTGAAGCGCGCAGAAGCTGAGCGTGCTCAACAAGAGCGGTTAAGCGCCCAGCTTGAGCAAGCATTTGAAGAAAACGAGCTATTGATTGCAGCCAAGCAAAAGCAGCTGCAGGAAAAGTTGGGTACCCTGACTGAATTGTTCGGCCACCTGACATCTGCGTCAGGCGATCTTGCATCGAATCTTGAGGTGTCCATGGCTTCTGCCCAGTATCCGGGCCGGGAGCAATTCCTTAAGGACCTGATCTCCAAGATGAGTGGTTCCGACACCTTGCCCAGCATCGAGGAGATCGAGCGGGTATGGTTCGAGCTTCTGCGCGAAATTCGTGAGACTGGTGTTGTCACCAAGTTTAGTGCTGAGGTCTCATCCCCAGCGGGCGAACGTGCCGAGCGCGAAGTTGTTCGTATCGGTGCTTTCAACATGGTTGATATCAACGGTAATTACCTGAGCTTCGACAACGGCAGCTTGAGCGAATTGCCACGCCAGCCCAGCGGACCGTATACAGGATGGGCTGCTGAACTGGCTTCCGCATCTGGCGGCATGCACAGCTTTGGTATTGACCCGACCGGTCCTACCGGAGGTTCATTCCTGGCAGCCATCATTGATACTCCGAACCTGGAGGAGCGTTGGCATCAGGGTGGTTATGTGGGCTATGCGATTACCGCTGTTGGTATATTTGCCTTCCTGCTCGCAATTTACAGATTGGTTGTACTGACCGCTGTTAGCAGCAAAGTCAATGCTCAGCTGAAGAGCGACACGGCCAAAGAAAACAACCCGCTGGGCCGCGTTCTCAAGATTCATGAAGACAATCCCACAATGGACACAGAGACTCTCGAGCTGAAGCTGTCCGAGGGTGTGTTAAAAGAGACTCCAAAACTGGAGAGTGGACTCACACTGCTGAAGATCATTGCAGCTGTGGCACCGCTGATGGGTCTGTTGGGTACTGTGACCGGTATGATTATCACCTTCCAGGCTATCACCATTTTTGGTGCGGGCGATCCCAAGGCGATGGCCGGCGGTATCTCCGGCGCACTGATCACCACAGTGCTTGGTCTGTTGGTGGCTATCCCGACCGTACTTCTGCACACCGTGGTGAATGGACGCGCGCAGCGCATCATTCACATCTTGGACGAGCAGACTACGGGAATGATTGCAGAGCATACTGAAGCCAATCTGAGGTCTTGATATGGGCGGTATTATCGAGGTACTCCTCGGCTTCATGGACAAGGGTGGCGATGTATTATGGTTGATCGCAGCCCTCCTGTTCGTGATGTGGACGCTGATCTTCGAACGAATCTGGTACTTGCAGTTCGGTTGGAAGAACGACGTTGCGCAGGTTATCGGCAAGTGGGAAGGACGCTCCGAGCGTAAATCGTGGGAGGCCGAGCAGATACGTGCCATGCTGGTTTCCCAGGCTCGAATGCAGATCAACCGCAACTTGCCTGTGATCAAGACCCTTGTTGCCCTGTGCCCATTGTTGGGTCTTCTGGGCACGGTGACCGGGATGATTGAAGTTTTCAACATCATGGCTGTGACGGGTGGCGGTGACGCGAAGTCCATGGCTGGAGGTGTCCAGCAGGCAACGATACCGACTATGGCCGGCATGGTTGCTGCACTTTCTGGCGTTTTTGCCAATACTTATGTGACCAGGATTGCCCAACGGGAAAGTGTTTTCCTGCGTGACAACCTGACTACGGATCATTAATAGAGCCAGTTAGATGCGAAAGAGAAACCGACAAGCTGATGCCGATGAGGCTGAAATCGACCTGACACCGATGCTCGATGTCGTGTTTATTATGCTGATCTTTTTTATTGTGGTCGCATCCTTCCTGAAGGAAGCCGGTATCGAGATGAACCGGCCTGACAGCAATCAGAATCCGCCGGAAACCGACGCCACCAGCATTGTTGTCACTATTACGGGTGACAATCAGATTTGGATGGAGAATCGCAGGATTGATATCCGCGCGGTTCGCGCCAATATTGCTCGCCTTTTGGCATCGGATCCTGATCAATCCTTTACAGTCAAAACAGAGTCTGGTGCCAGTGCCGGAGCGCTGGTTGAAGTAGGCGATGCCGCCCGAGAGGCCGGCGTGAAGCAGGTCAATTGGCCAGCGGAGGAAAAGAAGTGAGCAGTCGAAGTATGGCAAGCGGTCGTTCAGGTGGCGCACAGGATGGCGGCGGTGAGGGCGAAATTGACCTGACTCCAATGCTGGACGTTGTGTTCATCATGCTCATCTTTTTCATTGTGACGTCGTCTTTTGTTAAAGAACCGGGTGTAGAGATACTCAAGGCAGAGGCGGTGACAACCAGTGCCTGTGATAGGGGAACTATTATTTTTGCCGTTAACGCTACGGGCGACGTTTACTACGACAAGAAGCAGATCCCCATAGACCGGGCATATCGCCTGGCCGAGGCAGCCAAGAAAGAGGCCCCCAAGGCTAATTTTGTAATTCAGGCTGACGTGGATACGCCAACCTCAGCGTTGAGCGATTTGCTAGGAGTGATCAAACCCCTGATGGATGCACCGCTGTGTGTTTCCACCGATGACGCGGGTTAAGCTAGATGGGTGATAGTAAAGTGAGAATAATCGTTTCAGTATTGCTCGCCCTTCCCGTGGTGGTGGGCTTGTTTATGGTTATGCATAGCCTGATCGACCGCGATTTCAAGAATCCTGAGGTGTCGAATCAAAAAATTGCAGACCTGGTCCAACCGGATGAAGAAATTCAGCTGGAGACCAACTCCAAGAAGCCAGAAAAGGTGGAGGATCCGGAAGAGCCACCCCCTGAAATAGACATGGCCCGTATCGATCTGGATATGGACACCAATGTGGATAATATCGCACCAGCTGCCGCCATCGATATCAGCATCTCGACGTCTGGCATGTCCTCCGGCGATGGTGAGTATCTGCCTATCGTAAAGGTTGCTCCTATTTACCCACGTCGCGCTCAAACTCGCGGCATCAGTGGTTATTGCATTGTCGAGTACACGGTAACCACCTCTGGTGCGATTCGTGATCCCGTTGCAGTTGATTGCCAGCCCTCTGGTGTATTTGAGAAAGCTTCCGTGAAAGCGTCAACCAAGTTCAAGTACAAGCCACGAGTTGTCGATGGTGAAGCCATCGAGGTGGCTGGTGTACAAAACAAGTTCACCTATGAGCTGGAACAGTAACAAGGCTTAGCTGTTATGAAATTGTTAAATTACAAGATCTGGACCCGCGCAGCACTGTTCTCATTGCCGTTACTGCTATCTCAGGTAGCGGTAACCCAATTACAGTCAGACGCTGGGCTTACTCCGCTCTCTGCCGCCGTGGCGGCCGAAGACAAGCCCAAGGATACGCGGGAAACCCGGCGCACGCCGGCGTTACGTAACAAGGTTTACGAGAAGTTGGCAGAGGCCCAGGTCGCTGCAGAAGCGAAGGATCTTGCGGGCGCCCAGAAGGTGCTGGACGGAATGATCGCTGCGGGCGGTAAAAAAGCATTGAATAGCTATGAGCTGGCCAATGTTTATAACCTTTATGCGTTTATTTACTATTCCAGGGAAGATTATAGGAATGCCCTGAAGGCCTACGAAAATGTGGTCTCGCAGCCAGATATACCGTTGGCAATGGAGATCAATACTCGTTACACCATTGCCCAGTTGTATTTCGTGCAAGAAGACTGGAAGCGGGGTGTGGACGCTCTGCTCAAGTGGTTCGACATGACTGAAACGCCCAACGCTTCGGCCTATGTTTTGCTGTCGCAGGGCTACTATCAGATGAAGGACTACAACAAGTCCCTGTTCAATGTGGAGAAGGCAATCTCCATGTACGATGAAAAAGGCAAGATACCCAAGGAACAGTGGTACAACCTCGCACGTTTCCTGCATTTTGAGAAAGGCAATATCAACAAGACGGTCGATATTTTGGAAATTCTGCTGACCCATTACCCGAAGAAGCAATATTGGGTGCAGGTCTCTCACATGTACGGAGAGCAGAAGAAAGAATCTGAGCAGTTGTCTGCGATGGAAACAGCCTATGTGCAGGGCATGCTGGATAAGGGCACAGAGCAAGTCACTATGGCCTACCTGTATTTAAACGCTGATGTTCCCTACAAAGCCGCAAAGGTAATGGATAAGGGCCTCAAAGATAGCTCGATTGACGACAAATCTAAAAACTGGGAAATTGCAGGCAGTGCCTGGCGTCAGGCGCAGGAAGTTGAGAAGTCCATTCCGGCGATGGAAAAGGCGGCTGCCAAGTCCGATACCGGAGAGCTGTATGCTCGCCTGGGTAATATCTATCTCGACGGAGACGACAACAAAAAGGCTATCACGGCCATTAACAAAGGCTTGTCCCGTGGTGGCGTCAAGCGCCCGGATAATGCTCGCCTGATATTGGGAATGGCTTACTTCAACGTCAAGCAGTATGACAAGGCGAGAAATGCCTTTAAAGCCGCCTCGCGTGATGAGCGTTCCGCAAAATATGCGTCGCAGTGGATCAAGTATATGGATTCAGAGTTGGAGCGACAGCGCAGTCTGGCTGAGGGCTAAGACGCGACCTGTTAGTGGGTCGAAGAATAAAAAAGGAGCCTGATGGCTCCTTTTTTTATGCCTCAATGTAAAGTTTCTTACAGTCCTTGCTGCCCCACAAAGAGCACAGCTGTCTTGTTTAAGTGTTTATGACTTGCCTAGCGAATGACTCGAAGAGCTTTACTCGCTTCAGGCCGGTTTCATCTTGTTTATGCAAGGTATACCCTTTGACCTTGTCTGAGTGGGTATGGAATCAGCGTTGCGTATATTACTGGTGGAGGATGATGTCCAACTAGGGGAGTCTCTGGAGGCGGCATTGCGTCTTGAGCACTATGCAGTTGACTGGCTGCGCAGCGGCGAGCCGGTTCGAGCTACAATTGGCGCTACACCCTACGACTTGATGATTCTGGACCTTGGTTTGCCCGAAGTCCCCGGTATTCAGGTGTTGCGGCAAACTCGTGCCGATAAGCATGATATTCCTGTGCTACTACTGACCGCTCGCAACACGCTGGACGATAAGGTTGATGGCCTGGATTCCGGGGCGGACGACTATCTCACCAAACCGTTTGAAATTGACGAGTTGTTTGCCCGGGTTCGCACGCTGCTCAGGCGTCGCGGCGAGGGCCGTAGCCAGCAACTGGAAGCCCGTGGAATTACTATTGACCCGGTCGATCGGCTGGTGATTTTTGAGGGAGAGATGCTTGATCTGACTGCCCGGGAGTATGCGATTTTAGAAATCCTGATTCGCAATGCTGGGCGCTTTGTATCTCGGGCACGGTTGGAAGAAGGGATTTACAGTTGGGGAGAAGAGGTCGGTTCTAACACGGTAGAGGTTTATATTTCGCGCCTGCGAAAACGCTTTGGAAGCAACTGTATTGAAACTATGCGCGGCGTTGGTTACCGCATTTCCCAATGACTGCCTCGCTGCAACAAAGACTCACTATCATTCTGCTGGCGTTGACCCTGTTTGCCTGGATCGGCTCCGCCGGTGTGACCTATTTTTACGCCAACAGAGTGTTGCTGGAACAGGTCGATCGGCAGCTTGGACAGTATGCCGACCTGGTGAATTACATCACTCGCGTTTTTGAACGGCAGCTTGCCCAGGGGCAGCCACTTTACGAGGCTTGGAGTGGTCATGATTATGACCTGGCTCACCTGGACCCTATTCTTATAGAGGGGATTGTTACTGAAGGTCTTGCCCCTGCTATTAACATCTGGGAGAAACAGAGCAGGATTGCGGTGTTGGCCGGGTCCCCCCTGTTTGAGAGGCCAGACACTGAAGGTCTGGTCGATCGAGAACTGAAAGATGGCCAGGGTCACTGGCGGTTGTTGAGTAAGCGGGATGAAAATTCCGGGCTGTGGATTCAGGTGGGTATTGAAATGGGAGCGGCCAGAAGAGATATGCTGGGCACTCTGGGCAGCGCTTTTATGCCCTTGTTAATAGTGCTGCCGCTGACGGTTGCCTTACTCTATCTGGGCGTTGCTCGCGGCCTGCTACCCTTACGCAATCTGGCTGGGCAAATCGCGCGGCGTAAAACCGGACTGCTCGATCCGGTGGATACGCAAAAGGTGCCGAGGGAGCTCAATAGCGTAGTGTTGTCGCTGAACGAATTATTGTCGCGTCTGGCCCAGGCCATGGACGCAGAGCAGCGTTTCACCGCTAACGCAGCTCATGAGCTGTTGACTCCGCTGGCCGCGATCAAGACCGAGGTGCAGCTGTGTCAGCGGCAGTTGAAAACAGAACCGGCAGCTGGAATGCTTGCTCGGATAACCCAGCGTGTCGATCGAGCGACGCACACAGTCGAGCAGCTACTCACCCTGGCAAGGTTGGATCCGGGTGCTCCTGTTGTCGTGGCTCCGGTTGAGTTGCGAGGGCTGCTCATTGAGACACTTGCTGATACAGCTCACCTTGCAGCTGAGCGTGGCCTGGTGGTAGATCTAGAGGAGGGTGATGCCATTCCTATTCAGGCAAACGCTGAAGCGCTCGCGATTATGTTTCGCAATTTACTGGTGAATGCTTTTCGCTACAGCAGCGGAGACCCTGTGGTGTCGATTCGACTAAAGCTGGCAGGGGAGGTGTCGCTGGAAATTTGTAATGACTGCGAGCCACTATCCCCTGCAGAGCATCAACAATTGGCTGAACGTTTTTATCGGATTCCGGGAAGTGCCGGCCTTGGGGCGGGTCTCGGATTATCCATTGCTACCCGAATTTCCGAATTACACGGAGCGAGTATTGTGACTAGCCCCGGTGAGCAGGGGCGCGGTTTTTGTGTGCGAGTTAGCTTTCCCCAGTCGCGTTGAGGGGAGCATGAGCGGCGCCGATCAGACCCGGGTGTTCTGTGACTATTAGGCGAACCGGCATGCGTGCCAGATGCTCTTGCATCAAGCCTTTTCCCTGCAGTCTTGCGATAAAGCTGCTCTGTTTTAAGAAATCTTGCATGCGCGGAACGATTCCGCCAGCAATAAAAAGACCGCCATAGGCCCCGTTAGAGAGAACGAAGTCGCCACAGGCTGAGCCCAGTAGGGCACAGAACGTTTCCAGAGCCTGAACACAGTGAACATCACTACCATCCAGCCCCCTGCGAGAGACTTCCGCAGGGCTTAGCGACTGTGGTGTTGCTCCGCGTAGTTGGGCGATGGCTGTGTACAGCCTGACCAGCCCGGAACCGGAAACGAGAAGTTCGGTATAGATGTCTCCGTGTTCGGGTAGGAAATGGCTGAAAATAGCCGCTTCCAGTTCGGTGCCGGGTGACAGACCTGCATGCCCGGGTTCGGCGTCGATGGCGATGGGGGTGCCGCCCACCCACTGTAAGGTCGCTCCGCCAAAGCCGGTGCCAGGACCAGCGGTTGCCAACTTGCTGTGATCTGATTTTGTGCCCGGATGCAGTTGCTCGACATCTTCATGCCCCAGGTAGGGCAATGAGTGGGCATTGGCCTGGAAATCATTGAGCCAGCGCAGTTGGTGGAGCCCAAACTGTTTTGCCAGTGCCGAACGAGAAAATGACCAGCCGATGTTGACCATTACCACTTCATCGCCCGAAGGTGGAGCCGCAGCGGCGATGCAGCCCCGATGGGGCCAATCTTCATTCAGGTCTTTACGCCAGGTTTTTAAAATGTCTTCTAGTGAACCGTGATCTCGGTTAACAAAAGTGGCGACAGATCGAAAGTCCCCGGAGAGTTCATCGTAAAGCGCAATACGTGTATTGGTGCCGCCCACATCGGCAGTTAGGCGAGTGACTGCAGCCATTAGAGCACCGGGAGGATTTTGATGATATTGGTTGAGCCCGACCGACCCATGATCGTGCCCTTGGTCAGCAGGATTGAATCATCGCGTTGCAGATAGCCACCATCTTTCAAAAACTCGATAGCTCTGGCATCAACCTCTTCCTTTTTGAACGCAGACGCATCGAAAAACAGGGGGATGACACCACGGCACAAACACAGGTTTTGCAGTGTTGCGGCGTCACTGCTAAGGCCAAAAATAGGCAAGCCGGAACTGAGTCGCGACATCAGCAGCGGCGTGTTGCCGCTCTCCGTCAAACAAGCGATGCCGCGCACGCTGTCATAGTGATTGGCAGCGTATATTGCCGACATGGCAATGGTTTCCTGAGGCGTGGAGAACTGTCTGTCGAGTCGATAACGCGAGGTTCTAGTCACCGCCTGGCGTTCCGCACCAAGGGCAGCATCTGCCATTGCTTTGACCACCTCTACTGGATAGTTGCCCACTGCGGTTTCGGCTGAAAGCATGACGGCATCTGTGCCATCCAGTACGGCGTTAGCAACATCGAAAACCTCTGCCCTGGTGGGCATTGAATTGTCGATCATTGATTCCATCATCTGCGTCGCGGTGATCACCACACGGTCCATTTGTCTGGCACGGGAGATGAGTTCTTTTTGGATGCCGATTAACTGAGCATCGCCGACCTCAACACCCAGGTCACCTCTGGCGACCATGACACCCAGCGAGGCGCGGATGATGCCGTTGAGAATATTTTCATCGGCAACCACTTCGGCGCGCTCGATCTTGGCGATGATGCCAGGGTTCAAGTCATGTTTTTGCAGGAGGTCGCGAGTCTGTAAAATATCCTCTTCGCTGGAGACAAATGATACCGCAACAAAATCCGGTCTAACCTCAACAAGGCTGTCGATGTCAGCGATGTCTTTTGTGGTTAACGCGGGTGCAGCCAGCCCCCCGCCAAGGCGATTAATACCTTTGCGTGAGCCGAGCTTTCCTCCTATGACCACCGTGCAATCGACCACCGAAGCAGTAGCGTCGTCTACCTTGAGCCTGATCCTGCCGTCGTCGAGTAGCAGTATGTCGCCAGGCTCTACGCTGCTGCACAAGTCTTTGTAGTCCAGGCCGACGCCTCGATTGTCGCCCTGTCCCTCGCCCAGGTTCAGGTCAAGGCGAAAACTGTCGCCGATTGCCAAATCTACCGAGTCATTGCGAAAGGTGCTGATTCGAATCTTGGGCCCCTGGAGGTCCGCTAGAATCCCCACGTACTGGCCGGCAATGACGGATTGTTTGCGGATCCGGGCAGCCACCTTGGCATGTTGTGCACTCGTGCCATGGCTGAAGTTAAGACGAAATACGTTCACGCCAGCCGAAATGAGCTTCGCGATCATGTCGTCAGATTCGCTACCGGGGCCAATAGTGGCAACAATTTTTGTTCGTCTGTTTACCTTGGGGGTCACGCTAGTTTCCATGGCTGCATAAAAGGGTAAATCCTGCTGGGGGCGGCAGGCTTATATGGATCAACGGGGTACTCCAAAGAACTGATAATGCCTCGTTGCGCGAGTGAGTACTAGTCACAAGGGGTAGAGAGTGCGGTTTGATGGAAAATGGCGCAATTAACCGGGCTTTTACCATAAATGGCATCCTGGCCGTGCCTGATTTCTAGGCCCTCGCGGATACTGCGTTTGAGGCCCTTTGCGACCAAAGCGTAGGAATTCTCAATCATACGCTCGACCTCCCCACGGGGAATACTGCCATCCAGTATTATCGTATTCCAGTGGCGCTTGTTCATATGATAACCGGGTAATACGGCCGCAAAAATGTCCCTCAGGATGTGGGCTTCGTCGGGGTCGCACTTCAGATTCATGCGCGCGCTGGCTTCGCCTTGAAGCAATGTAGCGAATATCTTTTTTTGCAGTTTGAATACCGCGACTTTTGGGCCAAAGGGGAAGTCTTCCAGCGCCTCGGGGCGTTTGAGAAGATGGTTTCTCGCCTCCAAAAAATTCATCACCTGGCCTGCAGGTAACGCCTGGTGATATCCGGAAAATCAGTAAACAAACCATCAACTCCGGCTTTCTCGAAGAGTGCTTGATGCAGCTCTGCGGCATTTTCTGCGCCTTCAGGCAGTTCGTCGATGCGCAATGTATAGGGATGAACTTGCAGTCCGTGTTCATGGGCCAGTGCGGTTAGTGGCGTAGGCTCAAGGCCTGAATCCCGGTGGGTCAATACCTGCGGAATCCATGGGCCTATTCCCTGCGCATAATTGGCGATTCGGGCAAGTCCCGCGGCCGTTTGCATTGCTTCATAGTCTATTTCACCCTCCTCGCCCCAGTCGTTTTCGCCAATCAGTTGAATCAGTGGGAGGGGCGTCACCTCGCGGAGTGCAATTAGCGTCTGGTCGTTAAAGCATTGCAGAAAAACCTGATCGACTTTAGTTGCATAGCCGGTCTCTGCCAGTGCGCCAAGCACCGCGGTGGCTATGTCATAGCCTTGTTGTTGATGCCATAGCGGTGACTTCAGCTCAACGTATAGTCCGGCTTTTTTCTCTCGACTGAGATTCAGTCCGTGGATCAGGCTGATCTCCTCTTTTAAAGTAGGTAAGCGGAAGCTGCCCTGATCAAGAGGAAATCGACGGGGGTAGAAGGCCTGTTCTTCGCCGCTATCATTAGTAAAACTGCGCTCATGTAAACTTAGTGCCTTGATCTCTTGCAGATTGAAATCCAGGGCATAGTAGCGGCCGTCTTCCCGGGCTCTGCCAGGGAATAGTCGTGCAACATTTGTGGTGCTATCGAGGTGAATGTCGTGCAGAACAATAGGTACACCATCGCTGGTGAGTACCACGTCCTGTTCAAGAAAATCAGCTCCCATGGCGTGCGCCATGGCTTTGCTTTCGAGGGAGTGCTCGGGCAGATAGCCGCTGGCGCCACGATGGGCAATGACAATCGGGCCACTCTTGCTCATTGCTGCACGCTACAACGAGCCGTTGTTTTGGACGCTGGCGTGCAGTCGTGCAAGAGTGGGTCCATGGTGAGCCCTAGGGCAGGGCAGCAACCCAGTCACCGTTTTCAAACCACTTCTTGCGCAGTTGGCTCAGGACACCGGTTTTACCAAAGGCGTCCATGAAGTTGTCAATCAAGTTCTGCAATTGACGGTCGTCAGCTTTAATCGCTATACCCACGGGCTCCATTGTCAGTGGCTTTTTGAGGGTAACCAGACCTGATTCAGGGTTGCGCAGCACGGCTAGTTTGCATACCGCCATGTCTGCCAGCACCGCATCGACCTTGCCGGCAATCAGCAAGGCGACTGCTTCATCACTGGTTGCCGTTGTGATGAGTTCGGCCTCTGGGGTGTTTTCCTGAGCGAACGTGGCGCTGGTGGAATTTGCAATGGCGGCGATTTTCAGGTCGGCGCGGTTGATAGCGCCAGTGCTTTCGACCTGGGCCAGTACTGAACTGCGGGTGAGAATGGACTTACCAGTCATCATGTAAGGCCCGGCAAAGTAGGCCTTTTCCGACCGCTCCGGAGTGATTGACATGTTGGACATGACCAGGTCAATTTCACCTTTTTCCAATGCGGTCAGCAAGTCACCAAAAGGCAACACCTTGATGTCCAGTTGCACACGCATGGCGCGGGCAAGTCCCCTGGCCAGGTCCACGTCAAGACCCATAACACCGCCCTGGCGGTTTAAGGTGGTCATCGGTGGTTGGTCTGCAGACATTCCCACTTTGAGTGTTTTGAAGTCGATAATGCGTTGCAGGGCTTCACCTGCCTGGGCGCCACCAATGAGCGTGAAGGCTATCGTTGCCCCCAGCAGGAGCTGTTTTATAGTCTTTATCATGGGGTTGGGTTTCCTGGTTACATTACACAATTTTTGGCGTAGGTGGAGGCTTCATCGCCAGTCCATTCACCTTTGGGTTTACCTGATAGGTCTTCGCACCAGCCTTCTGAGCCTACTTCCAAACCATCGATAAGACAGTTCTTGGTGTAGGTGGCAGCGTCGGCGCCGGTCCACTCGGATTTGGGTTGTTCTTTTTTGGTTTCACACCATTTCTCTGTGCCGGGTTCGGCTGAACAGGCGGTGAGGATAAGCAGACTGGAAATGAGAATAAGACGTTTCATGGGAGACTCCTTGTTTGATGAGTGACAGACAAACAAGTATTGCACTCTCCCGGCTATCTCGCCAGTCTGCTGACACTTGCTGTTACAGAATAAGCGTTGAGCATGGCACTCGCAGAGACCGTAGGACCTGGTCATTGGCGAAAAGTCACGAACACCCGCTCAAATAGTTCGGGCCTATATCACTAGGCTGCTGGTATTTTTCGGATGAGCGGCTAATAATATTGCCATGAGCCTGCAGACTGACCATAAAGATTCCCGCACCCCGTCGCCTCCCTATGGCTACTCCAGGGTTTGCGGACATAGCCGCGAAGAGCAAATTCATATCGTGGCGGAGTTTCATGCGCATAAAATCCGTCCCAGCCGCATTGCTTATCGGGTCGGCATTGATATCGCCTTCATTGAGGAGTTGATTGCGGGAGAGATCGAAGAGGAGCGCTTCCCGCGATTGGTAAAACGGTATCGCCGCCAGCGTTTCCAGCAGCGGCTGCGAGACAGTACCTCCAGTAAGGGCGTCAGGCGTTACGAGCAGGAACAGAAAATCGAGCGAGAATTTCGTCAGGAGACGGATCTCTAGGTCAGCCACAAATGAGGGCTAAATAGTGAACAATTCCATGGAGCAATGGCATGAGTTTGTCGCCAGCCAGAATCCTGCAGCGCTTGCGAGTATCGTTGATGAGCAGTGTGTCTTTTTTTCCCCGGTGGTGCATTCACCCCAACGGGGTCGTGATCTCACCATAATGTATCTGACAGGTGCAATGCGTGTGCTCCAGGATGGGTTCCGGTATCAGAAAGAGATTGTGGATTCAGAGCATGCTGTTCTGGAGTTTGTGTGTGATATCGACGGGCTAACGGTCAATGGCGTAGACATTATTACTTTTAACGATGCAGGTAAGATTATCGAGTTTAAAGTAATGGTGCGGCCTTTGAAGGCAATTAATCTTGTGCATGAAAAAATGGGCCAGATGCTTGAACAACTCAGCGCATAAGGCGCAAATAACTCAACCCAGATGTTGTGGTCAGGAAATTGATAATGATGAGTAAGCATGGAATTGCCGGTTTTTGGTTATCAGTGGCATTAATGCTGGGGCTGACAGCCTGTGGTGGTGAGCAGGAGTCTGTCGAAACTGTTGATCTTGAAGAGGAAGTCACCGTGGCCAAAATAGAAGGAGAGGTGTTTTATCGGGAGCGGATGATGTTACCGCCGGGCGCTGAAGTGGAAGTACAACTGCAGGACGTCTCGCGCGCAGATGCCTTGGCCGCGGTGATGGAGACTGCCATGTTTAAAGCCGAAGGAGGCCCGCCTTACGCCTTTATTATTCATTACGATCCTGCAGATATTGATGAACGTAGCCAGTATTCCCTGCGCGCCACGATCACCCATGGTGATCAGTTAATGTTTATCAATACAGAATTCATTGACCCTTTCAATGGTGAGACGATCAGCATTATGCTGCAGCGGGTTCCCGAGCCTGTGTCAAAAGCTCCCGTAGCTCCCGTGGAGACTTCTTCGGCTGGCGACGAGGTCGTTGTTGCAGAGGTAAATGTGGCCTCAGAGAGCTCGACTAGCGCGCTGTGGCTGCTCGATACCCTGGGCGGCCAGACAGCGTCCCTGGGCGCCGGTGGTAAAGCCATTGAGCTGTCGCTGAATGCACAAGACCAAACTGTCAGTGGTTTCTCCGGGTGCAACCGCTATCAAGGTAGTTATTTCAGTGACGGCAATTCTAACCACGGTACACCGCTTAAGTTTGGACCTATGGCTAGCACGAAGCGGGCCTGTGCTGGTGATGACGAGATCGAGCGAACCTACTTGAAAGCACTGGGCGATGTTGACTCATACCGCATACAGGGATCCAGCCTTGCCCTGTTGCAGGGTAAAGAGGTTGTCGCCACCTTCAGGCTGCGTTGATAGACATCACTGGACCCTCCTATGGAACTGGACCCTCGTCAGACCCTCATTATCGCCATCCTGGTGTTGTACCTCGGGCGCTTCATCAACAATCGCGCCAAGTTGCTGAGGGAATACAATATTCCTGAGCCGGTGACCGGGGGGTTACTGGCTTCAGTTCTATTCGGCGTGCTCTATTGGATAGGCGATATCGAAGTTAATTTTGATATGGCTAACCGCAACATGTTGCTGGTGGTGTTTTTTACAACCATCGGTCTTTCGTCTCGCATCGACGTATTGAAAGAAGGCGGTAAATCTTTGCTGATACTGCTGGCATTGGCAGTGGGTTACCTCTTTATTCAGAATCTGGCAGGGATTGGTATTGCCGCTGCTGCTGGCGCTCAGCCGGCACTGGGCTTGCTCACTGGCTCGGTCAGCTTGAGTGGTGGCCATGGCACTGCGATAGCCTGGGCGCCCACCTTCGGCAGTGAATATGGCATTTCTTTCGCTATGGAAATAGGTTTAGCTTGCGCAACATTCGGCCTGATCTTTGGCGGTGTCATAGGGGGCCCTATCGCCCGATTCCTGATTTGGCGGCATAAACTGGAGCCAGAGCAAAGCGGCGACCTCACGGTGGGCTTTCGCTATAAAGAGCATGAGATCATTGATGTAGACGGCATTTTAAAGGTGCTGCTGGTCATTTCGATAGCGATTGGCATTGGCATTCATCTCAATGAGTTGCTTGATTATTGGGGCTTGAATTTACCGGATTTTGTCACCTGCCTGTTTGCCGGTATTATTTTGACCAACAGTTTGCCGCGCTTCATCCCCAAGTACCAATGGCCCACGGGTACGCGCTCGCTGGCATTGGTGTCCGACGTCAGTCTGGGTTTGTTCCTGGCAATGTCCTTGATGAGCCTGCAGCTTTGGGCTTTGGCAGACCTTGCGGGGTCTATGTTGATGTTATTGGCTGTTCAGGTATTACTGATTACATCCTACAGTGTATTTGTCGTGTTCAAGGCCCTGGGCGCTGATTACGATGCCGCCGTTATTTGCTCAGGTTATGCCGGCCTTGCGCTTGGAGCGACGCCAACTGCCATTGCCAATATGACCGCGGTGACCAAGTCATTGGGGCCGGCGCCCAGGGCATTTGTAGTCGTGCCTCTTGTGGGTGCTTTTTTTATCGATCTCTCTAATGCGGTGATTATCAACCTTTTGCTGTCCTGGTTCGGTTGACGTTTTTGCTAGTGCATATTTCCCACATTTGTATATAATTTTGTCCGTTGACCTCAGGCCCGAGCCACATGCATTTGATTAGCCACACAAGCAATCAGCCCCTGGCGCGAGTTTTCGCGCTCGTGGCGCTGTTGTGCGCCGGCGCATTGCAAATGCAGGAAGCAGGGCACGACCACTCCTTTTCAATGGATGGCAGCTATTCTCAGTGCCTGGTCTGTAAAACTACCGAGTCGATGACACCATCGCAGCTGTCCATCACACCGACTCCGGTGCCCGGCGCTGCTATCTATATCCAATATCAGCAGGCAGTTATATCGGTTGCCGGCGCATTTCTGCAGGCCCGGGGGCCGCCCATTTACTCCTGACAAAAGCGAATATTCGATTTTAACAGGAGTAGAAAATGAAACGTTTCATCCCTCTTGCCGCAGCTGTTGCCGTGGCAAACGTGGCCGCTGAGCCGCAATCCATGGAGCACGTGCTGGTATCCGTGCCCCTCCACAAAAAATCTGCTGAAACGGCTATGCCTGTGACGGTGCTGTCCGGTGACGAGCTCACCCGTGCGGTGTCTGGCACCATTGGAGACACGCTGGCTAATAGCCCTGGCCTTGCAAACGCTTCATTCGGGCCCGCGGTCGGCCAGCCGGTGATTCGGGGCCAGCAAGGCCCCAGAGTGACCGTACTGCAAAATGGCACCCGTAGCGCCGACGCTTCAAATATCAGTGCTGACCACGCGGTGTCTGTCGAACCGGTCCTCGCTGATAGTATCGAAATCGTGCGCGGACCGGCCACCCTGCTCTATGGTGGCGGGGCCATCGGCGGTGTTGTCAACGTGATCGACAATCGTATCCCAACGGTGCTGCCCGAGAAGGCCAATGGCGACGTTGAGTATCGCCACGATACGGCTTCAAGTATGGATAATGTTGTAGCCAAGGGTCAGGCGGCCGTCGGAAATTTTGCTTTCCACGGCAGTGTGCTCTACCGCGACTGGGAAGACCTTGAGATTCCGGGAAAGGCCGTTCGCGAAGACGATCATGAAGACCACGATGATCATGATGACGACCACGACGAGGATCATGAAGGTGAGGAGGAGCATGCCGAGGGAGGTGACGGTGTCATTGATAATACTTCAGGTCGCACCAAGAGCCTGACGCTTGGCAGTAGTTATCACTTTGAGGACGGATTTTTTGGCTTCGCGGTCAGCCGTCTGGAAAATGATTACGGTATTCCATCAGGCTCGCATGGGGAGCACGGCGAAGAACACGGCGAGGATCATGGCGACGACCACCACGACGATCATGATGAAGATCACGATGAGGATCACGACGAAGATCACGATGAAGATCACGATGAAGATCACGAGGGCGAGGAGGAACACGGCGACATTACTTTGGAAGTCGAGCAAACTCGTTACGATACGGCCCTGCACTGGCATGAACCCATTGCCGCCCTCGATGTTATGCGTGGCTTTCTGACCTACACCGACTATGAACACTCAGAAATTGAGGGCAGTGGGGAAGTCGGTACTGTGTACAGCAATGAAACCTGGGAGGGACGGCTGGAACTCGTTCATCAGCCGATAGGTAATTTCCATGGAGTGCTGGGTTTGCAGGCGATTGACAGTGAGTTCTCCGCCATGGGTGAAGAAGCATTTATTCCGCTCACCGAGAAGGAAGGCTTTGGCCTGTTTCTTTTGGAGGACTATCATGCCGCTGATTGGACCTTCGAATTCGGCCTGCGTTATGACCGCGATGAGCTAGCACCTGATACTAGCGCTGCGAGCGATAGCAGCTTCGATGCGCTTAGCTTCTCCGGATCTGCCTTGTGGGATGTGAGTGCCCAGTGGCAATTGGGCCTGGCTCTGTCCAGAGCAGAGCGAGCACCAGCGACTGAGGAGCTTTATTCTAACGTAGAGAATGATGATCCGGAGGATTGGGTGGTGCACGCTGCGACAGGTGCTATCGAATTGGGTAACACCGACCTCGACGTAGAAGTGTCTAATAACGTGGACTTTTCAGTGGACTGGCTGGGTGACGATTACTTCGCTTCGATCACTTTTTTCTACAATGACTTCGAGGACTATATCGGCCTGCTGGCGGCTGACCAGGAAGTTGACGAGGTGCCAGTTTACTTTTACGCACAGCAGGATGCTGAATTCTATGGTGTGGAATTTGAAACTGAGTTCGGTCTGACTAGTTTTGCTGGCGGTGATCTCCGCTTCGGGCTATTTGGTGACAGCATTCGCGGTGAACTGGACGACGGCGCAGATATACCGCGCATGCCGCCCATGCGCATTGGTGGCCGCATAAGCTGGCAGGCTAATCAGTGGCGAGTCTGGGGTGGCGTGCTCGATGCTGCCGATCAGGATCGCCCTGGTGAAAATGAAGAGGAAACTGCAGGCTACACCCGTTGGGACGCTGGTATTGAATATCGCTTGGAGGCTTCGCAGGGAGATTTGCTGGCTTTCGTAAAATTCAATAACATCACCGACGAAGAAATTCGCCTCAGCACCTCCTTCCTGAGAGACGTTGCGCCCGAAGCTGGGCAGGGTGTGGAGGTTGGCATCCGCTATAGCTTCTAGCCGGCAACCCTGTATAATCGCCGCCCCTCCCTCTGGGGGTGGCGATTCCGCCGCCCAAGGAAATAACATGTCTACGCAACCGGCGGTAAGCAGCTTCGCGGAACTGGCGCTTTCTGAGCCCCTGCAAAAAGCACTGGCCGATGTTGGCTATGAAACGCCCTCTGCTATTCAGGCGGCGACGATTCCCGCATTGATTGAAGGCCGTGATGTGCTGGGCCAGGCGCAAACAGGCACCGGTAAAACAGCAGCTTTCGCTCTGCCAATCCTCGCTCAGTTGCAGGCAAGCAGTAAAAAACCCCAGGTGCTAGTACTCGCACCGACTCGTGAGTTGGCCATTCAGGTGGCGGAGGCTTTCCAGAAATACGCGCGTTACCTCAAGGACTTTCACGTAGTGCCAATCTACGGAGGCGCCGACTACCGCGGTCAATTGCGCCAATTACAGCGTGGAGTTCAGGTTGTGGTAGGCACACCGGGTCGTGTTATGGATCATATGCGCCGAGGTTCGCTGGACCTTTCCGCGCTGCGCACGCTGGTGCTGGACGAAGCGGACGAAATGCTGCGTATGGGCTTCATCGATGACGTGGAGTGGATTCTCGAGCAGACGCCCGATGACCGCCAGATAGCGTTGTTCTCGGCCACCATGCCAACTGCAATCGCCCGCATCGCGAAGCAGCATTTGAACAACCCGGTGCACGTCGCCATTGAAGTGCAGACCATGACCAATAAGTCTATTCGTCAACGCGTCTGGATGATGGCCGGGGTGCACAAGTTGGACGCACTGACTCGCATACTCGAAGTCGAAGACTTTGACGGGGTGATCGTTTTTGTTCGCACTCGAATTGCCACCGCTGAAATTGCTGAGAAGCTGGCTGCCCGCGGCTATTCTGCCGCTGCTCTCAATGGCGATATACCTCAGAAGCAGCGCGAGGCGACTATCGATAACCTGAAGCGCGGCACAATAGACATACTGGTCGCCACTGACGTGGCTGCTCGAGGCCTGGACGTTGAGCGCATTAGCCACGTAATCAATTACGATATTCCCTACGATGTAGAAGCCTATGTCCATCGTATTGGGCGCACGGGTAGGGCAGGTCGGGAAGGCGACGCTATCCTGTTTGCGGCTAATCGTGAGCGTCGCCTATTGCGTGCAATTGAGAAAGCGACGGGCACTATTGAAAAAATGGAATTACCCAGCGTTGAGCAGGTAACGGACAAACGTATTGGCA
Source organism: Candidatus Seongchinamella marina (assembly GCF_026262685.1). Taxonomy (NCBI): domain Bacteria; kingdom Pseudomonadati; phylum Pseudomonadota; class Gammaproteobacteria; order Cellvibrionales; family Halieaceae; genus Seongchinamella; species Candidatus Seongchinamella marina. The sequence goes on from NZ_SHNP01000003.1 coordinate 368,299, forward strand.
AGTTTAAGCAGCGCATCACTGAAACGCTGGATACAGTGGAACTGGACCTGTTCCGTAAGTTGGTCGAGGACTATCAGGGTGAGTATGGCGTGCCGGTCATGGATATCGCGGCAGCGCTGGGCGCCATGGCACAGGGGAGCAAGCTGCTTGTCGCTAAGCCTGGTAAGGAAAGGTCCGGCCAGGAAAGGTCCGGCAAGGAAAAACCACGTAAGGAGACTTCTAAAAAGGATAAGTCTGCGAAAGAGAGGCCATCGAGAACAGATAGAGCCGAAGACTCGAAGAAGAAATTTGATAGCGACAAAAAGAAAACCCGCTCGTCGGCTGATTCTTCACCCGGAGGCGTGCGACCAGAATCGACCCCCGATAAGGGACTGGAGCGCTATCGTATTGAAGTGGGTCACGAGCATGACGTAAAACCCGCAAATATTGTTGGTGCGATCGCCAATGAGGCAGAAATCGATGCCGAGTATATTGGCAGAATCGAGATCTACAACGATCACAGTACGGTCGATTTGCCGGAAGGCATGCCCAAGGAAATTTTCACCCACCTGAAGTCTGTCTGGGTCAGTGGCCAGCGCCTGAAGATTTCTCGCGCCGATAAATCAGCGGGCAAAAAAAAGCCGCACCGCAAAGGTCCAGCCAAGAGCAAGAGCAAGAAAAGCGGCCCTCCAAAGCGCGATCATTGATTTTTTGCTAGAGTTGCCCCAGTGAAAAGTAGGGCTTTATGATATGACCAAGCGAATAATTGTCGGCATCAGCGGCGCCTCTGGCATCGTTTACGGCGTGCGCGCACTGGAAATGCTGGCTCAGAGTGGAGTGGAAACTCATCTGGTGATGAGTAAGTCGGCAGAGCTGACCCTGCATTACGAACTGGATATGTCGACCGACGATGTCAAAGCTCTGGCATCGGAGGTACATGCGATCAAGAATGTCGGCGCTTCAATCGCCAGTGGTTCTTTCATCACCGCTGGTATGCTTGTCGCCCCCTGCTCAATTCGCACCATGTCAGAAATTGCCACCGGGGTGACCTCTACATTGTTGACGCGCGCAGCTGATGTAGTGCTCAAAGAACGTCGGCGCCTGGTGCTAATGGTCAGGGAAACGCCATTGCATACCGGACATCTGCGCACTATGACTCAGCTTTCGGAGATAGGCGCGATCATCGCGCCCCCCGTGCCCGCTTTTTATGCTCGCCCTGAGTCTCTTGATGACATGGTTTCCCAAGGGGTGGCGAGGGTGCTGGACTTGTTCGATGTTCCAGTCAGTCAGGTTGTTCGCTGGCAGGGTGAGTAAGTGAGAAGAGGCCGCCCACTTCGGAGCGGTTCCTAATGCCCATTCTGTTCGGCGTTGTGCTGATCGACCTGATAGGCTTTGGTATCGTTATTCCTATCCTGCCTTTCCTGTCGCCTCAACTGGGCGCCGACAAAGTCGATATCGCCCTAATCATTGTGACCTACGCTGCGTGTGCGGGTATTTTTGGTCCCTTCTGGGGCAAACTTTCCGATCGCCGTGGTCGCAAGCCGGTGATCATGATTTGCCTGGCTGGCGCTTCGTTGTCCTATGTCATGTTGGGTCTGGCTACTGAACTGTGGATGATATTTGTCGCCAGGGCGTTTGCTGGTGTGATGGCGGGCAATTTTGGCGTGGCCTCTGCAATGATGGCGGACGTGACCAGTCCAGAGAACCGGGCCAGGGGAATGGGCCTAATCGGCGCTGCATTTGGCCTTGGGATGGTATTGGGCCCCTTGATTGGAGGCCTTCTGGCGGGAGACAGCGGTAGCTTTACTCTACCTTGTATTTTTGCGGGCTTAATGTCCGTGCTGGCGATTATTGCCGCAGCGCTAACCCTTCCTGAATCTCTCAGCCCTGAGAAACAGGTTGCCAATCGCGCGCATCAGAAGAGTCTCGACCGGGAATCGACACTGCAGGTGTTGAAGAAGTCTGGTAACCGCCTGTTTGTATTTCAGTATGTTGTTCACAATGCGGGCGTGAGTTCCGCTACCTACCTGTTTCCGCTTTGGGTAGCCGACATTCTGGGTTGGACCGCAAGAGAAGTCGGTATGGTATTTGGCGTGCAGGGTGTCATCATGGTGGTGATGCAGGGCGGCGCACTGGGTGCGCTGGTAAAACTGCTGGGTGAGTGGCGCGTCTTGCTGTTTGCCATTTGTTTTTTCTTGTCCGGGATGCTGTTGGCTGTGTTTGCGTGGAGCATGCCCACAATGCTTGCGTCGATGTTTATTGGAATGACTGGCGCGACCTTATGCACGCCCCTGCTGAACACCTTGGTGACTCACCGTACGCCCGCAAGTTATCGGGGACGCATTATGGGAACGACCGCTGCAGCTTCTTCCTGGGGTCGCGTATTTGGTCCGGCGTTCACCGGCTTTAATTTGGCATGGTTTGGCTATTCTGCGGCATGGGCAGTGTGTGCTCTGATCGCGGCTTGTTATCTTTTGTGGGCTTTTTATGAACGTGCTCTGGAAAAACGTCATCCATCAATTCTGAGGAGAACTTAATAGTGGCGACGAATTTATTTGATTTAAGCGGGAAAATCGCGCTGGTTAGTGGTGCAAGCCGGGGTATCGGAGAGTCCATCGCCAAATTACTCGCCCAGCAGGGTGCTCATGTCATTGTGTCCAGTCGTAAAATCGACGATTGCGGTCGAGTTGCCAGTGAGATCGTTGCCGCTGGAGGCAGCGCCGAAGCGCAGGCCTGCCATGTGGGCAATATGGAAGATATAACGGCAACCTTTGAACACATTCGTGCAACTCATCCACGCCTGGATATTTGCATCAACAATGCAGCCGCTAATCCTTACTTCGGACATATCCTGGACACGGATCTGGGGGCTTTCAATAAAACAGTAGAGGTTAATATTCGCGGTTACTTCTTCATGTCTATCGAGGCCGGCAAACTGATGCGCGAAAACGGTAGCGGCGTCATCGTCAACACCGCATCGGTGAACGCTTTGCAGCCGGGTCCAATGCAGGGAATTTACTCCATTACCAAAGCTGCTGTAGTCAGCATGACCAAGGCATTTGCCAAGGAATGTGCACCTCTTGGCATTCGTTGCAATGCGCTTTTACCGGGGCTGACCAAAACCAAATTTGCCGGTGCGCTTTTTGCCACAGGTGAATTTTATGACGAGGCAATAAAAGCCATACCTTTGGGCCGTCACGCGGAGCCGGACGAGATGGCGGGTACGGTTTTGTATCTTGTGTCTGATGCTTCGAGTTATACCACTGGCGAATGTATTGTGGTTGATGGCGGAATGACTATTTAGTGTTTGCCAAAACTCACTCACACTGACTAGAGTAATGCTTATGGCACAAGGAATATTGCTATGAGTATGCTCACTATCCATCCGCAGTTATTAGAAGACTGTCATTACCTGGGTCAACTCCTCTCTACTGATGTGTTGTTGCATCGTAATGCCAGTCTGCCCTGGTTCATTTTGGTACCCGATACTGAGTGTGCTGACTTCCTTGATCTACCGCCCGAGCACCGACAAGCGGTATTGGCTGACTGTGCAGCTATCTCTGGCTTCATCAAAAAATTTCTGGGTTTTGATAAAGTTAATTTTGCGGGCCTGGGCAATGTGGTGCCGCAAATGCATTTACACATTATCGGTAGGGTGCCTGTGGATCCCTGCTGGCCACAGCCGGTGTGGGGAAACCTGGTAGACAGCGAGCCCTATTTGGCAAAGAGATTAGAAGAGTGGCAGCAAGCGTTGGTTCGTATGTTGCAACTGAAGCCTTCGCGATTGGAATTTTAGCATTGTCAGTGACTAAGAAAGTATTCGTTACTCATCAATTACCTGGCGCTCGTATTCACGACCTTGCGCGTTATTGTGAGCTTAATATGTGGATGGGCCCAGGGCTACTTGGCGTGGAAAACCTGCGCCAAGAATTGCGCGGCTGTCACGGATTAATCTGTTTATTGACCGACAGAGTCGATGCGACATTGCTGGCCGCCGTGCCCGATCTGGAATTTGTCTCCAGTATGTCTGTGGGGGTAGACCATGTTGATCTGTCTGCACTATCTGCTCGCAATATTCCTCTGGGAAATACGCCAGGAGTGCTGGTGGACACCACCGCTGACACAGCCTTTGCACTGATGCTCGCAGCGGCTCGCCGGGTGGTTGAAGCGGACAACTTTGTTCGTCAGGGCAACTGGACGCAGAAAAATGCCTGGGCGCCAGATTTTTTTACGGGCAAGGATGTCAGCGGTGCAACTATCGGAATCATTGGCCTGGGGCAAATCGGCCAGGCTGTGGCACGCCGCGCCGCGGGGTTTGGAATGGAGATCCTGGCCTGGAATCGAACTTCGCGCCAGGTGCCTGGTGTGGAGTCGGTTTCTCTGGAAGAGTTGTTGCAGCGCAGTGACTTTGTCAGCTTACATGTAGCGCTCTCAGACGAGACTCGGTATCTGATGAACGCCGAGCGTATTGCGCTGATGAAGTCCGACGCGATACTAATCAACACCGCTCGCGGAGGCATTGTTGATGAGGAGGCTCTTGCCGTGGCGCTGGCTGATGGACATTTGGCTGCAGCGGGTATTGATGTCTTTGAAAATGAACCTGTGTCGCCTGACAATGCACTGCTGTCGCTTAAGAACGTCGTGGTAGCACCCCACATCGGCAGCGCAACTACGCTCACGCGGGGAAAAATGGCTGATATTGCCGTGGAGAATGCAATTGCCGCCCTGGAGGGGCGGCCGATGATCCATTGTGTCAACCCGGATGTTTACCGCTAGCTGGCGTTAGGAAGTGGCCTGAATGCCTGCTTGATTGCCCGGTTGATATTGCGCTCCACCGCAGCGGTATCGACGTTGTTCACGTCCTCGATTATCTTGGTGATGATCACCCGCCACACTTCTTGCTGGGTCGTGACATCATTAAATTGAACGGCAACGTTGTTAGTCGTTTGAACGCCAGAAAGCGCGTGAGCATTGTCTACCATTGCCTGGTTGATCTGACGGTTGGGTCGAGCCGAGGGTATCGGATCGATTCCACCATTGGCATCTTGACTACTAACGCCTTCGCGAAGGCCGACAGCCTGCAGGTAGTCTACGCTGAATTGGGCTCGCTCCGGATCTAAAATAAAGCCGCGTTGATTGAGTGCTGAATTTACTTCGCGTCTCACGATGGGGTCCATGACGTAGAGAAGATCGTCTGATTGATTTGCGTTGGTCAAGGGTTCACTGCGCCACTTGAAGAACGTGTAATTTCCAGCTTTAAATTCAGCAGTATCGGTTGGATTGGTTTCTATGCTGCTGCAGGCGCCAAGCGCCAGAGTCAGCAACAGGGTTGCCAGGGTGGTGAAACTACGCATGTGCGCCTCGGGGGTTCGAAAAATGTTCGCTGGTCATGGTAACAGCCTGCGAGATTTGCAGCTACTAGTTGGCGGTGATGCGTTTGGGCAATCAGCTTGGCAAGCGATGCGTTGTTATTCGTTTTCGGCGGGCGCCGTGGTGCACACAGGTGCGATTGATTAATGGCCAAGTCCTGCGCCGGGGCGAACGCAGGCTTCAGACTAGCTAGTTCGAGTTTGTGTATGTTTTTTCTGTCCCACGACAGTTGCTGTTTGCTAGCATTGCTGCATAACAATGAGTTATTTCTCTGGAGAAAACAAAAATGATCTCGCGAAAACTGATTCGCACAGACCTCAATCTGCTGGTGGCCTTACAGATTTTGCTGGAGGAACGCAATGTGACTCGCGCTGCCGAAAGGTTGTCTGTGAGTCAGCCGGCGCTCAGCAAAACCCTGCACAAACTGCGCGATTCTTTTGAAGATGAGCTATTTACTCGAACAGCACACGGATTAGTTCCCACGCCCCGGGCTGAGGAACTGGGTGCCCAATTGCCTACGCTGCTGGAGTCGGTAGAACGTGTGTTGGGCGAATCGGACTTTGATCCCCTCACCTACCTGGGGAGCTTTAAACTGCTACTACCGCCTATACTCTGTGAAGCACTCCTACCTGGATTGGTAGCCGAGTTGGATAAAACTGCACCTGGCGTTCAGGTCATTACTGCGGAAATCACCCCGGATTACCAAGAGTTGTTAAAGAAAGGGGAGATTGACTTTGCAGCCTTTGTCGCCATGGATACAGAGCGCGATATTCACGCGGAGCCCATTGCCACCCTTGCTCCCCGCTGCTACATGCGCATCGGACATCCCCTGGGAGTTAAAAAAGAAATTGAGCTCCAGGAATTTCTGGCTCACAACCACCTGCGTCTTTACCTGCCTGGCTTGACTCGTGAGAATACTTCCATGGTAGATGATGTTCTGGGTCAGTACGGCGCGCATCGCAAAATCGCTTTAGAAACAACGCAGTTCGCGTCGGCTGTGGGTGTATTAGCGCGCACAGACAGTTTGTTGGTCGCCAATGCCGGATTCGAGGCCAGTGGTTTGTATAGCGAATTGATTACCGGCCGGGAGTTGCCTGCAGAGTTGCAGCGCATGATTCGAAATACGCTGAGTAGTAACCGAGGCAAAATGTCCTTACTGCGCCATACCCGCACTTCACGCAGCGCACCACATCAATGGATGCGAACACTATTGATGAAGCACCTGAGTGGGCCCGGTGAATCGGCTGAGCCAATTCGCCAGCCCAAGGCTATCAGCTAGTTGTCTTCCAGTGAGTCCAGGCGCTGTTCGGCGGCATCCTTCACCATTTCCTCAACGCCCTGGGCCTTGTCCAGTGACTGCTGGTAGCTTTCAGGGATAATAGTGTCCGACTCACCGTTGCCCGAGGCGTTGTACAACACCCATCCTATGGCGCCTAATGCCAGAAGCATGCCCAGTAGTCTCATTGCCTAGCCTCCTGCTAATTCATTATGACTATTGTGCGCCTGATAGCAGAAAGCTGTCGATACCGGTGAGTTTGTCGAAATCGTAGGCGCGGATGCGAAACAGCAACGGATACTCATCGCTGCTGATGAAATGTTCCTGGCCCAGCTTGAACAGCTTAAGTTCTGTATTCGTGGCCAGTCCCGTCACTTGCAGTATCAGGTCGGCTTCCCGGCGAGATACAGCCTGCTTAGTTTCGTCTGTTGCAATCCCTTGTACCTGTAAATTTCTGAGGGCATCCAGAAGCGCCTGAAGTTCGCGCTGGTCCGGTTTCGCCCCGGTACCCATTCGCCATTCACCAGCGCTGCGCTCAAGGCTGTAACCGTCAGCGGTAATCTGCAGGGGCGCTCGAACTTGCAACAGGCGAGGTTCCAGCCACTTGCCGGGCTGCAGGGGTATGTCGAAGAGGTTCAGGTCTACACTGTAAATGCTATCCCGCTTTTCGTTGCGCGCGTGAACTTTGCGAAACCCGGGCGAAGTGCCAAGAAAAACGGCGCCTACCGCCCTGTTCAGAGAATTAAGAGTGATTTTACGGCGATAGTGGTAGTGCGCCACCTGAAATCGCTGGCGGGAGGCGAGAGTATGGGCGACCGATAGGCCGGGGTCTTCTATGGTCAGTTTTAGTAGTGCTTTTTCTACCATCTCAGGTTTGGCAGGCAGGTTGCTCAGTTCAGGTAATAGCCACAAATCGGCCGCCTTTCTCAGCAGTACGGAGCCACCCATGCTGTCTTCAATCAGTAGCTCTTCGATCACATTTGTACCGACATTGACCAGCGCTGCCGCTGACTGTGTCCCTGCGCTATCGCGATCGTCGCGATAAAGTACAGCGGTTAAGGCCAACTGCATGACCAGCAGCAGCAACAGGAAAATGCCGGCGCGGTTCACAGACCCAACTCCCTGACGTAACGTTTTTTGCGTCGTCGCCCCTGTAACCAGGTGACAAGCCCCAACAGTGCTAGCCAGGCGATGGCGGCAGCGTAGTTCGCCAACTCGAGCGAGACTCGCAGCTTTTGTTCCATGGGAGGCAGTGTGCGGTTGAAATGGGCGCGTGAGCGTATTTGCAGCAGTTGCTCTTCGCGCAGTGCCCAGTCCAGAGTGTTGCTAAATAGTTCGACCGGACCCAGGTATCGATTTCCAGATGCGCGCACCAGAGCACCTAGAACTCTGTCACTGAGAAAATCATTGGAGGGATAAATGATGATGCGTGATGACTCAGGTGACCTTCGCACAAACGCGTTAACTCCAGGGCTTACTTGTTCCGGGCGATCTTGAAGGCTAGCAGGCGGCGTCTTAAACAAAGATTGAAAGCGCCCTTGAATCGCGACTCCGAGTAGCTGGCGTTGGGTATCGCCAGGAGGCTGCCAGGTTTGGTTGGCCCGAGGCGATATATCATCGCCTGCGCCGAGCCAGGCGTCAGGGCTACTCCATAGCAACTGGGTCACCCGCAATTTATCGCGCCTTTTTACTTCCAGCGGCGAGGCCCAGGCCATCGTCAGCTGGGGTAGACTGCCGTTGACCGGATGGCGCGCTAAGCCATTCTCACGGATGTCGATGAAATAGGGGTAGTCTATAATTCTGCTGTCCTGAAATTGAAGATTGCCGCTGTCGCGCTGCACCGGCGCCGGGAAGCGAGCGTGGCGTTTGTCCAGTACCAGAGATTCAGCAATGCCAACTCCGTGATGACTTAACCAGGCCTCCAGCCCGCTGTCCCATGAACGCAGTGCCAGCGCGCCGCCGTCAGGCTCGACCGAAAATGGAGATGTGGCGAGGACAACGGTGCCTCCACGCATCAGGAATTGGTCGATGGCAAATACCGCCAGCTCGCTCAGGTCATGAGGTGCTACCACTGCAAGGATATCGGCTTCCGGGCTGATTTCTCCGTCAGCCAGGTTTTCCAGAATGATGCTGTGGTTGCGCGTGATGATGCTTTCTAGGCCATTGAAGCTGTGGCTGCCGAGGTTGTAGGCGGCCATTTGCTGGTTCACCTGTGGGGCTGCAAAGGCAACGGTCTTGGTAAAGTCGCGGGCAAAGCGTTTGAGGCCAGAGTCCAGTGATTTGCGAAAGTTACCGGGGTTGAAGTCACCGCTCGGTAGCTGCACCACCTGCTTTTCGTCCGCCAGCGTCAGGTAAAAGTAGAAATCTTTTTCAGGATCTATTGGCGAAGCCATAGGGGCAAAGCCCCACTGTTCCTCAATTTGTTGTGCCAGTTGCCCTTCATCAGCCTCAGGTTGCAGGAAGCGGTAGCTGAACTTACCATCAGAGGCTTGAACTGCAATGTCCAGTTGCGCTTTGATGGAATCAAGGTAGCTAAGGAGAGCGTCTGGCAGCAGGTCAGCGTCCGAAACATAGGCAATAAACTCAACGGGTTGCTCAATGCCTGCAAAAAGATCGCCCCCGGAGCGATAGCTGTAGAGCACGTCTCGTATCGCGCGGGTGATGTCGAACTCCGGGTTGCGCAAGCGGACTTCTGCTTTCCCGCTGGTACTGGTGCGAGCCTCTATCAGGTCGCTGAACGACAGTACCTGATACTCGTTAGCGTATTTAACCAGGATGCTGAAGTATCCGCTGACCAATGATGCCTGGTAACGATCGGATACCTGAAAGGGCGTTGCCTTGATGTTGTAGTACTCATTGGCCTCTTTTTCGAGTGCCGGGTTTAGAGCAGGGTCTACAAATTCAACCCTGGCATTGCCACCAGTTGCTTCGGCGTACTCCAGCATTAAGTTTCTGAGCTGCGGCTCCAGTGGGGCCAACATGGGGTGGTTGCGAGCACTGAAATATCCGCGAATAAGCAGTGGTTCTCTCAGCTGCCCAACCAATTCCTGACTGGATTCAGAAATGGAATGCAGCTTGCCCTGGGTGAGATCCCAGCGCAGCTGGGAGATAGGCTGCATCCAGATGTTAGTGACCAATAGGTTGGCCAGCAGCAGAAAGGTGCCGACCCGCCAGTGGCGTTGCCTGAGAGTGCTGGAGAAACGCGCCCAGCCCTCTTTTTCCAGCGTGTAAACATTAAGCCCAAGGAACGCGATGACCAAGCTTAAATAGTAAATCAGGTCGCGCAGGTCGATGACGCCGCGGGTGATACTGTCAAAACGTGAGCCGCTACCGAATAATCGCAGTATTTCTGCCGTATCGTTAGTGAAAAACTCGGTGAATAAATTGCTTCCCAACAGGTAGACTAGCCCGCACAAAGCCACGCTTCCCAGAAGGCTGACGATGGGGTTGTCAGTGCGGGCGGAGACAAACAGACCAATGCTCAGGTAGGCACTGCCCAGTAGGACGCTGGCTATGTAGCCTGCCCATACCGGGCCCCAGTCCAGGTCAGCGATGAGCGATACAGTCACCGGCAGCGCGAGGGTGGCCATTAATGCCAGCATTAACAGGCTCAGGCAGGCTTGGAACTTGCCAAGGCTAAAGCGCCACAAAGCGCTGGGTTGAACTAATACGTGTTCAAGTGTGCCGTTGCGCCGCTCTTCACTCCACGTGCGCATGGTGATGGCGCTGCACAGAAAAATAAGCAGTATCGGCATCCACTCGAACAGTGGCCTAACGTCGGCGATATTGCGAGCAAAAAAAGATTCAATCCAGAACACCACGAACAGGCAGACCGCTGCGAACCCACCAAGAAATAGCCAGGCGGCCGGGGAGGCGAAAAATAAGCCCAGTTCCTTGGCTGATACGCGGCGTGCGACGTGGCTAGTGTCCATCGTCTATCACTTCGCGAAATACATCGTCCAGGTGCCGGGATTGGTTTTCCAATTGATAGAGGCGAGCGCCGGACTGCAAGACGCATTGGGAAATATTGCCTGCTGCCGTATCGATGTCAGCGCCCTCACGCAGCTGCAGGTGGTATTCGCATATGCCGTCTTCTGTCAGCGAGTGCTGGACGGAGACAAGTTGCGGCAGGCGATTCAGTAGTATGTTCAGGTCGTCGCCTGTCCTGTCTGTGCGCAATAACATATGACCGGAGCTATGCAGATTTTCCAGGGGTTGATCGAGGGCCAGCTGGCCATTACGCAAGATAAGCACCCGATCACAGACTGCCTCTACTTCTTGCATGATATGAGTGGAGAGAATAATGGTTGCTCGCCTCGACAGCTGGCCGATCAGGGAGCGCATTTGTTCAGTTTGGTGCGGGTCTAGTCCATTGGTGGGTTCATCGAGAATTAAAAATCGCGGCCTCCCCAGCACAGCCTGGGCAACACCGACTCTCTGCTTCTGCCCCCGGGATAATTTGCCAATGGTGTCCAGGGCGTGGTGGGTCATCTCGGTTGAAATCAACGCCTCACGGATAGCCCTGCTGCGTTCGGCTTTTTCTATACCCTTGATTGTAGCTACGTAGTCCATGTAATCAGCGACCATCATTTCAGGGTATATCGGCAGGTTTTCAGGAAGGTAGCCCAGCTGTCGCTGTATCGAGTAGGCGTTTTGCCCCAGGTTTTCGCCGTTCACCGTCACCGAGCCTGTAGTAGGTTCCAGGAAACCACTGAGCATGCGCATGATGGTGGTTTTACCGGCGCCATTGGGGCCCAGCAGTCCCACCACCTCGCTGCTTTGAATGCTGAACGAGACGTTGGATACCGCCGTAGTTCTCCCGAACTGACGGGTCAGATGGCTTACTTCAATCATGGCCGTAAACTACCTTCAAAGTCAGTCCTCGGTCCAGGGGTCCCGCAAGGTGACAAATTCCTCTGCCGCTGTGGGATGAATGCCGATTGTATTGTCGAATACAGCTTTAGTCGCGCCCGCTTTCATTGCGATGGCTATGCCTTGCATGATTTCTCCAGCATCCGGGCCAACCATGTGAACACCGACGACTTTATCTGTCGCCTTGTCGACAATCATTTTCATGAAACTGCGTTCATCTCGTCCTGAGATAGTGTGCTTCATGGGTTTAAAGGTGGACTTATAAAGTTCGATATTTTCGAAACGAGCCTGGGCCTCCTCTTCGGTAAAGCCTACGGTGCCGATATTAGGCTGGCAGAACACCGCAGTCGGTATGAACTCATATTCAGGGCTGGCGTTTTGCTGGTTAAATTCCCTCCGGGCGAAGGCCATGCCTTCCGCCAGGGCAACTGGGGTCAGCTCCATGCCACCGGTGACATCACCTAATGCAAAAATACTGCTCTCACTGGTTTGGAAGTGTTGATCGACTGCGATGGAGCCGTTTTCGTTGAGCCTGACGCTGACATTTTCAAGGCCAAGTCCAGTCAGGTTTGGCTTGCGGCCCGTCGCATAGAGCACGGCGTCTGCTTCGATACTGCTGCTATCAGTGAGTTCCAGTTGCAGTCCACCGCTATTGCGGGATATCGACGTGACGTTGACCTCGAAGCGTAAATCGACCCCGGTTTTAGTAATTTCCTGGGCTGCGTGGGCGCGGATGTCACTATCGAAACCCCTGAGAAAAAGCGGGCCGCGGTAAAGTTGGGTGACGGCGCTGCCCAGACCATTGAAGATACCAGCGAATTCAACAGCGATATATCCGCCACCAACAACGACCAGACGCTCGGGGAAGTCCTCCAGGTCAAAAATTTCGTTAGAGGTAATGGCGTGCTCGCTGCCCGGGAACTGGGGGATATGCGGCCACCCGCCAGTGGCGATCAGGATTCGTTCAGTACGATAGTGAGTGCCGTTGACGGCAACAGTGTTGGCATCCACGATGGAGGCTCGTCCATCGATCAGGTCAGCCTCCACGCCGGCTAAAAGATTTTGGTAAATTTGGTTCAGCCGGGAGATTTCAGCCTTCTTGTTGTCTCTCAGAGTGCTCCAGTTAAAAGCGGGTTTCTCTGATTGCCAACCAAAGCTGCGGGCGTCGTCAAAACCTTTACCGAACTCGGATGCATAGACATACAGCTTTTTGGGAACACAGCCAACATTGACGCAAGTGCCTCCCATATAACGATCTTCCGCCACCGCGACGCGAGCGCCAAATCCGGCTGCCATGCGAGCAGCGCGCACTCCACCGGAGCCGGCGCCTATGACGAAAAGGTCGTAATCCTTGTCGGACATGTGTACTCCTGAAAGTAAGGTAGACGGTAATATTAGCAGTGTTGCTGTCACCACCCAATTGAATACGCGCTATTCCGCCGATTGCCTTGAACTATGACTCAATGTTGTTTACCTGGGATGCCTGACGCACAGGTTTTTTTTGTCTATTATGGGGCGCCCGAAAGTAAGCCCACTATGGTTGGGCGAACAAGGAAGTAATTATGTCCCGAAGCATGTTGATGAGAACTTATTCCACCTGCCTTATGCTGCTCGCAGTATTAACCCTCGGAGCGCACGCTGAGGATCAAGCCACAGAAACGGCTGAGCCGGTGCCCACTGATGAAATTACACTGAATAACGGGTCTCGCCTGGTCGGTACCGTCACCGGGATCAGGGACGGCGTGGTGAGTATTGAGACTGATTTTGCCGGCACTTTATCCGTGAGTATGGACCAGATCGTATCGATGGAGACGTCTGACGCTGCCACGCTGCTGCTAGCTGATGACTCGCTCATCGAGGAGCAGAGTATTGAAATCAGAGAGTCGGAATTGATTGTTGCCGAAGGTACTGCTGCCGAAAAGACCTATGCCCTTGACCAGCTGTTGGTCGTTAATCCAGAGCCCTGGGAAACGGGCGTTGGCTACCGAAGCACTGGCATAGTCAGTTTCGCTTTCGCTATTGAACGAGGTAATTCTGATACAGATGAACTGGATTACAAACTGGAAAGCTATTGGCGTAGCTTACGCGATCGCTATACGCTCAAGTTGGATGGCGAAATCGATGAAGCTAATGGCCAGAAAAACGCCGATAATTGGTTGATTCTCGGCAAATACGATTACTTTCTCGGTGAGACGACTTACTGGGGTGTGAACACCTCCGCAGAGTCGGATGAGTTCAGAGACCTGGATCTGCGTTATTTGATTGGCCCCTACTATGGCCGAGATATCCTGACTGATCCACAGCTTACGCTCACTGCTGAAGTCGGGGGCTCCTATGTCAAGGAGAACTTCATCATCTCCGAAGACCAGGATTACCCTTCCGCCAACTGGTATTTGCGTATGACCAGCGACTACCTGGGGGGTGATTCACAGCTCTATATTGATCAACGGGGAATCTGGAACCTGGATTCAACCTCTGATGTGGTTATTGACACTTCTCTGGGGCTTGCATTTCCCTTGTTGTGGAGCCTTGAAGCCGCCGCGGAAATTCTCTGGGAATACGATACTGGAGCGGTTGCCGGTGTCGAAAAACTTGATGAGACTTACCGGCTCCGCATTGGTTACAGCTGGTAGTGCCAGCCGAGCTAGCTGAGTAAGCCAGGCTTAGCTCGGCTGAGTGGCACTCATGTTCACCGCTGCCGCCAATTGCTGCAGCAGCGGGACAGTGTCTTTCAGGGAAAGACAGGCATCAGTGATGCTCTGCCCGTAGCTCAGCTTGCTCCCGTCGCCAATATCCTGACTCCCGCCCAGCAGATGTGATTCCAGCATTACGCCTTTGATTGCACCCTGCCCAGTCTGAATCTGCTCGCACAGGCTCGAGACTACCTGAGTCTGCCTTTGCGGGTCTTTTTCACTATTTCCATGAGAGCAATCGACGATCAATGACGGAGTCAGCCCGGATTCCGCCAAAGCCACAGAAGCTTGCTGCACTGCCGCTGGGCCATAGTTGGGTCCCGTTTGTTTACCGCCGCGCAGGATCAGGTAGCCGTGGGGGTTGCCGCGTGATTTTAGAATGGCAGGTGTGCCTTCTTTGGTCAGAGAAGGGAACCAGTGACTGTGCGCTGCCGATTGAATGGCGTCTATAGCGACATCAATATGGCCATTGGTGCCGTTCTTGAAGCCCACGGGCATCGACAGCCCAGAGGCGAGTTCCCGGTGTATTTGGCTTTCGACGGTGCGAGCGCCAATAGCGCCGAAGCTCACCAGGTCGGCGTAGTATTGTCCGAAGGTGTTGTCCAGGAATTCGCTGGCGGCGGGCAGGCCCAGCTCCGCAACATCCAACAGTACTTTACGAGCGAGGTGCAGGCCCTTGTTGATGTGGAAGCTGCCGTCCAGGTCCGGGTCATTGATCAGCCCTTTCCAGCCTACTATTGTTCGAGGTTTTTCAAAATAAACCCGCAGCACAGGCAAGAGTGTGTCCGCCAGGGGCTCGCAGGCAGCTTGGAACTGGTGCGCAAAATCCAGTAAGGCGACTGGATCGTGAACAGAACAGGGACCCGCGATGACGACTAATCTCGGGTCATTTCCCGCCAAAATCTGCTCAATGCTACGGCGACTGCTGGACACGGTTGCCTTGGCCGTTGCCCCGCCGGGTAGTTGATCGGCAAGAACCCAGGGGGTAATCAGTGGCCTGGCGTTATCAATCCGGATGTCGTCAGTATTCTGGCTCATAGTATTTAATCTTATATGTAAGTAAGTGCTTGCTATCTTTTAAGGCCTTTAAAAAAGCGGCCTAAGCCGCCTTTTTTATCTTTCAGACGGCCTACCGGGAGCCCTTGACCAGGGTGCGGAACCAATCTGCCCAGGTCTCATGCTTATAATCGGTAAATTCTCCGGCATCCATAAACATGCCATGCTCCTCGCACTCTTCAAACCAGATATGCGCTTGATTGGGATCGGAGCGCTTTTCCATGTCTTTGCCACAACGCGGGCAGGAAATGTCCTCTACGGCATCCCACTTTTTGCCCTCGTTGGCGTCACCCATGTCCAGGGCGTCTCCCATCCACTTTCCTTTCAGAGCTTCCGCTTCACCCACGTCAAACCAGATGCCCTGGCAGTGAGTACAGCGGTCAACCACCACGTCACCGCCATAGGTAATTTCTTTCATGCCGTGTCCACACTTAGGACACTTGATGCTGTGCTCATCCGAGTTGTATTCCATCTGCTTTCCCTATCTTCTTATTTGTTGATTGCAAGTCGGCCGGGGTCCGGATCCACTGCCTGCCTGAGTCTAGACCACAGCACCACCGTTGTCCTCCCCCTGAGAGGTATCGTGAGCAGAAAACCCAATTTTCAGCTACGTTTAATCTTCATAATTATCATATGGGGCCTCAATTGATACAAGCAGCTTGTGCTCTTTACAGTATCCGACTGGAGAAACAGTGATGAAGAAGTTCATTATTCTCGCGCTCACAGGTCTTGGCCTGGCTAGCGCGACCATCAGCGCCTCGGCGGACAACCCTGAAGCGGGCAAGGGTCATTACACTACCTGCGTTGCCTGTCACGGTGATCAAGGCCAGGGTAACAAGGCGATGAATGCGCCGCGATTAAATCACCTTGAGCCGGTCTACGTTGCAGCTCAGTTATCGAAATTTCGCCGTGGTGTGCGCGGAGGGCCGGGCGCCACTGCGACCTCCATGCAGATGGCGCCAATGGCTGCCACCCTTGCAGACGATCAGGCCGTTACTGACGTGGCAGCGTATATTGCCACTCTCGAAAGCCCAGCGTCTGCGTCGACTTTGGCAGGCGATGTCAAAATGGGGGCCGATTACTACAACCAGTTTTGTGGTGCTTGTCATGGCGCAGGCGCCGTCGGTAACCTGGCGTTGAATTCACCACGACTTGCCGGTGGTGATGACTGGTATCTGCAGGCTCAGCTACTTGCATTCCGTTCCGGTCAACGGGGCAGCCACCCTGAGGACACTACTGGCAAACAAATGCGTGCTATGGCCGCCATTTTGCCCGATGAGCAGGCGGTCAAAGATGTTGTGGCCTACCTGCATGGTCTGGAACAATAGGGTCGTTCATGTTTCGCGTACTGATACTGTTGACCTGTTTGCTTGCCAATGCCCCCGGCTTAGCGGTTGAGCACGCTATTGTGCTCAATGCGGATTGCCCTCCGGGGTTTGAGCTGAGTTCCGGGCATTGTGAACTGCGCAGTTTGTATCAGATGTATCCTTCACTGCAGGAAGCTGGGGTCGGAGGCTTGAAAACAGGTCTGCCTGAATGGCGAGATGGTTTTTCTCCTGAGCAAACAGATCTCGGCCGCTATTTATTTTTCGACCCGGTACTGTCAGGCGACGGAAGTGTGAGCTGTGCCAGTTGCCATCACCCGGATCAGGGCTTTGCCGATGGCCTTGGCCAGAGCCTGGGCATTGATGATTCAGTGTTACCTCGTTCGGCCCCTACGCTGTGGAACGTAGCATTCCTGAAAAGCTTTTTCTGGGACGGACGAACAAGTTCTTTGGAAGAGCAGATGCAGGGGCCGCTTTACGATGCGCATGAGATGGGCAGTAATCCACAGCTGCTATTGAAGACGCTCAATGGGATTCCTGCCTACCAACAGCTGTTCGCTCAGGCTTTCCCCAACGACTTTATCGACAGCGGATCCCAGGTACGCCTGGATCATATCTATGCGGCTATAACCGCGTTTCAAGTGTCGCTGATTTCGCTAAATAGTCGCTATGACCAGTACGCCCACGGCTATGCAGATGCGTTATCCGGGCCAGAAAAAGAGGGGCTCAATATTTTCCGCTCCTTTGTGGCTCGTTGCGCCGAGTGCCACACTCCGCCACTCTTTACTAATCAGCAACTGGCAGTGATTGGCACTCCAGAGCCGGAGGGAATGCCTTTCGATGCGGGTGCCCAGGTCCCAATGAAAGAGCCCAGTCAGCGAGGCGGATTTAAAGTGCCTAGCCTTCGGAACATTGCCCTTACTGCGCCTTACATGCACTCGGGGCGTTTCGCCAGTCTGCGGGAGGCTGCCGCTTTTTACACGGGTGGTCGCGGACACGCTGTACCAAAAGGCGAAGAACTCAAGATTCACTGGCATATCTGGGAGCCTAACTTGACTGACGAGGAACTGGATCGTCTGGTGGACTTCCTCATGACCCTGACTGATGAAAGTTTTAAACCTGAACAGCCGAGCCGTTTGCCCTCTGGCATGCGACCGGTACACAATAATGTCGCCGATGCAGGCGAAATAAAAGATGGAGCAAGCAACCATGAATAAAATCGCAGCCATAGCAGGCGCGGTGGTGTTATTGGCAGGGGGTTACTATCTCGGAACAGCCAATCAGCCAGAGCCGACGGTCATTAAAGTGCCTGCCGCACCCAAGGCGGAATTTGCATCTGACGGCGCCGCAGAAGTCATAGCTGCTAGCGGAACCTTCAGTGTTCGAGCCTGGGAGACTCCCACTAGTGGTGAAGTCATTATTGTTAAAGACGGTGAGTCGATTCAGGACGCGGTTGCCAAAGCTGAGCCCGGCACTCTCATCAAGGTCATGCCAGGCACTTACAAAGAAACGGTTTATATCGACAAAGACAATATTACCTTGTCCGGTGTTATCGAGCAGGGCCGATACCCGGTAATGGAAGGTGAGGGCGTTCGCAACGACGCTGTGCTTTATTCAGGTAATGGCGTGACTGTCGAGAACCTATACATTACCCACTATAAAGGCAATGCGATCATGGGTCAGGCGGGTAATAACTTTATTATCCGCAATAACTACATTGTCGACACGGGCGTATACGGTATTTTCCCTCAGTTAGGTAAAAACGGTATCGTCGCGCACAATATTATCTCCGGAATTGAAGACGCCGCGATTTACGTGGGCATGTCTGACAATGTCGATGTTGTTTACAACCAGGTGTTTGAAAGTGTGGCCGGTATTGAGATAGAAAACAGCCGCGCCGCATTAGTTGAGGGCAATTATGTCTACAATAACACTGGCGGTATCCTCGCATTTATCACTCCAGGCCTTCCCATTAAGACCTGTAGCGATGTGATCATCCGCAACAACTTCGTGGTAAATAATAACCATGAAAATTTTGCGATTCCTGGCTCCCTAGTCTCCAATATACCTTCGGGTACGGGTATGTTAATCATGGCCTGTGACGATGTTGTCGTTGAGCAAAATATTGTGACGGGCAATGACTCGGTTGGCATTCTATTCACTGACTTCTCTCTGGCGACCAGTGCTTCTGTCGATCCGGATTCAGAGCCGAACCCTAATCGCCCCAAGATTCTCAATAACATCATGCAGGACAATGGCAACAACCCGGCGCCACTGGTTCGTGCGTTCCTCGCGACTAAGCTGGAGACCCGGGGTCCCGATGTTGCTGATACTGTTGGTATGGATGATGGTTGTATTCTCAACCCGGAGCGATTTCGCACCATCGGTCTTGATAAGTACAGTGAGTGTGCATTTTCCGATACCAAAAATGTGCTGACTTACACGCTACCAGAGCCTGTTGCGCCCCGTACTGAAGAGTCAAACATGGACAGCGGTAAGCTTGCGTATTACGGCGTTTGCGCCGGTTGTCATGCCTACAATTCGCGCATGATTGGGCCCCCCACTCAAATTATTCAAGCACTCTATATGGATAATCCTGAAGGGATTGCCGCCTACGCTGCAAAGCCAGTGAAAAAGAGAGACGACTACCCGGAGATGCCACCACAGGGTCACCTTGACGAAGAAACCCGTCTTGCTGCCGCGAAGTTTATGCTGAAGCTGAGCAAGTAAGCGAAACGAAAAATAGAAAAGGCCACCTTGGTGGCCTTTTTTGTGCGTTGTTGTTAAATCGGTACCCGTTTGCCTCCTCACTTGGGTGTTTCGGAAGCTCCTCGATATTTGTGCTACTAGCCCCATAACCTGCCCTGCTATGCGCATAATTTTTCGTTTTGCTATTCGACAATTATTTAAGTTTTTTTATCGGATATTTTGATCTGCACATCTCGAAGTAGAAGACGAGAAAATGCGCGTTAACAATCTGTTTTAATCTCACCTTGAGATAGGTTAAAAAATATACGTTACATCTATCATAATTAAGCCTACACTAGCCAAGCGGTATCTACTCACCATACGGAGTGTGAAAAGCAATGTTGGAAAAAGAATTGGCCCAGGCCACTAAATTGGCTTACCAAGCCAACAAGAAAGTAGAGCAACTTCGCAAAAAACTTGTGTCTGAATCTGAGAAAGCGAATGCGCGAGCAAAGCGTGAACTGCAATCTGCGCGTAAAAAACATTCGACGGCTTCGACCCGTTTGAAAAAGGCGCGCGCGGCGGCAAAGAAAAAAGCAACGCCTGATAACCAGAAGAAAGTCGATGCGTTAATGAAGCAGGTGCAAGACCTTGGTGACACGGTTGCTAGCATTGCCAAAGTCGCTTATGAGGCTGCGCAGAAATATACCGTGGTAAAAGCGGATGCGATTGTAGAGGACCGCAAGGCGAAGGCTGCAGATCGAGCAGCTGCCATGGTGGAAAAAGCTTCGGCCAAGCCTAAGAAAAAGCCGGCCGCGAAAAAGAAAGCTGCTCCCAAGAAAAAAGCCGCAGCCAAGAAAAAGGTGGCACCTAAAAAGAAGGTGGCAGCCAAGAAAAAAGCAGCGCCCAAGAAAAAGGCGGTAGCGAAGAAAAAGGCAGCGCCCAAGAAAAAAGCGGTAGCGAAGAAAAAGGCAGCGCCCAAGAAAAAAGCGGTAGCGAAGAAAAAGGCAGCGCCCAAGAAAAAAGCAGTAGCGAAGAAAAAGGCAGCGCCTAAGAAGAAGGCGGCAGCCAAAAAGAAAGCACCCGCCAAGCGCAAGGCGGCTCCCAGGAAAAAAGCAGCAGCCAAGAAGTAACAGGCTGAGCACTCCTGATTAGCCTGCACGGCTTGTTCCGTGCGGGTTTTCCGCGCCCTTCTTAACAAGGGCGTGTTAATATGCTTTCACTCATCCGTTTTCTGGTCTGTTTATATTGACCAGGAGATTATGTGCAAGCGAAAACTGGCCATATCTCCTACCTCAGCTGTGCACCCTATACTATGATCGCCTTAAGTAAACGAGGTGCATTAATGAACAGGTCTGCTCCTGCATTGCTGTTGGCTATTGCCTGTATTGCTATTGCATCCTGTGGGGGTGAGCCTGAAACGCGCGGGGTAATTCTCGGAGAGACGCTGCCTGCGGATGTCGTGAAAGATAAGTCTGCGCGGCAAACTGTTGTCACTGGTGACGGGGATAGCCAGATCTTGTTCGGTGATCTGCATGTTCACACCACCTTTTCGCCTGACGCTTTTATCATTGCCATGCCTTTGCAGGGCGGTTCCGGCCTGCATCCTCCTGCCGATGCTTGTGACTTCGCTCGCTATTGCTCCAGCTTGGATTTCTGGTCTGTTAATGACCACGCGGAGGGCATAACTCCCCGTCGCTGGGCGGAGACTCGTGAGAGTATTCGTGAATGTAATGCTGCTTCCGGTGATCCGGCTAATCCTGACATGGTGAGTTTCCTCGGATGGGAGTGGAGCCAGGTTAATACTGATCCCTCAAGGCATTATGGCCACAAAAATGTGATCTTCATGGATACAGCTGATGCTAATGTTCCGGCTCGTGCGATTGCAGCCCCAAGGAAAAGGCTTGCACAGGCACCGATCGGGCGAGCGCTCCAGCTTATGATGTCGCTTGTTGATTTCGAGAACAGACAGTTCTATCTGGGCATTCAGGGCTACTATGACGAAATTGCTGACACACCGGTTTGTGAAAAGGGCGTGCATACCCGCGAGTTGCCCACACAGTGTCTTGAGATTGCCGAGGACCCTCGGGAGCTTTTTACCAAGCTGGACCAGTGGGGTTATGACAGCATCGTCATTCCCCATGGAAATTCCTGGGGCATGAATACCCCCGCTTCAACGACCTTCGACAAGCAGTTGAACAGCGAGCAACATGATGCCGATCGGCAGATTTTGTTTGAAATCTACTCGGGGCATGGTAACGCTGAGGAGTATCGAAAATGGCGGGCCTCGGTGAAAGAAGGCGATGGCGGTCTGTTTTGCCCCCAGCCTTCAGATGACTACTTGCCCTGTTGTCATCGTGCTGGGGAGATTATCCGCGAGCGCTGTGAGCAAGCTGGGGAGGGTGCGGCGGTGTGCCAAAGTCGTGAGTTCGAGGCGAGGCAGAACTTTGTTGATGCGGGTAACTCGGGTCATGCAACCGTTCCGGGGCAGCAGGTGGTTGATTGGCTCAATTGTGGGACCTGCCCGGACTGTTTCAATGAACCCATGGATCACAGGCCGGGAGCCACTGCGCAGTATGCGCTGGCCATTACGGGTTTTGAGGAGGGCGGCAAGTCACTTAATTTCCGTTTTGGATTCATTGGTGCCAGTGACAATCATCGTGGCCAGAGCGGGACCGGCTATAAGGAAGTAAAGCGGAAGTTCATGACTGAGACATTTGGTCCGACCAGCGCAAGCGCTATTGGCAGCCTGATTCGTGAAAGGCAAGATCCGCTACCCTATTCAGAGCCTTTAAGTGCCGACGGCGTGAGCCTGATGAATGCAAGAAATATGGAGAGGCAGAACTCTTTCTGGCTAACAGGCGGCCTGGTGGCGACACACAGCTCCGGTCGAGATCGAGTATCTATATGGAATGGTCTTAAGCGTAAAGAGGTTTACGCGACATCCGGGGACAGGATTCTACTCTGGTTCGATATGATCAATGGCGAGCAACGAGTGCCCATGGGTTCAGAGGTCAGCTCTGCCATAAATCCCTCGTTCAAAGTGAGTGCATTGGGTGCTTTCAAGCAGAAGCCGGGCTGCCCACAGCATGCGATTGATGGCTTGGGAGCGCAGAGAGTTCAAAGTTTGTGCGGCGGCGAGTGCTACAACCCCGGTGATGAGCGCTACCGTTTAGACCGAATCGAGATTGTTCGAATTCGTTCTCAACTGACTGCCGATGAAGACGTAGGTGAACTCATTGAGGATCCGTGGCGCAGTTTCAGTTGTGACGGTGACCCCTCCGGCTGTAGCGCAGAGTTCAGTGACGATGAGTTCACGGCTACTGGGCGCGAGGCGATTTACTACGCCAGGGCTATTCAGGAAACCACAGCAATGATTAACGCCGACAATGTGCGCTGTGAATACGATGAAAATGGACTCTGTATCAAGGTTGAGCCCTGCTATGGGGACTACCGCACAGACTCTGACGACGATTGTCTGGCACCAGAGCAGCAGCGCGCCTGGTCATCTCCCATATTTGTGACACCGCAAGAATGAGCGATAAACGCTCAAAAGGGCTCTTTATGAAATTTCAGCATGGCAAATGCCATTTACAGCGCGGCGTGGTAAAGCAGCTGTTGTTGATAATTATCGCCGTTTCCGCAGTGTCTGTGCTCTGGTTATTTTTGGACGGGGATGTAGGTAAAGGTCTAAAAAAAGACGCAGAGCTGGTTGCCCTCGGTGCGATTGGTGAAGCTGCAACCAGGCGTCTGGGTGTCGATCAGGGAGAGGCAACACACGGCAGTGCAGTAGAACTGATCAAGCGTCCCATTAAAATTCAAAAAGTTGCCGATAATGTTTACATGGCCACGGGTGTCGGCAATGTGATGATGATTACAACCAATGAGGGCAATGTGCTCTTTGACACCGGCCTGATATTGCAAACGCCAAAACAACTCAAGGCTTTACAGGCGGTTTCCGATGCGCCAATTCATACTATTATTTTGAGCCACTCCCATGCGGATCACATAGGAGGTACTCGCTTCTTTGCTGATGACGATACCCGGGTGATCGCGCACCAGCAGTTTGAGGAAGAGCAGCGCTACCTGATGGAACTCGAGCCCTACCAGTACAACCGGAGCCGTACATTGTTTCCCTGGATGCCCGCCTGGGAGGATCGTCCCGATATCGCCATGATGCGCTACGGTGGCATCGTGCCTGACATAACCTTGGATGACTGGGAGTCCTACAGCTTCGCCCTGGGCGGCGTTGAGTTCGAAGTATTTGGTACGCCCGGTGCGGAAGGCGCCGATAATGTGGTGCTGTGGTTACCACAGCAAAAAATCCTGTTCAGTGGCGATTTTTTTGGTCCCCAATTTCCACAGTTTCCCAACGTATTCACTATGCGCGGAGAGAAGGTGCGCAAGCCAATGGAGTACGTGAAGTCACTCGACTTTCTTCTTCCCCTTGGCGCGGAGATCGTTGTACCCAGTCATCTCGATCCCAGCTATGGCGCTGAACAGATCAATGCTGATATGACGCGTATTCGCGATGCTGTGCAATTTGTGCACGATGAAACTGTTGCTGGGATGAATGCAGGCAAGACGGTTTATCAGCTGATGAAAGAAATTCAGTTGCCCGCTAATCTCACTCTGGTGCAAAACCACGGCAAGGTGGATTGGGCGGTGCGCAGCATTTGGGACTACTACATGAGCTGGTTCCACTTTGATAGCACAACCGAGTTGTATCCAGTGCCCGCAAGCAACGTATACGCTGACCTGGCGGCTGCAACGGGCAATGAGGTTTTACAGAGTCTGGCAAAGAACTATCTGTTGAAAAATGAGCCGGTTAAGGCCTTGCATATCGTTGAAGTGTTGCTCGCAGGGGAGCCCACTAATCGGGATGCGCTTGAGTTAAGACAGCAGGGTTTGGCGGCGCTAATGGAGGCCGCACAGGAAGGACTCAGGAACGATTATGAAATTTACTGGTTGCAATTTCGCATGGCTGATACCGCAGCACGATTGGAAAGCCCGGCGGTCCAGCCCTGATCAATTGCTCGAGGAAGGGTAGGGTGTCATGCCGGCGCGTTGACGGGCTTCGGCATGGCCTGCCTGCTGCTCCAGCGTGTAACGGTACGCAATATAGTACTTATAAATGTTAGAGACATACTGTACTGTCTCCCTGCCAATTTCCTTTGCCGCCACCAGCTCCACATTGTCAAACCACTGGTTGGGATCATAGCCCAGTTTCTTGGCTTTATTGCGCATATTAATCATACGGGTTGGACCAGCGTTATAGGCAGCGAGCGCCAATAGCGTTTTGTTGCGAGCATCAATGGCGGGGTCGTCGAAGTAGCGATTGCGCAGGAAATCCAGGTATTTAATACCCGCGTGGATGTTGGAGTCCACGTTGTCGATGTCATGAATCGCTACGTTCTTATCCTTCGCCGTGCTGGGCAATAGTTGCATCACACCAACAGCACCTGCGCCACTGCGAGCTTCCTGATTGAGGCGTGATTCTTGATAGCCCTGAGCTGCGGCCACCAGGTAATCAACCCTGTATTGCTCGCCGTATTTTTGGAATATGTGCTGTAAATCAAGGAAGCGCTCATAGTCTGAATCGTCCAGCGCATTAGCCGCCCAGTCAAAGTCCCGGATATAGCGATTTTTCAGCACATTGCCTATCAGCGTACCTTCACGATTTTCCTTCATGAAGTCATTAACCGCAGATTCCAGCAGAGGGCTGTCTTCCCGAAATACCCAACCAATACGGCCGCCTTGGCGAAAGACAATGTCCTGACGTGCTACTGTATGGGTAAATACATCCTTCCACAGGGTGAGTTTGTAATCGTCTACGATAGCCCAGGGGAGTAAGCCTTTATCGACCATTTCAATCAGGTCATCATCTTCTAAAAATTCCGACACCAGTTCAATCTTGACCGGTTCCTTACCCTCGCTCTCCAGTCTTGAGTTCAGGTTCTCCACGCTTTCTCTATAGCTACTGGACTGACGCACATAAATGGTCTTGCCGGCCAGGTCATCGATAGAGCTGAGCTCGGCCGCCTTGGGGCCGGTAATCAAAATCTCCGAAATTGGTTTGGTCGCTGGAATACTGAAATCCATGATCTCAGCTCGCTCTGGAGTAATTGAAAGGCTGGCGTTGATAATGTCGCCATGGCCCTGGAGTAGAGAGGGGATTAACTGACTTCTTGCCATGGGAATGATGGCAACAATAACCCGCACGGTCTTACGCTTAAGGCGCTGGTTAATGAAGTCCTCAAAGCGTCGTGCCATTTCCTTCACCAGGCCTTTCTCTTCTCCGTTTTCTTCCAGGTAGTAGCGCCCAGGGCTGTAAACCGTGAGTATGCGGATTACCCGGTTACCTTCCATGGTGTCCAGATCTCCGGTCCAGGCACTGCGGAAGGCCTTAACCGGTTCTAATTCCTGCTCCTGTTTGGTAGGAGCGAAAGGCAAGGTCTCTGCCGCAGGGGTGGCTACCCCGGACACGTTCTGCTGGAGATCATTTGTCGGCTCGGGGCCAATTTCTTGTGCTCCGATTGGGGTGGAATCGCCGCAAGCGGCAACGCCGAGAATACATATTAGGTAGAGCAGTCGGGTCAGGTGCGTCATGGCTAGTTGGTGTCGTCTCTGTTGATTGTTTGGCGATCGCGATTGTGACCAGTGCCATCATCCTCGCAGCCGTGGGTATTGGCAATAGGGAGCAATTGGCTGTATTTGCCGGCTTTTAAGGCGCGCTGCGGGCGTACTATCAGCATTGACTATACTGAGCCTCGGCCAGCTCTGATTTCTTGGTTGCCCCTAGCCTGCCGTCTGGGCGCCATCAATGGGTAATCCGATACCATTGATAAAGCGGGCCTCGTCGGACGCAAGGTAAGCCACACTGGCAGCCACTTCTTCTGGTTCTGCTCCCTCGGTCAGCGGCATCAGCTTTGCCATCAAGTCCATATCGACGTCTTCTGGCATGCTGAAATTGGCAGATAAAGGGGTTTTAACGAATCCGGGGCACACGGCATTGACTCTTACGCCTAGCTTGCCGTATTCGATGGCCAGGGATTTACTGAACATTAGTACACCCGCCTTGGTAGCACAGTAGGCAGAGTTGTAGGCCTGGCCCACCAGGCCGGCACTAGAGGACATATTGACGATGTTGCCTGTGCTGGCAACAAGGTGGGGCATGGCGGCGCGACACATAAAAAACACACCGTCCAGATTGATCGCTACTGCCCTGTGCCATTGCTCGTCGGTGATATCGGTGAGGTTCTCACAGATGGCGATGCCGGCGATGTTGCAGAGGATATCCAACTGCCCGAATGTGCTGACGCAGGCTTCTACGGCTGCATTGCAGGCAGTCGAGTCTGTGACATTGAGTTCAAACATGTCGCTCTGACTGCCTTGTGGCAAGGCTGCAACGGTTTCAGCCAGGCCATCGGTGTTGATGTCGCAGAGAAAGACGGCTGCGCCTTCGCTGGCCAGGCGAATGGCGCTCGCGCGACCGATGCCTGAGGCCGCGCCAGTGACCAGGGCGACCTTATTTTCAAATCTTTGCATTGTGGTTTCCTAGGTGCGGAGAATAATTTTGCCCATGTGAGCGCCACTTTGCATGTGATCGTGAGCACTGGCTACCTCATCCAGTTCAAATACCCGGTCGATAATGGGTTTGATGCTGCCGTTCTGCAGGTGAGGATAAATATGTTCGATAATTTCTCGGCACATGATGGTCTTTTGCTCAAAGCTTTGGCTGCGAAGAGTCGATCCAGTAAAGGTGATGCGCTTTATCAGTAAAGGCGCAAAGTTGACCTCGGCTTGAAAACCGCGAATGAAAGCGATGTTGACGATCCGGCCTTCCGGGGCAGCCACATTGATATTCTTCTGGATGAAATCACCGCCAGCCAAGTCGAGAATGACGTTAATGCGGTCTTTGAGTCCCGCCTCGGTCAAAGCAACTTCAAAGTCCTGGGTCTGGTAGTTGAAGGCTTTGACTGCCCCAAGGGTTTCCAGATCAGTGCACTTTTGCTCATTGCCCGCGGTGGTATATACCTTGCCGCCCAGGGCGTTGACCATTTGAATGCCCAGGGTGCCGATGCCGCTGGCGCCGCCGTGGATGAGTACATTGTCGCCGGCTTGCATGGCTGCCCGTTGGAATACATTGTGCCAAACAGTAAGCAGGGCTTCGGGTAGAGCGGCCGCTTCCTCCATATTCATTCCTGCAGGTATGGGCAGGCACTGACCTTGCGGAGCGACTGCGTGGTCGGCATAGCCGCCACCGTGCGTCAGGGCGCAAACCGAATCGCCGACCTGCCAGCCAGTAACCTCGTGGCCAAGTGCGAGCACGGTGCCAGCAACTTCCAGGCCCATAATGGGTGACGCATCCTCAGGAGGCGGATACAGTCCCGCACGCTGCAGCAGGTCGGCTCTGTTCAAGCCCGCCGCAGCCACCTTGATCAGGATTTCTCCGGGTGCAGGAGTGGGTGCGATATCTGTTTCTATGCAGAGACTTTGATCGTCAGGGTCAACCGCGATATAGCGTCGGGTATGGGGCAAAATCCTACTCCTTCAGGTGTTCAGTGGTACTCGCCAACCATACTTATCCTCGGCTGCGCCGGTCTGGATAGCACAAAGTTGTTCTCGCAGGCGTGTCGACCATGGGCCCATTGCTCCATCGCCGACCTTTACACAGTTGCCGTCGTGGAGCAGTTCTCCTACCGGGGTCAGCACAGCCGCGGTGCCGGTCAGCGCCGCTTCGCCATGAGGGGCACGCTCCAGCAGTTCAGCGACGGTGAAGTCTCTTTCCGAGACCTTGAGTCCCGCATCGGCTGCCAGAGCAAGGATACAATCCCGGGTTACGCCGGGAAGGACTGATCCATCCAGCGGTTTAGTGATCAATTCTCCGCCTTCAATGAGAATGAAGTTCGCCGCCCCGGTCTCCTGCACGATACCACCGGGAGAAAACAACACCTGGTCGGCACCCAGCTCTTCTCGGGCGCGCACTATCTGGCGCATGGCCGCTGCGTAGTTGCCGCCCGTTTTAACCTCGCCGAAGTCGGGAGTTGAACGCTGCGCTTTGTCATCAACCTTGACCCTCAAAGGCTTTAGTCCGCCGGCGAAATAGTCGCCCACCGGCGAGGTGAGTACGTAGAACGTGGCTTTCTGGCTGGGCCGCGCCGCTGCGCCAATGTCTTCTTCGGTGCCAAACAGGGTAGGGCGCAGGTACAAGGCCCCCGGGTTGACGGGGATTTCATCGGTTACTGCTGCTACTGCCATGTGCAGGGCACGGGCCAGGGTCGTTTCGTCGGGAATGGGCAGTAGCAATTGTTCGGCGCTGTTCAGCATGCGGTTGACGTGGCGATCAGGACGAAACAGGTGTATGTCGCCGCTGTCCGCGCGATACGCTTTAAGCCCTTCAAAACATTCGCTGGCATAGTGCAGCACATGGGTAGCGGGATGCAGTGAGAAGGGTTCCACAGGCACCAGCGCCAGATCAGACCATTGTCCGTCCTCGTATTGGCTGATAACCATTTCCTGCGTGAATTCTGTACCAAACGCTGCCATTGCCAAATCTCTAAATGTGTTGCGTAAACAAACGATGATACCCTGAGATGACTTTGAACGCTGCGTTTACCGACGACAAAATCAGGAAATTTATTACGGTCTTTATCACGGCGACGTCATTCGGCGGTAGCCAATTATGAGTGTGCTAGTCCCGCGCTAGCAGTCTCGCTGGCATCTCCTTATAGCCGTGCACAAGGTTTGAGCAGATATACGTTGGCTCCCCGGTAAGTTCCAGTCCTCTAAACTTGCGGAAAAACTCTTCCAGGAACAGGCGTG
Organism: Candidatus Seongchinamella marina; assembly: GCF_026262685.1. Taxonomy (NCBI): domain Bacteria; kingdom Pseudomonadati; phylum Pseudomonadota; class Gammaproteobacteria; order Cellvibrionales; family Halieaceae; genus Seongchinamella; species Candidatus Seongchinamella marina. Next base: position 397,383 of record NZ_SHNP01000003.1, read on the forward strand.
CCTCCATTCGGGCGAGGTTGGCGCCGAGGCAAAGATGGATGCCATAACCAAAGGCCAGGTGCGGATTCGGATTCCGGTGGATGTCAAAATCCATCGGCTTAATAAAAACGTTCTCGTCAAAGTTGGCAGAGCTATAGAGCATCACGACTCTGTCACCTGCTGCAATGACCTGGCCTGCAAGTTCTGTTTCGCAGGTGGCAGTGCGACGGAAGTAGTGAAGAGGGCAGGTCCAGCGCAGCATTTCTTCAACCGCTGATGGTAGCAGTTCTGGATTGGCCTCCAGTTCCCGGTATGCCTCGGGGTGCTTGGCTAACAGGTAAAGTCCGCTGCTTATAAGACCGCGAGTTGTTTCATTGCCGGCGACTGCTATCTGCACAAACAGGGAGGCAAACTCCGCCTCAGTGACTTTTTCCCCATCCACTTCCTGATTAATTAACAGGGAGATAAGGTCGTCGCCGCCCTTGTCTTTGCGCTCGCATGCAAGTTGAAAGCCGTAGGTGCCCATTTCAATGCTGGCCTGGTTAACCTCCTCTGGGGTTCCGCCTAAGTCTGGATCAGAAGCAGAAGTGCAGAGGTCTGACCAGCGCCGAATTTGCGGCCACATGTCCTCTGGAATATCCAGAAGTGAGCAGATAACGGCGGTGGGTAAATCACCCGCCAGGTCTTCGACAAAATTGAGCTCATCCATTGCGCCGGCACGCTCCATAATGCCGCGCGCAATTTCCCTTACCTGTGGCTCCAGTGCCGCCAGCCGTTTTGAGGTGAAGCGGGTGATGACCGCACGACGCAGTGGCGCATGGCGAGGCGGGTCCATACCCAGAAGCTGGTTGCGCACCATCTGGAGGATGTCATCGTCCATGTCGTCGACCATGACAAAACCTTGCTCGGCAGAATAGGTTTTGAAATCACGAGACACGGTGACAACGTCGGCATGCCGGCTTACAACCCAATAGCCTCCGCCCTGCGGATGCTGGTGCCAGTAGACCGGCGCGTTTGCCCGCAGCCAGGCAAATTCTTCATGGGGAATTCCCGAGGTGTAACTCTCCGGGCTATAAATATCGATTTTCACGCTTACTCCACCAGCACATTGGGTCGGGGCAGGCCTTGCTCTTCACACATGGCCAGGTAAAAATCGAGGGTTAATTGACCGTCTACAATTGAGGTGATGTTGTCGTCGGCATCGAGATTAATGTTACTGCCATACATCTGGAACCACACCCGCGTGTTGTTTTCAACGCACTGTAAGGTGTGGACAGATCCGGCAGGTTCGTAAAGAAAGGAGCCGGCGCGATTGACGTAGTCATACTCTTTGTATTTCCAGGCGCCGGCGCTGGTATAGCCCCATACGGGGCCAGTGTGTTTGTGTTTGTCGACTTCGTAGCCGGCCTGGAAGATGTTTTCGATGATCCAAAGGCCTTCACCGCGTTTTAGCTGCAACACTTTTAACTGGCTGCCGTCGCCTATATCGATGAATGGAAGATCGTTTTCACCAAAGTGGATTGCTTCTGGGTGAGTCATGAAATATTTCCTCAGTTTGCCTGTTTTACGGCGCCGGACTTGAGCAGTGCATCGATTGCGTCCTGCCCGAAACCAAACTCCGTGAGAATTTCAGTGGAATGTGCGCCGATCTTGGCGGGCGGCCGCTGCACTTCTCCGGGTGTGCGGCTGAATCGCGGTGCAGGTGCTGGTTGCCACACTTCGCCATCATCCACAAAGGTACCCCTGGCCTGGTGATGAGGATGATGGCGCACTTCGGCCATAGACAGCACCGGCGCGTAGCAAATATCCAACCCGTCGAAAAAGCTATCCCATTGTTCGCGGGTACGTTGTTTGAACACTGCCTCAAGCTTGTTTTTGAAAGCAGGCCAATTAGCCATATCCCACTGGTTTTCCATGCCCTCGACATCTTCTCCCAATGCCTCTATCAGCGCAGCGTAAAACTGTGGTTCAACCGATGCAATGGTCACGTATTTGCCGTCCGCAGTTTCGTAGACCTCGTAAAAGTGCGCGCCGGAGTCCAGTACATTAGTGCCTCTTTCGTCTGACCAGAATCCTATTTGATTGGCCGCATAAGAGCTTGCCATCAATGTCGCGGCGCCGTCGACCATAGCCGCATCGACCACCTGGCCTGCCCCTGAGGTTTTTGATTCCAGCAGTGCGCAAACCATGCCGTAGGCGAGCATCATTCCACCACCACCGAAGTCACCAACCAGGTTCAACGGGATGGCAGGCTTCTCTCCGGCCCGGCCCATGGTATGCAACGCGCCTGTCAGGGCAATGTAGTTGAGATCGTGGCCTACTTCATTTGCCAGTGGGCCTTCCTGGCCCCAGCCGGTCATCCGGCCATAAACCAATTTTGGATTGCGTTGTAGACAGATATCGGGGCCCAGTCCCAATCTCTCCATCACCCCTGGGCGGTTGCCCTCGAGCAGGCCATCTGCCTTGTCAATTAATGTCAGAACGGTATCAACCCCCTCAGGCGTCTTGAGATCAACACCAATGCAGCGCTTGCCGCGGTTTAAAACGTCCAGCCGGGAATCCTGCTGTGCCGCAAACAAGCCGCCGCCCGGGCGCTCGATACGGATGACACTGGCGCCCATATCTGCCAGCGACATAGCGGCAAAGGGGCCCGGGCCTAAACCGGCAATTTCAATTATGGTGATACCAGCGAGTGGTCCCATGGTTTTACCTTCTGAGTTTCAGGTGGGCAGCATGCGCCCGATGATGAAGCGGGACAATGACGCGATTGGGCTTATGGGTTGTCTTTACAGATCAGTTGATCAAACAGCTTGCGAGCCTCTTCCAGCTTAGCGAATACAGGGTAGCTGCTGTCCAGGCACCAGCTGATGGTGAGCATATTCAGGGTGCCCACTACGGTGGTGGCGAGCATCAATGGTGTGAATTCGGTCTTTACATCACCTAGCTCAATGCCCGCATTGATCAGTTGGGTAAAGCTCGCCATAGACGAGTTGCCAATCTCACGCTGTCGTTCCTGGTCCTCGGCGAAAGCGGTGGGGCCAACCAGTACCAATTGCCGATCGATATCGTTCATACCGGCAAAGCTGGATTCGATGTAGTCAATCATCGCTTGGAGCCGGGCACGGGTGCTCGTGTGGTTAGCCATTAATTCACTCAGCATGGGTTCAGAGCGGCTGTACAGGCGGGTAATACCCAGTCCCCCAAGCAACGCGTGCTTGTTGGTGAAATGACCGTAGAAGGTGCGCCGGGCAACATCAGCCTCAACGCAGATTTCCTCGATACTGGTGTCCTCGATGCCCTGCTGCTGGAACAGTTGATAGGCTGCGTCTTCGATGCGCTGGCGAATCTCTTGTTTACGCTTTTCTCGGCGCCCTAAAGGGGCCTCAATAGTGTCCATAAAAAAGCCGTAATGCTGTTGCATTTTAAAATACATTAAACTATTTTGTATACAAATGTGCAAGTTTGCGCGTTTGTTGCGTATTTACAATGAGAAATCAACAGGTGAACCCGAAGATGTCCGATAAGTTGCTGGTCGTATCTACCGACTGTCACGCCGGTCTGCCCATCGCTGATTACAAGCCCTACGTGGAATCAAAGTACCACGACATGCTTGATGTGGCGGTGCCGATTACCGTCGAAATGCTGGAAAAGTCTGAGTCGCAGTTCCTGATCAAGGAAATTAACGACGAGTGGCGCGCGCCAATCAAACAAGAGCTGACCGGGGCCTGGAACTACCAGGAGCGGATAAAAATGCTCGCCGGTGACGGCATTGCTGCAGAAGTGATATTTCCCGACGGAATCACCGAAAAGAACACACCGCCTTTTGGTGCAGGCCTGGGCCTTTCTCCCAAGGATATGGTGCCCGAGTTGCAATGGGCCGGCGCCATGGCTCACAACCGCTGGTTGGCCGAACTTTGCGCCAACGACCCTGCCAGGCATATCGGCGTGGCCTCAATTCCCCTGCTTTGGGATGTGGACCAGGCGGTTGAAGCGGTGCGCTGGTGCGTAGATAACGGGCTGCGCGCGGTGATGATTCCTACCTTGTGGTATGGCAACGATCCCTATCACAACGTGAAGTACGATCCGTTTTGGGAGGTGTGCGAAGACCTGGGTGTCATTGTTCATTTTCACTCAGGGCCCGCACCTCACGCAGAATACTTCGGTGCCGGTTTTCCGGTTGAGGACAAACGCGACGAGTTGCCCGGAGCAATGGGTATCTACGTGTCGGAAGTCATGTGGTGGTTGTATCGGCCGCTAACGTTCATGATTTGGGGTGGCGTATTTGAGCGCTTTCCTAGGTTGAAGGTGATGATCGTGGAGGGGGGCACAATGTTTATGTTGCCGCCCTGGCTGCGCTTGATGGACTTTCACTACAGCGAGGGACAGATTTCGGCGAAGCTGGGTAATTTCCGCGAACATCTTTCTCTCTCTCCTGGCGAGTATTACCAGCGCAATGTCGGTATCGGTGCCTCCTGCGTATTGCGGCCCGACATTGATATGCGCGACGACATTGGTCTGGATAAAATCATGTGGGGTAGTGACTATCCTCACCCTGAAGGCAGCTGGCCCAACACAGGGCAATATTTGCGCGATACATTCGCCAACCTCCCGGAAGCTGATGGGCGGAAAATTCTTGGAGAAAATGCGGTAGATTTTTACGGCCTTGATCGGATACGCCTGCAGCAAGTGGCCGATGAAATTGGTCCCGACGCATCAATTTTTCACTGAGCAATTTACGCTTAACAAAAAAACTTTTTACGCAGACAAGGCAATGGAGAACAACCATGACAATCGTGGAAGCCTGTGAATCAAAAACCAACACCACCCCGGACTTTCCCATGGGTTGGTTTTCTGTAGAGCGCTCGCATGGCTTGGCTGTTGGTGAAGTAAAGCCAGTGAAAGCCTTTGATCGAGAGCTGGTGCTATACCGCACCCGGTCTGGCAAGGTCGCGTTGCAAGACGCTTATTGCCCGCACTTGGGCGCTCACCTGGGACACGAGGGCCGAGTCGTTGGAGAGACCGTGCGGTGCCCTTTCCACGGCTGGCAGTTCAATGCCGACGATGGAAAATGTTCGAACATTCCTTACTGCGACGAAATTCCGGAGCGGGCGAGGGTTCGTACCTGGCATACCGAAGAAAAGAACGGTGAAGTTTATGTTTGGTTCCACCCCGAAAATACGGCACCCCAATGGCCGCTGCCGGACCTGCCGGAATTGGGCGATCCGGCGTGGACTGAACCTCGTTACACCGAGCACCTAGTGCCCGCACACGTGCAGGATATTTGCGAAAACTCCTGTGACCCGGTGCACTTTGCCTTCGTGCATTCCCAGGGAGAAATCCCCGATTCAAAGGTCTCTATCGATCCAGATGGACGCACCATGCATCTGCACTCGGAGATGACAAATAATGACTTTCCGAGTCATTTACATGCGACCACCTATAGCCCCGGTTTTGCCATGGTGCGAAACAGTTATGGTCCCGGCGCTGAAATGATTATGTACAACAGCCCCCAGGCGATCGACAGTAACAACACACTGATGCGCTGGACCCTGATTGTGCGCAGGGAAATTGAGGACGCCGCTGGAGATGACGTCATGAAGGGGATTATTGATGGGCTGAGCGATGACTATCCCATTTGGGCGAACAAAGTGCACAGGCGGCGGCCGGTTTTTTGTAAAGAAGACAAGCCACTGGTTACATTCCGTAAATGGGTTCGCCAGTTCTATGTCACGTCGCAAGAACAAAGGGAGATCGCGTAAGTGCAGGATTTTCACGACAAGGTCGCTGTTATTACCGGTGGTGCCAGTGGCGTGGGTCGCTCGCTGGCGTTTGCCCTGGGTAAAAGAGGTGCAAAGATTGCGGTCGGTGATGTAGATAGCAAGGCCATGCATCAGGTTGCCGCCGATCTCGCTGCAGAGGGTATCGAGGCCATCTTAGAGCACTGTGACGTGACATCGGTGGACAGTCTTAACCATCTCGCTGATGTCGCCGAACAAAAATTGGGCCCGCTGGATCTGGTGTTTGCCAATGCGGGTATTGGTGCCGGTGAGAGTGGGGCTATGTGGGATTACTCAGAAAAAGACTGGCAGTGGTGTTTGAACGTCAATGTTTGGGGTGTGATTAACAGTATTCGCGCCTTCATGCCGCGTCTCGTTGCTACCGGTAAGGAAGCACACTTTGTGGTGACAGGGTCGGGCAACGGTGCGTTCATTGTTCTCCCTGATGCGCCGATTTACACAGCGAGTAAAGCGACAGTCCATGCTATTACTGAAAATTTGCACTATCAGTGCCAGGCGGGTGGATTGCCGGTAAAAGTGAGCGCACTTTTTCCTGGCCCCCATGTTGTTGATACCGGGCTTTTCAATTCAGGGCGCGTGCGACCCGAGGATTTGAAGAAAGATGTTGAAGGTAACGAGTCCGGAATTAATTCTGTCGACGACATGAAGAGAATGGCGGCGGAATTTGGCATCGAGATGCAGACCACGCACCCGGATGAGGTAGCAGCAATGGCGGTGAGGGGTCTGGAACAGGATGCTTTCTGGCTATTGGAAACAACCGAGGATACGGATGCGAAAATACGCGCGCGTGCTGAAATGATATTAAATCGCACCCTGCCAGTTCCGGCGATGGTGGGATGAACTAAAGTAGAAGGGGAATAAAGAGATGACAAATGAATCAGGTGCACCCCAGGGAAACCCGGGAGATATTATAAACTGGCCCATGCTCAAGATCGTTTACCGAACTGACCCGGAAGCGATAGCTAAACTTTTGCCACCGGGCATTGATCCCGGCGCCAATCCAAACGTTAACCTGACTATTTATAACTTTCCGGTTCCCGACGAGCCCGAGTACGGCATCGTGACCACCGTAGATGCCGATTACAATGGGACAGCGGGGGAGTACACGCTGGGTTACGGCATCGACCAGGAATCAGCCATATTTATCAGTCAGGAAACCAATGGCCAGCCCAAGTACCCCTGCACTACGGAGTTCTATCGACTGGGTCCCCAGGTCAGCGCTCGCTGTGTGCATCAGGGCTACACTTTTGTTGAGTTCAAAGGTGTTTCTACGGGGCCTGTGGAAGGCGCTGAGGAGTGGGTTCAGAATGAATGGTGGCTGAAATATTCCCGCGCGGTCAGCGTCGGTGGCCCCGCAACTGGCTTCGACTTCCCGCCCCACGTGGTTCATGTAATGAGTAAATACGGGACAGCCTGGAAAGAAGAGGTTCAGGGTGAACTGCTTCTTCGCGATAGCCCATGGGATCCACTGGCAAGTCTTCTTCCGATGCGTGAGCAGTTGTCTGCTCATCTATGGTGGCCCATCTTCCTTGATCGACAGATTACTCTGGCGGGAGAGCTTGATGCGGAGGCATTCCTGCCTTATGCCGATACCATTTCTGGCTCTCGCTGGCCGGGTGAAAACGGCGGTCCCAAGCGCGGCTGACCTAAGCACCGGCATCGCCTGGTGGTGCCGGAGCTTGCTTTCTCAATAATGCCGTCTAAAAACATGCAAGCTGCCAGGGCCTGGCTTCCGGCCCTCGCAGGCATGACTTGTCTGGGACTCGGTGCAGGCCTGATTGGCTTATTCGGATTCTTTGTCGAGCCACTGTCGCAAGAGTTTGGTGTGGGTGTTGCCACCCTGAATATTGCGCCGGTTGCATTGTTGCTAGTGCCCGGGATTATTGCTCCTCTGGTTGGGCGACTGGTGGATGTCTGGCCTATTCGCAGAATGATTCTTGGCGGCAGTGCATTGGCCCTGCTGTCTCTTTTAGCCATTAGCTTTTCCTCTTCTCTTCTCCAGGCTGGCATTGGTTTTCTTTGTTTTTCGATCGGAATTACGTTTTATGGCCCGGTAGTGATCAATGGCCTGATGGTTAAGTTATACCCCGGGCAAGAAGGCAGAGCGCTGGCGATTGCTGCATTGGGTATCAGCATCGCTTCGATGACTCTGCCGCCAGCGATGGGAGCAGCATTACAGATCGTAGAGTGGCGCGAGGCGTTGGCGGTGATGTCTATCGTGCTACTGGCGATAGTCTGGCTATGGGTTTTGTTGGGAATCCCTGCCGACGCAGGGGCTGTTGCTGACAGCCCGCAAGCTAAGGTAGACCGTGAAATTTATCGACGGGCCGAGTTCTGGATGGTCGGCATTACCGTGGCCTTGACCTTGAATGTGATGGTGATTTTAACTATCTGCTATCCACCCCTGCTGGCCAGTCGCGGCTTCACTGCCGTTGAGGCCGGCCTGTTTTTGGCAGTTGGGGGGGCCGGTGGCGCATTGGGGAAGCTCACTGTGGCTGTTTTGGCAGATAAGTTGCGACCGCATACCCGCTGGTTTGCCGCTGCAATCCTGTTGGTCAAATTGGTCGGGTTGATATTACTGTTGATGACCGATGTTACCTATCTGATTGTTGTCAGTGTCGCCATGATGGGTTTCAGCGGAGGCGCTTTCCTGCCGATGCATCCCTACCTCAACAGCCGCTACTTTAAGGCGGATATCATCGGTCAGGTCAATGGCGCCCAGGGGCCGTTATTCCTGCCCTTGGGGCTAGTCGGGGCACCCTTGGCTGGTTATGTCTTTGACCAGACCGGAAGTTACACGCTTGTTCTCGTCGGTCTTGCGCTCATCTTGCTGTTGGCGATATTGTCAGTACTGGCTTTGCCTCGATCCAGGTTCTAGTCCCTAGTCATGGCTCATCTCTGGATGGGTCAGGGTTAACATGTATTCTGCGGCCGCACCCACGTCGTATTCGGTTGCGTACTCTGCATTGCCCTTCGCCGGCATTTTTATATAGCCCTGCTCCGCGTGCTCAACCAGTACAGCCTCCCACAAGCCTGAACGGGCACGCCAGTCTTCTTTGTTGCCAACGACAGGTGCTCCTTCAAGCCCCGTTTCGTGACAGCCCGTGCATACTTTCTCATAAGTGCGCTTGCCATCTTTAAGTCGCTCAGACGCGCCAGACGACATTCCCAGCGCGAACAAAACGACGCCACTTAGTATCAGCTTCCGTGTCATGATTTTCTATCTCGCTGTCGATGCTATTACTTCCTTTTTTTAGTTTAGCAGATGGCTCGTTGCGGCTTTGTGCTCTTTTGCAAAGAGATGGCAATAATCCAAATATCTGCCATGCTTAATAACATAGTCGTGACTAGCAAACTGTTGTGGAGTTGTGTGGACGTAAAAATTGGCATGGATATGCGCCTGTGGGGCGATGCGACCGGTGTAGAACAGTTGCCCGTTTTGGAGATGTTGGCTGCTCAAGGTTACCAAGGCGTAGAGATTCCGGTCTGCGGCCAGGGGCGGTCTGCGCTGAAGTTGTTGAGTGTCGCGCTGGATGGTCTGGGGCTGGCAGTGACAACAAGCGCGCGTTTGCCTGCGCACGCCAACCCCTTATCTCCTGACGAGGCAACGCGCCGAGCTGCAGTAGATTATCTCTGTGCCCGGGTCGACGAGTCGGCAACGTTGGGTAGTCAATTGCTGAGCGGCGGCTTGTTCCAGGCCCAGGGAGTGTTCAGCGGTAAGCCTCCGTCTGATAGGGAGTGGGAATGGAGCCGCAGTTGTCTGCGTGAGGTGGCTGACTATGCTGCAAAAATGGGAGTTTCTCTGGGACTTGAGTTTCAAAGCCGTTTTGACGCCTACCTGATTAACACCGCTGCCGAGGCAGCTCGCATGTGTCGAGACGTGGGCCATCTCAACATCGGGGTGCTTTACAACACCTTTCACGCCCATCTTGAAGAGTTTAATCCTGCGCGAGCCTTGCCCGCGGCGGGGGAGCAGCTGTTGCATGTTTGTCTCAGCGAGAGCCATCGGGGTGAACTGGGCCGCGGTCAGGTGCAGTGGCGGGAAACGTTCGCTACACTGGATTTTCTCAACTACAGTGGTTGGTTAATGGTGCAGGCTCTTGCAATTGCAAAGGATCCTCCTGGTACTCAAAACACCTGGAGAAACAATTTTGACAGTCGCGAGCAGCTTGCTGCAGATGCGATCCAGCTCATCCAGCAGATTCTTCGCAGTCAGCGGCAATAATAGTGCGATGATTGGAAGCTCAATCAATGCAATGAGCTTTTCGCGCTCAGTTCGGTGGCTATTTGTTTTTTGATGTCAATTATTGGTGGCGTGTGGTTCGCCATGTCTGGGGTTTGAAAAGCTGGCCAGGGCGTCGACGTATGCTACTGCGCCTACTGATCTGGACCCCTTTTGTTACCCTGTTTCATAGCCTGTGTTTCATGTTGGACTACTTGGTTTTCCCGCGCCTGTGGCAGCAGCAGGTGAATCGGCCCGTTTTTATCATCGGTCATGCTCGCAGCGGAACGACGTTGATGCATCGTTTGATGAGCGCCGACGGCGATAAGTTCAGTTACTTTCTTTATTGGGAAATGTTCTTCCCGTCTCTACTGCAGAAGAAGCTTATTCGCCTTTTGGGGAGGTTAGATGAACGATGTTTAAGGGGGCGACTTAAGGCTCGTTTAGTCAGATGGGATGATGAAACATTCGGGCCTTATCGACATATGCACAATATGAGTCTGTGGAACGCAGAGGAGGACTGCTTTGCAATGCAAGCGGCTTTTGCGTCGCAGCAGTGGTCATTGGAAATTCCGATGATGGATATTGTAGATTTTTTTCACATCGACGAGATGTCTAAAAGACGCGGCCGGTGGCTGCGGCATTATCGTGAATTGGTAAAGCGTCAGCTGCTCCTCAATGGAGGCGACAAAATTCACCTGTCCAAAAATCCGGTAATGAGCGGCTGGGTAGAGTCCCTGATCGCAACATTTCCTGATGCTCGATTCGTCGTGATGATCCGTGACCCTGCAGATTGTATTCCCAGTTGCCTTAAGCTGGTGGAAACTAATTGGAGAAGCAAAGGCTGGCCTAAGGAGGCTTGTCAGGAATCTCTGGATGCTCTTACAGAAATTTCATTTGAGCACTTTAGTCATCCATGGGAGGTGCTTTCACGTCACACTGAAGTGGATCGATTATTTATCGACTATCGCTTACTGACAGCAACGCCCAAAAAGGCTGTTGTAAACGCTTACGCAGCACTTGGGCTGAGCATGGAAGACTCTTACGATTGTTGGTTACAAGATCAGTCTGAGCGGGAGAAAGCGCATCACAGTAAGTTTGAATACAGCCTGGGCGAATTTCGTATTAGTGGCGAAGAGATCTATGCTCGGCTGGAAGACTTTTACATCAAGTACGAATGGAGTGCCCCTGGGGCGGAGATAACAGAATGAGCGAGAGCGTAGAGGAAACCGCAGAGGCACTTCGCAAGGCCTTCGATACCATGATAGATAGGTTGAAGGAGGCCCGCGATGCCATTGATACCCCCGAGTTGTACCCTGCTCCGCAAACCGAACGTAACCTCGCTGAAGGCTACCGTTATGTGTTGGGATTTTTGCTGGGTAGCATAGAGCGGTCGCTTGCCGATCCACTCTACCCACGATTTCGACGGGCCATTCAGCCAATGAACCGTTCGACAATCGACAATAGCGACGCGGTTTATCTTGCTGCTGAAATCGATGGCAATCACAGCTACAGAATACGAGGTCGAGCGTTGGACAGCAGACATTGGCGCGGCGAGAATCCAGTGACCAGTAAACGAGCGCCTCAATATGTGATCTTTGAATTGTCCAGCGGGCATGCCGGCGACTCCGGGTCACTGGCGGAGATGCGTCCCGGTAACCGTATTAACACCAGCACCCTGGATTGTCACAGTCTCCAGGTAGATTCCGACGGTCATTTTGAAATTCTCATTGCCCCCCAGCGGCCTGAAAATTACGATGGCAATTTTATGCTCAGTTGCCGGCACAGCCATGGTAGCGATTACGTCGGTAGGTTTCTGACTTGTCGCGAATTGTTTCATGACTGGTCAAACGAGGATTTACTCGATTTGGAAATTCTGCGTCTCGGTGCCGAGTCTGATCCGCGATCACCGCTGAATCCCGCCGGAGCGATAGCGCTGATGGATCGCATTGGTGAGTTAACGCGCAACCAGGTGCATTTTTGGAATGCTTTTAATACCGTGACTCTTGAGACCTATGGAAAGGTGCCGGGGATGCCCTCAATTGGCGACGACGATAAGCCATTCATGCCGACCAATGACATGAATGCGCCCAATGCGTTGGGTTTAGCGACGGGGGGTGGCCAGAGCACGAATATATATGCGGGTGGAGTTTTTATGCTGGGCGACGAGGAAGCGCTGTTAATTGAATCTACTGTGCCCGTGCCCCCGAGCTTCATGGGTTTTCATCTGGCTAATCTGTGGGGTGAATCACTGGATTTCGAGAGCTATCAGTCAAACCTTAACGGGCATATGTTAGAGCAGGATGCAGACGGGGCTTACAGGTGGGTTGTTTCGCACCGCGATCCCGGCATTGCAAACTGGGTCGATACAACCGGACTGCCCCACGGTTACCTGACAATACGCTGGACGTATCCGGAGCCTCCTGTGCGAGAACAGTGGCCAAGCCTAAAAGTGAAGCAGGTTGCCTTTGAGGATATTCAACAGAGCTTACCGGCAACGACTAAAAAAGTTCTCGCCGAGCAGCGCCAAGAGCAGGCATTGATGCGCATGCGTCATGTACAGCGTCGCTATCGACAGTACTGAGGCGTCGGTGCAAAGATCGCATGGTGTTGGTAACGGGCGCCAAGTTTTCTGGGTGCGATGAAAACCCCATTGCGGGTGGCGTCTGCTATTATTCCAGCTCTTAAAAAAAACGGGGCTTAGCTATGACAGCGACCATTCGAAAAATTCGCCACGGTATGTATCTTTTTATGCTGCGGGTGATGAGTCGCTTTTTGCCGGGCTCCACGCACATTGCTTTTGTCGGATCAGGCAGCAGTCGCCAACTGGGCCAGCATATTGCGGCGCTGGCTCCACGCAAAGTGTTGATCGTTACAGACAAAGCCCTGCGCGAACTTGGTATTACGGATAAAGCGGTCGTTGGTCTGCTTGATGCCGGAGTAGATTGCGCTTGGTTTGACGGCGTTCTCCCGGACCCCACCTTCGAGCAGATAGAAGCAGGTTTGGCTGTGCAGAAAAGCGAAAACTGCGACATGGTCCTCGCGGTCGGCGGCGGCTCAGTTATGGATTGTGCAAAAATTATTGCTGCCTGCGCCACTTCAGATGAGTCCCCCAGGGATTGGGTCGGTCTGGGTAAGGTGAATCATGAGTTGCTGCCCATATATGCGATCCCGACCACTGCTGGTACTGGCTCAGAGGGTACCGCTGGCGCTGTCGTTAAGGACGCGGCGACCAAAGCGAAAAGCGTTATGTCAGGCAATGGCATGTTACCCAAAGCCACCGCGCTTGATGCTTCATTAATGTTGGGGCTGCCCCCTCATATTACCGCTGCTACTGGTATCGATGCGTTAACTCACGCGATCGAAGCCTATATCGGTGTTTGGGAAAGGGGTTCTCGTCTGGAGGATGGCCGTATCGGCGTGAAGCTTGTATTCGAGCATTTGGTGAATGCTTATTCAGACGGCAGTAACCTTAAGGCACGCGAAGGCATGGCAATGGCGGCCTACTATGCGGGCATGGCGATCAACCAGGTTTTCGTTGGTAGCGTGCATGCGATCGCTCACCAGATCGGAGGCAGATATGGCATTCCTCATGGCCTGGCCAATGCATTGATTTTGCCGCATGTGCTTGAATATTGTCGTGAAGAGGCGCAACCGCGCCTGGCTGAGTTGGCTGTAGTTATTGGTGCAGGGGAGCAGGGAGAACCCGAGGCGCAGCTGGCTCATAAATTTATTGCCGCCGTGCGTGAATTGCGAACTCAGGTGGGCATCCCCGATCGTTCAGACTTGATACGCCGGGAAGATCATGAGGCTCTGACTGCTGCCGCAGTCGCTGAATGCATGGATTATCCTGTGCCGCGCCTGCTCGATGAAGCCAGCACTCTGGCTATCCTCAACCAGATTACTGACTAGACAACGCCGGCGCCGGACTCTGCATCAGAGACTGCCCGGCGCATATGGGCGAACAACTCCCTGCCAGTGCCACTTTCGCTTTCCTCTGAGGTGCGGGTAGCGGCTTCTCTGTGCTGCCACTCTGATTCCGCTACCAGACACTGCAGCTCTCCTTTGACAGCGTCCAGGCGAAGCAGGTCGCCGTTGCATATCTTGGCGATGCCCCCACCGACGAGTGCCTCTGGCGTCAGGTGTATAGCGGCAGGTACCTTGCCTGAGGCACCCGACATCCGGCCATCGGTGACCAGCGCCACCTTGAAGCCGCGGTCCTGCAGAATACCCAGGTAAGGCGTCATTTTGTGCAGCTCGGGCATGCCGTTGGCAGCGGGACCCTGGAATCGAACGACGGCAATCATGTCCTGTTCCAGTTCACCGGCCTCGAACGCTCGGGCCAGTTCAGCCTGGTCATCAAATACTCTTGCAGGTGCTTCTACAAAGCGGTGTTCAGGAGCGACAGCTGAAACCTTGATGACACTGCGGCCAAGGTTGCCTTGAAGTAGGCTCAAGCCGCCCTCAGTGGAAAAGGGCGCATCGGCGGGTCGCAGTACTTCCTGGTCTGCGCTTTCGCTAACTCCTGGAACGTAATGCAGTCGACCCTGGTTCAGCTGCGGTTCCTGGCTGTAACGAGAAAGGCCCGGGCCCCAGTTGGTTTGCACGTCTTCATGCAGTAAACCGTTTTCCAACAGCGTACGAATCACGTAGCCGGTGCCGCCTGCGGCATGGAAGTGGTTCACATCGGCACTGCCGTTGGGGTAAACCCGGGCGACTAACGGCGTAATAGCCGAGAGTTCGCTGAAGTCCTGCCAGTCGATAATTATGCCCGCTGCACGCGCGATAGCAATCCAATGGATGCTGTGATTGGTTGATCCGCCGGTTGCCAGTAAGGCGACTATGGCGTTGACAATGCATTTTTCGTCGACGATATTTGCCAGTGGCGTATACTCGTTGCCCAGCGCGGTAATCTTGCAAAGACGCTCTGCCGCCGCGCGTGTCAAGGTGTCTCGCATCTCAGTCCCCGGGGGTTCGAACGCGGCCCCGGGAATGTGAATTCCCATGACTTCCATCAGCATTTGGTTGCTGTTTGCGGTGCCATAAAAAGTACAAGTGCCTTCGCCATGATAGGCTGCCGACTCCGCTTCAAGCAGTTCATCGCGACCCACTTTGCCCTCGGCAAATTGCTGTCTTACCGCGGCTTTCTCTTTATTGGAAAGGCCAGAGGTCATGGGTCCCGCCGGCGCAAAAATAACGGGCAGGTGACCAAAAGACAAAGCGCCGATTAACAAGCCCGGCACAATTTTGTCGCACACTCCCAGGCACAGTGCCCCGTCAAACATATTGTGAGACAGGGCGATGGCTGTAGCGCCCGCGATGATATCCCGGCTGAATAAACTGAGCTCCATGCCTGCAGTGCCCTGAGTGACACCGTCGCACATGGCAGGAACGCCGCCTGCCACCTGTGCCGTGCAACCGACGTCGTGCGCCGCCTGCTTGATCAAGGCCGGATAGCTTTCCAGGGGTTGATGGGCAGAGAGCATGTCATTGTAGGCGTTGATAATACCTATGTTGGCTGACTCGGTGAGTTTCAGCGCCTGTTTGTCCTGCTCACCGCAAGCGGCGAAGCCATGGGCCAGGTTGGAGCAGGAAAGGGCGCCTCGCACGGGACCCTGGCCTCGCATTTGCTCGATTTTTGCGAGATAAGCTGCGCGTGTTTCGAGGCTGCGCTTGGTGATTCGATCAGTTATGGATTTTAGTTCAGGGTTTATCATCAGGGTGCCCACCAGATACTTGCAGGATTGACGTCTTGGTTTGTGATTGTGGCGATGGGGTATTGTTTCTCTGCGGCCTCGGCAAGAACTACTCGCTTTTGAGTACCTGTGATATGAAGAATGACCTCTCCGCTTTGCAGCAGCGCTGGCAGGGTGAACGTAATTCTTTGATAGGGTGCAGTTACCGGTTCACAAGTGCCCAGTAACGCGCTGCCCTGAGGGTCAATGAGTTCAGCGAGGTTGCCTGCTTCTGGAAACCAGGACGCAGTGTGACCATCGCCGCCCATGCCCAACACGGTGCAGCTCAGCGGTAAGGGAAGCGTATCCATCCGGCGGGTGACTTCTGCCAGGCCAGTGCCAGCGTCGTCGGGACTCGCTTTTAAGCCGATGAAGTTCGCGGCTGCCGCTTTATTTTGCAGCAGGTTCTCGCGGACCAGGCGTTCGTTTGAATCAGGGCTGTCGGCCTCTACCCAGCGTTCGTCAACCAGGGTAATCCAGACCTTATGCCAGGACAGGTCTGCCAGAGACAGCGCAGCAAAGAAACCCTTTGGCGTGCTGCCGCCCGAAACCGCCAGGCTGGCCGCTCCCCTGATTTCGATATCGCGGTTTAGCCGCGATGCGACATGTGCAGCAAGGGCCTGATCCAGCTCTGCTCTGCTGTCAAAGTTGTGTGCTTCACTCATGCCAGCTATGGCCCTCCACAGCCAGCAGCGCCGTGGCAGCATTGGGGCCCATAGTGCCTGCATTGTAGGACTTGATAGGAGTGCTGTTTTCATCCCATGCGCCGATGATGGAATCAATCCAACGCCACGCGGTTTCGACCTCGTCGCGTCGCATAAACAGGGTCTGGTCACCGTGAACGGCATCCAGCAGCAAACGCTCATAAGCGTCGTAGCTGTCGCCCTTGTTTTGAGATTCATCAGTCAGGTGCAGCTCCACAGGCTGCAGCTTTAGCTTACTGGTTAAGCCGGGCTTTTTGTTAACCGTGTGCAGGCTGATACTTTCCTGCGGTTGCAGATGAATGACCAGTTTGTTGGTCAGTTCCTGAGGATCATTAGCAAATAGTGAGAAGGATTGCCTGCGATACTCGATCACGATTTCTGAGTAGCGGCCGGACAGGCGCTTGCCAGTGCGCAGGTAGAAGGGCACGCCGGCCCAGCGCCAGTTGTTAATGCTGGCCTTCAGAGCGACAAAGGTTTCGGTATTGTCCGCATGGTGGAAGGCATCTTCTTCGAGGAAACCTTTTACGGCCTCACCGTCGACGGCGCCTGCGCCATAGCGCCCACGCACTGTGCGTTTCTTGACGTTCTCTCCGGTAATGGGCTCCAGGCAGCGCAACACCTTCATTTTTTCATCGCGAATATCGGTCGCCTTGAGACTGGCGGGAGGTTCCATCGCCACCAGTGACAAGACTTGCAGCAGGTGATTTTGCACCATGTCGCGCAGAGCGCCGGTATCCGCGTAATAGCTGCCGCGACCGGCGACCCCAATTTCTTCTGCAACGGTGATCTGCACGCTGCTGATAAAGGTGTTGTTCCACATCGGGTGAAATAGCTGATTGCCGAAGCGCAGTGCCAGCAGGTTCTGCACGGTCTCTTTACCTAAATAGTGATCGATCCGAAAGGTGGCTTCCTCATCGAACACTCTGGCGACCTGCTCGTTAATGCTCCGGCAGGACTCCAGATCGTGCCCCAGGGGTTTTTCTAACACCACACGGCTGGCTTCGTTGACGACACTGGCGTTTTGTAACTGCTGGCAAATTTCGCCATATAAAGAAGGCAGCGTGGCAAGGTAGTAAAGACGCCCGGGTGCCTCACTCTGGTTTAGCAGCTCTGCCAGTTGCGCATAGTCGGCAGCGTTGCCGGCGTCGAGTTTTACGTAGTCCAGTCGCTGACAAAAGCGTTCCCATACGGCTTCGTCCCAACTGTCTTGGGGCAGGTACTTTTTCAGGTTGGCGTGGGCTTCGTTGCGGAAGGATTCTGGGTCCAACTCCCCGCGACCAGTAGCAATAATCCGGTTCAGTCGATCTGCCAACTGGTGACGTTGTAACTGATACAGGGCCGGGAGTAGCTTGCGGGTTGAGAGATCCCCCGTACCACCAAAAATAACCAAATCGACCATATGACTCATACACATCTTTCCTTAAGAGTGAGTAAGTAAAATGTCTGTGTGTCATTGCTGTTTGCGGTCGCAAACGGCTTTTCGGCGGTGATCTTCCCCGCAGCACTCTGATGGGCCGCTGGAGAGGGCGCAAGTCTAGCAGAAAACGAGCGTACAGGTCTCTGGTAATTTATCGGGTTTCAGTGCAAGCCAGTCAGCCAGTTATCGAAGTCATCGAGAACCGCCTTGAAATTGTCAGTGGGGCCTTCCGAGCAGGCAAAGCCATGAGCCGCATCGGCGAAGTGACGATGCTGTACTGGCACTCCTTCGCCTTTGACGACTCTGGCAAAGGCCTGGCCCTCGTCCCTTAGAGGATCCATCTCCGCTGTTACGTTGAACAGAGGAGGCAGCGATGCCAGGTTGTTTGCCTGCATGGGTCTTGCTTTCAACGCCTGTTCGGGGCTGGTTTGGCCCAGGTATGTGTCCCAGAACCAACGCATTAGTGTGGATGTGAGTGCGGAGGCGCGGGCTCTTTCCTGATAAGAGGGCCAGTCACGCAGGTAATGGTCGACCGCAGGGTAAAGTGTTGCCACGCCAGACACCCGTGTCAGAGCGGGCGCAGTCATTGTCAGGCAGGTGCAGGCGGTGAGGTTGCCGCCGGCGCTATCGCCTGCAATCACGATCCTGCCATTACTGGGCCCCAGTTCGTTCAGGTGGGTTGCCACCCACTCTGTCGCAGCAAGGCAATCGTCCTGGGCGGCAGGCCAGGGGTGCTCGGGCGCCAGCCTGTAGTTCAACGCGAGCACGGTCGCGCCGGTTTTATGGGCAAGCTGTTGGCAAAAAGGGTGATGGGTATCCAGGTCGCCAATGACCCAGCCGCCACCGTGAAAATAGAGAATCAGCGGGCGTTCCCCGGTCGCCGTAGCAGTATACATACGCGCTTCGATACTGCCGGCAGGGCCCGGTATCTGCAACGTGCTGGTGTCCGGATCAGGATATTTGCCTCGCCACTGCCGCGCACTGATGAGTCGGTAGAAAACTCGGTAACCCCAGGTTTTTAGTCGTAGCAGCATGTCAGCAGGCGACCTGTCTGTACTCACGGGGCGAACTGCCATGCCAACGTTTGAACGCATTGCTAAAGTTGCTGGGCGCGCTATATCCCAGCAAAACAGAAATTTCCTCTAGCGGTAAGGTGGAAGTGGCCAGGTATTCCCTCGCCAATTCATAGCGCACCTCGACGAGTATTTCCTGGTAACTGCTGTCTTCCCTGGTGAGTCTGCGTCGCAGCGTCCGGCTGGTCATATTTAATTTCTCCGCTACGTAATCGATGTCCGGGAAATAGCCGGGGCGAGCGAGAATAATCTGTCGCACCTTGTCGACAAAGTTGCTGCCAGCTTTCATGCGCGCCAGTAGCAGCCTGCACTGTTGCTGACAGACGGAAGTCGTCTCAGTGTCCCTGAGTGGCATGATAGTGTCCAGTACCCGTGCGTCTAATTGCAGTTCTGACGCCATGGTGGAGAATGACACCGGGCAGCGGAAATGTCGCTCGTAGATATCTCTCTGGTCTTCACTAAAGTGAAGCAGCTGTATGTGTTGCGGCTCCAGGGGAACTCGCATTGTGCCTTGGCCACCGGTGACCGCAGCGGTCAGGTCGCGATCTACGTAGTAGGCGAGTAAATCATCAGGTATCGGAATATCCGGGGACAAGCGCAGCGTTGCCAGAGGGCCCTCAACCTGAAAATCCACCCTAAACAAGGTAAAGGTGAGCGGCCCGTAATTGCGCAGAACGACCATTGCATGGCGCAGGGTGGGTGCGCTCATGAAGGCGTAGCCCAGCAGGCCGTATGCTTCTAGTTGATAGGTCTTGCCCAGTAATAGTCCCAACATGGGGTTGTCGGTCAGTTCCAATAGGTTGCGATGGAATTGGAACTCCTGATCCAGGGTGAACCCGAGCTCTGTTGGTGGTTTGACTAAGTCAGCCTCATTGAGCCCGGTGTTACGTAAACAATCCGCAGACGTAAAGCCCATAGTCTGCATGGCTTCCAGCGCCGGGCCTATGGCTTTAATGTGGTGACTGGTATCGGCTTTGCTGCCCATATTTGATCTCTTGTTGACGCACTGGCGGTGCTACAGCATCAAACCGCAGAATAGCAGGTGTTGTCCGTTTTTCATAAGTTTTTGGCCTTGAACAATATTCGATCAAAACGCGCTGGGCGATAGCATGGCCAGAAGATGTTAAGAGCTTTAGAGATTCTATGAATAACCAGCAGCGAAATCCCTCCGTTGCCGTCATCGGCGCAGGCATGAGCGGTATTTTAATGGCAATTAAACTGCGAGAGGCGGGTATCACCGACATCAGCATTCTGGAAAAAGCAGATAAGGTCGGCGGTACCTGGCGGGAGAATACCTACCCCGGCGTGGCCTGTGATGTGCCAGCTCATATGTATACTTACAGTTTTAAAGGTAACTCGCACTGGAGCCATCGTTTCGCCCTCGGTGATGAAATCCAGTCCTATTTCGAGGGCGTGGCCAGCGAGAATGGCTTAGCCGGGAAAATTCGGTTCAATGAGTCCCTGGACCAGTGTCACTTCCGGGGCGGTCAGTGGCACCTGACGACCAGCAAAGGCGCACAGTTGGTGGTGGACTTTGTCGTTGCCGCAACCGGCATTCTGCACCATCCCGCCTACCCGGATATCAAGGGACTTGATAGTTTTAACGGAGAAATGTGGCACACGGCCCAGTGGAACCATGATGTTGACCTGCGTGGCAAGCGCGTAGGGGTCATAGGCACCGGTTCCACTGCCTGTCAGGTGATTTCTGAAATTTCCAAACTGGACTGCGATTTGACCGTTTTCCAGCGCACTCCACAGTGGCTCATTTCTGTTCCTGATAAACATTACAGCGAACAGGACAAGACGGCACTGAAGGGTAAGCAGCGTAAGCTTGCAGCACTGAGTCGCCGCTATGCATTCATTATGCGCAACACCTTCAGCAAAGCCGTCACCGGCGGCAAACTGCAGCACGCATTAATCAGTTGGGCTGCCAAGCGTAATTTGCGCAAAAGCGTTCGTGATCCGGAGTTGCGGGCAAAGCTGACTCCGGATTATTCCGTCGGTTGCAAGCGACTGATTATCAGCAGCACGTTTTACGATGCGATCCAGCGCGATAATGTTTATCTGGAAACTATGGCAATACAGAGTATTGCTGAGCAGGGAATCGTGACCGTAGATGGCGCTGCCAAAGAGTTGGATGTCATTATTCTCGCCACTGGTTTTAGCCCTTTCAATTTCATGCGGCCGATGGATCTGCGCGGTCGAAATGGTGTTTCCATTGATGAGACATGGGCCAAAAAAGCACAGGCCTATCGCTCCTTGTGTATTCCCGGATTTCCAAACTTTTTCCTGATGCTGGGCCCCAACTCACCCATTGGCAATTATTCAGTCATTGCAATGAGTGAGGTACAGTCGGCTTACATTCTCAAGCTGATCGAACTGTGGAAACAGGGCGAGCTGCCTGCGGTGGAGGCCACCCAAGAAGCTAAGGAGAGTTACAACGCCTATCTGCGGGCAGGCATGAGCAAGACCGCCTGGGTCGGCGGCTGCCAGAGCTGGTATCTGGATGGCGACGGCGACCCAGCTATGTGGCCTTACAGTTGGGACCAATGGGTGAAGGAACATCAGACGCCAGTGCTGGATGACTTTGTTCATGAAGCGCCCGCTGAGTTAGAACCGCTGCGCCCAGCTGCCTGACGCGTTTGGAGACCAGTGACCGGAGTGCCTGCTTATCGTTCCCCGCGAATTACTCGTCGAATTCAGCGGTGTCCGCAATTTGTTGATACCAGTCCACGCCATGCTCATCTGTGCTGCGAGTGATTCTATGTCGGCCCAGTAAGCAGTTCAGGTGGGCAATAGTTTCTCCAGTGGCCAGGTTGATGTTGTCGCCTTTGATCTCGCGTTTGAACAAGGCAGGAAAACAGTCAACAGCGCGGGTGGGTTGAACCATGAAATTAAAGAGTTTAATCAGGTCGCGTTTGTGACCTTCAATAATCTGGCTCAGGCGCACGTAAAGGCCCTTAAAGGGAGCCTCGTGAGCGGGTAGCACCAGCAGGTCGTCAGGTAGGATTTCCCGGATCACGGCCTGGGTTCGCAACCATTCTTTGAGTGGATCACCCATGGGCTCGGTCGGGAATACGCTGACATTGGGTGAAATACGCGGCAACACCTGATCGCCAGAAATCAATAGCTTAAGGCCGGGGCAGTACAACGCTGCGTGCTCGGGCGAATGACCACGACCAACGATTACCTGCCAATAGTGCTCACCGATGGTAATAGTTTCGCGATCCACCATACGCCGGAAACTTTCGGGCAGCGCATAGATGGCGCGGCCAAAGTTGCCAAATTTCTTTTTGTATCTTTCCAGCCACTCATCTTTCCAGCCGGCAGCAGTGTAAAAACGTAAAGCTACCTGCGGAGCTGGCTTGCCGGTGTCGGCGGCCATGGTCCGACACATCAGGAACTCCTCCCGCGACATCCACAGCTCTGCATCGAAGCGCTCGCACAGCCAACCCGCAAGGCCCACGTGGTCTGGGTGTAGATGGGTACAGATGACGCGTTTGATCGGCTTGTTCTGCATAAAGCCGGTGAAGAGCTTCTCCCAGGTTTCCCGGGCACTACTAATGTTTAGGCAGGTGTCGACGACTGTCCAGCCATCGCCGTCTTCAAGTAGCCACAAGTTGATGTGGTCCAGCGACATGGGCATGGCAAAGCGCACCCAGTAAACCCCTTCGGCGACTTTAACCGGCTCGCCTGCTGTGATGTCTGGTTTCCGACCGAAGGGGTAGGTGAGCCCGCGGTAGATTTCGCTGTCCTGTTGATTCATCGTGAATCCAAATTTTGAAGGACGTCTATGGTCGGTGTCTGAGAGCGATCTGTCCAGCCTTGATCTTTTTCTTCAGGGGCTATACCAGATGGCTGAGGTAACGGCGCGCTCCTGGAGACTGGCTCGCTCAGGTGGCTCCATACCCAGTGTTTTGCGGTCGAAAGTCGTCCAGCGAGGCGTGGGTATCTCAATTACCCGGGCGTAGTAGAAGGCCTCTCGGTCAGGGTTGAAATCTGGATCTGTCCACACTGTCGCTAACTGATCCGAGCCGATAGTGTTCTGATAACTGGCCTGTGCGGCATTGACCGTATTGCCCACTGCCCGAAGCTCACCCTGCGCATCGAGTTTACGGTCACCGGACCAAGCAACATTGAACACTTGTTCATGAGAGTCGCCATCGCTGTCCAGCCAACCTTTGATCACTTGCAGTCTATCGAGGTTACCGCTGTCGGGGTCACGAATGGCCCACAGAGCAAATCTGGGCGCGGTTCCCGTGCGTTGCGGCAGATTGCTACCCATGGCAACACCCCCGGCACGTGCTTTTTCAATCCATTGATCGTCGTCGATCAGGTTTTCAGCATAATCCCAGCCGCCGAAAAAACGCACAGCGATGCGCGGTCCAGACGTGGCGAAGGTCTCTTTGCGACGCATGGCATCAAAAATAGCGCCTCGGGTGTTTTCCTCTGCCCAGACGGCAGCGAGTCCGGCGGCACTCCAGCGCTCTCCTCCAGGCATACCCTCGGGCAACCAAAGGGATTGACGCATACGTATGCCTGCGCTGCCATCCATGAGCGGCAGCTTACCGTGATAGCTGTCCTCTTCGGCTGGGGAGCTGGCGTTGTGGCCATCCGAGCTGCCAATGACGCCAAAGCGATACGGATTGAAGCCCTCACGGTGAGACATTTCGATGCCGGTGCGCAAAGCGTCCCGTGCGTAGCCACCTTTTGGCTTTACATCGGCTTGGCTCGCTCCCAGGAGGGTGTCGTAAATTTCAAAGCCTGCAAAATCATCTTCATCGGATAGCAGGGGGTGAGTTTCAGAGGAACCTTTAACCTGGAAAATTTCACTGATCGGCTCGTTGCGCATACGTGTTTCGGCGTAATCCGCGTGCATGGCTTGGCCGTCGAACATGACCTGGGCGTACATCAGGCCATCGCTAACGTTGCCGTTGTGTGGAATCGCGAAATTGTCCATGCCGGCTTGTCGTTGCAGGTCTAGTGCTGACCATAAATCTCGAGGGTCTTCAGAGTCGACAGAGCTATAGGGAAGTTTGGGTACTGCGGTGCCGCGGTAAATGACGTTGCGATGCAGGTTGCGCTCACCGGGCATGGAAGTCCACTCGTAGCCAACGAAACTGGTGAAGCGCCCCGGAAAGTTGTGGCGTTGCGCTGCTGCAACTATTTCTTCCCAGGCGCTGGCGGTGATGGTTTCCCAGCCAGGGATCATCGCATTTTCCAGGTCAAAGCCCCACATGCTTTGAAGTTGCATCCAGCTATTTTGCAGGGCGCTGTCAGTTAGCAGTCGGTCACGCAGGCCGCGCTGATTGAGTGGAAGGTCTGGCGAAGTAGCCAGCATCACACCCAGATACTCGGAATGGTCGGTGACTGCGGCGAAGTCCAGAGGGCGTTTAAGCTTGATGCCGTAGCCGGCGACATGGCGAATTTCGCCACCACGTACAAAGGTGTAGGCATCGTCTGGCGTGGCGCGCACACCACTGATGTAGGCATCGGTCGAATAACCCGTATGAATGTGAAGATCGCCCCAGTAAAGGTTTTTGTCTGCGTTGTAATCGCTCGCCTTTTTTTGCGGAATCGGCTTTGCTGTTGCTGCAGAGTATTCCGGGAACAGACCGGGGTCTTCCGCTGGCGAACAGGCTATCAGGGTAGCCGCCAAGGCGGCAATGATTGCCCTGTAGCCAGTGGTCTTCAACTGCATTCAAATTCCTTGAGGGACTCTGTCACCCCACGCTGCGTGCTGCACCTTCCCAATATTGGGCTTTGATTGCTTTCTTATCGGGTTTGCCCACTGGTGTCAGAGGGATTCCAGCCACAAAGTCTACTGACTTGGGCGCCTGCACTGAGCCCTTTTTATCCTTTACCAGCGCCTGTAGCTGGGCTTCCAACACATCGCTTTCTTCCACTCCAGGCTTTAATACGACGACGGCTTTTACCGACTCGCCCCATTGTTCGTCGGGAACGCCAATCACAACGACCTGGCCAACAGCCTCGTGGGTGGCCAAGACATCTTCGACCTCCCGGGGGAAAACATTAAATCCGCCGGTGACAATCATGTCTTTGGTGCGATCTACAATGTAGAGGAAACCATCCTCGTCTAATCGACCGACATCGCCGGTGTGCAACCAACCACCTTCAAAAGCTTCGGCTGTTTGCTTTGGCATATCTTTATAGCCTTTCATAATGAGGGGGCCGCGTATACAGATCTCGCCAGGCTCGCCCTCGGCGGCGGGTTTACCGTCATCGCCCATTAGCGCCAGGTGTACCCAGGGTGTGGGGCGGCCGCAGGAGGACAATCGTTCGGGCTTAGACAGGTCGTGATCGCCCTTGCGCATGTTAGCGATGACCATGGGGCATTCTGATTGGCCAAAGAACTGGTAAAAGACCTGCCCCCATTTTGCAATGCCTTCAGCAAGCCTTGTCGGATTCATCGGGGAGGCGCCATAGAAAATCGTTTCCATGCTGTCCATAGAGCCATCGGTCGCCCGCTGAGAATCCAGCAAAAAGTAGAGCATCACCGGGACCAGCATGGTGCAGGTGATTTTATGATCCCTGACGGTGTCGAAAAACTCATCCGGGCTAAAGCCCTGCATAACGTAAAAGGCGCCTCCCTTCTGGAGCACAGGAATAAAAAAGGCGGCGGCCGCATGGGAAAGCGGTGTTGCCATGAGCATGCGCAGTTCGTCGGGGAACTCCCACTCGGCCATCTGGATCTGGGTCATGTAGGCACTCACCCGGTGCGTGCTCATGACGCCCTTGGGCTTGCCGGTAGTGCCGCCGGTAAAGTTGACTGAGGCAATATCGTCGGCACTGACCTCTGGCGCTACTAGCGGCTTGGGGCTGAAGCTTTCGGCGATGGCAAGGTAGTCGTCGCCGACTTCGTTAGGGCCGAAGCCCAGAAGGTTTTTCAGGCCGGGTACCCGGGCCTTTAGCGCAGCAGCTATTTCAGAGAATACTGAGGCGTCGAATACCAGGGTTTCGATTTCAGCAGCCTCGAGCACGTAGGCATGATCATCCAGCGACCCTAGTGGGTGCAGAGGCGTGCCAATGCATCCTGTGAGTTGCATCGCTGCTATGTTGGAGAGAACTTCGGGGCGGTTGGCCGAGATGATCGCAACGCGACTGCCCTTGCCCAGCCCCTTCGACTGGAGCGCCTGAACCAACTGACTGGTCTGTTCGCGAACGTCCTTGTAGCTTGCGACCTTGTCGCCCAGATACAGGCAGGGTTCATCATTGTAGCGATTCAATCCTTCAACGAGCAGGTGTGGCATTAAGGGGGGTTGGTGTAGCTGGTCGAGGCTCATGTTTACTCCGTATTTCATTGTTCCAGAGGCCTTTCGCTACCTTGTGTAGCCGGGCCGTTATCGTTTTGTGATTGACCGTTATTCTGGCCTTTAATGCGCGGGGATCAATGGCGGGAAGGGCCACAAATTGTTGGAATCCGGTTCAGTCCTGAGCGCAGATGACAATGTATCCTGTCCTTATGGAATCTGTCATTTGCGTATTGAAAAATGGATACTTCGCCGTTGCCAGAATTGCCCTGAGATCCACACTATGAAGATCGATAGCTCCTTAATGTTCGACCCGGCCCGAGTCGCAGGGATGGCCTCGCAGTTGGAGGAGGCAGGATTTGATGGCGCCTATACGTTTGAGGGGCAGAGCGACCCATTTATTACCGTTGCCGCCGCTGCCATGAATACTGAGCGCATGGCGCTGATGACCTCCATAGCCGTGGCTTTTTCCAGAAACCCCATGAATCTTGCTTACCTGGGTAACGATCTGCAAAACCTGTCTGAAGGGCGTTTTATCCTCGGTCTTGGTGCCCAGGTGAAAGCTCATATCGAGCGCAGGTTTTCCATGCCCTGGAGTAAGCCGGCCGCGCGGATGCGGGAAATGGTGCAGGCAGTGCGCACTATCTGGGGCTGCTGGCAAACTGGCGACAAGCTAAAATTTGAAGGGGAGTTCTACCATCACACGCTGATGTCACCGGTCTTCGCCCCAGAGCCTAACAAGTACGGGCCGCCAAAGATTTATATTGCGGGGGTGGGCCCGCTAATGACGGAAGTGGCAGCCGAGGTGGGGGACGGCTATTTCCTTCATCCCTTTAATACCGCGTTGTCGACGGACGAGCTTTCGCTTGCCGCTATTACCCGTGGTTTGGAAAAATCGGGCAAATCGCGAGCGGATTATGAAGTTTCGGCGCAGGTCATTACCGCCACGGGTCTCGATGAAGAGAGCATGCAGACAGCGATTGCCTCCGCTCGCAACCAGATCGCCTTTTACGCTTCCACCCCAGCGTATTTACCAGTGCTTCAGTGTCACGGCTGGGAGAGCCTCCAAGCTGACGCCAACCAGATGATGCGCGCCGGCCAGTGGACACAGCTGAATGATCTTATCGACGATGACATTCTTAACACTTTTGCCGTCGTGGGGACGCCTGCGGAAGTCGCGCAGAAAATTGCAGCAAGGTATCGTGGCAAAGTAGAGCGGATCTCGCCGGTTGTTTACCAGCCTGATGTGGCATTATTGGCGGAGCTTCGTTGCCAGATTAGCAGCGCCGTCAATTAGCTCTGGCTAGAGCGGCAGCCCCAGCAATAGCGTTGCTGCGATGCTGTACATCACAATGCCGATGAGAACCTCCAGTATTTGCCATGAAATGGGTTGGTGAAAGATCGGTGTAATCAGTCTTGCTCCATAGCCAAGGGCATAAAAAAAGACAAGCGAACCGGCGCAGGCGCCCAGTGCGAACATGAATTTGTCCTCGTACTGCGTAGAAATTGAGCCTATTAACACCAGTGTATCGAGATAAACGTGTGGGTTAAGCCAGGTAAATGCCAGACATGTAAGGGCAGTTTGCCACGCGCTATGAACGGTGCTGCCAGCTGGATCCAGCCCATGCTGCTGGCTGCGGGCCGAGATGAAACTGCGTGTTCCATAAACCAATAGGAACGTGGCGCCGGCATAGCGGGCCACTATTTCAATCGATGGAAACTGCGTGACGAGCGCGCCGAAGCCCGCTACTCCCGCCATCATCAGCAGCGCATCCGACAGCGCACAGATGCTGGTGACCAGGAGAACGTATTGCCGCTTGAGTCCCTGTTTCAACACGAAAGCGTTTTGTGCGCCAATCGCAAGAATGAGCGACAAGCTGAGGGTAAAGCCGGCGATCAGCGCGGTCATCCGTAGGCTCTCAATCGTAAACAGAGCTCGAGTTTAAGCCGCTGCCACTGTCGGCACAATCTGAGCTATGCTGTGTCTCACACAATTGACGTCCTGTGAGCGCAATGAGAGTCCTACGATGTAATTTGCTTGTCACCCTTTGTTTCCCCTTTGCCCTTATGGCCTGTTCTACTTCTCAACCCTCAAGCGGGGACAAGACAGTGATTTCTGAGCTGGGAGCCGGGGGACGACCGATAGGCGAGAACTGGTCCCGTAGTCCCGTCTATGGCAGCAATGGTATGGCGGCAACGGCCCAACCCCTGGCTTCTCAGGTGGCTTTGGATATTTTAAAGGAGGGCGGTTCAGCCGTGGATGCGGCCATTGCGGCGAATGCCGCACTGGGGCTTATGGAGCCAACTGGCAACGGTATCGGAGGTGATATTTTTGTTATTGTTTGGGACCCACAAAGTAAACAGCTTTATGGCTACAACGGCTCCGGGCGTTCTCCTAAAGGACAAACTCTTAAACAGCTGCAGGCGCGTGTTGAGGGTATGAAAGCCCGTGGCGAGCTGCCGGCTGACTTTGATGGAATTCCCAGTCACGGACCCTTGCCCGTGTCAGTGCCGGGAACGGTCGATGGATGGTTTGCCATTCATGATCGCTTTGGCAACCTCCCCATGAATCAGGTGCTCGCACCTACTATCGACTATGCGCGTAATGGATTTGCAGTGTCGCCAGTAATTGCTTACTACCTTGAGCGAAGTTGGGCTTTCTTTGAGCGCATCTACGCCGAAAGCCCTCATCTTGAAAATATTCGAGACACCTGGTTTCGCGAGGGTAGGGCCCCAGCGGTGGGGGAGATTTTTGTCAATGAAGGTCTTGCTGACACCTTGGAGACAATTGCTCTGGATGGGCGCGATGCATTCTATAAGGGGAGTCTGGCCAAACGCATGGCAGCTTACTTTGAGAGTATGGATGGCGGACTTTCTTATCAGGACTTCAGCGAACATCGTGGCGATTGGGTGAGCCCGGGCCGTGTTAATTATCGCGGCTATGACTTGTACGAATTGCCACCTAATGGCCAGGGTTTTGCTGCGCTTCAAATGCTGTCTATCCTGAAAAATGTCGATCTTACCCAGTGGTCCAGAGGCTCGGCAGAAGTTTTCCACTACATGGTCGAGGCCAAGCGACTCGCTTTTGAAGACGTGGCCCGTTATTACGCCGATCCGGAGTTTTCGCAGGCCCCGCTGACGGGGCTGTTATCGGATGAATATGGCCGGGAGCGCTTTGCGCTGATAGACCCTGTAAAGGCCTCCGCTGCCTTTGGGCCGGGTGAGCCAAAGCTTGAGGCGGAGGGGGATACCACATACCTCACAGTGGCTGATAAAAACGGCATGATGGTGTCGTTAATCCAATCCAATTATCGCGGTATGGGCTCGGGTATGGTGGCCGATAATACAGGCTTCATGTTTCAGGACAGAGGTGAGCTTTTTTCCCTGGAACCCAACCACCCTAACGCTTATGCTCCTGGCAAACGCCCCTTTCACACCATTATCCCCGCCTTCTTGATGAAAGATGGCGAGCCGGTAATGAGCTTTGGATTGATGGGCGGTTCAATGCAGCCTCAGGGGCACACGCAGATTCTAGTGAACATGTTGGACTTCGGCATGAATGTGCAGGAGGCCGGTGACGCAGCACGTTTTCTCCATGACGGTGGCAGCGAACCCACAGGTGTTCACGGCGACCCTCTGGGCACGCTTTATCTCGAGCCAGGGGTTGCCGGCGATACAGTAAAACGCCTCGAAGCGATGGGCCACAATGTACAAATCGACTCCAGCGGGGTTCGTTTTGGCGGTTACCAGGCGATCATGGTGGACAAGGAAAAAGGCAGTTATGCAGGTGCTACGGAAATGCGCAAGGACGGCACGGTAGTGGCCTGGTAGGACGGGCTGGCATAGCTTGGTTATTTCAAATGCTTGATAGGTGGCGCAACGGCATCATTTAGGGCTGCTGCTTTTACGTTAAACAGACTGGGAATGTAGCTCCCGCAAGGGTGTAGCAAAATATTATCATGACTAAAAAATGGATTGTTTGCCTCGGCGTGCTTGCGCTAATGGGCTGTTCAGGGGACTCAGAGAACTTCGATTTTCAGGGCTTTAGTGAGCCTACCAAAGCGACGCAAAAGCACAACGCAGCAATCGCCCGGCTGTTGCCACTTGATACTCAACAGGATTTTGAAGATGCTGTCCGCGGCCTTATCGCCGCAGATGACAGTTCAGTGGTGCGTACCGAAGCAGGCAAGTTGGTTTGGGATATTCCTTCCTACGCCTTTATAGATGGAGACGCCCCGGCATCAGTGAACCCCAGCTTATGGCGCCAGGAGCGGCTCAACAATATTCGAGGCTTGTTCGAAGTAGTACCCGGCATATACCAGTTACGCGGTTTCGATTTGTCGAACATGACTATTATCGAGGGTGATACTGGTTGGATCATTGTTGATCCGCTGACCGCAAAAGAAACGGCTGCCCATGCGCTTGCGTTTGCTCGCGAGCATCTCGGAGTAAAGCCTATCAAGGCGATTCTTTTTACTCACTCGCATATCGATCACTTTGGAGGAGCACTAGGTGTGGCTTCGGTTGAAGAAGTGGTGCAACAGGGTATTCCTGTGATTGCCCCTGTTGGTTTCATGGAGGCGGCAACGCGGGAGAATATTATCGCCGGTTTTGCGATGGGCCGTCGTGGTGGCTACATGTACGGCACTCATTTACCGAGGCATGAGCGTGGACATATTGGCTCTGGTCTGGGCAGTGAACCGGCCATGGGTAGCCATGGTATCCTGCAGCCCACTGATATTATTGATACCACTGGCGAAACTCGCACCATTGATGGCGTAAAAATAGTGTTCCAGAATGTGCCTGGTTCAGAGGCACCTGCTGAGTACACTTTTTACTTGCCCAAGCATAAGGCGTTTATGGGCGCTGAACTGGTGTCGCGCAATATGCACAATCTTTACACGCTGCGCGGTGCCCATGTGCGCGATGGATTGAGCTGGAGTAAGTTTATCGACCAGGCTATTTCCCTGTTTAGCGAGGCCGATGTATATCTGGGTAGCCACCACTGGCCTGCGTGGGGTAACGAGAATGTGCTCTCTTTCCTGGAAAAGCAACGCGATACTTACAAGTACCTGCATGACCAATCAGTGCGTCTGTTAAACGCTGGCTATACCAGCGCGGAGATTGCCGAGGGCTTGGAAATGCCAGAGGCCCTGGCCCAGAATTTCGCCACTCGGGGCTATTACGGCACGGTGCGCCACAATGCCAAAGCGGTCTACCAGATGTATATGGGTTGGTACGATGGCAACCCAGCCAAACTCAATCCGCTTCCCGATGAACAGGCTTCAGAACGTTACGTAGAGGCCATGGGGGGTGAAGACGAGGTTGTTGAGTTGGCCCAATCTGCATTTGATGACGGTGATTACCGCTGGTCTGCAGAACTGTTGAACCGGCTGGTCTTTGCGGGTGAGGACAGTAGCGAAGTACGTGAATTACTGGCCACCTGCTACGACCAGATGGGTTATCAGGCAGAATCAGGGCCCTGGAGGAATGTGTATTTAACTGCCGCCTGGGAATTGCGCAATGGCGCGGTCGAGCAGGGTGTGGACATAACAACAATGGCCGATGTCCTGGCTAATACGGCGATCGACAGCTTCTTTGATTCAATGGCGGTGCAGCTCGACGGAAGAAAAGCGCGTGGCAAGGATCTTAGCGTGGAGTTTTACTTTACCGATCTGAAACAGCGCTATCGTTTGGAAATTCGAAACTCCGTGCTCCGTCATTATAAGGTAGACGCGGAAGGCGATGTCGATGCAGCCTTGGTGCTCTCCCGATCCATGTTCAATCGCCTTACGTTGGGTCAGGTGGGCATAACCGATGCTCTGTTTTCCGATGATTTGTCTTTCGAAGGCAGCAAATTGAGCCTGGTGGAATTCTTCGGTCTGTTGGACACACCAACTGGTACTTTTAATATTGTGACGCCCTGATTTTTGGGGAGGTTCCCATGTCAACGATAGAGCAGCGCCACAATACTTTGTTGGCGGTTGTGTGGATGATGGCGGCACTGGCGTGTTTCTGCCTGTTGGCGATTGCCAGCAGGGAGCTAACGGCTAATCTGGCAACCCTGGAGATACTGTTTTGGCGCAGTGTGTTGGGCTTTGTTCTGGTCTGTAGTTTGTTGGTCAGGCTTGGGGGAATGGCCAGTGTGCGCATGCAGCCCAGGATTATGGGCTGGCACTTACTTCGCAATACTGCGCATTTTTCAGGCCAATGTGCCTGGCTTGTTGCCATTGCGGCGCTGCCTCTGGCTGAAGTCTTTGCGTTGGAATTCACTACGCCTTTATGGGCAGCGCTGCTGGCGGCGCTGTTTATGGGCGAGTCACTCACCCGGGGTCGCTGGTTGTCTCTGGTTTTGGGTCTGGTGGGCGTGTTAATTATTCTTCGTCCGGGCGCAGCCGTGATTGATCCAGCGAGCCTGATTATGTTGGCAGGCGCAT
Organism: Candidatus Seongchinamella marina; assembly: GCF_026262685.1. Taxonomy (NCBI): domain Bacteria; kingdom Pseudomonadati; phylum Pseudomonadota; class Gammaproteobacteria; order Cellvibrionales; family Halieaceae; genus Seongchinamella; species Candidatus Seongchinamella marina. The sequence goes on from NZ_SHNP01000003.1 coordinate 430,019, forward strand.
TTGGCTTCGGCATCAATGTAATTGCCACTCGTCGCCTCACCCAGTTGCTTCGCGAGAATAGCCATAGCTTTCTGGTGATTCTTTTTTACATGACCGCTATGCAGGGGATATTTTCCCTGGCACCTATCGTTGGCCAACTGCGACTACCTGCGTCGACCGACTGGCTTTGGCTGGCAGTGGCTGCGGCGACCGCACTGACAGCCCATTACTGCCTCAGCCGCGCATTGTCCCTGGCCGACTCTGCCGTAGTGATGCCTATGGATTATCTGCGCTTACCGCTGATTATGCTGTTGGCGTGGTGGTTATATGGCGAAACCGTCAGCATATTTCTGCTGATCGGTGCCACTATGATTATCGGCGGGAACGCCGCAGGTCTCTATCTTGAGACTCGGCGGCTAAAAGCGAGACACGGGGATTCCGCCGTTGGAAAATCGTGACCGCCTGAAGCGGTTTTTATAAATCCCGTAGTATCTCTTTGGCGGCATTGTGTCCCGGCGCGCCGGTCACGCCGCCACCTGGGTGAGTTCCAGCACCGCACATGTAAAGATTTTTAATGGGCGCTCGATAGTCGCCATGACCCATCACCGGCCGTGCGCTAAACATTTGGTCGAGGTTAAGTGCGCCGTGCATGATGTCGCCCCGGTTGAGTGCGAACTTACGCTCAAGATCAAGCGGACTTAGCACCTGCCTGCCGACAATGCTGGCCTTGAAGCCAGGCGCGTATTTTTCAACCTGGTCGAGAATTTGCTCCGCGGCTGTATCCCTGTGCTGATCCCAGTCGACGTCTGGATCAAACTGCTGACAGAACAGGCTGGCAACGTGCTGGCCTGAGGGGGCGAGGGTGTCGTCAACTAGCGAAGGAATGAGCATTTCGACCAGTGGCTGTTTCGACCAGCCGTATTCGCGGGCGTCGCGGTAGGACCTGTCGAGGTATTCCATGGTCGGGCCGATTACAATACCGCCGGTGAGGTGGTCTTCTGTGGCCCGCGCCTGATTTTCCAGGCAGGTGAATTTAGGCAGCTCGCTGAGCGCCACATTCATGCGGAAGGTACCAGAGCCGTTGCGATAATGACGCATTCGGCGGGCAAAGTCCTCGGGAAGGTCGGCTGCATTCACCAGGCTGTTATAGAGCAAGGCCGGGTTGACGTTGGAAACTACCGTTTTGGCTCTCAGAGTTTCACCGCTTTTCATCAGGACACCGGTAGCCTTGCCGTCTGCAACCAGCACGCGCTCAACTGCAGCGTTCAATTCGATTTCTACTCCCCGTTCGCGGGCCGCGCTCGCCATTGCCTGGGTGATTGCGCCCATGCCGCCGATGGCGTGGCCCCATATGCCTTTTTTGCCATTAACCTCACCGAAAGCGTGGTGCATGAGCACGTAGGCAGAACCGGGCGAGCGGGTGTCTGCGTAGTTGCCTACCAGGCCATCAAATGCAAAAGCACCTTTGACGAAATCATTTTCGAAGTAGAGCGCAAGAAAGTCAGCGACGCTTTTAGTGAATATATCCATGACGATGCGCTCGTCCTCCAGAGACAGCTTGCGTAGCCGATTGGCAAAGCCCGCCGCTTTGAAGAGGTCGCGAATCCCGCCGCCGACGTTTGGGGGCGTTTCCAGCAAATAGTGGCGAATCAGGTCCGCCACCATAGTGGTATCGCGGCTATAGCGTTCAAGAGCATTGGCATCGTGTTCTGAATAGCGAGCGATCTCGGTCTTGAGCGCCTCGCCGCCTGCCGGAAACGAAATAAAGTCTCCGCTGTCGTTGGGCCAGAGGTTGTTCACCCGCCGTTCAATGACCTTGAGGCCGTGTCGGTGGAGGTCGAGGTCGGCAATGATTTTGGGATTGAGCAGACTGACGGTGTAAGACGCGACCGAATTACGGAAGCCAGGATGAAACTCCTCGGTAATCGCTGCCCCGCCTACTACGTTGCAACGTTCGAGAATTTTGACTTTTTTCCCGGCCTGAGCCAGGTAAGAGGCGCAGACCAGGCCGTTATGACCACCGCCTATTATGAGTGCGTCTAGGGACATTCAAGATTACCCGTTAATGTTGTCTGAGCCGCGAGGCGGCACAGCTTATTGCGTATTGTGCAAAGGTGCAATCACGATCACCGCCTAGCCAAAGTCATCTGCGGAGGCCTTCATCATTTCTTCCAGAAACCACGCCGGAAACTGGCCTACAAATTTCTGCATATCCCAGTAGTCGCTCCAACGATAGATCAGGCCATCCCTGATTTCATGCATGCTGACAAAAGTGTGAGAGGCCATCTCGCCCGATTTGAAAGTCCAGGTCTCGGTATGGTCTAAAAATACGATATCACCCTCCGTAACCAGATGATGGGTAACCTGTTCTTGCTTGCTCAGGTGATTAAAAGCTATTTGCAGTCTTTTAACGCAGTTTTGTGGGCCATGGGCTCCCGGATCATCACTCGGTACGTCCTGGTAGTGAATGTCAGGGTGCATGCAACTTTTCATAGTTTCCCAATCCATTTCGCTTAGGGCATGCCACATTTTTTTCACTACGGCCTTGTTCTTTTCTATGGACACAATTCTTACTCCTTTTTATGGCTCTACAAGCAGGTTACTGATCTTGCCCCAGATGTTTTTATCGGAGGCACAAATCAATCCTAACTTGTTTGATGCTGGCAGGTAGGGCGTTCCATCAAGGCGACCAGTGCATGCGCCTGACTCTTGTGCGATGAGTACTCCCGGGGCATGGTCCCAGACCAGCGTGCGGTAGTAAAAGACAAACTGATACTCACCTGTCACCAGGGCGCGATAATCGAAGCCCGCGCAGCCGCTGGCGCGAGTGACGCCCAGAGAGCGAGCGCCGGTGTTGGCTTTGGGTTTCATGAGCTCTGGCAAATACTTGGTAGACAGTGCGCCATTGATGTCAGCAGTGGCGCCGGAGAAATTTACCGTTGCCAGCTTGGCACCATTGAGCGCGCAGCCTGCTCCAAGTTCTGCTTGCAACATGGTTTGTTGGACAGGATCGTAAATCCAGGCGGCCACCGTTTTTTGTTTGTAAGTCAGGCAGACCATAACGGCTATTGGGCCTTCGCCGGCGGCGAAGTTGCTGGTGCCATCCAGGGGGTCGATGACCCACACTGGGCGCTCACTCTCGAGCGTCTTCATCAGGGAGGGGTTGCGGTGTACAGACTCTTCACCCAGCACCAGCGAGCCGGGAAGGAGATTAACAAGTGCCTTGCTTAGCTTGTCTTCGCAGGCTCGATCAGCAACAGTAACCACATCACCAGGACTTTTGAACTCGATTTGATGCTGCTGCAAGTTGCACCAGAGAGGAAGTATTTCCTGTTCGGCGGTATCACGGATAACGGCGACTACCGCATCGTGATCAATGTTCATTGTGCAGGCAGTCGATGACTGAGCCAATTCTTAAAGCGGTGCAATGTGTTCCCTCGAATAGCTGACTCGCTCTTTTACACCTAGCTGCTCAGTTGCTGCTTGTTTGGCAGCCAATTTTACCCGAGGCTCTAGCCCCCGACCGTTGGCCACTTGTATCGCCAGACCAGGGCGTGCGTTTAGTTCGAGTAGCAAAGGGCCGCGATTGCGGTCTAATACGATGTCGGCACCTAGATAGCCCAACTCAGTCATTTCGAAAGCCTTGGCCGCAAGCTCCAGCACTTCATCCCAACAGGGTATCACCAGCTCATTTAATGCCCGTCCAGTATCAGGGTGTTCGCTAATGGGCCTGGCGTGTTGTACTGCCTTAAGTGCGCGTCCTGTATCGATGTCGATACCGACACCTACTGCCCCCTGGTGCAAGTTTGCCTTTCCATCGGACGCGTGAGTAGACAGGCGCGTCATGGCCATCACCGGGTAGCCGTGATAGACGATGATGCGCACGTCCGGTACTCCTTCAAAACTGAAGCCATCGAAATCAGATGTGAATTGCACTAATTCTTCGATCAGCGCGACATCGGGTTTGCCGCCCAGGCTATAAAGACCACTCAGGATATTTGAAACATGGCGGGCAACTTCTTCTTCCGTGACATGTACGCCACTGGGTTTGACGAAGTGATTGCCCTGTCGTTCAGTGATTACCAGGATGCCCTTTCCTCCGCTGCCTTTAGCGGGTTTGATGCAAAACTGGCTTTCATCGGCGAGAAAATCAGGTAATTGCTTAATGTGGCGTTGTACCCGACAAACGCCCATCAGCCGCGGAACCGGGATATCGTGCTGTGCGCACAAGAGCTTCGTCTTTAATTTGTCGTCAACTCTTGGATAAAGGTGCCGAGGATTGCTCTGTGCAATATAAATAAAATTGCGCTTGTTCATACCTACAACGCCCTTACGGCGCAGGTGCAATGGAGATGCCAGTCCGAACATCAGTAGCGCTCCATTGGTTCGAAACGCCGTAAGTCGGACAAGCGATAACCGCTATAGCTGCCAATGGCGATGATGGCTGCTAGCAGTACCAACAGCGCTTCCGGGTAAAGAAAGATTGAGTCGGCGACAATCTGGTTGCTCATAAGTGCATAGGCCAGAGACGCAGTGAGTAAACTACCGCCGCCCTGAATCAGGACTTCGTGAGCACTTTCTTCATCCCAGAGAATTGACATACGTTCGATCGTCCATGAGAGGATAATCATTGGGAATACTGTAACGCTAAGGCCCCACTCGAACCCCAGCTTATGACCAGCGATACCAATGGCGCCGTAGATGATGATCACCACCACCAACACTGCCGCGATTCGCGGCACCAGCAGCAGGTTCAGGCGGGTCAGGTAAGAGCGCACGATTAATCCCGTGCCCACCACCATAATGAACAACAGCAGGCCGATCAGCAGGCCGGTTTGCAGGAAGGCGAGGGTGATGAGTATGGGCATGAACGTGCCAGAGGTGCGAATGCCAACCAGGTTGCGTAATACTACGACGACCAGTGCCCCCAGCGGCATCAGCAGCAGCAATTTGAAAGTACCCTGCTGAGCCACTGGCAAGCTGTAGATAGAAAAATCCACTAGTAAGCTGCGATGATTGCGAGCCGCCTCTACGGCAGTGATAAAGGATGCACGTTGCTCTCTCAGCACCGAAAATCTGAGGCTTGAGTTTTCTCCACCCTCTACCTCAAAAAGTGGCGTCGTGCCCTCCTGGAAAATAATGAAGCTATCCCAAGCGACGGAACTGGACTCCCTGGGATCAAATAGTTGCCACTGGCCATCTAACCACACCTTCAGCATAAAAAGGGCACTGCGATTATTTTGACGATCCTCCAGCAACACTCCACGTACCATGCGCGCGGCTATTCCTTCCATTGCCAGCAGGTCTATGGCCAGTTGAAGTTGCTCTGACCGACGGCGCGCATCACGCAGTAATACGCCCAGATGTTCACTGGCCGGATTGTTAAGTTCGCGAAGAATCTTGAGTACCAGGTTTTTTTCCTTCGCACCCGATTTGGCGTTGGCATCGCTGAAATCCTTCTGAACTTGAGTGGCCACCTCATTAAGTTCTGGCGTTATTGGCAGTGGAGGTTTTTCCTGGGTGACAATGGGGACCTCCCTGAAGAAAACCTCGTTGCGTAGAAACACGGCCTGCTGCCCCGGCAGTGCGTCGTCTCGGGACCATTGGTAAAAATCCTTGCCATGATCGCGCTCAACCCCAGAATCGTAGCCTGAGGACACCTCACTGCCGTGAAGTATTTCAACGCCAGAGACCGAGTCGGGAAGATTAATCCTTACTTTGACGGGTCCACCCAGCGCCTTGAACTCCAGGCGTGACTCGATATTCCAGACGGTTTCGGTATCAGTGGCGAAGAGAGGGAAGCCAAGCACCCGGTGCTTGTAGGTGATCATGCTGACGCCAGTCAGCACCAGCAGTGTAATTATGATGACAATCTGTCGGTGGGCGTTCATTTTTCCGGTGCCGTTGTCGCGATGTAGCGTTCACTGACATCAACGATAACTTTTCCCTCGAGAAAATTGCGGCCAATAAGCAAAGGGAAATCAAAAGCTTCTCGATCTGCCAGAGTCATTTCTATGGTTTGAACAATATTACCGATGGTGATTTTCATGCTAACGACCGGTCTGCGATTTGCCTCTGCATTGTGTTGTTTGATATCCACTTGGCGAATCAAGGGACGCTCGAAAGTATGAAGCCCTCCTTCCAGTCGATCGTTAATCGAGAATCTCAGCCATTTATCTCCGTCACGTTCGAAGTGTGTGAGCTCAGCTATGCCAATCGAACTGGTTGTCGCCCCGGTATCAATACGGGCTTTTTTTAGCAGCCCTCGATTGCCTACAAGCGCATACTCCACTTCCCCCACAATCATTCGGGTAGGCTCTTCTACCGGACATTCACAGGCAACTGCGACCTCCGTCGGTGGCTTTGCCGGTTGCTGGACAGAGACGGGGCTCTCGGTTTCGATCGGGTCCGGACTAGGGGGAGGGCCCGCGGGTAAGGTCGGTTCCGAGTCAGGAGCCTGAATCGGGTCTGGTGTCTGGATAGGTGCGGGTTCACCGGTAGTTTGTTTGAAGCTACTGCAGGCAGAGACGGAGGCGATCAATAAAGCTGCAGCAATTACGCGCCAGGCTTGGTCGTTTGCGCGATATTCGCGCTGGCGTATCTCACCATATCGGACAGCTGTACAGTGAGCGAGATTGTAAATCATGGATAGGAAAAATCGACGCATTCTTCGCTGATGGTCCACAGTCTTGCTGCCGCCGCATCATCTTCTGCCCACGGCTTGGGCTTTGTTTTTTTACAGTTGGAAAAATAGGCGCCACTAACCGCTTCTACCTCGTCGCTCTGGCAGAGGTAGATAGAAGTTTCAGCCCCCCTGTCGGGACTTCGAAAAAACGGCTTGAGCAGAGCAGGGAGTAACTTCGATAAAAAGCCATCATTTTGAGACCCTAATGAGGTCGCTACTGCTCCGGGGTGAAGACAGTTAACACTGATGCTTTCTGGCAGTCGCTTCGCCAGGCTGCGCGTGAACAATATGTTGGCAAGCTTTGAACGTCCATACTCACGGAAGGTCTTGTAACTCTGCACGGCCTGTATATCGTCAAAGCCCATGCTTTTTACAAAACTGTGTGCGTCCGATGCTACATTGACGATACGGGCAGTCGGCGCGTTCTGCAGCAATGGCAGTAACATGCCAGTGAGCAGAAATGGAGCGAAGTGATTGACCGCCAGTGTTTCTTCAAAGCCGTCCACTGTTTCAACTCGAGAAGTGTTGACAACCCCCGCGTTGTTGAGCAAAACGTCTATGGGCTTGTTGAGGTCAAGACATTGCCTGGCGGCATCACGCACGCTGTCCAGCACCGCCATGTCCATGGAGATCAGAGTGGGTTGCCTGCCCCCCGCGCTGACGATTTCACTTGCCAGGGCTTCCGCCTTTTCGGTGTTGCGGCTGAGTAAGGTGAGATCAGCTCCCAATCCGGCAAGCGTAATTGCACTGCTGCGGCCTATGCCTGCAGTAGCACCGGTGACTACAACGTGTTTTCCAGTCAGATCCATTTTTTAATCACTCATCATCAGCTTAACAGGGCGCGGCCAGGAATAGACTGCAGGAGTTGTCGGGTGTAGTCCTGCTGCGGGCGTTCGAACAAGTCTTCTCCTGTACCCTGCTCAACAATCTCGCCCTTGTAGAGCACCAGGATACGGTCTGCCAGGTGGCGGACCACCGCGAGGTCGTGGGACACGAACAACATGGTCAAACCGTACTCTTTGCCCAGGTCCTGCATCAAATCGAGTATTTGCGCCTGAATAGTGACGTCCAGTGCAGAAACGGGTTCGTCTGCCACCACAAATTCAGGGCTGGTAGCGAGTGCACGGCCGATAGCGATACGCTGGCGCTGCCCTCCTGAAAACTCATGCGGGTATTTACGTACGAAATTGCGCGCGAGCCCAACATCATCCATCAGTTTAAGGACGCCGCTGGCCACCGTTTTTCGATTGGCAATGCCGTGCAGTAGTAAAGGCTCAGCCAGCGTATCAAATACCGTCATACGCGGATTCAGCGAGGCAAACGGATCCTGGAAAATCATCTGCATGCGGCGACGGAAATTCTTTAAATTGCCACCTTGCAGTTGGGTGACATCAGTTTCGTCGAAGCTAACCTGCCCCGACGTTATCGGTACCAGTCGCAATATTGAGCGACCTATCGTTGATTTTCCGGAACCGGACTCGCCTACCAGTCCCAGGACTTCGCCACGATTAATATCGAAACTGACATCGTTCACTGCCTTCACTGGCTCTTTGTTTTTACCCTGCTCGAACCAGGTGCAAAGCTTGCGTACTTGTATGAGAGGCTCAGTTTTACCTTCCATGGGTTGCTTGCTGTCAGCGGGAATCGCAGAAAGGAGTTTCTGTGTGTACGGGTGCTCCGCATTGTGGAAGATGTGCTGGCTGTCGCCACCTTCCACGACCTTACCCTGCTGCATGACAATAATCTGATCTGCGATATCTGCTACCACAGCCAGGTCGTGAGAAATGAAGATGACTCCTATATCGCGTTTGGTTTGCAGCTCGGCAATTAACTTGAGAATCTGTGCTTGTATGGTGACATCCAGGGCGGTGGTTGGTTCATCAGCGATCAACAGCTTCGGCTCATTAATTAGCGCCATTGCGATCATTACACGCTGACGCATGCCGCCGGAAAACTGGTGGGGAAAGTTATCGAAGGTGTCTTCGGGATCGCGTATGCCCACTTCTTCCAGCAGCTCAATAGCGCGCCGTTTTGCCTGCTCTTTGCTGACATCCTTGTGGTACAGCAGTGGTTCCACTAGCTGCTTACCAATGGTCATGAAGGGGTTGAGGCAAGTCATCGGGTCTTGGAAAATCATGGCGATGTCGCGGCCGCGAATTTCCCGCAGCTGCGCTTCGCTCATCTGTAGCAGGTCCTGGCCCTCAAACAAAGCCTGGCCACCGTCAATACGTCCCGGTGGTTGGGGAATGAGTCCCAGCATCGAGTAACAGGCGACTGATTTTCCAGAGCCTGATTCACCGATGATTGCTGTGATTTTCCCAATTTCCACGGAAAACGAAATGCCGTCGACGGCTTTGTTCGTCCCCATTCGAGTGACGAAGCTTACCTGTAAGTCATTTACTTCAAGTAGTGACATCAGTCCTTGGACCTCCGTACGTCGAGTGCGTCGCGCAGGCCGTCACCCAAAAAGTTGAGGGAAAATAAGGTCAGGGTCAAAGCCAGGCCGGGAAAAATTAGCAGCCAGGGAAACTCTTCCATAGTTTCGGCACCATAAGAAATGAGCAGACCCCATGAGGTTTGCGGTGGCTGGATACCCAGACCCAGGAAGCTGAGAAAGGCTTCCAGCAACATGACCGAGGGTATAGTCAGCGTGGTATACACGATGATCGGGCCCAGGGCGTTGGGGATCAGGTGGCGACGGATAATGATGTGCGGAGGCAAGCCTAGTGAGATGGCCGCCTCTACGAACTCCTGCTGGCGCAGTTGCTGAACCTGGGAGCGCATGATGCGCGCCATCGTCAGCCACTCTACCGCGCCGATGGCCAAAAATAACAGCAGTACATTGCGGCCGAATACCACCATCAGCAATACGATAAATATCATAAAGGGCAGGGCGTAAAGAATGTCTACCAAGCGCATCATCACTGCGTCCACACGTCCGCCTACATAACCGGCTATGGCACCCCAGGTGATGCCGATGACCAGGGCGACAGAGGTTGCCACGAAACCAACTGCCAAAGAGATTCGTCCGCCATACATAACCTGGGTGAGCAGGTCCCTACCGAAAATGTCGGTACCCAGCCAGTGAGCAGCAGAGGGGGGCGTGGCGCCCAGGTCGAGATTCTGGGTCTCGTAGGAGTAGGGTGCGATCAGAGGCGTAAGAATGGCAATGATCACGAATAGCAGTAATGTTATGCCACCAAATAACGCCATTTTGTTTTTGCGCAGACGCAACCAGGCGTCGTGCCAAAGTGAAGATCCCTGTTCCGCTTCGGTGATATCGGAAATTACGTCGGTAGTCATTTTATTTCTCCCCGAACTGTGCGCGTAAGCGGGGGTTCATCCAGGCGGCGAGAATGTCCGATAACAGGTTGAATAAAACAATTAGGGTCGACAGGAACACGGTGGTTCCAAGGATCATGGTGTAGTCGCGGTTAAACGCGGCTTGTACGTAAAAACGACCCAGTCCTGGAATCTGGAAGATGGTCTCAACGACAAAGGAGCCCGCCAGCAGACCTGCAAAAGCTGGCCCAAGAAAAGCAACTACCGGGATAAGGCCACCTCGCAGTGCGTGTTTGGTAACCACTTGCCACTCAGGCAGCCCTTTGGCGCGGGCGGTGCGAATATAGTCCTGGGACATGACTTCCAGCATTCCCGCTCTCGACAAGCGAGCGATATAGGCAGCGTAGGCTGACCCCAGAGTTATGGATGGCAGAATTTTGTCTCCCGGTATGTCCCCCCACCCCGAGACGGGTAACCAGTCCAGGTAAATACCGAACACCAGAACCAACAGAGGCCCTAGTAAAAAAGAGGGCATGCAAATGCCAATCATCGCCGCAGACATGGGGAGATAATCTTGAGCGGTATTGGGCTTGAGCGAGGCCATGACGCCAGCCAGACCGCCGATGATGACAGCGACTAGCAGGGCGTAGAGGCCAAGCTCCGCTGTGACTGGCAGGCCGGCACCGATCAGCTCGTTCACACTGCGACCCGGGTACTTGAAGGAGGGCCCAAACTCTCCCTGGGCCAGGTCGCCTAGATATGCGGTGTATTGATTGAACAGCGGCTGGTCCAGTCGGTATTGCGCCTCCAGAGCAGCCTTCACTTCTGGCATGACCGCCTTTTCGCTGTCGAAAGGTCCCCCCGGTGCAATTCGCACCAGGAAGAAGGTCATGGTGATGACCGCGAGTATCACTGGAATCGCCTGCAGCAGGCGGAAGCTTATAAATCGCCACATAGGATTATTGTTCCCCGTCTTTCCAGACAGGTGCATCTGGGTTCAGGCTGATGAATTTAAAATTCTGTATATCGAGCACGTTGGGTGTGGCTCCTTTGACGCTGGGTTGCACCAGGTGCTTACTGTTGTAGGTATAGAGTGGGATCACCGGTGCAGCCTCCAGCAATATCGCCTCGGCTTCTTGCATGAGTGCATTGCGTTCTCCCTGATCGGCTGTAGGTGGAACCAATTCGAGCATTATTTCATCATATCGAGCGTTGGAGAAGCCCGTGCGATTAATGCCGTTGTCGGTAGTGAAAATATTGAGAAAAGTTGCTGGGTTTAGGCTGTCTGCTATCCAGCCCATGCGGGAAAGGTCGTAGTCACCCTCGTTCAATGTATCCAGGAAAACCTTCCATTCCTGGTTCGCGAGCGTAATATCGATATTGAGTTCGTCTTTCCACATCTGCTGTAGTACGACGGCTATTTTTCGATGGTTTTCGCTGGTATTGAAGATAAACTCCATTCCCGGCCAGCCTGCACCGTCCGGGTAGCCCGCCTCTGCCATCAATGCTCTGGCTCGCTCAGGGTCATAAGCCAGTGAGCTCGGAGAACGATATTCTGGTGTTCCCGCCGGTACCATAACGGAATTGGGGATCTCAGTCTGACGCAGGACAGTGTTGATAATTTTCTTTCGATCAGTAGCAAGTGCTAACGCCTTACGAACAAGCTGGTTATCCAGGGGCGGGCTGTTTGTGTTGAGCTGGAGAAAATAGGTGCCCTGCCATTTGCGCTGCCTGTAGGGTGAGTTTTCCATTGCCTTGTAGGCTGGAATTTTACTGAGCGGTACTTGAGCGGTGAAGTGCAGTTGACCGGCGCGGAACATTTTTTCTTCTGCTGTCTCGCTTTCGACGGGATGAAAAACTACTGCGTTAAGCTCCACTTTATCCTTGTCCCAGTAGGTCTCGCTGCGCGTCACAACAAGGCGACGATTGAGCTTCCACTCGTGGAGAGTAAACGGCCCGTTACCCACAAAGTTCTCTACCTTGGTCCAGGGAGTGTAGCGATCCGTTGCTTTGCCATGTGCTTCCAAGGTCGCACGGTGCACCGGGTAGGTGGCGTAAACACTCATGGTGCCTAAAAAGTAAGGGTCAGGATTGTCGAGCTTGATTTGTAGTGTGAGTTCATTCAACACCGTAATGGCCAATGATTCCGGGTCCTGGTTTTTGCCACTGGCATAGTCTCTTGCCCCGACGATGGGAAATAAAACGTAGGCAAGCTGGTTGCCCATGTCAGGGTGCAGCGAGCGGCGCAGGGACCAGGCGAAGTCCTCGGCGGTTAACTTGTCACCGTTTGACCAGCGAGCCTTTGGATTAATATAGAAAGTGTAGGTCTTGCCGTCGTCTGAAATCTCCCAGCGTTCGGCTGAGCCGGGGACCAACGCCATGGTGTCAGGGTGGCGAGTGACCAAAGCCTCGAAAATGGCCATGGCAATATTAACGTCGGGGGAGCCTGTCATGACATGGGGGTCCAGCGCTTGTGGTTCAGTGCCGTTGCCGTAGTGCATTACCGCTTCGCGATTGCCGGCAGCGACGTTAGACTCGCCGCGGCCGCAGGCCGCGAGCAACAGGGCGAATATGCTTGCTAGCGCACCGATCCAGAGTGCTCGCTTAAGATCGATGTGTGGCATAGCTTACTTCTTCTCCGTCTGCGCTTTTTCCCAGTTCGGATCTAACGACACGTACTTCAGATTCAGCGAATCCATCAGATTCGATGGCAAGCCTTTCACACTCGGGTGGATTAGGTGCTTGCTGGTGTAAGTATAGACAGGGAGTATGGGCATTTGCTCCATCAGCATGGTCTCTGCCTCGTAAAATATCCTATAGCGTTCTTCTCTTGTTTTAGCCTGCGGCGCCAGTTTGAGAATCATTTCGTCATAGCGAGGGTCAGAGAAGCCGGTGTTGTTGTTACCGCCATCGGTGAGGTACAGGTCGAGAAAATTGTTGGCGTCTACGTAGTCACCAATCCAACCGCGCCTGGCGATCTGGAAATCCATTTGGGTGACTGAATCGAGATAAACTTTCCATTCCTGATTAGAAATGGTCACTTCAATATTGAGAGCGTCTTTCCACATCTGCTGCAGTGCTACCGCTATTTTTCGGTGGCTTTCCGAGGTGTTGTATACCAGCTCTAGTCCAGGCCAGCCCTCGCCATCGGGGAAGCCCGCATCAGCCAGTAATGTTCTGGCCAGCGCCGGATCATAGTCGAACAGCTTTGGAGGGTTATAACCCATAGTGTCTGGCGGAGTAATGCTATAGGCCGCGACATTGGTTTTTTGCAGCACTGTATTGTTGAGCTTTTCCCGGTCAATGGACATGGATAAGGCTTTGCGTACCCGAACGTCATCTACCGGTGGCCGCGTAGTGTTGAAAAGGTAAAAGTAAGTGCCCAGATAGGGCGCTTGGATATAGGGCGTATCTTCCATCGCCTGATAGATGGGAATTTTATCCAGGGGAATGCCCTGAGTGTAGTGCAGCTGGCCTACGCGGAACATGCGCTCCTCGGACACGATATTTTCAGTGGGATAGAACACCACACCGTTGAGCTTTACATTAGCCCGGTCCCAGTAGGTGTCGCTTTTTACCATCGCAATACGTCGGTTGAGCTTCCACTCGCTGAGATTAAAGGGCCCGTTGTTGACCATGTTTGCAACTCGGGTCCACTTGGTGAAGCGGTCAGTTTTCTTGCCGTGCTTTTCTATCGTTTCCGGGTGCACCGCGAATGTGGAATAGTGGTCCATCAGCTGAATAAAATAGGGAGTGGACTCGTTCAGAGTCACCTGTAGGGTCTGGTCGTCCAGGGCTTTTACGCCAACCTGGTCGAAGTCTGTTATTTTGCCTTTGGCATAGGCCTCAGAATTGACGATGGGAAATAGCATGTATGCATACAGGTTGCCCATCTTTGGGCTCAGCGCTCGTTCCCAGGACCAAATGTAGTCACCGGCGGTCATTGCCTCACCGTTGGACCATTTTGCCTGCGGGTTAATATGGAACGTGATGATCCTGCCGTCCTCGGAGATGTCCCAGGATTCAGCCACGCCGGGCTCGGGCTCAAGAGTGTAGGGGTTTTTAACCGCCAGTCCCTCGAACAAGGCGCGTATCAGCTTGTTCTCTGGCACTCCAGTAACGACGTGCGGGTCAAGGCCCTGGGGTTCGGATCCGTTGCCAAAATGAAGAATACCTTCACGATTGCCCTGGGCTACGTTGGATTCGCCGCCGCCACAGGCAGTCAGGGTGATTAGCAGTGCCGCTAAAAAGCAGCATAAAAGTTTATGATTCATTGCGAGAATTCGGCCAGTAAGATCGGTACGATTATACCCACTTCCCGACTGATTGCTGCAGCTTTTCAACGAGGTTATTCATCGCTAACGGGTTGGTTTTAACCATGCAGCCTGTTGGGCGAGCCAGGTCGGTAACTAGCAGCAGGATGAGAGAAAAAACGGTACAAGGCCTGTGCGGCAGCCGATTTCTCTTGCCACGAGAATGCCGATTAGCGCGAGGCCATCCTGAATCATTCGCTCTTCTCCCTGAGGCCATGTTGGATAAATGCTGATCGATAGCAGCTGTTCATGAATGGGCGTTGCAGGGTAATCCCAGGCGATGCCACTGGATCATTCCGCCAGCGAGGTTTGCTGACTCTGGATAACCTGAGCTTTGCAGAATCTGGGTTGCCATGGCGGAGCGTTTGCCCGATTGGCAGACCGCGACTACCGGTTTGTCGGTGGGTATTTCTTCAAGTCGCTCGCGCAGTTCATCCAGGGGAATGAGTACGGCGCTTTCGATATGTTCCAACTGGCCCTCGAATTCACCGCGACTGCGGACATCCAATAGATACAAGTCCCCGCGGTGTCTGGCTACCCAGTCCGGTGCGACTTCAGGTATGCCGGCAAAATTGACCATCACAGGACCCCATTCAATAGTGCCAGGTAGCCTGTCGTCTTTAGGGCGGCCACTGCGCAGGTTTGCAGGCACCGCAATATCGATCAATCGTGGATGGGGTAATGCCAGATTATTCATATAGCCGACAAAATCCTCCTCCAGTGCCTCTCCACCAATGCGTGGGTTGAAGGCTTTCTCCTCCTTCACTGTGGAGACGGTTCGTCCGCTATAGTCGTGACCGGGGTAGAGTAGGCAGGTGTCTGGCAGTGTAAAAATCTGCTCTTGAATGCTCTGCCACATTTGATGAGCGTTGCCGGCCTGGAAGTCAGTGCGTCCGGCGCCGCGAATGAGCAGGCAGTCTCCGGTAAATGCCATATCCTGATCGCGGGTGACGTAGGTCAGGCACCCATCGGTGTGCCCTGGTGTGGCCCTTACGGTCACCGAGCAATTGCCAAATCCAAGAACATCGCCATCGCTGACGTTAACGTCGGTCCCGGTAACCCGAGCGTGTTCGGCGATAACTGATTGCGCTCCCAGCGTCTGACTCATTAACCAGGCGCCGGTGACGTGGTCGGCATGAACGTGGGTGTCCAGTGCATAGCGCAACTTCAGCCCCAATTCACGGATCAGTGCCGAGTCTCTGGCGTGCTGCTCGAATACCGGATCGATCACGATGGCTTCGTGAGTGTTTTCACAGCCCAGCAAATAGGTGTAAGTTGAGGATTCTATATCGAACAATTGGCGAAAAATCATAGGAAGTCCGGTCGCAATTTGCAGGAGCTTTAAAGCCTGGTCGACAGGGCGGTTGGCGCATAGCTGACCATGTCAGTCCAGGCTTTTATGGAAGCGTTTGGTGGCGATGGTAAGCATGATAGCAGTAAACACCAGCAGCCATAGCAGATCCGTCAGCATCTGGTCTGCGTGAGCTCCACGCAGGTATACGCCGCGGATCAGGCGCATAAAATGGGTAGCAGGGAGCGCTTCGGCAATGTATTGGGCGAGCCGCGGCATGGCATCGTAGGGGAACATGAAGCCGCTCAGTAGTATGGATGGCAAGAGTATGAAGATGGTCATCTGCATCGCCTCCATCTGGGTTTTGGCGATAGTGGAGATCAGCAGGCCCAGTGATAAACTGGCGCCGATGAAGGCAAGGGTGACTATTGCCAGGTCGAGGGCCGCACCCTGGAACGGCACGTTGAACACCAGCCTGCCCAGGCCGAGAATGATAGTGATCTGAATGAGTCCGACAAACACGTAGGGCAGCAGTTTGCCGAGCATCAACTCCAATGGCCTTATCGGTGTTGTGATCAATAATTCCATATTACCGCGCTCATGTTCTCTTACCAGGGCGACAGACGTAAACAGGATCATGGTCATGGTAAGAATGATGGCAGTCAGGCCGGGTACGATATTGACTTCGGAGCGCCGCTCCGGATTGAAGAAAAGGGCGATTTCAAAGCTCGGCTCTGGTTGGGTGTAAGCCTCTCGGGGACTACCGGCAGTGTGTCTCAAAGGCATGTTGCGCAAGCCCAATAATGCCGATCCAACCACTGTGTCGGATCCATCTACCATCCATTGGCCGGCAGTGGCTCCACTCGCCAGTCGTTGTGGCAGGTCGCGAGGCAATACCAGGGCCGCGCGAATTTTGCCGGCAACAATGGCCTCTTCTGCTTCTGCGGGCGTGTTGTATAGAGCGACGATCTCAACTACCTGGGTCACACGCACCTGCTCGGTAATTATCCGGGCGGCGGCGCTGCCGCTGAGATCAACGACCCCCACCGGAATATTACGCACCATGGTATTAATGGCGAAGCCGAACATTAAGAGCTGGATCAGTGGAATCATCACCACCATGCCAAAAGTTACCCGGTCTCGCGATAACTGTCGCAGCTCTTTAGCGGCGA
Source organism: Candidatus Seongchinamella marina (assembly GCF_026262685.1). NCBI lineage: Bacteria > Pseudomonadati > Pseudomonadota > Gammaproteobacteria > Cellvibrionales > Halieaceae > Seongchinamella > Candidatus Seongchinamella marina. The sequence continues at coordinate 446,741 of NZ_SHNP01000003.1, forward strand.
CTGCGCCCATGCGTTGCAGCGCGCTCATAAGTGGTCCTCGCCGTTAGTGCAGGCAACGAACACATCTTCCAGGCTGGGTTTGCCCTGAATAATGGACAGATTCCTGTTGGGGAGAGCCTCATTCAGGCGTGAAATCGCAGCGTCACCAGAGGGCCCGTTTTTAGTGAATAGAACTCGTAAGTGCAGCCCCTGTTGGGCGGCCGACTGCACCCCGGGTACTTCGAGGACGAGATTCTTCACAGTGCGCAGATCAGGCCCGTTGACCTCCAGGACTCTGCCTTTGAGTTCATCCATTAGTTGCTGGGGAGGGCCGCTTTGGCGCAGGTAGCCGTTTTCCAGTACGGCGAGTTGATGGCAGCGCTCTGCTTCATCCATGTAGTGGGTAGAAACTAACACCGTGGTACCTTCATCGATAAGGTCGAACAGCTTTTCCCAAAAATCCCGCCGATTTTCAGGGTCTACTGCTGACGTGGGTTCATCGAGAATCAATAAGTCCGGCTGGTGGAGCGTTGCCACCGCGAGGGCCAGGCGTTGGCGCTGGCCGCCGCTCATGTCATGGGCGAGGCGGTCGCGCATCCCTTGCAAGGCGTATCGGTTGAGCAATTCTTCAACCCGGTCGCGGCTAGCGGCGCTCCCAAGGCCATAGATCGTTGCCATAAAGCGCATGTTTTCGCTGACTGAGAGGTCATCGTAAAGGGAAAACTTTTGGGTCATGTAGCCAATACGCAAGCGCAGTTGTTCGGCATCGCGTGGTATCTGCAAACCGAGTACAGAAATTTCGCCATCGCTAGGGGTCAGCAGGCCGCACAGCATGCGGATCGCAGTGGTTTTGCCCGAGCCGTTGGGTCCAAGAAAGCCGTAAATTTCGCCCTTGGGTATTTCGAGGTTCAATTCATTAACGGCGATCAGATCGCCAAAACGCTTGCACAGGCCATGGGTTTGGATGGCCAGTTCAGTCATTTGCCAGCATCACCTGCACAGGTACGCCGGTAGGTAGGTCCTCACCTTCGAGTAAATCCAGTTCCGCCAGGTATACCAGTCGGGATCGGTCGGAGGCGTTCAGGGCATAGTAGGGCGTGAAAGCCGGCTCGGTTGCAATCCAGCGCAATCTTCCGGCGTAGGTTTTTTCCAGACCGTCGATGTTTACCGGGTATTCATCGCCAATACTGAGACGCGCCCGCCAGGGCTCGGGAACATAAACGCGGGCGAAGGGTCGGTCTCCCGCTAGCATGACCGCCAAAGTTGCCCCCAGGTTGACGCGTTCTCCAACATTCCACGGCAGGCTGTCCAGGTAGGCATCTCGGGTGGCAACCACAGACAACTCTGACAGTCGGTGCTCTTCCAATGCCAGACGCGCTTGCGCAGATTGCACAACGGCGTCTCCGGCATCCAACTGTTCCTGGCGCGTGCCGTTGGTCAGCCGCAACAGCTCTTCTTCAGCTGACTCGAGGTTAGCTTCCGCCTCGTCACTGCCGGCCAGGGCACCGTCGAGCAGAGCCTGGGCGGCAAGTTTCTGCTCTACCAATGACACGGCACGTTGGTAATTGGCCCGGGCTTCCACCCGCGCGGCTCTGGCGCCCGCTACGCGAGCGCTGGCGGCGGCAATATCTTCGGGTCTTGCTCCGTTGCGCAGTTCTTCCAACTGAGCAGAGGCGCGTCCGACTTCAGCACGAGCACCTGCAACGATTGCCTGTTGTCGTGTGTTGTCCAACTGCACGAGCAGCGTTCCCTGGGTCACCTGGGTGCCCTCAGGTATCGGCTGTGCGGTGATGATTTCATTGTCGGTGGCTTTCAGAACGACGCGATCTCTTTCCAGGGTGCCCAGCGCCTGATCGGCGTTTTGGTCACTGCAGGCGCAGAGCACGCCAAGGAAGAGGCAGAGAAGGGTAAACCGGATCACTGAAACTGCTCCTGTGCCAGGGTTGCGGGGGCGGCCGACAATCGAGAGCCACTTACAGCCGGCATGACCTGGAGCCGGCGGCTATCAGGCTGCGGACTGGTCTCTTGCCGCGGGCGATTTGCCAACGTAGGAGGCGCGGGGGCGAATCAACCGGCTTTCTTGTCTGAACTCGAGGAAGTGCGCGATATAACCGTAAACCCGGGCCATGGCAAACATGGAGGTAAAGTATTGCGGCGGAATGCCCAGGCTATGGAACACGGCGCCTTTGTAGAACTCCACGTTGGCCCAGATTTCCTTGCCCTTGGCGCTGAACTCCTGCTGGCAGGCCTCTTCGACAGCCACCAGCGTTGCCAGTAGATTTTTGCTCTGTGCGTCCTGGCACAACTCCACTGCCATGGGCTTGAGCACTCTGGCGCGGGGGTCTACGGTGCGGTACTCGCGATGGCCCATACCCATGATTTTCACTTTGTTAGCGAGACAATCTTTGACATAGGCAGCGGCATTCTCCGGGCTGCCGACTTCAACCGCCATTTCCAGGGCCGCTTGATCCGCGCCCCCATGCAATTTACCAAATAGTGTGCCAATGGACGCAGAGATAGAGGACTGGATAGGTGCCAGGGTGCTCGCACAAACGCGTCCGGCGAAGGTGCCCGCATTGAAGCTGTGTTCCATCTGCAGGATCTGCGCTGCATCAAGCATGCGCACCTGCTCGGGGGATGGTGCCTTGCCGTGGAACATGGTCAGGAAGTTTTCATGGCGCAGCTTGCCGGCAATCGGGTGCAGGATGACTTTGTTTTGACCAAGGCGGTTATGGGCGGCAATCAGGCCAGAAAGCTTGGCGGCGATAAACAAGCCTTGCTCTGCGTCCAGGCCCTTGCCCAGGGTGTCTTCTTCGGGCATTTGCAGCAACGGGATCAAGCCCTGCAACATCAGCATGGGGTGTAAGTCGCGGGAAATCTGTCCCAGCAGGTCTTGCTCGGCATGAGAGAGCCGGGCATGTCTGCACATAAAACTCTTCAGGTTGCTTTTCTCCTGTTCATCGGGCCATTCACCGAAAATGACCATCCAGGCCACGTGAAGAAAAGGAACACCAATCAGGTCATTGATGTCTATGCCCCGATAACTGAGTAGGCCCTTGTCTCCCTGAACATCAGAGATGGAGGTTTCGCCTACTACGATGCCAGCCAGATCATAAGAAAATACGGATTGTGTCTTGGACATGCTTGCGGTTCTCTGTTTTGGTACTTTTTCACATTATAGCGCCGTAAATTATTAGTTGGGTTAATCTTACTTATCAAAGTATCAGGATTGCTTATATGCGGTTAGAAAACAGTGAGTTACGAGCGTTTCGTGCCGTAATTGAGGAAGGGGGCTTTCGCAGGGCGGCTGAGGCGCTGCATATCAGCCAGTCTGCGGTCAGTCAGGCGGTTGCTGGCCTGGAAAGTAAGGTGAGCACCTCGCTCATTCGCCGAGGCAAGGAACTCAGGCTCACGGATGCCGGACGTCGCCTGTTCGACCATGCTTTCGAGGTGCTCACCGGCGAGCAACAAACTCTGGAAGATATCGCCCAACTTCGTCAGGGACAGTCGGAGACCCTCAACCTGGCCCTGAGTGCCTCGATTAACCGTTTTAGCGCTCCCAGGCTAATCAGCGCGTTCTACCGGCTTAACCCGCAGGTGCGGATGAAAATATCGGAGATGCCAGCGCGTAACATTATCTACGCGGTGCTCGCGGGAAACGTAGAGCTGGGCTTTGGTCCCTTCCAGAAAGATATGCAGGCGTTTACTACGATCCCTCTTTACACGGACACACGACATTTGGTGGTGAGCCCGGGACATCCCAGGTTTGAGGATATGAAGAAAGGGGATGCCGATGCCTTACAGCAAACCCCGCTGATTACTTCCGCACTGGATAACCCGGAACTGCGCCCTTCCATCCAACGATTGCGCGATCAATTCAGCACGGTGTGGGAAGTCAGCAGTCTGTTACTCCGTATTCACATGGTGAAGGAGGGTATGGGGGTCACATTTATCGACCGGCGTTTATTGCAAGAGCATAACGATTGCGCTGACTTCCATATAATTGATGACGTTTCCTTTAGCACGATTGATAAGCAGGTGGGGCTTTATTATCGCTCCGGCAAACAGCTTAACGAAAGCGCAAACAGCTTTGTCGCCCTATGCGAGGAACACTGGAAATTGTAGAGTGTCGCCACTCACAAAGAGGTAACAACATGGCAGTTAGTTTACGTGGCAGTAATCTGGAAAAACTCACCGAGCAGGTCTATGACGTGCTGATTGTGGGCGGTGGTATCAATGGTGCGGTCGCCGCTGCAGCACTTGCAGGCCGAGGAGTGAAGGTGGCCTTGATCGAAAAGGAAGATTTTGCCAGCGGCGCAAGCTCCAACTCTTCCAATCTTGCCTGGGGTGGGATCAAATATTTGGAGAGCCACGAGTACTTGTTGGTGAACAAATTGTGCAAATCGCGCAACGAGTTGATGCGGGCCTACCCTTCTACTGTTAAGGAAATTCGCTTCTTCACTACTATCCAGCGCGGCTTTCGCTTCTGGTCATTTTTTGTGTTTCTGGGCGCAGTTTTGTACTGGATTATGGGTCGTTTCAAGACGGCTTCACCGAGATACTACACGGCTAAAGATCTTGAGCGTCGCGAGCCCGTGGTCAATACCAGCAATGCAGCCGGAGGCCTCGAATATTCTGATTGCTATCTTTACGACAACGACGCGCGCTTTGTTTTCAACTTTATCCGCACTTCGCTGAACTACGGCTGTATCGCCACCAACTATGTGGAGTCTGTGGCTAATCGCAGAGTGGGTGAACTTTGGTATACCACAGCCCGCGACTGCATGAGCGGCGAGGAATTGCAGATTCGCTCCAGAGTTTTAATTAATGCCTGTGGCCCGTATGCAGATGCTCACAATAAATTGTCCGGGGAGAGTACTGATTATCACCACCTGTTCTCCAAAGGCATTCACCTGATTGTCGATCGGGTGACTGACAACAAACGCGTGCTTACTTTTTTTGCCAGCGATGGCCGCTTGTTTTTCCTCATTCCCATGGGTCCGAAAACCTGCATTGGAACGACAGATACCCAGGTGGAGGATCCCGAAGTCGGCGTGACTCCGCAGGATCGCCAGTTCGTGTTGGACAATGTTAATGCCTTGTTGGACCTGGATGAACCCCTGGTGCCTGAGAATGTTATAGCCGAGCGCGTCGGTGTAAGGCCGCTGGCGATGCAGGGTGAAGGGGGCGCGGCTGACTGGGTTCAGCTATCGCGAAAACATGTTATCGAGCAAAGTGAACATCATCGTCATCTCACCATCTTCGGTGGCAAGCTCACCGATTGCCTCAATGTTGGTGATGAGGTGGTCGATAAGGTAGCTGACATGGGTGTCATTATTCCCTACCCGGAAAACCGGTGGTACGGTGAACCCTCCAGCAGTCAGCGGGACGAGTTTATGCTCCAGGCCCGTTTAATGAACCTCGATGCGCTCACCGACTCGAGTTCCTCGGAATCATTGTCTGAACGCTTTTGGCGGCGCTACGGCACCGCCGCTTTTGGCTTGTTGGAGCGCATCCGTGAGGATGAAAGCTGTGCAACGCTGCTCATAGAAAGTGCTGAATACACCCGTTGCGAAATAGAGCTGGCTGCCCGTCGAGAAATGGTCGTGAAGCTGGAGGACTTTATGCGCCGCCGCTCTAAAATCGAACAGGTAATTCGCTGGGAAAATATCGAGAGCGCCCCGGGCTTAAAGGAAGCCTGCGATATTCTGTTTGGTGAGCAGGCCAATCTACGATTGCAGGAGTACTTGAGCAGAGGGCAAAGCTCGCAGTGAACTCAGCAGTGTAAAAAATGCTGCTATTCCTGCCGAGGTTGGTTGCTTTTCGTTGTTGGGTTGGCTGCGGGGTCCGAATCGCCCAAGATAGGGTGAGCGTTAATCCGGGCCCTGTACTGAGTGCGCAGAATTTGGATACGGCTGGAGGGGGTTTCAACCTGCGCGACGAGACCCTTAATATGGTGTTTAATACCCGCGCCCTAATAGGGTTGGGAGTCAGTGAACCAATGGCACTTACCCCATTTTAGACTGGTTAACGGCTGTTACGCTGTTGAACGCATGTGATAAAAGTTTAAACGATCATGATGAATGACAACTCAGTGCTTCGATATCTGGTAATTGCGATTTTAGGCATTTGCCTGGTATTGGGCGCTTGCCAGAGTCGAGCCCAGGACGGCGTCTTACCCGATTTTGGCGAGGGCAATGCAGTTTCACTTTCCCAGGAATATCTGATGGGAAGAGCGTGGCTGATGCAGTTTCGCCGGCAGGCTCCGATTCTCAGTGACCCACTGATCCAGGACTATACCGAGAATCTTATTTATCGTTTGGCTGTTACCAGCCAGTTGCGCGAGCGGCGTCTTGAAGTGGTGTTGGTCAACAACAAAAGTATTAATGCATTTGCGGTTCCCGGCGGAGTGGTCGGGGTGCATAACGGATTGCTCCTGGCTGCCCAGAGTGAGGCTCAACTGGCATCGGTGTTGGGCCACGAGCTTGCCCACCTGAGTCAACGGCATTTTTCGCGTGGCCAGGAGAATGCGGCGAAGACCGGGAAAATGGCGTTAGCAGGAATGCTCGCGGGGATGGTTGCGGTGGCTGCAGGTGGCGGTGACGCAGGTATAGCTGCAATTGCTGGTTCCCAGGCAGCATCACAGGATGCATCCTTGCGCTACAGCCGACTGCACGAACAGGAGGCTGACCGGGTGGGTATGCAAAATCAGGTAGCAGCAGGTATGGACCCTAAAGGGGCTGCCGGAATGTTTTCAGTCATGCAGGCTCAGTCGCGAAAGTACGGCAGTAGGCCGCCCGAGTTTTTAATGACTCACCCACTGACCGAGAGTCGAATAGCCGATGCGCGTAACAGGGCGGCGCAATTCCCGGCGCGTATTTACCAGGATAATCCTGAGTTCCACTTGATACGAGCGCGCGTAGAGTTGAGTTTTATCGACCAACCTGAACAAGCCGTCGCTTACTTTCGAAAAAAACGTCAGGAACGGAAAGGCGCTGAGGCAGTCGCTGCCCAGTATGCCTTGATTCTGGCGCTGACCAACAATGGCGGGTATGCGGAGGCACGAGAGTTATTAGCTCCGATGCGTGAATATAGTCCGACTAACATGACCTATGCTCTCGCAGAGACGGACATCGACCTGGCAGAAGAAAAATTCGATAGTGCAATAAAAAAGTTGAAGAGGGGTGTTGAACTGGTGCCGGGTAATCATCCGATCACCATTCAGTTGGGCAAAGCCTATTTTAAGGCGGGCCGTTATTCAGAAGCGGACCAGGTACTAACAGCACATGCGAAATTGAAGCCAACTAACGTGACCCTCTGGTATTGGCTGGCGGAAGTACAGGGGCTAGCGGGGAACCGCTTCGGCTTGCATCAGTCGCGAGCCGAGTATTTTTTCCTAAAAGGGGCAATGCCGCCCGCGCTTGATCAGCTGAAACTCGCGTTAAAACTGGCGCCGGATGATGTCTCCATAGAGCGCATCAACCGGCGCATGAGCTTTTTCCACCAGGTGGGGAAAGCCCTGGGTCAGTTTTAATCAGCCGGGATAAGGCAGATTCAACGCTGTCGCCAGATTGGTTTCTACCAGGGTGCCGGCGGGGATGTTGATGCTGGACCCTGAGGTCAAGATTGCTGCCCCCAAACCCACTTTGGCACCTTTTTTGGCGCTGGAGCTGCCGCCATACAGCCCACCTAGCGCAGCGGCCCGTGCAGTGCGACCGGCAGTGCGGCCAGCTTCATTCTTCCCCTGGGCTTTCAAACCCTGGGTGCGCATGCTGTGCATCTGGTCGTCAACCAGCAAGTCGGTAAACTCAATTGTCATGTCGGAAGAACCGGCGAGTCTCCCGGCCTGGGAAGCGCCCAGGATGCGCCCATAGACCGTCGTGCCGCGGCGAGCAGCAGTCACACCATTCACCACTAGCGCACTTTCGAGTTGGCCGCGGAAGCGGTGGCCGGCGGAGTGACGCTTGGTGTCGATAGTTTCAGACATCCGAATCACCAGCCGAGTGCCCTCAGCCACCGTAATCGTCTGTGGTTGATTCTGTTGATTCTGCTGCTTCTGTAATTCCTGTTGGCGGGTGGCTACGCCATCGCTCAGGTAAATACCAACCACTTCAGATTCAGGGTAAGCCTCGATATCGTCACCGGTATTGAACATGATGATGCCGTTACTGCTACCGACCATGTCACCCTCCAGCAAGGTGCCGTCGGCAAGTTCCAGGGTGTCTGCGGTTACTACACTCACAGCCAGTAAAGAGGCAGCTGCGAAGATGGATAGTGTTGATTTCATTGGCATATTTTTCCAGTTGTTTGGGTCAGTCTCAGGCCTGCCCTGAGGCATTTAAAAATACGCTGTTGTCGGGGTCTTATCAACACGAACTGTGCGCGCAATATTCCATAGATCCGCTTCGAGGGGCCAGGGACGCTATTTGTACCGCGGGCGCAAAACAATCCGCAAAGGCATCAAATGATGGCCACACCCGCTAACCAGGGGTGCGCGAAGATGGCGATTGTGACCGCCACCAGGCTGATGATTAGGATTTTGACTTCTTGCCCCATAGCGGGCACATCAGCCTTGACCCATTCACCATCTCGACGGTTGATGAGCACCATCTCCAGTATGGCCCATGTACCCAGGCCGCCGAACAATACCAGTGATCGACTGTCACCGTTCATCATCAGGTGAGCAGCGGCCCAGATTGCCACTCCGGTGAGCTGTGGGTGCCGAACAATCTGCTTGATGCGGGTGGGCACTCCGGCGGCTACGAACAGGATAAAGGCAATGACAATAAGCAGCATGCCCAGGTGACGCGTCCAGAGGGGAAGGGCGTAGAGGAAGCCTGGTTGATCAATGCTGCGCCAGCCAAACACCATCATCAGGAGGGCCGCGACCAATAGTAGCGAAAACACGCCCTTGTAGCCGTCCTCGCCAAGCTTGCCGGTGAGCGATTGCTTGAATGAGTGCCCAACCGAGGGAATGAAATGAACCAGTGACCAGAGTAATACGCCGGCGATGAGAAGGGTCATGTCTTTGTCCATGTTGGTGAGTTGCTAATCAGTCTAGCGCCCATTGTCGACTTCGTCATCTCTGGTATGTCCTGGTGAAAGTAGGCCGCTTGCTTGCGGCTGTTATTTTTCACGTGACAGCATACTGGCCGTAGCGCGGCGTTTAGCCTACAATCCGCGCCCTTTCCTGTCTGCGCATAACAACCACTCCGCCGATCGGTTCCTGACTCCACGTGCCTGATGGCACGTTACAGCAAACTTTAGGTGAGAATTGCGATGTTTGAGATTCATCCGAGCAAAGTCTCGACCGTTAAAAATGACGTTTTGTCCGGCCTGACAGTGGCCCTGGCACTGGTGCCGGAAGCAGTCGCGTTTGCGTTTGTGGCTGGCGTGCAGCCGCTGGTGGGCTTGTACGCTGCCTTTATGGTGGGCCTTATCACCGCCTGCATCGGCGGTCGCCCCGGCATGATTTCCGGGGCAACGGGAGCGCTAGCGGTAGTGATGGTGGCACTAGTTGCCGACCATGGGGTTGAGTACCTGTTTGCGACCGTAGTCCTTATGGGTGTTTTACAGATTGCGGCGGGCGCTATGCGCCTGGGTAAGTTTATCCGGATGGTGCCCCATCCGGTCATGCTGGGCTTTGTGAATGGCCTGGCGATCGTAATTTTTCTTGCCCAGTTGGGCCAGTTTGGCAATCCCGGTGAAGCAGGGTGGCTGGCAGGGACCTTTATGGAAGGCAGCATCGTTGATGTCGCCTGGTTAGAGGGCCAGCAGCTATACATGTTGCTGGGGCTTGTGGCGCTGACTATGGCGATCATCCACTTCCTACCCCGTCTGACTAAGGCGATCCCTTCTTCGCTGGTGGCTATCGTCGTGGTTAGCCTGCTGGTGGTTGGTCTTAGTCTCGACACCAAAGTTGTGGGTGATGTGGCATCAATAAGCGGTGGTTTGCCTGAGTTTCATATCCCTATGGTCCCTCTAACCTGGGAGACATTTACTATTATTTTGCCCTACTCGGTCATTCTTGCTGCCATTGGGTTAATTGAGTCCTTGCTGACATTGCGTCTGGTGGATGAAATCACGGAATCTCGCGGGCGTGGCAATAAAGAGTGCGTGGGTCAGGGCGTGGCCAACGTGGCCACTGGTTTCTTCGGTGGCATGGGTGGTTGCGCAATGATCGGCCAGAGCATGATCAATGTGAACTCCGGGGGTCGCGGCCGTCTGTCAGGTATCTCAGCGGCCTTGTTCTTACTGGCCTTTATTCTGGTTGCCTCGTCGTTGATCGAGCAGATTCCGCTGGCCGCACTGATCGGCGTGATGTTTATTGTTGTAATAGGGACCTTCGAATGGAGTAGCTTCCGAGTGCTGCGCAAGGTACCCAAGTCTGACGCGCTGGTTCTTATTCTGGTCTCAGCGGTCACCGTAGCCACAGATCTTGCGGTTGCGGTTGTTGTGGGTGTGATTGTGTCGGCGCTCGTATTTGCCTGGGAGCACGCCAAGCAGATCAACGTTCAGGCTCGGGAAGACCATAAGGGCTCTACTGTGTATGCGGTGTCCGGCCCTCTCTTCTTCGGTTCGGTCACTTCATTTCTGGAGCAGTTTGATCCCGGTGAATCCAACGAAGACGTCGTGATCGATTTTGCAGGGTCTCGAGTGTGTGACCACTCAGGGCTCGAGGCCATTGATACATTGGCAGAGCGCTACCTCAATTCTGGCAAGATCCTGCACCTTGTGCATTTGTCGGGTGAGTGCAAGCAGTTACTGCGCAAGGCGGGCAACCTCGTTGAAGTCAACGTGATCGAGGACCCGAAATACTTTGTGGCAGAAGACGCGCTGGGCTAGTGCACTAAGACTGCGGCTCGGTTCCGTGTACGCCCAGGTAGTGTGAACTGGGCTTAACTTTTTCGGACAACTGTTCGCTGAACTCGTAAAGTCGCTCGTAACGGGTGTCCTTGATCAGCCACTTCCCGTTTTCCTTTACGTAACGATCCCAGTACAGCAGTGTGCCGGTGGTGTAGTACTTGTGGTTTATCACCCAGAACTTGTCTTCCAGATACCAGATACCAGTCGCTTCGGTTTCCGAGAGCATTTGAATTTCAGGATGGTGACCATGATGCTGGCCAATGGACTGTTTGGTGAATGACTGCTCCATTCCTGTCACATACTCCTGCTTGCCGTTGTATTGCAGGTGGTAGTTGCCGCCCTTGAAATCCACCTGAACGTCGTCATGGAACAAGGTGGCTAATTCTTCGAAGTTGGCAGTGTCGATACAGCGAAAATAGGCATGCTTCAGCTGTTTGATGGCTTCCATATCCATCAGGCGTTGTATGTCTTTGCGCAACTCCTCCATGCCCCCTGCGGAGGCTTGCAGGGGCAATCCTTCGCCAATTCCCATGTTTTCCTTGTTGAGCTTTTGACGTGTCTCTGACATCAGCCTTCTCCCGGCAATAATGGTTTGCTTGAAGTAACAAGGTAATGCGGGCGCCGCGCGCTGACAACCGCCATTGCAGCCAATACTATTGACTGCAGCGCTCGCGGTCTGGCCGCGAAGAGAGCTTGCAGGGAACTGCCGGCGTCAGCTTTCGACAAAGGCCCGTTCGATGACGTACTCGCCGACTTCACCGTTGCGGGTCTCACGGAAGCCGCGACTATCCAGCAGCTTGCCGATGTCTTTGAGCATGCTGGGGCTGCCACAAATCATGAAGCGGTCGTTTTGTGGATCAATGGCAGACAGTCCTATGTCCTTTTCCAGCTTGCCAATGCGCAGCAGGTCAGTCAGGCGGCCATTGTTGACGTATTTCTCCCGGGTGACTGTGGGGTAATAAATGAGCTTGTCGCGCACATCCTCGCCAAGATACTCATGGTTGGGCAGGTGTTCGGTGATGAGCTCCTGATAGGCCAGTTCTTCCACTTCGCGACAACCGTGGGTGAGGATGACCTTGTCGTAGATCTCGTAAATCTCAGGGTCGCGGATAATGCTGAGGAAAGGTGCCAGCCCGGTTCCGGTCGCTATCAAGTAGAGGTTTTTCCCGGGCAGCAGGTTGTCAGGAATCAGCGTGCCAGTGGCCTTGCTGTTCACCAGTAGCTCGTCGCCTGGCTGAATGTTCTGCAGCTTTGAGGTCAGTGGTCCGTCCGGCACTTTGATACTGAAAAATTCTAGCTCGTCTTCATGATTGGCGCTGGCCAGGCTGTAGGCTCGCATCAGCGGCTTGCCCTCGTGTTCGAGTCCAATCATGGTGAAAAAGCCATTTTTGAAGCGAAAGCCTTGATTCCTGGTCGTCTTGAAGCTGAACAAACTGTCAGTCCAGTGGTGTACTTCGGTCACCTGTTCACGCAGCAGTGATGCCATTGCTCTGTACCTGTGGTGTTAATGCTAACCAGAATAACCGCTGGCCTATAAACTGTAAAACAGATATATTCGATTTTATTAATCGGAAAAATAGATATGAGATTCACCTTTCGCCAGCTACAAGTGTTTTTGGCGACCGCCAGATTTGAGAACGTCAGTCGCGCCGCTGAGTCCTTAGCCATGTCCCAATCTGCTGCCAGTGGCTCCCTGAAGGAGTTAGAGCAGCAGTTTGAAGTGCAGCTGTTCGATCGTCTGGGCAAGCGCTTGCAGCTGAGTGAGCTGGGCCGCCAGGTTCGCCCCCAGGCCGAAAGATTACTCGCCCAGGCGCAAGACTTTGAGGCCGCTTTAAGCACTGAGGAGGGCAGCGGTGCCTTGCGCGTCGGTGCAACCTTGACCATCGGCAATTACCTCGCCGTGCCAATGATCGCCGTCTTTCGCGAGCGATACACTCAGGCCGATGTGGCACTGCAGGTAGCAAATACAAAAACCATAGCGCGTCAGGTAGCGGACTTTGAGCTGGACCTGGGCATGATCGAGGGCGAGATGAATCACCCTCAACTGGAAACAATCCACTGGCGCGAAGACGAGCTACAGGTTTTCGCCGCCCCTGGACACCCATTAGCGGGAGTGTCGCAGGTATCTGACGACCAGTTGATGAGTCAGCGCTGGATTATGCGTGAATCGGGCTCGGGCACGCGCCAGGCGTTTGAGCGCGCCATGCACGGCATCCTCACCGATCTAGATATATCGATGGAGCTCCAACATACGGAGGCCATCAAGCGCGCTGTAGAGGCGGGCCTGGGCGTCGCTTGCCTGTCCAAGATCAGTCTTAAGGAAGCGTTTCAGCGGGGCTCGCTAATTCCCTTGAGTATTCCGCACCGTGATTTCAGTCGTCAGCTAAATTTGATATTGCAGCGTGATAAATTTCACACAGCTACACTGGAAAGGTGGCTGTCACTTTGCAGGGAAACCGCCCAATGAAGAAGAACAAAACTCAATTTTTTGATGAACCAGAAGACTCAAAAGCCCAGGTAAACTTTGGTCGAGCCCTGAAGCATCTTTTGGTATTCCAGTTGAAACTCGGCGCTGACGCATTTCGGGACCTGCTGATGAGCCCACTCAGCGTGTTGGTTTTTTTCCTCGACTGGATTCGCAAGCCCGCCGTGGAAGACAGTTTGTATCTGCGCTTGATGGTGCTGGGGCGCCGGTCTGACCGCTTTATCAATCTCTTTGATCAATACCAGAACAAAGGGCACCAAACCATGGATCAAGCCATTGAGACAGTAGGACGAATGGCGGCCGACGCCTCTCGGAACCAGGATCAAAGCGCGGAGAAAGAAATCGAGGCCAAGCGCTGACATGTGCAATCAATTTTGGCTCGTTTGCGCATTGTCTCTATACTTTAAAGCAGCGCTTCGCTTCATTTACTCGCCAAGAAGGATTGGATTATGAAAGGTGATGGAACAATTATTGGCTACCTGAACCGGGTTCTCACTCTGGAACTGACCTCCATTAATCAGTATTTTCTGCACGCCCGGATGTTTCGCAACTGGGGGCTGGAAGCCTTGAATGAAAAGAATTACAAGAAGTCGATCAAGGATATGAAACAAGCGGACGAACTTATTGAGCGCATCCTTTTTCTGGAAGGCCTCCCCAATTTACAGCAGTTGGAAAAGGTGCGAATCGGCGAGCATACGGTGGAAATGCAGCAATGCGATATGGCCTTCCAGCTGGAGCAGCTCGCCTTGCTCAGGGAGGCGATTGCCTGTTGTGAGCAAGTGCAGGATTTTGTCAGTCGCGATTTGCTTGAGGAAATACTCGAGTATGAAGAGAGTCACGTAGACTGGATTGAGACGCAGCAGTATCTGATTGAAAATACCAGTCTGGAAAACTACCTGCAGGCGCAGATCTGAACCCAGCATTAAAGGAGGACGTCACCATGAAAGGCAGTAATAAAGTAATTGCCGAGTTGAACGGGTTGCTGGCTTGGGAGTTGGCCGCCATGGACCAGTATTTTATTCACGCGCGGATGTACGACGACTGGGGACTGCAGAAGTTATTTGAGCGGATCGAACACGAGTTTGATGACGAAAAAGGTCACGCCGCAGCGCTTATTGAACGCATGCTTTTTCTCGAGGGAACGCCGGATATGACGACGCGCCCGCCGTTACAGGTCGGTAAAACTGTGCCCGAGATGTTGCAGAATGACTTGAATGTAGAGCTGGCCGTTGACCAGGCTTTAAAAGACGCGATCAAGGTGTGTGAGAGCGAACAGGACTATCACAGCCGTGAAATACTGGAAAAGCTGCTTGAAGACACCGAGGTCGATCATACTTGGTGGCTCGAAAAGCAGTTGGGGCTGATTGACAAGGTGGGTTTACAGAACTATCTGCAGTCACAGATGAGTTAATCACCGCGCCCCATCACCGAAGTCTGATGGAGGGCTCCAGCATGGGGCGCTTTAGTTTGTTCAAGCTACAAGCGCGTTTTGAATGTTGGCAGCTTGCGCGCGCAATTACACGCCGTAATGCGTCGCCGTCAGGTCTATTGACTGGACCAGCATATCGACCAGCGAGTCAATCTCGCTGATACTGGATACCAAAGGTGGAGCCATAATCATCGCATCGCCGGTTTGGCGCACCATCAACCCCAGCTCGTTAGCCGTGTTGCGACAGAATACGGCGCCCGCAGATTCCGGAGCAAGCTTCTCCCTGGAAGCCTTGTCTTTCACCAGCTCAACGGCGGCAAACATGCCGCGACCGCGCACCTGGCCAACCAGTGGGTGATCTGCCAGTTCCTGCAAGCGTCCCTGGAAGTGCGGGGCGAGCTTGTTGGCAGCGTCGGCAATGATATTGCTCTCACGCAGTATCTTTAGCGTAGCCACGCCCGCGGCAGCTGCGGACGGATGGCCTGAGTAGGTCAGGCCATGGGTGAATTCGCCTTCACTGGAAAGCAGAGCGTCAGCAACCTTGTCACTCACCATGACGCCGCCCAGGGGCTGGAAGCCATTAGTGACAGCTTTGGCGAAGGTCATCAGGTCGGGCTTAATACCGTAGGTTTCTGAGCCAAACCACTGGCCGGTGCGACCAAAGCCACAGATGACTTCGTCTGCGATGAGCAGAATGTCGCGCTCGTCACAAATTCGCTGAACTTCTGGCCAGTAGGAATCCGGAGGAATGATAACGCCACCGGCGCCCTGTACAGGCTCGGCGATGAATGCGGCGACATTGTCTTCACCCAGTTCATCGATTTTCTCCTCCAGCTGCCGTGCAACACGCAGGCCAAATTCATTGGGGTCTTCGTCCGGGCCTACTGCAAACCAGTGCGGCTGGTCGATGTGGTGAACATAGTCCAGGCCGTTGGTTTGCTCATGCATGCCACTCATGCCACCCAGCGAGGCGGCGGCAATAGTGGAACCGTGGTAAGCGTTGTTGCGACTGATAATGTGCTTTTTCTCGGGGCGACCCTGCACCTGGTAGTAGCGGCTGACCAGTCGCAGGTTGGTGTCGTTGGCCTCAGAGCCGGAGTTAGTGAAGAACACGTGATTGAAGCGCTCTTCGGTGATGTCTACCAATGCCTTTGCCAGTTCGATTGCCGGCTCATTGGCGCACTGGAAAAAGCTGTTGTAATAAGGCAGCTTGTGCATTTGCTCGGTGACGGCTTCAACAATAGCCGGCTGGCTATAACCCAGGTTGCAGCACCAGAGCCCAGACATACCGTCCAGCATCTTGTGGCCATTACTGTCATAGATATAAATGTGCTCGGCGCGGGAAAAAATCCTGCCGCCGTTCGTTGCGTAGTCCCTGAAGTCCGTGAATGGGTGCAGGTAGTGGGATTGATCCAGCTGCTCAAGGTTGCCGGTGGTGGCTTGCATGTTCATGTTACTGCTCTCCCTTTTGGAACGCATCGTGTATGGCGCTGTTGCTATACCCTGAAGTGGTATGGCCGGGGTTGGCACATCGTTGTTAAATAGTGTGGCATAGTGATTCGCTCAAGAAATTACCCCAAAGGTGGTGTTTTAACCGGGGATAAAGGAAATTGAAATGTCCGAGAATAACGACAGATTGCATCTTTTCCTCGACCAATATCCGGATATCGAAATCTTCGAAGTGATGTTGATGGATCTATGTGGGGGTCTGCGCGGCAAATGGGTGACTCGGGACAAGATTGGTAAAGTGATGGCTGGCAGCCTGAAAATGCCCCTCAGTACCCTGGCTTTCGACGTATGGGGCAGAGATGCACAAGAATGGGTGTTTGACAGTGGTGACGGCGATGGCTGGTGCGCGCCGGACCAGCGGACCCTGTTCCCCGCACCTTGGCTAAAGCGGCCTACCGGTCAGGTGCTGATGTCGATGAACAATATTGACGGCTCACCTTGCTCCTATGATCCTCGCTACATGCTCCAGCGCTTGATGGACCGCTTTGATAGTCTGGGGTTAACCCCGGTCATGGCCAGTGAAATGGAGTTTCACCTTTTATATCCAGAGGAGGACGGTGTCGGTCGTCCTATTCATACTCAACAGGATCGAGTGGGTGGTTCGCTGGGTGCCGGGCAAACTTATGGTATCGACCTGATGGAGGACGAAGCCGAGTTAATGCACGAAATTCGTGACGCCTGTCATGCCCAGGGTTTGCCGGTAGATACCCTGATCAAGGAGTCCGCACCCTCCCAGTACGAGATCAATCTCTATCATACCAATGATGCCCTCATTGCAGCAGATCAGGCGGTCATGCTGCAGCGAGTCATTCGGGGCGTGGCCAAGAAGCATGGCCTGATAGCCACATTCATGGCCAAACCATTTGGTGACATTGCGGGTAATGGCATGCATGTGCATTGCAGTCTGGTAAATAAAGATGGCAACAATATGTTCGATGACGGCAGCGCAGCAGGTACCCCTTTATTGCGGCAGGCGATCGCTGGGTGCCTGGATATGATGGCTGACAGCATGCTGCTGTTCGCGCCTAACCTGAACTCCTACCGTCGTTTTCGCCGCGGAACTCACGCACCTATGGCGCCTACCTGGGGCTATGAGAATCGTACTGTCGCGGTCCGTGTTCCTGCCGATTCACCAGCAGCCACTCGTCTCGAACACCGGGTCGCTGGAGCGGATGCCAATCCGTATCTGGTCATGGCCGGGGTTCTCGCGGGTATGTTGCATGGGATCGAAAGTAAACTGGAGGCCCCCGCACCCCTCGAGGGGAATGCCTACGAGCAGGTGCCCGCAAACTTACCTCGCTACTGGCCAGACGCGTTGCAGTGTTTTGAGCAATCAGAATATGTTGCCAGCTATCTGGGGGCCGAATTCCAAAAGGTGTTTACAATTCTCAAGCAACAGGAACTGGACGCTTTTGACGGTCAAGTAACCCCGTTAGAGTACGACGCCTGCTTATAGCTTAGTAAGCGGCTCATTGCGCCTCGCAAAGTCTGTCGCAGGTATTCGTTACTCGAGACCGGAGCCATCTGCCGAGTAAATCACCCAGATCTTGCTATAGCCTTCTGTTTCCCAGATGCCTGTCCACTCTTTGGGAATGGTGACGGCTTCGCCAGCTTCGATTTTTTGCACGCTGCCATCGCTTGATGTCAGGGTAACGCCGCCGGAAATAAAGTACATGAATTCGTCAACGCCATAGGGCTCACTAATTTCAGATCGAGTTTTGCCCGAGGTATACATGCCCGATGCGAATTTTTTATCGCTGGACAACAGGCTCGTTACATCCTGGGTTACATGGCCGTCTTCATGGGCCTGTTGTGCCATGTCTTCGCGCTCAAATATTGCGCCGCCGATTTCTGCGGCGGATATTTTTGCCGGTAGCACGACACTATGATCTGCCGCAAAAGAACTGACCGTGAAAGTGAGAAGCGCCAGTGAAATCAGTATTCTTTTCATCTTGTACTATTCCAAAGCAGTTAAGCAATAAGTCGCAGTTGATCGATAGAAACGTCAGTGATTAGCGTCACGCCTGAAGTTGTTCGTTAACTGCTCTATAAGCAGCATCTATGGCGCCATCAACGTAGGCGTAGGCCTCTGAATCTGAATTGGCGATAGAAATTCGGCCTATCTGTGCACGACCAGCTATATGCGGGCCATTGTAGCGATCGTACTCTGTCGGCACGCCGATACCTTCAAATTCGTAGGCGTAGCCGTGGGGCCAACGGTTCAGCGTGATTGCTGAAAAGTCTCGTTGTGCATCAAAACCGTGTGGACCCAGCATGCCATCGAAGTGGTTGAAGATATCATCTTCGAAGTCCTGATAAGACATTTGCAGTAATTTAGCTCGCCCCGCCTTGTATTGTTGGATGTTAGTCAATCCTCGCTCTCTGGGCGAATACCAGGCAGATACTACGACGGGCTGGTCGGGGTTTTGTGAATATTGGTAGCCCCCCATGCTGACTGGGAAGTCCAGATGCAGGTATTTGAACATAGCATCCCCCGGCGTATATATTTTGTAAAACCCGGCGTCTGCAAAAGCCTGCCAACTACGAATTGCGAAGCTACCAATGACAAAAGGAATCTTGGTTGCATAGCCGATCGCCTCGGCCTGGGCGGGCGGCAACTCTGGGCAGACGTGAGGGATGATAGCGTTGTAGCAAGCCATTACCACATGTTTCGCGCGAACTCGGTAGCTGCGGTCATTGTTGACGTAGGTGATATCTACCCCATCAGCAATATTCTGAACTCTCACTACGGTGCTGTTTAGGCGAATTCGAACACCGGAATCTGTCGCGTCCAGGGCAGTATAATCAGCTCGCGCAGTCACCAGGCTTTCCATTCCATAACCTGGTAGCGCTTGCGGTATCAGATTGCGAACCAGCGCTCTGGCGACGCTGGCGTTGCCATCCGGAAAATGATGAATGTACGGTTCTTCTCTTTCTGCGTAATCTGCTTCGTCCAGACCCAGGTCTGCTGTGCCAGGAAAGTCATATTCCTTCGCTTCCCACGCTGATGCCGCTTCCCAACCAACGCCGATCATGGGCAGGAAGCTGTCACGAATGATTTCTCGCACACTTTCAGGAGCGCCAGCATGGGTTTCAAGAAATTCTAGGTAGCTGATGTTGCGTAACAGGGCCTCTTTTTCTATCTTGTTCATGCCCTCTAAATAGTCAGTGCCGCCCGCAAGCAACTTGAGAAAAGCCTTGCGATCGGCGCTGGGGATTGGCATCTCGTTAATCGCTGTGAGCAGTTGACTTTGAGTCATTGTTTCGGAGGCCAACGGATTTGCAACGATTTTGCGTTCGCCATAGGTTGCTTCATCAAAGTACAGACCCGCGCCCATCTCGCGTCGTTTGAAAAAAGCCTGATCGAAATAATCATAGAAACGATCGAGATCGATGGCCAGGTCTTTGAGCAGTTGCCTGGCCACTGGAGAATAGTCAGAGGGCGTATCTATGGTTTGGCTGCCGCCGAATCCAATAAGCGTTTCACCATCCGCTTGTAACTCATTGCGCCTGGCATGCCCGCCAAAGTCGTCGTGGTTATCAAGCACGAGAATGCGGCCGGGTGTTTCCTGCTTATCGCGGAAAAATTTCGCCGCCGAAAGTCCGGATATTCCTGCGCCTACAACCACAAGATCGTAAGTCTTCTCAGTTTGCTGTTTAGGGATTGAAAAAGATCTGCCTTCGCGCGCAACGGCGTGGGCAGTTTCAAAAGAGCCCTTGTTGCTGCCTCTCAGGCCGGTGAGACCCGGCGGATAATAGCCAGGTCCAATGGCACTCGAGGGTAGCAGGCCTTCCGCTACCGCCTCTAATGGGGTCATGTTAAGTGCGGCTGCGCCCAAGGCAACCCCACTTACAAAATCCCTGCGTGAGAGCAGGCGCGGTTTCGTCATGCGACCCATTCCCTACGGCACGAATTGTGCCGAGGGAGTGATCTTAAGAAATATGCCAATAGCCGACCTGGGTTAAAAGTCGTAACCGAGTCGCACACCGACGGTTCTTGGTCGCGCTGGCCCAAAGGCGTGTTGAGCGTAAATGGTTCCTGGTGTCGGATCGTCGGCGTAGTTGCCGTCATACCAGACATCATCAAACACATTCTCTACATAGCCGGCGGCGCTCCATCCACTCTGTCGATAACCCAGAACTATGTCGGTCTGGTTGAGGGTTGCTATGCGCTGGTAAATCAGGCTTTCGTCTGGCCAGTCTCCCCGAATATCGTCCTCCCAGGACCATGACAGGGTACCGAACATTTCACCGCCGCTATCGCCGACGGGGTAGACACCGTTCAGAACTGCAAACGCTGTGTACTTTGGTGCCCACGGAATAGAATTGCCTTCACAGTGGTCGGCTCCTTTGACGGGGTCTAGAACTTCCCCTGCGCCGCAGAAAGCCTGAATTCCGGTGGCTTCGGTTTCAAGCCAGGATGCTCCCACTCGCAGAGTAAGGTTATCTGTGATTGCAGTGCTGAGTTCCAACTCGAGGCCGTAACCATCAAGCTCACCCACGTTATCAACAATTTGCTTGGGGCCTTCAGAGAAGATCGCCTGGAGATCTTCATACTCGTAATAAAACGCGGTGGTTGCTAATTGCGAGCGACCGTTGAACAGGGTCGCTTTGTAACCAAGTTCGTAAGAAATGACCGTTTCCGGGCCGAAATCACCGGGCGCTTCAGAGCCGGGCAGCCCGACGCAGAGGCCAAATGGGCAGCCATCGGCTCCTGGCCCTTCGATGTTGAAACTGCCAAAACCTCCGGACTTATAGCCCGTTGCAACGCTAGCGAATATCAGGGTGTCTTCGTTTGGTCGATAGTTGGCAACAATTCGCCAAGTCGTATCATTCCAGTCCTGTTTATCGGATAGCGCCCCTTCAGGTGTAGAAAAGCCAGTTTGTGCTTTGTAGGCAAGCAGTGAGTTTCCAGAGTCCTGCAAAACTTCTTGCGAGAACTCTTTTTCATCGTAGCTGTAGCGCACGCCGAAATTCATATCAAAAGCGTCGGTGAACTCATACCGCAGATCAACATAAGCTGAGTAACCTTCGTACTTGCCTTTTATACGGTTCCTGTCATTGATCAGTCCATCGGCTGAGCCGCTCCAGTCGCAGCTGGAGAAGTAGTAATCCAGATAATAGTCGCAGTAGTAGGTGTTACCATTGTAGTCATCCAGATAGTTGTAGTAATCGAACATATCCTGGCAGGTGTTGAACCAGTAGCCGAGACAGTAGACATCTTCCTCTTGTTGGCCCAGGAACACAGTTTCAATATCTTCCTGGTAATAGGATGCACCCGCGTACCATCCCAGGGGTCCGTCATCATTTGAGCTGAGTCGAAGTTCCTGTTCAAAATAGTCGCCGGATTGGTCCTGGCCGTAGTTAAAGGTTACTGTGGGCAGGGCGTCGTAATCTTCCACGTACAGGTAGTCGTGGTCTTTGTAGCCGGTCAGGGAGGTCAGTGTTGCCCAGCCCATATCGTAATCGATCATTAGGCTGACAGAGAATATTTCAGCCTCATCAGTAGGTTGTAGCGAATTATCGTTGTTGACTGTGCGTCCGTCTCTGGACAGGGAAATTACTTCGCCGCCGTTGATGCGAGTCTGGTCGACGAGGAATGCATCCCCCTCGCCAGTGGCGCGGTAAACAGTGCCAAACTGATCGCGATCTTCATATTCAATCATCAAGTCAGCGGTCAGGTTATCGGTCTCCCAGCGGCCGGTAATTCGCAGTCCCTGGTTTTCGTAGTCGATGAGATCGGGTCCGCCGAAATCGTTTTCGACATAGCCGTCTTCTTGAGAATGATAGCCGGCTATGCGGACGGCGGCATTGTCAGAAATGGGGAGGTTGATACCACCTTCAAACGCGATCAGGTCGCGCTCACCCACATCGAGCTGCGCGTAGCCTTCCATTTCCGACACGTTCGGTTTCGTGGTGATGATATTCATTGCGCCACTGACGGAATTCCGGCCGAACAGGAAGCCCTGGGGGCCACGCAGCACTTCGGCTCGATCTATGTCATACAGGGTCGACACCGCGGAGCCATTTCGGCCCTGGTACAGTCCGTTTTTGTAAAGGCTGACTGAGGGATCGCCGCCGTTGCCAAAGTCGATGGTGCGGATGCCGCGAACGCTGACGAAGTCGAGAAAGCTGTCTTTGCTGTTGCCGCTGATGCCTGGTGTGAAAGCAATCAGGTCTTTCACGTCGGTGAGGTTAACCGCGCGGATATCTTCTCCGGACATGGCGGTGATGGAAATCGGCACATCCATTACTGACTCTGCACGCTTGGTAGCAGTCACGATGACTTCTTCAAGCTGCTGTGCCTGCAAGGATTCTGTGCCCAATCCGGCTAGCACTGCCACAGAAACCGCCTGCGCTAAAATGCTACGGGTAGAACGGCTTGATCGGTGCGGTATCGTAGTGAACTTGCGATCGCTCGCTTTCGTGTTGTGCTGTTGCTTCGTCATTTTTTTCTCCCGCATGTTATCTATCATGCTTCAGTATCAACGCCTCGAAAGGTGTTTAAGGTGGAACTTTTGATACTTTAACTTCTCATCTTTACGCGTCTCAGCTACGTATTTCTTCCGGCTTTGTAGGCCTTGAATACTCGGAGTTTTCAAGTATTCACCAACAGGATCGCATATGACCCCGCTGCTGACTGCCCCCCGAAAGGGTTAGCCCCTCTAAAATTGCATTAGACAAGGGGCGATTGATAGCTCGCACAGGGTTAAGGCTACGCCTAAAAGAGATGCGCTGCAATTTATGTGGATCATTGGAATAGGCGTCGGTCAGCAGCCAAAGGCCGGCTACTGTGCGCTGTTTTCTACTGCTGCAAAGGCACGCCTTGTTCTGTGAGCGTTTGCTGCATTTCGGTGAGCTTATCCTGGTAGCGACGCCAGCGTCCGACTGAGCGGGTGTGTGCGGGTTCTCTGACCTGTACCACGCTAGCCGTTGTCACGGCTGCTTTTTGTGAGTGAAAGTCCAGACAGGCGTCTTCCCAGCCAAGACCGAGAAACTCGATAAGTCTGCGCGCGTTGGGCTCCAGGTTCTGCGCGGTGTCTTCATACGAAATGTCAAAGAACCTGCCACTAAAGCGTTCACGCCAAGTGTCCATTAAATGATAGTAGCGTGCGTGATGGCGCGCCATCTCCTGTTGGTCATACGAGTGAGGATAAGCGTCTGCAAATAATTGTTTGAAGCTGGAGAAGCAGGCGTCCATCGGATCGCGCCGCAAGTGAACTATTCTGGCATTTGGAAGGGCCTTGAGAATCAATGGTATATACAAATAGTTCGGAGGCAGCTTATCTACAAATCTGGGCTGTGAACCGCGCATTTTTGCGGTGGTCTGCATGTACGCTTTTCCGAGTTGGTTGGGGTTCACGTCAGCAGCGAGCTCGGCAAGTTTGGCAGACTGTCGCTTGGGCTCCTGGTAGTTGGCGAGTCGGCGCAGGCAATTACCAAACTGCTTCAGCTCGCCGGCAGAGTGAACCTGTGAGTGGCTGGTGATAATTCTTTCAACCAGGGTGGTACCGGTTCTAGGCTGTCCAACCACGAAGATTGGAGAGGGATCATCGTGGCCGTCGCCGCCCTGTTCTAGCCATTCTTTGGTGAAAGTAGCAGCAAATGCGTCGTACATTTCAATTTCTGCCTGCTCGTCGAAATCTATGGTGCTGCGCCGCGCTTGTGCTCCGCGGGCGAAAGCATCAAAAGCATTGTCCCAGTCCTCTATATCTTCCGACTCTTTACCTATCGAGTAATAGAGAAAAGCCAGCGCCCTTTGATTTTTGCCCTCTTGCTGGGCAAGTTGCTCCAGCAATTCAATGTGCGAGCGATCTGTTGCCTTGCGCAGCCCTGACAGCAACCAGTGCGCATTGGGATTTTCCGGTCTCAGCTCAAGCGCTTGGCCCAGGAGTTTCTCGGCTTCATCCATCTTGTCGAGAAACATATGATTATTTGCCTGGTTGATCAGGAACTGAATGCTATCCGGTTGCTTTTGCAGTGCGCGTCCAATCCACTCTCCCGCTTCGATCTGATCGCCCAACAGTCCGTAAACGGTCCCTATCAAATCCATGACTATTGGGTTTTCATCGTTTAATGCGGCTGCTTTTTCAAGTGCAGAGTCTGCTCTTGCGGGCTGCCCAGCCTGCATGAACAGTCTGGCGAGATTGGCCCAGGCCGCAGCGTTATCGGGCTGTAGCTTGGTGACCGAGCCAAAAGCGCTGACTGCGTGCCAGTTCTGCTTGAGCTCCAGCGCAATGAGGCCAACCAGGAAGTGT
This sequence comes from Candidatus Seongchinamella marina, assembly GCF_026262685.1. Classification (NCBI taxonomy): domain Bacteria; kingdom Pseudomonadati; phylum Pseudomonadota; class Gammaproteobacteria; order Cellvibrionales; family Halieaceae; genus Seongchinamella; species Candidatus Seongchinamella marina. The sequence goes on from NZ_SHNP01000003.1 coordinate 471,267, forward strand.
GCCTCTACCAAATCTGGTTTTGACTCCAACAGTCGCCGACAGCAGTCGCCTGCTTCGTTAAGGCGGCCTGCAGACAGGTGATTAAAGCCTTCCTTTAGCGTTTTTTGCATCCAAGGCTGGTTCATAGAGATCGGGGCCGTTTTTCGGGTGGTTGCATATACGCCACCAGGGTGTCACCGCCTTCATAGTCTTTGGCGCTCATCACAGAGTCGAGAAACAAGTAGAAAAGCTCAGCCTGAGAGGATACTTCCAGTTTGGCGTAGGCGTGCTTGCGATGGAGTTTCACAGTCTCCATGGAGATAGATAGTTTTTCCGCTACGGTTTTGGTGCTGTGTCCATGAAGGACCAGGTTGATAACCTGCGTCTCGCGTTCTGTCAGCAAACTTGAACCAAAGGATTGCAGCGCACTGTTCAGTTGTGCCCTTAAATTGATCCCGCTGTCTACTTCATCTGACTGCTTCCAGTGCTGTTGGCAGAGCGCCTCAACAGTGGGGTAGACATCGGCAAGCAGGGTGCGCTCACGTTTGCTAAAGCTGGCACGAGTTGCGGTTTTGCCCAGTGCAATATTGACGAAGCCTTCGCCTGACGTAGGAATAACAAAGCCACACTCATCCTGGTAACCGCAATTTCGGTACCAGGCCTTGTAGTACTCGCTGTCTTTGAAGCCCGTGGGGGAAAGCTCCCGTAGTCTGAAAACGCCGAATTTTTGGCTGGCGGTGGCCGCGAGGTAGTAGGGGTCCAACAGAAAAGCACCTTTTATGAAGACATCCAGGGTGGATTTTCCAGAGTCCTCATGGACCTCAAAGTATTCTACCATCGGCAAATCAGTGTTTGGGTAGACGATAATACTGGCGTCATCAACGGGAACCAGATTGCGCAGCATGTCTACCAGCATTGCCGGAAAGTTAGCACTACCGGTTGCGGGAATCAGTTTGGCCAGGTGGCCACTAAAGGTATTAAGTGTGGGCATTGGAAAAGCACATAACCGGAAAGCTCACATCATAACTGCAAAGCGACCCAATCTAAAAACGCCTGATTGGCGCGGGAGATGGTTCTACCTTTTCGTTTGGCCAGGGCCATGGGTACTTCAACACCGGGAGTCAGAGGAATGCCTGCTATGCCGGGCTCTTGCTCTGCCATGGTGCGCAGGCCGACCGTAACCCCAATGCCCTGCTTAACCATCCTTACCAGCAGAGGCAGGAAGTTACTTTGCAGGCGCAGCTCCGGCTCCGCCGCTGCCTCCCGGCACAATTGATCCAGCTGTGCCCGAATAAAGTAACCGCTCTCATAAACTACCATGGGAGTGTTGTGTAGCTCTTGTGTGTTTAGGTGACTGCGCTGTGCCCATGGGTGATTCTCAGCCACGCAGACCACCATTTGCTCTTTGATTAATGGCAATCGCTCCAGGTCTTCGGTGCCGCTTGTGGTAGTCACTCCCAGTTCAATGTCATCACGTAGCAGCATTTCTTCGATTTGAGTGGTACCCGCTTGGATAACCGATGCAGTAAGGCCAGAGTGCTCGGTAAGAAAGCCACTGAGCAGGTCAGGTAAAAAGTAGGTCGCCAGCATGGAGGGACAGGAAATGCTCAGCTCACCTCGCAGCAGATCCGAGAGGTCACCGGCGGATTGGGCCAGGTCCTGCACCTGCTGCAAGATCGATTGCGCACGGCCCAGAAGTTGCTCTCCTTCGGCCGTCAGCGCGATACTCCGGCTACTGCGATCAAACAGGGTGACACCAAGAGAGTCCTCCAGTTTGCGGACCGCAATACTGACCGCTGGCTGCGCCATGTGCAGCTGCTCCGCTCCGGCACTAAAGCCTCCGCATTGCGCAACCGCCGCAAAAATTTCAAGTTTGCGTAAATCCACTCCCGATGCTCTCCTCGTCAGGGTTTCCGTCTTCATTTGCAGCCTCGCGGCGGGAGTCCACTAGCGCCGCTATCAGGCAACTACAGGCTCACGCTGATTAATATACCGTGTATATATTATTCATTAAATATATATATTATATATATTAATTGCCCCCTGTTATCCTCAGCGGCTATTCGTATCAACCGTGGAGCGAGCCCGATGGCCGGCAAAAAGTGGCAAAAACTCAATTGGCAGGACCCTTTTCTGCTGGATCAGCAGCTCACCGACGAGCAGCGTATGGTGCAGCAGAGCGCCAGGCAGTATGCCCAGGAGAAGTTGCTCCCCCGAGTCAGGGACGCTTTTCGCGCGGAGGAAACAGACCTTTCCATCTTTAGGGAAATGGGCGAACTGGGCTTATTGGGGTCCACTATCGAGGGCTATGGCTGTCCGGGTGTAGATTACATCTCCTACGGTTTGGTCGCGCGAGAGGTTGAGCGGGTCGATTCTGGCTACCGCTCTATGATGAGCGTGCAGTCCTCCCTGGTGATGTACCCCATTGATGCCTACGGCAATGAAAGCCAGCGAGAGAAGTATTTGCCAAAATTGGCGACTGGTGAATGGATTGGCTGCTTTGGCTTGACCGAGCCGGATCATGGTTCTGACCCGGGCAGCATGGTGACACGCGCTCGCAGTGTGGATGGTGGTTACAGCGTGAGCGGCGCCAAGATGTGGATTACCAACAGCCCCTTTGCCGATGTGTTTGTGGTTTGGGCAAAAACTGATGATGACAAGATTCGCGGCTTCATTCTGGAGAAGGGCATGGATGGATTGTCCGCCCCAAAAATAGAAGGCAAGCTAGCGCTCCGCGCTTCGGTTACCGGGGAGATTGTCATGGACGAGGTCTTCGTCCCGGAAGAAAACCTGCTGCCCAACGTGGAGGGTCTGAAGGGTCCATTCGGCTGCCTTAATAACGCTCGTTACGGTATCGCTTGGGGTTCCCTTGGCGCCGCTGAAACCTGCTGGCATGCGGCTCGACAATACACCATGGAGCGCAAGCAATTTGGTGTGCCGCTGGCCTCCAAGCAACTGGTGCAGTTGAAGCTGGCTGACATGCAGACCGAGATTAGTCTGGCGCTGCAGGGTTGTTTGCGAGCAGGACAGTTGATGGATGCGGGCGACATTGCGCCGGAACTTATTTCCCTGATTAAGCGCAACTCATGCGGTAAGTCTTTAGCCATAGCCCGCACGGCTCGCGACATGCTCGGTGGCAACGGTATTTCAGACGAGTATCCGATTATGCGGCACATGGTTAACCTTGAGGTCGTCAATACCTATGAGGGCACCCACGATGTGCATGCCTTGATACTGGGCCGCACCCAGACTGATATTCCAGCCTTCTAATGGGTGCTCTGTCGCATATCAAGGTGCTGGACTTGTCCCGCATTCTTGCCGGCCCCTGGGCCAGTCAGGTCCTTGGGGATTTGGGCGCTGAAGTCATCAAGGTAGAAAATCCCCAGGGGGGAGACGATACCCGCCAATGGGGCCCTCCCTATATGCAAGATGAGCATGGGCACGCGACTGAAGAGTCGGCTTACTTTATGTGTGCCAATCGTAACAAGCGGTCTGTATGTATTGATATGCGTACCGCGGAGGGCCAGGATAAGTTGCGAGAGCTGGCGCGAGACTGTGACGTGCTCATTGAAAATTTCAAGGTCGGCGGCGCCGCTAAATACGGTCTGGATTACACCACGCTGGCAGAGCTCAATCCGGGGTTGGTGTATTGTTCCATCACCGGCTTTGGTCAGGATGGCCCCCTGGCAAATCGCCCGGGCTATGATTTTCTGGTGCAAGCCATGGGTGGCCTGATGAGTGTCACCGGAGCCGCCGATGGCGAGCCCGGCGCTGGCCCGCAAAAAGTCGGAGTTGCACTCACCGATATCATGACCGGCCTTTATGCGGTGATCGGAATTCAGGCAGCGCTGGCAGACAGGGCCCAGTCCGGACTTGGACAGCATGTCGATCTCGCTCTGCTGGATGTCACCGCCGCCACTTTGGCCAATCAGGCCACCAACTATCTGGTTGGCGGCCTGAATCCAGCCCGGTTGGGCAATGCCCACCCCAATATCGTTCCCTACCAGAGCTTTGTGGCCAAAGATGGTTATCTGATCGTGGCGGTTGGTAACGACGGCCAGTTCCGCCGTTACTGCCAAGTGATAGGCGCGCCTGAGTTGGCCGATGATGAGCGCTTTCAGACCAATCGCGACCGGGTTGGGAATCGCGATGCATTGGTGCCCTTGTTGCAGGTCAAAATGCTGGAGCGGGATAAAGCGGATTGGATTGTTTTACTGGAAGCCGCCAACGTGCCGGCGGGTCCCATTAATTCGGTAGGAGAGGTGTTCGCAGAGCCGCAGATTCAGGCCCGAGGTATGCAGGTCAATCTGGACCACCCGCTTAATAGTAAATTGCAGCTGGCGGGTAACCCCATCAAATTGTCGCGCACACCCGTGGAGTATCGCCAAGCGCCGCCCACGCTGGGGCAGCACAATGAGGATTTTCTGTAGGCTTAGCTCGCGCGGCTTTTGCGATCGACGTCGTCTTCGTCCCGCGTCCGCCTCACTGGGGCTGCGTTCTTATTAAAGCCCCAATATGTTTTCGGTTGAAACATAGTCATAGCCCAGAACGTCGGCTACCGCTTGGTAGGTGATGTCGCCGCAGTGCACGTTCAACCCGCGACGCAAATGGACGTCATCGGTTAGTGCCTCCTTATAACCCTTGTCCGCCAGTGCCAGGGTGTAGGGCAGGGTTGCATTGTTGAGGGCAAAAGTGGAAGTGCGTGCCACGCCGCCTGGCATGTTTGCGACGCAGTAGTGCACCACACCTTCTTCGACATACGTGGGGTCTGAGTGGGTGGTTGCGCGGCTGGTTTCGAAACACCCACCCTGGTCGATAGCAACGTCAACGACGACCGAGCCCGGACGCATGGCTGCCAGCATTTCACGGGTCACCAGCTTTGGTGCTGCTGCTCCCGGTACGAGTACTGCACCAATAACGAGGTCGGCAGTGGTGACGTGTTTCCACAAAGCTTCCCGGGTCGAATAAATGGTGTTGAGCATACAGCCAAACTGGAAATCGAGTTCCTTCAGGCGAGCCAGCGAGCGATCCAGAACTGTGACATGCGCCTCCATGCCCATTGCCATGCGAATGGCATTGGTGCCGACAACGCCACCGCCGATAACAACAACCCTCGCCGCCTCTACACCCGGCACGCCACCCAGCAGCATGCCTGAGCCTCCCTTGTGCTTTTCGAGTGCGTGGGCACCGGCCTGAATAGACATGCGGCCGGCAACTTCGCTCATCGGCGATAGCAGTGGTAGATGGCCATTGTCATCGGTCACTGTTTCATAGGCGATAGCAATACAACCGGAATCTTTGAGCAGTTTGGTTTGCTCGGGATCAGGAGCAAGGTGGAGATAGGTGAATAGCACCTGTCCTTCACGCAGCATTTTGCACTCGTTGGGTTGCGGCTCCTTGACCTTGACGACCATGTCAGAGCGCTCGAAAATCTCTTCTGCGGTGGCGACGATTTCGGCACCCGCATCGCGATACATCTGATCAGAAAGGCCTATGCCCTCGCCAGCGCCGCTTTGTACGATGACCTGGTGACCGTGGTGCACGAGTTCCTCGGCCGACCCTGTGGTCAAACCGACACGAAACTCCAAAGTTTTAATTTCCTTGGGTACGCCTACTAACATTGCCTGAGCCTCTTTTTCTGTTTAGTTGTTGCTTTATGAAGTGTCGCTATTCGCGAATGAGGCGTAGTTTACTGGAAAGCAAAAGCTAAACGATTACTCCAAAGGGGTAGTGTCAGTGGGACTGGCCAAGCTGTGATTTCATGATCTCTAGTGTTTGCCGGCCGAACTCATCACCGGCGGTAGCGGGCACCAGGCATATCTCTCCAGCGCCGGCGTCGCGGTATTCATCCACACGCGCCTGAACTGCTGACAGGTCTCCCACCAGTCCAATGGCACTGATTAGTTTATCGGGCATTGCAGCAAGGAGCTCGCGGGGGTGGGGGCGCGTGCGAGCATAATTTACCAAGTCCTCGAAGCCTGCTTGCATCATCATCTCGGCATAGCCGGGTGCGGCAAGGTAGCCAACAATACCTCGCTTGAGTTGGTCGATAGTTTCGCGCTGCGGGTTGACCGCGCAGGGTAGCCAAATAGCGATCTCAGGTGTCGCCTTACCTGCTTTTTCGGCGGCGCGGATAAGTTGGTCGCGCAAGGCGGCAACACTCAAAGGCGTCACCATATTTAGTAGCATGCGGTCAGCGTGACGGGCCGCTGCCCGAACCGCTGCGGGTCCGAACGCTGCAATTGTTATTGGTCCTTCAACTGCATCCAGACGCAGTTTGTAGCCTTTGCTGCTAGCGCATTCACCGCTAAAGTCAGTCTTTTCACCTGCCAGTAATGCGCGCAGAATTTGTGCGCTTTCAGCAAGGTGAGTGGCAGTGCGGGTGCGGTCTCGTCCGTGCCACTCCTCAACGACGACAACGCTCGAGGCGCCCAACGCGACGGCGGTGCGCCTGCCAGTGATGTCCGCAACAGAGGCAGCTCCCATTGCTATGGTCATGGGCGTGCGCACCGAAACAGATAGCGGGCCGACTGTCAGTCGAATGTGCTTGGTTTGCAAACCTGCGGCGGTGGCGAATGCGAAAGCATCATAGGTTGCCATTTCTCCAATCCAGAGTTCCTCGAAGCCCAGGCGGTCTGCCAACTTGGCGACTTGCAGGTTTTCTGCGGCTGGACGGTCTTGCCAAAGAGGGGTGACAACACTGAATTTCATGACCTTTGCCTATCGATGTGCTGGAATGAAAAAGAGTATACTTCACTCTTAGTCTTGTTATAAAAGTACAAATTTAGCGCAGTTTACTGTAATGAGAACTTCACCTGAACACAGAATAAATGAGCTGACTGCAAGTGGTCATTGGGGTAGCGAGACATTGCATTCCCTGCTCGCGAAAAACGCGGGTGACAAGCCTAGCGCCCTGGCCGTCAAGGACCAGCCTAACCGGGCTGTTCTCACTGATGATGAGCCCCTGAGTCTAACCTGGGCTGAGCTGGAAGCAGCTAGCACTAATTTGGCAGATCAGTTCGGGGCACTCGGTCTGGTCGAGGATGAGGCGGTGATTGTGCAGCTCCCCAATGTGGCTGAATTGATGGTGGTTTATTACGCCGCGTCCATGTTGGGCCTGATCGTTTCGCCAGTGCCGGTGCAATACGGCAGCCACGAGCTGCAAATGCTTGCCGATGCATTACAAGCCAAAACCGTGATAACAATGCCACGCCTGGGCAATGTTGAATTGGCAAACCGCGCGCGTCAGGCGCTGCCTCGACTCAGCGTGCTGGAGTTCGGCAGTGACCTTGTGATTGATACCTCCGAGCCTTGCATCGGTGCGACCTTACCGGCGGATGATGCTAATCGTATTTTGAGCATCTGCTGGACTTCAGGGACTACCGGCACGCCAAAAGGCGTTCCGCGCTCGCATAATATGTGGATGGCATCTGGCCGATGCAGTGCGCAAGCCGGTAGCATGACGGGAGAAGATATTCTGCTAAATCCATTCCCGCTGGTGAATATGGCGGCTCTGGGCGGTTTCTTGTTTCCGGCTGCACTGGTGGGTGCCGCGATCGTGCTTCACCATCCGCTGGATCCACCGCTTTTTTTGCAACAACTACAGGATGAGAGTGCCACCTTTACGATTGCGCCTCCGGCGCTGTTGAATCAATTGGCCAAGACCCCACAGATGTGGCGCCAATTTGATTTCAGCGCCCTGCGGAGAATAGGTTCCGGGTCAGCACCACTGGCGCCTTCCATGATCGAAACCTTCGACCGCGATTACCAAAAAGCGATCGTCAATTTTTACGGATCCAATGAGGGCATTTCACTGTTCTCGACACCCGAGACCGCGCCAGGGCCAGATGTCCGCGCCAGCATGTTCCGCAAGCCTGAATCGGGCGCACTGGTGGCAACCAAGGTTGCTGATCCGACCTCGGGTAAGCTGCTTGATGAGGTTGGCGAAAGCGGTGAACTGCTGATTAGTGGCGCTACGGTTTTCGATGGCTACTATGCTTCAGATAACCAGGATGTGTTTGCAAAAGATGGTTATTTTCGCAGCGGCGACCTGGTGGAAATCTGCGGAGATAGCGGCAATTACTACCGTATTGTCGGGCGTTGCAAAGACATTATTAATCGAGGTGGTATGAAGGTTTCACCGGCGGAGCTGGACGTCGCACTGGAACATCATCCGGCGGTTGTTGAAGCCGCGGTCTGCGCTTATCCTGATGAGCGCTTGGGTGAAAAGATTTGTGCAGTGCTGGTGTTACAGGCAGATGCAGTAGTGCCCAAGCTGGAGGAGCTGCAACAGTTTTTGCTGAGCCAGGGTTTTGCCAAGTTTAAATTACCTGAACGTATCGAGGTGATAAAGCAGTTACCACGCAATCATCTGGGCAAGGTTCAGCGCTTCGTTTTGCAGGATGCGCTGACTGAAAATCAGGAGTCATGAATGAGCAGTGATATTTATATACTCGGAGGCAGTCAATCTGACTTTGCTCGCAATTGGGCGAGGGAGGGCAAGGGCATTTATGAAATGTTTGAAGAATCTCTGCGTGAAGCAGTAGACAACGCGGATATTGAGCCCGCTGAGATCGAGGTTGGCCATGTGGGCAATTTTGTCGGCGAATTGTTTGCGCGCCAGGGACTATTAGGCGGATTTTTTGGCCAGGTATATCCTGAGCTGGCAGCCTTGCCCACCTCCAGACATGAGGCCGCCTGCGCATCTGGCTCCATCGCCATTATGTCTGCTATGCGCGACATAGAGGCAGGCCATTATCAAATGGCCTGTGTTCTGGGCCTGGAACTGATGCGTAATGTAGACGGTAAAACAGGCGCGGAATACCTGGGCGCTGCAGCCTGGAATGGGCGGGAAGCAACGCCAGAGGATTGCGATTTTCCCTGGCCCCACATGTTTGATCGCCTTACCGAAGAATACGACCGCCGCTATGGGATCAAAGCTGATCACCTGAACAGTATCGCCGAGATTAATTTCGCTAATGCAAAGCTCAATCCCCGAGCACAAACTCGCAAATGGGAGTTTGCGCAAGGAGCGTTTAGTTGTAATGACGAGCTGAACCCGGTGATAGAGGGACGGGTGCGCAAACAAGACTGTGGTCAGATCACCGACGGCGCGGCCTGCGTCATTCTTGCCAGTGAATCCAAAGCGAAAGAATATGCCGCGAAACATGGACTGGCGCTGGGGGATATTCCCCGAATCAAGGGTTGGGGCCATCGTTCGGCTCCGATTCTGCTGTCACGCAAACTAGAAATTAGTGCAGATGCGCCACTGGTATTTCCTCATGCTGCCCAGTGTTTGCAGGAAGCAGCGCAACGCGCGGGTTTTGCAGGTGCTGCCCAGTTGGATGGATTGGAAACCCATGACTGTTTCACTATGACCGAGTACATGGCGATCGACCACGCAGGGCTTACTGCACCGGGTGAAAGCTGGAAGGCAATTGAGGAGGGCCGGATTGCCAAGGACGGAAGTTTTCCCATCAATTCCAGCGGTGGCCTGATTGGCCTCGGCCACCCGGTGGGCGCTACCGGTGTTCGCATGGTGCTGGACTGCGCGCGTCAGGTTACGGGTCGTGCAGGTCCTTACCAACTTAGCAAAGCAGAAAATATGATCACCTTTAATATGGGCGGCAGTACTACGACTTGCGCCAGTTTTGTTGTCGGGGTAGGTGCGTGAAAGACGTATTCGTCTATGACGCCATTCGCTCACCTCGGGCCAAAGCCAAAGAAAGTGGCGGGCTGCATGATTTATTGCCGCATGAGTTATTAAAAAGCTTATATGCCAGCCTGGTGGAACGCACCGGGCTGGACCCGGCCATGGTGGGTGATGTGCTGTTGGGATGCGTTACTCAGCATGGCGAGCAAGCGGCGAATATAGCCAAGACTTCTGTGATGTTCGCTGGTTGGCCCAGCAGTGTGGGAGGGCTGACAGTGAATCGTTTTTGCTCTTCCAGTATTGACGCCATCAGCATTGGTGCGCTGAAAATTGCAGCGGGTCAGGAAAATGCGATTGTCGCTGGCGGGATAGAGATGATGTCTAGGGTACCTATCCTTTCCGACCAGGCCAAGGCGTTCATCGACCCTGCTTTTGCGGCCCAGTGCCAGATGCTGATGATGGGAAGCGGTGCCGACCTGATTGCCACGCTGAACGATGTGACTCGGGAGCAGGCAGATGCAATTGCGGTGCAAAGTCAGCAGCGGGCCGCGCATGCCAAAGAACAGGGCTACTTCAAATCCATCGTGCCGATCTATAATCCGGTTAAGGGCATCACTGTTAGCGAGGACGAATGTATTCGTGGCAACGCGACGATAGAAGCATTGGCTGAATTGCCCCCCGCGTTTGCTGGCATAGGCAGCAAGGGCGTCGATGCATTTCAGCTGGCTTCAAATCCGGGCATTACGGTCATAGAGCACGTTCATACGGCGGGCAATTCACCGGCCATGGCGGATGCAGCATCGCTATTGCTGTTGGGGGATAAGTCTGTCGGTGAAAAGTTGGGCATTGTCCCGCGCGCCAAGATCGTAGCCACGGCGACGGCTAACGCTGATCCACTGCAGGTGCTGACGGGCTGCGTATCAGCTACCGAAAAGTTGATGAATCAACAGAATTTGAGTGCAGACGAGGTGGATTTGTTTGAGCTGCATGAGGCTTTCGCCGCAACGGTGGTGAAGTGCCAGAAAGACCTGGGAATTGCCGATGACAAACTCAATGTGAATGGCGGTGTCATCGCCCTGGGCCACCCAATGGGCGCTACTGGGGCGATTATGGCTGGCGTGTTGTTGGATGAATTGGAGCGTCGAGACCTGTTCCGCGGTATCGTGGCTGCCAGTGGCGCCGCAGGCGCCGGCAGTGCATTGATGATCGAACGCTAAACAAGTAGGTCGTGCGGCATAGTCTGTAGTCAGTGATGCCTGATTGGACCTGAAGTTAATAGTAGATAAGCGCTGTAGAAAAACAGCGTGCTGTTCGCAGATCGGAGGATAGTGATGAGCCTGGCACCTAAATTTAATGAATTCCCCCACGTGGATCGTTGTCTGGGCGGGGTGACCTATTTTGACGACGCACCTCAATGGATTTACAACCTGGACAATCCATACCTTCATGGCCTTTATGCGCCGACCACCGAGGAACTTTCCGTGGACGGGCTGGAAGTAGTTGGTGAGCTGCCAGCTGATCTGGTCGGAGGGTATTTTCGCAACGGCCCCAATCCCGTGTTTGAGTCAAAGAATCGCCATCACCCGTTTGATGGTGACGGCATGGTTCGCGGGGTTTATTTCAAGGATGGCAAAGTCAGCTATCGCAACCGTTGGGTTGAGACCTCAGCTTTTGGTGAGGAAGCTGCAGACGGCAAGTCGGTATCGCCAGGTGTCATGGGGCCCTTTGATTACAGCATTTCCCAGTTTGGCATCAAGGATACATCTAACACGGATGTGCTCTGGTACAACGGGGATATCATGACGCTTTGGTATAACGCAGGGCATCCCTATCGTCTGGATAGCCAAACGCTGACCACTAAAAGCCATTACCAGCTGGAGGGCCGGGAGCCATTGCGCTTGTCCGCCCACTCTAAAGTCGATTGGAGCACTGGCGAGTTAATCTTTTTCGATTACGGTGATGAATTACCCTACCTGACCTTTGGTGTTGCCGATGCCAATGGGTGTCTGCAACACGAGGTGCCAATTGAACTACCGGGCCCGCGACTTCCTCATGACATTGGCTTCACCACCAACTATGCGGTACTGCACGACTTGCCCTTTTTTCATGACATGGAGGTGTTGCGACGCCATAAACAGCGAGTGCTGACCTTCCATAAAGACATTCCCACCCGCTTTGGTATTATCCCGCGTCGAGGGCAAAGTGATGAGATTCGGTGGTTCGAGTGTCAGCCCTGTTACATTCTGCACGTTACCAACTGTTGGGAAGAGGGTGAGTGGGTAGTAATGGACGGATGCCGTTCGCTCAACCCCATGCCTGATTCGCAGCCCGGCGAGGGTGAGCTGGCACACATGCTTGCTTATATGCGTCTGGAGGCGAACGCTTATCGCTGGCGCTTTAATCTGCGCACGGGTGAAGTGAAAGAGGGCGATATCGACCTTCTCAATACGGAGTTTAACAAGTCCAACCCTATCTTCCATGGCGTCAAGAGTCAGTACTCCTATCATCAGCGCATCCCCTTGCTGCATGAGGGTGGCCACACGCTGCGATTTACCGGTTTGGTAAAATATGACAACGATACCGGGACTTCATGGCAATGGGACTATGGTCAGGGCGTATTCGGCAGTGAAGCTGTTTTTGCTCCCAAGCCTGGCGCCGACCGGAGCAGCGTTGAAGATGATGGCTACGTCATTACGATGGTCACCGATAGTAATACCTGGAAGTCTGAGTGCCTGGTGTTTGACGCCCAGGATATTGAGACGGGACCCGTTTGCCGGGTACAACTGCCTCATCGAGTGCCCTTTGGTTTTCACGCCGTGTGGGCGAGAGGCGAAGACCTGTATCAGGGGGCTTGATGTCGGCGCTGTTACAGAAACACCGGGAGATCCTGGACAAAGCGCTGGACGCCTGTAGCAAACGTTATTCCTGGACCGCCTACCCCGAAAGTCCCAGTAGCAAAATATGGGGACGGGAAAAGCCTGTTGCCGGCAAGGCCAATTTCGAAGCTATGCTGGGTACCGACTATCACCTTGCGCAGCCTGGCGAAGTGGGTCGCACCGGTTTGGAGATCTCTCCCTATACAGGTGAACCACTTGGTATCAGCTACCCGAAGATGGATGTCGACTTGCTATATCAGGCAATTGAGAGCGGCATGCCCAGCTGGCGCAATGCAACACCCCAGACTCGAATTGGAGTCTGCCTCGAGATTCTCGATCGCTGTGCGGGCCAGCTTTTTGAAAACGCTCATGCCACTATGCATACCTCGGGACAAAGCTACATCATGGCCTTCGCTGGCAGTGGTGCGAATGCGCTAGATCGTGGTTTGGAAGCGCTTGCCTATGCACATAAAGCCATGAGCGATGTGCCCGAAACCGCAAAATGGGAGCGCCAGTTTGGCAAGAGCGGCTCGGCTCGGCTGCATAAAACTTACCGCATCATGCCGCGGGGCGTTGGCGTCGTTGTATGCTGCGCCACTTTTCCCCTGTGGAATGGTTATCCAGCAATGTGCGCGAGTCTCGCCACCGGTAATCCGGTGGTGCTCAAGCCCCATCCGGCAGCGATCCTGCCAGTGGCACTTCTGACCAAGGTCGCTCGCGAGGTATTGCGCGAGGCCGGTTTCGATCCTAACCTGGTTTCGATGGTTGCAGATACCCGTGAGGAGCCGGCCACAATGGCGCTGCTCGAGCATCCGATGACGGCAATTATTGACTTCACGGGCAGTCCTGCTTTTGGCCGATGGATAGAGCAAAACTGCAGTGGCAAGCAGGTTTATACCGAGACCGCCGGCTGTAATTCGGTCGTTGTGGAGTCCTGTCAGGAGCTTACGGCAATGGCAGCGGCGATCGCGCATTCGCTGTGCCAGGCTTCGGCGCAGATGTGCACAAGCGTGCAGAATATTCATATACCCGCCGATGGCATTGTCGCCGGTACAGAGCACGTGAGTTTTGATGAGGTAGCCGCTGCCATTGTTCAGGGCGTAGAAAAGTATCTGCAAAATCCCCAGGTACTTTGCGGCACGCTGGTGGACGATACTATTCTTGCGACCATTGAGCGCTACCGTGGTTTGGCCTCGCAACACGGGCGTTTGCTAAGGGACTCCGCTCCCATTCATTACCCTGACTTTCCCAGGGCACGCACGGCGTCACCGATGATTTTAGAGGTAACGCAAACTGCGCGGGAAATTTACCGGGATGAAATATTTGGCCCCGTCTCTTTCATCATCAAGGGTGAATCAATAGATGAGTGTTTGCGGGACGCGACTACTAATGCGCGGGAATGTGGTGCTATTACATCCCACGTATATTCGACGGATGAAGAGTTTCTCGACAGAGCTGAAGCTGCCTATAACAATGCTGGCGCTTCTGTTGCCTGCAACCTGCTCGGTATGCCCATTAACTTTGCCGCTGCCTACTCCGATTACCATGTCACCGGTTTGAACCCCGCGGGCAACGCATGCCTGACGGACCTTGCGTTTGTCGCCAGTCGCTTTCGAATTGTTCAGTCCAAGCGGATGTAGCCCACATCCTGATCCTAACCCGTAAGGGTGACAGTGATGCCTGTTAACGCACGATTTGCACGGGCGCGATGGGCGCCAACCTGCCGTCGGGATTAAGGCCGCGCATTTCAGGAATCATCGCCGCCAGCTGTGCTTCCCGGTTGCCGGGTGCGGGGTGAGTGCTTAGAAACTCCGGGGGCGCTGATCCGCCTGTCTTGGCCATCTTTTGCCACAGGGTAACGGCTGCATCAGGCTCGTAACCGGCCTGGGTTGCCAGGCGCATGCCCAGATTGTCTGCTTCGAGTTCAGCCGTACGGCTGTTGGGCAACTCCAGTGCCACTTTAGCGGCAGCGGCAGCGCCCAGCATGGCGGCGCCGTGATTGTCTGCGGCCACGCTTACGGCGATGATACCTAATGATGTAGCCATAGCGCGGGACATACGTTCTGCAGTGTGATTAGCAAGAGCATGGGAAATCTCGTGGCCCATGATTTGGGCAAATTCATCGTCAGTGAGGTTGAGTTCGCTGAACAAGCCGGTGTAAACCGCCATGCGGCCACCAGCCATGCACCAGGCGTTGACAGTTTTGGGGTCATCGACAATGGCAACACTCCATTCCCAATTCGCTGACTTGGGGTATTTCTGCTTGGCTACGGTGACTAGTCGACCAGTGATGGTAGCCACTCTGTCCATTAACTTCGGGTCATCGACCAGTTTGTTTTCCTTGTCGAGTTCACTGACCGTGCTCAGGTAGGCCTTTTTAGATTCGACAATGGCGGATTCTGGCGAAATCAACATTAACTGCGCTCGCCCTGTCGGGCTGGTGACGCAGGCGGGAAGCAGAGAGAGAGCAAGAAGGGCAAGTAGCAGTCGTTTCATGATAGATGTCTGTTAAAATCCAGGAACATGAATACTAGCCCCATTTTTGGGCTGGCTGAATACTCTGGCTGAGGATTTAGACCATTTCAGTTGCCAGTACCCGCAAGAAACGGCTGCCAGTGGCTTAAATTGGCAGTCCTTCATCAATGTTGTGGTTCGCTTGTCTCGGGCTGGCCATACCCACGGTCGAATGCGTGCCATTGACCTCCGCGCGGATCGTTGCCGCGTCCTCGGGAGTGGCGAAGAACTGCGAGTACCACTTGCGACCTGTGCGGAAAGGACCGTCTGTTTTCATTTGCATGATTGTCAGCGCCGGCCGTTTGTTAGCCCAGACGTTAAAGTCTGCACCAAAGGCTTCCAGGGCGCCTGCTTGAATTCCAAGCGCAACTTCCGCATCTTCCGCAGTCGTCGGATTTGCGCTGCCCTTGTACAGGCAGCCGTGCCAGCATTGCGTTTTGCCATCTTCGACCGGCGTGTTGGCAATCAACTCAAAAACCACTGTGTCAGACCATACCTGCTTTGAAAGCAAAATGCCGGGGCCGGTGTACCAGGTAGTGGTGTAGAGATATGTTTCATACAACTGCATGGGGCCGCCTTGGCGTTGCACGTAGACCTCATTGTTAATCTCGTTTTCAAAATACTCACTCGGTGCACCATGAGTGGGGCCCAGGTGACGACAATCAGCCATATTGTCGAGAATTTCCTGGGAATGTATGTCCAGAACACCCAGGTGGTCCAGCTTCCAGTTGATCCATTGGGGATCGTCCCATTCCTTGAGAAACGGTGCATCGTAGTCTGGCTCGCGTCCATCTGGATCGAACCAGGCCATGATACAACCCATATTGTCGACCACAGGGTAGGCACGAATTGAGGCGGATTTGGGACAGGGGCCGTCATGATAGGGGATGTCATCTACGTCGCCAAACTCGTTATAGCGCCAGCCATGATAAGGGCAGCGAATGGAGTTGCCTTCTATCTGCTCGCCATTTTTCACTATCATCGCGCTGGTGCTGGCCGTAATGTGCGTCCCCATATGGCCGCAGTATGCGTCCAGCATGATCGCTTTACCGCTTTCGCCGCGGTACAGGGCCAGATCGCGACCCCAAAAACGTACCGCCATGGGTCCAGCGTCTAGCTGTGAGCTCTCCGCTACAATGAACCAGCCACGGGGGAATTCGTTGGGGCCAAGGCCATATTCTTCAGCAGTTGCCATGATCACACCTCTTCATATTCGGGAGTTTAGGAAGTATAGCGATGGCAGCCTCGGTGAGCATGTTTTCGGGCCTATACAACACTTATCAGGTGCCCATGGCTCAATAATTCAACTGTAGCGGAACTTATTGGCTTTCAATCAGGAAGTTAACACCATTTTTAGCGCACTGCGGAGCATTATTCGAGCGACTATCGCTTCGCGCCTGATAGTTAATTCGCAACGGCATCTCTTGACTCGCTTAAATCGGACTAAAAATAGGCATACACTGCAGTGCAGTTTAGATCGATGGAGAGCAGTCCCATGAACGGTGTCATAGCTAGTGCCTCGCTGATGGTCGCAGCGGTTTTAATCAGTGCCTGTGGCGATCAAACGGCCAGTGTGGAGCTGCATGCTGCTTCTGGGCCTGCAGTGGCCAAAGTGGTATTTCTCGCGGGAAGGGATAGTCACGGCTCGGGTGCCCATGAGCACAAGGCGGGTTCAGAGTTACTTTCCAGCGCACTGCGTAAGCGCAGGCCGGATTATGCAACAGTCAACGTTTACGGTGGCTGGCCGGACGATGAATCAGTATTTGAAGGCGCCGATGCAGTAGTGATGTATTGCGACGGCGGTAAGCGGCACTTGATTAACGATCACCTGGCTACGTTTAATCGTCTGGTTAAGGAGGGAGTAGGCGTGGTGGCCCTGCACTATTGTGTAGAGGTGCCTAAAGCCAGCGCCGCCGCGTCTGCCATGCTGGATGCCACAGGCGGATATTTTGAAACTCATTGGTCGGTAAACCCCCACTGGACCGCAGCCTACACAGCATTGCCGTCGCACCCGGTTACTCGCGGCATTGAGCCGTTTAGCATGCTGGATGAGTGGTACTTCAATATGAGATTTCAGCCGCAGGGTATTTCAGGCCTGTTGAGCGCCGTCGCGCCAGAGTCGACCATGGAGCGCCGTAATGGCCCTCACAGTGGTAATGATGCGGTCCGGAAAATGGTCGCCGATGGCGCGGCGCAGGTTACAGCCTGGGCTTACCAGCGCCCCAAGGGCGGGCGAGGCTTCGGCTACACAGGAGGTCATTTCCATCACAACTGGCAGAACGATAACGCAAGGAACCTGGTGCTCAATGCAATAGAATGGGTTGCCGAGGACTAGTCAGCAAAGCACGCGGTTAATTGTCGGCAGTAACATATCTGGTCGCGAATGATCTGCCCAGCGCGATCCCCGTTGCAGCCCAAAGCAGTGCAATGACTGCGCCCACCCCCGCCGTAGCCGCAATCCCCAGGCCCAGACCCTGGGTCAGGGCGGTGAAGCCCCATGCATTGAGCATATCTCCCCCACGATAAACCACGATATCGATGACCGGTTTGGCTTTAAACCGGGTTTCTCTATCGACCGCAGTAAACAGCATCTCCCTCGCTGGTCTTGATATTGCATAGTTGCCCGCCCGTCGGGCCACTTGCAAAGCGACAACAGTAGCCACTGCTGGTGCGGCCATCAGCATAATCATCCCTAGCGCAATCATCATGGGCACGCTGGCCAGCGTAAAGGAAAGGCCCAATCGGCTTGCCATTTTGCCAGTGGCAAACATGGCAATACCCAGCGTCAGAACATTGACCACCAGGTCCATACTGGCCCAGATCTGGGTTCGTTCAGCACGACTGTAGTCTGCCATCAGGTTCTTGAGCTCGAAATAAACGAAAGAGCCGATGGATGTATACAGAAAAATAAACAGGCCTATGCCAAGCAGATAAGGACTCTTCAGGAACTCGGCGAAACCGGAAAGAGGATTGCCGCCTATATAATCAAAATCTTCTTGTCCTGCCGAGACGCTCTGATTGTTGAGTTCACTTAGCTTTAATCGCTGCACCCAGACAATCAGCGGCAGCGTGGCCACAATAGTGATGCTGGCAATCAGTAGCAATGGATCGGTATTACCCTGACCCGCCAGCAGTGTTGCCATCGCAGGCCCGGCGATTGCGCCGACACTGGCTCCAGCTCCTATGAAACCAAATAAACGAGTGGACTGTGGCTGGCTGAAAGTGTCTGCCATAAAAGTCCAGAACACGGAGATATGAAACAGGCTGAAGACGCTCACCCAGACGTAAAAGCTCTTGTCGACCAGGGTTCGGTCCTGCAGTATCTGCGTGCTTAAGTAAAAGCCCACAAAGCTGAGTGCGAAAAAGCCGTAAATACCTGGTACTAATTTACGCACATTGAAGCGGGCCACCGCCGCTCCGTAGAGCGACACCGCGATAGCGCTGAAAAAAAAAGTGAAAGTCCATAGCCAGCTCACTTCAGCGTCGGTCCAATCACTGGCCATGGCGTCCCGTACCGGGCGCAAAATATAGTAGGAACCCATCAGGACCAAGACCAGGGTAAAGGACGCCAGAGTGGCGCGTACCTCAGTCGGTTCCATGTCGCAGGCTTTTCTCAGGAGTCTCTGTAGAAATGATGGCTTGGTTTCTTGCACGGGATTCCTGTCTGTCTTGTGAGTGGCTAATAGTTCGGGGTGGTGATCGGATCTCTGGTGGGTAATGGAAACGCCTCCCAGAAAACTGTGACACAGTGTTTCGAGCAGTCTAGCATGGGACACGCCGACACTATGATAGTTTGCCTATGATTGTTGCTAACGTTATATTTAGCGAGTCGCAATTGTGTCAAAAACATAATAGAGAATTGACAGCATGTTGGAAATCTTCGCGCTCGTTGTATTGGGGGTACTCGCTTTAGTGGGGGTATGGTTGATTGTGGTTATTGGCAATGTTCCGGGGAATATCGCGCGCGCTGCGGAGCATCCCCAGGCCGACGCGATCAGCATGCTCGCCTGGATAGGTTTGCTTACTCTTGGGCTGGGATGGCTTGTTGCCCTTGTATGGGCCAAGACCAAGCCCGTGTTTTCCAGCGCGGCCCTAGAAAATAGGGTTGCTGACCTGGAAGCCCGACTGCAACAAAGGGAGGAGGGAGCATGATTGCCTTTATCTCAATTTGCTATGGTCTGCTTTATTTCCTGATTTTCAACAAATTCGGGCTGCTCAAGAAAACCGTCGGTAACATTTGCTCCTTTGCGGGAGTTGGTGTGGCGATGATCGGCGCTATTATTTTCATGTGGTATACCTTCTCGCCAATGAGTGGGGATGCTCGGATGTTCCGCTATATCCTGCCGATCGTGCCGAAAGTGCGCGGTGAGGTTGTTTCAGTCCCTATTGAGCCACTACAAATGGTGGCTGCCGGCGAAACTCTGTTTCAAATCGACCCCGAACCTTTTGAGATCAGCATTAGGCAGATTGAAGGGCAGGTGAGGCGATATGAGGCGGAATTACGCCTGGCAGAGGTTAATATGGAGCGGGCGTCGAAATTGCTTAAAATGCAGTCTGCAGCGCAAATTGATATGGATACCTGGACAGCCAATCGCGATGCCGCGCAGGCGGCAATTGACTCATCTGAAGCGCAATTGGACGACGCCAGGTGGCAGTTGAAAAAAAGCACTGTTGTCGCGCCCTATGAGGGCTATGTTGTCAATTTACAGCTGCGTCCAGGAGCGGTAGTAACCACCGTTCCGCTTGCATCTCCCATGGCCTTTGTTTCCAGTGAGAGCAATCTCATTCTTTCCAGCTTAAGCCAGAGTGCCGCACGCCATGTGGCGGTAGGGGATGCTGTAGATTTAGTCTTCACTAGTGTTCCCGGCCAAACTTTCTCGGGAAAAATTTTGAGAATAGTTTCGGCTGGCGCCCAATCGCAGCTCACCGCGAGTAATCAGCTGCCGTCTCTGAGCGGAGCGCGAGTAACAGATCGCTGGGCTGTGGTGTCGCAATTGGACGATGAGGAATTCGCCAGGAACTTGCCCCAAGGGGCGGGGGGTTCCATAGCGATTTATACTGCCAAAGGTAAACCGGTTCACGTGATCAGCAAGGTCGCTATCCGCATTAACGCATGGTTGGGGTATCTCACCGCGCCGTAATACAAATCTTCGTCGCTACCCCCACTATAAATCGATTGGTGGCGCAGTCAGCAAGGAGCATGCCCAGCGTAACCTCGTTGTTTGTCGGATAGATGTTAGTTGGTGCGATCGGCAGGACGCCAGAGGGCTTCGTAGGGTCGAGTCTTGTCGTTGCGGGCATTTTTTATCAGGCGTCTGCACTGGTCGCCCGACGTGAGCACCCAGCGATCCCACATACTTTCAGCCAGGATCGACCAACCTGCCGTCGCAAAGGCTGCACCACTGGATACTGCTGCGCCTTTCGCATCCAGCACTAAGCGAGGATTAGCCAGTGTGCCACCCAGCTTAATGTAATTGGTCAGCGCGCGTCCCGCGCTAATCCCCAAGCCCTTGCGAGAACGTGTACTAAAGGCGAGATTAATCGATTCATCTCTAAGGTTAATGCCACCCGCGGCTACATAGTCCAGTTTCTCGGAGCGCAGAATAAACCCTGGTATTATCTCAAGGACGCCATCACGAGCGCTGATAGCACCGGCATTGCAATCAACGTTGCTGTAGGGCCTCACTTTAGTGGTTGGGTTTAGTCGATCAAATATTTCTCCGAGCAGGTCGCCCATCAGTAAGTCAAGATCATTATTGTCCAGCCGGCCTCCCTCATCACGAAACATCAAAGCACCGTTGAAGTTGATCGCTAATTCCCGGAGGTCTTTCCCGCTAGTATTGAATTGGGCCCGAAAAATAGACTCTTGCTCATTATTGGGATCGCCTATTAATAACCATAAAAATGGCAATCTCTCGCCTTGAGTATTAACGCTCACTGTTAAGGCATCGTCCAACGCCTCAATCTCAAATTGGGCACTACCGGAGGACTCGTCGCCTTCCCAGACAAGGGACTGACTCGAGAGCTTTCCATTGTTAAGTCTGAGCTTCAATTCAACCGCACTGTTGCCTTGGTCGTTGAGGTAGATTTTATCCACTGCGTAGTCGACGCTACCTTTGAATTGATGAAGTATGTCTGCTTTTATCTCTGTGTCGGGAATCAACCGTTCGCGCAGCTCAGATTTTGTAAGTTGATCGGTAAAATCGTCGATTTCAAAAGATTCCCCTGCCTTCGCCTTTTTCTGCCTCTCCTCTTCTATCTCCTTAAAGTCTGGTGAAATAAAGCGCAGATCAATATTTTTAGAATGCAGTTTGGCATTTACCGCAGTTACAGCTCCGGGTGTTAATTTCAATTCGCCCGTAAGGTCGCTTGCGCCTATGGCCAAATCAATAGACTTCAGCAAGATATTGCTATCGGCTGCCTGAAGAACAGAACTCAGCCGTACAGACATATCGCTAGTCTGCGGCTCCCTGCCGAGCGCTGCGCTTATTTGATGAATACTTTGGCCTATCGCTGAAAACTCAGCTTGCAATCTGGTTTTGGACGCCCAGTCAACGACGGCCATTCCTTCGATTTTTAGTAGCTGCTTCGGCAAGTCAAGCTGAAGCTTGCTGGCTTCCAGACCTGAAGACTTAATCAGCAGTTCGCTATCCAGCTGGTACGCAAGTCGCGATTGCAGGAAAGACAAGTCGTTTGGCATCAGTTCCTGTAACGCTGGACCCGCCACGCTAACGGTAATCTGCATCTGGTCGAATTTCTGCAGATTACCCAATGTCCCGAGTAAAGTGCCACTGTGATCTCCAAGGGTAAATTTCCCTGAACCAAGATTTATTGATTCAGGGCTGCCGCTGATTTTTGCGGAAAACCGCAAAGGCAGTTGCGGCACGAACTCAGTATTTACACCATAGGCAGACAAAGTTGTGCCGGGGTCTTGACTGAAAATATCTAACTGCGCATCGAGATGGCTTGCATTGACGAGTCGATTTATTTTCCCCTTGAGGCCAAGAGTCAGGCTGGCGGAACTAAATTCTCCGTTCAACAGCTTCCAACCGTCCGGGTTGTACTCAAAATCTGCGCTCATCTCGAACGCTTCGCTCGGCACTACCTCAAGCCCTATCCATGGGGCCAGGTCGGCGATGCGATCTCCTTTCAGTTCAGTGTTAATTCGTGACCCATGATAGCTCGGCGCTTCCCCTAAAGTGCCATCTATCTTCAGGCGACTCTTTTCGCCAATCAAGTTGACGTTGAGCAGTTCAGTCCCTTCCCGAGAACTCATGAGTTGGCCGTTCAGCGTATATCGGGTATCGGGTATACCCTTAACGCCCAACGTAGGCGCGAGAAGAGCGAGATTGAGGTTCTTGCCATCCAGGTAGAACTGCCAGTCATCGGTGTCAGGAAACTTGGGTAATTGGCCTGACAGATGCAGCTGATTGTCGCTGACTAAAGCGCTGCCGCTGACTATTTGAAACAGCATCCCATTCCGGCGCACGTGACTTTTTATGGAGTAGGGCACAGCGGCCAGGCCCTGGACATCGAACATCGCACCGGCCTCTGCGAGTGAAGGGCCATCTACTGATAGTTCTGCATCTATGCCGTCCAGCGCCAACGGATCTCTGGAGGTACCCTCGATACTCAGATCAAACTCGCCGAGCTTGCCAATAGCACTAACGCTGAAATTTCCGTCCTTGGGCTTGAGGCTTGCCTGCAATTGAAAAGGACCATCCCGGACTTCAGGCATGCCAAGCATATCCAGCAGTACTCGGCTGCGGGGTGCTCTGGCACTGATCTCCATTGCCAGGCCTTTTGCATTTGCCAGGTCCAGGGCTGTGCCACTGGCAGTTAACTCTAGTTTTTCGACCTTCGCGGCAAGGTTCATCTCAATGTTGCGCCCAGTGACCAATGCCTTTGGCGGTCCCAAACGACCGAGAGCGCTCACCGGGTAACCATTGGCTGTCGCTGCCAATTGAAGCCCAATGAGACCACCTTCTACTTCCTGGTCGATGAGCAGCGATTCAACTTCGATGTTAATGTCCTGATCGTCGTCCTGGAAACGCACCACTGCAGTGCTTAACCTGCCGTCATTGATTACGACGGGAAATGAACTGTCTTCAACTGGATCGTCAGCCAGACTCTCCTCTTCTGGCCAAAAGTTCCATGTGGGTGCGTGTTCACTGTGTGATAGCAGATTCAGTTCAGCGTTAGTCAACTCAACCCGGTGGATGACGATGGGGCCTTTTCGCCACAGCGAGGGGACATTGATTTCGAGTAATAGCCTGTCGCTGCGCGCGAACGGTGCTTTAGAAGCCCAGGCCGGATTAGCAAGCCTTACATTACTGGCCAGCAGGAAAACGTTTTGACCTACCTGAAGTTCATGAATTTTTTCGATTTCCAGTTCTCGCTGTAGCAACCGGGAGACGACTTCTTCCAGCGCCCATTTGGCATTGTCGTTATCGTATTTTAGCCAGCCAACTGTGCCAGCAATTGCCAGTATGATGATTAGCAACAGCAAACCGGAGGTAAGCAATAGGTACTTGGCGAGTAGCTTAATAGGCGTCATTGTCATCAAAGTATACTCTGCATGACCGCAATGAGTCCCGCAGAAGGGCCTAATATAGCGATTAAAACCTATTTTTTGACGTGTTGCTGTTTTTCAATGTTTACGCTAGTGTCCTCGTCTCAGCCGCATTAGTTAAAGGAGAATATCAATGTTTCTCTATTGGCGAGGTGTTGGCATTTATTTTTAAGGAGCAGTTTGTGAGTAATTATCTAAAAATTCGCGCTATTGGCTTGGCGTCGCTGATGGTGTCAGCGAGCTGTGTATCAACGGCGTTCGCTGAAGAGGAAGAATGGGATTTTTCAGTGGCTCCAATGTACCTGTGGGCCAAGAATATCGAGGGATTTGCTGCGATTGGCGGATCGGCTGCGCCCCTTGATCTCGATTTTAAAGACGACATTCTGGACAATCTTGACGGTGCCTTTGCCATACATTTAGAGGCGAAAAAAGGCGACCTGACGCTTTACGGAGAGTACAACTATGCCAAGCTGAACCCAACTACGACACTAACGGCAGGGCCTGTCGAGCTTCTGGGAGAAGTGAAATTTAGAGATACCATGTGGGAAGCCGGCGCGCTATGGACCTTTGCTAACTCAGGCTCTTCAACCTGGGAGCTGCTTGGCGCGGTTCGCTATGCCGATCAGGATATGGATGTAAAAATTACGAGCGAAATCGGCTCAAATATTACCCCACGACCTTTGCGGAGTTCCGTCGGAGACGACTGGTGGCAGGGCGTAGCTGGTTTGCGTTATGTGTTGGCCGTGAGTGACCGCTGGAGTTGGCGCTTCCGTGGCGATTACGGCTATGGAGATAGTGATAATTCTTCAGTGCACGCTATTGGGCTGCTCAACTATCAATTCCAAGGCTGGGGTTCTTTTTTCTTTGGATACCGCTATCTGCAAACAGACTTTGATAACGGGAAAAACGGCCTTGACGGATATGCCTTTGATGGCGACCAGCAAGGTCCAGTGCTGGGTTTGAATTTCCATCTCTAGTCAATCAGGGGGCAGGCACTCCTTGCCTGGCCTCCTATTTACAGTTTCTTAAGATGCCACCTGATCTCGCTCATTTCGAATTTCTTCTTTCGTCACTGCAAGCAAGTCAGTCAATATCCTGAAACTCTCGTTGGCTGAGAGTTTTTCCTCGATCAATGATTCAAAGGCCTCTCGCTCAATGTCGTAGAGAGCGCTTAACCGTTGCTCTGCTCCGAGATGGCTGCCGCCATCCCTTATCTCGAACACTCGCTTGTAAAAAATGTCTACGCGGTCTTTTTTCTTTTGATCTCTCCAGCGAGCAAAGGCCAGGAAAGCGGAGATCAGCAGAAACATAATATAAACCAACATATTGATGGTTTCGGCGTAGCGTTCTATGAAACTTGGGTCATCACGTTCCAGATAGCTGCGCGCCCCTGGGTGTAAGGGAAAATTTAGGTCGAGTGGATCAAAAGACTCGTTGATCCCCGAAAAAAGATGTGGCGCAATTGCTGTGAGTCGGGGCTTCTGCTCTAAAAATGTTTTGGTTAATTCGTAAATTGCAGATTCTGACACCTCTTTGCGTGTGACTAGCAAAGTGTCTACGGCAACGGTGAGCAGGGCTTCTTCGTTGCCTGGCGAGTCGTAGGTAAGTGCCGGAATCATGATGGGTTTCATTCCAGGCGCACTATAACCAATGCCTTCCTCATAGAATTTACGCCTGGGATTGAGTTGATCGTCCAGTGACATGAGCGAAAAACCATCGCGCAACCAGCTGGTGTTGTTGGGATTAATGGGGCCAAAATAAATTATGAAGTCGGTGACTCCGTCCTCAAATGCCGAGCTGATTCTATACTGATCCTGGGTATAGCCTTCTCTGTGCATAACCAGCTTCACAAAGGTTTCACCGGCAGAAGAGCGGTTGGCGATGTAGAAATTGGCGCCGCTTAGCGTTCTTTGAAGGTTTTCCGAAAAATAGGCATCGCGACCGGCCAAGTGGAGCACACTTTCAAACACGGGTAATATTGCGCGAATTCCCCGGGCAAAGGCGACATTGTTTTCAATCAGCGCAAGGTCGGCCTCATCGGCTAATAATGCCCCTAGCGGTCTTCTCTCCAGTGGCACTTCGGCCAGTTCAAAACGAATGGAAGATTGTTCCTCGATAACCAGCTGCAGGGCTTCTGGCTCAAACTGCCGGTAATCGGTGATCATCATTCGCAGGGTGGAACCGGGGTAGCCGCAGGCCGTAATAACCAGGCTGATTGCCAGCAACAGTCCAGGGGGCCCCAGTAGGAAATTCTGTAGCTTTGGGTAGCGCGTACTTTTCATTGTTGAAGTATGGGTTCGTGCGTTACAGCATTTGAGTGTAGGTGAGTACAAACTGTGGCCCTCGGATATCCAGATTGCCGACTGTATCGTCAAAATCCATTTCTGCCGCCATATAGCGCACACTCAATCCAACATGCTGCCCGCTGTTGTACTGGTAGTCGATGCCGGTTCGCCCATAAAGCCCGAGTGCAAAGCTGGATGCCTTGTCATCCTCGATAGCTATTTCATTCTTGCCTGATGCACTCATGAGCTCTTCCTTCTCTACCCGGTGCTGTCCGTACATGATCATAGGGCCTGCGGCTGCATAGAGCGACACGTTGGGGCCTATATAGCCGCGAACGAATCCGCCAAGGTGTAACTCTCCCAGGAACAGCGAGTTATCTAACTCGAAGCGGATATTCGCGCCATCACCACCTATGGTCCCTGATATCCGGGTGTCGCTGTTCTTCCAGCCAATGCTTCCGCCGGAATTAAAGCCCCACTTAAAAAGGTCGCCCACGTGATAGGTGTACTCGGCTTCAATGCCGCCGCTGGGCAAGGAGGATGGAAAGCTCACGTCAACGTCTTCACCATTGATATCTTTCCAGTCGCCACTTTGGTCTTCAAGCATCAGGCTACCGAAAAAAGCTTGCACCAGCGGAGGAAATTCTTCCTGATTGGCGGTCTCTGCCTGGGCTTGTCCGGCAAGTGCCAGGACCATCAAATTGATAGTTAGTCGAAAATAGGGCATGTCATTCTGGCTCAATGTGTGTGATTAGCTGTTTGCCAGCATCCATTTGCGCAGGCGGTTAGAGTCGCCGTAGGGGGTCAGTTTGCCAAAGGAATTGAGCAGCACAATCGATACATCCTCTCCTTCGATATTTGCCTGCATGACCAGGCATCGGCCAGCCTCGTTAATATAACCGGTCTTACTAAGTTCGATATCCCAGCTGGCGTTCTTTAACAAGCGGTTGGTGTTGCCATAGGTCAGGTTGCCGCGGCCTTTATACGGATAAACGTCTTTTCTTCTGGTGGTTGTAGCCTCGGTAATCAGCGCATATTCCTCAGCCGCTGTTACCATCTTCGCCAGATCTGCAGCAGTGGAAACATTTTCTTTCTTTAGCCCGGCTGGGTCTGCGAAGTGGGAGTTTGTCATGCCCAGTGCTCGCGCTTTACGATTCATGTGAACCAGAAAGTTTTCCATGCCGCCGGGGTAAGTTCGGCCCAGTGCGGTAGCAGCACGGTTTTCCGAAGACATAAGCGCAAGCAGGATCATTTCCCTGCGAGATAGCGTTGCTCCATATTCCAAACGCGAGCCGGTAAGGCGGATAAGGTCCCGGTCTTCCTTGGTGATGGTCACCTTCTCGTCCAGTCCAATGCCTGAATCCAGCACCACCATTGCAGTCATTAATTTGGTGATTGAGGCGATTGGACGCACGGTATCTACATCCTTGCCGTAAATCAGGTTGCCGGACTCATCCAGCACGATCGCTGACGCGGACTTGAGATCTGGGTTCCCCGGAAGATCGGTGAATTTGGAAGTGCCCGCGATGACACTACTTGCCGCTGCGAGGAAAGTCGCCGCGACAAAGAAAGTCTTTGCTATGCCCATGGTCTGTAGTCTCAGTTTTTATAGCCTTCATCGCCCCTGCGAGTCTGGCACTGCTGACTATTCTGCCTCAGCGGGGCAAGAATCGCCAGATTCAGCCAGGCTCTGATTCTGCTCCGGCCATGACTCGCAGCAGCCCACGGAATGCTCTGCTGGCAGTAGCGTCTCCCGCTAAAACGCGCGATACATCCGACGCGATGGGCATTTCAACATCGTACTCGTGGGCCAGGGCCATGACGGCTGGTGCGCTTTTAGCGCCCTCAGCGACCATGGTCATCTTCTCGATGATTTCTTCCATGTTGCGGCCTTTGCCTAATTCAATCCCCACATGGCGGTTGCGGCTTTGGGGACTGGTACAGGTTGCGATCATATCGCCCATGCCAGCGAGCCCTGAAAATGTCTCGGGACGGCCCCCCATCGCCACACCAAGGCGAGTTACCTCTGCCAGGCCCCGGGTAATGAGTGCTGCCCTGGTGTTGTCCCCTGCGCCCTGTCCATCGCCCATGCCCACGGCAATTGCGATAATATTTTTTAGTACGCCCCCCAGCTCGCAGCCCACCACGTCAGTGTTGGTATAGACGCGAAACAAACCACTTTTGAATACGTTTTGCAGTTCCTGGACAATGATTTCATCTTCCATGGCGATGACGCCGGCAGCGGCCTGGCCAGCCATGATTTCCCTCGCCAGGTTGGGCCCGGTAAGCACACCCACCGGATGTCCGGGCAGAACTTCCTGAATGATTTCAGTCATTCGCATCCGGGTTTTAAGTTCCAGGCCCTTGGTCAGGCTGATGACCGGTACCCAGGCTCGGATATGCTGTTTAACATCTTGCAGCACCGCTCGGAAATTTTGCGAAGGAATACCCATTACCACCACGTCTGCATCGCGAATAGCTTCGCCTACATCACTGGTCGCGCGAAGGCGGTCTGGCAGTTTGGCACCGGGCAGGTACTTTTCGTTACTGTGTCTGGCGTTGATTTCGTTGACTGTATCCGGGTTACGTGCCCAAAGCGTGACGTCGGTATTACGCGCCACCAGTGAGGCAACCGTTGTGCCCCAGGAACCGCCGCCTAAAACCGCTATATTCAATGTCTTCATTACTTTCCCTATGGGCTGGAGCTGCGGTTGGCTACTCCAACCGCCCTTATTAAGTCGATTCGCCGCAACAATTCTCGCAGTTCGCGCGCCAGTTCCAGTCGCTCCTCTTTGAGTGATTCCATGCCGCCCTCTGTCAGACTTCTGCTCTTTAGCATCTGATAGCCGTTCTTGAAAAGCAGCTTGCCAATGGAAGACTCGCTCGAAATTCGCCGCTGTAAATAGGCCTGACGCCCATAGGTAAGAGCCTCGCTGATGCAGTTAGCTTGTTCCAGCGACTCATTGGCCTCTTTTCTCGCCAGCATTGAAGCGACCACCGAATAGGCCTCGGTATAAGTGAGCAAGGTCACGTGGGCGACCAGCGGTGACATTTTTTGTAGCATCGTTCCGAAGCCAGCTGCTCCCTGGCCCAACAGTTCCTCCCAATCGTTACTGTAGCGAGCCATTTCCTGGCGAATTTGCTGGTGAAATTCTTCAGTCGGCGCGTAGAAAAACTCAAACTTGAAGAGGTCGCGTATGTCGTCGACTTCTTTCCAGAAAACTGCCAGCGCGCAGTCTTCGGCCTGTTCGCTGGCCTTGATTAACGCCAACTCGATGATCGCTTTATTGACGAAAAAGTGGATAACGGTATTGCGGTAATAGCTGGCGACTGGGTGTTGTTCCAGGCTAATGCCATAAACGACTTCGGGTCCTTCATCATAGCGAGTAACGATGTTTTCATCGATCATGATTCCTAGAAGGCCCTCCATCTGATCGGCGAAGGCCCGGTTGAAATCGTGGGAAATTCGTAGGTTTCGACTCTCAGACCACGCTAGAAGAGACCGCAAGTCCTCAATAACCTCATCTTCAGTCAAGGCCTTGGGTGCGGCGCCGAGCAAGCTCATGGTGACCAGAGATGGGAAGGTGATCGGCGTTACTTCGTTGGCCTCAACGGCCACTTCAAAAGCAATTTTTGACAGTGCTAGTTTGTCATCAGGCTCTGGTGCTTTAGGTAGCACTACAGGTTCACCGATATCCATGTAGACCTTGCCCATGGGACGCGCCAAACTGCGAACGTAACCAATGAACCACTTGAGTGACTCAGCGCCTTTGCCGCGGCCAGTTTGTTCGGTGGCGTACTCTTCTACATCGCGAATAATGTCGTAGCTGATGGATATTGGAATGATGTGAATATTTTCAGCGTTCGTTGTGTGGCAGGCTTCCAGTACGTATTTCAGCAGGCCGTAACGGGGAGGCATTAACTTACCCATACGAGAGCGGGTGCCCTCGAACGCCCAGTTCATTGGAAATCGCTTTTCCATGAGGTAGCCGATGTAATAGCGCAGCGTGAGTTTGTACAGTTCGTTGTCCTGGAAACTGCGCTTTATGAAAATTGCACCCGCTCGATGGAGCAGGTGGCCCAAGCCAGGAAAGTTGAGGTTTGCACCGCCAAACATATGCGGCATCGGAAAATCGTTGTCGTACATGACCTTCGGTACGACCATGCCGTCCAGATAGGTTTTGTGAGTCCACAACAAAATCGATGGGTTGCTTCTAACAACCTGGCGCATTTTTTCCACCGCAGCCTTGTTATAAACAATATCTTCTTCATAACCAAGGCCCAGACAAAAGGTATTGAAGCGTGCATAGATATCCAGCCAGAAAGATGAGGGAGTGGATACCATCTCCTTCATGTAGGTGGCAGCCTCCTTCATCAGCGCTTCTTTAGTCTTTCCCTGTGCTTCAGCCAGTTTTTGGACTTCCTTGTTGTAGTCACTGTTTGCCATGATGGCCGCAGAAACGTGGCGTGGCACCTTGTAACGACCGCCTTTTACGTGACGTTCGCTAATGTCCAGTACTACCGCTGCCTGGCGGGCAACAAAGTTAGCGAAGCCTTCCTGGGCGGATTCATCGGTGACGGTGTTAGTGGCTTCAAATCGCTGACGAAGGTTGGCCATGGTGTCGGGCTGTCCGGCGATAACATGCACTCTGTCGGGGTGCTCTTCGAGAACCTTTTTGCCACGTCGATTGGAGGGCCTTCGCGGGTCGCCCAGTATTAGGTGGCGCAGGCGGCCCAGGCTAGTAGTGCCGTTACCTCCAGGCGTCCACACCACCCGTAAAGGCGCAATCAAAGTGTCTGCCGGCAACGCCAATGACATGACCAATTGTCCGCTATCGAAGCCAGTGCGCTCGTCCTTCAAATCGATGCAGACCTGGGGTGCTTCGAAGGACTTATTGTCCTGATCGCCGAAGTGATGAATCCAACCGCGTAATATCGACTCCTCTGTGTCGTTGCGCACGTCCAGAATAAACAGCACCTGCTGCGAGCCACGTTGTGGCCAAGGATTTTTTGTATTGTAAATGTCTTCCAGGTTCAAACTGATTCCTTAGGCGTAGATCATTTAGCAGACTTTGGTTTTGCTTTAGCGCGAACTTTTGATTTTGCTGCCGCTTTCTTTTTTACAGCGGACGCTTTGCCAGTTGCCTTAGTCACTTTGGCGGCTACTTTTTTTCGCGGGGCTGCTTTCTTCTTGGCGGGTGTTTTCTTGCGCGCCGGCTTCCGTTTTGTGCCTGTGGTCACCGCTTGTTCAGGTTGTCCAAGGCTGCGGGCGAACATGTTTCTGACCTCGGTCACATGCTGGTCAATAGTGTCAGCCGACCAATCATGAGTGTCTACTGCCGGCAGTATTTCTACATCGACGGTTGCCGACCGGAAGACAAAGTCCCCCTTGGGCGCGACGTCGCCTGCATTGCGAATAACGATGGGCACTATGGGCACGCCCGCCTGCATGGCAATGTGAAATGCGCCTTTTTTGAAGGGTGCCAAGGTAGGGGAAACAGTTCGAGTTCCCTCCGGCGCCAAAACCACCGATTTGCCTTCATCGCGCAGGGTGTCGATGAGGGGTGCTATCGAGTCAATGGCATTTTTGGAATTAGCCCGATCTATAAACACAACTCCGCCGAACTCCATCACTTTGCCAATGAGAGGCTGTTCTCTTTTAATTTCTTTTTTACCAATACCTGCAATGTCGCGTCGCAATAGTTTGGCGATAATAACCACGTCGGCCTTGCTCTGATGGTTAAAAACAAATACGCAAGGCCGGTGTGACCACAGATTTTCCTCGCCTTTTACGCTTAACTCCAGGCCGATTAAGGCGCTGGCGGTATCGGCAAACAGGGAGAAAGAAAAGTTCACAGAGTCTCGCTTGGAACCAGTAAGAGCATAGATAGGCAGTCCGGCAATGAAGCTGGTCACCAGGCTACTAGTGGCTGCAATTGATCGCACGAATTGACCCAGGCTTGGGCGTCCGCGACTACCAAAGCTGGCAATCGGCCATTTATTCTTGCGCGCCAGGCGCTCCAATTTTTCGCTGGGATTAAGGGCGCGAGGCTTGCCTACCCGTTCTAAAAGGAGTTGGTCGTCGGTACTGTCTGAATAGAAGAAGCTTTGATCCAGGTCGCCGTTGACTTCGGCGGCAAGGGCCTCGGCTGCATCGACCTTGCCCTGGCCAAAACAGGTTGGCCGCACAACTGCGCCAGTGAACTTGCCGTTAGCAACCTCCAGATGGGTGCACAGGACATGCTCAATCCCCAGATCTTCGGCGGCGGGAGCCACCTGATAAGGAGTAGCAGAGGAAATGATAGCGACCGTGTGCCCTTTGGACAGATGGGCATTCACTAACGCGCGGGACTCCGGATAAATACGTCGGGCTATCTGTCGTGTATATAACTGTTCTCCCACCTCATAGTAAGTCTCCTCCTCGATGCCGCGCATGAATTGGGCGTTGACCGCCATCATGCCTGAGAAGCCAAGGTTGCCCATGCCAAAGTTGGTCATGGCGCCCATAATTTCAAGGAACTCGCGTGGTGACACGTCCCCTCTGCGGAACTGTTCGCGAATAAAAACGGTAGCGGAGTAGCCGGCGATAATTGTGCCGTCGAAGTCGAACACTGCGGTAATTTCTGGGCCACTGGGTGACTCATCAATATCCCGCAGCAATTGTTGAATGCTGGTCATGAGAATTCCTTAGATAGTCCGGCAAGTTTAGCGCATTGTTATTGGAAGCGTTGGATTATCAAGGCCGAGGCATAAAAAAAGCGCCGCTGAAAGACAACTCTCAGCTGCGCTTGGGGGTATTGCGTTTAATGCCGCCGAAGCTGCATTCGTTCCGGCCCGCTACCGGATAACGTTCCTATGGCTGTGGCCATCTCTGACAAATGTCCACGCGCATCCCCTACGATTGCAGGAAACGGTCCATAATGAGGATTCACCCCATGCGTGAACCATCATCTGTGGCCTGCTTCTTGAGTATAAGCAGGTCATTTGGCAGGGCAAGAAATTCCGTTATGATATTTTTTTATTTCTGTTAATAACCTTAGGTTATTTCAATCAATGCGGAAGCCCGGAGTAGGCTCCCATGAGCGTGGCTTTATTTAGCTTTGCTAAACAGCAATGTCATACGATCCGATTCGCCGATCGCTTGCATCGCCGCGCGCTTTTGAGCGTCATCTTTGCTGCCACTCAAGGAGGGGGGCAGGCGCCAAACGATGTCGTTGGCGGCAGGCTTGTCTTTGGGGTTAGCGTTGATTTCGCTCTCGGCCACCAGCTTGAAGCCCGCTGCCTCAAAAGCAGCCAGGACCGTGGATTGCTTCAGGTAGCCGCGGCTGCCGTCGGCGCCTTCTTCCGCAGCTGACTCAGGTAGGCGATGCTGAACAACGCCCACGAGCCCGTCGTTTTTCAGCATCCCGCGAATATTTGCCAGAGCCTGGCTGAGGCTTCCGGCGCTAGCTTCAAAGCGGTTTAGGTTGTGAAGCGCTCGTATCATCAACACTCGATCTACGCTGCCAACGGCATTTGGCGGCAGGGTGTTGAACGTATATCCCGCAGCCTTAATGTCGTTGTCGGTGAAACCGGCAACGAGACCAGGAAATTTGCCCGTTGCAGCGGCGCGCGCCTTGCGCCAGTCGTCAGTTCGGTCGGGAAAAAGAGACCAGAGACGTTTCGAGTAGTTCAAGCCATAAAGTGTGGCATCGCCGCCAAGGTAGTTCGCCAATATATTGCTGTACCAGCCACCTCCGGGTAGACCTTCTGCAACAGTCATACCGGGCTCAACCTGGAAGAAGGTCAGCGTTTCAATGGGGTGACGGGCTGTATCACGGGCGCGGTCTTTCTCGCTGCGCGCTTCAACTGCCTGGACCAGTGCAGGATTGGGGTCGGCCAGCGCCGGATTGAGAGTGCCAACTATTGCCAGACCGGCGATGGCGAGAGTGGGGATAAGCCTTCGCATATTGATTTCCTTTTTGTAGGTAATACGATATTGAGTTAGATTTCGCCGCGTTCACGCAGCGCTTGACGTAGGGCTGTGGAGCTGTGGATTTTCTCGTCGCCGACAAATTCGATACGCCCGCCTCCGGCTTCTACCGCAAAGCGCTCAGGCATTTTATCCAGTGTGTAGTCTGTGCCTTTTGCCTGAATGTGTGGCCGATACAATTCGATTAGCGGAATGGGTACCGAGGCGTTGAGAGGTACCACGTAGTCGACTGCTTCCAGGGCCGCAATAATTTCCATGCGTTCTTCGCAGGGGTTGATGGAGGGTTCCCGGTTCTCATTGGTGGCAATAGACGCCTCCGTGTTGACTGCTATGACCAACACGTCTCCAAGTGACTTGGCGGCCTCCATGTAGCGTACGTGCCCGACATGTAACAGGTCGAAGCAACCATTGCCAAAAACGACGGTGTCTCCTTTTTCCCGTCGCGCCTCGAGTATGGGGGTCAGGTCGTGAGGATTAGCGTAGATTTTTTGGAAGCTATCCATGAAAGAATGGGCGGAGTCCTGTTGTGGCAGCCTACGCAGTGTAGCGGGGAATGGCCTTGGAATATATACTTCCGGGCACTGTCACCCAGGAAAGTCCCGCTGTTATGCATACACTTGAGTTCAAAGAAGAGCCAGGTCGCGTGCTTCTGGTATTGCCGACCTGGGTGGGTGATGTGGTGATGGCCACTCCTTTTGTTCGAGCGTTGTTCATGCGGTTTCCCGATGCTGAAATCACTTTGCTGATGAACCATCACCTGTATCCGTTGCTTGAGGGCAGTCCATGGGTGCAGCACTGTGAATTCTGGGCGCCGAGGAAAAAAACAGCGGAAGCAAAACAGCAGCAACGGGAATTGCTGATTCGACTAAAGGCACGGCGGTTCGACCTCGCGGTAATGTTGCCCAATTCTCTGCGCAGCGCCTGGCTGTGCTTTCGAGCTGGGGCCAAGCGGCGTGTGGGGTTCAGTCGCGACGGTAGGGGCTTGTTACTCACGGACAAGGTCGAGGTGCCCAATCGTGTGGCAGGCGGTTACCAGCCATTGCCTTTGTGTGACTATTTCGCTGTGCTGGGTGATGCTCTGGGTATGGAGCATCCGGGTGATCGGCTGGCTCTTTTCCTAACTGACCAGGCTAATGAAGCCGTCGAATCCAGGCTGTTGAAAGACGGTGTTTTGCCAGAGCAGCCCCTGGTCGTGCTATGCCCCGGTGCTAACTTCGGTGCCTCCAAGTGCTGGGATCCCAAGCGCTTTGCTGCGGTGGCGGATCGACTGGTAAACCTACACAATGCAGCGATTGCGATTAGTCCCGGCCCCGGGGAAGAGCCTTTGGCAGAGGCTATTCGTGACAATATGGACGCACCGAGTTTTTTGCTTACCCAGCCTTGTTTGACTCTGGGTGAACTAAAATCGCTGATTGTTCGAGCCGATTTGCTGCTGGGAAATGACACTGGCCCGCGGCATTTTGGCAGGGCGCTCGATACACCTAGGGTTACGGTTTTCGGACCCACAGAGCAGAGGTGGACGGAGACGTCCCATGGCGACGAGACTATCGTGAACGTGGACGTGCCCTGTGGTCCATGCCACAAGAAAGTGTGTCCATTAGACGAGCAGGTTTGTATGACTCAGGTGACCGTTGAGATGGTTACAGAGGCGTGCGAAGAACAACTGTCTTCAAGCTGCTAGGATTGGCGCGGCCTAAATCGCCAGGTGGACCGAGTAGGGCGCGACAGTCAGTGGTCTGAAAAATTGCGCCGGTTACGTTACAAAAAGTAGTCGGGTTCCGCGGCTTCATCCCAACTTAATTTGCCCAGCTCTTCAGGATTGGCGATCAGCTTTTCAATCCACCAATTTACATCGTTATAAAGACAGGTGACCTTTTCGCAGGCAACGGTGGCATTAAAGCTTTTCACCAGATCTGCGGTGACACCGCGAGTTGCATCGTAGGCCTCAACGCCGGCGTTAGCGTTTTTATCGCCGAGGCGACCATGGTCCTGGTTGCGGTAAACCGGACAGTTGTAGAGGCCCAGCGGGGATAATACCTGGCGAAAAAACTGCATGTGGCACTGCTGGGGCTGTTTGGCCAGCGACTGTGTCTGGCGTTTTAGCATGGCTTTGAGTCCGGTGGATTGATGCACCCGAAAAGTATCGTCGGCCAGGGTGTTGGCTTCTTCCACCTGCGCCTGGATTCTGTTGATGATGTCTTCCAGTCCCGCGTTGGCCTTGATATCAATCACCTCGGCGTTGTTCACCTCGTCTCGGGTGAGGAAAGGTTTGAAACTGATGTAATCAAAGCGGTTGTCTTTGGCTAACTTGGTTGCCTGGGCGATTTCGTGCAGATTTTCAACAATAGCTGAGTCATTTATTTCGGCACCGCGCCAGGTAACGATGTAGGAAAAGCCGACGGTAACATCAGGGTTCGCATCTTTGATTAATGGAACCTTGGCGCAAATGCCTTCAAGGTCGAAATCTTTACGCGGTTTGTGCATTGGCTGGAAGGTCGCGTCTGTGCCTGAGTCCAGTGACAGACGAACCCAATCAGCCTTGTCCATGCAGTCGGCCACCTTGGCGATTTTATCGTTGCCAGTACCGTTGGAAACAATGGCAATTTGTAGCTTCAGGTCCTTCATGAAGCGAATCGTTTCTTCAAACTTGGGGTAAAGGGTTGGTTCGCCGCCGCCAATAACGATGACTGACTTCATGCCGCGCTCGGCCATAACCTTTATCGATTCTAATAATTTCTCGTGATCAAAGCGTATGCCAGTGTTCAGGATGTCCAGGTCCACGCAGTGGTCGCAGGCGTAGTTGCAGGCAGTGGTCAGGTCCAGGTTGATGGAAATGGGTGCGAAATCAGGCACTTTACTGGGATCGAGGTCAATTGCGTCAGCATCGGTGGCATTGCGCATGGCAACTTGCCAGCGCACGTAGTGTTCCAGGGCTTCTTTGGCGCCGGGCTGAACTAATTTGGTGGCAAAATCGTGGATACTGGCCAGTTCCAGTTGGTCTTCTGGCTCCTGTATAGGAGCGTCTACGTCGGTCAAGGGTATGTTGTTGTTCAAAAGGATACCTCGAGGCGCAATCTGCCAAAGCTAGAGTCAACAGGCGGCAATTCTACGGGGACTGGCTCGCCAGCGCTAGCGCTAGGCTGCAGCCAGTTGGAGCAGGTTACGGTGGGCGCTGCGCAGCAGTTTGCCTTTTGTGACTGCGCCAGCGTCCAACGCTGACAGAAATTGTGCTGTCACCTGGTGCATTGGGTCGACCACGGGGACTCGTTCGCCATTCCCGATTAGCTCCTGGCTATACTGAGGTAGCGTGACGCTTCGGTCGACGCGCAAGTCGTTGACTTCATACCAGGCAGGGCGGGGTCTCTCTTTGCAGGTTTCCAGTAGCAGCTGCGCCGATAATGATCCGCCGCCGTGTTTGTATGTGCAGGTCAGCGTAAGCTTGGTATTGTCAGCATCCCTTTCCGCCGTGCAGGCAAGGCAATCCCCTGGCCCCGCGAGGGCTTGTAGCATGCTGATAAAGTGGGGCGCAGCGTCCGCAAGCATATCCTCACCGATTGAAATGGGGCTAAGCCTCATTCTGAAGGTGTCGATAGATTCCGGGATGCTTGAGTGCAACGCGCTGAATGCAGAAAGTGTGGCGGGCCATTGGCCGACCAGGTCGAGTAACAGTCCGCGGTTCTCATACTCGGCTATCAGTGAATCAACTTTCTCTATCGATGCCGGCCATGCCAGAGGTTTTTCTACCAAGCAGTGGCAGTTTGCCTCCGCGACTTCTCGCAGCTGGTCCGCATGAAAGCGCCAGGGAGAGCAGATAGCGACTGCATCAGGCTGTATTGCCGAGAGCGCAGCGGACAAGCTGCTATGACCCACGGTCTCGATGCCCCAGTCGTGCTTAAGACCGTTTAGTGCAGCATTGATGCTCGCCTCGCTGGTGCCGACGATGCCGCCAATTCTGGCACCGGCAGCGCTGAGCCCTGCGGCGATGAATGGACCGGTGCCTTGGCGCGCTGAGCGAGCACCCACGATAACCACTTTGGGAGAGCTGCTGACGGTCAACGATGAATTCCTGTGATAAGCACGGCCTGGACATTGTAGCTCAGTTGACCAAAGTCGCCTGGTTTGCACGCTGTGGCGGGTTGGGTTGACCCCGTCTGTTTTTTTCGATTTCGGTATTTTAATGCATGTTTCTTTATTTATGGCCATTTCGGCCCGATACTGCGTTCTTGGACTATTGGGGAAGCCGGCACGCATGGAGGCAAAGGGAGGTTTAATGACAATTCAACAGGGCTGGATTTTTACCGCCTTATTTTTGCTTGCCCTATTACCGCGCCTTTATTCGGCTCAGACCATTGGCTGGGATTGGGACCATCCGGGTAGCTTCACCTTGATTAATTTTGATGAAGGCGGATCTTGTCGGGCAGCAATGAATGGGTTCTCCTACTCTACTTTTATCGGTCGGCAGACTATAGCTATTGCATCTGTTCTTGGGCGGGCTCCCGACCCTGGCATTAGTGGTGACTTGGAGCTTCTGCTGAAAATTACGCCTGAATCTGCGATGCTCTATCGACAGGTCCTGGCCGGCGATATTAAGGCGCTACGTGTCTGCAACTAGGCGTAAATTGGTCGAAACAGGGTTTCGTTTCGCCCTGGTCGGTGTGATTACCGGCCTGGTTCACTATGGTCTGGTTTACCTGGGCGTCAGTTGGCTTGGCTGGGATAGTTTAGTTGCCAGCAGTGTTGGCTTTGTGGTGGCAGTCAGTTGCAATTATTTAATGCATTATGGTTGGACCTTTGCCGTCGATGCTCATGAGGTACCACCACCCCACGGGGCAACCTTAGGGCGTTACCTGACAATGGTTGCATGTGGTTTCGTTATCAATGGGCTTGTCATGTACCTGAGCATTCAAGTTTTGGACTATCACTATCTCGTTGCGCAGGCCTTTGCTTCGGTTGCGGTGGTGTTGTGGAACTACTTTGTTGCGAATTTTTGGGTGTTCAAAAGGTAATGGGATTGCCTCAGTTACTTCCCGACCAGAATGCTGCGTTAGTTGGCAATCATGCCGAGGCTAGAAACTCCTCGGCGATCCTCGCACCCAACTCACCGGTTAGTTGGGCGCTGTTGCCCAGGCTAAGCTCAATTTGCCTTGCCTGCAGGCAGTATCGAAATAAGGGGTAATCGCGATCAACACCTGCGCCGCCGTGGCAGTGCTGGGAAGCCTGACTGACCCGGTGCGCAGTGTCGCCACACCAGATTTTAGCTATCAGCACCGCTTCTTCTGCCGGACGTCCCTGGTCGATTAACGAGGCT
Organism: Candidatus Seongchinamella marina; assembly: GCF_026262685.1. Lineage (NCBI taxonomy): Bacteria > Pseudomonadati > Pseudomonadota > Gammaproteobacteria > Cellvibrionales > Halieaceae > Seongchinamella > Candidatus Seongchinamella marina. Next base: position 510,425 of record NZ_SHNP01000003.1, read on the forward strand.
GCTTGCTGGGTAACGAGACGCAGGCATTCTACGTCGATGTAACAGTCTGCCGCGCGATGACTGACTGCCTGGAAGGTTGCTACCGGTCGACCAAACTGTTCCCGCTCCGTAGTATAGGATCCGGTCATGCGCATCATCTTGTCGCTGATACCAACGGTCATGGCGCACAACGCAGTGCGAGTGGCTTGCTGGGCCCATTGCATTGCTTCCAGGGCCTTGCCGCCTCTGGCGACAATGTCTTCATCGGGAACCTGAACGCCGTCTAATACCAATTCGTGGAGAACCTCTCCACTGGTTACCGTCTGAGGCCTGAGTGTGATTCCGGCGGCGTGCGGATCGACAAGCACAACGATTAATTCTTCTCCTGTCTGTGCCGACAGCAGGATCCGCTTGGCCGAAGCCGCATGGCTGACACAGATCTTGGTGCCGCTGATGGAGCACCCTCCTTCCACTAGTTGCGCCCGGGCGCTGGGAGCGGCAGGATTGTCGTTGCCGTATTCTTCCAGTGCAGCGGTGACGAGGTGGGCACCGCTGACGATACCGCTGAGCAGTTGCTCTTTTTGTTTGTCAGTGGCGAAGCGTCGCAAAGTGCCTGCGGCACTCACCAGCACCGGGACTGCGGGTACCGGCGCTGCTGTACGGCCGACCTCTTCGCATAATGAGCTGAGCGCATAAAACCCGAGATCAATGCCGCCATGACTCTCTTCAATATCAAGCCCCAGCAGGCCAGCCTCTGCCAGTGCCTGCCAGAGGTTGGCGTCAAAACGCTGCTCTTGCTGCTCCGTCGCCTTGAGTTGATCTACGGCAGTAAAGTCGGTAAAAATCTGCTGCGCAAGTTGCTGAACGCTGGTTAGTTCTTCTGATAATGTGAAATCCACTGCTATTTCCTCTTAGCGTGTGCGGGGCATCCACAGCCCCGCCATGGCAATAATGTCGCGCTGCACCTCGTTAGTGCCGCCGCCAAAGGTGAGAATAGAGCCCACACGCCAGCGAAACTCGATTTTTCCTTTTAAAACTGCGCCCGGGGAGTCGGCACCAATGCTGCCTGCCGTGCCCATGACTTCTAATAGCAGACGATAAAGTTCAACAAAAAATTCGCTTCCATATACTTTTGCTGTGGACGCATCGGCCATATCCAATGGCCCCTGGTCCATGGACCAGGCCTGTTTCCAGCACATGATTTTGAGTGCTTCCAGGCCGGTTTTTACCTTGGCGAGGTTTTGTTGCACCCAGGGCTGTTCGATCACTTTGCCTTCGGGATTGGCATTGGCCTGCGCTGCCCATTGGGCGGCGCCTTGATAGAGCGAGTCCACCTGGCCGTGGGTGAAAAGTGATAAGCGCTCCACATTCAGTTGACTGGTTATCAGCTTCCAGCCACCGTTGACGTCACCCACCCTGTATTTGTCAGGGATGCGAACGTTCTCATAAAAAGTCGCGTTGGTGCGAACTCCCAGGGTACTCACAGCGGTGCATGAAAACCCTTCGCTGCTGGTTGGCACCAGGAACATGGTGAGTCCCTTGTGTTTTTTGTCTGCATCAGGATCAGTGCGGGCAGCCAACCACACATAATCTGCATAGTGGGCGTTGCTGGTCCACATCTTTTGGCCGTTGATGACCCAGTCGTCGCCGTCGCGTTCCGCTTTGGTTCTAAGGCTAGCCAGGTCAGTGCCCGCGTTAGGTTCTGAGTAGCCGATAGCGATGGTAACTTCGCCGCGTTTAACGCCGCCGACGACCTCCTGCTGGACTTCTTCGATGGCATTGGCGGCGATAACAGGAGCGACCGCCTCGGTAGTCAGGAACGGATAGGCAAAGCCGGACCGAATCACCTCATCGGTGAAAATATATTGCTCTACATGCGAAAGTTCCTTGCCTCCCAGCGCTTTCGACCAGCTTAGGCCGATCCAGCCATCAGCACCCATTCGAGCATACTGCTTGCGAAACTCCGGGCCACCACCTTCCTTGAGGTCATCAACTTTCATTTCCTCGATAAGTTCAGGAGTCATGATGGTCTTCATGTACTCACGCACTTGTTGCTGCAGCGCCTTTTGTTCTGTCGTCAATTCAATGTTCATATTTCGGGTTCCTTACCTCGGTCATGTCATTCCTCAGCGAAGGGAATTCAGTTCCTTTTTGTCTCAAGAGGCTTCTACGTTTAGTCGTTCTATCATGTCCATGGCCTGTGTGGCATAACCACCACCAAACAAGTTGAAGTGATTGAGAACGTGATACAGGTTGTAGAGCACTTTACGCGTTGTGTACCCGGGATCAATGTCCCATGTGCCACGGTAGGACTGGTAAAAACGATCATCAAAACCTCCAAATAGCTCGGTCATGGCCAAATCGGCCTCGCGGTCACCGTAGTAGATGGCGGGATCAAAAATAACCGGTTCCCCTCCTAAGCAGGCGCTCCAGTTGCCTGCCCACAGGTCGCCGTGAAGCAGTGCAGGTAAGGGTTTATAGTTGCTAAAGAGTTTATGTGTCTGTTGCATGAGCCGGTGCCCCGCATCGACGAGGCCTGAGCTGGCGCCGTTATTTTTCGCCAGTTCCAGCTGGAATCCGAGCCGTTGTTGAGTGTAGAAATCCACCCAGTTCCCTGTCCAGTTGTTGACCTGCTTTGTAGTGCCGATGAAGTTGCTTTGATCCCAGCCAAATTGGCGGGTAGAGTTTCGATGAAGATTGGCCAGTCCTGCACCCAACGCAGTACTCGTGCTTGGAGCAGGTTGTGCGAGGTCAAGGTACTCCAGAGCCAACCAACTGAACTTGCTGTCTTCGCCTAGTGCGATGGGGGTAGGCGCGCGCAAACAGTGGCAGCCAATGAGTACGTTAAGCGCTTTGGCTTCAGCAGCGAACATGTCCTTGTGATGCGAGGAATTTTGTTTGAGAAAATAACGCTGGTCATCCCCTGCCAGCAGAAAGCTGTTGTTAATACAGCCACCACCTACAGACTGGGCTTTCGCAATCTTAAATTGTCGCCCCGTCGCCTTCGATATGCTGCGTTCTACTGGTTCCCAGTCCACTTGGTTGCTGATCTCCGGTCGACTAATTAGGGTGTTGAGCAATTGTTGGACTGGCCTTATAATGCCCGCCCTCTTTAGGACTATAGCTCAGTTGGTTAGAGCGCTACCTTGACATGGTAGAGGTCCCCAGTTCGAATCTGGGTAGTCCTACCAAACAAACAAGCCCTCGCAATTGCGGGGGCTTTTTTTTTGGAGAGACTAGCTTACCCGGCATAGCTGTCATTCAGTACCGTTGACGCCGCCAACGGGATGACCATAGGCGCCATTAGTGGTCATTGGTACCACAATCGATAATGATCAGGCGCAGGGTGCCTTGATTGGCAATAATACAATTGCAAGCGTGTTTGATATCATCAGCAAACCGGCCCGCCGAAGTGAAGTTTTGATGCTTAAGGTGAGATTATAATCGCCTTTATTCTGTCGTAATAAGGAGTATGTATGAGTTTAAGCGAATCTCAAACGTTCACCGTTACAGTGCTTTACGCAGCTTCGCTGTTGCCAGCATTGGTTATTTTTGCACTCTTTTTGGTGGGAAAGTTTCCTCGCTGGCTAATGGCCACGTATGTCGGTTCTTTCATTCTGTGTGCCATTGGATGGGAGCTTTGGATTAGCTATGGCCTGGTCGATGGCCTGGATGTTGCCAGCCGACGACCCCAGGCGATGAATGAGGTCATCCCCATGCACATCAACTGGGTACTGAATTCCCTGGGTGACGCCGCAGCGGTCGGGTTGGCTGGTGTTTTTCTAGTCTGGCTTGCCTATGGCAGAACAAACAGTGCCTTTATGGCCTGGCGATGGGGCGCGTTCGCAATACTGTCCGCCTGGTTTATTGCCCAGAATCTGTTTGTAGAGATGTATGTGTACCAGCAGCAGTTGGCAGAGGGTTTTCGCCTTTCATGGGCACCATTAATGCCAACCGGTCCCTGGTATAACCCCACGTTACTAAACTTTGATGGCAGGTCGGTGCAGTTACAGACGCAACTGCCCTGGGTGTTGATGACACCGATTTATTACTATCTGCTTTTAAGGTGTTATAAAAAGTGGGGCGTTCAGACCAGAGACGGCGTTTAAATCTGGCTTGAAGTGTTCTTCGCGAAACTATTCAGTTCGGTTTGAAGCCACGCATCTCGGGCTGATCGATTCATCGTTGTACGTTAAACGGAGTTAACCATGAAAATTACTATCACGCTCACCATCACTTTGCTGGTTTCTTGTCTTGCGGCACAGGTTTCTTCTGCTCCAAATCAGGACGCTGCGAATATCATTCAGGAGCTTGGCCTGCGCGAAGCGAGCAAGCCCCTCAGTAGGCAGCCTGGTTGGGCACCCTCGAAGATCCTGGTTAGCGCGCCTCCTTTTTTGACGTCGATTACCCCAGGATATTTGCAGCAATTGAGGGGGGCCGCCGGCACTGCCGAGTTGGTTATTGATGACTCTGGAGCTTTTGTACCCGATCCGGCATTGCTTCAAGGTGTGGATGCGGTGATTGGTCTTTGCGATCCGGCGACGATGACCGCAGGGGCTGACCTGATCTGGGTACACAATTATTTTGTCGGCATGGATCGCTGTGCGAGCTTAACGCCAGAGCAAGTGTCCGGCCGAACGTTCACTAATGGCAAGCGTCTTTCCGGTCCGGCAATTGCGGAGCACAGTATCGCGATGATGTTATCCCTCGCCCGCGGGCTGCCGGCTTATTACCGGGCCCAGATGGACTCGAAATGGGACAATAATCTGAGGCAGCAGGTGCGCTTTGGAGAGCTAAAAGATAAAACCCTGCTAGTAGTCGGTCTGGGAGGAATCGGCACAGAAGTGGCATGGCGCGCCCACGGCCTGGGTATGAAAGTCACGGCCATTCGAAACTCCTCCCGCTCTGGGCCTGACTATGTCAGTTACGTGGGTTTGTCTGACGAGTTGATGGCATTGGCCGCCGATGCGGATGTTGTTGTAAACGCACTGCCGCTGACTTCTAAAACTGCAGGGCTGTTTAATGAAAAATTCTTTGCAAAGGTTAAGAAGGGGTCTTTGTTTATTAGCGTTGGCCGAGGCAAGAGCACCGATACCGACGCTCTTATCGCTGCACTGGAGTCTGGCCGGGTTTACGGCGCGGGGCTTGATGTGACTGACCCGGAGCCTCTGCCCGCCGATAGCCCTCTGTGGCTGATGGACAACGTCATCATCACTCCCCATTCTTCGACAGCCGGCAGCGACAGTATCAGGCGGGGAGCTATCATTGCAGTGGAAAACCTGCGCCGTTATGTAGCCGGAGAACCGATGCTTAGCGTGGTGAACATGGATGCGGGTTACTAGCCATCAGCTTTCAGGACCTGGCCAGTCTCCACGGTATGTCCATTGGCAAACTTCTTTTCTAAAGACTTTTCTCTCGGCCCCGCTTCCTCGAGGGTTGATGAGTCGTAGCTGCTGTCCAATGGCCACTGCCGCGTCAGTTGAGATGTTTTTACCCCGGGTCGTTGAAACTGGGAGAGCGTCCTTCGAACTTTGCCGAAACTGCTTCCACCTGATTTGATGAACCCAATATTTCCTGGCTGGCTGCTGCTTCCTGCTGCAGTCCGTCTGCAACGCTCACCAGAGCAGATTGATTCAGCACCTGTTTAACCGCTCGAACCGCGTCTGGATTGCGGTTGGCGATTTGCTCGGCCAGAGCCAGTGCATCCTCCACCGGCGTAGTCGTGATTTCGGTAGCCAGTCCATACGCGAGAGCCTGCTCACCACTGAAGCGGCGACCAGTCATTGCCAGCTCCTTGGCTCTGTCCAATGAGGTGAGACGCCGTAGAGATTGAGTGGCGGACATGTCCGGTAGCAGGCCCCAGGTGATTTCTACCAGGCCAAGTGATGCTAGCGGATGTACCAACCGAATGTCGGCGCCAAGGGCAAGATTCAGGCCGCCACCCAGCGATACGCCCTGAATGGCCGCGATAACGGGCACAGGCACTTCCTGCCATAGCCAGCCTAGTTGCTGCGCGCGGTTCGCGCCGGCTGGGCTCAGATCCGCCATTGCCGCAGTAACATCCTCGCGCTCGGAATTGAGTTCACCGCTGGCCATCTCTGCGAATGAGTTCATATCAATGCCTGCGCAGAAACTTTTGCCCTTGCCTGAAATGACGACAGCGCGGATTTCGCCGGGGTCCATCATTTGCCGGGCAAAATCCAGTAGCCCATTCATGATCGCTCCGTCGATAGCGTTATGCGCGTCTGGTCGATTCAATTGCAGGTGGGCTACGTGATTATTGATGGTGACCTCAATGACACTGCTCATGGATATTCCTTGTTATGGGCTGATGCAGATAAGCAATGTCTCATTAGCAGGCTTTAACACCAAGGATGTCTGCGGTCATTGTTCGTTAACAAACCCTGCACCGAGGCAATTTATTGCACTATGGGTTAGGCTGCACCTAACAAATAACAATAGGTGGATGAATGAATCGTGTAAGAGGTTTGTCGAATACAGTGGTTCTGATAGTTGGAGCTTTGCTGAGCCGCTCTGTTTTTGCCGGTGGAATCGACGAAACGGTGGAGTCGATTGTTCGTCCGTTAGCGGCCGCGTTGTCCTCCTTTGTTTTCTATAAGTTATCGCTATTTGGTTATGAAATTCCCTGGATTGTGCTCTGGCTTGCTGTTGCGGCGACGTTTTTTACCTTGTACATGGGCTTTATCAACATCCGCGGCTTCGGTCTGGCGCTGCGCCTGGTCAGAGGCGACTATCATGACCCCAAGGCCCCCGGTGAGATTTCGCACTTCAAGGCGGTTGCCACAGCCGTATCGGGCACTGTAGGTATAGGAAACATCGGAGGTGTCGCAGTAGCGATAGTGATTGGCGGGCCTGGAGCCGCATTTTGGCTAATCGTCGCCGGCTTTGTTTCCATGTCCACTAAGTTGGTGGAATGCACGCTCGGGGTGAAATACCGCAAGTACAACCCGGATGGATCGGTGTCCGGCGGCCCCATGTATTACCTCGAGCACTATCTGGTATCCAGGGGCTTTCCTCTGATGGGTAAAGGTCTCGGCAGGTTCTATGCGCTGGCGCTGGTAATTGGTTGTTTGGGCATCGGCAACATGTTTCAGTCCAACCAGGCCTACGTTCAGTTTGTCACTATCACCGGCGGCGACTCTAGCTACTTTGTCGATAAAGGCTGGCTGTTCGGTCTGGCGATCGCTGCTTTGGTGGGCGTTGTGATTCTTGGCGGCATCCGTTCTATCGCTGCTGTGGCAGGAAAAATTGTGCCGTTTATGGCAGTCCTGTACATGGTGTCGGCAGTGGTCATTATTGCCATGAGCGCAGAGCATATTCCCGCTGCCGTTGGTCTGATTGTCGGCAGTGCATTCAGCCTGGAGAGTGTCACCGGCGGTATGGTGGGCGCCATTATTGTGGGCTTCCAGCGTGCCTTGTTTTCCAATGAGGCGGGACTGGGGTCTGCGTCAATTGCTCACTCGGCGGTGCAAACAGATCATCCTGCCTCCGAGGGACTGGTGTCTTTGCTAGAGCCGTTTATCGATACCATTGTCATTTGTACCTTGAGTTCACTGGTCATCGTGGTAACTGCTTATCCTGCAGGGCTGATGGATCAGGGGCTGCAAGGTATTGCCCTGACGTCGGCGGCTTTCGAGCACCACTTCAGTTGGGCGCCTTATCCGCTGGCGGTAGCTGCCCTGTTGTTTGCATTTTCAACTTCCATTGCCTGGTCTTACTATGGACTGAAGGCATGGACTTACTTGTTCAGTGAGCACCCCGTGAGTGAAAATATTTTCAAACTGGTGTTCTGTGGTTTTCTCGCACTGGGTTGCATGATCCAGCTTGAAGCTGTTCTGGACTTCTCGGACGCCATGGTCTTTCTGATTTCGGTGCCCAATATTTTGGGTCTGTATTTCTACGCACCGGAGATCAAGCGTGAAGTGAGGGAATTCATAGACGGGGTGAACCGGGGCGATGTGCGTAACTATCGCCAGGAGCGTGCCCGGGCCTCCAAAGCCTGATTTTAGCGGGCTTAAGTTCAGGCCGAGTGCAAACGGGTTGTTAGCGGCCTGGTACGTTTGTTGTTATTGACGAGGACTTTTCATGTCACCGGAGCGAGAAATAGAAAACCTGATCTATCGGTACGCTGAATTGATAGATGAGGGGAGTATCACGTCGATTGGAAAACTGTTGTCGCAGGCCCAGTTTATAGGCCCGGATGGAGAGGTCCACGCCCAAGGCAGCGAGGCCATTGAGCGCGTTTATGCTGCATTTACGCGCATTTATGAGGACGGCACGCCCCTCAGTCACCATATCACTACTAACGTGCAAGTGAAGGTGGAAGGTGATCGTGCAGGTGCACGTTCCTATTTCACAGTGCTGCAGGCAACGGAATCACTGCCTTTACAGGCAGTAATGGCGGGGCGTTATGTAGACGAATTTGCCTGCGACAAGTCGGGTTGGTATTTCACTAGTCGGCAAATCATACCGCGCTTATCGGGTGACCTGTCTCAGCATTTGAAGAGCTGATTCCGACCATTTCGAAAGTCAGCGTACGCCAGCGCTGATCCGCCGCAGCTAAAACCCCAATACCCAGATTAACGGCCTGCTCTTTTCAGTGAACGTCCAGCTTTTCTATGTAGATCAATTCGCTACGGCACTAGGGCTTAACGGTGTTCGCCTTGAGCCAGAAGAAGCCCCCGAAGCCGGCGATTGCTGAAGCCAGGAGAATACCGGTTTTGGCTGCCAGCAATTCCTCCGGTTTGTTAATAAAGCCAAGGTCCGCGATGAAAATAGACATGGTAAAACCGATGCCCCCCAACAGACCCACGCCAAGAACATGTTTCATGTTCAGGCCGTCGGGCAGTTTTGCCATTCCCAGTTTCACCGTGACCCAGGTGAAGCCGGCAATGCCAAGCGGTTTACCCAGTAGCAGCCCGCATATTATTCCCAGGGTAATAGGGCTGGAAACTACCTCACTGAACTCTGCGAAATCGATAGGAATTCCGGCATTGGCCAGCGCGAAAATGGGAATCACCAGATAGGCCACTGGCAGGTGCAGCGAGTGCTCCAGGCGTTGGGCTGGTGCCTGAACCAATTTCACCCCGTCGTCCAGCGACATGACCAGCGCTCGAAAATGATTGTTGTGAATGATGTCAGCATTTTCGCTGATCGATTTCTCCATTTTCTTATTGGTTTCATCAACCCGTTTGACAAAGGTGTGGGGCTCAAACTTGGGCCGAATGGGAATGACAAAAGCGACCACGATACCCGCGATTGTCGCGTGAATGCCGCTCGCCAACATGGCAGCCCAGAGCAAAATGCCAACGGCGGCATAGGGCAGCGGCCTGCGCACGCCGCCGAGGTTGAATGAAAGCAAAAAAAAGGTGAGCACAGCGGCATAAAATAGCGCCATGGTGTCGATATTTTCCGTGTAGAACAGGGCGATTACCGCCACCGCACCCAGGTCGTCAACAATGGCGAGTGCAATAAGAAAGGTAATCAGGTTTTTGGGAATTCTTGGTCCCAGTAGGCTAAGCGCCCCGATTGCAAAAGCGATATCTGTGGCCATGGGAATGCCCCAGCCTTTGGTGTCAGGTCCGCTGGTGTTGAAGACAAGGTAGCCTAGCGCAGGAATCACCATGCCACCAATTGCCGCCATGATTGGCAACAGTGCCTGACTGGGAGTAGACAGTTCTCCCACCAATAATTCACGCTTCAATTCCAAGCCCATGATGAAGAAGAACATCGCCATCAGGGCCTCGTTAATCCAGTGGTGAATGGACAGCGAGAAGGCCTTGTTGCCAAAACTAATAGCTATTTGTTCGTGCAGGAAATGCTCGTAGGACTCATGAATTGGGCTGTTGGCAATCACCAGCGCCACAACGGCACAAATCATCAGCAGTATGCCGGAGGTGGTCTGGCGATGGATGAAATCTTCCAGAGGGGTCAGGATACGGTCAAAGGCTCGTTCCCAGGGGGCGTGATAGACACCTTTAGGCATGATGTGAGTGACTCCTGTCGTCCGGGTGTGGTTACTGCTCAGGCAGGCATCTTACTTGACCGCTGAGTGGGGGGGAAGTTTCATGAGCATACGCCGGGCAGCCCTTAAGCAAGCGAACCAGCGCGCGCAGTGGGCAACGGTGTTGCTGCAGTGGCCATATGGCCAGGGCGCTTCTCTCGAGGGGCGCCCCATTTTAAGGGGTGGTCAGGATGCCGAGAGGAAAGGACCATCAACGCACAGTCTTCTGCCATCGGGTGCTGCGCAGGCTCCACAAATACCGACACCACACTTGGTCAGGTAGTCAATGGCATTGAAGATTTGATCGTCTCGACAGAACTCCCGTTGCACGGCAATTGCCGCATGCACCATGGGTGATGGGCCGCAGTTATAGAACACCAGGGTGTCCCGCTCTTCCGCTGACATTTCTTTGAGTCGCTGCCGCAGCAGCTCAGTGACCACACCGTGGTAGCCGGCGCTGCCATCGTCTGTAGCCACATGTACCTCGGCAATCTGCTGGCATTCTTCGAGGAAATACAAGCGCTCGGCGGTGCGGGCGCCAGTAAAGACCTCAGCGTTGCCAAAGTCTCTGGCGACCTGATAGACCGCGGCCAGGCCGGTGCCACCGGCCACCGCCATTACTTTGGCACCCTCGGGTGGATCCACCGGGATGCCATGAGGTCCTCGAACATAGCACTCTGTGCCTTCGGCCAGGTCCAGCACTGCGTGAGTGAAGTGGCCTACATCAATAACCACCAGAGAGAAGGGGTCGTCAGTCAGTGCGGAGAAGGGCTTTTCGCCGACTCCAGGCACCCAAAGAAAAATAAATTCGCCCGCTTGAATATTCAGTTTTCGGTCGAAAGTGAGGATGGTGATGTCGTCACAAACTTTCTCATTTTTGACCAGGATCACTGGCGCGAAGTTCATGTCCACGTCATAGCGGATATGTGACTCGGCTCTGTTCTGGTCGCGATCCATGTCCGCGGCCAGGGTTTTGAAATAGGCGCCGATTTCGTCAGTCGTCAGGCCGGTGAGCGCCGACCCTACGCCGACGATCCCAGCACCAGCATCAAAGAAGGCGCGCACATCATCGGCGCTGGATACACCGCCACAACCGATAATGGGCAGGTCACTGACTTCGGCCACCTCTTTAACGCACTTGAGCCCGATAGGCAGAATGCCCTTGCCAGACATTCCCCCGGCACCATTGCTCAGTACGGGGTGACCGTGTGCAGAGGTATAGCCGGGGCCAACCGTGTTAATCGCGCAAAAGCCGTCAGCGCCGCCGGCCTCGGCAGCCATGGCGATTACAGTGATGTCTGGGGTGTTGGGAGTGAGCTTGGGAATCACCGGTATATCGACTACTGCCTTAACCGCGGCGACAATTTCTCGGACCATATCAGGGTCCTGACCCATAGCCATGCCATAGCCTTTGGCGTGTGGGCAAGACAGGTTCAATTCTAGTCCGTCTGACACGGGTGCCAGAATTTTAGCGACCTCTACAAATTCGTCGATGCTGCCGCCAAAGATGGAGGTCAGTAAAAAGCGATCCTCGGGTACCCGCAATTGAGCCATGAGCTCGGCTGATCGCTGTGGCCCGGGGTTGGTCAGCCCGACCGCGTTAACGAAGCAGCCGGGGGCATATTGGCTGAGCACTGGCTCGCGGTATCCATCGCGAGGTTCCGGGCCGATACTCTTGGTGGTCACTACACCCACCTCGGGCATGTGGTCGAAAATGTACTGAATGATCGGCACCGCGGTGGTGACAATGCCGGAGGGGATGGTAAACGGACCGGAGAGCGTTTTACCGAAAAGTTCTGTGCTCAAGTTGCTGGACTCAGTTGGGTGCAGTGATGGGTGAGGCATTATAAAGGTTCTTGGGTCTCTCCGCGAAGTTGAAAGTGTTATTGATAAATTAAACCATTATCCTGCCTGTAGGGCGATCAGGTTCCGCAGAAAGTCTGTGCAACTTCCTGTCCTGCCAGTGGTGGGCTTGCATAATGTCGCGCTGCAGCATTGTATTGACCAGGCCCTGACAAGCGCTCGATAAGCTTGAAGAAAGGTCCAAAGTCACCCTCATCTTCGCCGGCCCTGATGGCCTCCTCCACCAGATGGTTACGGGCAATGAAGGCAGGATTCGCCATCGCCATTCGCTCTGCTCGGGTGTTATCTGCCAGTTGATCAGTGTCCAGTCGCTGGCGCCAGCGTGACAACCAGGGCACCAGAGCGTCGGGAAACTCAAACAGCTCAGCAACCTGCTGGTCGGGATTGCAGGCCAGGTCGTAAAGACGTCGAAAGCAGAGGGTAAAGTCGAGTTTCTCTGAAGCCATAAGCTCAAAGAGCTCGTCTACAATGGCCTTGTCCGACTCACGTATTTCATCAAAGCCAAGTTTGTCTGCCAACCCTCGCAGGTGTGCCGCCTCAAACAGCGCGGGAAATTCGTCTACGGTGGCCTGCGCCAACTCTACCGCTTTGTCCTGATCCTCATGCAGCACGGGCAGCAGTGCCTGCGCAAGTACAGCGAGGTTCCAGTGAGCAATTCCAGGCTGGTTGCGGTAGGCGTAGCGGCCTCCATGGTCGATCGAGCTGAACACTTTTGCCGGGTCGAACTCGTCCATGAAAGCGCAAGGGCCATAGTCGATAGTCTCGCCGCAGATCAGCATGTTGTCTGTATTCATTACGCCGTGAATGAAGCCCAGCAATTGCCAGCGAGGTATCAGGGCGGCCTGTGCAGCGGTGACCGCCTGTAAAAGCGCAAGCGCCGGATTGTCGGCTTGGGCGCGCTCCGGGTAGTGTCGCTGCACGCAATAACTGGCCAATGTCTTGAGGGCATCCAGGTTCTTTTGTGCAGAAAAAAACTGAAACGTACCGAAGCGAATGTGGCTGGAAGCCACTCTGGCAAGCACGGCACCGGGCAGGAAACTATCCCGGGTGACCTGCTCTCCAGTGGTCACTGCGGCAAGTGCCCTGGTGCTGGGCACGCCCAGCGCGTGCATGGCTTCGCTGACGATGTATTCGCGTAACACGGGGCCCAGTGGCGAGCGGCCATCGCCACCGCGAGAGTAGGGCGTAGGCCCGGAACCCTTGAGCTGAATGTCGTAGCGGTGACCCTGCGTACTAAGCACTTCGCCGAGCAGAAGAGCACGGCCATCTCCCAACTGGGGGTTATAACTGCCAAATTGGTGTCCGGCATAGACCGCCGCCAGTGGCGCAGCGCCGGGTGGCAGGTAGTTCCCAGCAACTGTAGCGACCCCCTCGGGGGATTCCAGCCAGTCAGGGTCTATGCCCAGCAAACTTGCCAGTTCCCGGTTAACCTTGATCGCGCCGGGGGTTTTAACCTCGCGGGGCCCAAGGCGAGTGTAAAACGCCTCGGGAAGCTGGACATAAGTATTGTCGAAGGGAATCGGACCCATGGTTTGAACTATCCTGATGACGGCTGATCTGCTATATACGTGTGTGCGAGCATGATAGCCCAATCAGGAAACGAAAAAGCAGGAGATCGAACATGTCCAGAAAGACCTGGGACACCCTCATTCAGAATGCACTGGTATTTGATGGCACCGGTGAGAAGCCCCGAGAGATGGACATTGCCATCAAGGAAGGCCGTGTCGCGGCCAAAGGTATGTTTCTGCCGCGCTCCATGGCAGCCGAAGTGATCGACGGGCAAGGGCAATGGCTGATGCCGGGCCTGCTGGATATTCACACCCACCTGGATCTGGAGGTCGACCTGGACCCCGGGCTGCCAGAGGTTGTGCGCCATGGCACCACTACCGTGCTGGTCGGCAATTGTAGCTTGGGAACCTGCTTCGGCAGTCAGCAAGAGGGGGGCCAAGACCCCATCGTAGATTGTTTTACCCGGGTGGAGAACATACCCAAGTCGGTATTGCGCAAGTGTGTTGAAGCGGTGACCTGGCAGAGCACGGGTGAATACATGGATCACTTCGACAGTATGCCCCTGGGCCCAAATGTGGGAGTGTTTTTGCCCCATTCCATGTTGCGAGTCGAGGCGATGGGCCTGAGCGAGAGCATTTCCAGGGAGCCCACCGAGACAGAAATGAAGCGCATGGAAAGCCTGCTGGATACGGCTATGGACGAGGGCTATATCGGTATGAGTACCGATGGCCTGCCCTTCCATTATTTGTCTAACGACCCGCATACCGACAAGCGAATTCCCACCCAATTTGCCAGTTTTGGAGAACTGAAAAGGCTGCTGGGAGTGGTGCGTGGCAAAGACAGGGTTTGGCAGACTACCCCCATTCTCGAAAACCGCCTGAAGGCGTTTCTCTACTTCACTCTCACCAGCGGCAGATTGTTCGGCAAGACACTGAAAACATCAGCGCTATCGGCGATCGAGTTTGCTCTGGCGCCTAAAGCGGTGAAGGCCTTCCTGGGCTTTGCGGCGCTGATGAACGGTCGCCTGTTCAAGGGCAATATGCACTTTCAGGCACTGGGAACAAGCTTCAGAATCTGGTCTGACGGTATTGTGAGTCCGCTGTTTGAGGAGCTGGACTCGACCTGCAAACTCATCGCCAAGGAATATGACGACTTAGACGGGCGCAGGGAACTGCTCAACGATCCCGAATTTATCCAGCAGTTTCGCGATGACTGGCATCACGGTCGTGGTGAGAATGATCTCGCCAGCATTAAGGCCAGGCTGGGCATGCCTGATGTGGTGGTTCCAAGGGACTTTGGCATCATGACTTTCGACGGTGCTCCAATCACCGAGTGGGACGGGGAGACCTTTCAGCAAGTGTACAATCGCCTTACAGCTTACCAACGGGGACAGGCTGACCAGGCTCGTTCAGATGCCGAGCGTGACGCATTTGACAAGTTTCCACGGCCTATTCTCGACGACGCCGACTTTATGCTGCATATGATGCGTGAATATGACAAAGGCTTCAGGTATTGGGTTGATGTGGCAAATGTCGGTAACAAAGCCACGCTGGATTTATTATTACATAAGCACACCTTGCCTGGATTTAATGACTCTGGCGCGCACATCACTAATATGGCGTTTTTCGATGCCAACCTGAACTCCCTGAAGCTCGCTCAGCAGAAGTCACTGGAAACTGTGTCTACTATCGTGAAACGACTCACCAGCGAGCCCGCTGCGTTTTTTGGGCTGGATGTGGGTACTCTGGAACTGGGCGATCAGGCGGATATCACCATGATCGATCCGGAGGCGTTGCGTGACTGGGACGATGCCAGCGGAAGAGAGCTGATCTACCGCGAGTTGTTCGAGCACCAGCAAATGGTGAGCCGCTCCGACGGTGTTGTCACCCATACGTTCATTAATGGCGAAGCTGTTTGGCGCAATGGTGACCATACCGAAGCCCTGGGTACAAAAACGTTGGGTCGTGCGCTGCGAGCGGCCTGACGCGAAGTTTTTAATTGAGGCAGGACAAGCTTCCCGGGATTTGCGCTAGCGATAGCTGTTGTTATCGCTATGCTTGAGTCTTTACTAATGGGTGGGTGAGTATGGCCGGCACGGAGCTGGCTATTGCGATAACCGGAGCCGGAGGCGCCGGCGTTATATCTGTAGGGGAACTGCTGCTTCAAGCTTGGGCCAAAGAGGGCGGACGCGGTTTGTTACGCAAGGCGTTCGGTCCGCAGATTCGTGGTGGCGAGTCCGCCGCATTACTGAAGCTGACAGAAACTGAGCGCTATACCGCCGCCAGCCAATACGATGTTCTGCTGGCCTTTGATTGGAATAACTTTACCCGCTTTGGCGATGAAATCCGTATTGCCAGGAACACGCCAGCTGATTGTAGCTGACGATGCCAAGCCCCTGGCCGCTTTTAACCACCGGTACTTTTGGCCGTCCACAATAGCCGGGTTACCTGCCCAGCAGACCTCTCAACAGACCTCCTGCTTCTTCCCCGTATTTTTTCTCGACCTCTTTCTGCGCTTTACGTTTTAGCTCGTTGCCCGCCAGGTCTTCGATAATTCCAGTAGTGTCTACTGAGCACCAATCGGCTGGTTCGCCGGTCACGTTGCCCTCGCAATTTACCGGCCATTCTATGGCGGTAATGCTGTCGTTTACTTTGCAGGCCGGATCCAGTTTGGTTAGACCAGCAGACAGTTTTGCGGCAAAGGTCGCATCGAAGTCCATAGTGACTATATCCAGTGCGCCTTTGCCTACCAGACGTATATCAGGGAATTTTGCCTTGAGCGGCTGTAAGCGTGCTTTGCCATTGCCCAGGTTGATTCTTACCGATAACTCCTCGAATGCACTGCTATTGGGAAAGTCCGCCGCCAGACTCTTCTGATTAACCAGCGCAACGCCTTCACACAGCATTTTTTCGACCGCCATATCTTTTAATACGGCCTGTTCCGTGAGCAGGTCAATAGGCCCTTTCAGGGTCTGAGTGATGGCCCCGCTGGTATTGCCCTCGCCGTTGAGTTTCCAGTTCAGGCTGGCCTTTCCACTCAGAACGGGTTCGACTTCGGAGGCCACCAGGGCCTGGGCGATATCGACATTACTGAGCGTCCCCCGGGTGTTGATCTTGGCCAGGCTGTTTTTGGCATTGAGACTGGCTTTCATGTCCAGTTTGCCGCCGTGAATATCGCCGGTGATGCTGGGGAAGTTCGCCGCGCCCTTATTCACTCGCAGTTTTGCCTTCAGGTTGTCTACCTGGTGGGCACCCCAGATGACTTTGTCGATGCTGAGATCGGCACGGGTGTCTATTACGCGCAGCGCGTCAAGTGGCAGCGGAGTATCCTCGGCCTCCTCCGGACTTGGTTGAACCGGTTTGGTATCGGCCGCTTCGGGCCCCGCCAGTGCCAGCAGTGCCGGGGTGAACTGATTGAGGCGCAACTGTGTGTCGATTTGCGGGCTCTCAAAAGCGGCGTAACGCAGTTGGCCATCCGCTCTGGTGTCACCAATCGTCGCGACCAGTTTCAGGTCTGCGACCTGTCTATTCATATCGACTTCCCCGGAAGTATTCAGGGCGACTGTCTCAGCCAGGGCGCCTTTTAGGGTAAGGTCCATCTCTTCAATACCAAGCATCTGAGTCTCCTGGCTGACCACCACCGAGCCATTGAACATAACCACCAGCGGCTCATCTCCCGCCAGGATTATCGATCCCTCCAGTGGAATTGAACGGCCTTCAAGGTTGAGGCCGCTAACCTTCAGGTTATCGATTTCGATGATACTGGTGTCACCGCCTACCTCAGTCATTTCAATGCGCGAATCAGTGATGCTGAGGCTGGCGACTTCCAGTGCTAGCGGCACAGCAACCGCCGCCTCTGTCGAGGCTGCCTGCCTCGCCTCATCGATATCGGCCTGGCGTTTGGCATAAAATTCACCCAGTTGCTTGTCATTTAGCTTACTGGTATCGATGGGCGCCGCCTCGGGCTCAGTGGTCATTTTAATGACAACACCATCCAGTTCTATCGTCTCGATGGCGACTTCTTTAGATAACAGGGGAATTAGCTCCACGCCAATATTGAGCGACCTTGCCTGCAAGCTGGGCTGTTGATCGGACGGCATATCCAGTGACACGTCTGCCAGTGCTAATCCCAGTGTTGGAAAAATCCTGAGGTCAGCGCCTCCGAGTACGGACAATTCGGCACCGGTCTGTTTACGCACCTCATCGGCAGCCAGTTGCAGCATTTTTTCCTCGTCCACCATGACGGGGATGAGTAGGGCGGCAACAATCACTAAAATGACCGGTGCGAGAATGATGTAGAGCAGAATGCGTGGCATCTGGAATCCTTTTCTTTGGAAATCATCAGGGGTCGTACAAGTGATAATAGAACAGGTTCTGCAAAGCCGCCTCATAAGGTTTTTATGATAAGCCCGCACCTGCTTCCTGCTCGATTGAGAATTTCACGGGGATGTCGCATGCTAGCGACATAAGAAACGACGGGGAAGTTAATGTGATCAGCAGCGTCGCCGGATATCTGGCGTCCCTGGTTATGCTGGCGGGCACGCTGATATGGCTGGGGCAGAATCGACCAGAATGGTCTGTCTTCCGCTGGCTGCCGCCCATTGTGCTGACCTATATGAGTGCCATGTTGCTCGCTGGGGGTGGCCTTTGGGCCGTCAACGATGCTCAATCCCAGGCCTATGCTGAAATTAAACGTTTGCTGGTGCCAGCCATGATTTTGCTGTTGCTGCTGCAATGCAGAATAGGCGAATTGCTCAAGCTGGGGCCGCGCTTATTGGCGGCGTTCCTGGTGGCCGCCATGGGCATTATCATCGGCTGTCTGGTGGCCTTTTTATTGTTCCGCAGTCTGCTTGGAGAGGGCGCATGGGGCGTATTCGCCACTCTGGCAGGTAGTTGGTTAGGAGGAACTGCCAACATGGTTGCGGTGCAAACGGCGCTGGCGGTGCCGGACGCAGACCTGGGCTATGCCCTGCTGGTCGATTCTATCGATTACTCCCTGTGGCTGATGTTGCTGCTGGCGCTGGTGCCACTGGCCGATCGTTTCAATGCCTGGTCACGCGCCGATCCGATCAAACTGGATGTCAAAATCGACCATGCCAAAAGCGGTGGTCGCTTGCGAGAGCCACAGTTACTGCTGTTATTTGGCACTGGTTTGCTGGGCGCAATGCTGGCGGACCAGGTTGGTCAATGGCTTGGTGGCGACGGTTTCTTCACGGTCAGTGTCGTTCGTATTCTGGCGGTGACTGCCCTGGGTCTGGTGCTCGCTTATACGCCACTGTCACGCTTGTCCGGTAGCGAGACCCTGGCCAACGCACTGCTCTACTTGATGGTGGCGACTATTGCTTCACGTACCTCCTTTGCCGACCTGGCAAGCGCTCCAATCTATTTAATGGCCGGCGTGGTGATTCTATTGGTGCATGCCGGCTTCATGCTGGTGGCAGCGCGGCTGCTGCGTCTGGATTTGTTCACCTGCGGAATCGCGTCGCTAGCCAACATCGGAGGTGTAGCATCGGCGCCAATTCTCGCAGCGGCCTATTCACGCCAGTTGGTGCCCGTTGGAGTGTTAATGGCGTTGTTGGGTTACGTGGTAGGCACGGCCGGCGGGCTATTGGTGGGCAAGGTGCTGATGTGGCTGGGAGGCGTCGACCCGTGAGGGTATCGGGATATCGCCTGGCCATGCTGCGGGCACCTTTACGCTTGCCTTTCAAAACTGCATTACGGCAGGTGGACGAGGTCGAAGATGTGGTGGTGTTACTGGAATCTGATTGCGGCAAACTCGGCTACGGTAGCGCTCCGGCTACCAGGGCGATAACGGGGCAGGATCACCAGAGCATAATGACTTCACTGGTACGCGACCTGCTTCCCGCTCTTGACGGCCGGCCGTTCGATGACCTCGGCTCTGTGCTGGCGCTCTTTGATCAGTTGCCAAAAGATAACGTGAATGCGCGTTCTGCGTTAGAGATCGCGGTGTTCGACTTGGCGGCGCAGGCGTCCGGCCTGCCTCTTGCTGCTTTTCTCGGGGGTGGTTCTTCGCTGCCTGATACAGGTATTACCGTTAGCGTTGATCAACCGGAAGTCATGGTTGCTGGTGCGCTGGATGCTGTGGACAGAGGGTTTGCCACACTGAAACTGAAAGTGGGTGGCAGTGGAGACGGGGACATCGAAAGAGTCTCTCAGGTGGCTGCTGCGATTGCCGGTAGAGCCCGGATTTATCTGGATGCCAACCAGGCCTGGACCAGTGACCAGGCGGTGGGCGTTATCCATGCCTTGAACAAGCGCGGCATCAGCATAGATCTGCTTGAGCAACCGGTGCCCGCCGGCGATATAGCGGGGCTCGCCCGCGTGTGCCTGGCGCTGGATACGCCAGTAATGGCTGACGAAAGTGTCTTTTGTGACGAGGACGCAGTCAGCATAATTGCAGCTGGCGCAGCCGATATTATCAATATCAAACTGGTGAAGAGTGCTGGTATCACTGGCGCTTTGCGTGTTGCCGATATCGCTGCTGATGCTGGAATCAGCTGCATGATGGGCTGCATGTTGGAAAGCGCAATCGCAGTGGGTGCCGCTGCTCATGTCGCAGCCGCAAGGTCAGCGGTGATAAAGCGGGTAGACCTGGATGCGCCCATGTTGTGTCGGCAAAGCCCCATTGTAGGCGGTACTGTGTTCGATGGTCCCAGGATCGAGTTAAATTCCACGCCGGGTCTGGGAATCGACGCCGTGCCGGGCCTGGAGTTTCTATGACGGGTGTCGGGCTGATACAGTAGCGTCAAAAACAGGGAGTCTGGAATGGATCGGCGTAGCCTGATCAAGACAATGGCAGCCATGCCGCTGGTAGCAGGTATTGCCAGCGCTGCCGCGCAAGAGCCTCGGTCCATTATCAGGGCTAGGCGTTTGCGCAAGGGCATGACGATCGGCCTGGTCAGCCCTGCGAGCAATGTCGCCGAAGACGAGGATATTGCCTTTGCCAGGGACGTTGTTACATCGCTGGGTTTCCATGTAAAACCGGCAAAACACCTATACCACCGAGATCAGTATCTCGCAGGCTCGGATCAGCAGCGGGCGGATGACCTCAACGCAATGTTTGCGGATCCTGAGGTGGATGCGATTTTCTGCCTACGGGGCGGCTATGGGTCCTCTCGTTTACTGCCCCTGCTGGACTACAAAAATATCGCCGTTAACCCTAAAGTGCTAATGGGCTACAGCGATATTACCGCGCTGCTTTGCGCCATCCATCAGCGCACTGGTCTGGTGACCTTCCATGGTCCGATCGTTGGGGACAACTTTAGTGATTACAGCTATAGCCAGTTCAAGCGCACTCTTGTGAGCGCTAAAAAAGGGCAGTCGCTGGCGGCGCCTCCCCCATTTGACGACCCTGCACCCGGTCGGGTGGAGAAGGAAAACCGTTTGACCCTGATTCGCGGTGGAACGGCGCAGGGGCCCCTGATTGGCGGCAACCTTTCTCTGGTTTGCCATCTTATGGGAACGCCTTTTCAACCTGAATTCAATGGCCGTATTTTGTTCCTGGAAGATGTCCACGAGGCTCCTTACCGAATTGATCGTATGCTTACCCAGTTGAAACTGGCGGGCGTTCTGGACGAGGTCGCCGGCATTGCGTTTGGTAAGTTCACCGAGAGCGAGACCACCAGGAACAGCTTTTCCATGGAGCAGGTATTGCGTGAGCGAACCCTCGACCTGAGCGTTCCCGTGATTCGTGGCTTGATGATTGGCCATGTAGAGGACCAGGCGATAATTCCAGTTGGCGCTATGGCCAGCCTCGATGGAGATCGGGGTAAGCTTACGCTGCTGGATTCGGGGCTGGCATGACAGACCCCAACTGGACGGTATTACTCCCGCCATTAATCGCCATTGGTCTGGCACTTTTTACCCGGCAGGTATACCTGGCTCTCTTTACTGGCATCTGGCTGGGTTACTTTCTGTTGCTGGGCGAAGGGTTACTGGGCTCACTTGCCAATGCTATTGATGCCTCGCTGGCGGTGTTGGCGAGTCCCGGCGATGCCCGGGTCATTGTATTCACCCTGGTTATTGGCGCTTTCATTCTTACTCTGGAGCGCTCGGGGGGTGTCACTGGTTTTATCCGCTTCCTGGAGCAACGTAGGTGGGTAGATAACGGCAAGCGTGCCCAATGGATGGCCTGGTTCATTGGGGTTCTGATATTCATTGAATCCAACATTACCGTGCTGGTGGCAGGAACCGTGTCGCGGCCCTTGTTTGATCGTTTCAAGGTGTCCCGGGAAAAGCTGGCCTACCTGATAGACTCGACGTCGGCCCCCATTTGCATGCTGATACCCCTTAACGCCTGGGGCGCCTTCAATTTGGGTTTGCTCGATGGGCTCGGGGTGGAACAGCCACTGAAAGTGTTGTTGTCCTCTATCCCGATGAACCTTTATGCCATCGTCGCGGTGCTGTTGGCGGCATTTACGGTGTCCCGCAACTTTAATCTGGGTCCTATGGTTGAAGCCGAGCGTCGAGCGGCAACAGGGCAGTCGCTGGCCGTGCAGCAGGATGCCCAAATTCTGGAGGACTCTGCGCCGCCCAATGCCTGGAACATGCTGCTGCCGGTGGCTTGCCTGGTGGGCGCAATGCCTGCTTTCCTGCTGATTACCGGGAATGGCGACCTATTCGCCGGTTCGGGTTCCACCAGTGTGTTGTGGGCCAGTTTGTTCGCGCTTACGGTCGTCTCTATGCTGGTGCTGGTCCAGCGCAGCATGAGCCTGGAACGGCTCACCAGTACCTGGATGGAAGGCGCTGGAGGGATGCTGCCTATAGCTACAATTTTATTGTTGGCGCTTGCGCTGGGTGGAGTTTCCAAGGCGCTTGGTACGGGGGTATTTGTGGCGAGCCTGGTGGGGGAGACGCTGCCGGCCTGGCTGCTGCCCGCCTGTCTGTTCCTGGCCTCAGGGTTTATAGCGTTTGCAGTGGGTTCAAGCTGGGGAACCTTCTCTATCATGCTGCCGATTGCAGTGCCGGTTGCGTCAGCGCTGGGCGTAGACCCCACGCTATTGGTAGCAGCGGTCTTATCTGGCGGTATTTTCGGTGATCATAGTTCACCGATTTCCGATACAACGATTGTGTCCTCGTTGGCTTCTGGAACCGAGCATATTCAGCATGTAAGTACTCAGTTACCTTACGCGCTGCTGGCTGGAGGGGTTTCTATCATCGGTTTTCTTATGTTGGGACTGATATTGCTGTAAATGTAGGTAGTCAGCTTGGGCGTTTACTGAACAGAGAGCGGTTTTTTTCACAATATGTTGTGTAGCCCGTTGCTCACGTACCGATATATAGGTTTAAATGGTAGGTCTAACAAAAACCTTCGCGTCCGCTTTTCGGGCGCAATTTCTGACATAGAAGGGGCAAGATTTGGAATCACTAGCCAAGCAGGGCAGCGCCGCTCGCGGTAATAGCAGCACTATCGAACTTCAGGGCGCATCCCTGGATATCTGGGACAAAAAATATCGCTTGAAGGACGCCCAGGGGAACGCGGTCGACAAGGATATAGATGGCACCTATGCCCGCGTCGCACGCGCTTTGGCCGAGGTGGAAGACGAGACCGTGCGCCAGGAGTGGGAACAACGTTTTGTCTGGGCCCTCAAGCGAGGCGCTATTCCGGCGGGGCGTATTGTTTCCAACGCCGGCGCTCAGGAGCATAAGCCCTCGACTTCGACGATTAATTGCACCGTGTCCGGCAGCATCACCGACTCGATGGAGGGCATTCTGCAGAAGAATCTGGAGGCGGGCCTGACCTTGAAGGCGGGTTGCGGTATTGGTTACGAATTTTCCACATTGCGCCCCAGGGGAGCGTTCGTTTCAGGTGCAGGTGCCTATACCTCCGGTCCGATGTCCTTCATGGATATTTTCGACAAGATGTGTTTTACCGTATCGTCTGCCGGTGGGCGTCGAGGTGCGCAAATGGCGACCTTCGATGTTCATCACCCGGACGTCTTTGACTTCGTGAAAGCCAAGCGAGAAGACGGTCGTCTGCGCCAGTTCAATTTATCGCTGCTGATCACAGAAGACTTTATTAACGCGGTTAAAGAAGATGGCGAATGGCCACTTTCATTCCCGGTGACACCTAAGGAATTTGCCAACCTGGAGCTTGATCCTGAGCAGGAAGTGGTATGGCGTTCATTCCCTGTTACCGATGGCTATGTGACTAACGAGCAAGGCCAGGTCGCCTGTCGAGTTTATCAGCGTATTCGCGCCATCAAGCTGTGGAATGCCATTATGAGCTCCACTTATGATTATGCGGAGCCCGGCTTTATTCTGATCGATGAGGTCAATAAAAAGAACAACAACTGGTTTTGCGAGAATGTCCGCGCCACCAACCCCTGTGGTGAGCAACCACTGCCACCCTACGGTTCATGTCTGCTGGGTAGCGTAAACCTGACTCGATTCGTTCGAGAGCCTTTTACTGACAAGGCTCACTTCGACTGGGAAGAGTATCGGGAAGTCGTCGCTGTGTTTACTCGCATGCTGGATAACGTGGTGGAGATCAATGGTTTACCGTTGGAGCAGCAGCGTCAGGAAATCACTAGTAAGCGTCGTCATGGCATGGGTTTCCTGGGCCTGGGTTCTACGCTGACCATGTTGAAAATGAAGTACGGGGAGGAAGACTCCCTTGAGTTCACTGAGGAAGTGAGCAAGCAAATGGCTGTTTCTGGCTGGAAAATTGGTCTGGACCTGGCGCGTGAAAAAGGGGCGGCCCCCATTATGGACGAGGAGTTTGAAGTGACCGGCGAGATGCTGCGACGTCGTCCGGAAATGGCGGCAGACGGCATTAAACTTGGCGACAAACTGCCCGGCAAGGTCCTGCACTCCAAATACAGTCATTACATGCAGGCGCTGGCGCTGGAAGAGCCTGAGCTGGTGAACTCCATCATTCAGGAGGGCGCTCGATTTACTCACCACTCCTCCATCGCACCCACGGGCACCATTTCATTGTCTTTGGCCAATAATGCCAGTAACGGTATCGAGCCCAGTTTTGCTCACCATTACAGTCGTAATGTGATTCGCGAAGGTAAAAAGTCAAAAGAGAAGGTCGATGTGTTCTCCTTCGAGTTGCTGGCCTACCGCGAACTGGTCAATGGCGATGCCATGCCTTTGACCGACGATGAGAGTAAAAAGCTACCCGACTACTTTATCGCCTCCGATAATGTCACTCCCCGGCAGCATGTAGACGTACAGTCTGCGGCTCAGAAATGGGTAGACTCCTCGATCTCCAAAACGATTAATGTGCCGACAGATTGCCCGTACGAAGATTTCAAGGACACTTATTTATACGCTGCTGAACAGGGGTTAAAAGGGTGTACTACTTTCCGCTTCAATCCCGAAGCATTCCAAGGTGTGCTGGTGAAGGAAGAGGACCTGGAGAACACTAACTATCAGTTCACCCTTGAGGATGGCTCCACGGTTGAATTCAAGGGCAATGAAGAAATTGAGTATGACGGGGAGATGCACACCGCAGCCAACCTGTTCGATGCATTAAAAGAGGGATATTACGGGAAGTTCTGATCGGCCTTCAGAAACCCGTTACAGGTAAAGAATTATGAATAAAAAAATAGATAAGAAGATCGTTGGTTTTCAGGTAAAAACTGAAGAGCAGAAGCAGGAAGAGATCGAGAGCAACATCGTACAAATGCACGAGAAAGTATCGCGCCCTGAACAATTGGAAGGTGCGACTTACAAAATCAAGACCCCGCTGTCCGATCACGCGCTGTACCTGACGATTAATGACATCATCCTCAACCCCGGCACTGACCACGAATTGCGTCGGCCGTTTGAGATATTCATTAATTCTAAAAACATGGATCATTTTCAGTGGATTGTTGCCCTGACCCGGGTTATTTCTGCAGTATTTCGCAAGGGCGGTGATTGTACCTTCCTGGTGGAAGAGCTTAAGGCCGTGTTTGACCCCCAGGGTGGCTACTTCAAGTCTGGCGGCCGCTTCATGCCGTCGCTAGTGGCAGAAATCGGCTGGGCAATTGAAGACCATTTACAGAATATCGGCTTGCTGGCCCCCGCTGAACTCACTGATCACCAGAAAAAGATCCTGGACGAGAAAAAAGCAGATTACACAGCCAAGACCGGCGATGACGGTGCCGGCGGCGAGTTCCCCACCAGCGCCGAGTTGTGCAAAAAGTGTGCTGTAAAAGCATCTATTATGATGGATGGTTGTATGACCTGCCTTAATTGCGGCGATTCCAAGTGTGGTTAATGATTGGCCAGTGGTGATACTACGGCCCCTGGCCCCGTGACCGGTAAAAAGGTCGTATCGATAAAACATTTCCCGGCGGCATGAAGCTTCTTTTTATTGCATGTGCTTGGATGTCAGTGGGGCACCACGAATCTAAATTGTGTGCAATATAGTTGCCTGATATACTCTGCACATGAGTGATAATAATAAAGATACTCCTCAGCTGCTGCTGGAAAACCAGATTTGCTTCCCGCTCTACGCTGCGGCCAATGCTGTTGTCAGGGCCTATCGCCCGTTGCTGGAGAAGCTCGATCTTACCTATTTACAGTACATTGTTTTAATGGTGCTATGGGAAGAAGAGACCCTCAATGTCAAGTCTATTGGGCAGCGCCTTCGCCTTGACTCCGGCACTCTGACGCCACTCCTTAAGCGCCTTGATGCGAAGGGGTATGTGGAGCGCCGGCACAGTGAGGTTGACGAACGAATCCGCGTTATTAGCTTAACCAGGCAGGGGAAAGCGCTGAAGTCTCGCGCTGAGGGTATTCCTCATGAGCTGGTTTGCACAGTCGGTTTATCTGCCACCAAGGGTAGGGAGCTTAAAGAAATCTGCGACGAGCTGATAAGGGCCCTGGCAGACTAAACCCAAAGTCTTTCTCGGGATTTGGGATCATGAATTGCGTGCAATTTAAATGTATGCAATGATTATCGAATAAGCCGTCAGGGCGCAGAGACCAGGAAGCGCATTTGCTGGCTGCAGCTGTCAGCGTTTTGCCGAAGATTAGAGGCGGCATGCAGTGCCCGGCTATCGCGTAAGCGATGTGCTTATGGGTATAGTTAAAAAATGATAGAAAGAAAAGTTGCGGCACTGGATGTGTAAAGCCAGGATAAAACCGCAATTGCGAGGCGCAACACAGCATTAACGGCGGGCAGGAAGCCGTCACCACACAGCTTATAACATTATAAAGGTGCACAAATGACCAAAAGCGGTAGAAAAACAGACACCACGAGAAGGGTGCGAAATACATTCTGGAGTTCAGTGAAAGTGCTGACGCTCGCTACCGGCGTTGTCTCGTTGGGAGCGCAAGCCCAGGCAGTTCTTGAGGAAGTGGTGGTAACCGCCCAGAAGCGGGTCGAGAGTCTCAGTGATGTGCCAATTTCGGTGAATGTGGTAGACGCTACAAAAATAGCTGATTCGGGTATTACCAACCTGAATGACTTGACTGACTTCGTGCCCAACCTGAGCATGAACCAGACAGGGATTGGAACCAATATAACCATCCGCGGAATTAGTTCGGGCATCAATCCGGCCTTTGAGCAATCCGTTGGTATGTTTGTCGACGATGTGTATTACGGACGTGCCCAGTTGGCACGCGTTCCCTATCTTGACCTGGCACGGGTAGAAGTGCTGCGCGGACCGCAGCCAATTTTGTTTGGTAAGAACGCGATTGCCGGCGCTATTAGCATGATTACCGAGCATGCGAGCACAGAAGGCCTTGATGGATTTGTTCAGGCCGAGTACAACTTCGATCAAGAGGGCACGGATTTTTCAGGTGCTGTGAACTTCCCACTTGGCGACAGGTTTGGCGTGCGTTTGGCTGCGTTGAAGCGTGATTCCGATGGCTACTATGAAAATACCAATCTGGGAGATCGTCCTGAAGCCGAGCTTGACGAGCAGGTGCTACGAGCAAGCTTCCGCTGGGAGCCCACCGATAGCCTGACGGCAAACTTCAAAATTGAGAATGCCCAATTTGACACAAAGGGGCGCTTTTTAGAGATTATTAACCCGGTCGAAGTAGGCGGTTCACCTTCTTACGCAACCGCACTCGCAGGCCTGACTGGTGGTGCGGTCATTCTTGATGCTGAGCAAGATTTTAAGCGTCAATCTAATGGCGATATCAATGAAACTGAAGTAGACAACGCGACACTGAAAATAGACTGGCTGGTTGGTGACATCACTATGACCTCGATTACGTCGCGCGTTGAATATGAAGATTACCAGCAGTGCGACTGTGATTTTGTGAGCGCGTCGTTGATTGATACCTCAGGCAGGGAAAAATTTGAGCAGTTCAGCCAGGAGTTCAGGTTTACTTCTGAGGGAGGTGAAACCATCGACTGGATCGGCGGGGTCTTCTATCAGGACTATGATGTAGAGTTGAATGACATCACCATTGTCCCTGGCGATAGCCTTTTGGGGGCGTTGAGTTCATCGCTGCTCGGTACCGGCGCGCGTCGCGCGTACGATCAGGATAGTGAACTATGGTCAGCGTTTGCGCAGGTAACCTGGAATATCAATGACAGTTGGCGTTTGACACTTGGTGGCCGTTACTCCGAGGAAGAGAAGAGTGGCTCGCGAAGCATTACCACCGTCGACATACTCGATCCAAGCCCGGTCCGTGACATTTTGGGCCAGCCGATTACAAGTAGTCCCGTAGCGCCCTTTGTCTATGCAGGCGGATTTGGAATTGACAATGAGCAGGCGAATTTGAGTGGACTGACCGACTGTGGCGGTGCTGATGACGCCATTGGCCACAATCTGGCTTGTGACAAAGATGAGGACAGTTTTACTCCAGCGGTCAATCTTCAATGGGATGCTACCGAAGATGCCATGGTATACGTGTCTTACACTGAGGGTTTCAAGGCGGGCGGCTTTGATGCCCGGGCGAATAACACGGGTTCATTCGAGTTCGATGAAGAGCTGGCTACCAGCTATGAGCTGGGCAGTAAAATGACACTGGCAGATGGCAGGGCAGAACTGAATGTTGCGCTTTACCGCACCGAGTACGAAGATCTGCAGACAAGTCAGTTCGACGGCACTCTCGGATTTAATGTTACCAACGCCGGCGAGGCAACGGTGCAAGGTATTGAGCTCGATGGTCGCTGGCAAGCGACTGACTCCTTACTCTTCTCCTACGCTGCGGGTATCCTGGATTTCGAGTTTGACAGTTTCCCTAACTCGCAATGTTATTTTGGCGAAGAGTCGAGCTACCCGGATGGAAGCGAGCTAGCGGGCTTGTGTGATCGTTCAGGTGACACTCGCGAGTTCACGCCTGAGCTCACTGCGAATCTCGGCGGTCAGTACTTCTTCGACATCGGCGGTTCCATGGAGCTGACTGTTGGTCTGGACTTGATTTATAGCGACGAGTACTTTGTTTCACCAACACTCGACCCTAACCTGGAACAGGACAGTTACACTAAGCTGAATGGCCGCATTGCGCTCGCCGATAATGAAGGGCGCTGGCAAGTTGCAGTACTGTTTGAAAACATCACCGATGAGGAGATCCTGACGTTTGGAAACCAGGCGCCTACATCAACAACTCTTTCGGGTGCTTTCAATAATGCAATAGGTGCACCTGGCGTTGCCACTGCTTACTACGGCTTTTACACAGCGCCTTATAATGTCGCACTTCAGGCGCGTTACAACTTCTAAGCAAGCTTGGGCCTGACATCTGGTCGGGTTCAACTGGATAAAATCGGCGGGCGTTTTTTATAGACACCGCCGATTCCTGCCTCATGAAAATCCCTGGCTTATCTGGCACAACTCCAATCTATTTTTAACCAGCCACATTCCAGTCATTCGACGGAAGCTAAGTTTGCGTATACCGAGCTTAGTG
Source organism: Candidatus Seongchinamella marina (assembly GCF_026262685.1). Classification (NCBI taxonomy): domain Bacteria; kingdom Pseudomonadati; phylum Pseudomonadota; class Gammaproteobacteria; order Cellvibrionales; family Halieaceae; genus Seongchinamella; species Candidatus Seongchinamella marina. The sequence continues at coordinate 539,621 of NZ_SHNP01000003.1, forward strand.
CTGTTCGCGCTGGGCCCGTGATTAGGTTAAATTAGAAACACTCAGGGATCTGGACTAATGCTTCCTCAAGGATATGGATAGGACCATGCGTGCAACCATGTTTATCACTAAATCTATCGCTTCAATTATCATTACTCTGCTCGCCCTGGGAGGGTGTAGCAGCGAGGCGCCCAATACGCCCGCCCCGGTAGCAGCTGCCAAGGCGGTTCCGCTGACGACGGAGCCAGCCGCTATTGCGTGGTTTGAGGGAGATATTGAGGCAGCCTTTGCCACCGCAAAGAAGCAAAATAAACCGCTGTTTCTCTATTGGGGCGCCGAGTGGTGCCCCTACTGTAAGGAGCTTGAGGCCAATATATTTATCCGTGACGAGTTTGTGCGTCTATCCCGGCAATTTGTGCCTCTGGATATGAGTAATGGCGACTCAGAAACCATTCGTTACGCGGACGAATACAAGATTTATGGCTTGCCCACTGTGATCGTCTTCAGCCCCCAGCGAGATGAGCTTACCCGCATGCCGGGTGGCATTGACATGGCCCAGTATGTGGCGGTGCTGGAACTTACCTTGAACCAGATACGGCCGGTGGCCAAGCTCGTTGCCGCCGCGTTAGCGGGCGAATCGCTTAGTGATTCGGATTGGCAGCTACTGGCTAATTATTCCTGGGGTCAGGATCGTGGTCAGGCACTGGGTGAAGACAAGCCCACCGATGTGCTGATGCAGTTGCGCGATGCCGCGCCTGCCAGCGACACCTTGCTACGCAGTCGCTTGGCTTTAGCTGCGATGGAAGTGTGGTTGAGCCAGGAGGAGGAAACTCGCGACCCTAGCCTTGCCTCGGTTCATGTTGCGGCTATCGAGCAGATTTTGGCAGATTCTACGCTGGCTCAGGCTAACCTCATGAAGCTTTCTGGGTATGGTCAGAGCATCGTCGAACTTGCACAAGGGGAGCAACAGCTGGCGCTGCAGGAAAACCTGTCAAAGTTGTGCAAGTCGGCCGTTGAGAATGCCGAAGCGAATCTCTTGAACAGAGCTAGCGTGCTGTCCGGTTGGGCAGAGGTGGCCACTGTATTGCTGGCTGAGGGTGAATCCCCCGCCCCGGATCAAGTGGTCTGGGGTAAACGCCAGGCGGACGCATTGGTTGTTCAGTTGGATACCTACCAGTTGCACGCTGGGGTTAATAGCTTATGGGGGGTGTACTTCGACCTGGGGCTCATCGCAGATGCAAAGCAAACCCTGCAGCTGGGAATTGATCGTTCTAAGGCTCCTTTCTACTTTATGTCGGGTATGGGCTACGTTGAACTTGATGCAGACAATAACGAGCAGGCCCTGGCTTGGTATCGCAAGGCCTGGGAGGCTACCCGTTTGCCCCTGGACAGAACCCGATGGGGCAGGGGTTATGTGCGCCGCTTGTTGAACCTGGCGCCTGATGACCTGTTGGAAGTGGAGCGGGCGGGATCATTACTGCTTGCAGACATGGCCTCGCAGAAAGGTGGCCTCAATGCCTATGCCAAGCCAATTGCCCAGCTTGATGAAAGCTTGGAAGAGTGGTCTGCAGACAGTCCCAAGCGACAGGCAGTGGCGGTGTCTTTGCGCGCGCGGATGACAGACCCCGGGTGACATAGCGACCTTCTTTTGGGTGTTGCAGCTACTGTGCTAAAAATTTCAAGTGAATAGCGTTCGGGCAAGGTGATGAATAATTATCGAAACCTTAACCTGGGCTTTAGGGATGGCATGACCTTTGCCAACGGTCAAAGATGATGACTGGCAAGCTGCATAAATGGTTGGGGGTGATCTTGTTATTACCGTTATTGGGCTGGTGCGCCACGGGGGCTATTTTTCTGTTCCAACCCGGGTATGGAGATGCCTATAAAAAGCTGACTCCCAGGTACTATTCATTGCCCGGACTGTCGATACCTTCCGGCCGTAACGAGTGGTTGGAGGTGCGGCAGGTGCAAACGGTTCTGGGCACACATCTGCTGGCCAAAACGAAAGACGGGTGGCAACAGTACAACGCAGACACTATGGCAAAGCGCGGCCTTCCGGCTTCCGCTGATATCAAGGAATTGTTAGAGGATGCAATTAGTGTCGATCAGAAGCGTTATGGTGAGAGCGTAGCAAAATCTGCTGACGGCTATGTCACCGCCAGCGGAGTGCGGCTGAGCTTCGACTGGGATACTTTGAGTATCGAACAGTATGGCAAAGACAGAGCATTGATAGACGCGCTATACGATATCCATTACCTGCGCTGGACGGGAAATCGTAAGGTCGACAATGTTGTCGCGATCATGGGTTTGTGCTGTTTGGTGTTGACAACAGTGCTGGGCGTTACGCTGATCTTTAGCCGTCGAAGTGTTCGCTAGAGTTGCGACTCAGGCACAATAATTGACAGGAAGCCGGTGCTAAAACGTTTCCACCAGGTGGTGTCAGGTTCTTTAAAGAAAACCAACTCCTCGCCATTCCTTTCGGTCGTCCACTGTAAGTCACCGCTCTCATCCAGTGTTAGTTGATAGGCAATTTGCAGTATCATCTCATCGAATTCCTGGGATAATATTTTCGCTTCCTCCGGACTGGCATAGTAGGCGCCTAGCTCGGAATTGAGCGCTACTGATCGTCCATCCAGGTTAAACGAACCTATAAAGAGATAGGTTTCATCAAAGCTGAAGAACTTTGCATGCAGGCTTGCCTTGGAGGCGCCAATACGGCGCTTTTCCTTGTTTTCTTCCCCGCTCTCTCTGTTTTCTTTGCGAACCACCTTGTTGGCATCAGCCTTGAATTCAAAAAGCTCGACCCCACCCGCGACCAGGTCTTCGCGATAACGCATGTATCCCGCGTGAACCATCGAAACATCATTGGCCTGCAGTGAGTTCGTTAGAATGCGTACCCTGACTCCGCGATCAACAAGGCTTACAAGGTAGCCGGTAAATTCGTCTCCGGGGACGAAGTAGGGGGATACAATAATCAGGTCTCGTTGTGTTTTATCCATTCCCATTTGCAGTTTTGGGGCCAGGTGGGTTTCTGCACTCACCTTGTTAGCTTCTACCTTACTGGGCTGGTCATAGGCCAATAACCATGTTGACCAAACAAATTTCAGCTCGGTAATACTCTTCATGGTGGTCATTTCGTATTGACGCAATATATCGCCGTAGGCCGACTGGCGAGCTTCCTCCAGGTATTGGTCGGACTTTTCTCGAAAGGCTTTGAAATCGGCTTGTTCAAGTAGTTCTTTCCATTCGAACGCGGCAATGGGGTAGGCCCACTCACTGTTCCAGTAGAGGTCAAACTGGGCCGAAACTTCACCTGCTATGGGGCCGATCGCGAGAGCGTCCATGTCGCCGAAGCCAACGTTTGTGTCAGCGGAAAAGTATTCATCACCGATATTCCTGCCACCGAAGATGGTCACAATGTTGTCAGCAGTGAGAGTCTTGTTATGCATTCTCCGGTTGATGCGGTGAGTATCACCGATGAAGTCTCCTAAACGCCGTGCGCGGTTGGCAAATGGATTGAAGACTCGAATTTCGACATTGGGGTGGCTGTCGATCAGTCTCAAGATGCGATCCTTGCCTGCGGTATCGAGGTCGTCTAGCAGTATTCGAACGCGCACTCCGCGATCAGCAGCGGCGAGCAGTTGATTGTGCATCGTTCTGCCCGTCAGATCGTCGTGCCAAATGTAATACTGTAAGTCCAGCGACGTTGATGCGCTGTCAATCAAGCGAATGCGAGAGACAAAGGCCTCTTCACCCAGTTCCAGGGTGCGAAACCCTGACTTTTCGGGGTTTTCGTTGAGCAGCTCCTGTAGCTCTAAGATCAGGTGATTTTCGCTATCGGCTTCCAGAGCGTAACTGGGCACCTTCTCAAAGTCAGTGGGCAGCGAACTGCATGCCGCGAGCAACGAAAACATCACCAGTAGCGCGAGTGATCTCAGCGTGGAGGGCCATTGGCTCGAAAAGCAGGTCATATTGCTGAGTGAAAATGTCTGTTCAAATACGTGGGGCATGCCTTATCCATAACTGGTTTTCGGGTGAACCTAGCGATTGTAGCCTTTTTTTGGCTAAGTCGGCTGCCCGAGGAAAAACAGGGCAGTCAGGTAGGGGAACACATGGTATTGTGGAGCCCGCGTTCCGGGTTTTACGATGTGGCTTTCGTGGTAATTCTGGCACTATCGTCTACATTTGTTACATACCTTTTTCTTCGTACGTCTTGCCTTGGGGTTCAATTATGTCGGCCAGGTTTTTTCCATTAGGTGTCGCTTGCATCGGTGTAGCGATGGGTTTGCTCAGTGGTTGCGGGGGTGAAGAGCGTGAACTGCCGCCGCCAGCATCCCGGCCTGTCAAGCTCTTCACCGTCGGTGGCGGCAGTAAGGAAGCGATCCGCACCTTTCCGGGTCGCGTGGATGCTACCCAGCGCGCGGAGCTAGCTTTTCGTGTCTCCGGACAGCTGCAGGAACTGCGCATAAAGGAAGGAGACCTGGTAGAAGAAGGCCAGGTTCTTGCGAGACTTGATCCAACGGACTACGAAATTGTGGTGGAGGATCGCCAGGCAAATTTTGATAATGCCGAGAGAAACTTCACGCGCGGTAAAGAGCTGATTGTCGACGGCAACATCTCCCGACTGGATTACGATCGCATGGAGGCAGACTACCGTACTGCCAGCGCGGCTTTGACCGCTGCCAAGCAGGATCTCGAATACACTGTCTTGACCGCGCCCTTTGAGGGCAGAATAGCCCGGCGGGATGCCGAGAATTTCGAGGAAGTGTTGGCTCGCCAGACAGTGATCTGGCTGCAAAATATTACTGAGCTGGACGTGATATTCGACCTGCCTGAATCAGTAGTACGCAGTGTCCGCGGGGGCATCAAGAATGAGGGCGATGTCCGCAGTAGTGAAACGGCGGGAACCGTGCGCGCATTTGCCCAGTTTGAAGGACGCAGTAACCGCCAGTTTGCCCTGCGACCGAAAGAGTTGGCCACCAAGGCGGATGATCAAACGCAGACATTCAGAACTACCTTTACGATGGACGCCCCTACAGATTTTAACGTGTTGCCGGGAATGACGGCCACAGTGGTGATCGATCTGAGTGCGGTGATAGATAAGGGCGCGGTGAAGTGGGTGCCGGTCCGGTCCGTGCAGGGCGATAACGCGTTGAAACCTCGAGTTTGGGTGCTGGATGCCGATACCATGACCGTATCTTCCAGGTCGGTGGAAATAGGGCGAATGTCTGGCCGCTCTATCCAGGTGTTAGAGGGTCTGGATGGTGGCGAGGAAATTGTTTCCGTGGGCGGTCCTTACCTGGCGGAGGGTATGCTTGTCACACGAATGAAGTTGACTGAGCAGGCCATCCCTCGTGCCGACGACTCTTTATAAACGCGGACGGACTCAAGGTTATTGCAGATGAATATCGGTGAATACTCAGTCCGCAACCCGGTAATTTCCTGGTTGTTGGTCGTCATCATGGTCGGCGGCGGCCTCTTGGCCTTCCAGACGATTGGCAAATTGGAAGATCCGCCCTTCACCATTAAAATGGCGAAGATTCTTACTCCGTATCCTGGCGCGACAGCACAGGAAGTTCAGGACGAACTGACTTATCATCTGGAGGACGCAATCCAGTTGATGCCCCAGATCAAGCGCATCAAGATGTCTGTTTCACGTCCCGGCTTGTCTGACATTCTTATCGAGTTCAAAGACGAGTACCAGGCGGCCGACCTTCCCAATATTTTTGATGAGCTGCGACGAAAAATCGCTGATGTCAGCCCGCAGTTACCTCCAGGAGCCAGCGCGCCGATTATTCTCGATGATTTCGGTGACGTGTATGGCGCTTACATGATGCTGCACGGTGAGGGATATACGTGGCGTGACTTGTATGACACTGCTGACGCTATCAAGAAGCAATTGGTGTTGGTGGATGGCGTGCGCAAGGTCGTTATTGATGGTGAACAGCGCGAAGTGGCCTATCTTGATATCTCTCGCAGCCGGATGGCTGAGCTAGGTATTTCGTTGGGTGAAATTGCCAGTGTCCTGGGATCGCAAAATGTGGTGGTCGATGCGGGCAATGTTGATGTGGGTGATGACTATCTGCGCTTTGACCCCACGGGCGCCTTCCAGTCAGTACAGTCAATGGGCGATCTGTTAATCAGCTCCAGCCAGCGCAAACTGATTCGCCTGTCTGATATCGCCACGATTAGCCGGGCCTATGAGACCGTGCCGACAAAGCTTTACTACGTTAATGGTGAGCCGGGGCTGAGTCTGGGTATCTCCATGGTGGCGGGAGAAAACGTAGTGGCTGTGGGTAAACGGCTGGATCAAAAACTGAACAGCCTTCTTACAACAATTCCGATTGGCATGAATATAAGCACTGTTTATGACCAGCCCAAGGAAGTGGATGCGTCAGTCAGCGGTTTTCTTGTCAGCGTTGCCCAGGCAGTGATCATTGTTATCTTGGTCTTACTTGTGTTTATGGGTTTGCGCACTGGCATTGTTATCGGTTCAGTGCTGATAATTACGGTGGCTGGCACATTATTCGTAATGGATATTTACGGTATTGAACTGCAGCGAATATCCCTGGGAGCATTAGTGATCGCCCTGGGAATGCTGGTGGACAACGCTATTGTTGTTGCGGAAGGAATGTTGATACGCATGAATGGCGGTATGGATCCCTTTCAGGCGGCCAGAGAGGTAGTGGGTAAAACCATATGGGCTTTACTGGGCGGCACAGCAATTGGCATTCTGGCTTTTTCCGCGATTGGTTTGTCACCGGACAATACCGGAGAGTTCGCCAGCTCCCTGTTTTACGTGATTATGATTTCCCTTTCATTAAGCTGGATCACCGCCATTAGCACTACCCCTCTGTTGTGTGCCCTGTTTTTGAAGCCCGACCCGCAGGCGGCTGGTAAAGATCCTTATGGTGGCAAAGTCTTCACGTTTTATCGCGGCGTTGTGGCCAAGGCCATCGATCATCGTTGGGTCACCGTGAGCGGTGTGGTGGGATTATTTATCGCTGCTGTAATCGGTTTTGGTCAAGTCGCCGGCGGATTTTTCCCTGACTCAAATACACCCTTATTCTTTGTCGATGTATGGGAACCTGAAGGTTCTGATATTCGCACTACACGCGACGATACCCTGCGGGTGAGTGAATTTATTCGTGAGCAACCCGGTGTTATCAGTACCAGCTCTGTCATTGGTGGACCTCACCAGCGCTTTACCCTGGTCTATGATTCGCGCGAGCCGGCTTCGGTTTATTCGCAGATCATCGTTCGGACGGAGTCGCGCGAGCAAATCTCAGCAGTCTGGGAGGCAACTGCGGAGTTTATGCGCGAGGAAATGCCCTGGACCGACCCGATCATAAAAGCGTTACGGATAGGCCCCGGCCGAGATGCCAAAATCGAAGCCCGGTTTTCTGGGCCAGATGCAACAAAGCTGCGCGAATTGTCAGAGAGAGCGCAGCAGATCATGCGTGATGATGGCTACGCTACCGATATACGCGATGACTGGCGAGCGCCCGTTAAGGTGGCTGTGCCGGTATTTAATGAACAGGTTGGCCGTCAACTGGGCGTGGATAGGGAAGATCTCGCTGGCGCTTTGCGTTACGCCTTCGAAGGCGCGCCTGTTGGCGTCTATCGTGATGGAATCCGGTTGCTGCCTATTGAAATGCGAGCGCCGGAAGACGAGCGCGGAGATATTAATAGCGTCAGGGATATCCAAATATGGAGCCCTGTATTGGGTCGATCAATACCTGCATCCCAGGTTGTCGCTCGTTACGAGACCGATATGGAGAACGCTCTGATACGCGGTCGCGATCGTATTCAGACAATTATCGCTTCCTGTAATCCCAATGAAGACCTCGCGACGGCGCTGTTCGAACGACTCAGGCCGCAAATCGAAGCTATGAATTTGCCGGCAGGTTACAAATTGGAGTGGGGCGGTGAATACGAAGACTCGGTCAATGCCCAGGCCGGACTCGGCCAGTCACTACCTGTAGGCTTTCTGTTGATGATAATTACCAGCATTTTCCTGTTCGGCAAGCTGCGCCAGCCGGCGATTATCTGGCTAACCGTGCCTCTGGCCATTGTAGGTATTACCGCCGGACTCTTGACTACTGGAGGTGCTTTTGACTTCATGTCGTTGCTGGGCGCGCTGTCACTTGTGGGGTTATTGATTAAGAATGCCATTGTCCTGATAGAAGAAATTGATCAGCAGATCGAGGAAGACAAGGATCCCTACGAGGCTATTCTTGACTCTTCTGTAAGTAGGATGCGACCGGTTATGTTGGCCGCGTTCACCACTATCCTCGGCCTGATTCCGCTCCTTTCAGATATATTCTTTGTGAATATGTCGGTGACCATTATGTCCGGACTTGGCTTCGCATCTCTTCTGACTTTGACTATTGTACCGACGCTCTACGCCATCTTTTTCCGCATTCACAAACGAGAGGATAGCGTGGCTAGTTAGTCCTCTAGCCGCCAATACATTCAGCTTGAAGCAAGGCGCAGCAGATTAAGCCCATGAAGGTTCTGATACTTGATGAGGATTATCGCCAATACCAGCAACTCCTGTTAGCCGAGGGAGTGGCTGCTGATGCCAGATGTGACCCCACCGTATTTCCTGCTGATTATGATGCGCTTCTCGCTCAGCCGGATCTCGCGGCGCGATACCTGGAACAAGGTGGACAAACACCCTGGGTTCAGTCGACCTGGGCTGGTGTCGACGCACTCGTCACCGCAGCAGGAGCCGCGGGTGTTGTGGTCACAGGTGTAAAAGATATTTTTGGGCCACAAATGGCCGAGTACGTGTTCGGCTATTTACTCAGTGATGTTCGTTCGTTGTCGTTCTTTCGAGCACAGCAAGATTCTCGCTGCTGGTCTCCCGTGCCCCCAAAAACCCTGGTCGGAAAAACCATGAGTGTACTTGGCACGGGTACAATCGGTGCGCATGTTGCGGGTGTTGCCCAGTCGTTTGGGATGGAAACCCGTGGCGTTTCCCGATCAGGTCAGCAGCATGAAAATTTCGATGTAGTAGGGTCAGCTGACGAGATATTGAATGTGCTCGCTGGGACTGATGTGCTGATCAATACCTTGCCTGGTACAGAGCAGACCCGGGGTATCCTCAACGCGTCATTGCTGGACGTTTTGTCTACTGATGCCACCCTCTTCAACCTGGGAAGAGGTAATGCTCTTTGTGAAGACGGACTGCGCAACTGGCTGAAGGTTCACGAGCGCGCCAGCGCTGTGCTCGATGTCTTTGCAGCAGAACCGCTGGCATCCGATCACTGGCTTTGGCAGCACCCCCAAATTTCAATTACTCCGCATATTTCTGCGTTCAGTTTCCCGGGCGACGTGGTTAAACTGTTTCTGGGAAACCTGCGACGCCGGAGCCGGGGTGATGATCTGAAATACGTGATTGACCTGGACCTAGGCTATTGAACTTGGTTGCCGGGTCGACGATTGCCGCTAGTCCCCTGCACTGCGGAAAAGATGCAAGCTTTCTAACCACTGGAGTCTTGTCTATGCGAAGCGCCTTTGCCGTTCTACCATTGCTGCCTCGCGCCGGGGTGCTACTCCTTTGCACCTTGTGGTTGACCTCGTGCGCCAGTGTTCCCTTTGATTACCCTCGCGAATCAAGCCAAACGATGCCTCTGTCGGCTGATACGACGCTGGGCGAATTCGCGTTTAAATGGAAACAGGAGCACGGAACTAAAGCCGGTTTTATCGGTTTGCCTTTGGGGGCAGACGCGCTTGGTCTTCGCCTGCGGATGTTAGAGCATGCGGAACATAGCATCGATGCCCAGTACTTCATTCTCAAAAAAGATCAAGCGGGGACTTTGTTTGCTTCAGGGCTACTGGCGGCGGCTGATCGCGGTGTCAGGGTGAGACTTTTAATTGATGACATTTTTTCTCCTGACGTCGATGAGGCATTTAGTTTGCTGACGTCGCACCCCAATATAGATGTTCGCTTGTTTAACCCGCTGCCCCGACAGAGTGTGCGCTACCTTGGGTATCTCACTGACTTTAAACGGGCCAACAGGCGGATGCACAATAAATCTCTCACTGTTGATAATGCGATGAGCATTGTTGGCGGCCGAAACATCGGCGAAGAATATTTCGAGATCAACCAGGATGTTCAGTTTGATGACTATGAGGTCATGATGGTGGGTGACATAGTCGAGGACGTCAGCCATGGCTTTGATATGTTCTGGAATAGTGACCTGGCTATACCAATGGCAGCCTTCGCCCTTGAGGTGGATGTGAGTGAGCTAAACGAGTGGCGTGATTATGTTCGGCAAGAGGCCTTTAATGGTAAAGAGGGTCTCTACGCCACAGCCATTAATAGCCCTTTACTCCTGGACCTGCAGGAGGACCGGGTGGAGCCTGTTGTGGCGAAAGCTACCCTGGTGACAGATCGTCCAGAAAAACTTCAGACTGCCGTGGGGGACGCGGCAGAACTGGTTGTCATTGACGAGATGGCGCGCCGTTTTCTCGAGGCAAGTGAAGAGATCCTCATCGTATCGCCTTACTATATTCCCCAGAAGGCTGGCGCTCAGTTCATGGAGAGTTTGCTGGACAAGGGAGTGAGAGTGATCGTAGTAACTAACTCCCTGGCATCTACCAACCATATACCGGTGCACTCTGGATATGCCCGATATCGCACGCGGTTGCTTAAAGCAGGCGCTGAGTTTTATGAAATAAAGGTTGATGCTGTTGCTGGAAAAAATTTATGGGGACATCAGCCGGAAGCAGTAACGCTGCATTCAAAGGCAACCGTCATTGATGGAGAAAGTATTTTTATTGGTTCGCTAAACTTTGATCCACGGTCAATAAAAATCAATACCGAGATGGGAATTTTCATTGAATCGCCAGAAGCGGGCTCGGCGTTTCGCGATAATATTATGAAGGAGCTGGCGCGGATGGCCTGGCGGGTCGATCTGAATGAAAAAGGAAAGCTGCGTTGGACCTATCACAATGGGGACGACCACCAGGTGCTGTATAAAGAGCCTCAGACCAGCTGGTGGCGTCGCTTTCAGGTTGGCTTTTATCGGCTGCTGCCGATAGAAGGCCAGTTGTAACTATTCTCCCGCGTTGGGGCCATACAGACCTACACCCAATGTTGACGAAATGTAACCAATAGCTTTTAAGCCACGCACGCTATTGCCGGCGGGATTCAGGGGAGGGGAGAAGGTGGCGATAGCGAATTTGCCAGGCACTACGGCAACGATGCCGCCGCCCACACCGGTTTTGGCGGGCAGTCCGGCGCTATACATCCACTCTCCAGATTCGTCATAAAAACCTGCGGTGGCCATTATTGCCAACAACTCAGGCACGTGCTCCCTGTCGAGGACACGCTTACCGGTCTTGGGATTAACACCCTCGTTGGCCAACGTGGCGCCCATCATGGCCAGATCCAGCGTGTTAATGCCTATGGAGCACTGGCGGGTGTAAACACGTAAGGCCTCTTCCGGCTCACTGTAGAGGCGTCCATAGTTGAATAACAGGTTGGCAATAGCGCGATTGCCCCAGGCGGTCTCATACTCAGAGTCGTACACCTCCTCCAGAACAGTCAGGTCGCGAGCGGTGTAGTCCTCAATATTGGAAAGCACCTGCTGCCAACGGTCTTTCTCCGATGAGGCTTCCACCAGACTGACGGCAGCTATTGCACCGGCGTTTACCAGCGGGTTCACCGAACGGCCTTCGTAAATTTCCAGGGCCATCTTAGAGTTGAATGCCATACCAGTAGGTTCAACCCCAATCTTTTCGCGCACGGCTCTAGGTCCCTGTTGCTGCATGATTAACGATGCAGTAAACGGCTTAGAGACGGATTGAATCGAAAATTCATAATCCAGTTCACCTGCAGAGTAAACTTCACCGTCGCGGGTGATAATTACTACACCGAACATTTCGCTGGGTACGGTCGCTAGAATAGGAATGTAGTCGGCGTTGGCGCCACCTTTTTCATCCTTGAACTGTGCATAGGCTTCGTCGACGACACGCTGGTAGTCAGCGGGACTAATGGGGGCCGCCACTGTAGCAACAGATGCAGTGAGCAGCGCTGCCGATAGGTATCCCTGAATTGCTTTAACGATCATTGGTTTTTCCCTTAATGTGAACTTTTTGACAGGGATAAGCATAGTAGTCACCAGCGTACTGGGCAAGTTAGCGCTCATAAATAGTGCTGGGAGGCTGACTAAAACTCTGGCCCCACTGTGATATAGATCTGGAAGGCATCGTCTGCGTCATTCAGGGGAATACCAAAATCTATGCGAGCGAGGCCCACCGGAGAACGCCAACGGATCCCGATCCCTGTACCCAGTTTCTCGTTGAAGTCAGCGAACTTATTGAAGGCATTACCGCCATCAAGAAATGCAGCGACACTCCAGTCTGGAAAAACTTCGTGTTCATACTCGATACTGGCGACAATCAAATGCTTGCCGCCGGTAATGGCATCGCTGGGGAACAAGGTTTCCCAGCCGTAGCCGCGGACGCTGCGAGCACCCCCGGCGCGAAACTCATAGTATTCAGGTATCTGGTTGAAATTGACACCGAGCACCGAGCGACTCTCCGCGTCGGTGTAACCCAGGTTTGAACGAAATAAAAATCGACCTCGCTCTGCTACCGGCCATATATTCCAGGACGAGAAGCGGGCCTGCCAGAAATCGATGTTGGAGCCAAGGTCTTCACTGGCGCCCAGTAGTTCGAGATTCAGGTAGTCGCCGCGACGAATATATAGCGGGTCGTCGGCGCGCTTCAGCTTAAAACTCAGTCCGGGAACCACCGCGTCAAATTCTGGCGCCAATGTTTCATAGGCTTCAGTGCCGATATTTTCGATGATTGCATTCTGGGCGGAGCCCGGAAGGTTGCCAAAAAGCACCTCGAAAATGTCATAGCTTTCTCCCACTATGCTGACCCCCGCGCTGGACTGTAGGCCAAAGTCATCAAAGTTTGAAACCGGCAGTCGCCACTGCAGGGTTGCGAGATTGGTTGCTATTCGTGTCTCTCCCCCTTCGTCCAGATCGACATCGGTAAAGTTCAGGTCTTTGCTTTCGTGGCGTAAACCAATTTCGAAGGCTTCTCCGCGCAAAGGGTTGCGTGGGATGGTGTAGCTGACGTCCCCTGCCAGTCTTTCTCGTTCTTCAGCAACTGCTGCGCCAACATTAAAATGGTGGCCGCGCTGACCCAGGTAACGACGTGTCCAGTCCAGCCCAAGGCCAAATCCTGTATCTGTGCCCCAGCCAGCGCGTCCTCGATACCGATTTGCGGGAAATGGCGTCATGCCTATTACCAAAGGCACCTGTGGATTCTCCCCTTGCATTGGCTCACCCGGTTCGATGATAACTTCGCTGAAATATCCGCTGGCGCTCAACAGGTGACGCTGCCTGGCGAGCTCAGAATGTTTGAAAGTGTTTCCAGGTTGGAGAATCAGGTAGCGCGCCAGGTAGTCGTTGGAGAACTTGTCCTGCTGTAGTTCAATATCGCCATAAACGAACCTGGGCCCAGTCTCTATTTTTAAAGTAATTCCAGCGGTGTATTTCTGTAGATCGACTTCAACCCGGTGTTCCAGGAATTGAGCATTGAGGTAGCCAAGTTCTCGCGTGTCGCTGATTAACTTGCGCTTGCCGGTTTCATACCTTCGATGGTCGAGGCGTTGGCCCTGAAGCAAGGCCAGGGATGCTGCCAGCATTTTTACATCCTGATGGTCAGCCCCCGGGCCGATAAAAGACAGGGCGATATTGTTCACTGGTATGGGCGTGCCGGCTTCTACATTGTATGTGGCTTGCCAGCCACTGCCTGATTCTTCTGAGTTTTGAAGGTCTGTGGTGATGACAGGCTGGTAGTAACCGAACGGTTCCAGAGCTCGGCGTATCTCTGCTTCAGCTTTGCCGTGCATGCGGATGATATTGGTGCTGCTGAGCTCTGCGTCTTTGCTACGCCGTGCAATCTCCAGTGATGCCAATGCATTATTGCGGATGTCATCTTCAAGGCCATTAAGGGTCACCTGTAGCTGCTCCGCAGCGAAACTGCTGATAGATGCAACGAGGCAGGGCCATAACGCCATACTCAAAAGGGTTGAGCGAAATGCGTGGTTGCGATCAACGTTCATAGGTGAATGTCATATTCAGGTTGTTGTCTGCTTCGCCCACGTCAATTCCTGCGCCATAGCGTGGTGTGATATTGAATATAGAATTGAATTCGCTGGTGTTTTCCAATGTGTTGTAACCATAGCCGACATAAATACGTGGGCTAACGTAGGTGCCAATACTCAACACATTGTTTCGGTCTCCGCTTGATCTTCCTGTCAGCAGGTAGGCCTGAACCTCACTGGCTTCGAGCTGAGGTCTTGAGAACAGTTCCATGGTGGGCGTGGCGATGGGCCCAGTCAGAATGATTCCTGCAGAAGATACCTGGGCGTCGCCATCAATCCAGCGAACGGCGCGAAGATTTATCACCGGCTCGGTGGCTGGCACATTGTTGAACAGTAGCTGTCCCGTGCGGATATCAAGGTCCTGGCCGAAGGAACGAAAGGTGCCGTCTTCCACCGAAAAATTGCCATTGGCGATCGGAATAAGGCTGGTTTGCTCAGGGGTGTTGGTGAAAAGCGCATTGCCGGTGATACGACCAACGAAGCCCATTGCTTTGACGTTAACGGCATCTCCAAGTATCAGCCTGGTCTGGCTATCGATACGAAAAGGCGCACTAAGTTCCTCTCCAGCGCGATTATCGAGATTGCCATTTACAACGACCACATCAGCAGAGGGCGCAATTATCTGGTCGGGAGTAGTGACCTCTTCACCATCCTGGCTGAGCATTGCGGGGCTCAGTTCCAGCCTGGGAGTGATCTTCGCTTCAGGAATCAGCAAATCTCCGCGCAGTTGCAGGGTCTCCTGCTCCCAGTCTATTTTTAGGTTGGGAGACAGAGAAACCTGCGCGTCCCGGGTGTTGAAGGCTTCGAAATAATCGCCCTGTAGCCGCAGCGCGGCGCTAGTCTCTGCTGTGTTAATAATTCCGGATAGCGATATTTCTCCTGAGCCGGATTTCACTCCACCGGAGACTTGCAGCAGATCGGGCTGCGCCGGTTTGCTGCTAATTTGAAGCTCCGCCTGCCGCAGCTGCAGTCCGGCCACCGGGATATCCGCAGAGCCGTCCTGCAGTTCAAGCGTCCCGGTGAATCGGGGTTGATCCAGGGTGCCAGCGAAGCTAATGTCAGCGTTCATTCGTCCGGTCGCGGACTGAATGTCGGGGACCCAGGCAGCAATACTGGAAAGATCGGGAAGTGTTATCTGCAAGCTTCCGCTCAGGGCTTGTGGGCCACTGAACGGTATACGGGTCAGCGCTGGTAGCTTCAGGTTCGCATCCAGTGTGCCGTTCTCCGGTGGAATAAAGTGAAGCTCCGCCTCGGCTCCCTGTGCGTCGACCTTGAGTGTCAGCGCACCCCCTTCATGCGCCATTTGCTTGTTACCGTTCTCCAATTCAAGGTTGATGAAACCGGGGCTCACTTCAAGTTTACCTGCGGCCTGCAATGAACCATCAGCTGCGAGACTTGCTTGCACATTTCCCCCGACATTCCCGGTTGCTGTCGTTTGCAATAGCTCCAGCGGGATTTGCTTTAATTCCAAGGCAAGAGCGCTGTCGTCATTGCTCCGCCAGCTGCCTTGTGCACACAGCCGGCCAGGGCCGCTCTGCCTGATCAGGCAACTGTCACCCAGGCTGGCCGTCTCGATGCCTATCGATAGCGGCGTGGGTTTGGCGAGTGACCATGCACCCAGTGTTGTAGTGGTGGCGTTGAGAACTTCAATATTACCCTGCCAGCCGTCCAATGCGGCCGTGATTCCTCCTTGCAAGCGGCCGTCAATCGACTGCTTGGCAGCGATGATCGCAATTTGCAGCTGGTGCCTGGCATTACTGCCATTCGCTTTCAGCGATAACGAGTCGGCAACGATATCGCCATCACTTAATAGTGCGTCTGTTGCTATAGCCAGTGTCAGGTCGTCTCCAGGTGCGGTTCCCGCAACCAGCGTTATGTCTACCCCAGTGGTTGAAAATGAGTCCATTGCCAGTGACCTGCCTTTGAATCTGGCATTGACCCGTGGCGCTTCTGTACTTCCGGTGATTGTTCCTGTCCCGGTGAGCGTTCCCGCCACGCCCGCGACAAATTCTCCCGGAGATAAGGCACGCAGCTCCCAACTAAGATCTAGTGCATTGGCTGAAAGTTCGCCCTCGGCCTCGAACCTATTCTGGCCACTGCTCAGGTCCAACCGAGCCAGCGAGATAGAATCTTCTATTAATTCGCCGGCGGCTGAGACATCCAGCGGATAGCCAAATAATTCCCCGCTTAAGCGTTCGATGTCGAATCGAACGAGTAGTCCTAGTTCTGGGTCCAGTTTGCCTGACGTGTCCAGCGCAGCGGCAATGACGCCTTCCAGTTCGGGGTTTACAAAACCAGGGTTGAGTTCAGCTCCTTCTATGCGCAGTTGCCATGCGGGGACCGGATCCCAGCTCACCAGGCCTGTCGCGGCCAGTTCGCCTTCCAGGATTCTGGCGTTCACGGCGTCCAGCTTGAGTTGTTGCAAGTTGCCGCTGCCCTGTCCCTGCCATTGCCCAGCCGGGATATCTGTGCCTGCAATACTTGCCTCAAACTCTAGCTGGTAGTCGTTAAGTGGGCCTTTGAACTGCAAAGCGCCTGCAGCGCTGGTCAAGTCCGGTGCATCGGTATCTAAAGGCCAATGTAAGCCCTGCCACTGTAATTGGGTGTCCAGTGAGGGTGCGTCACTATTCAGGCCGGACACAGCGCCTTGAAGAGCCAGCGCTATGGTGTGGTTTTCTGCTTCGAGGCTGAACTGTTTCAGTTCGATGGCATCGCCGAGAAAGCGTCCGATAATTTTGCCGGCAATAAAATCAGCGTCTGGTAATCCCGCCTCCAGTTGCGCCAGGCCTTGCACGCCCAGGTCGTAGACAAGCGCAAAGTCGATAGCGTCGCCCCAACCGATAATGCCACCTAAGCCCAGTTCAGCTTTCAATGGGGAGCCTTCCTGCCCAGTCAATGTTAACTCTACACGGGCGTCTAGCGGCATATCATTTTCCAGAGAGGTTGTACCGCTTATGCTAACGCTGCCCTGAGATGCCTGGACCTCAAGTTGCTTAATTGTCAGTTGATTGCCCTTGAGTTCAGCATTGCCTTGCAGAGAATCTATAAGAACTTTTGACCCTGTATCCTGGGAAATCTGCACATTGGTGAGACGCACATCCGACAGGGATATATCAACGGGAAGATTCAGGCTGGAAGGGTTAAAAGACGCGCTGCTGGCGCTGGATTCTTCGGTAGTGAGGGTGACAGTCATGTTATCCAGTGCAAGCAAACTCAGAGCCAAGCTACCTTGCAACAAGGCGCCGGGTTGCCATTCCAAGCGCACTTTATCCATCTTAATGTTAGTGCCCGGCTGGGAAATTGCCACACCGGTCAATTGTAAAGGCCCGGTGATTGGGCCCTCCAGGGTTTCCCAACTGAGGGTGTCACCCATGGTCTGCCGCAGTTGCCCGGCCAGAAAGGCGGTCCCCGACTCAGAGTTGAGTAGTGTCCAGATAGCGGCGAACCCTGTCGTCGCTATTAATAGCAGCAGTGCCAGTCCGGCTACAGTCAGTTTCAGTGTTTTTGTCAAAAGTCGCTCATAGTTTTGCGAGATTGCATGAAGCGGGCGGTTGCCTCTAGAGCCTATTGGAGTAAAGTTGTAAAAGCCTGATCACAATAGTAGTAAAAGGAAACAATTGATGAAACGTATAATTCTTTTTTCAACGATCGCCTTCGTTTGCATCGCGCCCACGCAGGCCGTGGATTTCAATACCGATGCTCTGAAATCCATGCAGGAAGAGGGCCATGCGATCGTTGCCGAAGCGGAGGCCCCCAGGGTTTATAAAGCATCCAATGGTCAGTGCCTTGCTTTTTCTGCCAGTGCGCTGATCCTGGCAAACTGCAACGGAAAGAAGAACCAGACGTGGTCATTGGATGGGAACAATCGTTTGCTCGCTGCTAACGGGAAGTGCGCCGGGGGGTCTCATCTTAAGGCCTGTGATAATTCAAAGCCGCAAAAGTGGAAGTATGATTCCAGTCGACGGTTGATGAACCAGGCGAAAAAATGCCTTCAACCCGAGGGAAATCCGCCCCAAAAAGGGGCCAGGGTAGTCGCCGCCAACTGCAACAAGTCTGCACGACAGATTTGGAAGTAGCGGGGCATGAAGACATCGGTATTGTATAAGCATCATTGCTCCTGAATATGTCCGATAAGAAAATATTGCCATTTGTGGTAGCAACAACAATCGCGGGTCTTTTGTTGTTAATACCTGTAGCGCTGCTAGGCGCCGTATTCTTCGCTGCCTATGACCTTATGGTCGAGTTGGCGAGAACTACTGGTCTCGATCTGCCATATAACGACTTCGTCGATGGTCTTATCATTGGCGCAGGAGCGTTGGTCTCGTTGATTATTGTCTGTTTTTTTATTGGTCTGGCGCTGCGAACCAGTATCGGCAATGCGCTTGAGAGTCGCTACGATAACTTGTTGCAAAAGTACCTGCCGGTAGTGGGCATGTTGCGCAACCTAATTATGCAGGTCGTTGGCAGTAACGAAGATGTTCTGAAATTGAAACCTGCAGAAGTGGCGCTTTACGGTAGCAATAGCCGGCAGTATGCCTTGGTCGTTGAGCAATTACCTGATGGACGTGCAGTAGTCTTTGTTCCCTCGGTGCCAGCGGCGACGCTTGGTCAGCTGCATGTTGTCTCGATGGACGACGTTACCCTGCTGGATGTTCCGGTACAGGACCTGCTCAACGCCGTTACCCAGTGGGGCGCCGGTTCATCGCTGATTTACAGGGCAAAGTCCTAGGCAATTTTATTAAAAAATAATAATCAGCTGCTGCCCTTGGTGCGGTCGCTGCTGAATCGGGAAAATCAAATGACAACGACTGTAAAAACACCCTTGGAAATGTTTTACCGATGGGAACAGGAAACACCAGGCAAGGTGTTTTTGCGCCAGCCGAAGTCCCTGGAGTGGCGAGAGTATAGTTGGAGAGAAGTGGCGGACCAGGTTCGCAGGTTGGCCAGCTTCCTGCGCAGCAAAAATTACCCGCAGGGGACCCGGATCGCTATTTGGTCGGCGAATAGCAAGGATTGGCCGATCGTTGACTTCGCTATCATGATGGCGGGTCATGTCAGCGTGCCAATTTATCCTGGTCAGGATGTGGGCTCAGCTCGCTATGTTTTCGAACACAGTGAGGCCAGAATGGTGTTTGCGGGTGCCTTTGACATGCAGGATCGCCTGGCAGAGGCACTGACAGACGTGATGGAGACAGTCGCTATACTCGGTTGCCGCTGCAATACAGATACGTCTATGGAGGAGATCTTAGAGCAGTTTTCGCCGATGAAAGAATCGCCGCAACCGCCCCCCGAGAATTTGATGACGTTGGTCTATACCTCTGGCACTACTGGAAATCCTAAAGGCGTGATGCATATTCACGAAACCCCCGGTCACGTCGTTCCTAGTCTGGTCGCGTCGTTTCGTCTTAACGAGCCGGAGAGTCGACTGTTCTCTTTCCTGCCCATGGCCCATGCCGCAGAACGTATCCTTGTTGAGTTAACGGGACTCTACTCAAATACCCCCATTTCGTTTTCAGAAGGCCAGGAAACTTTTGCGGATGAAATTCGGTCTGTGCAGCCAACCTTCTTTTTTGCAGTGCCGCGGCTATGGATCAAGTTCAAGGAAGGCATTGATGGCAAGTTCAGTGCTGCACAGCAAGCCTCGATGACTCTGGAGCAGAAAAGGGAAGTGGCGCATGCCCTTGGTCTTGCCAGTGGACGCATTATCGTCACCGGCTCGGCGCCTACACCCCGTGATGTGCAAGACTGGTTTCTGGGTATGGGCATTGCGTTGCGAGACGCTTATGGCATGACTGAAAACTTTGTTCATGGTATGGGCTGGTTCAAAAATGACCAACCGATTTCAGGTTGTGTTGGCCAGCCAATGGATCCCGCTACTCAGGTTCGTGTGTCGGATCTGGGCGAAATACAGTTCAAAAGCAAGGGCTTGATGCAAGGTTATTACCTCAACCCTGAAAAAACGTCAGAAGTATTTGACGATGGCTGGTATTGCACGGGTGACGCTGGCCGTTTCGATGAGGATGGAAACCTGTGGATAACAGGTCGCCTTTCGGAGGTTTTTAAAACAACCAAGGGTAAGTTTATTGTGCCCACCCGGCTGGAAAATTTGTTTGGCCGCTCGAGATATTTGGCCCAATTTTGTGTGTACGGTCACGGCCGGGATCAACCTGCCGTGCTGGTCACTCTGTCGGAAAAAGGACATGAACTGGAACCCGGGCAGTTAAGAGAGGAACTGTTGGCCCTGTTGGAGCAAATAAATGCGGAGGTGCCGCCCTATGAGCGTCTTTCCCATATTGTCGTGACACCTGAATGGACGATTGAGAACGGTCTGCTGACGCCAACGATGAAACTCAAACGCAATCAGATTGTAGAGGCGTTTCGAGAGCAAACGGCAGCAATGGGTCAAACAGAACCAGTGTTGTTGCTGTAGCTCTTCCAGTGATTATGAACGATTGCTCTGAAAATTAGCGAGATTGTTTATTCTGATATTCGGCGTACCGAATAGCGACTTCACCCAGCGCAATGCAAGTTAGCGAACCTATGACCACCGGCCAGTCGAAGCCGTTTCCGGGGACATACATAAAGAGAAAAATAGTCACCGTCAGCAGGAAAATACAAGTGACTGTAATTAGCGCTACTACTGGCTTACCGCCGGGCACACGAAAAGGGCGTGGACGATCCGGATCTATGATTCGTGCTCGATAAAACGCCGAAACCACACCGATATAAGGGAGCATGAATAGCACTGCACTGGCCGCGAACAGAAGCCAGAACAGGTCTTCATTGGTGCCGGCGATGGCACCGTAGGCAAGTAGCAGAGCGGTGGATGATGCACCCATAAGAATACTGGCCCCTGTTGGCGTACCATATTTCGGATGTTCTATCGCGAATACATTAGGTAGTTCTCCGTCAATCGCAGACTCCGCGGCAGCTCGGTTGCAACCCATGGCCCAGGTGACCGCATTCGAAATGAAAGTGAACAGCGCAAATATGCCAAGCAGGGTTGCGATCAATACTCCCAGCTGGGAATCACCGAATAGCTTTTGCAAGGTATCTACCAGTCCTTCGACCAGATTGATCTCAGCGGAGGGAATGACCGCCAGGATGGCAAAAGTGCCAAGTACATAGCATAGAAAAATGATCACCCCTGAACTCAGAATTGAACGCGGAATATCGCGCTCCGGATTTTTCATTTCTTCACTGGCCGAAGACATTAGCTCGAACCCCAGCATGCCGTAAATAATTGTGGAAACATATTGAGTGCCGCCGCTCCACTGGGGCTTGAAGGATTCCCAGCTGAAGTCATTGGCCAACTTAACGTCCGGCTGCAGTGCATACACGACACCACCGATGACTATTGCGATGAAGGTAATGGTTTTTAGTGTGGCACCCATATTAGGTACCCATTTGCCAATACTGAGTGACATGCAGGTAATAAAAATGACCACCCAATTAAGTGTTATCGCAATGATCAACTGTGTCGACATTGACATGGTCGGAAAGAACATTTGCGAAAACACACCGGTGAACAGAATAAAAATCGAGGCATTCCACAGCACAGTGTTCAGCCAGTACAACCAGATGGCTCTGGTACCCCAGCGTGTGCCGAATGCATCGCGAATCCAGCTATAAATACCACCTTGCTCAGGGTAGGTAGTGCCGAGTTCAGCGGTGATCAGGCCATAAGGGATGAAGAAGATGATACCCATCAGGCCCCACCAGAATATGCTAGAGACGCCTATTGAGGCAGATGCTGCCAGCGTATCCAGCAATAGAATGGCCGACACTGTAAAGAGTGTCATATCGCGAACGCCCATGGTGCGGCGGTGTTGTACATGGGCCGTGTTATTCAAATTATTCTCCCGGCGCTGGATTGAGTCCTGAACTTGAACTGAGTAAAGGATGCACTATTGTAATGTTCGAGTATGTTGGTTCTAGGTGGTTAAAGCCATAACCTCAGAAGGTTAGTGCCAAGTCAGAGCGTGGCCATTAATTGCTACCAATGGACATTTACCATGGCGATTGGAGATCAGAATAGTTCCACGAGCTTCGTATGACGAAGTCTCAGTTGATCTTGATGACTTGGGAATGGATAGAGAAGACTGGAGCTGGGCTCTGGAGGGCCGCTGGCGTTTCAAACCAAAGTGGATGTTGGGTGGGGCTGGCCTATCAATTTGAGTACGACGGTGCACGCGCCATATCGAGGGACTTTAACTTCGAAGGTAAGGAATTTCAGGCTGGCACTTTTCTAAATACGGAAATCAGCATCAATACTTATATTGTTGATCTCATGTATCAAGTTTATGACAGTGAGCGGGCTGAAGTTTTAGTCGGTGGAGGTGTTCATGCATTTGATATGAACTTCAATGGGCCCACAATTTTCATGAGTTATCGGTTTTAGATTGAGCCGGGGATGTTTTTTATTTTGAGCGTTCCGGGTCGTATTATTAAGCTTTTGTACTATGCCCGCACTGGATCGCGCGTTATACCTTGAGCTATCTGCTTGCCTGCGGTCCAGGTAGGGCGTAGGCAACATAGCTTGATCCAACGGACGCGTCTAACTTGCCGCCGCCCGCAGCGATCACAATAAATTGCCTCCCCATCGCCTCGTAAACCGCTGGCGTGGCAAAGCCTGCTGCAGGCAAACTACCATGCCACAGTAGCTTGCCGGTCAATTTGTCGAACGCTCTCAGCTTTTTGTCGGGCGTAGAAGCAATGAAAAGGAGACCGCCGGCCGTGACCACAGGGCCGCCGTAATTTTCTGCCCCCAACCCAGATAGACCGAGCATTTCTGCCTGCGGATAATCACCTAGCGGAATGCGCCAGCGGATAGTGCCTGCGTTGAGGTCGAGTGCATTAAGACTGCCCCAGGGCGGTTTAGAGCCAGGCAAGTTGTCGCTGTCGCGAAGTTTCTGGAACCTTGCGCCGTAAGTTAATGTGCCCGGGTTTTCACTTGCGGGAAACTGCTCTCCTTCGGCTTCGTTGGGCTGGTACAAATAAACAATGGCTCCCAGCGAGTAGTACCAGGGTTGATGACTGAACCCCGGCATCCGGCCGCGCCCGTTGCGCACAATGTCCCAGATCTCCCACGGCCAATACTTCAGATGAATGTCCTCTAGTGAAGGCACTGCGTCCCCCATGCCTTTTCTGTCTGCTCCATGGCAGTGAGCGCAGAACAGTCGGTAGCCTGTCTCAGGTGACCGATCGCCCGTAGTACCGGATTCCACTGGTGTCATTTTTATCGTCCATGGAACTTCGTTAGCATTCACGTAGATTAAACCGGTTGCCTTGTCATAAGCCTGACCACCCCATTGGGCGCCGCCATCCAGGCCGGGCTTTAGCACAATGCCGTCTTCGTTCGGCGCAGCATAGTGCTTGTTTGTCGACATGCCAGCGATCTTCTCTCCAACTGTTTCGCTGGCCTGCTTATCCAGTGTTGTGATCTCGAAATCGAGGTCGACAAATGGCGGCGGTGAAGTCGGCATTGGTTGACTGCTGGGAAGTTGTTCGCCGGGCATACCATTTCCGGCGATTGTTAGTTCCTCAATGGGAAAAAGCGGCTCTCCTGTTTCGCGATGAAACACGAATACGTGACCAGACTTGGTTGACTGAGCGACGGCTGGAATGTTTTTACCACCCCGTTGGATGGTGACAAGGTTTGGCGGAGATGGCAGATCCCGATCCCATAGATCATGCCTGACTATCTGGTAATGCCACAGCCTTTCACCTGTGCGCGCATCCAGCGCGATTAAGCTGTTGGCGAACAGATTGTCGCCTGCGCGGTTGGCGCCGTAGAAGTCGTAGCCAGCCGATCCTGTAGGTACGAATACGATGCCTCGTTCTGCATCGACGGTCAGGCCCGCCCAGGCGTTAGCGCCGCCGCGCTTATCGCGGTTCGCCTCAGGCCAGGTGTCGACGCCATATTCGCCCGCGCCTGGTATGGTTTTAAAGGTCCAGCGAAGTTGACCGCTGGGCATGTGGTAGGCGCGGATATAGCCCGGTGCTGCGCTGTAGTCCTCGCTGGTTGCGAAGCCCATGATAAGTAGGTTCTCAAATAAGGTGCCAGGCGTGTTGGCGGCGACATTGGTGCTTTGAGGTTTGCGGTCGAGGCCCAGGCGAAGATCGACAGTGCCATTCCTGCCAAAGTCTTGCACCAAATTGCCGGACACCGCATCGATGGCGTAAAGCAGGTGCTCATGGCCGACCAGTATGTATTCGGCAGTGACGCCGTTATTCAGCTTTCCCTCCCAATAGACCAAACCACGGCCTGCACCCTTGGCTGTAGCGGATCGGTTGAATGGATAGACCCACAACTCATCGCCAGAGGCAGCATTCAGCGCGAACAGGTTTTTGTGGCCGTCCAGGCCGTAGAGTACGCCTTTTACAATGAGGGGGTTGGTAGGTATCAACCCAGTATGGCCCGGATCGTAGCGCCAGGCCTCCGTGAGTTGATGGACGTTGTCTGTGGTGATCTGTGTTAGCGGACTGAACTGGTTACTGGACTGGTCGCCAAGGTAGCTGCGCCACTCGCTCTGGGCAACGATTTGCGAGCTTCGCAGCGCATTGATGCGTGTAACTGCGTCTTCGTTGCTTGAACTGCCGCAGCCCAAAAGCAGCAGGGCTGCGATAAGCAATATCGTTACTAATGATTGCTGGTTTGCCAACGATTGCTGTCCTGAACCTGAGTTGATAGCCTGACCCGCATCATACCCTGCAAAGTGCTTTTTGGTTCACTTCAGCTAGTTTGTTCACCAATTTTAAGCCCCTGGGAGCCCATTCGATAGTCGGGTATTTTGCACATGCCAAAGCCTTTGTTGTCTTACTTATTGCCTCACCATGCTTAAACCTATACCTTGAAGCTACTTGGACGACCGCGTTACCGGCTGTTATTCGTGGCATATATAAGGCCTTTTATATCCTTTGCCGCTCCAGGCGCACGTAGTCTTGACCACGACATTGTCGTTTTTGGGCAGGCAAATAGACTGAAAATAACCGCATAATGGACTCATGTCGCAAACTCTGACCTTTCGCCGTCTCCTTGAGTCGCAAACGCTGCTGGTCATCGTGACCCTACCGGTACTTGTTTGGTATGGCAATCCCGCCGTCGCGCTATTGGTAGGTGCTGCGCTTTCACTGGTATTTAACAAGGTCGTTGTACCCGGGGCTGGCGCCATCGGGAAACAGGCCTTGCAGATAGCTATTGTGCTCCTAGGCCTTAAATTGAATGCTGCCCAATTGGTGCAAATCAGCTCAGACTATAGCCTGCTGGTTACTGTCTACGTTGGGCTCACCATCGGTATTGGCCTGTTAATGGGGCGCTGGCTGGGCAATCAGCGCAAGTGCAGCCAATTAATCTCATCGGGCACCGCGATATGTGGCGGTACCACCATTGCCAGCTTATCTCCGGTGATCGGGGCTCGACCAGAACAGACCGGCGCAGCGCTTACCCTGGTTTTCCTGTTGAACGCCCTGGCGCTCTTTACCTTCCCTATTGTCGGCGAAGCGCTGTCGCTGACACAGGAGCAATTTGGAGTCTGGGCCGCTCTGGCCATCCACGACACCTCCTCCGTGGTCGCCACGGCAGCCATTTATGGCGATGATGCAGCCACCATTGCCACCACCGTAAAACTCGGCCGCACCCTTTGGTTAATACCTTTGCTGTTGGTATTTAGCGTTTTGGAACAGCGAGGATCGGCCAAACTAAGGTTACCCTTGTTCATCGTCGCTTTCGTGGCCACAGCTTGCCTGGGCTCGCTGATTGAGCTTCCTTCCGAAGTGGTCACTGGTGCCTCAATGATCAGTAAAAGTCTTTTGGTGGTTGCTCTTTTCTGTATCGGCACGGAGATTAATCGCTCCACGCTAAAGGAGTTGCGCGGAGCGGTGCTAATGCACGGCCTGCTTTTGTGGGCCTTGGTCGTGCCTCTGGTGTTATTATTAGTGATCCAGACCATTTAGTACTGAAAAAGCAAAAATCTTCGCATGAACCTACTTTTGGTTATAAGAGTATAGCGATTACTTCCTTTTACCTCATCCGCACATTTCGTATTATGCCCGGCATGAGCATACGCAACGTCAAAATTGATCTACTAAGTGCAGCGGCTATAGGCGCCTTCGCACTCTTCGTGTTCGCCCCTATCCTGGCCTGATCGCTTCGCCTCTCAGAGCTTCTGGGGCCGCAGAAACAGCACTAACAAACCTGCCAAGAACGAGCCGCTTGCCATTATTATGGCGACGTTTTCCAGCATCATGCCTGTCGCAAACAAAAACCCCGGAATCATTGGCCCAAGCACTGCGCCACCGCGACCAATTCCCAGAACCAGGCCGGTGCCGGACCCCAGCAGTGAGGAAGGGTAAGAAACCGCAAAGAGTCCGAAGAAGCCCGAGATGGCCGCAAAGATAAATAGGCCGGTCACAAACCCGACGAGCTTCATGCTTTGCAAGGTCTCGGTGAAGTAGGGAAATGCAGCCACACCTATCGCCGCTGACACCAGACAGAGGGCCATCAAGAGCCGAATCGGTAGAAATCTGGCAATAATGCTGAGACCGACTGAGCCTATGACCCCGCCCAGGCTAATAACACCCAAAACATTGGTTGCCTCTGACGAACTATAGCCCAGGTCGGTAACGATCATGGGAATCCATTTGACGAAATAATAGTAGGTTCCCACATTGCCGAGGTAGGCAAACAGTAAGATACAGGTAATGAGACCCAAGCCCGACTTAAACAAACTGGCCATACCTACTGGGTGTGCCTGGCTCGCTTCTATGGGAGGCAAACTGTCGGGTACCGAGTGACCCAGGCGTTTCATGATGGTCTGAATACGCTCCAGGGCGCCCTGCGGGCGCTTGCGTTCAAGATAGGTGATGCTTTCGGGAACCAGTAAGTACACTAACGGAATGAAACCCAGGCTTAACAGTGCTCCTAGATAGAAGGTTACGCGCCAGTCGTACTCCCTGAGCAGGGGCGCAAGGAATGTCGCGCCCAGGTAAACGCCAAGGGCAAAGCCGCCGGCTACCAGAACCACAGCCAAAGAGCGATTTTTGTCATTACAGAAGTCTGAAGAGGTCGCTGTGGCCGCAGCCAAAAGCCCGCCTATGCCTATGCCTGTGAACACGCGAGCGGCGCCGAGAACGTATAAGTTGGGTGCCATTCCTGCAACCAGCATCCCCGCTGTCAGGATAATAAGCCCAAGCAATAAAGTGGGTCTTCGACCTCGACTATCAGCGAGTGCTCCCATAATAATCGAGCCCAGGGCCATGCCCATGAGTTCGAGGGACAGCACGATCCCCAATGTCGCCTTGGATACATTCCATTCTTCGGTAATACCCGGGGCGGCAAAGGCGATAGACAGAACGTCGTAGCCATCCAGCGCAAGGATGCCGATACAGATAGCCACGACATACCATTGGCCTGCACTCATCGGTTCGTGTTGAAGGGTCTCCAGAGGCCCGGCACCTGTATTCATATTATTCTCTTTTTTAATGAATCATTGATCATCAAACTACAGGTCTAACCGGCGCAGCATGATGTTTATTTAGGCATGATTATAGTGTCTCACAATGATGGCGAGCACATAACTTTGCTTTATTGGCGATTCGGGCTGCGCATGCACTTGCCTGTTCTGTGCCTGGATCTATCGGCCACCCTAGTCAGCCGCGGTAATAGTGCCAAACCGGGCTCAAGGTCGATTAGTCTAGCCGCGCTCCACCATCAACATTGATAGTCTGGCCCGTGACATAGCTGGCGTCTTGCGAGCACATGAATGAGACCACCGAGGCCAATTCAGAAACCTTGCCCTGGCGTCCCATCGGAATAAACTCTTCCAGTTGCTGCTTAAATGCGCCGTCGGGTAATTGATATAGCTCGGTTGCCCTGGCGATAGTGCCGTCCATCATGTCGGTATCGTGTGACCCAGGGCTTACGCAGTTAACTCGAATACCGGTTTTGGCGAGCTCCAGCGCCAGTTGCTGGGTGAAACCGATGACCCCGAACTTGGATGCACAGTAGGCCCCGTAATCCTGTAGGCCCACTCTGCCGGCGAGTGACGCGATCATTACGATGGCGCCGCCATTGCCGCTGTCGCGAATCAGACGACCGCCGTACTTGCTCACCAGGAATACACCGTTCACGTTTACATCCATGGTCTGGTACCAGACATCTTCACCGGTATCGAGAATGGGCGAAGCGCCGGCATCGCTGGGTACGCCGGCATTGTTAACAATAATGTCGAGTCGCCCAAAGCGTGCTTTGATGGTTTCGACCATGGCCACGACCTGGTCTTTATTAGTGACATCACACTCCAGCGCCAGGGCTTGTCTGCCTTTCCCCTCAATTTCCTGCGCCAACGAATCAACGCCACGCCATTTCATTTCCTGCTCGTGAGCAGGGTATGACTCGGGAGAGCGAGGTCGACCACAAATCACGATGTCAGCGCCATCCTCTGCTAATCGCAGTGCAATAGCACGGCCTATACCCCGGTGACGCGCCGCACCTGTGATCAGTGCGACTTTACCCGACAGTCCCTGTGTGTTGCTCATGTGTTATTCCTTTCCATTGTAAGGTCGGCCAAGGCGATTTTTTAGCCAGCTGATTATTGCTATGGTTGTTAGTATAAGGCCTGTTCAGCACACATACCTATAAGGGATAAACGATGGATTTGAACTTAAACGGCAAGCGAGTCATATTATCCGGGGGCAGCCGCGGGATTGGCTTGGCGATTGCTGCACGTTTTCTGGAAGAGGGTGCGAACGTTGCTTTCTTTGCCCGGGGTGAGGCTGGTGTTCAGGCTGCACTTGAAGAGCTCGGCAGCAAAGGAGAGTTCTATGGTGACTCGGTTGACGCGGCTGATACTGAAGCTGTTCGAGCCTGGGTTTTAAAGGCAGCGCAGCAGTTGGGGGGCGTTGATATTGTGATCAACAATACCAGCGCATCGGCGAGTATCAAATGGAATGATGAGGCCTGGCGTAATAGCTTCAATGTCGATTTGATGGCGGCCGTGACGATGAATGAAACCGCCTTACCTTTTCTTGAAGAATCAGATGCAGCGGCGGTGTTGCAGGTTGCCACGGTCACTGCCTTTGAACATCATGATCTCTCTGTATGCCCGAGCTATGGCGCGATAAAAGCAGCCACAGTAAATTACTCTGCCCAACTGGCCCAGAACTGGGGGGACAAGGGTATACGGTCGAATAGTGTTTCACCTGGCCCTATTTTTATTGAGGGTGGGGCCTGGGACGGGATTAAGCAAAATTATTTTGATCTCTATGAGCGCGACCGGCTGGCTCATCCCTCCGAACGCCTGGGCAGTGCCGAGGAGGTCGCTAATGTTGCAGTGTTTGTCTGTTCCGGTGCAGCAAGTTGGATCAATGGTGAGAATGTCGTGGTGGACGGTGGCTTTACCAAACGTGTGAGCTTTTAATAAGGCAGCCTATAGAGAAGAAGACAATGAATAAATATGAAGGTTTGAATAAATCGATGGTCCAGCAGTTTGCTCCCCGGCCCGGTCGTAAGCCACTGCTTCCATCACTCAGCAAGAAAGCACAGGTCGCGCTAATGTGCCGCATGCTCACCCGTGAGGGTTGGAACGAGCATATAGCGGGCCACATCACCTGCCGCCTTGATGACGGTAATATTCTGACTAACCCCTGGGAGTTGGCCTGGGAAGAACTGACCGCTAGCGATATCGTTACCTTGAATCCCGAGGGCGAAATTATTGACAGCGACTGGAATGTGACACCAGCCATAGGTCTGCACCTGCAACTGCACGCGCGGCGCCCAGACCTGCACGTGGCGATTCACAATCATGCGCACTGGAGCGGCATCTGGGCTAATCTGCAACGTGTGCCACCGGTTTATGATCAGGCTGGTGCGTATTGCGGGGTAGATCTTCCGCTCTACAATGAGTACGAGGGGACCTTTGAAAACGAGGCGACTAGCTTGTCCGCAGTAGAAGCTCTGGGAGATGCAAAGTGGGCGCTGCTGGCGAACCACGGTTCATTGGTAGTCGGCAAGGATTTACGCCAGGCCCACCTGCGAGCCATCACGCTGGAATGGCGTAGTAAGCGAGCCTATGAAGTTGAGTTGGCAGGTGGCGGCGCAAAGCCGTTGAGTGATGAGGAAGTCGCTAAAGTATCTATTGCCGACGACAACGGCTTTCCCTTCTGCTGGGAAGCAATGGCGCGCCGGGAACTGCGTCTAGATCCTGGTATCGTAGATTAAGTCTGCTGCTACTGCTTACGCCTGACCCAAGGAATTTGTTATGACCATTAATGTAACTCCACTCGAGCATGTGGGCGTTGAAGTCTCCGGTTTCGATATCAATGAAGCCCTGACTGACTCGATAAAAGCGGAATTAAAATCACTGTGGTACGAGCATGCCATTCTGGTGTTTCGTGATCAGGATATTAGTCCCGAAAAGCAAATTGAATTCAGTCGCATCTTTGGTCCGCTGGAAATACATCCGCTGAAGATCAATACCAGTGACGAGCACCCGGAATTGTTTGTGCTGGAAAACGGTGGCGACAAGGACAGTTTCTTCACCGCATTTTACGAGGGTGAGGAGATTGTAGGTCGTCTAGATTGGCACATGGACCTTCACTATACCGCGCGTCCCAACCACGGGGCGCTGTTACGCGCGGTGGTGGTAGCAGAAGAAGATGGCTTAACGGGTTTTGGCGACCTGGCGAAGGCTTACGATGCTTTAGATAGCGAGACTCAGGACTTGCTTGAAAAGCTCGAGGTTGCCTACAGCTTTAGCATGCAACGACGGCATATGCGCTATGTGAATCTGGAGGGTTACGAACCAGGCCCTCATAGCCCAAAGAAACCCGCTGATGTGGGTTATCCCGACTTTGCTGATGCGGTTTACCCGGCAGTGGTTACTCACCCCGTTAGTGGACGCAAAGTACTCGAAATCGTTGAGCAATTCCTGGACCGAGTTATTACGCCTCAGCAGTTTGGGCTGTCAAATGATGAATCTATCGAATTATTGGAACGGCTGGTAGCGCATACCAAAAAGCCTGAATTCACTTATTTCCACCAATGGCGCGATGGCGACATGGTGCTCTGGGATAACTGGCGGGCCATGCACTGTGCAACGGGCACAAGACCAGGTATCAAGCGGGTGATTAACCGTACCACCATCGAAGGCGATATTACTTTGGGGCGTGTGGATTCACCTGAGTGAGAACTACAACGGTAAGGCAGGCGGCAGTTTATACGTCGATGGAAGGCGCAATGAGCGGTTAGTAGTTTGGCATTGAGTGAACTTGCTCTAGCCGTGCTTCGGTCGAGAGGGCAGGGGTTAAGGAACGAGAATTGAGCAAGACGCTTCCCGAGTAGGGTCGTCTTTATCCCTTCAGCAGGGGTTGTCCCGTGGCCGCTGGCATTGCGATTTCGCGAGGGACTGGCTGCCAAAATACCGCGGTAGTAAAGACAAAAAAGGCGGCTATTTGCCGCCAAGTCACACTGCTTCACCACACCTGAAAGGGTGTGCCACTCTGGTCATGACTGACCTGAGTGGCATGTGTTACTGCTAGAACATTGCCCGAAACTTGAGGCCGTAATTTCGAGGGTAGAGGTAAGACGTTTGCACAACATCGTCGCTGTTGTTGTTGCCACGAGCGAGTACCTCACTGTCTTCAATATTTTCGACAAAAAGCTCGATGCCGTAGCGCTGATCGGGTGAGTCCCAAATAAGGCGTGCATCCGTTTTCGTGTAAGAGTCCTGATCGTGTGCAGGATCTGTTGCCAGCAGGTTAGACGTATTGTACCCGTCTGAGTAATAAGTCTGGCCATACACTGTAAGCGAGCCTCTATCGCTAAGTTCAAAACGGTAGGCTGCGCTTGCTCCTAAGGTGTACTCAGGAGACCAGGGTGTGGTTTCTCCGGACTGGTTTACAAACGGTTGTACCTGGCCTTTGTAGAGCTGATACGGGTTGGTCTGTCCGTAGGTGCCAAACTCTGAGTCGAGGTAGGCGAAGGCGCCGGTCAGGGTCAGTCCATCAATAGGCAGCCAGATCGCATCAAGCTCAATGCCCCATGCTTCAATATCGCCGCCATTGTCTGAGAACGTCAGTACGATGCCGGTATTCGGGTCGATGCGCTGCCGTTGGGTCAGTAGGTTTGTGTACTCTGTGAAGTGAACCGCGCCATTAAACTGCAGTGTGCTGTCTAGCAATACAGTGCGGAAGCCAGCTTCTAT
Organism: Candidatus Seongchinamella marina; assembly: GCF_026262685.1. NCBI lineage: Bacteria > Pseudomonadati > Pseudomonadota > Gammaproteobacteria > Cellvibrionales > Halieaceae > Seongchinamella > Candidatus Seongchinamella marina. The sequence continues at coordinate 571,940 of NZ_SHNP01000003.1, forward strand.
GACCTCAGATTCCTGTTCATCTGTGGTGGCGTCCGTGCTTGCGGCGCCCGAAAGGTAGCCGGTAGAAGCTGTCAGGTAGAACATTATGTCCTCGCTCAGGTCATATTCCGCTGCCGCTTTCCAAGTGATGTTATCGTATTCTCCGTCCTTGGGGCTCTCTATTGCATCAGCGGCACCGCAATTGTAGGTGAACAGGTCCTTGGCATTTTCTGGGAGAATTCGCGGTGAACTACCATCCACCCCGTCCTTTACGTTCACCACGCGGTCGCCTTCGGAAAAATTACTACCGCCACAGTCGGCGGACTTGGTTTCATCGTTGTAACGGATACCCGCGATCAGTCTGAAATTGTCGGTAAGTGAATACTCCGCCTGACTGAATACGCCCCAGTACTCAGTATCGATACGGACTGCATTGGCGAAGAATCCGTTGAGCAGCGTTTCATCCGAAACAATGTCTGTTCCCTCAAGAATTGTAAATTCGCCAAGTTCTGTTTCGATAACTGGCCTCGTTGAATCATCCCTGACCGTCTGTTGATAAATATAAAAGCTGTTGTAATCCTCGAGGTCAGAATAATATGCGCCTGCCGTCCACTGTAGAGGGCCTTCCGAATTCGACGTCAGTACGAATTCCTGCGACCAGCCTTCGGACTCTTCAAGATAACCGCCGTTAGAGTTTTGGGTTGGGCCAAAGTCGAAGTCGAAGTTGATGTCATTTTCATACTCGTTGGCAGCGGTGGTAGAACGCAAGCTGAAGCTGCCGAAGTCGTAAGTAAAGTTAAGCGAAACTGTGTCATCTTTGAGGTCGACAGGGCGGACGTAGTCCTGGCTGATTTTCCAGGGGTCACCACCAGGTCCATTTGAGGCGGTGCCTAGCTTGCCTGAACCTCTCACTGGGTTTTCACAATTTCGCTGGGAGCCGAAGGCGTCTGTCAATCCATCTGGTGTTTCGTTGCGGCATAGAATCGTGTAGCCGAATAGTCCCGCCTCGTTTCCATCCTCCTCTACCGAGGTATAGCGGAAGATGGCCTCGGTGCGATCGTTGGGCTGCCACAGTGCCGATATGCGATAACCCTTGTCATCCTGCGCGCCGATATCAGGCCCTGCGTCATTCTCAATATAGCCATCGCTTTTGTCATACATTCCAGCAAATCGCAGTGCGAAGGTGTCAGTAACAGGCACGTTGAAGTGCGCTTCTCCCTTGATTCGATCAAATCGCTGTCGACTGAGTTCGATGCCTCCGTAGGCTTCGTCAGTTTCGGGCGCATGGGTGTAGACATTCAGAGCGCCGGCGAATGTGTTTCTGCCATACAGAGTTCCCTGCGGGCCTCGAAGAAATTCAATTGCTCGTACGTCGAAGAACGCTCGGGTTTGCTGAGAGGCTCTGGCCTGATAAACACCGTCGACAAAGGCGCCCACGATAGAGCTGTTGTCGCCAAATGTATTGGTAGAGTTGGCGCCACGAACATTAAATTTTGCATCGTTACCGGCAAAAGCATAGTTAAGGCCTGGCACAAGCAATTCAAGCCGGGATACGTCGTCGACACCGCCTAGCCTCAGTGCCTCTTCGTTAAAGGCGGAAATAGATATGCTCACGTCCTGCAGGCTCTCTTCACGCTTTTCTGCAGTTACTACAACCTCCTCAAGGGTGGCTCGCTCCTGTGCATGCAGGGACATTGACCCCAATGCTGTGGATGCAGTTAATAGGGCGATTTGCAACGCAATGGGTTTGCGGACAGATTTCATCATCTTGAGTGGCTCCTGGGTGATATTGAGTATCTTGCAGTGCCATGCTGTGTACATGGTCATTATTCTCGGTACAGAAAATACTTCGAATGCAATTTGTTTGTCAATACTTAGTTCAAACGAATTCTTGTGACCTTTGAGGTGTGGCAGGTCTCGCTTATGCCAAAACAGCTATTTTTTACGAAACTGCTATTTTTTCTATATATTACAGATAGATATGAGCGGCCAGTCAAGGCTTCTGCCGATTAATGTCTCTGGGGCGCAGCATTTTATTTATTGTTTTCGAAGTCAAATATGTGTGATAAATTTCCCAAAATGTGCTCGCGCAAGGGTAAGTTGGCCCTGACCGGGTTTTATTATGCCGCTGGTGATGCTGAATGAGGGTGCTGCTATTCTTTGGCGCGCGAGCTGTAGAGCTGAAACAGGGATGATGGAATGCCATTATCACGACGCGATTTAATTAAAGTTACCGCGGCATCCGCGCTGCTTGCAGATGGAGCAATAGGGCAGGCTGCCCCGGCACCGGGGGGCAGGGCAATATCATCAACCGACTACGCATCGAGTTGGCGTCCGCGCAATCTCGCCAGGCGACCCAATATTTTAATGGTCGTGCTGGATGATGTCGGTTTCTCTGATTTGGGATGTTTTGGCTCTGAGATCGATACCCCTTGTATCGATAATCTCGCCAGGGGCGGGGCGAGATTCAATAACTTTCAGGTCACGGCATTGTGCGCTCCAACGCGCGCTTGTTTGATGAGTGGCCAGAATGCTCATAGGGTGGGTGTAGGTAATATCGCAGAATGGGGTAGGCCCCTGCCTGGATATCGGGGCTATATCCGTGAAGACGTAAAGCTTCTGCCGCAGATGCTGGGTGAGGCGGGTTATAACACCATTGCTGTTGGTAAGTGGCACTTGTCCATGGTGAATGACCAGGATGCCATGGGCCCTTTCGATCACTGGCCTACGGGGCGCGGTTTTCAGCATTGGTATGGGTTCCATGGTTCTGCGGTAGATCACTTCCACCCCGAACTGTTTCGAAATCACAGTCAGGTATACCCCACAAAAGGGGAAAACTACCATCTGACCAACGATCTCGTTACGCAATCGATTCGCTATCTTCAGGATCACCGCGTCGCCACGCCTGAAAAACCCTTCTTTATGTATCTGGGCCTGGGGGCCTGTCATTTCCCGTTCCATGCGCCTGATGACAAATTGAGCAAGTACCGGGGTAGGTACTCGCAAGGTTATGACAGTATGAGACTCCCGCGGTTTGAGCGACAGAAGGCGCTGGGGGTAGTTCCCGAAAATGCGCTGCTGACTCCTCGGCCTGATGAGGTTTCAGGGTGGGATCGCTTGCCCACCTCGGAACGCGTCTTCAGTGAGCGGACTATGGAAGCGTTTGCGGCAATGCTTGATCACGCTGATAGTGAAATACAGCGACTGGTAACAGCGCTGCAGCTCATGGGTGAGCTCGATAATACGATTCTGATGGTGATGTCAGACAATGGTGCCGGTGGTGGCTATCATCGGGCAGGGGCTTTGGATGTTCGGCGGATTGCATATATCGAGCCCGAAACCGTCGCAGAAAAAATGCGCGGGCTAGACCTTGTTGGTACTGAACGCAGCAGTCCCCTTTACTCAACAGGGTGGTCGCATCTTGGCAACACTCCGTTAAAGCGACGCAAAGGCGACACTTATGCCGGGGGCACCCGCTCGCCACTGATTCTGCATTGGCCAGCGGGTGAGCTTCAGCTGAATGCGGTCAACAGTCAGTATCACCATGTGACTGATGTAGTCCCAACCCTATTGGAAATGGCTGGTATTGAGGCGCCACTTCCCGAGCCGTTGGACGGTACCAGTTTTGCCTACACCCTGGACGACCCGTCCCAGCTTACGCGCAAGAAGACGCAGCACTACGAAACTGCTGGTGATCGTGCAATCTGGGCAAAGGGCTGGAAGGCGGTCACCGTGCATCAGTCAGGAGATCGGTTCGAGGATGATGATTGGGCGCTTTACCATGCCGAACAGGATTTTTCTGAAGCTGTAGACCTCGCTGAAAGTGAGCCAGAGAAGCTCGTTGAGTTGATTGCACTGTGGGACAAGGAGGCTGCGGCAAATAACGTGCTGCCGTTAGACGATGACCTTGATGGACTTTATGCAAAGGTAGCGCCGCGAGCTCGAGCCAGTTACGAATTCTTCCCCGATCAAACTCGATTTAATCGTCTGACAGCGCCAGACATCTTCAGGCACAACTTCAATATGGAGGTAGTTCTTGAGTTGCCGGACGATCAGGTGAGCGGAGTTATTCTTGCGTCGGGTGACAGCGCGGCCGGCTATGAGCTTTTCATGCAAAATGGCCATCTTTACTTTGTTTATATCTACACCCGGGAGGCAGTGCAGCGATTTGCCACTGATGACCAGTTGCAAGCAGGTACACGAAAAATCGTTATCAATGGTCAAGTCGATGGCAGGGGAAGTGGTCGGCTGTCGTTTACTGTAGATGATCGCAGCGTGGGCAGTTTGGTTCTCCCAAAGATGTGGCGTGTAGAGGCGCTCAATGCGGGTATTCGCTGTGCCGAAAACTGCGGTGCGCCAATAAGTTTTGCCTATGCAGGCAGTAGTCCCTTCGAGGGTACGTTTGAAAGAGTTCTGGTTAATCTGTCGCTATAGCGATCAGTGTGCGTTAGCGAGAAAATTTGGGCGCTAAACCGCCATAGAAAGCGTGCCAGGCACTATCGCGCACGTGCAATTTACAGCCAACGTTTTTATAGGAGCAAGTCATGAATGACTTTATTAACAGCCTTGCCCAATTCGATACCCCGACAATATCTAATGCCATTGAGGTTGCTCAAGGTACACGCGGTTATGAGCGCTTTACACGCGGCACGCCTGTATCGGTGATGAATGGCGCTAAAGCAATGTGTGGCTATGCCCGTACCGCGAAACTTTCCGGCGTTAAGGCTCCGACTGAAGACCCTGAGATTATCAAGGCACGCCGCCTGGACTACTTTAAATATATGGCAAAAGGTAACCAGCCCACGGTTTGTGTCATTGAAGACATAGACGCGCCCGGTTGTGTGTCCGCATGGTGGGGTGAAGTCCACACAGCCGTTCATTTGGGTTTGGGCGTGTCTGGCGCGTTGACCAATGGCGTGATGCGAGACTTGGATGACCATGAGCCGGGTTTTCCTGTCGTGGCTGGTTCCATTGGTCCGAGTCATTTGTTTTGTCATATCACCGAGCTCGATATTCCTGTAACTGTTTTTGATTTGGCCATTAGCCCCGGTGAAATAGTGCATGCCGATCAACATGGTGCGGTGGTGATTCCTGAAGACGTCATGCCGGTCTTGGGCGAGGCTATCAAAACCCTGTTGACTAATGAGCAAATAATCATTGGTCCCGCTCGTGAGCCGGGTTTTGATATCTGCAAATTAGAGGCGGCCTGGAAAATATTTGAAGAGGCACGAACATGATGAAAGGGTTTGACGAACAATATTCCGACCTGCCTGACTACATTTTAAAGTGCACGGCCCAGATCTGGGAGGGCCGAGATATTGCATCGCTCGACTGGCACTATGCCGACGATATATTCATCCGAACTCCTTCAGGTTTTAGTCGCGGTAACGAGGCTGGTAAATCTAACACGATGGCGACACTGGCTGAATTTCCAGACCGGCAATTGTTTGGCGAAGACGTGATTTGGTGCGGCAATGATGAGCAGGGTTTTCTTTCCTCTCACCGTATTGTTTCAAGCGCGACTCATCGAGGTGGGGCGTTTGGTCCTGCCACAGGGAAACGCGTTGTATTCCGAACTGTCGCTGATACGTTCTGCCGTGAAAATCGTATCTGGGATGAATGGTTAATTCGCGATAACGCTGCGATTGCTGTTCAAATAGGAACAAACCCGAAAGACATGGCGCGCTCTATCATCGCAAGAGGTGATGATGGTTTTCCGTTCACACCCGAGTCTAATGTTGTCGGCTTGTATACAGGCTCTGGAAATGACAATGAGTGGGGACAGCGGCATGCTTCGATCCTGCAGCGGGTTATGAACGCAGAATTTTCTATTATTCCTCAGGAATATGATCGAGCGTGTCATTTATCGTTCCCTCGTGGTGAGGACGTTCACGGTTGGGCCGAAGCTGATAAATTTTGGGTTGGAGTGCGCAGTGCATTTCCGGCAGCAGAATTTAAAATTGAACATCAAATTGGCCGCGTGGATGACCTACTGAGCCCTCGTAGCGCTATTCGTTGGTCGCTAACCGGGTGCCATGAGGGCTGGGGTCGCTTTGGCGCGCCTACTGGTGTCAATGTTCACATCATGGGCGTTAGCCACGCAGAGTTTGGCCCTAAGGGTCTGCGTAGAGAGATTACTCTTTTTGACGAAATTGAAATTTGGAAACAGATATTGCTACAAGCGCCGGCTGATTGCTGACGCCTTCACGCAAAGCCATGACACGATTATCACGGTATTCGCTACCCCGGTTTGTGATCTGCAGTGTAAAGTTCTGTGGACCGCATTATTGGGTGACCGAGCGCGTACATTCCTTGATACAGATTGGTGAAGTGCAGAGCTGGGGACGAAATTACGCCCCCTGATAGGTGCTACTTACTCGGTGATAAACACCATTTCTACTCGGCGATTTTTGGCTCTTGCCTCGAGGGAAGCGTCTGGTACCAGGGGCTTTTCTTCGCCCATTCCGACCACTTCCAAGCGCCCGCTGTCTACCTCATAATTGCTTTCAAGGTAGAGGGCAACGGCTTTTGCCCGCCGCTGGGACAAATCCAGGTTGTAGGACTCTTCTCCTTGGTCATCAGTGTGGCCCGCAACACGCAGTTTAAGTTGTTCCAACTCTGGGCTCACTAGCGCGGCACCGAATTCATCCAGTTGGCGAATGCCATCGGCGGCCAGTTCGTCGGAGCCAAACTCGAAGTTAATGCTCTGCACGTCGAAAGATACTTCGCCTATGGCATCGTTCAGGCCCTCTTCAGCTTCGGTGCTCTCGACGACTTTGCGGATTATGCCGCGAGTGGTGTACTGCAGGTCGGGATCGCTCATGGCCAGTTGGCTGTTGCCCACCAGGTAGCTGGTTTCCGCCAAAGCCAGTTGGCTGCTGGCTGCTGCCATACGTATATCGCCCAACAGCTGGTTTGTCCCGGTCTCATCCAAGGTTACGTACCCCGGAGAGTTATTCAGCAGGGTCTCAGCACTGGTCAGCGGCGCTTTCGCTATAATGGCGAATACGGTTTCCTTGCCCTCGGGTTCAGAAGCCTGCAGGCTGCCGCTGCTGGGGAAATAACTGCCGGCCTCGGCATTGCTGCAGTCGCTGGGACGCATCAGTGAGGTGGTGCCTTGGGTGTCTATGTGAACCAGGTAGCAGTGGCCGCCCTGACCTGCGTTCAGGTGATAGCGCACCGGATCGCCCAGTGCCAGGTTCTTTTTGCCACCTTCCAGCGCCACTGATAAGTCAGCATTCCAGGTGCTGTTGAGCTCGCGCAGTTGATTGGCAGCTGAACTTGCTAATGCACCATGACTAATGAGCAAAGCCGCGGCAGACGCTAGCAGCGTTTTACCAAAATGTTTTTGAGTGAATCGCATCGTATCTAATCCCCTTGGAGGCATACTCTGTCTCTCTCGATTATTTGAATAGTCCCTGGACTCGCTAGGCATACGATAAGCAAGCTACCACTTTTTAAGCTATGCTGGGGAAATAAAGGTGTACTTTTTGCTCTATTAGGGTGATATAGGAGTGGATCAGGTGCAAAACTGCGTCTAGCTGTATGAGGGTTTAGCGTCGTAAACGAGGCGCACACGCGGCTTGAGCAGGCATCTTATATAACTAATCGAAATACGGAATTTCGAAATAATAATGAAAAATACTAAGGCAGCATTACTTCCGTTGCGCCTGCTTTCCTTAAACGGAAAGTTGACGATGCTAACTATCGGGCTGGGTGTGTGTTTATCTACCAGCGCTGGCTTGAAATACACTCCGCCAGAAGAGGGGTTGGAGAACGCAGCAGGGCAAGTCCCTATCCAGCGCCCGGCGGCAATCGAAGAAGAATTTTTAGAGGCTGAAAACATTGAGGCGCTGATGGGCTCTGCACCCGAAGCCTTTGAACGGCAGAGCCTCAGCAATAGCGCCATGCGGATGGTGCCCGACGTCAGTGATTTTGAAGAGCTAAAACTGCGTTGGGAGAAAAGCTTTGGTGGAGTCCGTCCCGACGGCTTCACCGAAGTGATCAGCCGGCGTTCCGATCTCGCTACTATCGCCGTGGGCCACAACAGTTCCGACAGCTCCGGTCGTTCCGATGCTTGGGTCGTCGCTATCGGCGACGATGGCCAATTGCTCTGGGAAACTACCATTGGTGGAGCGCGCAATGATCGCGCCAATGGCGTTTACGATTTACCCGACGGCAGTCTGATTGTGGTGGGCGCTACTGTCAATGAATTCAGCGGCCGCTTAGTAGGGCTGGTAGCCAAGCTCGATGAATCGGGCGAGGTTTTGTGGCGCCGCGAGTTGAGTGGCAGCGATGATCTGACACTCAATACGGTAATTGCCGTTGCCCAGGATCGCCTGGTAGTGGCTGGTACCAGTGGTAAATTAGCCGGCTATGTGGCGGAGCTGGATGTCGATGGTAAGCCTGTATGGCAGCAAATGTTGAAGGATAAAGGGCCCGATATTGTTCACGCCCTGGCGCAATTGCCAAATGGCGAGATTGCCGTTGCCGGCGAACGCACCGAGCTGTTTTCCAGCGACGCCTGGCTGGTGCGTTTATCGGCTTCCGGTGAACCGGTATGGAGCGCCTCCTTCGGCGGTGTCGACGGTGATATATTTAGCGACCTACTGGCACTGACCGATGGTTCGCTAGTTGCTGTCGGTTCTACTTATACCGAAGCAGCGATGGAACAAGGCTGGATGGTGCGCGTAAATACCGACGGCGACATCGTCTGGGAGAAGAGCTTTGGCGGTATCGGCGTTGACAGTCTGTCTGGTGTTACTGTGTTGGGTGACCAGTCCCTGGTGGTGGTGGGACGCACTGATGCGGGTAACGAGCAGGCACCCAATTCCTGGGTGCTGCGGGTTAGCGATTCTGGTCAGTTGATCAAGGCCCGCGCCCTGGGTGAAGAATATGGCGACGGTCTGCTGGCCATTGCCGCTCGCTCCGATGGTAGCTTCGCTGCGGTTGGGTTTACTCAACCAGATTTCGACTCGCAGATCGACGGCTATGTTGTCTTGCTGGGCACACCCAGTAGTGCAAAGATGCGGCCCGTTTATGCGGCCGCAGATGCCCCAACCTTGTTTGTGCCGGGCGGTGGTCAGTTGCTCACCGAGCGCGCCACGGTAGAGGTGCTGGGCAATGTGATTCATAGCCGGCCGGTGCGCCAGCTTTTTGTCGACGGTCAGCAAACAGAAATTCTGCCCAACGGCGCCTTTGTGAAGCAGCTTAGCGTGCCACTGGGGCAAACCGAGATCACTGTGGACGCCGTGGACGACCGCGGCGTTATCGGCAGTACCACCATTAGAGTGGTTCGTACCGAACAGGGTCAGTTGCAGTCCGATGGTGACTTGGCGGAGCTCATGGCGGCGGTGGATTTTGGTCGCTACCATGCCCTGATCATTGGTAATAACAACTACCCGGCAGCCGATATTCCAGCGCTGCGCTCGGCGGTAAACGACGCTAGAACAGTGGCCGAAGTGCTAGAAAGCGATTACAGCTTCGATGTCAACCTGCTGGAGAATGCTACCCGTAGTCAAATTATCGCGGCACTGGATGAACAGTCGCGCTCGCTCGGCCCGCAGGATAACTTGCTGGTGTACTACGCGGGTCACGGCTATTACGACGAAGATGTCGACTTGGGATACTGGTTGCCCACCGATGCCTCTCTGGCGAGCAAAGAAGCCTGGATACGCAATAGCGCAATTACCGACGCCATCAAAGGCATGAAAGCCAAGCACGTTCTGTTGGTGGCCGACTCCTGTTTTTCTGGCACCCTGCTGCGCAACGTTGATGTAAAACGCACTGGCCGTTTCTATGAGCGTATGGCCGGGCGCAGTGCGCGCCTGGTGATGACCTCCGGCGGTATTGAACCAGTGATGGACGAGGGTGGTGACGGGCACTCGGTATTCGCCCGTAACCTCATTCGCAAGTTGCGCTCATCGGATCAGATTATCGACGGCACTAGCCTTTACCAGGCCATTCGTGAGCCAGTGGTCATGACCTCTGAACAGGTGCCACAATATAGTAATATTCGTTTTATCGACAGCGACGGTGGGGATTTCTTGTTCGTAAAGCAATCGCGATAGCGCTGACTTAGTTTTAGAAGGAGACAGCTTTGATGAAGGCCGGACGTCTAGGCAAGTTTTTTCTCGCAAGTAGCATCGCCGTAGTGGCAGGCTGCGCCACCACCCAACCAGATTCTGTGCGCGTGGACTTAATGCAAACGGGCGTAAAATACGATGACGATGAGTTTGTTGCCGTTTTTACACCCAAGTCCACCACAGCCGCTCTCGACACCACCGATGGTCCTCGAGTCACCAACCTAAAACAACTTACTAACAATACCGAGCGGAGCAACCAGTATAACCGCCCGGCTTTGTCGCCGAACCAGGATGCAATGGTCTACGTAGAGTTTGCTGGCGGCAAAAGCAGTATTTATCGCCAGAGCCTGGGCTCGCCTGCCAAGTCCCCAATTTCAAGTGATGCGGGCATGAATCTCACGCCCGCGTTTACACCTAACGGTCGTTTTCTAATTTTCAGTTCGGATCGCTCTGGTGAAAGCCAGAGTCTTTGGCGTAAGCGCTCCGACGGCGCCGGTGGCATTACCCAGATTACTAGCTCCAACTCCTTCGATTGGCAGCCGGCCATCGCCTCCGACGGCGAAACTATTATTTTCCAGAGCCATCGCAAAAATAATCAAGCGGCGTCCATCTGGAGTATCAATATGAACGGGGGTCTGCTCACCCAGTTGACGGAAGGACGTTCGCCAAGTATCTCGCCCGATGGCCGGCGCATTGTGTTTGTGCGCCCCAACGCCAGTACTGGCAAGGATCAGGTGTGGAGCATGCAAGTTGATGGCTCGGGCCTCACCCAACTGAGTTCGGGCAATGCCAACGATGTGGACCCCAGTTGGCACCCCAATGGCCGCTACATCGTATTCGCATCTGACGCCATGGTGGTTCAGGGCGATGTCTTCGCCGATTATAATATTTGGATTATGCGCGCCGATGGTACCCAGCGCGAACAGCTCACGGAAAACTTTAGTCACGACGACGCTCCGGTCTTCGACCGCCGCGGCCGCACCATTGTGTTCCGTTCAAATCGCGGTGGACATTGGAATTTGTTCAGCTTTAATCCGCAACTTTAATAGCCGGTAGAACGGTTGGGGTCAGTTATGCAGAGTCGGTCATCGTGTTTACGAGCAGCGGTTCTAATCTGCTCAATAGTGCCGTTGGTGGCAGTTGCTGACGTGAGTTTCGAGCGCTCGATATCAGTGCGGGCCTCCGGGCCGGTGGCCAGTTTAAGCGCGGAAACCCGCGTTAAAACCCAGGTATCCTCCGATCGCAGCCGCACTGAAGTGATTCCCTCCGATGACATGGCCGCCGACCTGTCGGTCGCAGATGTACGGCTCATCCGGCTCGATCAGGAAATGGGCTACATACTCAATCCCGATATCCAAAGCTATAGCCAATTTACGCTCGAGGCCCTGGCGGATGAACTCGCCGGCCTGCGAAGTCAGCTAAACGCTGAGGCTGGTGGTCAGGTGTTACCGGTGGCGACGGAAAACTGCGAGTGGTCGGAGGCGCGTTTCAAAGCCAAGAAAACTAAAGAGAAAGAGCGCATTGCCGGCAAGCGGGCTACACGCCATATTTTCACTATGAGCCAGTCCTGCACCGATGAAATCAGTGGCCAGTCGTGTGATATGCAGTGGATTATGGAGCCTTGGCTAGCAAATAAGCTGCCCGGCTATGAAGAAGTAAGCGGTTATTATGCCGATTTTTCCGACTATCTGGGTATGGACTACCTCATTCCCCAGATGTCCGGTGCCAGCCAAATGCTATTAGCGCTTTTTCCTAACCGTTGGGAAAGCCTGCTTGATGAATTAGAGGCTTTTAAGGGCTACCCCATGCGCACGATGATGACCATGAAAATTGGTGGCCGTGCCTGCTTCAATGGGGAAGGGGAGGCAGCTGAGGAAGATAATATGTGGGGCAATGCCGCAGACAGTGCCTCTAGCGCTGCCGTTGGCGCCACCGGCAGTGAGGCTAACAGTGCGATTAGTGATGCCACCAGCGAGGCCATGGGGGACAGTATAGGCGGCTCCATTGGTGGTTCGGCGATAGGCGCGGCGACGGGCGAGATCATCGGCGGTTTGTTTAGCAAGAAGAAAAAAACAGCAACCAAGAAGAAAAAGTCAGCCAATGGGCCAGTTACCGTGTTTCGTATTGTCACCGAGATCACCGAATGGGACGACGATCCCATTCCTGCGCAGCGGTACGATATTCCTATGGGCTGGCAGCTTCAGGAATAGCTGATCGTTTGGCGCGCACCAACTCGTAGCGCGCCCGCCAGGGGAGAAACTCCACTGCTTCAAAGCCCGCTGTTTGCAGCGCTCGGTGCATGGCTGCCCTGCTTTGGTGCCGGCCGGGAAACAGGAAGCCCCAGTAACCCGCTGGACGCGTCATAATCAGGTCGCTACCGGGCGCGGCGATTGCGCCCAGCTTTGCAAGCAAAGAGCGGTTGTCGGCAATAAACTCTGCTGCCTCCATGAATAACAGCAAATCAAATTTTTCATTTTGCATGCTGAGCCAAGTGTGTAGGTCTTGCTGTTGCAAGGTGATATCGCAAGCTTGGTAGGTGCTGTCGTTGGCAATCTGCTGTTTGAATTGAGCCAACATAGCGGCAGAAAAGTCTACTGCCAAATAGTGTGCTTTGATGCCTAACCGGGAGGCGGCTACCAGTGTGGCGCGGCCACTGCCGCAAGCCAGGTCAGCTATCCTGGCGGGGCTATCGTTGTGGCCCAATACAGTGACGGCCTCGAGAATAAGCGCGTCGTAAGCGCGGTAATCGTGCCGCTGCCATTTTTGGTGGTAGCCCGCTGCGGCCCGATTATACAGCCAGCGGTTGCCTTTACACGGCAGCCAGCTGAGCTCCCCGGGGTAAATTGCCCAGACACCGGCGATCGTTGCTACCGCCACTAGTAACCACAGCATCAGTGGCCGGCGACGGTTTCGAAGTTAGCTTGAGCACAACGGGTGAGTTGCTCGCTGTTGTAGTCGAACTGGTAAATATCTTGTACCCGGTACTCTCCGTCTTCGCTCAACGGTAGAACCTCGGCGATGGTGGCCACAGTGCGTTTGCCCGCTAACCGTTGCAGTTGGACCACGATATTAATCGCCGAAGCCACCTGGGCGCGCAAAAAACGCAGCGGAATTTCTTCTCCGGAAAACAGCGCAAGCGTTTCCAGTCGACGCAAAGACTCCACCGGGGAATTGGCGTGCACAGTAGACATAGAGCCGCCGTGGCCGGTGTTCATTGCTTGTAACAAATCGAGGGCTTCGCCGCCGCGACACTCACCTACAATGATGCGATCGGGCCGCATGCGGAGGGAGGAGTGCAGCAGGTCACGAATGCTCACTGCTCCTTTGCCCTTGCGGTCGGGCGCGCGGGTTTCAAGCGAAACCACATGCTCTTGATCGAGCTGTAGTTCAGCCGCGTCTTCAATAGTGACGATACGGTCGCTGTTGGGTATCAGCGCCGATAGCGCATTAATAAAGGTCGTTTTACCGGTGCCGGTTCCACCAGAAATTACCATGTTCTGCTCGCGTTCCATGGCCCGGCGCAAAAATTCGGTGGACTCCTCCGAAATTGAACCCAGCTTCACCAGATCGCTGAGACCAAAGCTGCTTTTACTGTGCTTGCGTATGGTCACTGATATGCCCGCCCGTGAAACCGGGGGCAACACAACGTGTACTCGGTGTCCGGCGGGTAGGCGGGCGTCGAAACGTGACACTTCATCGTGCAAGTGCACACCCACGTACTGGGCGATATTACGTACCGCGGCCATCAATTGCTCCGCATCGGTGAAGCGGTAATCACTGAGTTTAAGTTCACCATTTTGTTCGATGAAAATCTGGTCGTAGCCATTGATCATCACCTCGCGCACGGATTCGTCTGCCATAAGCTCGCTAATGGGCGCTAAAAAATAGCCCAAGGCGGCATTGAATACTCCTTCCGATATCGTATTCATGGTGCGGTGTCACCCTTGGGTACGATGTTTACCGTTACTATTTCGACCGCCAGCGGGGTTCCCGCTGCCTCGGTGAGCCACATTATTAATTGCTCGCCGGGAGAGGCCATTTCGCCAAACTCGTGGTAGCGGGCCCAGTCCTCTACCAGGCCGGAGCCCTCTATTTTTGGGGGCATGAGTGGTTTTCGAGTTAGCACCAGCACAATCCACTCTTGGCCCAGAGGTTCCGACGCAGCCATGTCTAATTCATCACCTACGGTGATATTAGTGTCGGCCAATACCCCCAGTGTGGCGCCAGCTGGATTAGGGTATACCAAGGTGGCAAAATTATCGGAACTCAGGTGGATAAAAGTGATGGCTCCTTCCATAGGCGGGTTGATAGCGATGTGCAAAGGGGTATCGATTGGCAGTGTGTAGCTGCCATTGTTTAGCGTAGCCGTGGGAATGGTGGCTCGAAAATGTGGAACCTCGGCCCACTTCTCGCTGAGAAATTTCATCGCGCTAGCGCTATCGCCGAGGTAGAAACTGCGTTCCAACTCCGCCTTGATCTGCAGTTGACCGTCGGTTTTAGAGGTAAGTTGTGAAAGACCCTTGGCCACCGTTAACTCCACCGGCTGATAGCCGGTTTTGCTAAAGCTGAGAATATCACCAATTTTAATCTCAGCGGTGGTGGGCGTGACGGCCTTTTGCGCTGCGCCGTTAATGCTAAAGGCGGCATCGGCTGGTGTACTGAGAAGTTCGATGTTGTAGACCTTGGGCTTTGAGGGCAGCAATAATAAGGCCCCCACAGCGGTGAGCAAGAGTACGCTAACGCCCATGGTCAGTTTGAACCACAGTGGTTTTCTGTTTTTCTCGTCGCCATCCGCTCCACTCTCTGCTTTGCGCGCCTTGACTCTGGGATCGCGGGCGGTGGGAGCACCCAGCCGCATAGCTTCGGCTTCGCGCAGGGCCTTAATTTCAGCGATAACTTTGGTGCAGTCAGCCGGTCGCTGTTCGGGATCGCGAGCAGTCAGGTTGGCGATGAACTCGCTAATTTCTCGAGATATGACCGGATTCAGTTCACACAGCAGTGGCATGACGACATTGCTGGACACCCAGCGCTGCCAAAATGTGGCCGTGCTATCGCGTGTCGGCGCAGCGCCTTCACCGAGCTGAATCAACATGGCCTCGCGAGCGCTCTTTTCGTACTGCTGAGAACCCAAAATCAACTCAGTGGCCATCACCCCAACAGAGTAGATGTCTGAACGCACGGAGATCGTATCCGGAGCATTCAATACTTCCGGCGCAGCGTACTTGCTGCCGACGAAGGGCAGTACGTCTTCATCGCCGCTCATCGCTACACCGAAGTCTGCCACTTTCCATTCACCCTGGTGGGCGAGAATGTTGTCGGGCTTTACGTCACGGTGAATGAGGCCGGCGTCGTGTATGGCCTGCAAGCCGCAGCATACTTCCTGTAGCATTTTTAATGTTTCATCTGGTGACATGGTCGAGGCTCCCACGCGGTTCGCGAGGCTGCCTCCATCCATGTACTCCTGCACCAGGGTTGCCGCTTCATTTTCGAGCAGTACGTCGTAAACCTGCACCACGTTGCGGTGTCTGACCTTGGCCATTTTTCGAGCCTCGCGCATGAACATGTCGCGAACCTCCGGGTCCTGACGCAATTCTTCGGCGATTTCTTTTAGGGCGACATCGCGCCCTACTACGCTGTCCCAGGCGCGGTATACGATCGCCATGCCACCTGCGCCGACATAGGTTTTATTCTCGTAGCGCTCGTTAGCCATTGTTAACTCGTTAGTTGATCGATCCCAGGCACGTGGCCCCGTAGCGATAAATCGGTGATTGAATATCTGCATCCAAACGCATGAGCACGCGGCACAAGCGTTTGACTTCGTATGTTCTCTCGTTGGCGCGCAATACCCGCAGGCGCACTAAAAGTGCCTCCGCCAAGTTCGCCCGCCGAGTCTTTTCTGCGGCACTGATTTCGGTGGGCTGGTAGGCCTCGTAAGCGGCGCTCAACTGCGGCCAGTCGTCGGGAATACCCGCGTTACGGCCTCCTTGCCAGCTGAGGTAGGCGGCAACACCGATAATGGCGACCAGGTACACTGCCAGGAGCGCACGCACAACGGGTGATGCCAGTAAGCCCGAGGAGGCCGCTTTCGTTGCGGCTGGCGCTTTCGCGTCTTTGTCCTCTTGCTTTTGCCGGCCAACCAATTGCCACTTTACTTCCAGTTGGTGGTGGCTGCCTATGGTGATCTGGGCACCGGGCTTAAGCACCGCTTCCTCTATAATCAGAGTGCCGTCTACTCGCGTTCCGTTGCCGCTGATGTTTTGCAGTATCACCTGGCCGTCGCGATCAAAGAGTGCAACATGGTTTCGCGACACCGAGCCGTCGGCGCCCGTGAGGATCAGCGCCTGCTGGTCCACCTCCGGACGCGGTTCGCGACCGATTAGTAAGTAGCCTAGGTCATATTGTTTGGTAGTCCCCTGCATGGGGCCCTGAGTAAAACGTATCTGCAGTGCTTGCATCCTAGAAGAGTCCTGAAGAAACGAGTTGAATTAGAAGGGGGCCAATGATCAGCAACAGCACTGACACCATGATCATCATATTGGGAAAAGTCATCTTTGTAGGTGCTTCCACTGCCATTTTTTCGATCTCCTGCAGCCTCCGTTCGCGAAACATTTCCGCCTGAGTTATCAGAGTGGCAACCATTGGTGCACCGGTTTCCTCGCCTCGATTAATCGCTGTGAGAATAGTTTCAAGTGACTCTAAGCCAACTCGCTGGCCCATGCCACGCAGCGCCGCGGCCTGGGTGGAACCTGAATCCATTTCCAGCAGAGTGATGCGCAACTCGTCCGCCAGAGGGTCATTCTGTAATGAAATTTCCTCCAGGCCTTCTCGCAGCGTGCCACCAGTTTCTAATACCAGGACCGATAAATCGAGGGCGTAGGGAATGCGACGATAAATCAGCCGGCTGCGCTGTGTGGCGTTGCTGTCGAGCATGGAGGGTTTAATCCACATTGCCCATAGCACCCCGCCTGCTGTGCCAAGGAGTAATCCTGAAACTGGCGACGACAGCAGACTAACGGCCAGCATGATGCTAATGCCACCTAACAAACCCTGCCATAGTCCGTCAGCGACATAGTCTTCGGCATTGCGGCCAACGCCAGCGCGCAGCAGGTTCTTCTTTGTTTGCCGAAGAAGTTTTTGTACAGAGGACATTGGCCGAACTGTCTCCAGTAAAACCGTGCGCACGAATTCGGCACCGGCTTCCACCTTGCTGACATGCGAGGCGCGTATTTTGATCCATAATTGCTCTCTGCGCTTGAGGGCATCGCGGATACTGAAACCTACAAAAAGTACTGTGCAGCTGGTGGCAATGAAAGCGGCAACCTGAGCAATAAGCAGTGTCTGATTCATAATAATTAAATGTCCAGCTCAATAAGCTTTTTCATTATGAAGTACGCGCTGATGTCCATGGCGATCGCAATAACCAGAACGATATTGCCAATCAAATTGTCGAATAACAGCATGACTTGGTCAGGCTCGATCAAATAAAGCAAGCCGCAAATGAAGAAGGGCATGAGAAACATGATTCGCGCCGATAAACGCAGACCGGCGGTTTCAGTGCGCACCCGCTCTTCGACCCGCTCTATTTCACGAGTCGACTCCGCTAAGCGGTCCATTAGCGATGCCAGGCGGCCGCCGCGTTCCAGCGAGATGCAAATAGTCTGGAATATCAGTGACAGCCGCGGCACCTGCAGCCGTTTATCGGCTGATTTAACGGCTGCTATCACCGGTTGTCCGGCGTCTATGCGTTCGCGAATCAGTGCAAATTCTTCAGATATCGGCGGGTACATGGTATCAACCATTTCAGAAAAGGCTTGCTCGATAGTCATACCGCTTTTGATACTGGCGCTAAGAGCGGTCATCACGTCGGCTGTTTGCGCCTCCAGGCGTTCACGGCGACGGCGCAGGATATTGTCCAGTAGTACTTCCGGAAGCAAGTAGATGACAATGCCAAGGAATATGCCGAATACGAGACTATTCATGAACCACAAGCCGATGAAAAAAGCGGCCAGGGTGCCCCCATACTTAAGGATCAAAAAGGTGCGTGCTTCGCTGCTGGTGTAGAAAATGTTTTGCAGCTTGTCGTCGATTTCTTCTTGATCGCTGCGCCAGCGCGTTACAGCCACCGGCACGAAGCTTTGTAAACCTGCGTATACCAATGCGGTGACAGAGACGGCAATAAGTGCGTAGGCAATGATCAATCCCATGCGAATAATTCCTCCAGCGACAGGTCGCTGCTATCCAACAAGCTGTCGGCAAAGCTAGGCAGGTAGCCAGTGAAGCGCAGCTCCGAGCCGCCTTCGGGCAGACTCACAAGTTTGAAGATATCCTCCATTACGATTTCACCCTCGGTGACATCGTAGCCGACAATTTCACTGATGTGGGTAATCTTTCGTGAGCGATCTCGCTGCCGCTGTATCTGTACGATGATGTCGACGGCGGCGGCAATCTGTTGGCGGATAGCGGTTATTGGCATGTCTTCACCGGCTTCCATCACCATCACTTGCAGCCGCTGAATCATTTCCCGCGGAGAGTTAGCGTGGCCGGTGGTCAGCGAGCCGTCGTGTCCAGTGTTCATGGCCTGGAGCATGTCCAGTGCCTCGCCGCTGCGGCACTCACCCACGACTATTCGGTCGGGCCGCATGCGCAGAGAAGCACGAACCAAAGCTTTAATGGGGATTTCACCTTTACCTTCGAGATTTGCTTTGCGGGTTTCAAGATTGACCTGGTTAGGTTGTGGCAGTTGCAGTTCAGCGCTGTCCTCGATCACTACCAGGCGCTGATCGAAAGGGATTTGAGACCCGAGCACATTCAGCAGTGTGGTTTTACCTGAGCCGGTTCCCCCGGATATCACCATGTTCTTGCGTGCTACGATGCAGGCGGCGAGAAAGCGGCCAGCCTGCGGTGTCATCGAACCAAAGCCGATCAGATCCGCCAGGGTGAAGGGTTCTTCACGGAAGCGCCTGATGGTAACCGAGGTGCCGTGAATAGCCACTGGTGGAATTACAATGTGCACGCGCGAGCCGTCTTCAAGGCGGGCATCGACAATGGGGTCGGCCCGGTTAAGCGCGCGGCCAATGGGGCGAACCATCCGATTCACCGCTACGTTCAGGTCGTCTTCGCTGGGAAAGGCGCGGCCGGTTTCCTCCAGGCCGCCACCCTTTTCAATGAATATTTTATCCTTGCCCACAACCATAATCTCGGTGATGTCTGGCAGCTTCATGAGGTCTTCCAGCGGTCCCAGGCCGTAAACCAGCGAAAGGATATCGGAGCGAATAGAACCTTTGGCAATGTACTGTTTTTGTCCGGGGGATAGGGCTTGAGAGTTGCGAGCAAACACTTCGTTGAACTTGTCGCGCACATCGGCAATGCGTAAATTGTCATAACTCTCGTCGATGCCGATGTCAGCCAAACAGGTAGAGACCAACTGGTCGAAGGCAATGCGATCGGCGCTGTTTTCCCAATCAAGGGAGCCGCGGCTGCTATCCTTGAGGCGGCCTCGTACCACTGTGTTAACTGCTTCTTCTCGGGTGGACCTTAATACAATATGTTCTAGCAGTTCATCATCGATGCTGTGCACGCGTTCCAGCAGTTCGGTAAGTTTGACTTCGATTTCGCTGGCCATTTCTGCGTCTTTGGACTCCATCACCACACCGGTGAGGTTGGCTTTTTCCAGTAAGTCAAAATGGATGATGCGTTTGAGTTCAGAAAGGTCACGCTCTTTTTCGAAGTCGCTAGCTTGTTTGGTAGGCCGCAATCCCGTTATGTGCAGCACGAATCCGGGCAAGGAAATGATATCTTCGGAATGCAGCTCCATACGCTGGCCGCGGGCGACATCCTGGTCATTTACCATTACGCCGTTGAGGCCCTTGGAATGCACATATACCTGGGGGCCTTCGGTTTCGAAGCGTGCGTGTTCGGCGGAAATATACGGTGACTCCAATACAATATCGCAGTCTGTTGATTTGCCCAGAGTCAGACTCTGATCCAGCCGGAATTCTCCAATGCGCTGGTCCTGCAAATCACGAATGTGAATCAGCACAGACACCTAGTTTTTAGCCTCCGGCTTTTTAATGATGACATTGTGACTGGGGCGGTTACCGATGGAATCAAAATTGCCGGACCGAACGCCTACCTCGGGCAGTCGTGAGGCGATGTCGGTGTCATCCTTGCTACGCAACAGTAGAGTGATATTGGCGTCGTAGTAATCCTGGGCAAATATCAGCTTGGCCGCTTCCTCACTGTCTACCAGCAGTGTTACTGATCCATAGGGCTCCATATTATGACGTTCCGATGCGCGGTATTCGCTGCCCACTGCCAGAACTTCAACAGCTTGTAGAATTGGTCGCGTCGATGCTTCAATCCGCGGCAGATCGCCAGCGGATGTAGCCCCGGGGTCCAGTGATGGAAATGTGCCCAGTACGTCGACAAGATCGCCCGGTTGAATAAAATACGACACCGAGGTTTTCTGGTCCACACCGACTGAAATAGCTTTTTTGCCGGCGGGAATGCTCGGGAGTACGCCGGGATCTATACTGGAGTCGAAGTGGCGGAAAAGCAAAATATCGCCGATCGCCACTTTTGCGCGCAACCTTGTTGTGCGCATGTAGTCGAGAAAGTTCTGATCAGGGGCCTCCTCCAAAGCGTCTGGAAACAGGCCGGCCGGCAGGGTAATTGCCTCAAGATCACCGCCCAGTATGTCGCCCACGCCTTTGGTTTTCGTGGCTTTGTAGACTGTTATCGTGTCGCCTTTCATTTCATCAATGTGCTGTTTGACGAAGAATGTCGCCCCTAAACCCGCCACTATAGCAATCACCAAAAGAATTTTATTGTTCACGGCCTGCCTCGCTTATCTAAATATTCATCATGGTGACGAGCTGAAAAGCCTCGTCAATCCGGTTGAGTGTAACCACGCATAAACGCGAATCATTACGAGAGTAAACTCTTTGTGCTAATTGGGGTTTTTCGTTTCCTTGGGGAACCTCACGCCAGCCGGCATCGCCTAATAGCAACCCCATCTGATCCATTGCCCTCCCGCCACGAGTCACGGTATCAACTGCAATTGCCCAGTTGCCTAAAGTCATATTGCTTTCGCGCACACTGCCGGCCAGGGTGGGAATTTGACTGGTGTTAACGTGACTCTCGGAATCTGTTAAATCGATTTCATTGCCATCAAAGGATAGCAAAGGTACGCGAACTTGCCCGTTGCCCAGATCGGCAGCACAGTCGCGAAAAACTGTTCCTACGGTTGCTTGTTCGGCCTCCTGGTGCATCCAAAACAGTGTCGGAGGCTCATTGTTGTCACTGATTGCCGGGGTTACGTTGCACTGGGGGCAGGTGTCATGAATGTAGCGCTCCCCAGCCCGCTCGCAGGGGCCTGACACATCTATTTCACGCATGGTGAAGCCGATGTTGCTGTCGCTGTCGAAAAAGTCGCCGGTAAAGCGCGCATCACCATCGGTGATCAGCATCGTCGAAGGTAGCGTGGTGCCAGCGCTGCTGTGACCGGTTTGCGGCGCCAGGCCCGCAATCGTGAAGGGGCGGTCTGGCTGGAAATAGGGTAATTGGCTACTGATGTAGAAAAACAGCACGATGATAAGCACCGAGCTCAGTAGCTTCATGGCAATGGTCCAAAAGGGCGCTAACATTTGTTGCTGCCTGTGGGTAGTCCGCCAAACGGTGCGAGCAAAATATTGCTGCCACTGGTGAGCTTATCCAGTATACCTATGCTGATGCCCTCGCCGGCGAAAGGGTCGAAATCGGTATTTTTCATTTCACAGTAGGTATAGGCGGTGCCACCTATGGTCAAGGGTACCGTGATGTCGCTGGCCTCAAACAGCCCATAAGGTGCTTTTCGGGAAACCGAGACCTCTAATCTGGAATTGCCGGACAGGCCGGAAATCAGCCCACCCATAAAGGACATTAAATCGTCATTGCCGGAGCTGATTTCGCTGGTCACTGAAATATTGGTGACGTTGAGAGAGACGGCATTCTCCTCGGCTGGGAATACCTGGCTGCCCACCTGGTTGGCCAGGCTCTGTGCATCGCCCTGAACATTTTCACCTTTGGTTTTTTTCTTCATCACTTCATGGCCAGCCAGGCGAGTGGTAACTTGTGCAGCCTGAAGACGGATGCCGGCGTAGCCCATGGTGAATAGCAGCATCCAGATCGGTACGATCAAAAACACAAATAACATCAGGGTTTCCAGCGCGGCTGAGCCCCGTTGTCGCTGCCTTGTCGCAATATTAGTGATTGTTAACACTGCCCAGAATTCCTTCGGCTATGCCGGCTTCGCTGCCCGGTAGGGATAACCCCTGGTCGCTGCTCAGTGCCGACTCGAGTAAGTTCGAGTGTTCCAGACGCGCTCGCCAGTCCTGAGTGAACATGTCTTCAGATAATTTATTGTACACCTGAGCCTGGGCATAGGCCGTTACCCGGGCGGGAGGTTCGTTGAACAAATTGCTCCAAAATGGGGGGTGTATGTCGGTATAGACCATGGCAATGTAGCGCATGCGGTTCTCAGGGTTGTCACCTTTGTCGATTAACAGTGGTTGTATCCGATTGCGGCAGCTTTTGGAGTCAGCGCTGTCATTGCTGTTGCTCGCTTCGGTGCTGGCGCTGCCGTTCGTTTGGTCCTGCACATACTCCTCAAGTTCATCACCCTCGAGTACTTTCTCGCCTGAGCTGCTAAGCGCCCACACGTAAATGGTGTAGCGATAGCGGGTAATTTCCTCGTCGTTTTCTATGAAGATGCCACTTTCTCTGGTTTCACTCAGAAAATAAATTCCGGTGCGCTCGGCGTCCAGACCGCTGGGATTGCGGGAGTGGGTCCCGCTGTAACGAGTAAATTTGGGATGGCCGTTTAGCCAACGGCACTGCCCAAAGCTTGAACCGCAAATTTGGCTCGTGCCCGTTTCGTTCAGCAGCGGGTAACCGCTGCCAGAATTACCTTCCGTGCAAGCGGCATTGACTTTCAATAAAGGCGACTCGGTTACCAGTGCTTGATAGCCGGGCCCTCGAGACAGTACGGGTTGGGGTTCAGCGGCTGGCACGTCTTCGCCATACTGACCGAGATCACCAAACTTGTCCTGCTCCTCTTGTGAGAGGCCGCCGCTTGAGCTGTTGTCATTGAGGGATGTCCAGGCCACGAAATCGTCAGCATCCCAGTCTCCCGCTGTAACCCAGTCGGTGCGTGAAAAAAATAAACGCCAGGTGGCGCTAGCGTTGTATTTGCGGCAGGTCGGCAGGTCGTAAAATTGGGTTTTAGATTTGTTATCTTCCGATTGAGCGTCGGGTGTACATCCCAACTGCGCCATGTAAAAACTGTAGAAACCATAGAAAATAGGGTGGGGTAATAAATTGAAAAAGGGAATAAAGACGATGTCCCAAATTTTTTTACCGAGTCGCACTGGTCCCTGATTGTTGTCATAGCCCTCCATTACATAGCCTGGGCCGCCGTCACTCATAGCGGAGCAAAAATCTGATGTCTCGTAGCCGTCAGATGTGACTGGTAGCTGCAGCGCGGTTGTGGGTGAGCCGGTGATGAGTCCGCCGTTCAAAGCCACCCCAAAAGATGCTCCGTTCTCACTGGCGATGGCTACAGCACTGACGGTGGCAATGCTGGGAAAGGTCTGACGAACGCCTTCGGCTGCACTTTGCAGGCCCTCCATAATCGTCCAGGCAGCTTTTTTACAGGAGGTGATAGTAGCGATTTTCTCTATAACGCTTTTCATCACTTTCATGACGTTTTTTTGTACGGTCACAATGGTCGCCATCACCGCGCAAAATGGCCCCACAAAGGGCACTGCGCTGCAGGCCTGAAAAGCAGTTTCCTGTACTTCGGCAACTGTCACTACGATGGGCAAAGTTTTGTTGAGCGAGTTAACCAGTACGGTCATGCTCAGGATTTTACTGTTGAGAACATTGATCATGGAGATCATATTCAAGCCGCGAGCCTGCCAAGTGGCGGCCGAGAGCGCTGTTACATCGGCAACTTCTTGCACACGCATTCTCTCGCGCACTATGTCGTTGCTGTTCATCACCATTGCCAATAAGGCCACGAAGCACACCGCAGCAGCCACCGCCAGGAAAGATACCTGGGCACTGTCGTCGCAATGCAGCCGCTCGAGAGCATTAGCCATCAGTAGGCCACCAGCTGAGGCCAGGTGGGCGTCACCACAGTGCTGCGTAAGGTCAACGTAGGTTCAGTAATGCCACTGGTTAGTTCGCTGCCGCCAAAGGCTATATACATCATGCGCCCAGCGTAGGGCACGTGCAGCCAAAAATCATACTCCACTGTAACGCTTAAAGTGTCGCTGGAGGAGAGATCATAGGGACCGTTGGCGGTGTTGCCATCTGCCAGGTTGCCGCGAGAATCTCTGCCGTTAATTAACACACGAGTGGCGGCTTGCGCATACAAGGCTTTCACTGCGGCCCTGCGCAATCTCGAGCCGCTCAGTATCATGCCGGGGCGGTGAATGGTGAGAGCGCCAATTTGCCCGGGCAGGCTGCCGAAGTCGATGCTGTCAAAGTTCGGCGCCGGGCCGTCTCCCAGCATTCCATGGGCTTGAGTGGACAAATACGCTTTGCCGGCCGACTCTGCGCTGCCAGGTGAAATGGCCAGGGTGCCGGGAATCGCTGCGCGCTCTATGCGCTGCCACTTCTCAGCTTCGGGTTCGTTGCGATTGAGCAGCACACCCTCAGCCTCGTTGTCCAGTTCCGTGAAAGCCACTGTGCTGGCGCTGCGGGCGGCAGCGTAGGCCGCGTAACCGACGTGAACCTGTGCGTTTACCATAAAGGCCAGTTGCCATACTGCAAGCACGAGCACAAGCAGGGGAAAGAAAACCAGCAAAAATTCAAGCGAGGCAGAGGCTTGTTCATCGCGCCTGAATGCTCGCAGGCGGTCGAAGGCGCCCCGGCGAAGCGGTAGTAGCAGCGTTAGCATCAGGGATAACAATATTGCAACCCCCAGGCTTAGCTGCCCGTAAAGAAGCCAGTGGTCCAAGTAATTTTGGATGCTGGCGCTGGTCACTCCGTTGGCGAGTCCCATTTCCATGACTGAATACTCAGCCGCTACCCATCAGGGTTGGCGGCACAACAATCAAGCAGCTGCCAATCGCTATGGCGACGCCAAAGGGAAATGAGTCCCGGTGCGCCGGTGGCGGTTGCGGCGCCTGGGAAAGAATGCCTGCACGATACCCTAGCGTACTCCACGCATACTGCACCAAGCCCCAAAGTCGTCCCTGCCAGATTAGAATCAGCGCCGCGCACAAACCCCCAACCATAATCGAGGCAAGCAGAGCATTGAGTGCGTTGGGGAAGCCGACTATGGCACCCACTGCGGCCATTAGCTTGACGTCTCCGCCGCCCAAAGAGCCGCTGAGAAAGATTAGGAACAGAGGGATTCCTGCGGCGAAAGTGCCAATGAGGTGATTGCCCAACCCCGTCCAGCCCCAGCTCAGCGCAGCCAGACATAGGCCCAGCACTAACGCGGGGTAGGTGAGGTAATTGGGAATGCGATGTCGAGTAAAATCCATCAGCGTTGCCGGGACCAGCAGTGCCAGCAGCAGATAAAGTTGTGCTTCGGTAGCGTAGCTATACATGCCGAAGAGTAATTCCGTTGCCCTTTTTGTGTTTAGCGCACTGTTTAGCCCAATTCTACGCCCATTACCTCATTCCATTTGCCTTCCGCTGCTGTGTAAATTTCTTGTCCGAAGATAGAAATAAGGATAATCAGCGGGATAAGCACTAGCGCCAGAAGTAGCAGGCGTCCTAGGTTTTCATTGTCTCCGCGCGTGTCTACATGCAATTGCATCAGTTTGATAAACGCGAGTTGAATAAACTTCATAGTATGTCTCCATTCCTTATTATCAGTAACTTCAATGGCCACCTGGTTTTTCTAAAAAAACGGTGAAGAGATAAAAATCTGCCCAAACGTAACATACTCGCGAATGACATCTTCCAACAACCACGCCGCACCGATCATGGGGAGTACACCGAAAGTCAAAATCATTAACACTTCCATAGCTTGCTCCCCGCTATCGTCGCGGTGCAATCGTCGCCATACGGTATTTTGAGTAGATGCCACCATCCTGTCACCTGAGTCATCGCTTGCGGGTACCCGGCCGTAACATTATTAACGGCCGATCGCTCGGTGTGATGCATGCCAAAGCCTTCCTTAGCTAGAACTAGCATTGTAAAGCTATGTATCTATTACTATTTATAGACAAAATTGCTCCTAGTAGCAAGCGCCCTCTGCTGAACCTTGCAGCCGTCGGGGCGGGAATAAACGGCTACAGCGGCGACGATTTGCCGGACAGAAGCATGGCGGCGGCGTTCAGTGGCGTTAAGCACGGGGGAAGGCGCGTCACACTACCGTCGCCAATAGGAGCACATCGACAATTTTTATGGGCGTGATTCAATAGTTGAACATTGGGATCTATCATTCGCTTCGTATCGTATACTTCAGTGGTCTGATTCAATAAAGAAATGAAAGCAATGCGCGTACTTATCGTCCTGACCTCTCACGATCAGCTGGGTGATAGCGGAGAGAAAACCGGCTTTTGGTTGGATGAATTTGCCGCCCCATACTATCGGTTGTTGGACGCCGGGACAGATTTGACACTCGCGTCTCCGGCCGGTGGACAACCTCCGCTAGACCCGAAAAGCAGTCAACCTGATGCCCAAACCGATGCCACAAAAAGATTTGATGCTGATTCAGGCGCCCAGGCCCAACTTGCTAATACCCTGCGGTTGGCTGAGGTGAGCGCAGACAACTTCGATGGCGTCTTTTATCCGGGCGGTCACGGGCCGCTCTGGGACCTGGCGGACGATAGCGATTCAATTGCACTGATAGAAAGGTTTATGCAGCAGGGCAAACCCGTTGCGGCAGTTTGCCATGCACCCGCGGTGTTAGTTAATGCCAGCGCTGCGGACGGCGGCGCACTGGTTAAAGGACTTAATGTCACTGGCTTTAGTAACAGTGAAGAAGCCACGGTCGGTCTGACCGAGATTGTGCCGTTCCTGCTCGAAGATCGCCTTCAAGCTCTGGGTGCACATTACACCGCGGGAGAGGACTGGCACCCCCACGCAGTTGTCGATGGTTTGCTTATTACCGGGCAGAACCCGGGTTCATCGGAGATTACCGCCGATCATTTGCTTGCGGCGCTCAATGGAAAGTAAGCTGTATCCGCGAAGCTAAGGCCTGTTAGAGGAGGCGTTATGTACAGGATGATATACAGAAGCCGAAGTGTTGAGCCTCTGAACTGGGAGATCGTGCGCAGCATCACCAGCAAAAGCGAGGTTTACAATGAAGGCGTAGGTTTGACCGGTGTGCTGTTAGCGAGCCGAACCCACTTTATGCAAGCGATTGAAGGTAATTTCGAAGATGTGAATGCGACTTTCCGGCGCATCTGTCGTGATGAAAGACACACGGAGATAAGCATTGTTGCTTTCAGTATTATCGATGCGCGGCTGTTTGGCGGCTGGGGCATGCGTGGAATTGGCGCCTTCGATTTTAATCAAAAAATAGAAAAAGAACTGAAGGGCAAATACGGAGAAGAGGAGGGTGGCATTCACTTTCCCCTCGAAGAGTGGCAAGCGCTGGCGATGATCAACGATATAAAAATGATGCGCGACCTGCCGGCCTGGAAAAAGTAACCGGTTGTTGTAACTGTCGCGGAAATTTCAGGGTAATTCCGCCTGGCTGCGCAAGGTCACTGTTCACTCAAACCCCTCTGGCTCCTGACTCCCGCTCAGCCCACACCGGTCCTCAGGTCGTTATCGCAGGCCACCCCCAGAAACCTCGAGTCTTGTCTCTAATCCGAGTATAGCTTTATCCGGTATAAGTATTAAAACCAGTTAAAAGGCCGAATGTGCATAGCTGAAGTAACCTGACTGTAGCCCAAAAAAAAACTGCGCTCAGGCACGGGAACACTATCGGGAACACTCAGTATGCATAAAAAGAACGAAATTGAGCGTGAGGCGCTCGAAACCTACGATCGATTTGTCGCCCAGCGCGACCGAATTGACATCGGAGATGTCGGTTGGGACAGCCTCGCTGATTTCTTTACTGAAGACGCCGTCTATCTGGACCCGGCCTGGGGCCGCCAGGAGGGGCGTGAAACGATTCGCGATTTCTTTATCCGATCCATGGCAGGGCTTACCGGCTATGGTTGGTCCACGCCCGAGCGTTGGACCATGAGCGATGGCCATCGTCTT
This sequence comes from Candidatus Seongchinamella marina, assembly GCF_026262685.1. Taxonomy (NCBI): domain Bacteria; kingdom Pseudomonadati; phylum Pseudomonadota; class Gammaproteobacteria; order Cellvibrionales; family Halieaceae; genus Seongchinamella; species Candidatus Seongchinamella marina. The sequence goes on from NZ_SHNP01000003.1 coordinate 600,220, forward strand.
GTGAGTCATTGGGACCAGGTGTTGGGTGATAAACCCGACGGCGGCCAGTGGATTGTTCCAGGGTTATCTATTCTCTACTACGCGGGTGATGGACTGTTTTGTTACAGCCACGATTATCTCAATATGACGTACATCGGCGAAACCATGAAAGCTATGGCCTGGAAACCGCCAGCAGAGTTCAACATGCCTCCACGCAAACCGGATTGGTCCACGCATTTGCCAGCTGCCTGGGTGCATTTACCTGATGTTTTCGCGGGGGCAGAATAATGTTTAAGGTCATTCAATGGGCCACCGGAGGTGTGGGTAAGGCGGCAATCTCCTACATCGCCGCACATCCGCAACTGGAGCTGGTCGGTTGCTGGGTGAGTAGCGATGATAAAGTGGGGCGAGACGTCGGTGAAATTTGCGGGCTACCGGCACTGGGCGTGATCGCGACTAGCGATGTAGAAGTGTTAATGGCGCTGGACGCAGATTGCGTTATGTACAGTCCGGTAATGGCGGACAGAGCATTAGTCAGCCGTCTGTTGGCTTCAGGTAAAAACGTCGTGACCCCGTTGGGGTGGTTTTATCCGGGGGACAGAGATGTCGGTGATCTCGAGGCTGCGTGCATGGAAGGAGGCACAACACTGCACGGCACTGGTATTCACCCTGGCGGTATAACAGAGCGCTTCCCGCTAATGGTGTCTGCGCTCTCCGCGAGCATCACGCACGTTAGAGCAGAGGAGTTTTCGGATATTCGCACCTACGGCGCGCCCGCTGTTATCAGCGACATCATGCTGTTTGGCAAGACACCGGAGGAAGCTGCCACCAGTCCGATGGTTCAGTTTTTAGGCGATGGCTTTGGCCAGTCTATGGAAATGATTGCAGCAGAACTGGGGTTTGACCTTGACCCCGATCCGCGCGCATTGCATGAGGTTGCGGTTGCCACAGCGCCCATTGAATCTCCTATTGGTGTGATTAAGCCTGGGCTGGTTGCCGCACAGCGTTTTACCTGGCAGCGGACAATAAAAGGCGAGCCTGTGATTACCGTGCGGGTCAACTGGTTCATGGGTGAGGAGAACCTGGATTCTGGTTGGGGCTTTGGCGAAGGCGGCGAGCGTTTCGAAGTTGAGGTGACCGGTGACCCGTCGTCTCATGTCACCTTCCACGGTTGGCACCCGGAGTCTATTGCGGCCGGACTTGAGCGAAACCCTGGCATTGTTGCCACTGCGAATCACGGTGTCAGCGCCATTCCCTATGTTTGCCAGGCCGAACCTGGCATTAAAACTTACCTTGATCTTCCGTTAATTGCCGGACGCGCAGCGCCAGCATTGTCGGTCGCTGAATGATTACTAAAGGAAGCATACGATGAGTTTAAGAGTTGTTACCTGGGGCACTGGAAATGTGGGCTGTTATGCAGTGCGTGCGGTGCTCAATCACCCGGAGCTTGAGTTGGTTGGGCATATTGTCAGCTCTTCGACAAAGTCAGGCCAGGACGTTGCCGTGTTGGCGGGACTGGGCGAATCTTGCGGCATTTTAGCAACCGACGATATCGATACTGCGCTGGCGCTGAAACCAGACTGTATTGTTTACACGGCTCATTCCGAAACCCGGATGATGGAGGCCGCCGAGGACCAGGCGCGCTGCTTGCGCCAGGGTATTAATGTCGTTTCCAGCTCGCTGTTCATGTTGCAGTATCCTGACAGCCCCGATATCTCCTTTTTAGCAGACCCGTTGAAAGCCGCATGCGAGGAAGGAGGCACTACATGTTTTAACAATGGCATCGATCCCGGTTTCGCCAACGATACCTTCCCTCTGGTCTTCACCGGTTTATCCGAGTATTGGAGCAGTGTTCGCATGCGCGAGGTGATCAACTACGCTACCTATGAGCAGGAGCACACGATTCGTGAGGTAATGGGCTTTGGCTATCCGGTTGACCATGACTGCATGTTATTTCGGCCGGGAATGCTGTCGCTGGGATGGGGCGGATCGGTACGTTCGGTGGCAGCAGGTTTAGGTGTTGAGTTGGAGAAAGTATACGAAATACACGAACGCCTACCCCTGGACGAAGACATTGAAAATGGCATGGGCAAGTTTGAAGCGGGCACTACTGGTGCCATGCGCTTTGAAGTGATAGGGGTGGTTGATGGCCGCGATGTTATCGTGCTTGAACATGTTACCCGGCTCACCGATGACATTGCCCCCGATTGGCCCAAGGGCAAAGGGTATAAAGTGATTATTGAGGGCGAGCCGCGTATGGAGGTCAGTATGGATATGGAGGATCGTCATGGTGATCATGCTGTGGCAGGCGTTATTCAGACGGCAACGGCGATTGTTAACGCTGTGCCGGCAGTCGTTGCGCAGGCGCCCGGTTTGGTGGCTGCCCTGGATTTACCAAAAATTACTGGCCGGGGATTGTATAAACCGGCCTAGGTTAAAACGCCATTAGCGGCGGCTTGAGGCTGTGGCTATTTGTATAAATCCAGCCGACGCTATCGTCTGGTGTGTCTATAATAATACAGTCAACAGGTGGGTAAGCCATGAACAGACAAGATAGTCGACTGCACGCTGCGCTGATTTCAGGAACCTTTCTTACGGCAACCGCGTTTTCATCATCGATGTTTAGTACCGTGGCCGCTGCCCAGGTGCTGGAGGAAGTGATTGTTACTGCGCGTAAACGTGCAGAAGCGATGCAGGACGTGCCAGTATCAGTGACGGCTTTCACCGGCAATCAGCTGCGTAATGCGGGCATTGTTAACCTGAAAGACCTGGGATACCAGACGCCTGGTTTGCAAATAGACCAGAGCAGTGCAGCCCAGATCTGGATACGGGGTATTGGTCAGCGGGATGATGGCTCGCGAGTTGATGCCCCGGTTGGCGTCTATATCGATGGTCTCTACATTCCGCGTAAAGATGGTCAGTTACTGGATCTGCTAGACACCCAAAGCATTCAGGTTTTGCGAGGTCCCCAGGGCACCTTGTTTGGCAAGAATACAACTGCCGGTGCTATTGTGATTACCACTAATGGGCCCGAGGCAGATTTTGGCGGCTTTGTTGACGTTCGTGTTGGTAACTACGATCGGCAGGACCTGAAAGCAACGGTCAGCGTCCCCCTAATCGATCAAACGTTGCTGTCGAAGATTACCCTGGGGTCCATCTCGCGAGAAGGCTATCAGCGCAATATCAACACCGGCCAGCGTGCCGCATCAGAGGATCGAAAATCCGCTGCCCTGCAGCTGACATGGCTGCCAAGCGATAGCTTTAGTATGGATGCGCTGGCGTACTACGGTAAAACGGATGAAGTGCAACCCACGACCAACTGTCGCTTTATGGTGGGCAGTAGTTTCAACGGCGAAGACTCCCTGTTCGGCAATCGCATATTTCCCGGAGATACTGTTCCTGTCGATGCCTACGATGATAACGATACGCCCCTGCGCGAGGGTCACGTTGCCCAGAGCCCGATATTAGAAGCAGGGTGCGCTCGTTCGAATGCGCAAAATAAAGATTACCGGTCTATTTCCGAGCACCGTATCAACTTTGAACTCGATAACCTGCTGTTGGGCCTGACGCTGGAATGGGAGATCAGCAATGACCTTAGTTTCAAAAGCATTACCGGCTATGGCGATCAGGAGAAGTCCGGCAACTTTGGTAACCCTGATAATGATGTAACGGACGAGGTGATTTCTGCGCGCTATCGCGTTGGCGATACGTCCAGTAAGCGCAAGCACCTAAGCCAGGAATTTCAACTCAACGGCACGGCTTTTGATGATCGTTTCACCTACACGGCAGGCCTATTTGCGATGAAGGAAGACATAGACGATGGCACCGACACATCGTCTGGATCTCCATCTGGTTCGTTGCTTTATGTTCCGCAGCCACTCATGTTGATTAATGATCCCAGCACGGAGCGCCAGACCTATGACCTGGAAAATACCACTTACGCGGTGTTTTTCCAGGGTAGCTATGACCTGACAGACAATCTGGAATTGACGGCCGGTTTGCGCTGGACCAGTGAGAAGCGCGAGCAGACCGTTGATCTGGAGTTCCTGGATCAGGCTGCCTTCAGGGATATAGCTTTTGCTGCCATTGAAGGTGTCCCCGGGATAGTGCCTATAAAGGCTTCGGGGATAGGGTTGGTTACTGACCTGGACGCATTAATCGCCGCTGATATTTTTTCGCTGATTGCCGCCGAATTCCCTCGCGATGCCAATGACCAGTTTGTTTATGACTTGGTGCCGGCTAGAGAGCTGGTGCCGGACATTGACGAGGATGCCTCCGAGACCTGGAAAGAGATTACACCCATGGTGAGTCTGGCCTATCATCTGCCAGATAACTTACTCAGAGATTCTGGTGTGGATGCCGCCATGTTCTACGCAAGTTATGGCGAGGGTTTTAAGTCAGGTACCTTTGAGCCTATCGGCGTCGATGGTCAGCAGACTGTGGAGCCTGAGCTTGTGGAGAACTACGAATTTGGTTTCAAGCTTGATTTTCTTGACGCGCGGATGCGCTTGAACGGTGCGGCGTTTCGCACCAACTTTGATAACATGCAGCTGCGTCAGGTGCTGCTGGACAGCGGTGGCACGCCGCGCGTGGTGTTAAATAACGCTTCAAAAACTCGCATTGTAGGCGGTGAATTGGAGTGGTCCTGGTTGCCCACCGATAATTTGCTGCTAGTTGCGACCGCCAGTTATAACGATTACAAATATCTCGATTTTGAAGAGCAGCAGTTCAGCAGCAAGGCTTTATTTACTCAGGTGCCTCTGCCCGTGGTAGACCGCAGCGGCGAAACGTTTGCGGAAGTGCCCGAGTCGACATTTAGTCTTGGTGTTCAATACACCTGGGAGAGCAGTTGGGGAACCTTCGTTCCGCGAATCGATTACAGCTACGTGGATGAGATTTTCATGGGGCTGGACGCTGGCTCGGGGCAAAACCCAGACCAATCAACGTTTGACGATTACGGGCTGGTGAACGCGCGCCTGGGTTGGTCAAGCCCCGAAGGACGGTTTGAGGGTGCGCTCTACGTCACCAATCTGACCGACGAGTTCTACTACATGGGGGCGGCAGCAGTAGGTGATTCGACCGGCACTTTTCAAACCACTTCCGGGTTGCCGCGCATGTATGGAATGGAACTACGCTACTCTTTCGAATAAACCAAGTGCTGACTCAGGCGCCCGCGTCCTGGACCTGCACTTCAACCATGATCTCGTTGCGCCGCAGAAACGGGGGAGTCCAGGGCGGGTTGTACTGATTCAAGGAAGGCGTGCCAACGGCTTCAATACCATGTTGCTTAAGTGTGGCGATCAACTGCTGCGTGTTGCGCTTCACCTTGCCGTCTGTCGCCCACCCGGAAAAGCGTATGGCGGCCATTGTGCGGCCGGGAACCGTCTGGATTTGCACGCTGTCGTCGGCAGGTTCAGGAAGGTCTTCTAACTCGTACTCACTGGGCAGAGTGAATGCCATCAGGGGCTGGTTCGCCTCTAGTGATTCTTCTACCGGCGCGGTCATGGCGATCTTCTCGCCAGTCTCGTTGCCACCAAAAATGAATCCCGCCAGGCGTTGAAAGCCGGCTGAAGTTTGGCCTGAGTGGTCGAGCTGCGTTACCGCCTGAATGCTCGGGGCGTATTCGCGTAACTCGACCGTTTCGACCGTGTCCACCAGAGTCCAGGAGGGTTCTTCAATATCAGATGCCATGGCTGTGTTGCCCAGGGTGAGTGCTAACAGAGTCGTATAAAAGCGCTTCATATCCAGATTCTCCTGGAGTGTGTTGAATGCTTTAAGATACGGGCTCCCAGGCTGTTCGGATTACCTGGTTACTCGGCTGCGACCCGCTCGATATCAGCCCCCAGACTAGCCAGTTTGTTTTCCAGGTGTTCATAGCCCCGGTCAAGATGGTAGATACGGCTGACCTCGGTTTCACCCTCGGCCACCAGTCCGGCCAGGACCAGGGAAGCGCTGGCGCGTAAATCGGTAGCCATCACCGGAGCAGCTCCAAGGCCCCCGCTGTTGCCGCGGACCACGGCGACCTGACTCATGGGGGTGATGTCTGCTCCCAGACGAACCAATTCCTGCACATGCATGAATCGGTTTTCAAATATTTGTTCGGTGATAACCGAGGTGCCGCTAGCCTGAGTCATCAATGCCATGAATTGGGCTTGCAGATCGGTGGGAAAACCGGGGTGAGGTGCGGTAGCAATGTCGACAGCCTGCCAGCTTTTGGTCGCCTGTACCGTCAATGAGCTGTCGTCAGTATCAATCCGAAAACCAGCATCACGCATTTTTTCAACGAGAGATTGTAGGTGCCCCGGTACGCAATTATCCACGGTGACTTTGCCACCGGTAATTGCACCGGCAATCAGCAGGGTTCCCGCCTCAATGCGATCTGGCACAATCCGATGCGACGCAGGCGAAAGTTCATCAACACCTTCTATCGAAATCACGCTGGTGCCAGCGCCCTCAATTTTCGCGCCCATGGCTATCAGGTAATTTGCAAGGTCTACCACTTCGGGCTCTTTGGCTGCATTTTCGATAATCGTGATGCCGCGAGCCAGACTCGCAGCCATCAAGGCGTTTTCGGTACCACCCACGGTCACTTTTTCAAACAGAATACGGTCGCCGACCAATCGCTGGGCCCGGGCGATCACATAGCCGCCCTCGCTGGTGATATCTGCTCCCAGTCGACGCATGGTTTCAATGTGTAGGTCTATGGGGCGTGAGCCGATGGCACAGCCACCGGGAAGACTCACTTTGGCCTCACCATATCGCGCAAGTAGCGGACCCAGGCAGAGAATACCTGCGCGCATCTTCCGCACCATTTCGTAATCGGCCACGTGGGCCGCGGGTGAACTGACGTCGACCACCAGGGTGTCGTCCTCACGACCGCTGCTGGCACCGAGAGATTTCAGCAGCGATTGGGTGGACTCGATGTCTTTCAGATAGGGGACGTTAGTAAAACGGTGTTGACCATCTGCCAACAATGAGGCGAACAGAATGGGCAAGGCGGCGTTTTTTGAGCCGCTGGTGCTGACGGTACCATTGAGGCGATGACCGCCGCGAACGATGATTGAATCCAAGTGCTGCTCCGATAGTACTGCCAGCTCGCGGCCGGTGTTGGGCGTAAAGGTAAACGGGCGCTAGGGTAGCAGTAACTCCTCTTGAGAGAAACTGCCATCACCGTCCCTCCAATGGTTCCCCTGTGGCCCGTCAGGAGTTATCTTGGCATATTGGACCCTCCAGACACGGAAATTATCCCCAAGCCTATGACTAACGCCAAGGACCTGACACTTGAGCAGTGCATCGGCCTTAAATTGATGCTGGACATTCGCGCCTTCGATAGTGGGAATGGCCCTGTGCCGGTGCAGCAGTTGCCGCCTCAGCTGAAGCACGGTTTAGTTGAAATAAGCCCCTGTGGGGTGATTTTGTTTCGCGAAAACCTGGCATCGATAGCGCAATGCCAGCAGCTCACCGCCGAGATTCGTGAATGTCTGCCCGCCAACACTCTGATTGCAATAGATCAGGAGGGAGGGCGTGTCACTCGCCTGCCACGACAAGTATCCACCAGCTTTAGTGGCAATATGGCCTTGGCCGCCTGTCCGGCGGGAGAAAATGAGCTGCTGGCGCGAGAAGTTGGAGCGGCCCAGGCTGCGGAGCTGAAAGCGCTGGGAATTAACATCAACTTTGTTCCGTCGCTGGACGTGAACAGCGACCCAGCTAACCCGGTGATCGGCGTTCGTTCGTTCGGCGATGATCCTGCCGCGGTTGCTTCCCTTGGGAGCGAGTTGCTCAGCGGTTTACAGGAGGGAGGCGTGGCCGGGGCACTCAAGCACTTCCCCGGGCACGGCGACACCAGCCAGGATAGCCACATTGACTTGCCCTGCGTCGGTCGAAGTCGTGATGAGGCGTTTGCAGTTGATCTGGCGCCGTTTTCCCGGGTGATTGCGCAGGCGAATCCCGCCATGGTGATGACGGCACATATCCAGTATCCAGCCCTGGATGACTCCTGTATCGCGGGCACTGATGTCGCGGTGCCGGCAACGCTTTCCCGAGCGATGATGATTGGCCTGTTGCGTGAACAGATGGACTTTGACGGGGTCATTATTACGGATGCCCTGGATATGAAAGCTATCAGTGCCAGAATGACGCCAACTGAAGCGGTTTTGCGCTGTTTTGCTGCCGGAGTAGACATCGCCCTGATGCCGCTGTTAATTCGCTCCAGCGCGAGCTTCAACCAGTTACAGCAGCTTGTCTCGACTGCCGTCGAGGCCATTCACAGCGGCGAGCTGGATGAAAGAGAGGTACGGGCCTCCGTCACCCGTATTCTTGCCCTGCAACAAAAATTTGCGCCGCAGCAGCCAGGTTCAGAGGCGATCAATAACGCAGTGATTGCCTGCCCACAGCATCTGGCATTAGAAAAACGTATAGCTGAGGCGAGTCTGACGCTAGTGAGCGGCCAGCTCACACCTCTGGGGAAAACTGCAAGGATTCACCTGTTGATGCCTGGCGAAGAGGCCGCGCTAGCCCTGCGCTCCGCGCTGCTGCAGGTGAACGCCTCTTTAACAGTCAGCTGGCAAAGCCTGGAAAATTTTAACGCAGCGCAGGAGCGGGACTGGCTGGCAAATGCAGAAGCCTATCTGGTGGGCGTCAGTGAGCCAGCAATCAGCGCGGTGGCCCTGGGTGGCGCTGAAGACCTGACTGATCTCCCCGATCACAGTCCTGCATCGGTGCAAAAAGCGCTCTTGCTGCAGGCGCCTGCGATGCAAAGAGTGGTGATTATGCTGAATTCACCTTATCGAGCCCCGGAGTATGAGCCGCTGACCGACGCCGTACTGGCCAGTTATGACGGTGCTCCCGCTGGTGTGGCAGGTGCTCCTGGGCCCGCTTACATGGCATTGGCAAAAGTGCTCTGTGGTCAGCTAGAGGCAGAGGGCAAATTGCCCGTTACGCTCTCTACCAAGCTCGCTTGAAGTTCTTGCAGACACAAAAAACCCGGCCTTGGCCGGGTTTGGACACACGTGGTCGTCTAGAAAGGAGGAAATCCGCCTAACACCCGCGCCGCTGCTTCATTAATTTCGCTGGGATCATCCTCGTCCCTTTTACCCTTGAGCTTCGATTGGGTAACACTGCGCCAAACGCTTTTTTTCAAGGCGGGGTCGATCATATCGATGATAAAAGTGCCCTCGGTATAATCGCTCACCCGCACTTCCGTGTTGGAACAGTTCCAGCAGTTGTACATGCTGTAGCGATTATAACCACCGTAGCGGCCATAGCTGGCACCGTAGGAAGGTGTTTCGTAAGTTCGCACGTCGGTTTTGTGCTGGGTGCCAAGGTGCCAGCTTAGTAACAGGTCCGCTTGCGCTGGGTCATTTACTACATCCAGTCCCTTGTTGCGCAGGGCATTGGCCAGAGCGTTATCGATGCGTTCTTTTTGAAAATCGCTCAGTTGCAGCGGGTTGTCACCGGTAACCTGTCCTGAGTTTTTGTAGAAACCAATCTTCTGTACTCCTGAAAAGTCGAAGTCCTCTTTGTAGTCTACTACTGGCTTGGGAGTGCTGGCACAAGCAGCGAGCAGCAGCAACGAGCATACAAGTCCCAGGGAGGTTGAGATTCGCTTTGGTGTCAGTGTCATTGGTTTCTCCGGTATGTTAGTTGAGCGCTAGTGTATCCACTTTTCAGGCTGGTGACAGCATCAAGAATCCATTCGGCAATTGGCGAGCGTTTGCTGTAATCGCGAAACGTGTTGTTTCGGTTTGCCTGCCAGTACTTTTAGCGCTGAGTTCCGACTTTCGCTCCAAACCAGGTAATTTGCCGGTAGTTTGGTCCTGAGTTGATGCTCCAGAGCGAACAGAGGCGGAAGCAACTGGTGGTAGCGCCGTCCCAGCATCGCTGCCCTGGGCTGAATGCCATCGATAAAATACTTTCGCACTACGTTAGGCAGAATTTCTGCCGATTGGGGCCGCCTGGTTGCTGTGCACAATGGGCCGCGTTGCTCGAGTTTGGCGTTGGCGGAATCCAGCCATTGTCCCTGATGCAACAGGGCGCGCCATAACTGCCCGCCGTCGCCACCAGCAACTTCGCTCAATTGCAGCTCGAAGCTCTGGTTGTCAGCGCGGTAGTTTCCGGCCAGCCAGCGGGCGCTAGCCTGGTTGATGTGCTCCAGCGCAGTAATGACTGCGCTGGATGTGTTTGCGGGGTATTCCTTGGACACTGGTGCCGGGCGCCAGAATGCTTGAAATTCTTCACTGGCCAGCGTTGCGTTGAAAATGAGTGATGGGAGGAGTTCAAGCTTTTGGCGCCTCGCTTGATCGAGTTTTTTGGCCAGTTCAAGTTCGCCAGCGGCCGTCAGGTAGTCGATGCATGCGGGTGCCAGGTGCAGGAATTCCAATGCCAGCAGCAATTTTTGGGAATCCCGGGCCAATCGCCCCAGGCTGCTGTTACTTTTGCCGATAGTGACCTGTAGCTCACAGCCTCGCAAGTCCATGAAATCAAGTGTGTTCAGCGTGTCTGCAGGAATTTTCAGACGCAGTTTGCCGGGACGCGGGGGGCGGGCAACCGACGCATGCGGCACCCTGGTCTGGCTGCCAAGGTCTAACGTCCGTCCCAGTCGTTCGAGGTAGACCTGAAATGCGGTGTCAGCATTTTCCTCGGCACAGTCGACGAGCAGTAGCACGGTGATCAAAAACGCGGCAGTTGCGGTGAAGTGTTTAAGCTTAGTTTCCATTCGACTGTTATACAGTGGCGGGGCGCAAATAGGCTCACCATATTCGTTCGGTGACGATGAGCTCCGGCTAAAAATAGAACGCTATCTGGGCAAACAGGGATGGCCCAGTGCTGAACTGCAGCCCATCGATGGGTGTGTCCAGCCCACCGAACTCGGTGCCTTTGCCGCCAAAGGGCAGATTTCCCGCAAGCAGTATCTGCCAGTTCTGGGCCAGGTCGTAATTGCCAACCAGTTGCACCAACCCGGAGCTATCGCCCAGGTTGAAGAACATGTTGGGCGTGAACATAAACAGAGGCGTCATTTCAATGTTCAGGCCCCCAGCCAAATAGTGACGGCCCAGAGTGAAAAGTTCTCCCCGCTGCAGCCTTTTGGTCAGGTCTGGGTGCTGTTCCAGCTGCTGATACTGGGATTCGTTGACTCCCATACCATTGAAAAAGTATTCCAGTACACCACTGATATTTTTGTCGAATCCGACCCACGAATAGCTCAGGTTGATCACGGCACTGGCGTAGGTATCAAGCTCGGTATGGGTTAGCAAAGCATCACCGCGCACTATGGCCCCGCCCAGGTTGTTGAGGCCTCCAACGCTTACGATGTCGTCGTCGTAGTGGCGCGCTGCCAACAGGTCCAGTTCTCCTTCGCCGATGAACGCATGATACTTCAAGGTTTGGGTGTTGACTTCATTGCCGGTGTTGCCGTTTTTATCCCGCCTCCAGACAGCGACGAACTCGAAATCATTGCCACTGTCATGCAGGTACTGTCCGTAGAGCATGTCGTCGCCACTCTTGTATTCTTTATCGACGGCAGCCGGGTCAAAGGGGTTGAAGAAATCCACCGGATTGTAAATCAGGCCATTACCCCAGCTGATCGCCTGGCGACCGACTCTTAGGACAGCCTGGTCGCCGGTGTAGCCTGCGTGGAGTCGGTCCAGCCGGTGCACCAGTACATAGTCATCGTGATCTGAGATGGTGCGGGTTAAATCCATCAGGCGATGGTCGTCATTGAGGTCAGCACTGGGAATCAGGAAACTGCCCTGCAGTGCGCGGCTCAAATCAAGGGTATCGCCGCTGCGGCCAACGAGCTGGTAATCAGCTTTCCAGTTCAGACGGTCCTGGTCGCCACCTACCAATAGCCGCAGGTCGCCGTTGATGTCGTGGGTCGGTGTTCCCACTAGTTCACGCAGCAAACTGTCATCCGGATAGCTGGCCACTTGATACTGGCCTTTGGCATGGCCGCTGTTAAATTGCAGCAATTCAGCTTTGGCTCCACAGGTAAGTAGTAGCAGTATGAATAGCGAGCTGCGCATCAGCTGGGTTGGGGCTGAAGTTCCCCGGACTTGCCGGTTCGCTCCTCATCGCTGATGATTTTGCCATCTTCCATGCGTATCAGGCGAGGGCAATAGGCCATGACCCGGGTATCGTGAGTGGCAATCACAAACGTGATGCCGCGCTCCAGGTTGAGCGCAACGAACAATTCCATCAATTGAGTCGCGCTGGTGGAGTCCAGGTTTGCGGTGGGTTCGTCTGCGAGCACCAGGGTCGGGCCACTGACGATAGCTCGGGCCACCGCCACCCGCTGCTGCTGGCCGCCTGAGAGCTGAGATGGAAGGCGATCTTCGTGATCGGCGAGGCCAACCTCTTCCAGCATCGCTATTGCCTTGTCGCGACGTTGCGCCGTGGGAACTCCCTGTATTTGCATGACAAATTCAATATTTTCTCTCGCGGTCAGCACCGGAATCAGGTTATAGGCCTGAAACACGAAACCAATGCTGTGCAGGCGCATATCTGCGAGGTCACTTTTGCCCAGCAGGTCAACGTGTTTGTCTCCCACCTGAATCTCGCCGCTGTCTGGTTTGTCCAAACCACCCATGGCGTTGAGCAGAGTAGTTTTGCCTGAGCCGGAAGGGCCGGACAGGCAGACAAATGAACCTTCTTCGATATCAATAGAAACATCATTCAGGCCGCAAATGATCTGGTCACCCTGGGTGAACGTTTTGTTGAGCTGACTGCAGCGAATAGCCGTCATAATCGTTTCCGTATCAGGTTCTGGCCAAGGCCTGGATGGGGTTGTAGCGAGACGCTCGCCAAGCGGGAAGCAGGCTGGCGAGCAGGCCCAGAACCAGCACTACCACGGTAGATAGCACCATGTCAGATAGACGCAGAGAGGGGTACAGCGTTGACCCCATTCCAGCCATTTCCAGACCTTTTGCCAAGGCTGAGATATCGATGCCATCTTCCAGTGGCAAAATCGTTGCGACCGCCAGCAAGTTGCCCAGTAACAGGCCCAGGCCAAGCAGAATGATGCTCTCTAATAAAATCTGGTACATGATCCACCCGGGACGCATGCCCAGGGCCATCATCAGGCCGATTTCTCTGACCCGCTCAAATACCGCCATTACCAGTGTGTTAACCAAGCCGAACGACAAGGTCAGGAAAATGACCACCGTAATAATGACATTAAAGCTGGTCTGCATTTTCATCATGCTTTCCAAGTAGCCGTCTAGCTCCATCCAGGGCACTGTTTCAAGCTCTGGGTCCGTGGCTTGCTGGATTTGAGGCCACCAGCTGGCAACCTGGCGAAAATCGTCCCCCGTAATGGCGATTTCAGAGACCTGGTTGTCGACATTGAGCATTTTTTGCAGGGTTTCCAGTCCCCCATATACATTTAATTCCTCGGTGGCCTGCAGCCTGGCCTGGTAAATGCCTACAACCCGTATGCCCCGATCCGCGACATTATTGTCTGGGTCCTGGGACATGATCACTACGCGCTTGCCTAATCGAGTTTCGAGTCGCTCGGCCAATTTGCGGCCAATGACCAGGCCTTTATCATCGGGCCCCTCGAGGAAACGTCCCTCTACAATATCGGTTGGGTCAAAGCCAAGACTGACTTCCTGTGCCGGGTCAACCCCAAGGAGTTGTATGCCACGATTGGCTCGCTCACTGGAAATCATGGCGGGTACTTTAATGCGCGCAGCCCAGCCTGTTACCGGTGGGCTGTTGAGCCGCTCCAGTAAGGCCCCTTGCGGGGCGTCGATACTGTTGGCAATACTGGGATCGTCGCGATAGTCGGGGTGATGAATCTGGACTTCGCCAGGCAGCGTTCGCAGGCCACCACGCACCATTTCGTCGACCATGCCCGCCATCAGTGAACTGAACAAGATCATTGCCCAGACTCCGATCACAATAGCGATGAGCATGATCAGGGTGCGCCGATGGTTGCGCCATAGGTTGCGCCAGGCGAGGGTGAACAAAACACCTGCAGCAGGTTGATAGTCGGCCATTTACACTGCCCTCATGGCCGCAACAGGCTGCAGGGTATGCAGGCGCAGTGCGGGGTATATTGCAGCCAGCATGCCTCCCACAAATACAATAAGAGGGCCACCAAACAGGCTTATTATGGAGAGTTGTGGATAGAGCCTGCCTTCAATGTTATAGCGCTCCAAGGCCTCTTTCATGGCGTCCAGGGAAATTCCGGTGTGTGCCAGATAAGCGGTTAATAGACCACCGGCCACGCAACCGAGCAGTAAACCCAGCGAAGACATAATTGCGGTCTCGAGCAATACCAGTCTTCCCAGCTGGCCCGGACGCACGCCCAGAGCTGTCATTACCCCAAACTCGCGAGTGCGTTCCAGTACTGACATTAACTGGGTGTTAAGGACGCTAAAGGCGACCAGTACAATCAGCACGGCATACGTCAAGAAGGAGCTGAACATGTCTGCCTGAATGGCTTGACCCAGGCCAGGCTGCAGTTGGTTCCAGTCCAGTACGGTCAATGACGAATCACCCAGTTGGCTTTGTATCTGTTTTTTCAGTGGTGCGACCTTATCAAGGTCATCCACCTTAACCACGATACTGTGCACGTCATCCTCCATCGCAAAAATGGACTGAAAGTAGTTGAGAGGTATTTCGGCGATCGCGCGATCAACATCGGTTATTCCGGAATTGATAATCCCGACGACTGTCGCAATACCGGCGGCAAAGGAGTCGTCGCGTCCAGATCCAAGAAATGTGATTTCATCGCCCACCCCGATTTTCAGGTTTCGAGCCAGCACCGTTCCAATGACAATTTCTGCTGCGTCGCTGCTTTGCAGGTATCGGCCTTGGTCAATGAGTCCTGGAAGCGTGGACACTGCAGATTCGAATTGCGGCTGCACGCCCAATATCTGAATGCCAAAAGAGCGGTCTTCGCTGGAAGCCAGGGCGAAGGCGCTGCCGCGGGCTGCAATTGCAAGGTTGCCAGTGGAATCTCTCAGTGCCTTGGCAACCGCGATACCGTCAGGCACGGTGTAGCGCATTTTCGATTCTTCGTTATATCGCTGTTCCTGTACTTGCAGGTGGCCGGTGAGAAAGCCCAGAGTTCCATCAATCATCATGGCGTAACTACCGAGCTGGCTGGAGATCAGGAATACCAGCAGGGCGTTGCAGAAAACCATGGCGCCAACAGTCAACCATGTGCGCCTGCCATGGCGCCACAGGTTGCGCCAGGCAAGGCGCAGGGTCACGCTCACTGGCGAGGGTTTCTCAGGTTGGACAGGGTGAACAGATTGATGGGTAGTTCAATGTCGAATTTGCTGCTGTCCACGCGCATTTCAGTCCACTCATCAGGTTTTTCCTCCTCCTGCATACGCATCACGGTAGCTACCATGCGCCCGTCCAATTCGCGTACTTCATGGGTGCGGAAGGTCTTCACCAAGACACCGTCCTGGTCCCAGAACTGTTGTTCCATAAGCACGTAGTCATCTCGAATGGACCAGACTTCTTTGCCCCAGACTACCGCTGCATCTTCATTGGGAATGGATTGTATGACCCAGGTCTGGTGTCCCTGGCCCTCGCGGGTTTCCAGTAATGTATGTGTATATTGATCGATAATGTCGGTCGATTTACTGATGTCCTTGTTCGACAAGTCTGAACCCATCCAGCTTTGGCTCATCATCGAAGAGGGGACCTTGATTACCCGATTGATTTTCGGGGCATAGCTCCACATGTTGTCGTCCATCACCAGGGAGCCATTGCCAGCGTCCCTGGCGGGCGCGGTCACCCTGACCAGGGAGAGCTTGTCGCCTTCTGTCCATGCTTCCATGGACATACTGCGTTCCCAGTCGGGGCGATGTATGACCATAGTCATCTCGCCATAGGAAGTAACACCCCGCCAATGGTCCATTGCCTTGCGAATCAGGTCAACCGGGTCCGGGCTTGCGGCCATAGAGCTAGCAGACAGCAGAGCCAGCATTATGCCGATGATGTATTTCATGTAGTAACTCTCGTATTTAGCCCAATTCAGCGGTGGCTCGTGTGATGTACTCATGCAACCTGGTCAGCTCTTCGGGTGGTTTGCACTTAACCCAGCCAGAGAAGCCAACGGCAACCAATAGATCGATATCTGCGAAAGAGAACTTGTCGCCAGCGATAAACTGGCGCTTCGCCAATTCCCGGTTTAACTCTTTCCAGGCCCAATTGATGCGAATTTTCGCACGCTCCGCTAGCTCTGGTATTTGCTCCAAATCCAGCGGGCCAGGCAGCGCACGCCCCTTGAAACCTGGGCTGGTATTGCGCAAAGCATCGGCTATTGAAGAATAAAGCATGGAGTAAATTTTCGAATTCCAACTGGTGATCATAGCCTTTTCAAGGGGGGTGCTGCCCAGTAACGGAGTCTCCGGATAAAGTGCCTCCAGATAGGCAATAATGCCAATGACTTCACTCAGCACAGTGCCATCGTCTAACACCAGGGCAGGTACGGTCTGGTCGGGCACAATCGCCCTGTATTCGTCGCCCAGGTGCTCCCCGGCCGTCATATCGATTTGTTGAGTGTCGATGGTGATGCCTTTGTACTTCATATACAGGGCTACGCGCTGAGGACTGGGGGCTGCATCGTAGGTGTAGAGTTTCATCGGGTTGTTTTCCTTTTAACGGTAGGTTGCGGTCTCTGTTGGTCAATATTAGGGGTAATAGCCCATTGTGCCAATATGTTGCACATTTATTAGGGTAAAGGATGAGTTTTCTCATGCCGTCAATAGTGGCTATAATGCGCGCCGGACTTGTAGAGGACCTCAAAGTGATTATTCGATATGCACTTGGCTTGACAGCCATGCTCGTGGCGCTCGCAGCCACCGCCGTAGAACTGAACGATGACCAGCGCGCAGCGATGGAAGAGCGCTTAAAGCCAATTGGTGAAGTCTGCCTGCAGGGCGACACTCATTGTGGTGGCGCGGCGACGATGGCCAGCAGCGGTGCCCGTTCTGGCGAAGACGTGTATAACTCGGCCTGTTTGGCGTGCCACGCAACAGGCGCCGGCGGTGCTCCGCTTTACGCTGACGTGTCTGCGTGGGCTGACAGGATTGCCAAAGGGACTGAGGTCTTGTATGCCAGCGGCATTAACGGTGTTGCAGGTACTAGTATGATCGCCAAAGGCGGTTGCATGGACTGCTCTGATGAAGAGATAGAGGGCGCCGTAGACTATATGATCGCCGGCAGTCAGTAACATCGCCTGATCTCTAGAGGCAGCGCGTTCAATTGCCCAAACAGGTAACGTGCTAGTAATCGGAATGTCTGCCAGGGAAGGCGTTCGAGCCGTGATAATTTTCGGCGCTCATACTGCCCCCTAGGCAAATAGCCCTCTCAAGCCAGCCAAAGTTTCCTGCCCGCGCTCTTCGTTGGCTTGCTCGTCATCCGTGCCGCCCCCCTGCCAGGTGAGGTCATCCTGCGGTAGTTCGTCAATAAAGCGACTGGGCTCACAGTTGATGGTCTCGCCGAACTGGCGGCGCTTTGCAGCCATGGTCATCGCCAGTGTCTGTTGGGCGCGGGTAATGCCCACGTAAGCAAGTCGCCGTTCCTCTGCTATGTTGCCATCTTCGACGCTGGCGCGATGCGGCAGCAGGTTTTCTTCCATCCCGATAATGAATACGTGGGGGAATTCCAGTCCTTTTGAGGCATGCATCGTCATCAGTTGCACATTGTCGGGGCTGGAGTCTTCTTCTTCCTGTTGTTCCAGGAGGTCTCGCAGTACCAGCCGGGCAATGGCATCGTCCAGTTCAACGCCTTCCTCGGCCATTACCTTGTTGAGGCTGTCTATCAGGAAGTGAACATTACTCATGCGCCTTTCGGCCACCTGTTCGCTAGAACTGAGCTGGTTCAACCATTCCTCGTACTCCATGTCGCGGATCATCTGGCGAATCGCAGAGATGCCACCGCCGCCCTCGCATTGACGCCGAATTCGATCCATCCAAAGGCGAAATTCCCGCAAGCGTCCGAGGCCGGCCTCCGGGAGGGTGCCACTGCCGACCCGGCCAATAGCCTGACTCAGGCTGCAGTGTTGTTCGTTGGCGAAACTGCCCAATGACTCGAGGGTAGAAGCGCCCAGTTTGCGGCGCGGCACATTGGCAATGCGCAGAAATGCATTGTCATCGTTCTCGTTAATCAACAGGCGCAGATAGGCCATGATGTCCTTCACCTCGTTACGAGCAAAGAAGGAGGTACCGCCGGAAAGGTGATAGGGCACCTGTTGTTGTTGCAGGGCGAGCTCAATCAAACGTGATTGGTGGTTGCCACGATACAGAATGGCGTAGTCACCAAAGCGGGTACGCTTGCGCAGCTTGTGATCCAGGATTTCAGCTACCACCTGCTCAGCTTCGTGGTTTTCATCACTGCAACGAATGACCCGCAGCGGATCGCCATAACCAATTTCGCTCCACAGCTTTTTGTCGAAGACGTGATCGTTATTGGCGATTAGCGTATTTGCGGCCTTGAGAATGCGTGATGTAGATCGGTAGTTCTGCTCCAGCTTGACCAGCTTTAAGCCCGGGAAGTCGTCCTGGAGCTGCACCAGGTTTTCCGGACGAGCGCCTCGCCAGGCATAGATGGACTGATCGTCATCGCCTACTACGGTTAGCGCACCGCGCACACCGACGAGCTGCTTCACCAACAGGTACTGGCTTGAGTTGGTGTCCTGGTATTCATCGACCAACAGGTAGTGAATGGTATTCTGCCATTTTTCCAGAGTGTCCGGGTTTTGCTCAAACAGGACCGTGGGTAACAGAATAAGATCATCGAAATCCAGGGCGTTGTAAGCTTTCAGCGCACGCTGGTAACGGCGGTAGGCTTGAGCGCATAATATTTCCGCCGGACTCTTTGCGTGAGCCACGGCCTGCTCTGGCAATACACGATCATTTTTCCAGTTGGAAATCTGGTTTTGTATGGTGCTTGCCTGATCGCCGTCTGAGCCGTGCTCTTGGATCAGTAAGTCCTTGATCAGGGTTTGGGTGTCCTGACCATCAAAAATCGAAAAGCCGCCTTTTAGCCCTAACAGTTTACGCTCAGTTCGAATGATCTTGAGACCCAGCTGATGAAATGTGCTTACCGTCAGGCCCTCAGTAGAATGAGTGCCTAGTAGTTTGCCAACACGCTCTTTCATTTCCCGAGCAGCCTTGTTGGTGAAGGTCACCGCGGCAATGCGGCTGGCACGTATTCCGCAGGTCTCCACCAGGTAGGCGATTTTACGGGTGATCACACTGGTCTTGCCGGAGCCAGCTCCAGCGAGCACCAACATGGGGCCATCAATGTAGCGCACTGCCTCGCGCTGGCGGGGATTTAATTGGGACACAGAACTCTGGAACCGGAAGGTATCACTGAAGCGTCAGTCTATCAGAGCGCTCGGAAATAACCGAGCCTCAGGGGGCAAGCTCATCGATATATCCACTTGCAGCAGCGCCAGGTTGCCGTCGCGCACACTGGCAAAAACGCGGGAGGCCACCCGCATCATGGGCGCGACTTGCCTAGCCCATGTAGCGTGCGTAGATTGCTTGTTTATAGGCTTCGGTTCCCAGCGGAGCGCCGGTGGCTTTTTCGATTAATTCATCCGGCGTATACAGGCAGCCCTGGCTGCGGATATTTTTATCCAGCCAGCCGTAAAGCGGCTTGAAGTCACCCTGTGCCAAGCCGGGCAGAATGCCAGGCTCCGCGGTTTTGGCGGTTGCGAATATTTGCGCCGCTGCCATCGCGCCCAGAGAGTAAGTGGGAAAGTAGCCGAGGATGCCCTCGGGCCAGTGTACGTCCTGCATGACACCATCCTTGTCATCGCTGGGGCGTATGCCCAGATATTGTTCCATCATGTCATTCCACGCTATGGGCAGTTCGGCGATGGGTATGTCGTCGGCAATAATCGCCTTTTCCAGTTTGTAGCGCATGATGACGTGCAGGGGGTAAGTGACTTCATCGGCGTATACTCGAATCAGGCCCGGTTCTACCTTGCGGTAAACGCGCAGCAGGTTATCGATATCCCAGGCTGGCCCCTCGCCTTTGAGAATCTTCTGGGCCACAGGTCCGATGAACCTGATGAATTCCTCAGACCGCGCCGCCTGCATTTCCAATAGCAGAGACTGACTTTCATGCAGTGTCATTCCCCGTGAATCCCCAACAGGCTGGCCGCGCCAATCGTGAGGGCGGCCATTTTCATAAAGTGCATGTCCGGTCTCATGAATAACGGCCATCAGGCTCTTGGTGAAATCATCCTCCTCGTAACGGGTAGTAATTCGCAGATCACCTTCGGCACCGCCACTGAAGGGATGAGCTGCTGTGTCCAGACGACCGTGATCGAATGGAAAGTCGAGGATTTGCATGACCTCCTTGCTGAGTTGGGCCTGGTGCGTCACCGGGAAGGGGCCTCGAGGCATTAGGATGTCAGGACCTGCTGATTGCTTCTCGAGTGCTTGTTGCACGAAATCGGGAAGAAAGGCTTCCAGGTCGGCAAAGATGGCGTCGACCTGGGGTTCTCTGCGGCCCGGGTCGTATTCGTCCAGGAGAGCTTCATAGGGACTTACCCCCATGGCTTCGGATTTGATCGTAGCGACCTCACGTTGCAATGAAAACAAAGCGTCCAGTTTTGGCGCGAGAGACTTGAAGTCGTTCTTCGGCCTTGCCTCTCGCCAGGCCATGGTGCTTTCCGATCTGGCCATTACTATTTTTTCAACCAGATCAGTAGGCGTGGCGTTCGCATGCAGATAGAGCTGGCGTATCTCTCGCAAATTTGCGCGTTGCCAGGGATTTAGCTGCTCTGCTTGCTCTTCAGCCTCCGCAAGCAGGTCTGGCAATTGCTCGCCAGTCTCCAGTTCGTGCACCATCAGGCTCATTTCTGCCAGCACTTCGGCTCTGGCGGGTGCGACACCGTCGGGCATCATGGTTTCCATGTCCCAATGCAGTATGCCCATCGCATTGCCGAGGGCTGCAACGCGTTTGCGGATGGCTTCCAGGGATTGATAAGCAGTCATAGCTCACTCCATTGACGCGCCCCGCGGGGCGGCGACGGTTCCTATTTAGTGAAGCGATGATACAGCGAAAATCGCCCGAATGGGCGGGTTGAGTCAGGCGGCGGTGGCGCCCGCGAGTTCAGGGTCAAACGTAATGTTCAATTCCTTCATGGCGTTGACGAAGAAGGAGCGCACGTATTTTGGCTCGCCCCTGAATTGTGGGTTGCGCAGCCTCGGGATGATTTCTTCGAACATCACATTCAGCTCCAGGCGTGCCAGGTGTGTACCGATACAAAAGTGCTGGCCAATGCCAAAAGAGCGCAGCTGATTGTATAGATCAGGCATGCGCTCAGCGCGGGTAACATCAAAGGCCATGGCGTCGTCGCCGAACACCTGCTCGTCGTGATTGGCAGTGTGGTAATGAAGAATCACTTTGTCGCCGCTTTTGATCAGCTGCCCACCGACATCCACATCTTCTGTGGCAGTGCGCCGCATTGAAATGAACGCTGTGTTGTAGCGCAGCATTTCCTCGACCGCATTGCTGATTTTGTCGGGGTTGTCGACCAGGTATTGCAGCTGCTCCGGATGTTCCATTAACAAGCGCATCCCCTGGGACATAACCGTGCGGGTAGACTCATTGCCGCCCACCAGGATGAGAATGAACATCCAGCCGAATATGTCCTCGGAAACGGGTTCGCCATTCAGCTCAGCGTCAAGCAAGGCGCTGGTAATGTTGTCCATAGGTTCTTCGTGGTGCTGCGCTGCCAATTGCATGGCGTAGCCAATAACTTCGATGGCAGCCAACTGACCTTCTTCCTCTGAGATGGACATATCCGGGTCATCGGCGAAAATCATGGTGTTGGTCCACTGGAAGAACTTCTTCCGATCCTTCAGGGGGACGCCCAGTAACTCAAGGATAGCGATGAGGGGCAGTTCAGCGGCGACCTCTTCTACAAACTCGCACTCGCCCTGGCTGGCTACTGCATCGACGATCTCCCTGGCATGCTTGCGAAATTCGGCCTCGTAAGAATCGACTCGCTTGGGCGTGAACGCATTGCGCACAATGCGGCGTACTTTCTGATGAAGGGGTGGATCCATGTTAATGATGGTGTTTTGCTGCATCTCCACGGTGAACTCATCCATTTCCATAGGGAAGGCAGAGCGGGCGGCGGAAGAGAATAACCCGGGGTTTTTCGAGACGAAGTCCATCTCTTTAATGCGAGTGACTGCCCAATAGGGAATTCCGGTGATTGGGTCTTCGATTTTAACCATCGGGCCCGCATCACGAATTTCCTTCAGGTCCTTATAGGGCATGCCATCCTTATAGGTATCGGGATCCAGCAAGTTGGAAAAAGGGCATTGGCTCATGATGGCCTCCCGGCAATTTGGTTGTGTGGATGGAGTGCAACTAACGCCTATTAGTTCATAGTTAATTCTGGCATAAGCCGGTTATTGGGTAAAGTCAGACCGGTATTCCCTGCTGCACTGCAGGGTTAGGGTTTTAGTGCCCGCGGTACCCCAGGGCTTCGCTCAACTGGGGCTCATAGACTCGCTGAAGGCCCTCCATATCAGCAATCGTGCGAGCCACGCGCAACGAGCGGTGTAATGCTCTACCCGACAGCAGCATTTGCTCTGCCGCCTGCTCCAGCATCTGTTTGGCGGATTTATTCAGCTCACATATATCCAGTAATCGGTCGTTACCAAGGCGAGCATTAATGCAGTGCTGACGCGAGTGCTGGGTCTCCCGACACTGATTTACCCTGGCGCGAATTGCGCTAGACGATTCGCCGCTACAGTCTTGCGCCAGCAATTGGCCGGGTGCAAGTCGGGGGACATGAGCGTGGAGATCTATGCGATCCAGCAGGGGTCCGGAAACTCGACCACGGTAGCGCTTAATCTGGTCGGGGGTGCACCGGCAGGGCCGCTCCGGATCACCGAGATAACCACAGGGGCAGGGGTTCATTGCAGCAATGAGTTGGAAACTGGCGGGGTAGCTGAGTTTGTGTCGTGCCCTGGAGATTGTCACCAGACCAGATTCCATTGGTTCTCTTAATACTTCAAGGCAGTGGCGGCTGAATTCAGGCAGTTCGTCGAGAAATAACACGCCTCCGTGGGCCAGGGAGGCCTCTCCGGGACGAGGGTCGCTGCCGCCGCCAATTAAGGCGGCGGCGCTGGCGCTGTGATGAGGACTGCGAAAAGGTCGTCTTAGCGCTGCATCCTTGGCTTCCTTGCCCTGAAAATCTCGCAGTGCCAGGGTAACCAGAGCCTCCTCGCGGGATGGGGGCGGCAATATGCCGGGGAGGCGGCTGGCCAACAAGGTCTTGCCGGTGCCCGGAGGCCCACTGAACAGCAGATTGTGGCCACCGCTGGCAGCGATCTCCAGTGCCCTGCGAGCTGACTCCTGGCCAACGACATCACTGAGGTCGGGATAGCTCATTTCTGCTCGCATAATGTGGCGATCAGGCTCAGGCAGAGTTGCAGAGCCGTTGATGTGGGCACACAGGGTAAGTAAATCGGGCGCGGCGAGGACTGAGGCGTCCGGAACCAGGCTGGCGTTGCGCTGGCAGGGAGTGGGTACTATCAATCCATTACCGCACGCACTGGCGGCCAGAGCGGCGCAAACTACGCCCGGAACGGATTGTAAACTACCGTCCAGGGCGAGCTCACCCAGATATTCGCAGGGCGTCGTTTGTTTGTCTTCTAACTGTCCCGAGGCCATTAAAATGCCCAGCGCAATGGGCAGGTCAAAACGGCCACCGTGTTTGGGTAAATCTGCGGGTGCCAGATTGATGGTAATACGGCGGTCTGGGAACTCGAAGTGGGAGTTGAGAATAGCGCTGCGCACCCGCTCCTTACTTTCGCGCACTGCGGTTTCAGGTAAGCCGACAATATTAAAGGCGGGCAGCCCATTGGAGAGATGGGTTTCCACGCGCACCGCTGGGGCGGAAAGACCGGACAGTGCCCGGCTGTGAACAACAGACAGTTCCATGGCTCGTCCTTGAGCACTGGGCCGGTGATCCGGCGTTTATCAGCCCTCGGAAGAGAGCGCCTCAAATTCCTTGGTCATGGCTTCCAGTTCGGCTTCCAGTGTGACCACTCTTTCGCGCGTGCGTTTGAGGATCTCTGATTGGGCGTCGAACTCCTCGCGGCTTACAACCTCCAGGCGGGAAAGTGCCGACTGAGCCAGGGCGCGCACGCTTTTATCTACTTCTCCTTTGAGGCCGGAATTACCCACCATTTCGTTAACCTGTTGCAGGACTTCCCAGGGAGGAGGGGGGGGTTTAATCGCCATTGCTATCGACCTTGTTGGGCAGGGTGGCATGAATGTTAGTCGATTTGGCGCTGGGAACCCAGATCAGATTCGGGCAAAAACCGTTGTTGACTCGTAAAAGGAGGAGACTTTCTGCCAGACGCTTCATTTTGGTGCGCCAAGTGGTGGCGCTGATCAATTTGGGTGCATTGAGCAGCCCGCCGGTAGTGCTTCAAGGGTGCTATTTAATGGCCATTTTCAGCCCAACACTCTGATTTTAATGAAAATATTTCTATTTGGCACAGCCGATGCAATACCCAGTGCAGAGCGTCACAGCGCACACAGTGTGCCCGTGAAGAGATGGCGCATTACACAGCTAACACCCAGTCAAACAAATCATGGAGATATGAAACATGTTGAAAAAAGTACTTCCCGCAGCAATTGCAGTCTCATTACTGTCTGGAGCTATGGCTACCACCGTGCAGGCTGGCGAAATTAGCGCCAACGTTTCACTGGTCAGTGACTATCGCTTCCGTGGTATCTCGCAGTCGAACGAAGATATCGCTATCCAGGGCGGTTTTGATTACGCCTTCGATAACGGTATTTATGTCGGTACCTGGGGCTCTTCGGTCGATTTCGATAGCACAGATGGTTTCAACGGTTCCCTGGAGCTGGACTACTATGCCGGCTGGGCCATGGAAGTGGGTGAAAACTCAGCCATCGATGTGGGCTACATGTATTACGACTATCCCGGAGACGATGGCGCCGAGGGCGACTATCAGGAAGTTTACGGCAGCTTTTCGTTTCACGATTTTACCATCGGCCTGAATTACTCCGATGACTACTACGGTGAAACCGATACCTTCTTCTATTACTACGCGAACTACAGCTTTTCCCTTGGCGAAAACTGGGGCCTGGACGTTCATGTCGGTTATAACGACCTGGAGGAAGATGGAGGTTTCTTGGGTACCAGTGAAGGTTCCTATACCGACTATTCCGTGGGCCTGACCTGGTCTGTTGTGGGTGTGGACCTTGGTGCTGCTTATGTGGGCACAACGCTTGATGAGGAAGATGTGTTCGGCACTGACTGGGGTGAAAACACCGTGGTTTTCTCAATATCCAAAAGCATGTAGTCGAAATTGAGCCGAACCGGGGGCGCCCAAGTTGGCGTCCCATATTAAATACCAGGAGACAAACATGAAATTAATCACGGCGGTAGTGAAGCCCTTCAAGCTGGACGATGTGCGCGAGGCATTGTCTGAAATCGGCGTTCAGGGCATCACTGTGACAGAAGTAAAGGGTTTTGGTCGCCAGAAAGGCCACACCGAGTTGTATCGAGGTGCTGAATATGTTGTCGACTTTCTGCCCAAGGTAAAGATCGATGTGGCGGTAGCCGACAGTGTCGTTGAGCAAACGATTGAAGCAATCACCAATGCTGCAAATACAGGGAAGATCGGTGACGGAAAAGTTTTTGTCTCGCCCCTGGAGCAAGTGATTCGGATTCGGACCGGTGAAACCGGCGAAGAAGCCATCTAATCCCTGAACTGAATAAGAGAGAGTTATTCTAATGGAAGACAATATTTTTCAACTGCAGTACGCGCTGGACACCTTTTACTTCCTGATATGCGGTGCGCTGGTCATGTGGATGGCTGCCGGATTCGCAATGCTGGAAGCAGGTTTGGTTCGCGCCAAGAACACGACCGAAATATTACTTAAAAATGTCGCGTTGTATGCGGTCTCCTGCACCATGTACATGATATGCGGTTATATGATTATGTACGGCGGCGACCTGTTCCTTTCCAACATCACCGGCGACGGTGTTGCAGGCGCTGAAGAGGCTGCCACTTACGCACCATCGGCAGACTTTTTCTTCCAAGTGGTATTCGTTGCAACGGCCATGTCCATCGTATCCGGTGCCGTGGCTGAGCGCATGAAGCTGTGGGCTTTCCTGGCATTTGCGGTGGTCATGACCGGTTTTATCTATCCGATGGAAGGTTCCTGGACCTGGGGCGGAAATGCGGTGTTTGGCATGTATACCCTTGGCGACCTCGGTTTCTCTGACTTCGCAGGTTCTGGCATTGTGCATATGGCTGGCGCCGCGGCAGCGCTTGCAGGTGTTATTTTGTTGGGTGCTCGCAAGGGCAAGTACGGCCCCCAGGGGCAGATCAACGCCATTCCCGGTGCGAACTTGCCACTGGCCACGCTCGGCACATTTATTCTGTGGATGGGCTGGTTCGGCTTTAACGGCGGCTCGGTGCTGGCAACGGCCAGCGTGGAGAGCGCTAACTCGGTGGCGGTCGTATTTATGAATACCAACGCGGCCGCAGCTGGTGGCCTGATCGCTGCTTTGCTGGTTGCCAAAATTATGTTTGGCAAGGCAGACCTTACCATGGCCCTCAACGGCGCCCTGGCTGGACTGGTCGCGATTACTGCTGAACCTTCCACTCCTACGGCGTTGCAATCGACTTTGTTCGGCGGCATAGGTGGGGCTTTGGTTGTGTTCTCTATCGTGACCCTCGATAAGCTGAAAATTGATGATCCGGTCGGTGCGATCTCTGTGCACGGTGTGGTTGGATTGCTGGGCCTGCTGCTGGTGCCGCTTACCAACGACGGCTCCTCCTTCAGCGGCCAGTTGATTGGTGCGGT
This sequence comes from Candidatus Seongchinamella marina, assembly GCF_026262685.1. Taxonomy (NCBI): domain Bacteria; kingdom Pseudomonadati; phylum Pseudomonadota; class Gammaproteobacteria; order Cellvibrionales; family Halieaceae; genus Seongchinamella; species Candidatus Seongchinamella marina. The sequence continues at coordinate 627,046 of NZ_SHNP01000003.1, forward strand.
AACTATCTTCGGCTGGGTATTTGTCACTAGCCTGATTGTCTGGGGCGTGCTCAAGGCAGTGATGGGCATTCGAGTCAGCGAAGAGGAAGAGTACGAGGGTGTGGACCTGGCGGAGTGTGGTATGGAAGCCTACCCTGAGTTTACGACCAAGTAAGCACTACTATCTTGCAGGCGCATGGTTAAATGCGCCTTACTTGGGGCCTTATGGCCCCTTTTTTATTTTTACAGGCTGCGCTGGTCGCAAAAGGGTACCAAGCTGCGCAGACGACGCACGGCAGCTATCGATGATCCTCATCAATTTACTCCCGGTGTAAATGTCCCTATGATGAGTCGCTTCCAGATAAGGAGACCTCACTAATGAAATTGGTCACAGCCGTTATTAAACCTTTTAAGTTGGACGACGTTCGAGCTTCGCTGTCGCAGATAGGCGTGCAGGGAATCACCGTGACTGAGGTCAAAGGCTTTGGTCGTCAGAAGGGCCACACGGAGTTGTACCGTGGTGCAGAGTATGTGGTCGATTTTCTACCCAAGGTGAAGTTGGAAATAGCTGTAGCTGATGGTGACGTGGAAAGCGCCATAGAGGCCATTGCTGCTACTGCCAACAGCGGAAAAATTGGTGACGGCAAGATTTTCGTGTCTGATCTTGAGCAGGTGATCCGCATTCGCACCGGCGAAACTGGCGAAGACGCAATTTAGCTATTGTCGTGAGGCGATGGCCGCTATGGCGTCAGGTAAGTCCAACAAGTTGTCGATCTCCTGATCAGCCCTGCCCCCCCCAGGCCATTGCTCGCCTTGTGAGTTCATCCACACCGTAAACATACCGACCTCCCGGGCACCTTGAATATCGTGCTCAGGATTGTCACCCACGTGAATAATTTCATCGGCTGCAACGTTCGCAGTGGCCATGGCTGCGTGGAACATATCGGGCGCCGGCTTGCTGGCACCGAATTCTTCCGCCAAAAAAGCGAAATCAAAGTACTCTCCCGCGTCCGTTTTATAAATGTCCGCATTGCCGTTGGTGAGGGCTCCCAGGCTGTATTGCTTTGCCAGTGTTTCCAGAACGCCGAGAGCCTCCTCGTAAAGCTCTACCCGGTGCCGCTCTGCGAGGAATTCAGCGAACGCCCGCTTCGCCCCTTCATGCGCTTTTTCTTCTTCGTAACCGGCGGCCATTTGCAGCTCCAGTAGCATCTGGTGACGCATGGCGCTGACGTTGTGGACAAAATGCGGGAAACGCTTCCATACTGATTTTTTGAATTCCCAAAGGGCCTGATGATCGTATTGCTCTATGGTGCCGGGGCGGTGCTCTAGCAGCCAGACACGCTGCGCATCTTCCGCGCGCAATAAAGCCGGTTCCACATCCCACAGGGTGTTGTCCAGATCGAAGGTAATTACTTTTATCGTCACACGCTAGTCTCGCTTTCGTCGCTTGGCCCGGGGATGGGCCGCGTCATACACCTTGGCTAGATGCTGGAAATCAAGGTGGGTATAAATCTGGGTAGTGGAAATATTAGCGTGCCCCAGCAGTTCCTGCACTGCGCGCAAATCTCCGGAGGACTCCAGCATATGACTGGCAAACGAATGCCTCAACATGTGGGGGTGAACATCCTGGCGCATTCCCGCCTTGCGGCCCTGCAGCTTCAGTCGCGCCTGAATATTGCGCACGCTGATCCGCTGTCCTCGGTTGCTGGTAAAAAGGGCGACGCTGGCGTCTTCATCGGCTGCAATATCGGGGCGCGCGGTCAGCCATTTATCAATCGCCTTCAGGGCAGCACTTCCCACAGGCACTGTGCGCGTCTTATTGCCCTTGCCGGTTACGGTGAGCAGTCGGGAGCCGCGATCTATATCATTTATGTTGACTGAATTGAGTTCGGCCAGGCGCAGGCCTGAGGAGTAAAATAATTCCGCCATGGCGTGGTCGCGCAGGGCGGTGGGACTATCGTCCTCGAACATCAGGTAGCGATCTACCTGATCAGCATCCAGTGTTTTGGGCAGTTTTCGGGGTTTGCGCGGTGCCTGAACCGCGGCGGCGGGGTTGCGTGGGTGACCATTGATGCGGCTGAGATAGTTGAAGAAAGAGCGTGCAGCAGACAGGCTGCGCTGAATACTGCTGCCGGCCAGCCCCCGGCGATGTAACTGGCTCACCCATGCGCGAATATCTGCTTCGTCCAGTTCCGCGGCTGTTTGTTTTTTGATCTGTTCACCGTAGCGCTGCAGGGAAGCCAGATCCCGTTGGTAGTTTTCCAGGGTATGAGGTGACAACTGACGCACGTCTCTCAGGTAGTCAATAAACTCCTTACAGGCGTCTGTTAGCGCGCTCTTCACATCAGCTTACTTTAGGTGCGGCAACAAGCGGACGATGACGTCGGCGATATGGGTGAGGAACAAGGTACCCATGCTGCTGCTGTAGCGGTTGGCGTCAGCGCTACCCACGGCGATCAGTCCCAGTTCTTCGCCGTTGGCCAGAGGCATCAGCGCAGCGGAGCCTACTTCACCTGCATCGGGAAACAGGTAGGCCAACTCTTCCTTGCGCAATACTCCGCAAACCGGCTTGCGGCCTTTTAACAGTGCGCCGATCTCTATTTTTGCGGCCTCTGAGGTTTCGACACGGCACTTACCGTCAGAAGACGGCTCGCCAAACAGGATAAGACTGGCATAATCGACCTTGAAGTCTTTCTCCATGGCATCCATAAAGGCGCTGTAAACGCTGTCCAGGTTACTGGCATCCAGCAGGGCAAGCACCAGTTTGCGAGTTTGTTCGTAGAGTTTGTCGTTGTCGCGCGCGTTGGTTGTAAGCGCGTTGAGGCGGTGACGCATGTCGATATTGCGCTCGCGCAGCACGCTCACCTGCTTTTCTACCAGTGAAACCGCGCTGCCAGAGGCGTGAGAGATATGCAGGTGGTCGAGCATATCCGGGTTGCGCTGCAAGAAGTCGCCATTGAGCTTCAGGTATTCCCTGACCTGCTCATCGCTAAGTTCTGTTGCCGGTGCAATAGCCTGCGCCTGTTCGTTAGACATGGTGTCGCTCCCCTGGTCTTTCAGAGGTCACCACACATGGCACCTCAGATTCTTATTGTCCCCTCGAACACCGAAGCGGTGGGGCCGGTCATAATCACAGGTTGGCCGGGGCCCGCCCATGATATGGATAGCTTACCGCCCGAAAGATTAACTGTCACGGTATCGCGCAGCCATCCGCGAGATAAACCGTAAACCACCGCCGCACAGGCGCCGGTTCCGCAGGCCAGGGTTTCGCCTACGCCGCGCTCGAACACTCGCAGCTTGATCTCGGTCTCGCTGACAATTTGCATAAAGCCAGCGTTGGTTCGCTGCGGGAAACGTGGGTGATGTTCAATTAATGGGCCAAGGTGCTCGATGTCTATGCTATCCACGTCGTCTACTCGGCAGACCGAGTGGGGGTTACCCATCGATACTGCGCCTATTTCAAGCACGTTTTCTTCGACCTGTAATGGATAGCTCGTCGCCTCTTCAGGCGCATCGAAAGGAATTTTTTGCGGTTCCAGTACCGGCGCGCCCATGTCGACTTCTACCTGGTTGTTGTCGCGCAATCGCAGTTGGATCACGCCGCAGGCTGTTTCCACGGAAATGATCCGCTTGCTGGTCAGTTTGTTATCGCGCACGAAACGGGCAAAGCAGCGAGCGCCGTTGCCACATTGCTCAACTTCACCACCATCGGCATTGAAGATTCGATAACGGAAGTCTATATCCGGTCTTCCAGGAGGTTCTACTATTAGCACCTGGTCGCAGCCTACGCCAAAGCGTCTATCCGCCAACTTGCGTATCTCGCGGGGCCTTAGCTTGCAGCGCTGGCTAATCAGGTCGACAACGATAAAATCGTTGCCCGCGCCGTGCATTTTGGTGAACTTCAGCAGCATGGTTTAATCCGGCAGGCGGTGTTCACCGTGAATAATGTCAGCAATGGATTCTCGCTCTCGCACCAGGTGAACCTTTTCTCCATCTACCATGACTTCGGCAGCACGGGGTCGGCTGTTGTAGTTGGAACTCATCGTAAACCCATAGGCACCCGCACCAAAAAGTGCCAGTAAATCGCCCTGTTGCAGGCTTAGCTGTCTCTGCTTGCCGAGAAAGTCGCCGGTTTCACAGACCGGACCCACGACATCCCAGCTAGCACTTTGGCCGACATTGCTTTCGCGAGTGTTGCGAATATCCAGCCAGGCCTGGTACAGCGCAGGGCGAATCATATCGTTCATGGCGGCATCAACAAGGGCGAAATTGTGTTCAGGTGTAGTCTTTAGGTATTCCACCGTGGTGAGCAGTAAGCCTGCATTGGCGGCGATAGACCGCCCTGGCTCGAAAACCAGCTGAAGAGGGCGATCACCCAGTTCTTCGCGCACTGCTGCAACGTACTGCGCGATAGAGGGAGGCTTTTCATCCTTGTAGCAAACACCCAGCCCACCGCCCAGGTCGAGGTGACGCAATACAATGCCTTGCTCTGCCAGCTCGTCAATCAGAGCCAGCAAGCGTTTCAGTGCATCAATGAAGGGGCTGATCTGGGTCAACTGTGAGCCGATATGGCAGTCGACCCCGACTACCTCAATATTGGGGAGCTTCGCCGCTCGCTGATACACCAGTAAAGCCTCTTCCATCGTAACCCCGAACTTGTTTTCCCGCAGTCCGGTGGAAATGTAGGGATGGGTCTGGGCGTCGACGTCCGGGTTTACGCGCACCGAAACGCGGGCAGTTTTGCCTGCATGTGCGGCAACTCCTGCTAGCACTTCCAGTTCTGCGGCGGATTCAAGGTTAAAACAGGCAATATCCAGCTCCAGCGCCTGTGCCATTTCGTCGGGCTTTTTGCCAACCCCGGAAAACACCACTTTGCTGGGGTCTCCACCTGCGGCGATTACGCGATGAAGCTCGCCTGCCGAAACAATGTCGAAGCCCGCGCCAAGCCGGGCAAGGGTATCCAGCACCGCCAGGTTGGAGTTGGCTTTTACCGCGTAGCACACCAGGTGCTCGCAACCGGCCAGTGCATCCTGATATTGGCGAAAGGCGCCTTCCAGTCCCGCGCGCGAATAGATGTAGCAGGGCGTGCCGAAGCGGTCAGCAATGTCGCTGACTGATGTGTCCTCGGCGAACAGTTCACCGTCGCGGAAAGGGAAGTTTTCCATGATTTATCTCGTTGTTTCAGTTTTCTTCGGTGGTGCTCTCTGGCTCGGAGCTGCCTGGCATGGAGCTTCTGCTTTCTGGCTCGTCACCCGGCAGATATAGCGGACCAGTCTGTCCGCAGCCGGCGAGCAGGCCCAGCAGTGTCAGTGTGGCAATGTAACGCATGAGCCTTCCCGAAATGCAAAAGCAGCGATTATACCCGCCGGTAGTAAGCCATGCGAGCAGCCCGTATCATGTGGGCAATTTCAACACAGGATAATCGAAGGTGATTTCAGAGGCAGAGTTTGGTGAACGGGTTGATGAGGCTTTCGAGGCGGTGGAGTATGCCCTCGATGAGGTAGACAGTGACCTCGACTACGAAGCCGGTGGCGGGGTACTGACGGTGACCTTCGAGAACGGTACGACTATGGTTTTTAGTCGGCAGCCGCCAGTGCGGCAGCTATGGCTGGCCGCCCGCTCCGGTGGCTTTCACTATCAATATGACGCGGAGGCTGAAGACTGGCGCAATACCCGCGATGGTAGCCTGTTTCGGCCTTTCGTCGTGGAGCAAATGAAAATTCAGGGGGAAATTGACTTCCGATGGCTTTGAAGACCCAGTCACTATGCTTATTATTGCTGGGAGCGTGCTCTGCCGCTGCAGAGCCTCTTTATGTAAAGAACCTGAGTCCGATAGCTGGCTTGTTGGGACTTCCCTCCCAGCGCAGCGCGGATATTGCTCCGACAGGCAGTCTAGACCTGGCGGTGCACGGCAGTATTGCCAGCCATTACGTCTCTGAAGATAACAATAGCGAGTCTCTCAATTTCGATGGCGAAACCGTGCGTCTGGCGATCGAGGCACGCTATGCCCTTGCCGATAATTGGGACCTGCAACTGGAGCTGCCCTGGCTGGACCACAGTGGGGGCAATCTGGATTCGGCGATTGAACGCTGGCATGACCTTTGGGGTATGTCCGATGGAGGCAGGTCCAAGGTCGTTCAAGATTTACTGGATTACCGCTACGTTGGAGGCGATGACTTCTCGTTACAGGACGATGCATCGGGATTGGGCGATATTACCCTGGCGCTGAGTCATCGTTTCTACACTGCCGACACATCTTCGGCCGCGGTTGTCCTGGGCTACAAGTTTTCTACCGGTGACGAGGATGAGTTCCTGGGGTCGGGATCAGATGACTTTTACCTTGCAGTTCGGTTTTCAGGCGATCATGGCAGTGAATTACCTCTACGCTGGCACGGGCAGCTTGGGTATCTTCGCGCAGGCGACCTTGATCTGGCCGGCAATATGCAGGAGCAGGACTTGTGGTTTGCTGGCCTTGGGCTGGACTGGAAACTGACTGCGGCCTGGTCATTGCTGGGGCAGCTGGATCTCCACGCAGCACCCACTGACAGCGATATTGACGCCTTGGGTGAATCCGCGATCATGTTGAGTGCGGGGGGGCGATGGCGCTTCGCCGAACATTGGGCGCTGGATCTGAGCATTGTTGAAGATGTGCAGGTGGAAACAGCGCCCGATGTGACCTTTCAGGCGAGCCTTAGATACGCCGGCTGGTAGGAGACTCTTTCGCTATTGCCGCGAAGGCGAGGACTCTTTGCGCTGTTCAAGCAACGCCTTCGCTCGCTCGGTTGCTGCCGCAACCTGGCCAGGCGCAGTGCCTCCCAGGTGATCACGCGCACAGAGGGAGCCTTCCAGGGTTAGCACCTCGAAGACGTCCTCGCCGATATCAGCACAAAAGCCCTGTAAGGTCGCCAGTTCCATTTCTGCCAGGTCCATATGAGTGTTGACGCCGTGAGCAACAGCCTTGCCAACAACCTCATGGGCATCTCGGAAAGGCAGGCCAAGGCCGACCAGGTAGTCTGCCAGGTCTGTTGCGGTGGAGAACCCCGAACGCGCTGCTTCGCGCATTTGTTCCACCCGCGGTTTGATGGCGGGCACCATATCGGCGAAGGCTCGCAGCGAGTCAAGTACCGTATCGACGGTGTCAAACAAGGGCTCTTTGTCTTCCTGATTGTCTTTGTTGTAAGCCAGTGGTTGGCTTTTCATCAGGGTTAGCAGGGAGATCAGGTGACCATTGACCCGGCCTACTTTTCCCCTCACCAGTTCTGGTACATCCGGATTTTTTTTCTGCGGCATGATGGACGAACCGGTGCAGAAACGATCAGGCAGCTCAATAAAATTAAATTGGGCCGAGGTCCATATCACCAGTTCTTCCGACATCCGCGACAGGTGGGTCATTAGCAGGGACGCAAACGAGCAAAACTCAATGGCAAAATCTCGGTCGGATACGGAGTCCAGTGAGTTCTCGGTAGGTTTGTCAAAGCCCAGCGCCGCCGCTGTATGGGCACGATCAATTGGATAGGTGGTGCCTGCCAAGGCGGCTGCGCCAAGGGGAGATTGGTTCATGCGTGCGCGGCAATCCATAAGCCTGCTAAAATCTCGCTCCAGCATTTCATTCCAGGCCAACAGATGGTGCCCAAAGGACACCGGCTGCGCCGTTTGAAGGTGGGTAAATCCGGGCATGATGGTGTCGGTATTTTGCGCCGCGAGCTCAATGGTTCCAAACTGCAGACGCGTCAACTCCTCAGCGATCAGGTCGATTGCGCTGCGCAGGAACAGGCGAATGTCAGTAGCAACCTGATCGTTTCGCGAACGACCCGTGTGGAGCTTTTTGCCGGTAACGCCGATCAGTGCGGTCAATCTGGCTTCGATGTTCATATGCACATCTTCCAGTTCCACTGACCACTGAAATTCTCCGCTTTCTATTTCCTGCTGCACCTGCGCCAGGCCATCCTGAATTTGTTGTAGTTCCTCGTCGTTCAGTACGCCGACTTTGCAGAGCATTGCAGCATGCGCGAGCGAGCCTGCGATATCTTCAGCCGCCATGCGTTGGTCGAAACTTACCGAGGCAGTAAAACGTTGCACAAAGCTGTCAGTGGCCTCGCTAAAGCGTCCGCCCCAGAGTTTGCTGGTGTCCTGTTGCTTGCTCATTACCTGTCCTGTTGCTGAATCGTCCCACCCGAGGGTAACTTTTTACCTTGTTCGGGCCACCAAGGGATGCAAGTATACCAGCTATGTCTTCACGAAAACGCACCTATGCCCCCCGTGCCAACTGATCGCGAGCGCGAGCTGGAGTCGGCGGAGCTCGGCGAGTTTTTTATTCCCGATTTGTGTGAGCCACGGCCGGTTTTTGTCATGGTTCTGCTGGCTCAATTACTGGTCATGGTTTACACCCTCGCCAGTAGTGACCTGCCGCAGTACAACTGGGACTTGTTGGCCAGCTGCTCATTGTTTGTGCAATGGGTGGTACTGGTCAGCGCATTATTATTGTGCCAAAGCCGCAAGCCTTTCAGTCGTCTAAGCCTGCCCGTCTCCTCCGTATTCAGCCTTTGTCTTATTGTTGCGGTCACCGCTGCCACCAGCTTACTAGCGCTTGAGTTGTTTCCCAGGCTTGCAGGCGAGACTGACAACGCCTGGTGGACCTTGCGCAATCTGCTGATAGCACTGGTCATAGGCGGCATTGTGTTGCGCTATTTTTATCTGCAGCAGCAATTACGAATACAGGAAAAGCTGGAGTTGGAAGCGCGCCTGGATTCACTGCGTGCGCGCATTCGTCCCCACTTCTTGTTCAATACCCTCAATAGCATTGCCAGTTTGATTGTTTCTCGACCGGATTCGGCAGAGCAGGCGATAGAGGACCTCGCTGAACTGTTTCGCGTCAGCCTGAAGGAAAGTCGGGAGGGCACCACGGTGGCCGATGAAATGCGCCTCTGTGAACTCTACCTCGGAATCGAGCAATTGCGGCTGGGGGAGCGACTACAGGTCCAATGGCAGGTGGCAGAGGAGGCTCGTGATGCACCGATGCCTAGCCTGATTCTGCAACCCCTAGTTGAAAATGCAGTTTATCACGGCATTTCGCGTTTGCCGGAAGGTGGGCTCATTCGGGTTTCGGTGAATCGACGCGGGAGTTCCATATTGGCTGTATTGGATAACCCCATGCCAGCGGGCGTGGTTGAATCTGCCGGTAATCACATGGCACTCGCTAACGTAGAGCAACGCTTGCTAGTCACTTATGGCAGTAGTGCGGGCTTGAAAGTTATCCCGGGTGAGGGCACCTTCACGGTAGAGCTGACTTATTCGCCGGAGCAGGGTTTGTGAAGATATTGGTCGTTGACGATGAGCAATTGGCCCGCGAGCGCCTGCTGCGTTTGCTTTCACGCATACGGCCTGAAGCTCAGTGTTTGCAGGCGTCTGATGGCGCCGAAGCACTGGCGACAGTGGCCGCTGAGCAGCCTGATTTGTTATTGCTGGATATTCGTATGCCGGGTATGGATGGAATAGAAGTTGCGGCGGAACTGGAACGCGGTGACTCGCCCCCAGCGGTAGTATTCTGTACCGCATTTGATGAGTATGCGCTGCAGGCGTTGCAGCATAATACCATGGCCTATTTGTTAAAACCTGTGAGAGAGAAGGAGCTGGCCGGAGCTTTGGAAGGCGCGGCGCGGGTAAACCGGCTGCAGTTGGCCAATTTGCAGGACCTTGGTGGCGCAGGCAATCAGCGCAGGTCAGTGAGCAGCCATACCCATCGGGGTTTTGAATCCATTGCTGTGGATCAGGTTCGCTGTTTCATTGCCGAACAAAAGTATGTGACCGCACATTCCGCAACACAAGAGCTGCTTATTCCCGATACCCTGAAAGACCTTGAACAGGAGTTTGGCGATAATCTTTTACGGGTTCATCGCAACGCCCTGGTTGCTCTGCAATACCTGTTGCGCCTCGAGAAGTCGGACAATGGCACCTGGCACGCGGTCTTGGATGGTCTGGAAATGTCGCCTGCGATTAGTCGCCGGCACCTGGCCGAGGCGAAGGAACGGCTCGCGCGGCGCTGATACGGCCACTGCACAATGGTATGATAATAGTCTAACGATAGGCCCATCTGTTTGTAAGGAAACCCAGACATGCCCACCCGCACGCTCACCATCGCCACTCGTGAGAGTCCCCTTGCACTCTGGCAGGCTGAATACGTTCGCGATGCCCTGATGAGCGCCCATCCCCGATTAGAGGTGAGCCTACTGGGTATGACATCACGCGGTGATCAACTGCTGGATGTGCCGCTGGCAAAGGTGGGTGGCAAAGGCTTGTTTGTAAAGGAGTTGGAGACAGCGCTGCTCGATGGCAGTGCAGATATTGCCGTTCATTCAATGAAAGATGTGCCTATGAGTTTCCCTGAGGGTCTGACCCTGGGCGTTATTTGTGAGCGCGAAGATCCCACTGACGCGTTTGTCAGCAATAATTTCGAGTCGCTTGCGCAATTGCCGGCAGGCTCAGTCGTCGGCACGTCAAGTCTTCGGCGTGAATGCCAACTGCGGGCCCGCAGGCCCGACCTGCAAGTAAAATTCCTGCGCGGCAACGTCAACACTCGCCTGCGTAAGCTGGATGAGGGACAGTACGATGCGATAATTCTGGCCAGTGCCGGGCTGATTCGACTTGGCTTTGGCGAGCGCATTGCCGACAGTATTAGTGTAGATGACTCCCTGCCCGCGGGCGGTCAGGGCGCAGTGGGCATTGAACTGCGAGAGGGGGATAGCGACGTGCTGGAGTTGCTGCAAACGGTGCATCATCCACTGACAGCGCAACGGGTGATTGCCGAGCGGGCAATGAACCAACGCCTTAACGGAGGCTGCCAGGTGCCAATCGCCTGTTTCGCTGAGTACCTCGATAATGGTCGCCTGCGCCTTCGTGGCCTGGTGGGTCGGCCCGACGGATCAGAAGTTTTGCGGGCCGAGGCAATTAGCCCGCCAGAGGATGCGGAGAATTTGGGCATCAGTGTTGCCAATGAACTGTTAGCGCAGGGTGCTGCGGCGATTCTGGCAGAGGTTTATGGCGACTAGCGTATTAGTCACTCGCCCCGCCGGTCAGGCGGACGAATTGCTTCGCGCCTTAGCACAGGCGGGTTATGCATCTGTTCACCATCAACCGATGCTGGAACTGGTGCCCCTTAAAGAGCTAGCCGCGGCGCAACGTCAGCATGTTCTCGACCTGGACTGCTATCAGCACGTGATCTTTATTAGCTCCAATGCGGTGCGCTTCGGTCTTGAGTGCATCGAAGATTATTGGCCGCAGCTTCCTAGCGGAATCAAATGGTATGCAATAGGTGATGCCACTGCCAGGATACTCGAGGCAAGGGGCTTGAGTCCGCTGTCCCCCAAAGAGCAAATAAACAGCGAGGGACTGCTTGCTTTGCCAGAACTGGCGCAGGTTGCCGGACAGCGAGTTCTCATCGTCAAGGGGACCGGGGGGCGTAAAACCCTGCGGGAAACACTGCACCAGCGAGAAGCAAGAGTAGACGAGCTGGCCTGTTATCGACGAGCCTGCCCGGAAATGGCATCCGGATCCCTGGCTGAATTGTTGTTCCGCAAAGCGGTTGATGTGGTGATGATTAGCAGCGGAGAAGGCTTGCATAACATGCTGACATTGCTTAGCGACAAAGAAAGCACTAACTTTAGAGATATAGGTCTTGTTGTGCCTTCGCCCCGGGTGGCGAAGCTGGCCCAACAGGCAGGTTTCAATGATGTGGTAACCGCGGCGAATGCCTCGGATGCCGCCATGCTGCAGGCTCTGCAGCAGTGGCGAGCCGGAGACTAGCGAGTGAGCGAAGAAAAAGATAAGCCCGAGGACGGTACCTCGATTTCCGCCGCGGCGCAGTCCAGTGTCGAGGTCACGGATACTGCACCGGAGCCAGACAAAAAAGCGGAGGTTGCAGCCAAAGCAGATAAGCCAACGTCTGCAACGCCCGCACCTGCGCCAGCAAAAGGAGGCTCGTCCTTCGTTGGCTGGTTGGCGTTATTGTTGGTCTTGGTGCTGGCCGGCGCCGCCGGTTGGTCTCTCCAGCAGGGTATGGATCGGGAGAAAGATCTCAAGCGGCGTATCAATAAACTGGAAAATAAAACCGGCGGGCAGCAGGCCGAACTCCAGGGCCAGTTACAATCTCTTGAGCAAGACATACGCAAGCAGCTGAAAACAGGTTTGGACGCGGCGAATTCCGCCTCAACCAATCAGTCAGCGTCCTTGCAGCAGTTTTCTCAGCAGTTGGATGCCCAGAACCAGCAGATTGCGGCGTTTAGTGCCAATGATCATGAGAGCTGGCTGCGGGCCGAGGCACAGTACCTGCTGCGCCTGGCTAACCAGCGTGTGGTAATGGCCCGTGATACCGACTCGGCGCTTGCCCTGCTGGACAGCGCGGACAGCATTTTGCGGCAATTGGATGATGTCAGTTTGCACGATGTTCGCGCCGCGGTTGCGGCGGAGCAGGCCGCATTGCGGGCAGTGCCTAAAGTCGATGTCGAAGGTATTTATCTCCGACTTTCGGCCCTGGTCGAGCAGGCTGACAGGCTGGTGATTTTTCAAATGCAAGAGCAGGAAGATCAACCTGAGGCGAGGCCAGAGGAAGGTGACTGGCAGGTTCGCCTGGAGCGTGGTTATGAAGAAGCGGCACGCAAGCTCTCTGACTATATTGTGATTCGCCGTCGAGACGTGCCCATGCAAGCGTTGATGGATCCCCAGTGGGAGGGTTTGGTGCGGCAAAACCTGCGCATGTTGCTGGAACAGGCCCAGGTGGCCTTGCTGTCTGGCAACCAGACTCTTTATGTGGAGAGTCTGCAGCGTTCGCAGCATTGGGTTGCCCAGTTCTTCGACACTGACGACGCTGCCGCTCGCGCGATGTCGCGGGAGATTGCCCAGTTGGAAGGGCAGACAATTCAGGTTGTTATGCCCAACCTGACGCGTTCTCTGCAGGCTTTGGATGATGCTGTCAGGCAGCGCCTGCAGCAGGGAGGCGCGGAGTAAACCATGCGTAAACTCTTTGCACTGCTGCTCATTGCATTACTGTTGGGGGTGGGAATTGTCGCCGTTATTGAAACCGATCCTGGTTATATTTTGGTGGCCTATGGAAACTACACGGTGGAGACCAGCCTGTGGGTGGGCATAGTGTTGCTTGCCGTATTCACCCTGCTGATCTACCTGACGCTAAGATTGGTGCGTCGCTTACTGGGCGGGCAACAGTCTCTGGCCAGTTGGATTGGGGGTCGCAGGGTTCGGGCCTCTTCGCGTTTGACCACGCGCGGGTTGATTAGCTTTATCGAGGGCAACTGGACTCGTGCCAGACGCCAATTGTTAAGGGGCGCCAAAAATAGTGAAGCACCGCTGGTGAACTACCTGATGGCGGCCCGATCCAGCTATCACTTGAATGAGCCGGATAAAATGCGCGAATACCTGGGCGCTGCGGAAGACGCAGAGTCGGAAGCGGGTATTGCCGTTGAGCTTACCCAGGCGGAGCTGCGCCTGCATTCCGGGCAATTTGAACAGGCCCTGGCGACACTGGTGCGCGCCAGACGCAATGCCGGGCGGCATCCCTATGTGTTGGATCTTTTACATCGTGCCTATTATGGACTTAAGGACTGGCAGGAGCTGGTTAGCCTGTTGCCCGAGCTGAAAAAATACAAAGTACTTTCTGCCGAAGCGCTGGAAAAATTAGAGCGTGAAATTTATACGGAAATGTTGATATCCAGTGCTCAGGGCGACGATTCCGGCGATGCGCTGCAGCAGGCGTGGCAAGCAATGCCTGCCCACTTAAAGCAGAACGCTTCGGCACTGGATAAGTACGTGGCTTTGCTGGTGAAGGGCGGGCACCATGCGACAGCCGAGAAAGTCATTCCACGAGCGCTCAAGCAAACCTGGGATTCGAAGCTGGTGCGCGAGTATGGCTATGTGCTCGGTCAGGACAGTGCAAAGCAACTTGCACAGGCCGAGAACTGGTTGCCAGCTCACACCGAAGATGCCCAGCTGTTGTTGTGCCTTGGGCGTTTGTCAGCCCGGGAAAAACTTTGGGGTAAGGCCAGAGATTACTTTGAAAGTTGCTATCGCCTGGAGCGCAGCGCTGAAATTTGCGCGGAGTTGGGACGCTTGTTGGTTGCTCTGGGTGAGCCCAAAGTGGCCGGGGCCTACTTTCGTGAAGGTTTGCAATTGAAAGAAGCCGACTTGCCAGATCTGCCGATGCCAGAAAACACGGTGCCACAGGCACAGCGGCTGGCTCGAACCTGAAGCCCCGAGCTGCGGGTGCTTGTTAATCCAGCGTTATACCCAGCTCATCCCAGATATCGTCGACCCGGTCTTTAACCGCTGGGTCCATCGAGATGGGTTCACCCCATTCCCGCTGCGTCTCGCCCGGCCACTTGTTGGTGGCGTCAAAACCCACCTTGGAACCGAGCCCCGCCACTGGCGAGGCAAAGTCGAGATAGTCGATCGGTGTATTCTCAATAAACACGCAGTCTCGCTGCGGGTCCATGCGGGTGGTCATTGCCCAAATCACATCTTTCCAGTCCCTGGCATTGACGTCTTCATCGGTAACGATGACAAATTTTGTGTACATGAACTGACGTAAAAAAGACCATACGCCGAGCATCACGCGTTTTGCGTGACCGGGATATTCCTTGCGCATGGTGACCACCGCCATTCGGTAGGAGCAGCCCTCAGGGGGTAGATAAAAATCCACAATCTCCGGGAATTGCTTTTGTAGCAGAGGGACGAAAACCTCATTCAAGGCGACGCCCAGAACGGCGGGCTCATCCGGCGGCCGGCCGGTATACGTGCTGTGATAAATAGGCGACTCCCGATGGGTAATCGCTTCCACAGTGAACACGGGAAAGCGCTCGACCTCATTGTAATAACCTGTATGGTCGCCGAACGGGCCTTCGTCCGCTTCCTCTCCGGGTTCAAGGAAACCCTCCAGGATGTACTCTGCAGTCGCTGGCACTTTCAGTTCCTGCTCTCGGCACAGCGGAGTAAAACAGTCCGCGACCTCGGTTTTGCTGCCGCGCAACAGGCCGGCGAACGCGTACTCGGAAATGCCATCGGGAACGGGAGTGACAGCGCCCAAGGTGGTCGCCGGATCTGCGCCCAGGGCGACGGCCACAGGATAGCGTTTGCCAGGGTTCTTCAATTGCCAGTCGCGATAATCCAGGGCGCCACCGCGATGCGAAAGCCAGCGCATTATGAGCTTGTTCTTCGCGATTAACTGCATGCGGTAAATGCCGAGATTCTGCCGTTCTTTCTCCGGACCGCGCGTGATCACCAGTGGCCAGGTGACCAGGGGGCCGGCATCGCCCGGCCAACAGGTCTGTATAGGCAGTTGATACAGGTCAACCTCGTCACCGGTTTTGGCGTGGAACTGACAGGGCGGGTTACGCACTGTGCTGGGACCCATGTTGAGCACTTGCTTCAGAATAGGTGCTTTGTCTACCAGGTCACGCATACCTTTTGGGGGGTCTGGTTGGCGCAAATAAGCAAGCAGTTCGCCAATATCGCGCAGCGCGCTTACTTCCTCTTCACCCATTCCAAGTGCGACACGCTGCTCGGTGCCGAACAGGTTGGCCAGTACCGGGGTGCTGTGGCCCTTGGGGTTTTCAAACAGCAGTGCGGGGCCGCCGGCGCGCAATGTGCGGTCGGCGATTTCGGTCATTTCCAGATTGGGGTCGACTTCGGCTGTTATGCGAACCAGGTCGCCACGTTGCTCTAACTCGGCGATAAATTCGCGCAGATCCTTGTACTTCACTGATCACTATTCTCAACGGACGTTGGTGGGAAACAGTACACCCTCAATGCGGGCTTAGCAACGGGATTGCAGCCCGGCTTACGCTAGGGCTTAAGTGTCAGGGACAAGCGCCTTAGAGACGCCAGTTCAGTGCTAACTGTGCTGCGAGTTACCAGACCGCAGAAGCGCTTACTTGCGCTTCATTGACAAGAAGAACTCGTCATTGGTTTTGGTATCCTTGAGCTTATCGATAAGGAACTCAATTGCCGGGGTATCTTCCATGCCGTGCAGTAGTTTGCGCAGAATCCACATGCGCGCCAGTTCTTCCTCACCGGTGAGGAGTTCCTCACGACGAGTACCGGAGCTGCGAATATTGATGGCCGGATAAACTCGCTTCTCCGCAACTTTGCGATCCAGATGCAGCTCCATGTTACCGGTGCCTTTGAATTCCTCGTAGATCACTTCATCCATTTTGGAGCCGGTGTTAATCAGCGCAGTGGCGATGATGGATAGGCTGCCGCCTTCTTCGATGTTTCGCGCCGCACCGAAAAAGCGCTTGGGGCGTTCCAGGGCATGGGCGTCTACACCACCGGTCAATACTTTACCGGAGCTGGGGATAACCGTGTTGTAGGCACGAGCAAGACGAGTAATAGAGTCCAGCAAAATAACGACATCTTTCTTATGTTCTACCAGGCGTTTGGCTTTTTCGATGACCATATCGGCCACCTGGACGTGACGCGATGGAGGTTCGTCGAAGGTGGAGGCAACTACCTCAGCACCGCGGGCACCGACTGATCGCTGCATCTCCGTTACTTCTTCCGGACGTTCATCAATCAGCAGCACGATGATGTGGCAATCCGGGTTGTTGCTGATAATCGCCTGAGCGATGTTCTGCATCATAATGGTTTTACCGGCTTTGGGCGGTGCAACTAACAGACCGCGCTGTCCTTTGCCGATGGGGGCTACCAGGTCGATGATACGCCCCGTCAGGTCCTCGGAACTGCCATTGCCTTTTTCCAAGGTCATGCGTTCGTCCGGGAACAGTGGAGTCAGGTTCTCGAACAGAATTTTGTGCTTCGCGCTCTCCGGCTTGCTGAAGTTGATCTCGCCAACCTTGAGCAGCGCGAAATAGCGTTCGCTGTCCTTGGGTGGGCGGATTTTGCCGGAAATAGTGTCACCGGTGCGCAGGTTAAAGCGACGAATCTGGCTGGGGGACACGTAAATATCATCCGGCCCGGCAAGATAGGAGCTGTCTGCGCTGCGCAAGAAGCCGAAACCGTCCTGTAGGATCTCCAACACACCGTCACCGTAAATATCCTCTCCGCTCTTGGCGTGTCGTTTGAGGATGGCAAAGATGATGTCCTGTTTGCGGGACCGGGCCATGTTGTCCAGTCCCATATCCTTGGCGATATCGATAAGTTCCTGGGTGGATTTGGTTTTTAGATCGGTAAGATTCATAGATTAATAGTGTGATTCAGGCTTGAGGGGATTCGGGTTAATTGGGAACGTGCGGACTTCGGTCAGCAAATTGGAGCTTTAAAATTGGGTGGTAGTTTTATTATTGCGGCACAGGCATGTGCAACGAGAGAAAAGGTAGCACGCAGGGAAGGGGCCGTCTACCGCTAATTTTCACTTTATCCAGACGATCTGGGACCCCTTCGAGGAGCTTGCAAACGCTCCAGGGTTTTTTGCGGTCCCACTTTTTGTGGCCAAGCGCTAAGTGATGGACCCAGAACATGTTTGGGCCTGCCTATCACAGGAGGATGTTTGATCGGATTACAGTGAGCCGGTTCGCTGGTTGTCGACAGATGATTGTTGACGCTGTTAGTCGCGCGCGAAGTACGAAGCGGTTAGGCCACTTATTAGTGAGTGGCCGTCGCAGTGATGCAAATTAAATCAGGGGCTGTTAGACCACTTCCTGAATGAATTCTGTCAGCTGGGTTTTGGAGAGAGCGCCGACCTTGGTTGCTTCTGCGTTGCCACCTTTGAAAACGATCAGAGTTGGAATTCCGCGGATACCGAACTTGGGCGCAATCTCGGGGTTGGCGTCAACGTCTACTTTGGCGATTTTTAACTTCCCTTCGTATTCCACAGCGATCTCGTCCAGAACAGGGGCGATCATTTTGCAGGGGCCGCACCACTCTGCCCAAAAATCCACCAGCACGGGGATATCGGAATTAAGTACTTCGGCATCAAAAGTGGCGTCACTCACGTGTACGATCTGGTCTGACATGTTGCTCTCCGTTTGATCTGCGGTCGTGCAAACCGCGTAGGTTTGAGTTGGGTCATAATACCACCGGCTTTTAACGGCACAAGCAAGAAGGTCAGAGTTTTTAGCAATGGCCTCAGTGCTCTATGCTATAACTCCACGCGCAACTACAGCGCCGGTGACATTCTTCAACTTACTTTGGTGTATGGGGACGTTTTGAACAAAAAACAACTACTTATTCTCACGATACTTGCGCTGGCACTTGGGTCCTGGTTTGCCCTTGACCTGGGCCAGTATCTGCAATTGTCGGCAGTTCAACAGCGGATGGGTGAGCTGCGCGGCTGGTACGACGATAATCCGCTATTGGCCGGGGGCATTTATTTTTGTATCTATGTCGTGGTCACCGGCTTGTCGGTACCCGGCGCGGCGGTGATGACACTGGCGGGAGGCGCGCTGTTTGGGTTCTGGTATGCCCTGCTATTGGTTTCGTTTGGCAGTAGTGTTGGAGCGACCCTGGCATTTCTGGTGTCGCGGACCTTGCTGCGTGACTGGGTACAGGAGCGCTTTGGTCGTCAGCTGGCAGCGATCAATCAAGGCTTTGCTAAAGACGGCGCGTTCTATTTATTCACCCTGCGCCTGGTGCCGTTATTTCCTTTTTTCCTGATCAATCTGCTAATGGGGCTACTCCCCATTGCGACCTGGCGTTACTACTGGGTTTCGCAGTTGGGCATGCTGCCCGCCACGGCGGTCTACGTGAACGCGGGCACTCAGCTCGGACAACTGGATTCACTGGCAGGGATTATTTCGCCAGAGCTACTGGGGTCGTTTGTGTTGCTTGGGGTTTTTCCACTGGTGGCGAAATGGTTGGTGAGTTGGCTGGCAAACCGCCGTGTGCTGTCGGCCTGGCGCAAGCCCAAGCGCTTTGACAACAACCTGATAGTGATTGGAGCCGGCTCAGCTGGCCTGGTCTCCTCATTGATTGCTGCGACGGTGAAGGCGAAAGTGACACTCATCGAGCGTGATCGCATGGGTGGTGACTGCCTCAACACCGGTTGCGTGCCATCCAAGGCGCTCATTCGCTCCGCACGAATGGCTGCCTATGCAAGAAGGGCAGAGGAGTTCGGCCTCGCACCCATGGATGTTCAGGTGCGCTTTCCGGAAGTGATGGGACGAATTCGATCCGTTATCAAGACCATCGAGCCGCACGATTCGGTTGAACGATTTACATCCCTGGGTGTGAACTGCGTGCAAGGGGAAGCGCAAATCGTTTCGCCCTGGGAAGTAGAGGTAAATGGATACCGGATAAGCGCGCGTCATATCGTTATTGCCAGCGGAGCCCGCCCGCGGGTTCCGGATATCCCGGGATTAGAGGCGGTGGGTTACCTGACATCGGACACGGTTTGGGAGTTGGATGTCTTGCCGCAACGTCTGTTGGTGTTAGGGGCTGGCCCTATCGGTTGTGAATTGGCTCAAGCCTTTTCATCATTGGGGAGCGAGGTGACTTTGGTGACCCACTCAGAGCGCCTGATGCCCCGCGAAGATGACGATGTGTGCGCTCATGTCCTCAATGCATTTTGCGCGCAGGGTATTACGGTGATGACCCATGCTGAGCCGGTAGAATTTTTATCTGGTGAAGAGAAACGCTGTCAGCTGACTGTCGCCGGAGAGAACCAGTCGATCGTTTTTGATCAGGTGCTACTGGCGGTGGGGCGCACGGCCAACGTCGACGGTATGGGTCTGGAGTCTCTGGGTATTGCTTTGGATTCAGCCGGTCGCGTTGAAGTTGATGATTACCTGCGAACCAGTATTCCCAGTATTCTTGCCGCCGGAGACGTTGCTGGTCCTTACCAGTTCACGCATATGGCCAGTCACCAGGCGTGGTATGCATCGGTAAACGCTTTGTTTGGCCGTTTCCGAAAGTTTCGCGTGGATTATTCCGTTGTGCCATGGGCGACATTCACCAATCCGGAGGTGGGTCGGGTTGGCCTTAATGAGGAGGAGGCTATAGAGCAGAACATCGCCTACGAGATAAGCCGTTACGACATCAGTGATCTGGACCGCGCGATTGCCGATGGCGAAGCGGGTGGATTTGTAAAAGTGCTTACCCGCCCCGGCAGTGACCACATCCTTGGGGCGACTATTGTTGGTTACCATGCCGGTGAGTTGATTAACGAGTTTGTGATCGCCATGAAACACGGCCTGGGTTTAAACAAAATTCTGGGAACCATTCACATTTACCCCACGCTGGGAGAGAGCAACAAGTTTCTTGCCGGTGAGTGGCGCAAGGCACGCAAGCCGGAGAAATTACTGGCGTTGGTTGAACGATACCATCGCTTTAATCGCGGCTAGCTTTGCAGCGAGGTCGAGGTACTGCTTTGAAGAGCAATCCGCAGGAAAATTGGTCTGTCTACATTTTGGAGTGCGCCGATGGCACGCTCTATACCGGTATAGCGCGAGATCTGGCAAGGCGCCTGCGTCAGCACAATGGCGAGATTGCTGGCGGACCAAAATACACCAGTGGTCGACGCCCCGTTGTCGAGCTTTGGTCCGCACCTGCCACCGATCGCAGCGCTGCCCAGATGCGTGAAGCGGCGATCAAGAACCTGAGCCGTGCGGATAAACTGAAGCTGGTGGCAAACGGTTGAACTAGTCGACTGCCAGGGCCTGGACTTGTTCGATCTCTTCCTGCAGTTCAAGCCAGGTCTCTTCCAGTGCGTCTGCCCGCGATTTAAATTCACCTTCCTGCTTGAGTAATTCGGCGAGCTCATTTTTTCGGGCTTCGCTATAGATATCGGCATCCCCCAGCCGTTCCTGCAGCGCTGCCAGTGAATTTTCGATTTTTGTCATTTCGGCTTCCGTTTTGTCCAGCTGTTTTTTCAGCGGGCGAATCCTCTCGCGCTGGGCGGCGGCCTGCTGACGCTTTTCTTTGCGGGAGCTGTCACCAGCCTCGCTGGCTTGCTCGGCGGGTTTGTCCGCCCTGAAGCTGGACAGAATCCACTTTTCGTAGCCTTCCAGGTCCTGTTTGTATTCCTCCACCTGGCCGTCGTGTACCAGTAGTAATTCTTCTACCGTGTTGCGCAGCATATGACGATCATGGCTGACCAGGATCAAGGCGCCCTCAAATGCCTGCAATGCCACTTCCATGGCATGCCGCATTTCAAGGTCCAGGTGGTTGGTGGGTTCGTCCAGTACCAGCAGATTCGGTTTCTGCCAGACCACCATGGCAAGGGCGAGTCGGGCCTTTTCCCCTCCGGAAAAGGGCGCGACCGGACTGGAAGCCGCGTCGCCACGAAAATCAAAGCCACCGAGGAAGTTGAGGACCTCTTGCTCCCGGGCCTCGGGGCTAAGGCGTTGAATATGCAGCAGAGGACTGGCTTCCATATCCAGTGCTTCTAATTGCTGCTGATCAAAGTAGCCAATGTTGCAATGCTCACCGGCGCTGATTTGTCCGCCCACCAAAGGCAACTGTCCGACCAATGATTTCAGCAGGGTTGATTTGCCGGCACCGTTGCGGCCCAGCAGACCATATCGACTGCCAGGGCGAAGCTGCATATCCACACCGTTGAGAATGGCCTGGTCTGCATAGCCCAGGGCGGCTTTGTCCAGACGCAATAACGGATCGCTGGACTTCTCTGGAGGCAAAAAACTGAAGTCAAAGGGAGAGTCAATATGCGCCGGCGCCACTGTTTGCATGCGCTCCAGCTCTTTGAGGCGGCTTTGTGCTTGCTTGGCCTTGGTCGCCTTGTAGCGGAAGCGACGCACAAAATCGTCTATTTCGGAGATCCTGCGCTGCTGTTTTTCAAAGGTCGCCTGCTGATTGGCCAGTCTCTCGGCTCGCTGAGCCTCAAATTGTGAGTAGTTGCCTTTATAACTTCCCAGCTGCTGTCGTTCGATATGCAAAATACGCTCGCAAGTGCCGTCGATGAAGTCACGATCGTGAGAAATCATCAGCAGGGTACCGGGGTACTGCTGCAGCCACTGCTGTAACCAAAGGGTGGCGTCCAGGTCGAGGTGGTTGGTGGGCTCGTCCAGTAGCAACATATCGGAGGGCGTCATTAGCGCCCTAGCCAGGTTGAGGCGAATGCGCCAGCCACCTGAAAAGTCGCTGACCGGTCTGTTGGCTGCGTTTTCTCCAAAGCCAAGCCCCTGCAGGAGCACCTCTGCCTTGCGGGCTGCGCTGTAGCCATCAATGGACTCCAGCTCAGTGTGAATAGGCGCGGTCAGTTCATAATCGCCCTGTTCCTCGAGCGCTGCCAGCCTGTCCATGAGTCGCGACAGTTGTTCGTCTCCGCGCCAGACATATTCACCGGCGGGTAAGGCTGTAGCATGCACTTCCTGAGCCATGTGCGAGAGGCGCAGGTTGTTCATGCCTTCGATTTCACCGGTATCGGCTCCGAGTTCTCCCAGCAATAGGGCGAAAAGACTGGACTTGCCGCTGCCATTGGCCCCGATAAGCGCCAGGTTTTGCCCCGGCTGAATGGTGAGTTGGGCATCCTGTAGCAGAAGCTTGGCGCCGCGGCGCAATTCGATGTCGCGTAAAATAATCATA
Organism: Candidatus Seongchinamella marina; assembly: GCF_026262685.1. Lineage (NCBI taxonomy): Bacteria > Pseudomonadati > Pseudomonadota > Gammaproteobacteria > Cellvibrionales > Halieaceae > Seongchinamella > Candidatus Seongchinamella marina. Next base: position 649,525 of record NZ_SHNP01000003.1, read on the forward strand.
AGGCGGCGAATCTTACGCGCGCTTTGTGGTCATAACCAGCGCTTCCGGACACCTTGGTTACCCGCCTTTGTGGGGGTGGCAACGGCTTGTGGCCGGTAGTACACTGTGCGGCCACTGCGAGACCCTCTCTCCCAACGCTACCCAATGTCGGTAAAACCCAGGCTTTATGTGGCAGGGTCGGGCGCTTTAAGAGAGGGCACACCGCAGATACAAGGGCGTGTTAGATGCCTCCAATAGTTTTGATAATGGAATGAATTTATGAAGAAGTACGCACTGCCGCTTGCCCTGGTTGGTCTTGTCAGCCTGGCAGCTTGTAATGAACAGATGGATAGCACCGAAGATGCAACTCCACTCTCCGCGCCTCTTGACGCTGTTGCCCTGGAGAGTACTGAGCAACGCCTGAGCTATGGTATCGCCTTTGGTTTGGGTCAACGCATGGCTCAGGACGGAATGGCCATGGACATCGATTCCTTCGTCGCGGGCTTTCGAGATGGTGCCGCCGGTAATGAAGGAAAGATGACCCAGGAAGAAATTGCCGCTGAAATGCAATCCTATCAGGAGAAGATGCTTGCTGAGCAGCAAGCCTCCCAGGCTGCTATGGGTGATGCCAATCTGGCCGCTGCCAATGCTTACCTGGAAGCGAACAAGGCTAAAGAGGGCGTTATCGTTACCGAAACTGGACTGCAGTATGAGGTCATTGAAGCGGGTGAAGGCGCCATGCCTGGTGCTGGAGACACTGTTGAAGTGCATTATCGCGGCACGCTGGTAGACGGAACCGAGTTCGATTCCTCATACAGCCGCGGCGAAACCGTCACTTTCGGTGTGGGCCAGGTTATCCCTGGATGGACCGAAGCTCTGCAACTGATGCCTGCGGGTTCCAAGTGGAAGCTGCACATTCCGCCAGCGCTGGGTTATGGCGCCGGTGGTGCAGGCCAGATGATTGGCCCCAATTCAGCACTGATCTTTGATGTCGAGTTGGTTTCTATTCCCAGCCAGGCCGAAGCCGCAGCTGAGTAAAACTTGTAGCCGGCGTCAGCTCTGCTGACGTCGGTGACTATTGTGGAGACCGGCGATCAGCCTGTCCTCCAGTAAGAAGCGCGATTCCAGTACCTCCCCCAGAGACGAAAGGTCTCTTTTCACTTTTGCTTTATCACTGTCCTGTGAGGTGTATTTTTCCTCATAAGCCATGATGATATCAGTGGTATCAACGATCGCAGGCATCAGTTTTGCTGCCACGGCATTGCTGCCGTCAGCAAAACTTTCCGCTTCCTCAAAGAGCTCGAGGTAAACCTCGAAGTGTCCGCTTGACACGTAGTCCACCAGTTGCTGGCAAAGGGCGCGTTGACGCAGGTCCAGGGCCTCCTGATCCAGCATGCCATCCATTCCTACTGCAATCTCGGTGTATTTACCCAATAATTCACGGCGTTCTTTCAACCAACGTGTGAGTAATTCTTCAACCGCATTAAATTGTTGCTGGGGATCACGGTGGGGCATATTAGCTTTCCTGAGGATACGGACGGAAAGTTTGCCACAGGCAGATCAAGGCCGCCACGGTGAACAGGGCCAACGTTTGCTCGGGAATAGAAAGGCCCATAAACGTCCACAGGGTTTCTGCGCAGTTGCCGTCTCCCATGAGAAGTATGGAAAGGGTCTCCGAGAACGGCAGAGTGTCGAGCATGTATTCCAGGCTGGGGCCACAGGCAGGTACTTCTTCCGGTGGCAGGTATTGCAACCAGACATGACGCCCGGCAACGGCACCCCCGACCAGAGCAGACAAAGCGCAAAGCGCAGCGTATACCCGGTTGCCCCAGCTACTGGGGTTATGGACGACAGCGATAAAGGCGATGACACCCCAGCCAACCACAAAAACTCTCTGGGTCATACAGAGGGGGCAGGCAGCCAGGTTGAGATAACGTTCCAGGAACAGCATGGCAAAGGCCATAGAGGTGACTGCCAGCATAACCAGGCCGGCAAAAACTAGTCTTGGGGATAAAGATTGCAACATGAAGCGCGTTCCTTCGGGGCTCAGGTCGTTACGGTAGGGCCTTTTAGTCCGCTATGCAATAACCGCTAAGCCGACTTCGATAGTTAGCCGCGTGTTTAGTTCCACTGATGCTTTTTAAGTCCGCAAAACTCGATGAGTTCGGGGTAAAAATTCAGGAAGGATAACTCCAGCTGCGGTCTTACCGGGTCGAGGTGTTGGGCTACCTGCAAGAACGGATTTTCACGCTGGAATCGCTCACCAATGCGTGCGGCGGTTGCTGCGATACTGTCCCATTGGCCGTACACGCTGAGTAAATCGTGCTGCTGCATTCGCAAAAGCATACGTCGGGCACCAGGACCTAAATGGTGCTTGCGGGATTCCAGGTTACGGTAAATCGTCGCGTTAAAAGCGTCCAGGGGCAGCGTACTGTAGTTGTGCCAGTGCTTGCTAAGATAATGGTCGAAGCTGAGGTCGATGAGGATTCCTGAATAGCGCCGCAATTCCAATGGAAATTGAGCGCGTAGTTCTGCCATTTTTGGGTGTTGGTCGGTAAAGGCGTCAATTGCCCGATGCAGTTTGACGCCCAGTTCAATCCCCTTGGGAAGATGTCCTTTTAGCGGACCTTTCAGGTAGTCCCCTTCCAGCGCGCCGACAACCAACTCTTCCTCGGGCCAGGCTAGTTGGAAGTGGGCTAGAAAGTTCAAGGCTTGGGAAGGGTCTCGTACTGGCCGTAAAAATTAGCCAGGTATTGTTCGAAGCTGACCTCGTCTGCAGCTTCTACTGCCTGCTGGGCAGTGAGCGATAGTTCGGCCTCGGCTGCATAGTGAGCGGTTTTTTCTGCGTCTGCAGGTTGCTGCCGAAAGTGGTCTGCCCAAAGCTGGCTGTAAGACAGCGCAAGACGAAAGAAGGGTTTGCCTTGTTCACGCATTTCCCGCAATACCCTCGCTGAGGGAGTGAGCTCCGAATCTGCGATTTTGGCGGACTGTACTTGCAGTGACTCGCCGTATGCTTTGCTCTGATGGGCGTTATCCAGCGCCTTGGAAATATCCTGCATGTCACTCAGTAAGGAGTTCGCCCAATCGGACATCAGACTCGACCCATTGCAGCTGCTGAGTTCGAGGCCAGGTTCACGCCCGCGATTGACGACAGCGTTCATATTGGCCGCCATGCAGTCCTGTTCCTGCTCAGTGCAGGCGGGGCTCTCTTCCAGCAAACAGTAAAGCAGGAAGGTATCCAGGAATCGTATTTGTTCAGCGTCTATGCCCACGGGTGAGAACGGGTTGACGTCTACGCAGCGAACCTCGATGTACTCGATGCCGTTTTCGGTTAAGGCATGCAAGGGCGTTTCGCCTGACAGGGTCACGCGCTTGGGGCGTATGGGGCTGTAAAATTCGTTTTCGATCTGAAGCAGGCTGTCGTTCAGTTGCTGGTATTCGCCTGATTCACCCGAACTCAGGTGGGCATAATCCGGGTGAGGTTGCATGATTGCTGCGCGCAGGGTTTCTACGTAATTGGCCAGCGAGTTGTAACAAATCCTCAGTCCTTTTTGCGCATTGCTGTTATAGCCCAGGTCACTCATGCGCAGGGCCGTGCCATGAGGCAGGTAGAGACTGTGGCCATCGCCAAAGGGCTCCAGGCCATGCTGATCGTGGTTGCGCAAAAAACTGCCGCAGATAGCCGGGGAAGCACCAAACAAGTAAATCAGTAGCCACGAGTAGCGACGAAAATTGCGGATAAGGCCCAGGTAACGCTCGCTTATATAATCCTGCAGCTCCCCGGGTTGGCCGGCTTCTGCCCAGGCCTGGTCCCAATAAGCCTGGGGCATGGAAAAGTTGTAGTGGATACCGGCAATGGTTTGCATGACCCGGCCGTAGCGATGTCCCAGGCCGTAGCGATAAACGGTTTTCATGCGTGCGACGTTGGAGCTGCCGTACTTCGCGACCGGGATGTCTTTATCTTCTCCCAAAAAACAGGGCATAGAAGCACACCAAAGCATTTCCTCGGGCATCTGGTTGTAAACATATTGGTGTATGTCCTCCAGAGTTTTCAGGCTGCTATAAATGCCAGTGTCTACCGGAGTAATGAACTCCAGCAGTGCCTCGGAATAATCGGTGGTAATTGAACCGTGAGTGAGTGCTGAGCCAAGGGCGCGAGGGTGGGGCGTTTGTGCCAGAGCACCATCGGGGGTGATGCGCAGACTTTCTTTTTCAATGCCGCGGCCGATGCTGCAAAGCAGCGACGTTTGCTGGCTGCCGGTCAGTGATTCAAGCTGCTTCTGCAAATGGGAAGGCAAGTAGCGCTCCTTATTAGTATTGGATAAAAACCAGTGTGTTCGCTTCGGGGCGCTTTCACCACAGGCGGGACAAGTTTAGCTGTCCTGTAGGTATGAGTACAGACAAGCAGCTCGCCTAGTTATCCAGCGGTTTCCAGGTTCCAGGCACTCGTGCAGTAAACACAGCCCTTCGGGGTGCAGGGTGCCCCTCTATGGATTTGCTGCTGTCCTGTGGGTCAAGGAAATTAGCCAGGGAATGAAAGGTCATCCAGTCGGTAGAACGCTGTTCCTCTATAGATGTTAGTCCCACATCTACAAGTCGCGGCTCGACGAAACCAGTTTTTTTCAACCAGCTAGCCAGGGTGTCACAACTGGGCAGGAACCAGACATTGCCCATGCGTGCATAGCGACCTTCCGGCACCAGTGTGTCGCCCAGCTTGCCATCAATGACCAGGGTTTCCAGGACCAGTTGGCCGCCCGGACGGAGGCAGTCTCGCAGTTCCCGCAAGTGATCCATGGGCGAGCGTCGGTGGTAGAGCACGCCCATGGAAAATGCGGTATCAAATGCATTGAGCTTATCTGGCATTTGTTCGATACCAGCGGGCAACAACCAGACATTGGTTTGTTGGAGGTACTTCTGCAATGCCCAGAACTGCACGACAAAGAGAGGGGTGGGGTCTATGCCAATCACTTCTCTGGCGCCATCGCCGGCCATGCGCCAGCAGTGATAGCCGCTTCCGCAACCCACATCAAGCACTCGCCGGCTTTGAAGAGAGTCGATGCCACTGCCAAGTCGGTCCCACTTCCAGTCAGAGCGCCACTCGGTATCAATGTGAACGCCAAATAAGTCGAACGGCCCCTTGCGCCAGGGATGTAGCCCCATTAATTGTTGAGTGAGCGACTCCAGCGCCGACGATGGCAAGGGTTGGTTGCAACTGGCTCCAACACGAGCGCTATCGAGGGTGATTTGGTCCGGGACAATGTCGGGTAGAGAGTTCAGAACATCCATCCAGCGAGCGAGGTCGCCGTAGCGTTTATGGGACAGACCTGTCTCCAGTTGTTCGGGTAACAACTGTGCCCAGCGATCGAGATCGCCGTCTTGCCACTGCTCGATAAGCGGTCGATAGTCCATTACTTAAGAGCGACCAGGGAAGCGAAGTTAAAACACTGGAACCAGACATCGCATGAGCCGAAACCGGCGCTGGCAATGCGCTGCTTATGGGTCGCCACGGTTTCTGGTAGCAGTACGTTTTCAATAGCGGCACGCTTTTGTGCGATTTCCATATCGCTGTACCCATTTGCCTTTTTGAACTCATGATGAAGCTCAATATTGAGTTCGTCTAAATGCGGATCCTCGAAAGTAACCTTTTCCGAAAGCACCATGACGCCGCCTGGTCGCAAGCCATCATAGATACGCTGGATAACTTCATTTCTTATCGCTAGCGGAATGAATTGAAGGGTAAAGTTAAGCACAACCACCGATGCGTTTTCGATGTTCACGTCTTCCAGGTTGCTGCAAATAAGGTCTACCGGTGTATCGTGGGTGTCGGTGTCGATGATGTTCCGGCAACGTTCCAGCATGGCCGGTGAGTTGTCGACCGCAAGGATGCGGCAATCTTTGCCGCGCAGTTCCTGGCGCATCGCCAGGGTAGAGGCTCCCAGGGAGCAGCCCAGGTCGTAAAGCACGCTGCCTGCAGCGGCGTAGCGCTGAGCCAGTAGACCGGTCATGGCAACGATGGTGGTATAGCCAGGTACCGAACGCTTTATCATGTCGGGAAAAACCCTGGCCACGTTTTCATCGAAGGTGAACAGGCCCGCTTCTCGCAAGGGATCGGCGTAGATGGTATCTCGGCTTTCGCTCATGCTTATTAACTCAGTTGGGTGATCGGTAAATGGCGCGCCCGGACGACGAGTGCGATTCTAGCATGAAATATTAAACCGGCCGGTCGGTAATGTTCTGTTGCTGGCCGTCCAAAGTGGAGACAATGGAGGCACATCTTCTGTTCGTAGGGAATATAAAATGCCGATAGCAGCGAGCCATTTCGTTTCGGACATTCGACCCCCAAAATTACGCCACAGCATTGGCGAACTTGGCCGGGTGGCTCTGGAGGCGGGGACCAGCGTGCTTTGCAAGGGCCTGTTCAAGACTCTGCCCGAGGGAGATGGCCACTCGGTGATGACTCTGCCGGGCTTTATGGGAGCCGATGGCTCTACTGGAATGTTGCGCCAATTCCTTAATGAGCGGGGCTACAATGCTATTCCCTGGGGTATGGGCCGCAATGCCAGCGATGCCCGGGCTAATAGCATGGAGGAGTTCATGCGCCACCGCGCGGAGCTGGAACAGCAAATCGCCCAACGTGTCGAAGCTGAGTTCCATCGTTCGGGGCGCAAGCTAAGCCTGATCGGGTGGAGTCTCGGTGGTCTCTATGCGGTCGCGCTGGCCCATCGCTATCCGCAGTATATTCGCCAGGTAATTACATTAGGCACCCCCTTTGGTGATCCCCGAGGCACGGCACTTTACAGCTTCATGGCTCGCATGAATCAGCAGTCGGGGGACGAATCAGAAGAGGCGCTGCGTTATTGGGTGGACTACACCTACAGCGGCGGTGAATTAGAGGTGCCCATACTCGCACTCTTCAGTGAGTCAGATGGCATTGTCGGCAAGGGTATTGCACGCTGTGAAGGTGACCCTCGCTATGTTACTAATATGGCCGTCATGGCCAGCCACGTAGGCTTTCCCTTTAACCCGCTGGTGTTCGCGGTGATTGCCAATCATATGGTGGCGCCAGAACAGCGCTGGTCAATATGTGCGAGTGAGCGAATAGCGCCTTTTGTGAAGGCGGTGGGCTAAAGCGGGACTTGCGGGCACAGCGCTTGTTGCGTGCCTTGGCGGCCCGCAACAAGCCAGGGTTTTAATTAGCGCTGCGAATCAGTTTGGAATCTTCATTACCGAATTGGCGGCCAACGGGTATACGCTGGTCGAAACGGGCAAAGCGGTTGCCGCTTTGTACGTCAAAACTCACTGAATTTTGCCGGGCAAATTTGATGCTGGAGAGAAACTCCACCAGGCTCACTTTGCCTTCATCCATTCTTTTCATGACGATCTCTATTAGTATTGAACCACTAGGGGAGTAGTTTAAGGCGAGGTCTGGTGAATTGGGCGTAAAAATTGCGGTTAAATTGTGTGAAAAATGACCTCTGGGGCTATAATGCTCCGCCCCCGAATTTGCTGATAAGGCCACAATGAAACCTGCCAACTACCCCCAGCAGCCCTCCCATTTATGGGAGCACTTTTATCAATTCACCCAGATTCCGCGGCCCTCGAAACAGGAGACGGCGGTGCGCCAGTATCTGCTGGACCTGGCTGACAAGTCGGGTCATCGGTGTCAGATGGATACCGAAGGCAATCTGGTAATTTATGTGCCGGGCTCCAGTGGCAAGGAAGCTAGCCCCACTGTCATTATCCAGAACCACCTGGATATGGTGACGGTGAAAACTACGGACCGGGAACACAACTTTGAAACAGACCCCTTAACGCTGCAGGTCTGTGACGGCTGGCTGGGTGCAGATCGCACCACCCTGGGCGCGGATAATGGCGTAGGTTGCGCAGCGGCGATTGCGCTGATGACAGACCCTGAGGTAGTGCATCCTCCTCTGGAACTGCTGTTCACGGTTGATGAGGAGACTGGTCTAGGCGGCGCGCTCAACCTGGACGCATCCATGCTGACAGGCACATTGATGCTCAACCTCGATACCGAGGATTGGCACGAACTTTATATCGGCTGCGCGGGTGGCGCGGGTTGGCAGTTTTCTCGCAGCTTCTCGCAAGAGCAGGTTGCCAGGGAAGCCGAGTGCTGGCAGTTGACGATACGTGGTCTTGCGGGCGGTCACTCAGGGATTCAAATTCACGAGCAGCTTGGCAGCGCAATCAAACTGTTGGGAGAGGGTCTGCGTGGTGCGCCCGGATTGCAACTTGCGAGCATTGATGTTGGTGTCGCTCATAACGTCATACCTCGAGAGGGAACCGCAACATTCGTTTGCGACGCGGGCGCAGGTGCAGCTTTAAAGCAGCAACTGGAGGCGTTGCGGGAGCGAGCGGTCGGTTACCTGCCGGCAGCTGATAGCGAGCTGGAAATGGAGCTTGTCGCCACCCGGGTGGACGCGAGCCTCGATGAAGTTGATTCGATGCGTTTGCTGGATTTGATTGCTGCTTTTCCCCATGGTGCCCAGGCCTATAATCTGGAGCAACCGGCTGATCTGGTAGACATCAGCATTAATCTGGCAATTCTGCGGCTGGAGCAGGGAGAGCTCTATCTCGAATCCAGCTACCGTTTTTTCAATGAGGACCAGTCCTTGCCTTTGCAGCATTCAGTGTTGGCATTGGCGCGTGCATTTGACCTGGAGGTCACCCCCGATGTGGGCTATCCCGGTTGGCAGCCAGACTTCACCAGCCCGCTGCTGGAACAAGGCTGTGTGCTGCATGAGAAAATGTTTGGCCACCGGCCTGCGGTGAAAGCCATTCATGCCGGTCTGGAATGCGGCATACTGAAAAGCAAGAAACCCGATGTGGATATACTGTCCTTCGGTCCTACTATTCGCGGCGCTCACTCGCCGACAGAACGCCTGCAAATCGATACCGTTGAACCTTTCTGGCAGTTCCTTAAGCAACTGCTGGCTGAAATCTGATTTTGAGGATTACCCATGCTGGATAAACTTGAACGTCTTCCTGCCGATTCTATTCTTGGTCTGGCGGCTATCGCCAAGGCGGATGCAAACCCTAATAAAGTTGACCTGACGGTGGGCGTTTATATGAATGAAGACGGGGTTTGCCCGGTCTTTAAAGCGGTGAAAATGGCGCAGGCCGCGCTGCAACAGGAAGAGGTGAGTAAATCTTACTTGCCTCCCGCGGGAGTTGACGCCTTTAACGACGGGATGCAGCAGCTCTTGTTCGGCGCCGGTCACCCGGCCTTGAGGGATGGCCGGGTTAGTAGCGTACAAGCACCCGGCGGCTGCGGTGCCTTGCGTATTGGCGCGGAGATTATTTTTGCCGCTGCTCCCACAGCAAAGGTTTGGGTGAGCGATCCAACCTGGCCAGTGCACTTGCCGTTGTTGGGTAGCGTAGGGCTGGAGTTTGAGACCTACCGTTATTACGAGCCCGTCAGTCACGGAGTAAACTTCGATGGCATGGTAGAGGACTTGAAGCGAGCGCAGACTGGTGACGTGGTGCTGCTGCACGGCTGTTGCCACAACCCCTGCGGTGCAGACCTGTCGCTGGAGCAGTGGGGGGTTGTAGCGGACATGGCAGAGGCCCAGGGCTTTGTGCCCTTTGTCGATATTGCCTACCAGGGTCTCGGGGACGGTTTGGAAGAGGACGCTGCGGGATTGCGTCTTTTGGCCGAGCGTGTGCCAGAGATGATTATCGCTGCCTCTTGTTCCAAAAATATGGGGCTTTACAGGGAGCGCACCGGCGCTGTGATGTTCGTTTGTCAGAATCGGGCGAATGCGGAGGCACTAGTGAGTCAGGCGCTGGTCGCCGCGCGCAGAGTGTACTCAATGCCACCGGCACACGGTGCACTTATTGCCGGGCGCATCCTTTCGGATCAAGCGCTGGATGAGATTTGGCGAACTGAGTTGATGGACATGTGCGGTCGTATGAATGGGCTGCGCACTGGCCTGCGCGAAAAGCTGGAGGCTGCCAGCAGCAGGGACTTCGCCTTCATTGAAAAAGAAAAGGGTATGTTTTCATTCCTGGGTCTGTCTACCAAGCAGGCGATCAGGCTGCGAGAGGAATACTCGGTTTACATGCTGGACTCGTCGCGTATTAATGTGGCCGGAGTTAATGCTCGCAATATTGATTACCTGGCTCAGTCAGTAGCGTCGGTATTGTAGGAGATTAGTCCTCCAACTCAGCCCAGCGCTCCATTGCCTGTTCCAGTTCTTGCTGGATTCGGCTGACCTCATCCAGAACTGATTGCACTGCTGTATGGTCTTGCTGGTAAAAGTCAGCGGCGGTCATGTCGGTCTCCAGCTGGGTCTGTTTGGCTTCCAGTGACTCTATCAACCCAGGGAGTGAGTCCAGTTCACGCTGATCTTTATAAGACAGCTTGCGTTTCTTGTCGGGAACTTTCCTTGCAGGTTCAGCTGTCACAGCTGCTGCTGGTGACTGACCTTTGGCGGACGATGCAAGGTCTGCAAGATTCCCGCCCCTGGCTTCCCAGTCGCTAAAACCGCCCGCCTGCTCTTCGATAACCCCATCACCTTTGAGCACCATCAGGCTGGTGATGACGTTGTCCATAAATTCACGGTCGTGCGAAACCAGCAGCACGGTGCCTTCAAAAGAAAGCAGAATTTCTTCGAGCAACTCCAGCGTTTCGATATCAAGATCGTTGGTCGGCTCGTCCAGCACCAGCATGTTGGCGGGCTTGCTGAACAGGCGAGCCAGTATTGCCCGATTTTGCTCGCCACCGGAAAGCGCTTTCACTGGCGTGCGCACCCGCTCAGGGCTGAACAGGAAATCTCCCAGATAGGAAATTGCATGGCGGCGTTTGCCGTTGATTTCGATAAAGTCCTGACCGCCACACACGTTGTCGATCAGGTTCTTTTCCGGGTCCAGGTGACCGCGTAGTTGATCGGAGTAGGCGATCTCCAGTTTGCTACCCAGTTTGACAGTACCGCTATCGGGCGTTAATTCGCCTAGCAGTGTTTTCACCAACGTGGATTTTCCGGCGCCATTGGGGCCGACAATGCCGATGCGGTCGCCGCGCTGAATGATGGTGCTAAAGTCTTCAAGAATGACCTTGTCGTCAAAAGCGTGACTGACGTGCTGCAGTTCCGCCACGATCTTGCCGGAGCGGGAGGCATCTTCCACACCAAAATCAGCACGGCCCTGGCGTTCCCGTCGCTGGTTGCGTTCGTCGCGCATCGCCTTGAGGGCCCGCACTCTGCCTTCATTGCGGGTGCGCCTGGCCTTAATGCCTTGGCGAATCCAGACTTCTTCCTGGGCGAGCTTTCTATCAAACAATTCATTGGCGCGCTCTTCGGCGGCCAATTCCTGGGCACGATGATTAAGAAAGCCTCTGTAGTCGCCGCGCCACACAGTCAGGTGACCCCGGTCCAGCTCAGCAATGCTGTTAACCACGTTTTGCAGAAAGCGCCTGTCGTGGGTGATAAGAATCAGGCAACCTCGGTAATTGCGCAGTTGCTCCTCCAGCCAGGCGATGGCCGGGATATCCAGGTGGTTGGTGGGCTCATCCAGTAACAGGATATCCGGTTCACTGACCAGCGCCCTGGCCAGAGCGACTCGACGTCGCCATCCTCCTGATAGCTCCCCCATGGCGGCGTCGGCCGGAAGTTGCAGTTGGCTGAGCGTAGTTTCGACTTTTTGCTGTAAATTCCAGCCGTCCACTGCTTCAAGCTTGTGCTGGACCTTGGCCAGGGCATCCATATCATCGCCCTGAATCAGGTGGTGATATTGCGCCAGCAGCTCGCCAGCCTCTTCGAGGCCACCAGCGACCATATCGTAAACAGACAGTGCCCCCGCTTCCGGCAGGGTCTGCTCCAGCCTGGCCATGTTGATGCCGGGTCGAATCCAGCGTTCGCCGGAGTCTAGCGCCTGCTCTCCCGCGAGAATTTTCAGCAGAGTGGTTTTGCCAGCACCGTTGCGCCCGAGCAGGCCGAGTTTGTCACCGCGAGTGATGCTCAGTTCCACGTTGTCCAACAGGACCTGGGTGCCGTAATGAAGGCTGGCTTTGTCGAGCTTGAGTAAAGGCATGGTCTAGGCGTTGGCTAAAGGGAGGCGAATTCTACGCCACAGCGCCCTCTGCTGCTACAGCCTTGCTATGAGACCTTAGAGAAATGCTCCAAGAGATGGGCAATGAGTGCCTGCGCAGCTCCAGAGAGTGAGCGCCGCTTGCGGGTAAAGATACCCACCTGGCGCTCAATCGATGGTCGCCCGATGGTTTTGCATAAGATACCCAGGCTTTCCATTTGCTGTCGACATAGCTGTGGTACAACCGCCGTGCCCAGCCCCACGGATACCATGCGGCCAATGGTCGCTAACTGGTTTGCCTCCAGTAAGCGGGTAGGGGTGACGCCTGCTTCAGACAGCGCTTTTTCGGTAGTATTGCGCGACCAGGAGCCGCGGTTCATGGCGATAAAGGGTTCTTCCATCAGTGCCGTCCAAGACAGTTTTTTACGGGCAGCGAGTGGAGATTTCGGGTGCACCAGGGCAATCCAGCGGTCGGTAAACAGCGGAGTGAATTCAAGGCCGTCCATTTGATCAGGCTCGAAGGTGATGCCCAGTTCCACCTGTCCTTCGCGCACCGCATCAATCACCGATTCCATGACCACATCCTCGACGCTGATGTTGATGTCAGGGTATTCCCGCTGGAAGGGTGCAAGGGCTTCTGGAAACTGATTCATCGCGAAGGAGGGCATCACCGCTACCCGGATTTTGCCCTGCTGCAGATTAAATGCACGGCCCAGGTCATCAAAGGCCTGGTCCCAGTCGGCGAGCAGGCGGCGCGCCACTGGCAAAAACTGACGTCCCTCTGGACTCAGCTGTAGGGAGCGAGTGGAACGTGAGAACAGGCTACCGCCTGTTTCCTGTTCCATGTTTTTGATAGCGACGCTCAAAGCAGGCTGGGACAGATGCAGTAGTTCACTGGCCTCGGCAAAGGATTGGGACTGGGCCAGGGTGACAAAAGCCCGCAGTTGACGGAGAGATACATTCATTAAATAAATTAAATAAAACATAAAAATAATCAATTTGTTAAATATATTGGCTTCATCCATATTGCGCAATCTGTTTAAGGAAAATTTCCATATGCCCCAGCCACTTTGGAATCCCAGTCCACAGCGTGCAAACGCTGCTCAGATTACTGCTTTTCAGCGGCAACTGGTTGAGCAAGGCAAGTATGTGGGCGTAGGCTATGCCGATCTGCACCGTTGGTCTGTCGAGAACCCGCAGGATTTCTGGCGCGCTGTTTGGGACTTTGGCCAGGTGATTGGAGAGGGCGACACCTCTCAGGTTCTCGCTCATGAGAATAAGTTTCCGGGTGCACAGTGGTTCCCTGAAACGCGATTGAATTTTGCCGAGAATCTGCTGCGCCATCGCGATGAGCGCACTGCCATTGTGTCGCTATTGGAAAATGGCGAGCGTCGCGAAACTTCCTACGCTCAACTTTATATCCGAGTCGCACAACTGGCATCAGCGCTGCAGGCGCAGGGAGTGCAGGCGGGTGATCGCGTCGCCGGCTTTATGCCGAATATCGAAGAAGCCGTCATCGCCATGCTGGCGGCAACCAGCCTGGGAGCGCTCTGGTCATCCTGCTCGCCAGACTTTGGTATCAATGGGGTGATGGATCGTTTTGGCCAGATTGAGCCTAAAATTCTGTTTGCTGCTGATGGTTATTATTACAACGGTAAAGCTTGCGACTCACTGGAGCGTTTGGCCTCCATTCGCAAACAGATCCATAGCATTGAGAAAGTGGTGGTCGTTCCCGTCCTGCATCAAATGCCAGATGTCAGTGCTATTGAAGACTCGGTGCTGTTTGCTGATTACCTGGATGACAGTGCCAGCGAGGTGCAGTTTCGGCGCCTGCCCTTCGACCATCCTCTTTACATCATGTATTCCTCGGGTACTACTGGCGTGCCCAAATGCATTCTTCATGGCGCTGGCGGATCTCTTTTGCAGCACATTAAGGAACACCGTCTACACGTAGACCTGACGCGCGAGGATGTGTTTTTCTATTTTACTACCTGCGGCTGGATGATGTGGAACTGGCTGGTTTCCGGACTTGCCAGCGGCGCTACCCTGGTGCTGTATGACGGGTCACCTTTCGCGCAGGAGGGGAAGTTGCTGCTGGATGCCATCGACCGTGAAGCAATAACCGTTTTTGGTACTAGCGCCAAGTTTATCGCAGCGCTGGAAAAAGCTGGCCATAAGCCTCGACAAAGTCATGACCTGGGGAGCGTGAAAGCGATTCTTTCCACGGGGTCGCCGTTATCGCACGAGAGCTTCGAATATATATACCGCGACTTCAAAGATGATGTTTGTCTGTCCAGTATTTCTGGAGGCACTGACATCCTGTCCTGCTTTGTGGGGGGTTGTCCGACTCTGCCCGTTTATGTGGGGGAAATACAGGCGCCGGGGCTGGGTCTTGCCGTTGAAATCTGGAATGAGGCAGGTCAGTCCGTCGTCGAAGAAAAAGGTGAACTGGTGTGCACCCGGCCCTTTCCGTGTGCGCCCATTGGCTTTTGGAATGACCCGGACGGCAGCAAATATCACAGTGCCTATTTCGACAGCTACCCGAACATCTGGGCCCACGGCGACTATGGTGAAATCACTGAGCATGGCGGTTTTGTTATCCACGGACGTTCAGACGCAGTGCTTAACCCCGGTGGCGTGCGCATTGGAACTGCGGAAATTTACCGCCAGGTAGAGCGTATCGAAGAGGTGTTAGAAAGCATTGTTATCGGTCAACAATGGCAGGACGATGTCCGGGTGGTTTTGTTTGTCGTGCTGCATGACGGCGTGTCACTGGATGAAAGCCTGCAAACCCGGATCCGACAGTCGATTCGCGAAAACACGACACCTCGGCATGTGCCGGCGGTGATCGTGCAGGTCACTGATATCCCTCGCACCATCAGTGGCAAAATAGTCGAACTGGCGGTGCGTAATGTGGTGCACAACCGACCGGTGAAGAACACCGATGCCCTGGCAAACCCAGAGGCGCTGGGCTTGTACCACGATTTGCCCCAGTTACAGGCCTGAGCGGGCCTGAATTCCTGCAGGTGTTCTGGTAAAGTGGCGCCCGCGTTGAGTTTAAGTACAGCAACTGCGAGTTAAGGGAATAGTAATGAGTGATCGTGAAGTAGTCGTTTTAAGCGGTGTTCGCACCGCAATCGCTGATTTTGGTGGCAGTTTAAAGGATGTTCCTCCTACGGAACTTGCTGGTCAGGTGGTTGCAGAAGCAGTAAAGCGCTCAGGCCTTGAGGGCGCTGACATTGGCCACTGCGTGATCGGCTCAGTAACCCACAGCGATCGCAGAGACATGTACATGAGCCGGGTAGCGGCGTTAAAAGGTGGTTTGCCGATCGAGACCCCCGCACTAACAGTCAACCGTCTGTGTGGCTCGGGTCTGCAGGCCGTTATCTCTGCCGCCCAGATGATTTTGTTGGGAGATTGTGACGCGGCAGTGGCCGGCGGAGCCGAATCTATGTCGCGCGTTCCCTACTGGCTGCCCAAAGCTCGCTTCGGCGCGCGTATGGGCGATGCCACCATGGAAGATCCTATGATGGGTGCGTTGACCTGTCCGATTGGCGATACCCATATGGGCATTACCGCTGAAAATCTGGCTGACAAGTACAGTGTGTCTCGCGAGGAGCAGGATGAACTGGCGGCCGAGAGTCACCGTCGTGCTCAACATGCCATTGAGGGGGGTTACTTTAAAGACCAGATTCTTCCGATAGAACTGAAAACACGGAAGGGTGTGACCGTGTTTGACCAGGACGAGCACGTTCGCATGGACGCCACCGCAGAGAGCATCTCAGGGATGCGCCCGGCGTTCAAAAAGGATGGCAGCGTGACCGCTGCTAATGCCTCCGGAATTAATGATGCCGCTGCAGCAGTGGTGATGATGGAGAAGAGCGTTGCCCAAGCGCGTGGCCTCAAGCCTATGGCCCGCATGTTGGGCTATGCCCTGGCGGGTGTAGACCCGGCGATTATGGGGATTGGACCCGCACCGGCAGTACGCCAACTGCTTGAAAAAACAGGCGTGGCACAGGACGATATCGATATCTGGGAATGCAACGAGGCTTTTGCGGCCCAGGCGTTGTCAGTCGTGAAAGAGCTCGGCCTTGACCCCGCCAAGGTAAATCCCAACGGATCCGGTATTTCCCTGGGTCACCCAATTGGCGCAACTGGAGCGTTAATTACCGTAAAGGCGCTGTATGAACTGGAGCGCACCGGAGGCCGCTATGCCGTTTCCACCATGTGTATTGGCGGCGGTCAGGGTATCGCGGCACTGTTTGAGCGGGTTTGACACGCCGCTTCTAAAATTGATTGAACTGGAACCAATAGACGCTGAGATAAATGTTAGCTAACCAACGACAGCAAGACTACGACCGCCAGATTGCCAGCTGGCTGCTGCTTTGCGCGGCAGTTATTTTCGGCATGATCATGCTGGGCGGAGCCACGCGGTTGACCGGATCTGGGCTCTCGATGGTGGAGTGGAAGCCCCTGATGGGGGTGATACCACCGCTGGGCCAGGAAGCCTGGCAGGAAACCTTTGACAAGTATAAGCAGTACCCGGAGTACCTGAAGGTTAATCGGGGAATGGACCTGGATGGCTTCAAGTCGATTTTCATGTACGAGTATCTGCACCGTGTATTGGGAAGGTTGATTGGGGTGCTGTTCTTCGTTCCCATGGTGTTCTTTGCCATGAAGGGGCGAGTCAGGGCCGGCGTCATGCCCAAACTGTGGATTTTGTTCTTGATGGGTGGGCTGCAGGGCTTGCTGGGTTGGTTCATGGTCAAAAGTGGCCTGGTAGATAATCCTCGAGTTAGTCAGTACCGACTAACCTCGCATCTAGGGTTGGCCGTGGCTATTTATGCCTACATGCTCTGGGTCGCATTCGATTTATTGTTCCCTCAGGGCAAAGGTCGGCACCCGCAGGCGACCTATTCAAGGGTGCTGACTATTCTCGTGTACCTGATGATTCTGAGCGGCGGCCTGGTGGCCGGCACCCGCGCAGGGTTTGCTTATAGCACCTGGCCTTTGATGGGTACCAGCTTTGTGCCACCTGGCCTCTATGCGCTGGATCCGGTCTGGTTGTCGATGTTTGAAGACATCACCACTATTCAGTTTAACCACCGCATGTTTGCGTACTTACTGTTTGGCCTGGCCCACTTGCTGGCATGGCGCAGCTGGCGTAGTGGTTTGCCCGCGCGCGGAGGGCTGGCAATGGGGCTGCTGCTGGTGGCGTTGTGGTTGCAGGTCATTATGGGTATCAGTACGCTGCTGCTGCATGTGCCGGTCTGGTTGGCGGTGGCCCATCAGGGAGGAGCGGTGGCGTTACTGACTGCCGCTTTGTTTGCGAGTCACGTGCTGGTAAAACAATCGTCCTGACCGACTAAAACATATGCCCTGATATGTCATCGTGGCGACGACCCCGGTCTTTGCGCCGGTCGTCTTTGGTAGGCTCAAAACGTACCTCTGTGCGTCTGTCCACGATACGACGCCGGTGATTGCGTCGGCGCTCTACGCCCATATACTGCGTGTTGCCTTTAGTATTTGCACTGTTGGTGCCTGTACCTAGTTCTCGTACTTCAAAATGTGCTGGTTTTGACATCGCCCTAACTTTGGTCTCTAGCTCAACGTTAACTCGCTTGTAGTTTGAACCAGCTTGATCGCCATGGCAGCTTAAAATTATCGGTATTGTGAGCGAGCTCACACTACCCGAGGCTAAATGACTCGCAAGCCCTCTCAGGCATGATCAAGATCGAAAATGGGCAGAAATCACGGTATTTTTTCCTTTACTGACTCGTAGCTTTGCAATATCGACGGGAAAACTTGGGATATCTCTAAGTTTGTGACCTGAGACGCATTACTTTCGTAGTAAATGAATGCGTTCTGACCTATGCTTTCCGATCAAAATAATTGTTTGGATTCAGCAGCTTAGTTGATGTTGCCCGAAACCGCGGGACCAGCGGTAGGGATTGCTGACAGCATCATTGGAGTGGAAAGACAGGATGACTCGTAACGACGACCCATTGCTGCAGTGCCTGCTGGCGCTATGTCGCTTTCACGGTAATGCTTCTACGGCAGAAGCTGTGATGGGAGGGCTACCCGTGGATAGTGGTGCCCTCACACCTGCATTGTTCGAGCGCGCGGCCAGTCGGGTGGGATTGACCAGTCGGATTGTGTATCGCAGTCCGCAGGAAATTGAACCAGCGCTATTGCCGGCAGTGGTAATGTTGGAAGGCGAGCATGCCTGCCTGTTGATGGGTTGGGCAGAGGGCGGAAAATTTGCCAAAGTGGTTTATCCCGAGCTCAATGAAGCGGCGGTGACTATCTCCAGGGAAGAGCTTCTCGAAAAATCAAGCGGGGCGGCCATCGTCTGTCGTCCGCGTTTTCGTTTCGACCAGCGTGCGCCTCGCACTGGCACCTCTGATCGCGGCCACTGGTTCTGGGATGCCATGCGCGCCAACATGCCGATATATCGGGACGTGTTGCTGGCTGCGTTTTTTATTAACGTCTTTGCCCTGGCCTTGCCGCTGTTTACCATGAACGTTTATGACCGGGTGGTGCCCAATCAGGCGGTAGAGACTCTGTGGATGCTGGCAGCGGGTGTGATTATCGTGCTGATTGCCGATATCAGCTTGCGCAGCATGCGCGGCTATTTCCTTGATCTTGCTAGTCGACGAGTAGATATCAAGCTGTCGGCCCTGATTATGGAGCGGGTGCTGGGTATTCGCCTGGAGCACAGACCACTGTCGGTAGGATCTTATGCAGTTAACCTGCGTTCCTTCGAGACGGTACGTGATTTCATTACCTCAGCTTCGGTTACCACGATCATCGATATTCCTTTTGCGCTGATTTTCATTGGCGTGATTGCTTGGATCGCCTGGCCTATTTTGATACCCCTTTGTATTGGTCTTGCCGTCGTATTGGGCTTTGCGCTGTCGGTGCAGGGCAAGCTGAAAGAGCTGGCGGAAACCACTTACCGTGCAGGCGCGATGCGCAATTCCACCCTGATCGAATCCCTGGTGGGTCTGGATACTATTAAGGCCATGGGCGCGGAATCGCGCATGCAGCGTCGATGGGAAGACACCACGGCTTTTCTTGCCCACGTGGGTGTGCAGCTGCGCTTACTTTCTACTTCCACTGTTAATGTGACTCAATGGTCTCAACAAATGGTCACCATGTTTGTGATTGTCACCGGTGTTTACTTGATCACTGCTGGTGAGTTGAGTATGGGCGGCCTGATCGCCTGCACTATGCTTTCGGGGCGAATTATGGCGCCCTTTGGGCAATTAGCAGGCCTGATTACTCAGTACCACAACGCAGAAATTGCTTTGAAGTCACTGGACGAGGTGATGGCCAAGCCGGTCGAGCGCCCTGAAGGTGCGCAGTTCCTGTCGCGCGAAATGTTCAATGGCGAGATCGAATTCAAGCACGTTTCTTTTGCCTACCCGGGCGCGGAAATGGAGTCTTTGAATGATGTTTCTTTCAAGATTAAGCCTGGTGAGCATGTAGCGATTTTGGGCCGAGTCGGTTCGGGCAAGTCCACCCTGGAAAAACTGGCTATGGGTCTCTACCAGCCCACCAAGGGCGCGATCATGATCGACGGGATTGACCTGAGGCAGTTAGACCCTACCGAGCTGCGCTCGCGGGTTGGTTACGTGCCTCAGGACGTGACGTTGTTTTATGGCAGCTTGCGGGACAATCTCACCCTGTCCAATTCTCAGGTCGCCGACTCGGCGCTGGTTCAAGCAGTGGAGATCGCCAACCTCGCAGACTTTGTTAACCGTCACCCCCAGGGCTTTGACATGATGATTGGTGAGCGTGGCGACTCTCTCTCGGGCGGACAGCGTAAATCCGTGGCCCTGGCCCGAGGCATTATTAACGAGCCGCCGATACTGTTGATGGATGAACCCACCGGCTCGATGGACCACTCCACTGAGAATGCGGTGAAGAAGCACCTGGAGCAGTTTGTGAAAGGCCGCACCTGGCTGGTGGTCACGCACCGTAATTCCTTGCTGGAGATGGTGGACCGCATCATCGTGATCGACAACGGCAAGCTGGTTGCCGACGGCCCAAGAGACAATGTGATTCAGGCCCTACAGCAAGGCAAGATAGGTAAGGCGCAATGAGCGAGCAGGAGCAATTAAACGAGATGGTCCAGGAGGCGCCTGCCCGCCGTGGTCTTGCCCGTCGTCTGGTTGATCGATTGTTCTCGCCTTGGATGAAGGACATCAATACCGCGCCTTTCGACTGGCAGCAGGACGCTCACCGGGCGTTCGTTGAACAGCAACCCTTGCGGGCCCGCGCGCTGCTTTATGTGGTTGCCCTTATCGTGATTGGCCTGGTTGTCTGGGCCTCACTGGCTAAAATTGATGAAGTAACGCGAGGCCAGGGTAAAGTCATCCCATCGCGCCAGGTACAGGTTATTCAGTCGCAAGATGGTGGTGTGGTGACTGAAATTCTGGTGCGCGAGGGCGACCTTGTCACCAAAGGACAGCTTTTGGTTAGCCTTGACCAAACGCGCTCTCAGTCCTCGTTCAGGGAAAACCGTGCCGAGTACCAGGCCTTGGCAGTCAAGATTGCCCGCTTGACTGCGGTGGTAGATAAAACTGAGTTCCGGCCAGACCCTTCGTTAATAGAGGCGGTGCCAGGCATTGTGAACCAGGAGCAGGCTTTGTATGAATCCAGTCAGGCCGAACTCGGCTTCGAAAAACGGATCGCACAAGAACAGCTGGTGCAGCGAGAGCAGGAATTGATCGAGGTCAAGGCGCGGGAGCGGCAAGCTGCGCGATCATTGCAGTTAACAGAACAGGAACTTGGACTGACCAAGCCCATGGTGGTATCGGGAGCGGTATCGGAGGTAGAAATTCTGCGTTTGGAGCGGGAGGTCAACCAGTTGAGCGGGGAGCGCAAGCAGGCGGCGGCCCAAATTGACCGAATCGAATCTTCTATCCAAGAAGCAAAGAGCAAGGTGTCCGGGGTGGAACTTGAGTTCGTCAACGAAGTGCGAGAGGAAATGGCAGATACTATTACCCGCATGAACGCCCTGCGTGAGTCGGGCTTGGGTCTGTCCGACCGGGTTAAACAGACCGAGGTGCGTTCGCCTGTTAACGGTACGGTCAAGCAGTTGTATTACTACACGATTGGTGGCGTGGTGCTGGCTGGTAAAGAGATTATCGAAGTGGTGCCCGCGGATGACACCTTGTTGTTAGAGGTGAGAATTAGGCCCAAGGATATTGCCTTCCTGATGCCGGGTCAGAAGGCGTTGGTGAAGTTCACTGCTTATGATTTTGTGGTTTATGGTGGCCTCGACGGGATAGTGGAGCACATCGGTGCAGATACGGTAATGGACGAGGAGGGCAACCCCTTCTATGAAGTATTGGTGCGTACCGATGAGGTGGGCATTGCCGAGGACAAGCCCATCATCCCGGGCATGACGGTAGAGGTCGACATCCTCACCGGCAAGAAGACCGTTCTCGCCTACCTGATGAAACCGGTACTGCGCGCCAAGCAGTATGCTATGACAGAGCGATAAAGGAACCTTAGACGAAGCTTTGATGGAACACTTATTTATCACCCCTACTGGAGAGTTGCGTGACCGCTGGGAGCAAGCGTTTCCGCGAGGGCGTGCAGCTGCGCGGGTCGCTGATATTGGTGAGGCCACCTCTGGCTCGCAAGGAATAGTTTGGCTCGATATTGCTGCTTTGGCACCTGCCGAGCGATCCGCAGAAGTCCAAGCCGCTGCAGCCTTTGGCTGGCCGGTGGTTGTGATGGCGGCTACACCGGGAGAATCTGAGGCATTTCAGCTACTTAAACAGGGTGCCGTAGGCTATTGTCACCTCAAGGCCGCGCCCGAGCAGCTGCGTGAAGTCGCTCTTGTGGTGGAGCACGGTGGCTTTTGGATGCCCCCTGAGCTCATGCAGCGCTTTCTCGCACTGTCCACCCGCGTTGTCCCCACCAAAGCCCCAGTGTCCCGGGAGCTTAATGAACTCACCTCGCGAGAGTTAATGGTGGCCGAGCAAGTCGCTCGCGGCGCGAGCAACCGTGAAATATCTCAGGCCCTGAGCATCGCTGAGCGGACAGTGAAAGCGCACCTGTCGGCTATTTTTGAGAAGCTCGGCGTGCGCGATCGTGTCCAGCTTGCGCTGGCAATGAACAATATACCCACCCACACCACCGTCAACTAGCTGATAATTTCTGAGGCGCTGTTCCGGCGGCACCGCTTTCCAGTCTTTGTCTAAATGGCAGGTTACTTGTCATTTCAGCGGCCATAGTTGCGCAGATTCCTCCATTCTTACACTGCGTAAAACAGCGTTTAAACTCCCAACCTTGTTTCACTGGCTTATCCCAATGGCGCCCTTGTCAATGCGAGCCTTCGGCTTCTCAGGCAACTATCCCCATCAAAGTAGCTCAAGCCAACCGGTTACCGGTTGTGAAATCCATCACACTTAAAGTTCGACCCAGAACACAAAAATGTGAACCAGTTCACAGTTCTCCATGCCAGGCCCGTTTATTGCCCAAAAGTACAATGCGCGTTAACGGGCCGCAGGAGTAATATGTTCGTTCGGAAAAATGAAATGGACAAACTATTTTCCCGCATAGATTAGTTCTTACCCTGGCCAAAGGTGGTCACAACAGGAGATAAATATGGATCCCGTCGCAATCGCAACCGTAGTGGCAGTCACTGGTAATGCTTATGCAAGGAACGCAGATGGAGAATTGCGCGAAATTCGTCCCGGGGATGTTCTCCTGGAAGGCGAAACGATCGTAACGCCCGACGGCGGCACGGTTGAACTGTCCCTTTCGGACGGCAGCCCCATGGTTGTTGATGTACCCGAACTGACTCTCACCACTGATATGGTGGCAGACCTTGCTCCCGGCGCTGATGAAAGCGCCGTTCAGGATGAATCCATAGACGCCATACTGGCGGCGTTAGAAAGCGGTGAAGATCTGGGTGACATATTAGAGGCCACAGCAGCGGGCCCCGGTGCTGGCGGCCCTGCTGGCGCAGGTCACAGCTTTATACGCCTGGGCCGTATTGCCGAGGGTGTTGACGAGTTTTCTGGCATTGCTGGCACTGTGGCTGTGGATTCCGAAGCTGCGGTTGATCAGAACTTTTCCCCGGTTGATGCGGTTGATGATTCGGCGCAAACGGCAGCAGGTGAGTCCGTCACCATAGCGGTTGAACTCAACGATATCTTTTTAGAGGGTGAGGACGTGATCTCCATCACTCAGCCTCAGAACGGTACCGCTGTTCTTAACGACGACGACACTGTTACTTATACGCCGAATGACGATTTTTCTGGAGAAGACACATTTACTTATACAGCGGTGGGCCCGGATGGCACCCAGGGTGATACGGCGACTGTTATTGTCGAAGTGACGCCCCCGCCCGTAGAGCCACCAGTAGAGCCACCAGTAGAACCGCCAGTCGAGCCGCCAGT
>NZ_SHNP01000019.1:0-1173 GCF_026262685.1 Candidatus Seongchinamella marina
GCCGTTGTTTACCTCGCCATGTCGCCCGAGAATTCAATGAGTATCTAGAGTGCGGGCGGCTCGAGAACGGGTTTCTGCGGGTCCGCTGTGAAGACTGTCATCGTGAGCACTTGGTGGCTTTCAGCTGCAAGCGCCGAGGTTTTTGCCCCAGCTGCGGGGCAAGGCGAATGGCAGAAACCGCCGCGCTGTTGGCAGATGATGTCTTACCCTACAAACCCATTCGTCAGTGGGTGCTCAGTTTTCCTTATCCGTTGCGATTCCTGTTGGGCCACAACCCTCAGGTTGTCACTACAGTGCTGGGTATCATTAACCGGTCAATCTCAACACATCTGATCAAGAAAGCCGGCCTCGACAAGACCACAGCACAAACCGGCGCCGTCACACTGGTACAGCGTTTTGGCTCCGCGCTAAATCTCAATGTGCACTTTCATATGCTCTTTATTGATGGAGTCTACCAAGAAAAACACAACGGAAAATTGAGATTTCACCGAGTTAACGCGGCGACCAACAGTGAACTCAATACGCTGGTGGGAACAATTAGCCAGCGCGTTGCCGGCCATTTGGAACGCCAGGGTTTATTGGTGCGAGATGATGAAAGCAGTTATCTGACGCTAGATTTACAAGACGACGATTCGATGCAACAGCTTCAAGGGCACTCGATCACCTATCGCATTGCAGTAGGCCCAAAACAGGGCCGCAAGGTCTTCACATTACAAACAATCCCATCCTGGGAAGATGATGATTTCGGCAGTAACCAGGTCGGTAAAATAGCCGGTTTCTCCCTGCATGCCGGCGTGGCAACGAAAACCCGTGAACGCAAAAAACTGGAACGGTTGTGTCGCTACATCTCTCGCCCGGCGGTATCAGAAAAACGGCTGGCACTGACCTCACAGGGTAAGGTCAGATATGCGCTGAAAACGCCATACAAAGATGGAACAACACACGTTGTATTTGAGCCTCTGGACTTTATTGCCAAAATGGCTGCGTTGGTACCCAGCCCCCGCGCTAATCTAACGCGCTATCACGGCGTTCTTGCCCCAAACAGTAAGCACCGAGTCAATGTGACGCCGGCAAAGCGTGGCAAGGGTAGCAGCCGTCAGGGCTTGCAGGGCACAAATAGTGCAGAGTCGCCAGTAAATGAGCACAGGGAAATGACCTGGGCGCAGCGACTTA
>NZ_SHNP01000004.1:0-521433 GCF_026262685.1 Candidatus Seongchinamella marina
GGGTTAACCATTACAACCACGAGCGGTATCACGAATCACTGGAAAACGTGACACCAGCTGACGTGTACCAGGGTAGGAGAAACGACATTCTGGAGCAGCGTGCGATTATCAAATCCCGCACGCTGAACCAGCGAAAATTACACAACCTGCGATTTGCAGGCTAGACTGGAGAAGCAACTGGCAGAAAAGTGTCTCTTAAAAATCGGGCCCATTGGTCCCAAGTTGGCTGACGACGTACAATATCTTCCTGTCGCTGTGAAAAAAGTGGACATTCAAAACGGGTGAGCATTACAAAATGGCTCGCAATCGGACTGTCAGTACCCAGGAAGGTCAGGTGGATTATTGGGGTTTCCATTTACCACATGAACATCATTAGCGGCTCGTTCACCCTCATGTAGCGCACCGACCACTGTCGCTGAATGGGTGATATTTGAAGCCTCCCCAGCAAGGAACACTCTATTTTCTGCGATAGGTGCCTGCAGATCTCTGCGTTTGTTGTCAGCTCTGGACTTAAAAGTATCGACCTTGGGGTATGAATATACGCCCAATGTATAAGGGTCTGCGCCCCAATTTTGTACAAAACCCTCCAGATAGGTTTCCGTAGCCTGACCCGGAGCTTGGGGGAACGTATTATCAAGGTCTTTTAAAATGGCATTCGTAATTGCAGCATCACCGGCAACACCGCCACCGGCGGCAACTGCAATATTATTAAGTGCCACACTATTTTCCCCCATGGGATAGCACATCAAAATATGTGAAGTCGCATTTAACTTGTAATTGCTGGGCGGCCAACAGGCGCCAGCGACTCCCTCGGTCACCAACCAGGCCATCTTGCCACTTTCTGTTTCCCACCAGGGGGCGCTGAAACGCATAGGCACTTTCATGCCTTTATCGATACCAATGGCGTTGTAAGCCGCAACTGTTGAACTAGGCAAGTCAGGAATAAAGTCAATCATCTCAGCCTGTAAGACGCCAAGCGATACCGTCACTATCACCTGTCTCGCAGCATGCATATCGCCCGCAGCGTCTACGACAATCACATCATCACCGCGAGTGTCGATACTCACTACAGGGTTGTTAAGTAGCAAATCATTATTAGCGACTACGTCATTCCACCAGATATTTTCCAACACGTCTGCGTAGCCAAGCTCTTTATCCGCAAGCACTCTGATTTGCTCGGAAAGGTCCCACTCGTTGCTTTGTAGGGCAAGACTCCTCGCCCCCAGTTTATCCAAGTTGGTGGCATATGAGCCGCCAGCAAAGCCTGCATCATAAAGGTGGTAGGCGCGATGGCCGAAGCCGACGCCGTATTTGTGAAGCACATCTTCAGCGAGAGATGAAGCTGAATCCTGATGCTGCCCGGGTTTCCAGTACCACTGCCAGAATGCACCTACAGCGGTAACATCCGAATCTACGGAGCAGGGATGTAGCGCAGTGCTTGATGTCCAGCAAGTGCTTCTGCCATCGTCCATTGAGTAAACGTCAAGACCCTGGTACGCCAGCGCATAAATAGAGTCGCCATATTTTTGCCTCACTGCTGGCCATACCGGATTTTCTCCCGCTGCCATGTAATGCTCTTCGGCTCCAAGATCGACGCGCACATCGCCCAGCGTGCGACTCTTTACGCGACCACCGATGCGTTGGGCCGCCTCGATGATCAACACATCATATCCAAATTCGTGAAGAGTCTTTGCAGCATACAACCCTGCACTGCCTGCACCGACAATCACTACGTCGTGAGTCGTATTTTTTATGGGGCTGAAAACAGCGGTGAGTGCTGGAATGGGAATATCGCTATGCTTTTCGTCCCAGGACGCAACTGCTGAGGCATTCACATCAATGCGACAATTTTCATCGACAGAGAGAGGGCCACACCATCCGTCCCAGTGGCTAAAACGCCAACC
Organism: Candidatus Seongchinamella marina; assembly: GCF_026262685.1. Classification (NCBI taxonomy): domain Bacteria; kingdom Pseudomonadati; phylum Pseudomonadota; class Gammaproteobacteria; order Cellvibrionales; family Halieaceae; genus Seongchinamella; species Candidatus Seongchinamella marina. The sequence continues at coordinate 1,905 of NZ_SHNP01000004.1, forward strand.
TGTATTTGGCACTCCAGCATAATTTACAAAATAGTCACCTCGTACATCATTTTCGCATGCGGTAACGTCCGCGCTAAAGACTTCCAAGGTGCAGCCGAAACCCCCAGCATTAAGATCGACAATATCTCCTTCGCCCACAATCAGCAGAGGATGTTTACACGCCTGCAGGAATATCAGCAGCGTCAGAAAAGTTGAAATTCGCCACATAAAAAACACTTCACTCTTAATACCCTAAAATCTCACATCAGCCAGAATACTGCCGTCAAATGCGTTCCCTTTACTACTCCGCTAGTTCATCGCGCCAACCTTGAAACGCGGCATCATAAAAATTTTCATCGGTGGTCAAATCAATACACTGCACTACTGAGACTGCGGTTTCTATCACCTCTTGATCATTTAAGGCTTGAAGACCAACAACCCGTTGCATGGCGTCCTGACGTGTGAAAGTTTGCAAAGAAACCAGACCACGCGCACCTGATTCAGTAACAACCTGACACTCAAATTGTTTGTCTGGCCACTCTCGCTCGGCGAAGGCCCAATGAGCAGAAAGGCAATAGAACGTGATAACAGCGACATTTTTCAGCTTAGGCATGGTTGAAACCTCGAGTAATTAGCTTACCAACAGGCATTAGAATCAGTCCCAGTAGCGGTTTTAGCGCCAGTTGAATCCAATATGAAGGTCGCACAGCGGCTGTCTTTGGACTGCAGTCCGCCGTTAACCGGTGTAGCGGTTAGCACATAACAACGCTGAATGGTTCCGGCAGCGCAAATACCAGCATCGACCGTATAAAATCCATCCGCGGACGCCATAGGATCCGAAGCGAATCCGAGTTCGGTCATGTTCTGCGTATAGGTGCTGCGGTCTAACATGAACTGCTCCTGGCGATTTGCAACATCCATCAGGGCAGACATAGCGTCACTCCGGCGCCCCTTTTGCAAACTGTTTTGATAGCTTGGCAGTGCCACTGCCAGCAGTACGGCCACAATCACAACAACAAACATAATTTCGATCAAGGTAAAACCTGCAGCGAAACGGGCCCCCGCGCCCTGCGATGGTCCGCAGGGTTTACAACGTGATTGATTCACTAATAGGCCTCCTGGAACCAGTAGTTCCCGTAAGGCCGACGAAGCGACTCAAAGACATCACAGACACCGCCACTGCAATCAACATCACGGGGGTTATCCAAACTTGCTGCGGGCGTGCCCGGTGGCAGAAGCGCTCGAATTTTTCCGTCCTCTCCAAAGTGCACAGACAAGGTGTCTGGTATGATGCCGCCGAGATTTATAATGCCACGATCGCCATCGTACATGTCGATCACATAAAGCAAACCAGTACCGGCTTGCGGCTCGCAGACATTGATATCATCGAGTAAGCTCGACGGGGTGAAGGTCGTTGCGTAAATTCGACCATTAAGTGTGAGCGTCTTCGCGAGACTCTTTTCGCCCCCGTTGGCCAGATCCATGCGCCAGCCGTGAGACGTCTTCAGCGCCTCTTGTGCATTGGTTTTTTCAGTTTCTGTACCGTTGGACAGCAGATTTTCAGTGATGTCGTGAAGGTCACTTTCATAGAGCGGCAGATCGCATCGGAAATCAAGAACGTCCGGATCTGAACATTCCGATGTAGTTGGCGCCTCGGTGTTGTAAGGCACTGTTTTCTGATCCCGAATCATATACAAACTGTTATCGACATCCGTTGCATTAGGATTCGTGCGATCGCCACTTCCTATCACCACGGCGTCTGATGCCTGACCATTAAAGCGAATGCGAACAACGTCCGGCGCATTAAAGAAGCGACGGTCGGTTGGGTTCAGCCCTCCATTGAAATCTCCCAGCTTGGTAATGAACCAACTATCCTGGCTTGAAGAGGGAAGCGCATTGCCGGGTAAATCTATACGCCAAACGTTGCCGCCCGTATCGCCGAAGTAAATGCGATCGGTTAACTCATCGGCATTACTGTCCAGAACAGTGACGTCGCCAGGAACAGCATGTAACAAGCCAGGAGCAGACATATTCTTAGCGTCATTAGCTGCCGGTGTCAGGCTCCAGACCAATGCGCCGGTCTGCGCATCCACAATGAATATACCGCGCCCCTGGCTGTCGATCGTGCCTACCCCTGAGCCATCTTTGTTTGTATCGTAGCCAGCACCGAATATCAGTACGGGTTTCGGTATACCCTCATCGTCTTTATAGCCAGGAATTCGGGTGACCACTGGTTCTGACCAGGTTTGGCCGAGCTCGCTGAACCCGCTGACGTCTTGCCCTATGCGCCACATAAATGAGGGCGTGTTTGGGCTGGTGATATCCAACGCGTAATAGGAATTACCGCCACGGCGCATGCCAAAGAAAGCCCACACTTTATCGCCGTCTGCAGACTTGATCGTCCCGTCGGCATTAGCGTCCAAGGTATAGGCGACGGGGGTGAGGTCCATGCCATAAACATGCTCACTGGACATGGCGTCTCTTCGCCGAAGCGGCAATATCGAAGCCAGTTCCTTTGGGAAAAAGCCCCAGGCTTCCTGGCCATCGGAGCTCTTAAACATATGTACAAAACCAGAATTGCTTCCCACCAACAGCCGCATGTCAGGATTTTCTGCGGTATAGCCACCGCCAGTAGCACCATAGTTAACCACCAGAGGCTGGCTGTGCAATATGTCGCCTAAAACCCAGCTGCGAGAATTACCGGTATTGTCGGTGTTGGCGTCTCCTTCAGTGTTATAAGCGTCATAGCCCTGAGCCCATGCGACCTGCTTAACAAAGGCTGCTTGATTGGAGGCGCCAAAAAGACTGTAAAGAGCTCCATCACTGCCAGTGCCCATTGCTGCAGCGTCGATATTGGTAGTGTTCATCACCTCCAGGGCACCGCTTTCACCCGTATTAATATAAAGCGAGCGACTGTTGGGATCGCGCGCGGCCAATAACGCTCCAACGCCTCCTTCTCCTACCGAACCGCCATCCTGGGAAGAACCCCAAAATGTAACTGCCGTTGGCTTAATGTCGCCCGTATCGGCATCAATCGCTGCATTGCCATTAGCGTCAACTAATGAAGCCGTGCCGTTAACCACTTCGAGCCTCAACTTCTTGATGTTACCCGCCCAGTCGATGCTCTCGCGGGGCTTGAACATCGCATAAAACACTTCATCGCGACTCTGGGTTCGAGTAAAAGTGTCAACCGCGACTGCTGGTGATGTAAAGGTAGTATCCCGGGAGAGAATGCTGACTATAGCGCCTTGAAAGGCTTCGGTGAGCTCAGCTGCACTGTCTGCGGTGTAGTACTCACCTTTGCCTTTTTCAGCGGTATCTTGAAGCAACTGCTGATCAGTAGCGAAACCGATAGTATAGGTAATACCAAACTGGCTGCCATTGGTCGTGTCTCCGTCCAAATCGTTGGTGGCCATATATTCGGCGAGCTGAGGCATGCAATTTTTGCTGCTACCTTCTTCACTATCATACATATCACAGCCCTTTTGAGTCAGGGTCTCTATCGCATCATTGGCCCCCCCGTCTCGACCAGGTAGACCGTCGGTCATTATGATGATGTATGTGTAAGCACAGTCCGTATTCGGTGAGACATAGTTTCCGCCGCTCATGGCCGCAGAGTCACTCGCTGCTATATCGTAACGCCAACCCCTGGAGAGACCGCCACTAGCAGAGCCTGAGTACACTGGACTCTCGCCGGCCAGGTATCGGTATGCTTCGTAGGTGGATTCACATAACGGCGTCCAGCCAGCAGGCTCCAAGGCATCTACAAGATTAATAAGGTTGGTGCGGTTGGTTGCTGTCATGTTCTGGATAATTCGCTGGGTGACGCGTCCCCCCTCTCTATAGTTGAATTCCAATAGTCCGAAATCAACACTGGTATTAGTATCAATTATCGTGGTGATAACGTCTGCCGCGATGTCGATTTTAGGCCGCGGGGTTACCAGGGAATCATCGTGCCACCAGTTCATATAATGCGATGTATAAAAGGTGTAAGCCGTGTTACCCCAACTGATATCGCCATCGACAGACCCTCCATATTCGTTGCCGTCCATTGCATTACTTTGTGGATAGCCATCACCCTCACCACTGCCGTTGCCTGCATTTAAGCTGTTTACATCATCAAGGCACTCCACATGGTCGGGCGTATGCACGGTATTTGAGAGTGCCGCCCAGTTTCCAGGCACCGGGGTGTCAGGCTCACAAATTTCCACGCGGGGGCCAGAAAACTGCCACTCTGTTGTGACCGTTGTAACCGGTTCTTCTAAAAGTTCAAAACAAGCATCGTAACGGTCATTATTGCCTGAGCCTGCTGGGTTAACGATGAGACGGTTCATGCCAGAAGGACAGTTGTTTCCGCTATCGTTTTGGCGATACACCCAACCTGATATGGGATCGAGGGTAGTGACCGTGTCGTAGCAGCCTTTTTCATTGCTCGGTTTGATCCTCACCCAAGTCAATGAGTTTGAAGAGCTTTGGTTGCAGTTTGCCCTGTTAGTCGATTCCACGAACACCAGCTTGGGCGCAGGTGTTTCATTAGTGACCTGCTGATAACAACCAGCGTTGTTAGGCCCGGGCGGATTTTGGTAGGTCTCTCCCGCAGGACAAGCGGTGGTGCATTGCCCCTGCTGAATAGTCGAGTTCACCCAGCGCCGTGCCCGCTCTGGTGTGAATCGACCAGCGTCGCTGAGGCTGCTAAAAGAAGAAGCACAGCGATTTTTACTCGCTGAAAAATAGTCGTTGCTGCCAGTACCAGGCACACTGCCGTTCGTCGACCAGTAAATACGATCGGCGGAGACGCTGGTATCATAAGTCGCGTTAGGATCGTAAGGCGGGCGCTGCTGATCGATTTCATTGCGCATACTTCCCGAGTCATCGAACACGATAAGTACCTTGGGCCTGGCGCCTGTTGAGGCACTGTAATCTGCTTGGTATATCTCGGTGTCGTCTGCCAACACAAAGCCCGTAAACACTGCAAGCAACGCCAGCAGCCCCGGGGCTTTAAAGACACATAAAATCCTTTTCACCATTGTACTATCCTCCACAACCTGCCTTCCGTTACAGGCGTTCACTCAAATTTCAGTACCAATTTAGCCACTGCTACCAATGACGGTCTTGACGACACCCAGTTCGACTCTTGTACGGGCTTTACCCGGAAGGTCGTGTTCTGACTTGATTCGATAAAAGTCACAGTTCAGCAGGCCAACGCTAGTGCCACCGCCAGAGGTCGGCGGCCTTGGACATGTTCGTTCGATCGATATCAGAAATACATCTACGTCGACTGGCACATCATTGGGGTCAGTGGCCATATCGCGCAATGGGTGCTGGGTTACCGACGCAAAAGGCGCTTCCACAACGGCCTGTCGCATAAAAGGATCTTGCGCCGAGCCCGATTGTCCCAGGGCGGCGTAAATACCAGCCTCCGCAGCTGAGAACGATTGATAAGCATCCTGCATATTGGCCGACATGCGTAAGCCTAGCGCACTGCTGTTGGCCGCCGTCACGCTGATAAGAGTGACGACCAGCAAAAAAAGCAGAGAAGTTATCAAAGCGATCCCCTGCTCACGCGCGCTCAAGAATTTTTTCCTCGCCATCAGGCACCTCCTCTCAACACCAGCCGGGGGTTCCGGAGGGTGATTTCTGTTTGCATCAATAACCTGCGAATATCGTCTGCGGGCGCTAACGTGATATCGCCCAACCGATAGGTTTTCTCGTTGATATAGCCGGGGTCGGTCTCCTGGCTACGAAGCAAAATAAAAGCCTGCATCGAGATCACTCTATCCCATGCATTGGCTGCATCGACCGCAGCCAAACTGTTGATGCTGTCAACATCACCATCGTTATTGCTGTCAAAGCCAAACAGGAAGCGCATGTTCTCAACTCCCTGCACCAGGTTCTCACTTTCTATCGCCATTGCAGTGCCATTCCAACCCAATACTTTCCGACTGAGGACTGGGCCCGCGACACTGTTACGAATATAAAAGATCTGAATTCTGTAAGGCCAAGCGACGCCAAGCGCTAGTTCACTTCCCTCATACACGTCAGGCTTCGCATCCGCGCCATCGACAATCAAACCGGCTTCACTGTTGGCGACAACATAGACGGACTCTGCGTCCCATCCCCCCGCCGGAAATGAAATGACGCCATCGCGCAGAGCGTTTGGATCATCCGGATTGGCGTCGTACAGAGGCTTGGCCCTGACGTTTTTTAATACCAAAACATCGGTGTTGGGCATGGCATCGTCAATACAACCCAATACATCGGCACTCGTTGCCCGCACGGCGAAGAATGTGGCGGAAGTGTTGTAGGCGCTCGCGGGATCATCACAATCGCCTGACACAGCCCCGAGAGAAGCATCCTTGCGAATGTCTGCCGGTGCGGCACTGCCGAAAAAAGCAGCATGTCTGGCAGCATAATTTAAAATCTGCAGCGCGAAACGACCATTTTCAGAGACCGAGGCGAACTGCTCCGACTCGATGAGGGAGTTCTTGGAAGCGAGGTAGACTGAAGTTGCGCCGCTGATAATGATAAGGCCAAGCACCATGGCAATCATGAATTCTATTAATGAGAAACCACGATTAGTTTTACTGACTAATGGCATTGACAGCGTCACGCTCATATCTCAGCCTCATCAACTAGATAGCTGTCGATAACAACTTGCCTGCGCGTCGGATCAGAATTAGCCGACGCGCCGCCGCAAACTGACCCACCAATACCAACCGCATCGCTTGTTTCACGCATTCCTTGCCATTGCAAGATGACACTCACAATGCCGGTATTAGCTTTACCTGTATCAGCAGTAAAAGTGACGCAGCCGCGAAGACCGCTCATTGATGTGGCGCTTACCGTGTTTCCACCACTGGTAACGGTGACTGCTGAACCATCTAGTAACTGCTCCCAGACCCAACGGTCGTGAGCAGCCAATTGCAACGGCGTACAACTAGCAGAACTGCAACTGGGATCGGGCTCCTCGCTAATTGTGCTATTACCAAGGGGAAGGTTGAATCCCGAAGTGCCGGTGCGGTAAGTGGCGATGCCAGCTGGATTACGGCGAATACGTTCAAGCATATGATCTGCCATGGAGATTGCGCGAGTGCGCTGCATAGCTTCATGCTGAGACGCTTTCGCCATCGCCAGTAGGCTGACCACGCCAATTATCCCGATTGCTAAAATGAGACCAGTAATTAACGCCTCAATTAGGGTGACACCGCGAAGTCTCAGCGGCGGCGCTCTTCTGATAATGTTAACAGCCAATGTTGACGCCGCCGTCATCGTTAACTATGTCGTCACCATCGGTATCCAGAGCGCCACGCACCGACCCAACTGGATTTAAAATCAGCGCTCGTGCCTTGTTGGCACCACGCCTGTCACACAACGTAAAAGTGCCTTGTGAACTCAGGGCATAGCCTCGCGGATCGAACCGAACCACGTTACTGGCATTATCAAAAGCGAGCATGGCATCAACACCGAGTACGTATTGGATGATTTCCTCGTCTGGGTCATTAGGGTCGGGGGCCAAGTCGTCGTTAGTGTCGACAAAGCTCATATACCCAGAAAACCAGTTGGGGAGCGTTGTATCGCAAGTAACTCCATTGTTCGTCGGGCAGACCACCACCGGAGCGCGCCTGGTCATGGCCTCAGAACGGGCATTACTGAGTGCGGCACGCAAAGAATAAGATTCGCCGAGCGATCGATTATTGAGAATCAGGCTCTGATACCCCGGCACAGCGACCGTTAACATAACAATCAGCACTGCGATCACGGCCATCAGTTCTATCAAAGTAAAGCCCTGCTGCTGTCTTACCTTGGGCGAAAAATGCCCATGCTCTGTGTCATAAGGTACGTTGCCAGAGGTGCGAAGGCTGCTCCAGCTCTGGTTGACGTAGTCGCCACCAGGAGGTCTGGTCAACATTAGGTTGTTAGCATTTGTCTCCATATAAACCCACCTTTAACTCTTCTCGATCCACGTCTGGGCTTTAGCTGCTTCGACGGTGCAACTGTTATTGACGCACTGTTGAAACAGTCGTTTCAATTTTCCGTACAATAACACTAAAAACAACAAATAGTTGCGAACCGGTTCTCAAAATTGGGAAAAAATCGCAAACTTTCGTCAATAAATGCGCTGTCGCCTATCGCTGGAAGCCCTGCAGTGCCTGCGTATTAGTCGTCTGCGCGGAAGGGAAAGTGAATATCTTGCCCCTTGAGGGGAATGTAGGCCGAAAATGCCCGTGTGCGCCCACGAAGACTTCTACGTATCAGTAGAAAGGGGTTTTGCAGAATTTTAGAGGCAGTTGCCAGTGAATGTGGGATTAAAGCGCCCGCGGACGCAGGGAAATTAGCTGCGCTTAGGCATTACCCTTCCAAGATGAAACCGCATGGACTCCGGGAACAGGCTCATTCCTGCTTCCAGGTTGCTGAAGTGCGAGATCTGACTCACATTTCTCCCAAATCTTTTTCACCTGCTCCAGCCATTTTGAAACGATGTATTGAACGAACGCCGCCTTATTGGGGAAGAATCTCTACAACGAAGATATATCCACGCCAGCGCGATTCGCTATGGAATTGGTGTTCAGCGCAAGTACGCCCGATTCTTGAGCGATGGCAACGGCAGCGCCACAAATTTTATCCACCAAATCGCGTGAACGGGCCTGCTTAGGCTGTTGCCAATACTTGGAATTAGACCTGAACGTTGCGGCTAAGCTTATTGCCCAAAAGACTCCTTAAGCCGCATTTTTTTTCGCTAAAATAGCATTGCGAATTGGCGTCAGTCAGCGTCACTCGCGATGACGTCAATGCCCGCCAGATTTTCGGCGTAGCGCTTTTTACGCTCTACATCCATGCTGCGTAGAATTTGTATGCGCTGGGCTTGCGGTGAACCAGCCCCGTGCAATGACTCAGTCAGGTAACCCACAGCATTCCTGCCCAGGGTCATGTTCTCGATAAGGCGGAGCATGCGCATACGCTTTTCTACCGGTATGTCCGACCTGCCCTTCAGGTACTTTGCCAGTATTGGGCCAGCTTCTTCATGTTCAAAGTCCTGTTGCGATGGCAGCGTTACCATGAGGCCTCCGGCAAGATCCTGCGCAAATCGTGCAATCTCATAGGGAAAGCGCGTTACGTTGTGCTTACAGACGTTAGACAGCAGTTCATCGTTCATAAAGATGCCGGAATCTAACTGACTGGCCTGATACGAAGAGGCGATGCCTGAAGAAAATATGGTTTCGTTAAGGTGCGTCATTTCGACCAGCTTATCCTTGATATGACTAGCCTTGTCCGCACCGTTGTACTCAGCAATTGCAGCAGCGGCGCCGACCATGACGTCACCAAGTCCTGTTTTACAGACGTAGCTCGCACGGTGGTAGGCGGTGAAGCGTGAGACCATGGTCTGGGCAAACTCGTACTCTCCGTCCATAAGCACATGTTCCCATGGGATAAAGACGTCGTCGAAAACGACCAACACTTCCTGGCCGCCATACTCGGCGTTGCCCGCATCGATATCGCCCTCTTCCAAAGCCCTTGTGTCACAAGATTGACGACCGTATATATAACTTATGCCCTTCGCGTCTGCGGGCAACAGGCCTACCACCGCGTAATCGCGGTCTTCCTCTAACATGTTCATGGTCGGCATCACGCAGATCCAGTGCGAGTTAAGACCACCTGTCATGTGCGCTTTGGCACCCTTGACGTACAGCCCAGCATCGGTGCGTTTGGTGACATGCATAAACAGGTCGGGGTCGTCTTGTTCATGGGGACGCTTGCCACGATCGCCCTTAGGGTCAGTCATCCCCGCTCCAAGGATGATGTTATTGCGCTGGGCATGCACCATGAAATCCAGATATCGTTGATGATATTCTGTGCCGTGCTTCTGATCGATGTCATAGGTAATCGAGTGCAGCACGCTGATAGTGTCCAGTCCGGCACAGCGCTGAAAACAGGTCCCGGTCAGCTGCCCCATTCTGCGTTGCATACGGTTCTTGAGTACCAGGTCCTCCGGCGACTCAACCAGATGCAAAAATCGATTCACCGGAGAATCGATCAATGGCGACCATGCCGTCGCCAAATCCGGGTCGTCGATAGCCAGATCATAGGTAGCCCTGAGCGCGTTTATAGAAGGGCGTATAATTGGATGGTCGACCGGTTCATCAATTTGCTCACCCATCAAATAGACGGTGAGGCCTCTACCACGCAGGCTCTCGATATATTCTTCGCCGGTATTTATCGGTGTAAATCTGTCCCAGCGTTGCTGGCCTGTTTCTTCTTTTGAGATTGGTGTGATGGCGTTCAACTGTATGGCCTCTTCATTCATCAACGTTGCAGGGCAGTGTATACCATGCGGCCACAGTAATTCGAACAAACGCTTTAGAATGAAAATAAGATTGTCGGCAAGCTAGCAAGGATAGTGTAAAAAACTGACTTTTAATAAGGTTTTTGTACAATCGACAATTCGCGCTATTAGTTGAACGCAACCCACTATGTGCGCTTGTCGATTACACCCGCTTCCGATAAACCTAGCTCACTGCGTCGATCGCGATCTGCATCGTAGCCAGCTTCTCCTGATTAAAAATCTCGTACTTTAGGTGCGACAAAAAAAGTAGTCATCATTTTTTTCTCCCTGTGAAAATAAAGCGTTTTTCAACGTCTTTAATCACTAGTTAAGGGAAATGTAATTGTAAACTGTGCACCGTTTGCAGTATTTCCAGCGGCAATAGTTCCGCGCATATCTCGGACAATTCCATAGGCAACAGACAAACCTAGGCCCGTACCTTGATTGATGTCCTTGGTCGTATAAAAAGGCTCAAAAATTCGCGGCAGAACATCCTCCGGAATGCCTCCGCCAGTATCAGTAGAAGTAATGTGCACACCCTCAGCGTCTTCAAATACACGCAATGCGATTTTCCTTTCTCCGGAGTTTTGGTCAATGGCATCACGAGCGTTAGTTAATAGATTCAACATAACCTGTTCCATCAAGATCATATGGCCTAAGACCAACGAGCATTCTTCCGGAAGATCACTCGTGACTTCGATATTATTTAAACGCATTTGTTCCCCCATCAAATCTAGGGAATTCGTAATCACCATTTTAGGGTCGATGTACTCCAATTCTTCTTTGGCCTCGCGACCGAATATTCGCATATGATCGATAATGGCAGACGCTCTTTCTGCCTGACCATCAATGCGACTAAGTTTTTCACTGACGATTTCGAGGTCCGGGTTACCACTGGCTATTCTGTGAGAGGCATTTGCCACTGCCAGGCGGATAACCTGTAGTGGTTGATTTAACTCATGCGCGACCGAGGTCGCCATTTCGCCCAGCGTTGCCAATTTTGATGATTGTATAATTTGAGCCGATGCTTCTTCACGTTCCTGCTCATGCTGGCTCAATGTATTGAGCATCTCGTTGATACCTATAAAAAGTTCACTGAACTCTGGATCGTTAGGCACTGCAAGCTGCCGGTCATACTTTGCTTGGCGGGACACATATTTGATAACGCCCATCAAATTATTAATTGGAGCGCTTAGTCGCCTCTGTACAAACCAATTCAGCAAAAGTGCCAATGAAAGGCTTCCGATAATTACGGCGACCAGTGCCAGATAAAAATCCGTTCTTTTCGTTTGCCCGGCATAGTAGGTGTCTGCCGACAGGGTCACAAACCCAAGATGCTCATTATCAAAGATTATCGGACTGCGAAGGTAAATTATAGTTTCAGCATACTCAATCTCTTCATTGCTACTATCAAAACCACTAGAGTCAACCTCGTTTAACCGCGAATATTCAGAGAATAAATTGCTGTCTGCATCGTAGATCCTCGCGTAGCGAACATCCTTATCCTGCTCTAGCGTTGACAATATACTGTGTGCAGTATTGACGTCATCAAACAAAATAGCTGACGCCACGGTTGAGGAAAGAAAAGACAGTCGCTCTTTCAGCAAAATTTCCTGCGATTCCTTAATATGAGAATAGCTGGATGAAAGGAGTTCGGTAGAAACGAAAATTAGCGGTATAGAGTTAATGACAACAAGGGCTAGAAGTTGCCTATAGAAAAAACTGATTCGAATTTTTTTCATCGAAAAAATCATTTTATTTTTGCCAGCTTCAGTAGCTCCGAGCTTACGGTAATGTTTTTCTTTTTAAATTTATCAAGATCAATTTCAAACCTTAATTTTTTGTCAAGAATATAGAACTTGATTTCAGTTTCAGGAAAATAGTTGTCACCAGAGTCCGTAACAATAACAGAATTATTGAGGGTTCTTGGCAACTTATTATCTCTTTTTACGAGATAGATTAACTCGCAATCAACTGCCACATCGAGACTGACTACCTCCAGTAATTGTTGCGCTTCTCCGACCCGCTTATTATTGATTATCTCGCCCAGGAATTCGCGGAATACTGCAGGCGCATCAACGCAAATACTAATTTTCTCTGACTTTGACTCAAAACTGGAATCAGGCCAGCTGATATATTTGGTGAAGTTAAACAAATAAACGGCTTTTAGTTGATCGCCTCTTTCCAATGAGCTATCGGATCTCACTGTGCAATTGGCCATGAGCAAGACCACACTTCCAAAACTGACAATCAGTCGCCTGATCTTTTTCATTTTTATATTTTTCGGTTAACGTTAGCTACCTATTTATAGCTTTTTCGTCAACGAAAATGCACCTGTCCAGTTTTCTTTAGGTTGTGGCCCGTTGAGGTACTGATACACGGGTTTATTTATGTCGAGCTTAAGGTAAAAGTCGTTCGTAGCTTCCCACAATAAACCGATATTCAAATTTACTTTTTTACCGCCATAAAGGTCTGGGTTGGTTATTGAAGCGGGATATGGGAAAGGTGAGTCAATTAGTAGCGCATCGTCTTGACCGTGGATTGAATCGCTGTACACAAGGCTCAATCCACCAAAAACGTCTACTCTTTGAGATATTGCAGTAGAGTATTGACTGGTCAATTTGTAATTGTTACCAAGTCTATAGCCTCGATCATTAGTCCCTGTTCGAATATTGGCTGAGGCACCCAGTGTAATCTGATGTTTCCCGCTCAATTTATACATGACGTCGAGTGGAAAATCATAGGTGCCCGAGCCAAGTTGCATCGTATACGGGAGTTCTTGATCTCCCGGTGCGCGAGGCGTATCACCCTCTTCATCAATCGACCCGGTCGGCAGTCTCAAACCAAACCCGATTGCCCATGTTTCCGCGCTACCAGTATTCCATCGATAGGTCGCTTGCGTCGTGATGTCTCCCAAGCCGTCTGTCTCGATAACAAAAGTTTCGTAATTTCCGACGATACTGATGTGATCTGTTTCTTGCCGGATATAGGGAACTAACAGACTAACTTGCCATTGAGGGCTGATCTCATAGGCCAAGGATACAGTATGAACCTCCTGGGTAATTACTGTGGGTACCACAGGGAAATTGTCGGACGTCCTTGGTTCATTTCCCGGTTCCCACAAGACTTCGTCATTGCTTAACGATGAATCTCCATCAAGATAACCCTTGTACTCGGCAAATTTATACGCGTAGCCCAATGTCCATGGCGAAGTCGAAGCCGAAGGACTACTATCGATGAAAAACAGCTCATCGAAGCTCATTTCAGCAAGCTCGGATGGCGTGCTTTGCGCAAAACATTGGCTGCAGAACAAAAACGATGCGATATATTTAAAGTATTTCATAAACGAAGCTCCTGTATAGGAATGCATGAACCGTTACTGTAGTTATCACCCTGAGCACTATTAGGCTATCGTTAGAAGCGACCTGACTCATGTAATAGCATCGAGAAAGGCCACAATTTTGCCATCTCTCACTCCGCTGCGTGCCGTTGAAAAACGTTTACCACGGCAAACCAGCGAATTGAATTTCCCAATTGGTGACCAGCAGAGGAGAGTCTAGAGGACTAACGTGGAAACAATTACACAGATTCTTTTAAATTTAATTCGTGTTTAGCGGCTCTATTATCAGCATCTTGGGTTAGTCACGTTTCTTGAGTGCAAGTAAGGCTTCGCGGCCAGCAGACCTCCGCGTAAATTGCGTATTGCATCGCAAATTGCAACTTTACTCCTCAATTGGCCATCAAATACGCGCATGAGCCAGATTTAATCCGGCCTTACTAATCACCAGTCTCGCGATACCCTTGCGCTGGCAACCCTTTGCGGATGTGATGTCCGGTGATTGTAAGTCGATTTCTTGCCCATAAGCTCTTTAGCACGCCTAGGCTTTAACCTAAAAAACCCTAGTGATAGTGATAACTGGGGCCTAACGCATCGTTTTTTTACTATTTTCAAAACTTGGCCTAAGCTGTATTGTTATGACATTGAAGCCAGTCTCAGGGTTGGGTTGGTGAAGCGCACGACATTGGTGAGAGAACATCGCTAAGGTCGTTAGGGAGAAGCAATTGCCCCCTTTAGGCAGGCGCGACAAGATATTCATCGCCACAGCAGCGCTGCTGAGCGCGTGCTTGTGGCTGCTTAGTGCCCGTGCACCCGTCCTTACTAAATCGACACCGGTCGCGACCAGACTGCCAACAGACGCATCCCCCCCAAAAACGACCGCAGCACCATTGGGCTCCTTCCCTATTGTTTCATCAGCGCAAAGTGAAGCTGTTGAACAGACAGAGCAAAGCGGTCGCGACACACTACAACTCTTTAAAGACCTCAATCGTTACGGTGATGGCACCCAGGCCATCACGGAGAAAAACCTAGATTTGGTTGACCCTGGCGCCCGCCACGAACGCAGACGACCATTGTCACGCAACCCTCTTAGCCCAGATGCAGACTGGGATATATTGCTAACCGCTGACCGATTTTTTATTACAGGCGATGACGTTGCAGAGATCAGTCTGGAACTGTGGCGCAACGACCTGCCAGCGGCCGCAAATACGCTCAGCATGCAGGCCGAAATTCGAAGCGCCGATGGCACCGTACTAAAACGACAACTGGCGGTTACTGCAGCAGGCCAAGGCGCTGAGACGAGTTTTCAGCCTGACTTATTCTGGCCTGACTACACGGGCCCAATTAGGGTGAGAGTTGCATTCGGTAACTTTGGCGTTGAAACACGTGAAGCGATATTAGACTTTCATTTCACCGGTTCAAGCAGGGTCCCGGCTAATTTCACTGCCGTGTCCGCTGACTATCTGCACTCGGGCGATCTTGTTTTTGACGTCGGTATCGAAGTAAAACTGGCGGGCACCTACCGTATCAGTGCCAACATACATGATCGATTTGGCCAACCCTTTGGCAGATCGCAGCTGGACACTAATCTGGAACCGGGTTCCAGGGTAGCTAGCTTAGAATTCGATGGTTTGCTTTTTCATGATAGAGAGGTGCAGGGACCGTTTTATTTAACGACACTTCGCGGAGAACGCCTGAACCCAATGTCAATGGCAGGCAGTGACCATCTTGCCTTAATAGAAGGTCAATACATCAGCCAGGATTACGACCTTGACCAGTTCAAAAATACAGTAGTGCGTAGCTTGCGTACCGAACGGATGCTAAAACTCTACAAAGAAGCGCTGGCGCGTGGCGTTGAATTCGCGCCGCCCGAATAACAAGTACATAGCAACTGCCTGAAAGAATTCAGGCATATTTAGGGAGAGCATGGCGATGTTTTTACAACTGAATCGTTTGATGGTTTTAATGCAGGCCTTTGCATTGTTTCTGCTAATGGCGCAATTCGCTTCGGCAGGTTCTATTGGTGGAGGCAATTTTGGCCGATGCGAGATGCTGCAAAGTGAGGCGACTCAAGTCTGCGAAGGTAAGGGTAAAAAACGCAGCTGCGAGGTGATCGATAGCTATTGTGGAAGCAGCGGCAACGATGGGAGCTGCTCGTGCTTGCCCGATTGCGAATCACAGGGTAACTGTTGCGCTGACTATGCGCCCGTTTGCGCACAAGATTTCGGAGACTGCCAGAGCGATTCGGATCAAATTGCTTTTCTGCATCTTGGAGGCATGTGCTCGACGCAATGGGATTACCCCGGAGAGTCCGACAGATTAGCCGATGTGTCGGGGATTAGTGGTAACGCTGCTGCGGTAGAGATCAAGGCCGTGCAGACGGAGAACGCGGGGACGCAGGTTGCCGCTAAGACACTCACGCGATATCTCGACCATTGCTGCACGGATAGTAACAGCTGTGTGATTTATAATTATTCAAACGGGGATAATGTGTTGGGTTACGCACTGGACCGCATGGCTACGCAAGATGAGGTCTGCACTGGTAAAGGCAAACGCAGAGTGTGTGAGCGGTCTCTCAGCTGGAATATTATTGAGGTAAGGACTTCAGCTGGAGCCGGTGGCGGAAGTGAGTTGTCTAACTGGGGTAGCGTTGCTGATTTATTTGCATGCGATTTAGCAAGTGAGTTGTCCCCCAGCAAAGTTCGTAACCTATACAACCACAGCAACACACAGGGCGTACCAATCAGGCATATCGGTGGCTTTTTGGATGAAGTCGGTAGTGACGATGGCACGTTGAACGCAGGTTGGTGGTTATTGCCCTGGCACAGCGACGGCGCCGTGGCTTTTCATTCTGCCGGCGCTAGAAACTCCACAGTAGAGTGGTGTTCAGATTTATGGTTTCCACCGCTTTGGTGTAATCGCGAAGATATATGCGATAGCCGCTACGGCAGCTTATATCAGGGTCATGAAATGGCCTTCTGCGGTAGGGAGTTTCGCAATTCTGATCACTATGATCAGAAAATGGAGTTTATTGAGCAAATGGGGCAGTAGTTACACGTAGCAAGGATAGCGAGAAATTAGCTGCTCAAGACCAGGGAAAACCAGCTCCCGGTCTTGGGCCACCGCCCTACTCACCAGACAAACTAATTCCTCGATGACTCTGCCGGGCACCGACCAGGTGCCCGCTCAGATTGCAGTGCAACTTAGGCCAAACTGTGCAGCAAAAAACCAGCATCTTCCGCCTTATTTCTTCGTCCGCAACAACTTATTTATTTGTCCTGCCAGCGTAAAGTCCAGCTCAGAAATCCCACCTGCGTCGTGCGTCGTCAGATAAATATCCACTCGATTGTATACGTTGGACCATTCAGGGTGATGATCCATAGCCTCAGCCAGCAGCGCTACCTGAGTCATGAACCCAAAGGCCTCAATAAAGTCTTCGAAAATCAAGTGGCGATAAAGCTTAGTTTCATCAAGGGTCCATTCAGGAAGTTGGTCTAGTTGTTGCGTAATCATCGCAGACGATAGCTTTTGTGAGCGCATGGGAAACTCCTGTTGTTCATTCTGCATTGTAGTCCAGCTACAGTCGCTGCAACTAGAAAAATCATTGTTCTGCAGTGCAGATCAGTTCAGTTGGATTACGACAGGACTCCCACAGGGGAGTCGCAGCTCTCGACGTTAGCCAGTTGCCGCTTTACAATTTTTTACTCTTTTTCACGGAAATCTTGGTGAACTCTGATTCTCAATCGGATAACGTCCTCCCAATGTTAATAACGCCTGGACAGTAATCGAACCTGCTTGCAGTAAGGCTATTGATCAAGGACATACAGGCCACAACATGTCAGTTATTCACTTAATAAGATCGTTGGTATCTGCAATCTTAGTCTTGTTACTGGTCGCCTGCGGCGGCGGTGGCGGCGGCTCTTCTGCGCCCGCCGCAAACACCAGTCCCGCGCCAGTTGCAGCGCCCCCCACAGATTCTACTCCCGCGCCGGAACCTGAGTCGAAACCAACTACGTTGGTGTTTAAAGAGGCTGAGGCAGCACGATTCCTAAGCCAAGCAACGTTTGGCCCGACGCGAAATACCATCAACGCTGTGGTGGCTGATGGGCCCGAGGCTTGGCTGCTAGAGCAACTGGAGAAACCCGCAACCTTGCATCTCGAAGCAGTCTTGTCGCAATTTCCTGCGGACGGCCGGTTCTTCGACGAGAATGGTGACACCCTGCAAGAGCTAAAGCCGCTTCCCGCGGTGTCTTTCTGGACAGCTGCCATAAAAGGGGAAGATCAGTTGCGACAGCGCATGGCCTTTGCTCTGTCTCAAATCCTGGTGGTGTCAGCAAACAGCAGCGTCGGCGACGCCCCACAGATCCTGGCGCATTATATGGATACCCTGACCGAGGGCGCCTTCGGCAACTATCGCGACTTGTTGGAACGTGTCACCTATTCACCAGCCATGGCAATCTACCTGACCTACCTGCGCAATCGCCCAGCAGATGCAGAAACGGGCCGGGTGCCAGACGAGAACTATGCCCGGGAGATTCTCCAACTGTTTACGCTTGGACTAGTGGAACTCAAACCCAATGGCCAGCCCGTGAAGGCGGAAGATGGCAGTGATGTAGAACTCTACGACAACAGTGACATCACCGAGCTTGCAAAAGTATTCACCGGTTTAAGCTTCTCAGGGGCCAACTTTGACACCCGCCTAGACCGGGTGCCGCTCGCCTCCTTTCATGCATCGCTAGAAATGTTTGACGAGTATAGCGCAAGTGGTGCCAAACAATTCCTTGGCAATACGATAGCCGCTGGTACTGGCGGAGCAGCGAGCATAGAGCTTGCGCTTGATATCATCTTCGAACACCCCAATCTGGGCCCCTTTCTCGGGCGCCAACTCATCCAACGCTTTGTCACCAGTCATCCCACTAACGCCCACGTGCGAAGGGTGTCCGAGGCATTCGACGCAGGTAGTTACCAACTTCCTGGAGGTGAGGTGATCGGAACAGGGCAGCGCGGCGACCTTGCGGCGATGATCTCGGCTGTGTTGTTCGATATAGATGCAGGCGACGCCTCGGTTACCGATAACCCTGCGTCAGGCAAGCTGCGCGAGCCAGTTATTCGCTTTACTCATTGGGCCAGGGCATTTGAGGTAAACAGTGCCGACAGCAGCAATGAACGAGCTCTGAGAAACACAAGCAGTCCTCAGCTTTTAGGTCAGCAGCCCTATGGCTCTCCCTCCGTGTTCAACTTCTACCGACCCGGTTACATCGCAGCGGGCACTAGTACCGGCGATGCCGGCCTCACCGCGCCAGAACTGCAGATCACCAATGCGGGGACGATTATCGGCTATGCCAACTTTCTCACCCTGTTCGCGCTGCAAAACTCACCCCGGTATGACAACAGTCTCCCGCGGGCCTTTGTGCCCGACTATGCCCCCTACACATCACTGGCCGACGACATCACCGCCCTACTCGACAGTCTCGACCTGATCCTGACCCACGGAACCCTCGCTCCGGAGACACGCCAGCGCATCACTGATGTTCTCGCTAGTATTGACCAGCAAAGCACCGACACCAGCGAGCTCAAAACACAAGCAGCGGTAATTCTGATAATGACGTCGCCAGAGTACATCGTGCTGCGCTAGATGGGGCAATAAAGGAACAGATTATGCATAATCGAAGGCAATTCTTACGCAATACAATGGCTTTGCCACTGCTCGCAGGCGGTAACACTTTGCTGGGGAATCTCGCCAGTTTCCAGGCACATGCAGCGGACATCGAAGGCTATCGCGCGTTGGTGTGCGTTTTTCTTTTCGGCGGCATGGACTGCCACGATACCGTATTACCGTTTGATACTGCGTCCTACAACCAATTTGTTACTGCGCGTAAAACCCTTATGTCCACTTATGACGCGCTGCCACAGGGCTCCTCACGGGCTCAGAACCAATTATTGGCCCTGGAAACCGCCAGCAACCCTTTTGGCGATAGACAATTTGCCCTGCCGCCGCAAATGAACGGTCTGCACTCACTGTTTCAGCAAGGCAAGGCGGCTATCGTAGGCAATGTTGGCCCACTGCTGGAACCGACGAATCGGACCACCTTTAACAATCGCAGCACTGAACTCCCAAAAAGGCTATTCTCGCACAACGACCAACAATCAACCTGGCTGTCTTTTGCACCAGAGGGTGCTCAGGTAGGCTGGGGAGGACGTTTTGGCGATGCCGTTAGCGGTGCCAACACGGAAGCCGTGTTCTCGCAAATATCTCTGTTCGGTAGTACCGTTTTCCTCACAGGCAACAGCGTAGGCGCCTACCAGATCGGCACCGATGGCGTCCCCACGATCCGTGTCGTGGAAGCGGCGCCCGCCGGCGTCTCCGATATGCTCAGAGATCATTTTGCCTCGGTCGGTTCAACCCGCCAAAGTCTGTTTGAGCAGGACTTTATTGACATCAGCCGGGTTTCACTGGATGCCAACGATAAGCTTGCGCTAGCTACAGAAACCCCCCTTGACACTCCCTTTCCTGCGAGCAGCCTGGGCAGCCAGTTACGCGCCGTGGCTGAGACTATTGGCTCTAGGCAGGCCATTGGTGCTAAACGGCAGGTGTACTTCGTGGGCTTGGGCGGCTTTGATACGCACTCGAACCAGGCACAAGCACTGCCGGGACTGCAGCAGACCCTTAGCGATGCAATGACCGCTTTCTACAATGCCACCGAGGAGTTGGGTGTGGCGGACCAGGTCACCACCTTCACCGCTGCAGACTTTGGTCGTACTCTTACGGCAAATGGTGATGGCACCGACCATGGCTGGGGCGGCCATCACTTCGTGGTTGGCGGAGCCGTTCGCGGCGGCAATATTTATGGTGACATCCCCATAGCGCAGCTTGGCCATAATCAGGACGCCGGCAACGGTCGTCTCATTCCTACTGCCTCGGTAGAACAGTTCGCTGCCCCCCTGGGCCAATGGTTTGGTTTAAATAACCAGGAATTGGCCACCGCTCTGCCCGGACTAGCAAACTTTCCAAACGGCGCGCTTGGGTATATTTAGAAGGCACTGGCAATGTAACGCTTCGGCACCCAGTGAATTTGCAAGGCTAGATTAGGGCCGTGGACGTTTCATTTTCGAGCACGATGGACCAAGATTTGCGACGTTTAATGAACGGCTTTAGCCACCTCGCGCAATAGGTCCCAATAATCAAAACCCTCAGGGCTATAGTCTAACCCTCGCCTGACAATGACCAGGTCGAGTGTTGGAACAACGATCACAAATTGACCACGCGTCCCTGCCGTTGCATAGGCGGATGCGGGCACATCTTCACGCCCCTCTGGAACTAACCACCAGTGCCCCCCATAAAAACCACCATGCGACAAAGCAGTGGGTGCTGGTGTGCGCACAAAGGATATCCATTCTTGCGAAATAACTCGCTCACCCTGCCACATCCCATCTTGAGCATAAAGAAGTCCAAATCGCGCGAGGTCTCGAGTATTCGTGTAAACCTGAGAGCTCAAAATAAAATCACCAAAGCGATCAACGCCCACTAGGGTGCTCCTCATGCCAATTTTTTCAAGCAAAGCACGCTGAGGAAATGCCCGGTAATTCTCGCCGCCGCCAAGCGCTTTTTTCATAGCGTAAACTGCTAACAAGGTATCAAAATTTTCATAGTCCCAGTAAGTGCCGGGTTGACGGACCAGGCCGCGATCGCGCATGCCATCAATGGATGAGGCGCCCGCCCAGTAAGCAAGGCTAGATCCGGCTGTATATTTACGGTCAGTATCGTCAACCGGATATAAGCCGCTGGACATATGCAGCGTATGGCGCAAGGTTATAGCATTTCTGGGATCAGCCTCAGGGTGTTTCAGCACCGGCAACCAATCAATATTCAGAGGCTCGTCCAATTGCAACTTGCCTCTGTCGACAAGAATACCAATGAGTGTGGACGCGATACTTTTCGCAGTCGACCACGTTCGAGTGCGGGTATGTCTGTCAAAACCGTCGGCATATCGCTCATGAATTATCTGCCCCTGATACACAACAACAAGACTCGTCGTTACCTCTTGCGAATTGGGCCGCTCAAAGGCCCAGTCCGAGGCAGCCTGCAACGCTTCGATGTTAATGCTATCAGGTATTACCACATCGTTTATCAGGTCACCAACAGGCCAGGCAATTGAGTCAGGATCGTGATCGGGGACTGACAACTCAAGCTTGGGCAACGAATCGATCTCGTTTTCGCTCTGATCAGGCGCCATAACGACGCAACCAATGCCGGCGCGAAAAACCGCACTGACAATAGGACCCGAGTCGCCGCCACCTACGGCTACTGAGCGCAAATTTGAGTTAATTTTATAATCCCCGCCATCAACATCGCCGACAATACCACCGAATCGCTCACCGGCAAGGTAAGCCAATTCTTGCTCAAAAATTCCTCCGAGCTGGCGATGAGAGGTGTAAAGCCCGTTGCACATCAGCACGGCCTGCATACCGTTGCGCACCAACTGGCGGTTAACCGAAAAATAATCATAGGATGCTTGAATATTGATCGATGTGCATAAAAGCAGTGTGATGCTTATATAGCGAAATTGTATACGCATGCTAGTTACCCTACCGTTGTTTATTGCTTTCAGGACACTACGCCAGGCCTAAGAAAACAGTCTAACAGGGATCAGCAGTCCATGACTGATTACCCGTATACATGGCTTCTTCGATGACGTATAGCGCTATTACAGCTATGCTTGAAATACAATTCACAGGTGACAGAAAATGACGAATATAGACCCTGGTAAGGAAGACGAATTCTTCATGGAGGTGGACGCAGCGGCCAAGAAAGCGGTCTGGTGTGCGTTGGCTACAATCAGAAACAATGCACCCCGAGTACGCATGGTTCATCCCACTTGGGAAGGCAAAGTCCTATGGATCGCAACGGGGGCGGAGACTGCGAAAGCGAAAGAAATTCAAAAAAACGCGGCAGTCGATATTCAGTTTCAGGTGGCACCAGATGATTTCGTTCACCTGATGGTTCGAGGAACAGCGGAAGTGAGGGTCGATGCGGCCACTAAAAACAGGGTCTGGGAGGTTCTCGATTACGACCTGACCCGGTTCTGGCCTGACGGGCCAGCAGACGAATCTTACTGCCTCATTCGAATAGAACCATTTCGTGTGGAATTGTCAGAGATGTTCGGCTCCAGAAATAAAAGAGTCTGGCGCTCGCCCAGCGATTCTTGACTTAAAAACCCCGCTCTCGCGGGGTTTCGTGCCACGGAGCACGCGTTAGCTTCTGGTCTCAGGACCAACGTCGTCCGACTCTGCGACAAAGTCTTTCTGGACTGTCGACTCCCCCGCTAGCATTTCAGTCGTGCGCTCAGCTCCGACTGCCGCTGCGAAATCGTCCAGCGCCATGTTATTGCACAGGTATCCATTGCGTGCGTCTCGCAGGCGACCGCTTCCTGGCGCTAGCGCCACCACGGAGTACGCTGATGGAATGCGGTAATCTGCAAGCAATCGAGACAACTCACTCACATCGTCCTGCAGTACTGCGCGACATACTGCCACGGCGTCAGCGGGACCGGCCTGTGGCGCTGCTGCCAGCCCTGACGCCATTCCCAGTCCTGCAACAACCATTGCAGCTTTTACAGTTAAAGTCCTTGTAATCATAGTGTTTTCCTTCCCGTTTTCGTTAAGTGGCACGTGCCGCACCGGTTAAGTGTTGCCTTTGATTCGTCGGACGCCCATAAATGGTTCTGTATGGTAGTTAAATTTCTTGCGCAGATATGAACAAAAGCGAAACAGAAGCTCTGTCACAGTCTTCGCAAAATCGATTAAATCTTGGGATACACGGGTTGAAGAAGGGTTCGACTCGCTAGCTTCAATGCAAGTGACTATCACCTTTGGTTAAGGCGACAATAACGCTTTGGATGGGGCAAGAAAGAAGGAATAGAAAGAGCAATTGAAAGAAAAACTTGGCTTGCGTGTTGAAAACTACCTTGACTGTCTGGAGAAAGGGTCAGTACAACCCAGCCGGTTAAAGCTGGGTCGCACTGCAGTGAGTAAAGTTACATGCTTATGGCGAATTCCATACCGTAACTCGCAGGACGGTTCCAGGCATACCAGCCCGTCAAGCCACCGATTTCAGCAAAATTCGCCTCCCGCTCATCGGTGATATTTCGACCAAAGGCCGATACACGGTAACGCCCATTTTCACCAAAGCTATAGCTAATCGTGGCGTCGAGGTTTTGAATGCTATCGAGCAGACTCTCAGGCTCATTACCAGCAAGCGTGTACACTTCATCGCGCCATCTGTATGAACCCATCAGCGATAGCTCACCGTTACCCAACTGCATCACGTAAGTTGAAGTAATGCCGAACGAGTTTTCTGGAGTATTTCTGGGCGTCAGACCAGAGTTATCCGTTACTACCGTATCGCCGTTCAGGTCTGCATCGAAGCTGTCATACTCGGCATCGAGGTAGCCATAATTTGCGCGCAGGTTCCATGCCTCCGTCACCTGGAAAAGAACCTCCAATTCAGCGCCGAAAATATCTAGTTCACCGGCATTTCGCACAACCGTTGACACGTTGGTAAGGCTGATTGGTATCAGGACAGACTCCTGTTTATCCTCATAACTGTTTAAGAAAATCGTTGGATTGACGATCATTCGACCACCCAACCATTCGCTCTTTAAGCCTAACTCGAAGGTGTTCACATATTCCGGCTCGTACTTGGCATCCACATCGACAAAGTTCGACTGGCGACCAAAATACCCTCCGCTCTTGAAGCCTTCGGTGTATGACCCGAACACCATCATGTCGTCATTAGGTCGGTAACTGAAACCAACCTTGGGAGTCACTTCACTCCACGTCTCATCAAAATCCTGATAAACCGCAGATACATCAGGTCGTGGGCTGCCGTCTTCATAAAATTGACCTCCGTTACCTCCACTGAAGTCTTTTTCTTCCTGCGTATAGCGCGCTCCAGCAGTTAAAGTCCACTGATCATTCAGGTTCCAATCGCCAGAAAAGAATGCGGCAATGGAGGTCGTTTCCTGCTCTTGACCATTGGTCGATAGTGTATTTTCTGTAAATCCAGCACCACCTGGCACACCTGTAATTGCTCCGACCCGGTCTAGGTTGTAATGCAGCTTGCCCACATCCCAGTACTGCTCGTAGGCAACATCCCAGTAATACAGACCGCCGACAAATTGAATAGTATCCGAGAACTGCGACGTTATTCGGAGTTCCTGACTAAACTGTTCCCATTCGTTGAAATAATTCAGGTAGAGAAAATCTGCTGGGGAAGGGTCAAAGTTATTCAAATACTGCTCATCCTTATCCTGGTAAGCAGTGATAGACGTCAACAGAAACTTGTCCAAGTCCCAGTTGGCGGTCAGTATCGCCATCTCGGTTTCAGCCTCCGCATAAGACTCCCTGCCTCCAGTGACGTTATCTTTGTCGCTAGCAGTATCGGTGCTTGCACATCCCACCGGCCATAAGACGCCCTCCAAGTCACATGCAAACGCACCCGGCGTATTGCCGTTAGCGGCCGTTAATACATCAGAATCGTCCTCGAACACCTCGTAATGGAATTTGAGGTCAAAGTCTTCAGTAGGGCGCCAGAGTAACGCGGCGCCGTAGGTTTGCATGTCGTCTCCACCCACATCCTTATCAAGCGTGACATTCTCAAAATATCCGTCGCTTTGGACGCTGCTAACCATCACTTTCATACCCAATGTGTCGTCGATAAGCGGCACATTAACCACCGCCTTGACTTCTTCCCTGCCATCGGTCCCTAGCGCGAGGCTGGCATCCACCCCCCACTCCATGGTGATATCTCCACGAATAATATTAACAACACCTCCCGTAGTGTTTTTGCCGAACAACGTACCCTGAGGCCCGCGCAAAACCTCTATCTGCTTGGTGTCAAAATTTTGCATCATGCTGCCGCTCGCCGTGCCAAGCACTAAACCATCCATGATAACGCCGATTGATGGGTCAAAGCTCTTGTCATACTCCGACGAAGACACGCCTCGAATAGCAATTGATAAGCCACCGGGCGCGGAGCTGTGTTTCCTTAGATAAACATTGGGTGTAAAAGACTGAATGTCATCAAGACGACGGAGACTAGCCTCTTGCAGTTCAGTGGTGAGCGAAGTGACCGATACCGGCACGTCCTGAATCGATTCAGTACGCCTGGTTGCGGTGACGAGGACCTCCTCCAGTGCAAACGTACTTTCTTGCGCTATTGCTACGGTTGGCCCAGCAAGCGTCGCCGCCACAATCGCAGCCAGGGCCGCTGGAATAGTTTTGCGGGACGTGCGTGACGACAGAGATGACCTTGCAGAGCATGCGCTGGCCAGCGCATGCCGGGCTGTCCCGGGCTTCATTAGTGAGTTGGAGTTTTTCATCGATATTTCCTCTTGGGTTTTATAGTTGTTAGGACAAAAGCCGAATCGGCTGGTTTGATACAGGTGTTATCGCGGGGTGTAACATCTCCATGCGCTTTTCAAGCCACTGTTTGCGGCCGCCAATGCAAAAGGGTATCAGCGTGATCACATGATTAAGGTTGGTTTGTCTGATCAGTTGCTCCAGTGAAATCATATTTTGCTGCCACATTAAGGCCACCCCCCATTGGTTGGCAGCAATAATCAATGACAATTCCTGCAGATCGACCCCAGATTTAAGTTCGTCGTTTTCTCTAGCAACCACCAGCGCGTCATAGGCCAGCATTTGCACCCTGCCCACTCTCTCGCCCGCACCGGGGGTGTTTTCGTTCGCAGCAATAACGATTGCGACCACGGTCTTCATAAAGTCTGGGTTATCCCTAAACGGCATCATAGCGAGCTCTGTTATGGCCAGTAACCTGGGAATTCCGGGTGTTGCTAACTGAATTGAGGCACTCGCTACCAGCTCATCAAGTCGGTTGGCGGCTGCTTGTAAGAGCAAACCCTCCCGATTAACGAAAATATTGTAGAGAGTTTTAGTGCTGACGCTGCTCATTTTAGCAATGCGAGCCATACTAATACCCTCGATACCCTCTGATTCAAGTAGTTCTCGAGTGTTAAGCAGGATTTGACTGCGCCTTTGGCGCTGCAAATCAGAGGCATATGGACCGCGCTTTACCGCCATTATTTTTGTTCGGTTAGTGAGCCATAAGTAAAAACTACACCACTATGTAAAATTAAGCAACCCAGGCCATTAGGATATTTTTCCAGAGGTATCGGGGGCCGCTATCGGCGATAATCCGCAAGTGCACTGCCAAACTACCCGCGAATATTGATCAGCCGTTTATGCCTTGGAGGATAACTCGCAGCATTCAAGCGCAGGCTCAACGGCGGTAATATCAGTCGCTTGCAGGTTGTAACCAGCTAGAAAATTTTGTAATCGGATGGAACACAAACACAATGAACGCTGACTATGGACATTGACATGAGTAATACGCAGATCGTGCTGGACTTTATCGCAGCTTGGAATCGAATGGATTGGGATGCTGTCGTCTCGGTGTTCAGCGAGGACGTGCTCTATCACAATATTCCCATGGAACCGTTAAGAGGAAAGGCCGCAGTGACAGAATTCATCACCACTGGCATGGACCTTGATGCCGTAGACTGGCAATTGCTCGCAATTGCGGAAAACGGCAACAAGGTACTCACTGAACGCGTCGATAACTTTTATCTTGTTGGCGGCAAAGCAGTGTCGATGCCGGTTATGGGCACCTTCGAAATCGTAAATGGGCAAATCACCGCCTGGCGAGACTACTTTGACCTGGCGACATTCACTTCACAAATGGCGCACTAGCACTCTGCGATTGGAGCGCGCTAGCGGCACAGGTATTACGCTGTTCCCCAAACTTGCTGGGGCACCTTGCGCAGACGACTGAAGCATCAGCCGGTGAAAAAGTCTCCTCTGGGCACTCCGTTAGGGTCGTACACAGGTTCGGCGTGGTCAATGCGATACTTTAGAATGTCGGTTGCGAGCATCTCGTACTGGCCGAGAAGACCCAGCATATCAGCGTAGTAACGACCGGCCAGGTGTGCATTGAGATCCTCACTGGATTCCCAATTTTCATAAACGTACACACGGCCTGGAATAGTAGGGTCGAGGCTCCAAACGTACTCCCTGCAACCGGCCTGGCTGCGGGTTTCAGCCATTAATTGAGCCGCAGTCTGCACCGCCTTACCAGCATTTTCAGGGCTGAACTCTACCCATCCATTGATAATTACCGTCATAGTGTATCCACGCGTTGTTAATGGTGTCGGAACACTAGCAAACGCTTGTTAAGAAAACAAACAAGGTTGATTGCACCCTAAACAGACGGTATGTTTCTCTGCCAGTGAAGCAACTGAGCGCCCGCTCGATGACTTTCTGAAGTTTGAGAACGCGCAATTTAGGAGAGAACAAGTGACCCAAGCTGTCAATCGCCAGTTTTACCTGGCCCAACGCCCCAGTGGCTTGCCGACTACCGACGATGTCATCCTGCGTGAGCTACCGATACCCGAACCCGGAGTGGGAGAAATTGTTATTCGCAATTTATATATGTCACTGGACCCCGCCATTCGCGGCTGGATGAGTGACGCCCCTAATTACATCGAACCGATCCCTGTTGGCAGTTGCGTGTGGGCAACCACGATCGGACGTGTTGTCGCGTCCAATAGCCCTGAGTTCGCCATCGGCGATATTGCCCTGGGCATGAATGGCTGGGAGGACTACAGCCTTTGTGCCGCAGAGGCTGCCAGTAAAATCGAAGACACGATGGGTCTACCGTTGACCAATTTCTTGAGTATTCTTGGCTCCACCGGATTGACGGCCTACTTCGGGTTGCTCGACATTGGCAAACCTCAAGCAGGAGAGACGCTATTAGTCAGTGGGGCTGCAGGTGCAGTGGGCTCTCTCGTGGGCCAGATCGCCAAAATTATCGGCTGCCGTGTTGTGGGTATCGCCGGGGGCTCACAAAAATGCAGCTGGCTACTGGACGAGTGCGGTTTTGACGAGGTCATTGACTATAAGACCTGTGGGGACCTGACCGCCGCAATTGCAGAAAAATGTCCGGATGGTGTTGATATTTACTGGGAAAACGTGGGTGGTGACATGCTGGACTCTGTACTGCTTAATCTTGCACACGGTGCACGCATTCCTTTTTGTGGCTGGATAGCTACCTATAATGATGCCGAACAGCGCCCGGGTCCAAAAAATCTGTGGCAACTGCTGGCCAAAAGCGCTCGGATGGAGGGTTTTCTGGTTTTAAACTATATACCGCGTTTTCCCGAGGGCATCGCGGCAATGGCTCAATGGCTGCTCGAAGGGAAATTGCATCACCGTGAGCATGTGGTATCCGGATTGGAAAATGCACTGGACGCTTTTCACATGCTGTTTGACGGGCGGAATACCGGCAAACTGATTATCAACATTGGTGACATGGACGACTGACTGCGATAGAGACAACGGTGTTCTGCGGAGCCAGACGTAGCCACTGTAACGCGTTAGGTCAGGAATACGGTGTGTAATCGCCGCTCAGGTCTTCAGATCCCCGGTAGATTACGTGGTAATCGCGTCTTGCAAATACCCAGCGTCCATCTTCGCGAACATACTGATCGTCATATACACCTTCGATATGCAGGCCGTTGCCATCCTGCCCCAACAGGTGCTCGGTGACATACCAGCGCCCGGTTGCGGTATCACCGCTAATATCAATAGTTCCTGAGTTGAGCACCATGAACGCGAATTTGAAGCTGGCCATGGCAGTCTGCCAAAAGCCAAAAAGTTCCTCGCGTCCAGAGACCTCTTGCCCCATCAGGATCCACGTACCATCGTGGCTCCAGGTTGCCTTCCATGCTGCGCCATCAGTGCGGTTTACTGCGTCGATGTAGTTAGCGGCCAGTTCACGTATCGCCAGATTGTCTGCCAGATTTGCATAATCACTCAATGTTTTGCTCCCAATCTACCCAAATGTGTCCAGCTTACTCTGCGTGCAATAGAAAAGAAACAATCCGTACTGTTTTAGGAAAGTGTAGTCTGCTAATATTTAAGCTTCACTCTTGTGTTCATTAGTCGCAGTGGGAAACATATCGATGCGTACAGTATTTACAGAACTCAGCATGCACCCCTTCAGGCGCGCAGCGAGAGCCCCAGTAGCTATCGATGGACCTACCTTCTATTCGTCTAAATCAGCGTTCGAGCACACTGGTATCAGCGCGGTAACAACATCAGAGCGCTCATGCAGCGCCCCACTCCCATGGAGGAACCCAAATGAGCAATAAAATAAATCTGACCGAAGAAGAAATTGCTGCGCGCAGTCCTGCCTACTCCTACCAGGACTTGCTGGACCAGGAAACTAACGAGGTACCCGAAGCACTGCGATCGGATACGGCAACTTACCTGGGATCTGAAGATCTGGACATAGAACGATGGACCTCACGAGCATTCCACGAACTGGAAGTTGAAAAATTGTGGAGCAAAACCTGGCAGATGGCGTGCCGGGAATCACAAGTCAGCAAGCCAGGCGACTATTTCGTTTATGACATCGTTAATCAATCAGTGCTCATCACGCGCACTGAGGCCGGAGAACTCAAAGCACACATTAACAGCTGTTTGCACCGCGGCAGGGCTTTAAAGCGAGGACAGGGCAAGAACGCCAAGGAACTGCGTTGCCCATATCATGGCTTTACCTGGGAATTGAGTGGTGAATTTCGCGGCATGCCCTGTGAGTGGGACTTCGCGCATGTCAAAGAGGAGAACTTTTCTCTGCCAGGCCTGCGAGTCGAGACCTGGGGGGGTTGGGTGTTCGTCAATTTTGACCAGGATTGTATGCCGCTTGAGGAATACATGGGGATACTGCCTGAACATTTTCAGCGCTGGCCCGCAGAGCGGCGCTATGTTGCCATGCACGTAGAGAAAGTCATCAATTGCAATTGGAAGGCGGCAGTAGAAGCCTTTATAGAATCCTATCATGCGATCCATACCCACCCACAGCTAATGCCATACCAGGGAATTGACAACTCACAGTACGACGTTTGGGGTGATAATGTCAGCCGCACCATAACAACCTACGCCACTATCAATCCCAGTCACGAAGACCAATATTCTGAACAAGACTCACTTGACAGTATGCTGGGCGTGGAGGGGGAGCCGGAAAAAGATAATGTTGTTGAAGGAAGGTTTTCTGCTCGTCATCGCTTTGCAGAACTAAATTACGAGGCCTACAGTGAAATGAACGGCGTCGATCTGAAGTCCTTCGCCACGGAAGCGGAAGTGATGGATTCTATTTTGTACCTGCTGTTTCCAAATTTCGCTCCCTGGGCCGGATACCATACTGCACTTACCTATCGCCACCGACCAAACGGTGATGATCACGAAAGTTGCATCATGGATATTTTCTTGCTCAACCCATTCCCTGAAGGTACTGAAAGGCCAGCAGATGCCGCCACTGTGCGACTGGGTGCAAACGAACCTTTTGCAAAAGCAGTCGATGTCATGGGCGAGGGTCTGGCCAACATCTTTGACCAGGATGGTGCCAACCTACCCCAGGTTCAGCGTGGTATGAAGGCGTCCGGAAAAGGCACTATCACCCTTGCCAACTACCAAGAAGTGCGGATACGACATTTTCACAAGACCCTAGACAAGTATCTTAACGCTTGAGCACCGCGGCATTAACCGCCGCGCGTCACAAGCGGGACAGTCACAGCTGGAGGAATACTACGGTCGCGGTTGAGGCGTTTGAGAAAGCGCGAACCCGGCCCAATGACGTTGCTTTTTTTCTTGAGTCAGAGCCAGATGCAACCTATGGCTCAATTGCGGATGAAGCGCGTCGTCTAATTTCTGCATTGCTCGAGCTGGGTCTGGGCAACGGCGATGTCGTCAGTTTCCAGATTCCCAACTGGCGCGAGGGTGCGGTCATCGACATTGCCGCTGCTGCCCTGGGACTGGTGGTAAACCCGATCGTGCCTATTTATCGCGATGCTGAGCTAAGGTTCATTCTCGCTGATGCTAAAACTCGCTTGATGTTTATTCCGCAGTCGTTTCGCAGTATCAACTATCTGGAAATGTTGCTGTCGCTGCGCCCGCAGCTACCTGACCTGGAATACCTAATTACGGTGCGCGGTGACTCAGATAGTCCTGATGTGCTGGCATTAGAAACACTGCTGCAGCGAGATCCGGCCGACGAAACATCGCTGCCCCCGGTAGACCCTGATTCAGTGAAGTGTCGCCTTTACACTTCGGGCACAACCGGTTTCCCCAAGGCAGTTTTACATTCTCACAACACCCTCACCCGCATCATGGATAATTCAGCCGAGCACGCCGGAGTCAGCGCGGATGATGTGATGATAATGCCCTCGCCCATTACTCACATCACTGGCTACGCCAGCGGCATTAACTTTCCGTTTATTGGCCGCGGTCGAACAGCATTGATGGAACGCTGGGACGCCAATCGCTGTATCGACCTTATCAAGCGTGTTAACGGTACTATGTCGGTAGGTGCCACGCCGTTCCTTAGGGAATTACTGGATGCGGCGGAGCAACGGGGTGAGTGTCTACCCAGTATGCGGCAGTTTTCCTGCGGAGGCGCTGCGGTGCCTCCAAATCTGATTCTGAGAGCCTATGAAGTGCTCAAAAACTGCCGAACAACCAGAGTATATGGCAGTACTGAAGCGCCAATTATCACTCTGGGCTGGCGCGAAGATGCACAATTGGCAGCGACCACAGATGGCCAACCCTATGGATACGAGGTGCGCATACTCGATGACAATGGCGCTGATACTCCTGATGGCGTAGACGGAGAAATTGCGGCTCGCGGCCCAGGCATGTTTCTGGGGTATGCGGATGAAGAGCAAAACGCCGACGCGCACACCAACGATGGATTTTTCTTGACCGGCGATATTGGGCGACGAACGCCTGAAGGTGCAATCCTGATTACTGATCGGAAAAAGGACATTATCATCCGCGGTGGTGAAAATCTCAGCGCGAAGGAAATTGAAGATTGTCTCGATAGTCACCCGCTTATCAAAGAGTCGGCTGTGGTAGCGATACCTCACGAACGACTTGGAGAAGGCGTCTGCGCCTTCCTGATCATGAATTCTGACGACGACTCATTATCAACAGCAGAAGTTGCCAGTTATGCAAACGATATTGGCATGGCTCGCCAAAAATTCCCGGAGCGCATTATTAAAGTCGACGACCTGCCCCGCACTCCAAGTGGCAAAGTGAAGAAAGACATCCTGCGAAAGCAACTGAAAGAGAATTGAAAAGTGACTACAGCAAACCGCCAAATCTTACTCAATGCGCACCCTAAGGGTGACTTAAAGCAAAGCGACTTCCGCATGGTCGATGCTGAGATACCAGCCATAGCAAACGGCGAGGTTCTCATTCAAACCTTGTACCTTGCCCTGGAGCCAGCCATGAAGGGCTGGATGGAAAATCGTGCCGACTATGTGTCACCACTGGAAATTGGTGATGTTATGCGCGGCTATGGTACCGGCCGTATTATTGAATCTCGCAATGATCGATTGCCAACCGGGACTATCATAGGAGGAAGCCTGGGTTGGCAGGAATATGTGGTAACGGATGGTAAATCTTTACCGGTAAATGTTTTACCCAATGACATCGACACCCCGGCGGCAATGGGGGTTCTGGGCATTACCGGCCTGACAGCCTACTTTGGCATGCTGGAAATTGGAAAGCCAAGAGCGGGCGATACTGTGCTGGTGTCCGGTGCTGCCGGCGCCACCGGTTCGATAGCCGGTCAGCTAGCCCTGATTGAAGGCTGTCGAGTGGTCGGCATTGCCGGTAGTGATGAAAAGTGTCAGTGGCTGACACAGGATCTGGGTTTTGATGACGCCATCAACTACAAGTCCGAAGATGTTGCAGCTCGCGTGCGGGAAACCTGTCCGCAAGGGGTCAACATCTATTACGATAATGTGGGCGGTGAAATACTGGACATTGCTCTCAATAACCTGTCCGACAATGCGCGAGTGGTTATTTGTGGCGGCATATCCCGCTACAATTTAACGGGAGCAATTCCGGGGCCTAAAAACTACTTCAACCTGGTTTATCGTCGCTCCCGTATGGAGGGGTTCATTGTTAGCGATTTCGCCAAGCGGTTTCCTGAAGCTACCGCAGTGCTTCAGGAACACCTCCATTCCGGGCGACTTAAACACCGTGAAACCATTCTTGAGGGTTTTGAGCGCATGCCCAATGCGCTGATGAGTCTCTTCAGTGGTGACAATATTGGCAAGCTGCTGGTTCACGTTTCGTAAAAAACAAACAGTATTGACTGTATTTTTTTATTGGGTTACGGTGCTCACTTTCACAATCACCACCAATCTGGTGTACTCCGCCAAGGTGATTATTTTATCAGTGCGCGGTTCGACCCAGGGGTCCACTGCTCATCATATACAGTGGAA
This sequence comes from Candidatus Seongchinamella marina, assembly GCF_026262685.1. Lineage (NCBI taxonomy): Bacteria > Pseudomonadati > Pseudomonadota > Gammaproteobacteria > Cellvibrionales > Halieaceae > Seongchinamella > Candidatus Seongchinamella marina. Next base: position 35,911 of record NZ_SHNP01000004.1, read on the forward strand.
GTCTGAAGAAATAGCATCAAAGCCAGCGCTTTAGCCAGCGCCACTGATGCGAAAACAGTAATAACAAGTCAGTCTCTTCGAAAGGTAAAGCCATGAGAGCAGCAGTGTTTAAAGAAGTCGGAAAGCCCATGGTGGTTGAGACGATTGCTGACCCAACGCCGGAGGCCAACGAACTGGTCGTCAAAGTGGGCTACTGCGGAATCTGCGGCACCGATCTGCACTCCACTCGCGAAGGCGCCGCTACAGTGCCTTGCGACTCCGTTTTGGGCCATGAATTTTGCGGAGAAGTGGTTGAAACTGGCAGCGCTCTGAAGAGCAAGTGGCAAATTGGAGACCGCGTGGCCTCCCTTCCATTCGTAGCCTGCGGGCACTGTGAATTGTGCGCTCGAGGCCGACCGTTTGAATGCCTCCAGGTGAAGCTAACCGGTTTGGAAGTGCCGGGCGGGTTTGCCGAGTACGTTAAGACCGGTGATGCTGAGACCCTGAAGTTACCCGATCAACTGAGCATGGAAACAGCGGCACTTATTGAGCCTTTGGCGGTAGGCCTGCACGCCGTGCGAGTGTCGCGACTGGCAGCGGGAAGCCGAGTGCTCATTATAGGAGGCGGCCCAGTAGGGTTGGCCGTCGCGCTGTGGGCCCGGTTTATGGGCGCGCGCGATGTCCTGGTCTCTGAGATGGCGCCCACGCGCATTGCGCTTGCCAGTCGCCTCGGTGCTACTGGAACGCTGATGCCGGGAGAAACCCTGGGTGAGCAGTTCGCAGACACCAGTGGCGCTGCCCCTGATATCATTTTTGAGTGCGTTGGCGCACCCGGCTTGATCCAGCAGTGTATTGAACTTGCACCACGCAGGGGGCAAGTTATTCCCGTCGGCGTTTGCGAACAACAGGATAACTTTATGCCGTTCCTGGCTCTGGTCAAGGAATTGAGCATGCAGTTTGCGATAGCCTACACGCGGGACGACTTTGAGACTGTAATCGCGATGCTCGCGCAGGGCAGGATAGATCCAAGTGCAATGGTTACCGATGTTGTTAGCCTGGATGATATGCCAGCGGCCTTCGAGGCATTACGAAACCCCAGCCACCAGTGCAAAGTGCTGACCCGCTTTGACTGACGGCCAATAAATAGCACGGATTATCGAGAGGAGATCACATGGAAAACCTGGAGCAGAGCCAATCGCTGGATGGAATGAAATTGTTCGATACAGAGAACTTAAAATGCCCGTATCACTATGATCGCAGCTTGCGCGAGGCCGCACCCGTCTATCAGGATCCTGACTCAGGAGTATTTGCGGTATCAACCTATGAGTTGGTGCGTGAAGCCCACCGCGCAAAAAATGTGTTTTCCAACGAGTTCACCCTGGCTTTAGGGTCCACTGATAAACTTGATCCAAAAATTCGTGAGGCCACCCAGAACACCTACGACCTTGGCAAAGGCACATTGTTGACGCTTGATGAACCGGGACACACGATGTTTCGCGATGCGGTGAAGGAGCTCTTCACGGCGACGGTGATGGCCCAACACGAGCCCTGGATCAGGGATCTGGCGCGGACCCTTGCTGACAAGCTTGCGACCAAGAATGAGTGCGACTTTATTCAAGAGTTTACCAGGCCCCTGCCCTTGTCAGTGATTATGAATGTGCTGGGCATACCACTAGAGGAATTCGATCGAGCCTTCCAGTGGACACTGGATAATGTCACCGTACTGTCACAGGTGGCCGACCAGGACAAACTACTGGCAGCTCATCATGGGCTCAAAGATGAGTATGACTGGTTTGTCGCTGCCATGGCAGAGCGCACTGACAACCCTCGCGATGACCTACTGACCAAAATCAATAACCTGCGTGTTGAGGGCCGTGAACTCACTGTCGAGGAGAAGCTGTCTTTCTGTACCCAGTTTTTGGTTGCCGGCAATGAAACCACCACAGCAACCCTGGCCGAGGGCATGCGCCAACTCTGTCTCAACCCGGAACAGGAGCAATTGATCCGTGCGGATCGCAGCCTGATTCCAAATCTGGTTGAAGAGTCGCTGCGCCTGGCGTCGCCCACATCAAACATGTGGCGCGTTACGAAGTCTGACTACGAGTTGGGCGGTGTATTGATTCCTGAGGGGAGCGCGGTCCTGCTTAAATATTTCTCCTCGAATCACGATCCCGCGATGTTTGAAGAGCCGATGAAATTTGACGTACAGCGGGCTAACCTGCGACGGCACATAGCATTCGGCTTCGGCAACCATGTCTGTATCGGGCAGCATTTATCGAAACTGGAAATGACTATCGCCTGGGAGGAGTTGTTTGACCGATTCGAAAACTTTTCACTTGCAATCGCAGACGGTGAATTGGAGTACATGCCGAATATTCTATTACGAGGACTCGAAGAGATTCCTATTCGCTATACTGTTGTCGGTGCCTGAAATTGAAATGATGATAAATAAAGCCAGACCGCATCATTAGTTTTATCGACCGGGCACCGCATTCTTCGCTAAAAAGTCGCGGATGTAGGCGTGAAAGTCCGGTTCGTCAGCTTTCCTATCTGCCTCGATGGTCCGCGCGATTTGGGATTCACGCATGCCCCTGTTCCACTCTCGCATCCCCGGAACCTCGGCCAGAATATCCCAGTCTAATTGCCGCGATCCGATAGAGTTGACCACCGAGTTAACATAATGCACATAGACATCAGCCAGGGTCATGTCTGCGCCAGCGATGTAGGGCGAAAATGCACACAATCGCTTCATTGCAGTCAGTCCTCGATTCGTGACATGCCGCGCGTCGTCCAGCGCTTTTTGCGGGGCAGGTTTACCTGAAAATGCATAGGCGATAAGGCGTCGACTGGGCAGTTCCAGATAAAGTTCAGCGACTTTCATGATTTGCCTGATTCCAGCCTTCGCTGCGGGATCCGCGGGATACAGCGGCGCATCCGGATAGGTTTCTTCCAGGTAATCGCAGATAACCGTAGTTTCAGAGAAATGCTGACCGTCCTCAGTCGTCAATGCAGGTATTTTGCCAACGGGGCTGATGGCAAGCCAATCCTCACCGCCGCTATAAATAAGGCGCTCCTGAAACGGAATGCTTTTGTAAAGGAGCACGTACTTGACGATGTTGTAATAGTTACTGGATGCGAATCCGTGCAGGGTTATCATGGTCTTAAATCTCTTCTAATTGCGGTTCATTAAACAACAATGACAGCATTCATCGCTGACACTACTATTGTCGGCGACTGGACAACGCTATCGCGCAGCTCAGTCTTCAAAATTTTACCGATATGACTGCGCGGCAATTCCTTGATCTGCCTAAGCGCCGTGAGTCGTTGGGTTTTACCTAAATCAGCATTAGTGTTGCTCTTGAGTTGATCAAGATCAAGCTCAACCCCATTTCGCGCGACAACAAAGCCGAACGGAGTTTCGCCCCACTCCTTCGAAGGCACGCCAACAACAGCCGCATCGATTACATCAGTTTGTTTCATCAATGCTTCTTCAAGGTCTCGAGGGTAAATATTAAATCCGCCAGAAATAATCATATCTTTTGAGCGACCCATGAGGGTTACAAACCCCTCGTCATCCACTCTACCGATATCACCCATACGCTGCCAACGTCCACCGTTTGCATCATACCAACTGCACTCTTCGGTTTTCTGCGGCTGATTCTGATAGCCCGTCATCATCGTTCGGGACCGGCCAACCAACTCGCCCATTTCACCGGCAGGTAACTGATTAAGATCCTCATCGACTGTAATAACTTCGCTGCCATCCCAGGGAACGCCAACCGTATGCAGTTTGTCAGGATGTGCGTGGGCGACCAGTATGCACACCACCCCCCCCTCCGTCATGGAGTAAGCTTCAATTAAACCCCCGGGCATTCGCGCCAGCACTTCAGCTTTCAGCTCAGCAGAGAACGGGGCGCTAGTGCAATACTTGTGCGTAAAGCTGCTCAAGTCATAGTCATCGAACCCATCAAAGTCCATGAGGCGCTGATACTGGACAGGAACAAGCATTGTGTGGGTAGCTCGATGTTCCTGCGCCAGTTCCAGCCAACGCTGGCAATCGAACTTTGGCATCAGAACTGCAGTACCGCCATAGGCAATTGTGCTTATAAAAATACTGAGAGTGGTGTTTGAATATAGCGGAGTGGAGAACAACGAAACCTGCCCGGGCTTACCATAACGGGCGCCCTCTCCCACGGCCATCTGGTGCCAGCGCATTTTTCGGCTGTGAACAATACCCTTGGGCGTTCCCGTTGTTCCACTGGAGTAAATAATATTAAAGGGATCTTCAGGGCTAACACACAAATCTTTGGGCAAAGCACCATCCTTCGCCATCCAGTCAAACAAAAACTGCACACCTTCAACCGGCTCATTTAACATTATTTGGTTAAGCTGCGGGAGTTCAACCCCACTTTGATTGAGTTCCTGAAGCTTTACGGTGTCGACGAACAAATGGTCTGCACCGCTGTCGGCCATCATGGCAGCCAGTTGTTTCGGTGTTGCCGACGTCGTCAGCGGCGCAGCACAGCCGCCTGCGACTATTGCAGCCAGATAAACCAGTGCATAGCGAACGCTTGTCGCGCCCACGATGGAAACGGCTTGACCTTTAACAAGACCATCAACCTGCAACTGTGCTGCTATTTGATTAATCAAAGGCACAGCTTCAGACCAGCTCAACTTTTCGGTGCCGTCATCTAGCGCAATTCGATCTGGCTGATTGCGCGCATGCGCGTTAACGAGGTCTGCAAATTGCCCGAACGGTTGTTCCAGGTATACCACCGGGTCTATAGTTTCCGGGGCTGTTAGAATAGTCATAACTGAGCTTCCAATCCGTGATTTATGTTGAGCATGGCGAGCCAGGTTAAAAGCGAGGGGCGCGTTTTTGTTTGGCTGCGTTTAAACCCTCTGCAAAATCTTCGCTGGATAATAGCAGCGCCTGATTCGGTAAATTAGCAGTCCACTCAGCCTCCATATCACTAGACAACCCGCGGTGGATTGACTCCTTGATTGTCGCATATGCGGCCTGTGGCAGAGCTGCAAGTTCCAGTGCCACCTGCAGTCCACGAGGCTGCAAATCTTCGGGCTTTACCACTTCACTGACAAGCCCTGCAGTCAGTGCCTGGTCTGCAGGCATCGGAATACCGCGCAAGCACATATCTTTTGCGCGCCCCATTCCAATGATTCGCGGTAGCAGAAATAATCCGCCCAGAGGCGGCATAATTCCAAACTTGATCCATACCTCCATGAATGAGGCGTCGCTTGCCGCTATTCGAAAATCGCAGGCGAGTGCTAATTCACAACCAACAGAAACTGCAGCACCCTGCACCAGTGCAATTGTCGGTTTCTGACAATGCCAGAGACGTCGCGCAGCACCCTGAAAATATTGATATACCTGATCCTTGATTTGTGCGGGTGTTTTTTGCCTGAGGGATTCCAGAAATGCGATATCGGCTCCCGCAGAAAAATGTGCCCCATCCGCCGCGAGCACGATTACTCTAACCGCCTCATCAGCGCTCAAGATATCCATAGCTTCGCAGACTTCAGCCAGGCCTTCCGGTCGCGAGGTATTGTTCACATCGCCCCTGGCAAAAATAATTTTCGCTATCCCGTGATCGAGGTACTCAACGCGAATATCGCTAAAGTGGTTCATAACTTGAGGGGCTTCCGGGGATAATGTGCAAGCTGGAGACCTGCCGTCTGAAGAATTCGCTGTAGACGTGCCAGTTGGACGGGAGGCGAATATTGGCCGTATTTATTGCTCATCAATGAAGTTCCTCCAAAGCTTGGCACTTGTTGAATTTTACACTAACATGTAATATTTGACAAGAATACGCGGGGACCTCGCCCGCCCTTGCTTGAGTGACAGATGGATACAACTCGTGAGTGATAAAAACATTCCGGTGCTCATTGGTGCGGGACAAATAACGGATAAGCGCGATCCAGATAAGGCCGCTACTCCAGTTGAGTTAATGGCTGAGGTAGCCCGGCTCGCGGCAGATGATGCCGGTCCCGGCCCATCATTGCTCAATTGCGTAGACGCGATTGTAGCAGTCGGCATTACCGTGGATAGTCCCGAGGCCAATAATCCAGCAAAAGGGATGTACACCAACATTCCTAAAACCGTCAGTAATTTACTGGGCATTGATCCCGCCATCCAGCTGTATTCGGCCACCGGGGGTAATACGCCGCAGATGCTGGTGAATAAATTTTCGGAAAAGATTGCTCAAAATGAAGTGTCTACCGTATTACTGACTGGCGCTGAAGCACTCAACACAATGATTGGTCGACTAAAAAAAGGACTGCCTTTGGATGACTGGTCAGATGATCCAGGAGGCACGCCACAGATCATCGGCGATCAACGCCCGGCAGCCAGTGAGCACGAAATCAGCTTTGCTATGCAGACCCCCTCCATTACCTATCCGTTATTTGAAAATGCGCTGCGTGGAAAATATGAGTTGAGTTTAGATGAGCATCGTAAAAAATTGGGGGAGCTTTACTTTCGCTTCAACCGTGTGGCCACGCAAAACCCACTGGCCTGGTTTCCCACTCCCCGCAGTGCGGATGAGATTGCCACTCCCAGTGAACTCAATCGCTACGTTGGCTTTCCGTATACCAAATATCTTAACTCCATTATTCAGGTGAATCAGGGCGCAGCGGTGATTCTCACTTCAGTCGCCAAGGCCAGAGAGCTTGGTGTCAGTGAAGATAAAATGGTCTACCTACATGGCTGCGCAGATGCTAACGACATCTGGAATGTTACTGAACGTGTTGATTACCATTCGTCACCAGCCGTGAGAACCATGGGTAAAAAGGCGTTCGCCATGGCCGGCAAAACAGTCGCTGATATGGACTACTTTGATATTTACAGCTGTTTCCCTTCCGCCGTACAAATCGCTTGTGATGAACTGGGCATTGCCCACGATGACCCTCGGGGGCTGACTGTCACTGGCGGATTGCCCTACTTTGGCGGCGCCGGTAACAACTACGTTATGCACTCAATTGCTCATATGATGGGTGTATTGCGCAGCAATCCGGGAACGTTCGGACTGCTCAACGCCAACGGCTGGTTTATAACCAAACATGCACTGGGTATTTATTCGACTACGCCTGTCGATAAAGCCTGGAAGCGGGAGGCCCCTGCTGACTACCAACAGCCTATTCTGGAGCAGCCTCACCCGCCGTTCACCGAAGACCCACAGGGCGACGCCTGTATAGAAACTTATACAGTGCTCCATGGCAGACAAGGCATCGAGCGCGGACTGATCATTGGTCGACTCGCTGACGGGACAAGGTTTGTAGCGCAAACGCCCGGTGATGATGAAACTCTGCGCAAACTGATGCAAACCGATGCGCTTGGAATGTCAGGCACAGTAAACAAGGTTGAAGGGGTAAACACATTCGTACCCAATTTTGAGAGCGTGTAATTTGCGGGGCGAACAATATGAGAGGTCCCTCTATGGGAATATCAAAAGACAGCCCAGCAACACCTGCAAGTTTTCTTAATGCTTACAGGTGTACTTTAAATTTTAACGAGCAATGGGAACAATTATGACCGAGCAATCTGTAAATTATGATGACGTAAAACGTTATAGACTCGACCCGGACAGAGAGCAGGAAATGCTTAAAACGGCCGGCGAATGTACCTTTATTTGGGCAAACAAGGCCGGGCACCCTCTGGGGGTCACCACCGCCTACGTGCCGGTGGATGGTAAGATCTGGATGACAGCTACCCGTGAGCGTGTTCGCATTAAAGCGATTGCCCGTGACGGTCGTTCGGCAATTGTGGTGTCCAGCAAAGGCACCCCCATGGGCGGCGGTAAGACAGTCACCTATAAAGGGCACACGGTCATTCACGATGACAAAGAAACCAAGCTCTGGATGTACGGGCTGCTCGCCGCAGGTATGGCAGTAAAAGGTGCTCAGGACGAGGGTAACGAGTTCACTTCGGGCATTGACCCCGATATGTTCATCCGGTTTCTGGATACCCCTGAGCGTATAGTGATGGAATTCACTGCAGAAATGTCGATACCTTTTGACGGCGACAAAATGGCACAGGGCACGGCTCAGGCTTATGCTGAGTTCGCCGCGGAAGATGAAAATAGCAAGGACTAGGCTGTTGCCCCCTATCCTTCTACGATACCCCATTGCCATATCGTTTGAGGTTCTTGCCTGGCCTGAGCTGCAAAACGGATGGACAGTGCAAACCTCATCCGAACTGGCCGACAATTTGCTCGCCCTCAGCAGCGAATCGCGCCTATAATCGGAAAACTTTAATTTTACTCAAATACGGTAGGTCTTTATATGTCGGCAGTGGCAGTACCCAACTTCGGGGAATTACTCGCACAGTACATTTCTGCAGTCCCAGAAACTGCGGTTCCCGCTTTTCTCGCGCGGCTGGAACGCACTGCAGCGGACCGCTACAGAATGTGGGCAAAAGCTGTTCCTGAACATGCAGAGGGTCTTTTGACCTGTGCTGCACGGGAAGACGATATCGCCGATCGTGCAGAACAAATCTACCCTGCGACAGAAGCCGAACAGATTGCCGCAATGGACAGTGCCATTGTCCCAGCACGTGAGACGTATTATCAGGTTTTCGCTAACCTGACAGCTATTGAACAGATGACAATTCAAGCGAAGGCGGAACGCCAGGGCGCAGCAGCCTGGCGGGCTATGATTGCCGCCGAAAACGATGCAGCCACTAAGGCAAGCCTGGAAAAGATGGCCTTGATTGAAGAAGCAAGTGCTGACTATTTAGACGCATTGCTCAGCGAGCTGATGTAAAGCAGACACCGACATAAAATACTCGCTATGTCAGTTCAAAAACAACGTCGGCACAAGCCTGCCGCAGTTACCGTTAAGCGGCGTTCTGGTTTATTGCAATGCACCCGCGCTACCTAAACCATTGATGTGAGTCTGGAATAATAATGAGTAAATATTATCGATATTACGTCCTCATTATCCTGACCGTAGTCTCGATGGTCAACATCATGGATCGACTGATAATGTCGATCTTGCTGGAAGATATAAAAGCTGAATTTGCGATGACAGATACTCAGCTGGGCTTGCTGGCGGGGTTGGCGTTTGCATTATTTTATGCACTGATGAGCATTCCTATAGCGCGCTGGGCCGATGTCTCTAATCGAAAAAATATTTTAGCTGGCGCCTTAATTATTTGGAGCGGAATGACTGCTTTGTGCGGAGCAGCCACCGGATTTGTGAGTCTTTTTCTCGCTCGGTTGGGCGTCGGTATCGGAGAAGCTGGTGGCAGCCCGCCAAGCTATTCGATAATGGCTGACTATTTCAAGCCGAGCGAACGCGCACGAGCGATGGGCATCTATTTCACTGGTGCCGTATTAGGTACTGGTGGAGGGCTAATTGTAGGCGGCCTGCTTGGCGAATGGCTCGGTTGGCGTATGACTTTTTTCGTCCTGGGTGTACCCGGGGTTTTGCTCGGGGTACTACTGTACTTCACTGTCAAAGAACCGCCCCGTGGCCGCTATGATACGGGCAATCAGGCCTCAAAGGAGGCCACCGATTTAAAGCGCACCCTGAAATCCTTGGCACGTAACAAAGTCTATGTTCGCGTTAGCATTTCTTTTGCGATGCTCACTATGGTCGGCTATGCGATGGCCATGTGGTTAGCACCTATCATGTTACGAAATTTCGATGTCTCTTTGGGGAAGGTAGGCCTGTATCTGGGTATCACCTATATCTGCGGCGGCATACCGGGGCCACTGATCGGAGGCTATTTAACCGATTATATGGTCAAGCTCGATTCACGATGGAGAGCCTGGATACCGGCAATTGCTGTTCTTTGCTCTGTAAGCACCTTTTGGTTTTGTCTGTCTGCCGAAAGCCTCTGGGAGTTTCTCGGATTTTTTGCACTTACTTATGCCATTTTCATGATTCCTCAAGGCGCAAGCATGTCATTGCTGCAATCTTCTGTTGGTTCTGGTGAACGTGCGTTGGGAACCTCGTTTGCCTTGCTGGTCAACAGCATGGTCGGATTGGCCCTAGGCCCCTTACTGATTGGAATATTAAGTGACGCGCTGGCTCCCTCCTATGGTGTAAAGTCGCTGAACTACGCCCTGATGACAGTTTGCGGTATAGCGGCCCTGATCGCCACGCTGTGCTATCTTTGGACCTCCAAAGCAATGCTTTCTGGGCCAGATTTAGATGAAAGCACAGGCAATGCCGTTGAGCAAAGGACTAGCGCCGCGTAAGCCGGTTATAGGCTTCATTCAGCTGTCATGAATCACGTTTAAGGTCGTTTTGAACTTACGCACTTTTTTCTCAACTACCAATCGGGAAACCTTCACAATGTTAAGGGTATCGACACTCAGAAAAATCACTTCATTCACTGTCTTTTTTTTCGTCTTTTCTGCGTCATTTACTCAGGCACAGGAGTATTCGACGCCCATCAATGAGGTCAATAAGACGGATGTCTATTGGGGTGACCTGCATGTCCACAGTAATTATTCTCCCGACTCTTTCGCCTTCGGCAACACTCGCCTTAATCCTGAAAATGCCATTAAATTTGCAAGGGGTGAACTGGTTACCGCCAATAATGGTATGAGCGTGCAGTTGCGCAGGCCGCTGGATTTTATATTGGTAGCTGACCACGCGGAGTTTATCGGTGTACTCCCCATGCTGATAAACCGCGACCCGGTTATTCTGGAAACAGAACTAGGACAGCAATGGAGTGACCTGCTGGAAAAATCAGGCGGTGATATAGGCGTCATCATCGACCAGTGGCTGGCTCGCCTGTCCAATCCTGACTATGAGCAAGAGTTGTCAGAGGAGTTTCGCACCACTATTTGGAAAAAAGCAGCCGGGTTTGCCGAGAGTCAAAATGATCCCGGTGTGTTCACAGCCTTTGTCGGTTATGAATGGACGTCGATGGTTCAGGGCAACAACCTTCATCGTGTGGTTTTGTTTCGTGACGACGCTGAAACAGCGACTCAACTGCCTCCCTATTCATCACTCGATAGCCTGGATCCGGAACAGCTTTGGGCCGCAATGCAGCGGTACGAAACCAAGACGGGCGGAAAAGTGATGTCGATCCCGCACAACGGCAATGTGTCCAATGGCCTTATGTTTGCTCTGGAAGACCTGAACGGAAATCCTATTGATTCGGACTATGCAGAGCGTCGTGCGCGCTGGGAGCCTATCTACGAAGTTACGCAGGTCAAAGGTGACGGGGAGGCCCATCCGTTTCTATCGCCAGACGACGAATTCGCCGACTTCGAAACATGGGACGAGGACAACATTGCGCGCACAGTAGCGAAAGAAAATTCGATGCTCAAACACGAGTATGCGCGTTCAGCCCTTAAGCTGGGGCTGCAACTGGACAATGAGCTGGGCGTAAACCCTTATCAATTTGGAATGATCGGTTCCACAGATTCGCACACGACTTTGTCTACCGCGGACGATAATAATTTTTGGGGTAAATTTCTCGACTCAGAGCCCAATCCCAAGCGATTAACTAATGATATGGCAGATATCCTTTGGCAAAACTGGAGACTCGCTGCCTCAGGCTATGCTGGCGTTTGGGCCAGGGAAAACACCCGCGCGGCGCTCTATGATTCGCTTGCACGTAAAGAGGTTTATGCGACCACCGGCCCAAGGATCGCTCTGCGGGTGTTCGGCGGTTGGGAGTTTGTAGAAAGTGATATCAACTCACCCCAACTAGCAGACATTGGCTATACCAAGGGTGTGCCTATGGGTGGGCATTTGTCTTCGGCGCCAGAGGGAGACTCGCCAAAGTTTTTGATCCAGGCATTCAAAGACCCCGATGGAGCGAATCTTGATCGCGCCCAAGTAGTGAAGGCCTGGCTGAACAAAAACGGTAAACCAGAAGAGCATATTTATGAAGTTGCACTCTCTGATGGACGCAGCGTTATTGCCAAAACAGGTCTTGCGCCACCAATCACCTCCACTGTTGACGTAGAGCAGGCGAGCTATAGCAACAGCGTTGGAGAGGTCAGTTTTAGTGTGTTTTGGCAAGACCCCGATTTCGATCCTCTACAACATGCTCTTTATTACGTCAGAGTCATAGAAATCCCGACACCGCGGTGGACAGCCTATGATGCCAAATACTTTAGTCTTGACCCGCCGAAAAATATTCCAATGATCACCCAGGAACGTGTTTACAGCTCGCCAATATGGTACGACCCAAAAGGCGGCACAGACTGAGCTGATGTGAGTATTGAAGAGTTCACAGTGGGTGTCGGTTAAGACGCAGCGACTTTGACTACAGCCTTACCGAAGTTTTTCCCGGCGAACATATCACTGAACGCAATACCGCACTGGTCCACGCCGCAGTACATATGCTCATGCGCCTTTAGTTCGCCGGAAGCCAGCCACTGCGCCAATTGCGACCTCGCTTCGGGGTAACGCTCTAATTGAAAATGAGTCATGAAACCCTGCAGAGTGACGCACTGTGCTACTAACTGAAACAAGTTAGACGGCCCGCCTCCCCCGCTTTTTTGCGCAGTGTAATCGGCCACCGCGCCGCAGAAAGGAATACGCGCACCGTGGGCAATATGCTCCAGAATGGTCTCCAGCAATAAGCCACCTACATTGTCAAAATAGACGTCAATCCCGTTCGGACAGTGTTGTCCAATCAAAGCAGATAAATTGTCAGCCTTATAGTTAATGCCGACATCGTAACCAAGCTCATTGACCAACCGTTGACACTTCTCGTCACTACCTGCCAGACCAATGACACGAGCGCCCATGATCTTGGCAATTTGCCCGGCCACAGAACCAACGGCTCCGCCGGCCGCAGAAACAACCACGGTGTCGCCAGGTTTAGGTTGACCAATGTCGACTAAGCCAAAATACCCGGACATACCCGTATCGCCCAGCACTCCCAGATGATAGCTAAGGGGCAATTGATGTTCGTTGTCGACCTCGACCCACCAGTCGCCCTCGTTTACCACTGAAAACTCCTCCCAAGCAAGACGCGCCATTAAGAGGCATCCCACTTCAATACCGGAATTTCTGGATTCAATCACTTCACCTAAAATCAGACCCATAACCGCTTTACCCAATGGCATGGCGGGTAATACCTCGTCACCGGAGTCTTCATCCATCCAGTTGCGAAAGCCTGCATCCAGCGAAATATAAAGATTTTTTACCAGGGCCTGGCCGTCTTCCAATGGCACTGTTTCCGTCTCTACAACAGCAAAATCGTTGGCTTTAGGTGCCCCTTCAGGCCTTTGGGCCAATACGACCTGGGTGTTCTTCATATATTCTCCAGTCAATGCAGTGACATGCTATTACAGGTGCAAATCTGTACCTGCGGATATCTTAGTCCGTTAGGCACTATACAACGGGGTATACAACAAAACACTTAAACGGGCGTCATTACTTCATTTTTTGTCCCTCGCAGATTGCAATCAACGCATAGCGCTAATTGACAGTAGTTAGCGTTAGTAAACCGATTCTGGATGATATAAAGTTGCTACAACTATAAAGAAGCCAATCAGCTTAAGCAGTCAGGAAGCCCCCGCAAAAAACAGCATAACGACTTTGTCGAAATAATTGCACGGCTTTGGCGATACCCGTCAAAACGTCAGTCGCAAGCAAGGAAAATAATATGACCAAGGTACAGACCAAAGATCATGAAGTTGTCTCCATCTATCCGTTTACCGAGGAAGAGACGGAGCAATTGATGACCAATGCGGTTGAGGCAGTCCTTATGTGGTCCACTAAAGATGGTTGGCCCATAGGGGTCACCCACGCCTTCGTCTGGCACGAAGGTAAGGTCTGGCTAACATTCACCGCGCAGAGGCACCGCGCTGCGGCTATACGACGGGACAACCGGGTATCAGTTAACATCAGCAGCGCCAGCTATCCAGAAGGTGCTGACCCATCGTTGCCCCGAGGCGCGATCACGTTTAAGGGGCGCGGTGAATTCTTCGAGGACAGAGCAACAAAAGAATGGCTGTACACAGCGCTTTCTCGCAAGCTCAACCGCGGCAGCCCAGAAGGTGAAGCCGCTTTTTACAGCCTGCTGGATTCCCCGCTACGGATTTTGCTAGCGGTTACACCCGAAAAACGCATTATGTACAACGCCGGACTTGCCGAACGCCATATGGCAGGAACGGTTGACGACACCGAACTTGGAGAAAGGTTGGCGAGCGACACGGCTCGCATTGATCAAGAGCGCAAGGCTCGGGCACTGGACTAGTATTGCCTTAGATAAGGTTCTGCATGCAGAAGACAGTCCGGCGAGCGCTTATGGCGGTTACACGAACATGGCGCAAGCTCCAATGTCCGATCACCCGGAAAATATGATATCCCAATGTTTCAATGCAGCAGTGCGCAATAGTCGGACTGCTTCTCTTGCTGTTTTAGTAGCGCTCGCGCTCACAGCTCTGGTCAGTTGCGCACCAAACACAACGCAGAACAACCAAGATTCAAATCAGTGGAATACCGCGACAGACCGTTTCGAAAACTCGCCCGTGACTCCTATCAGTACATCAGAAAATTCATCGGCGGGTTCAGCGTGGGACTTTTTCTTTTTGAAAAATGAGCGCATACCCGGCGAAAAACTACCAGAGATGCAACCCACTGACACTGAGCTCGCTGCACCTGGCGATGGACTGGGCTTCATCTGGTTTGGACATTCAACAATAATGCTGGATCTCGGTGGTACGCGCGTGTTGTTTGACCCAATTTTTTCGAGCAATGCGTCACCAGTACCATTCACTGTGACGAGATTTCAACCTCCGGCGGTCGACCTTGAAGCTATTGGTGGCATAGACCTGATTCTGATTTCACACAACCATTATGATCATTTGGACAGACCGACGATAAAACAGCTTAAAAGCCTCCCGGTTAATTTTCTGGTGCCATTGGGCGTAGGAGCCCATCTTGAATCCTGGGGCATCGATAGCAGTCGGATAACTGAACTGGACTGGTGGCAGTCCATCACTATTGATGGCACAAAATTTACCGCCACGCCTGCACAGCATTTCTCCGGCCGCGGCTTGTTTGATCGTAACAAAACACTGTGGTCGTCTTGGTCTGTTGACCACTATGGCAAGCGGGTATTTTTCAGTGGCGACTCTGGCTATGGGCCTCACTACAAGGCGATTGGTAACCGGCTCGGACCATTTGACCTCACCTTTCTGGAAAACGGCGCTTACAATAAGTCCTGGGGTTTAATCCATCAATTTCCTGAGGAAGCTGTGCAGGCACATCGCGATTTGAGGGGCAATACTATGGTGCCTATCCATTGGGGCATGTTCAATCTTGCCATGCATTCCTGGTATGACCCTATTCGGCGTGTTCACAAAGCCGCGCAGAATGAGGGAGTGCACTTACTCACCCCAAAACTCGGGCAATACGTATACCCCAGTGCAGTTCCGCCAATGGATCGGTGGTGGCCATAACCTGAAACCGCTGGCAATCAATATACCTAGCCAGTAAAAATCAGGCCGGCGTCGGTTCTTCTGTTCATCCGCAAATGATTTTAATACGGTGCTCGCAGCACCTTATTTCTCTCTGTAATAAAGTCAAAAAGCGTTCAATTACAACACCGCATCCAGTGCGCGAAGCAATTGTGTTATTTCGTTCTCGCTGGTGTAGTGAACGAAACTAAGCCTAAGCAAACCGTGCTCAGGTCGCTCACCCATTGCCTCGATGATACGACCGCCATAAAAATCGCCATCTCCTGCCATGATCCCGTGGAGCGCAAGTTCTGCCGCCGCTTGTTGGCCCGGGACTGACAGAGCAACCGCAACAGTCGGCGCTCGATGCTCCGCGTCACATGGCCCTAACAAGCGTAGCTTATCTTTCGACATGACATAATCCAACAGCGGCTGCAGTAATTCCCGCTCATGGGCCCTGAAAAGGTCATGCACAAATTGTGCTTTGGCATGAGGGCTTTGCGCATCACAACCATGATGTGCAGCAATACTATTCAGGTAATCACTGATCCCGGCACAGGCCGCGATTTGCGCATGATCTGGTCCAGCGGGGGTAAATTTCTTGGTGAGATCACCACCATTAAAATAGTGACCTTGATTGGGCAGGCGCTGCGCAAGCGGCTCTCGTACCACCATGACTCCTTGATGAGGACCGTAAGTTTTGTAGGTGGAAAACAGGTAAATGTCAGCGCCCAGGTCGCAAACGTTAGGTAAACCATGGGGCGCATAGGACACGCCATCAACGCAGCTGACTGCGCCCGCCTCTCGTATCAATTGGGTGATAGTTTGCACGGGGTTAATCTCTGCCACAATGTTTGAGCAGTGTGGAAAGCACACCAATTTAACGCGTTGATCAAGAAGTTGTTCCAATGCTTCGATCTCCAGGCTACCGGAGTCCGGATCGACGCACCACTCCCTGATCTCAATGCCTGCATCCGCAAGCCGTCGCCAAGGCCCGGAGTTAGCCTCGTGATCTTGATTCGTTACAATAATTGCATCACCGACTTCAAGCATTTGCCGAAACGCCTGTGATAACACGTAGGTATTTTGCGTGGTAGACGGTCCAAAACTCAGCTCAGACGCGTCCACACCTAGCATCGCAGACAGACCGCTGCGCGCTTCATCCATTTCCTCACCACCGAGTTTTGATGCTTCAAAACCATAATAAGGCTGAACTTTGCGAGATCGATAAAACCGATCCAGACGTTCGGTCACTTGGCGGCAAGGGTAAGAACCTCCCGCATTTTCAAAAAAAGCGCGGCCTTTTAGGGATGGTTCTGAAAATGCAGGAAACTGAGCCCGCACAAAGTCTATATCAAGCATAAAGCCACTCCGATCATAAAGATTCTATCTTCTCGAGTTGCGTTTTGATTTATCGCATTACACCACAGAACTGCATATCTGGTATTGAGCCTGCGATCCTGTTCAACATTTATACACAAATTAGGTCATGACACATTAACTTCTTATCACATGATGGGTCCGTCGAGATAGAGAAGTCGCAGATAAAAAGGTCGCGCTGTTTATCTCGCCTCTTTTGGCTTCGCTTTCGACTGTGAGTAGACTTTAATGTATGATTTTTGGCTGCGTCTAACTCGCTCACAAGATTTAAGCGGGTTTAAGAGCTGTTCATTGGATTCACGTGACCTGGTGAAGTTAAACTACAGTTCAAAGGCCCGCTAAACGTAATTTCGCTCCGTCCGTCATTGGCGCAGGAACGAGGTAAATAAAATTGAATCGAGTTACAGTATTGCTATCCGCGATCGCTCTGTTGATAACCGCGATCAGCGTGTATTTGAGCTTTCGTCTATTGGATCCAACGCCCCCGAAAACACTGATACTGGCCACTGGAACGGCCGGCAGTGCCTACGAGGAAATGGGACGATCATACCGAAAAACATTGAGAGAGAGCGGCGTCGAAGTTCAATTATTGGCCTCAGGCGGGGCACTAGAAAACCTTGAGCTGTTGAAAAGCGGGGAAGCCGATATTGGCTTCCTCACTATGGGATACCCTGCTGCTCAGGATGCGGTTAACCTTCGGTCCCTTGGCGCAATGTTCTTCGAGCCGCTATGGGTATTTACCCAGGACAATGACCTTCTGGAGGGGAATCTTGACTCGCTTCGTCGCACCCGCATATCAATTGGCCCGAGCAAAAGTCGTTCAAACTCTGCATCAAGGAAGCTGTTTGAACTTAACGGCTTGGCAACAAGCGACCTTAACCTCTTTGAACTTGATCCCACCACCGCCGCCCAGCAGTTAAAACAAGGTAAGCTGGACACACTATTCATTACCGGTAACTCAATTTCACCGGTTATCAAGCAATTACTATCCAGCCGAAACACCGTGCTAGTCGATTTCGAACGAGCAGATGCCTACGTCGCATTATTTCCCGAACTCACCAAACTGACCGTACCAGCTGGTGTCGGTGACCTGGCTCTTAATATACCTTCCAGTGATACTCGCCTGCTGGCATTTACGGCGATGCTCGGAGTTAACAAAGACCTACATCCAATTACCCAAAGCCTGGTCCTGGAGGCTGCGGAACGCATTCACGCTAAACCTGACCTATTTCATCAAGCGGGTGTATTCCCCCAAGCCAGAGATCAACTGATTATTTTAAGCGATAGTGCAAAAGCTTATTACGCAGATGGTAGACCTCTGCTGCTGCGCCTTCTGCCTTATCCCGTTGCGGTGCTCTTCATGCAGCTGATCGCCGCTGCTATTCCCTTGCTCGGCATCGCTTACCCGATGTTTAAACTATTGCCGTCTGCCTTTCACTGGATCATGCGCCACCAGTTTTATCGAGTTTACAGTGAGTTAAGGCAGATAGATCGCAGTATTGGAAATATCACTGAGGCTGAACTGAAAACGCATCTAGAGCGTCTGGAAAATCTGGAGCAAAAAGTCACAGGCCTGAAAGTTCCGATCACCTATTCAACAATGCTTTATGCCCTCAAGGGACATATCGGATCAGTGCTCAAGCGAGTCAGAGATGCTCTGGGCTAGAGTGTCATGGCAATATTATAATGTTCGACTCACGCTGCAACCTGATCCACAGCCCGCCAGCATTTCCGCTATTGACGTCACCAGAAAACTGGTGGCGTTTACAGACACACTGATCAGAGACGCGGGTCGAAATCTATCGCTGTCGAAAAAACCAAAATACAGGAAGTAAAAACTATGATACGCACTGCCCGAAAAGTCCATCGCATTGCGGGCTATATCGTTTTCATTCAGGTCATGCTGTGGATTGCTGGTGGAGTGGTGTTTTCTCTCGTGCCTTTTAACTCTCTAGTCAAGGGAGGCGCGGCAGTTGATCTTCCTCTCAACCCTCCCTTTCCCAGCAACTGGCAAACGGATATTCGCGGCCCGCTGGCTGAAATGGACAGTATCAGCGAGATCAAAAGTCATAATAGCAGCCAGGGGTTACTGCTGGAGGTTCGCGCCGACGAATCGATTCATTGGCTGCGCTTGGCAGACGGGCAATCAATAAAGCCACCATCGCCCGATTCAGTTACAGCCTATGCTCGATCAATTTACCGAGGAAATGGCGAGCATCGTTCAACCCTGAGATTACAGCAACCCGAGCCTTACGTTATGGGACTGGTCGACGAGTTGTACGGCAGAAAAGATGTCTGGCAGGTAAGCTACGACGACAGTCCGGGTACCCGGTTATATTTTGACGGTGCCACTGGCCGTTATCTCACCGTGCGCAACGACTATTGGGTGGTGTTTGACGCGCTCTGGCGCCTGCACATCATGGATTACTCTGAAGGAGAGGATTTCAACAACTGGTTCCTGCGTATTTTTTCTGTGCTGACCGCCATTTTCGCACTGTCTGGCTCGGTACTGATCATTAGCGCTTTAAAGCGCGCGGCCCGAAAGTTGTGATTGCGCCGGCTTAACTCGGCAATACCAGGTTGGTAAATTGTTCTATACTTGCTGCTAATCTTCAGGAGAATCATCCGATGAGCAAATCATTCTCTCCAGGCTTTAATCGACGTCTTTTTATTCAGTCTGCTGTAGCCGCGGCTGTGTTTCCAACGGCATGGGCCTATGGAAGTCCATGTCGCGGCCCTCAACCAAATCCTCCGGGCGACCTTCCCAGGGGGCCCTTCGGAATAGAGAGCACTGCCGAGCAAGTGACCGCAGGTTTGGACCTTAACGGCATCAACGTTGTCATCACAGGCTGCAACTCCGGACTAGGTTACGAGACAATGCGAGTATTGGCTTCTAGGGGCGCTCATGTGATCGGTACCGCTCGGACTGCGGAAAAAGCAGAAAAAGCTTGCGCCAGTATTGCCGGAAAAACGACGCCGGTTGTGCTGGAACTGGGAAGTTACGAGTCTATTCATGCCTGTACGGACTCTATTAATGCCTTGAATATTCCGCTGGACGTCTTGATGTGTAACGCTGGCATCATGGCGCTTCCAGAAATGAAGTTGGTGAACGGCCTGGAAGCACAGTTCGCCGTAAACCATCTCGGCCACTTTCTATTCACCAACAATTTAATGCCTGCCGTCAGCAAGGCAAAGAATGCCAGAATTGTAATCCTCAGCAGTTGTGCACATTTTCTAGCCCCTGAAACGGGTATCGAATTCGACAATCTGGATGGATCAAAATCTTATGCCCCCTGGGCGGCCTACGGGCAATCCAAACTTGCCAACGGTTTGTTTGCGGCTGAATTGTCCCGTCGCCTTGATGGCACGGGCATTACTGCAAACTCGCTACATCCTGGCGTCATTAAAACCAACCTTGGCCGTCATTTGGCACCAAGAGAGGACGACAAAAAAGATGAGGATATTTACGACAAAACTACGCCGCAGGGAGCCGCTACCCAGGCCTATCTGGCCGCACATCCAGCACCGGCCAACATAAGCGGGCAGTATTTCGCCGACAGCAATCCAGCGCTGGCCAGTGAGCACATGTACAACGAGGAGCTAGCCGCTCAACTTTGGGACGTGTCAGAAAAACTGACCTCATAGAAAATCTGCTGATGGCTCCGGGAGCTTGTGCAGAGGAGCGGGGGCATCGCGCCGGCATTTTGGCGCATCGGCACGAGGAAGCGAATTCATATCTCTAAAGCAGCGATGACGCACCAGGCCGGTTCAATAATGAATCTGCACCTTGATAGACCGCGTTGATTTGTCCTCGGCAACGGCGAAAGCCTGATCGACCTCGTCAAGACTAAATGTATGGGTCACCAGTGGTGTGGTGAGATCGGCGTGTTGGGTGACAAGCTGCGTACCCAGATAAAAGTCACTCAACGTAGACTCGCGACTATAGCAATTCGACGCGGCGATTGTGAGTTCCTTTTGAAAAAAGGCCATACCCGGGATCGCGGGTGAACCCTGAAACAAGCCCAGCACGGAAATCCGGCCACCCGACCGCGTGATTCGTACCGCTTCATCCAAAGTATTGCCTTCACCGCCAACAGTCTCAATGACGATATCTGCATGTTGATCACCGATCTCTGACAACAAATGCTCCGCACTCTGGAAGACCTTATCAGCGCCCAGTGCCAAGGCAAGTTCCTGCTGGTGTGGGTGGCGAGCGGTGATCAAAACCTCTCCAGCCCCAGCCTGTTTTGCAGCGAGGATACTCAAAAGACCGATGGAACCAGCGCCAATAATTGCGACACGATCACCAATACCCACTTGGGCGATCCGCGCACCGCGAACACAGACTGCCATGGGCTCGCTCAACGCGGCACTGCTTTTGTTGAGATTCTGCGGCAACCGATAGAGCAAACTTTCGGGTACGAGAATATATTCAGTAAGGCCGCCCGGTAGCGCAATGCCAATAAACTCATGGTCAGCACACAGGTTGCCGCGCGCAGTGGAGCAAAAGTGACAGCTGTTACAAGCGACAATGGGTTCAACGGCAACATGGGTGCCCGTTGTGATGCTGACACCATCTCCAACGGCATCGACGATGCCAGCTATCTCATGACCGGGTTGGATACCGGCGGGGTCGCCGAGCGCGCCATGTTTGATGTGCAGATCTGAACCGCAAATTCCTGCAGCTGTGATGCCCAATCGAACCTGACCCGGCCCTGGTTCAGGCCGCTGCTGGGTGAGGACGCCAATCCCGCCTCCTGACTGAAACACCGCCGCTTTCATGTGATCACCTTCCCTGCCTAATCCTCAACGAAAATAGTATAAGCCGCCACATGCGACCGCAACTGAGCGCTGTCTTGACTTTGCAATAGAACCTCTGACGGTTTTATCTGGAACCTTTCTGCCGACCGAGCTGCTCTCCTTGCAGCGCCCTCACCCGCCTGTTGGCAAGCGTTTCGATATGCTGGTATCGCCCTTTGCAAGCGTGCTCCGTAGCCTTTTTAGCGTGTCTTTAATCGCCAGTGGTAGCGCCAGCATAGCGGGCGTCGCAACCAGCGTCAGCACCGTCGCAAACGTCAAGCCGAACACTATCGCCTGAGACAAAGGGCCCCAAAAAATAGCCATTTCACCCTCTGCCGTAATCGTGCGCGAAAGCAAGTCGACCGAGTAGCCACACGCTAGTGGCAGGAGGCCACAGACAGTGGTCACCGTGGTGAGCAGGACTGGCCTCAGTCTCTGTGCGGTTGCCCTCACGATCAGGGTCCTGCTGTCCAGTTCGGGATGCAAACGAGCCATATGGTTGAACGTATCGATCAGAATGATGTTGTTGTTTACCACAATACCGGCTAGAGCCAGAATACCAACGCCGGTAAGAAGAGCGCTAAAGGGGTTCCCCAATACCAGCAGGCCGAGCAAAACGCCGGCGGTGGACATGACTACAGCCGCCAGTATGAGCGTGCTCTGATAGAAGTTATTAAATTGCGTGACGAGTAAGATAAACATCAGCGCAAGCGCAAGGCTGAATGCGGCAGACACAAAGGCCATTGAGTCCGCCTGCTCCTCATTGGCACCTCTAAACCGGATAGAAACGGCGGGGTCGAACGCCTGCTGCTGCAGCCAGTCGTCGATTTCACTGACCATGGCATCCGCCATGACGCCCTCCTGAACATCTGCTCGAATCAATTCAACAGGAATGCCATCAATGCGTTTGAATGAATCTACTCCTGGAGCAGGCACAATCTCTACAAAATTGCTAAGCGGTATCATCCCCTGGTCAGTACTGAGCCGGAGCTCCTCAATGGCCTTCATGCCACGCTCCTCCCGTGGGTAGCGAACCCGGATATCCAGCGAATCATCAGCATCGTCCGGCCGATATTCTGCGACCTTGACGCCATTGGTAACCAACTGTACGGCGAGACCGGCGGCAGATACATCCGCTCCGTAAAGCGCCGCTTGAGTTCGGTCGACTTCGACCCGCCATTCTATCGACGGTAATGCCGCTGTATCATCAATGTCCACCAGTTCAGGGAGCGTATCGAGATAGGCGCGCACTCGAGCCATTGCCGGCTCCAGTAACGGGCGGTCTCGCGAGGTCAGTTCGATCTGAATCGGCTTGCCAACAGGAGGGCCTTTTTCTAAAGGCGCTATTTCGACTCTTATCCCGGCCAGATGTGCAGTGCGTTCACGCACCTGACGCATGACATCATTACCCTTCAGATCTCTTTGAGCCTCTGGATACAGCTCCAAGAAAATAGATCCAATCTGATCGGAGCTGCTGCGTCCTAAGCCATTAGTAACGCCTGGTAGCATCGTCTGCGTATTGACAAAACGAATGCCCGGTATCTCGAGAATTTCACTCTCTACTTCCAGCACCAGCTTATTAGTTTCACGCGCCGAAAAATTCCCGCGACCCAGAACCGACACCTGAATAAATTGCGGGTCGGCATCGGAAAAGAAAATCGTGCCTATGCCAAACTTGCCATAAGCCCAGAAGATGCTGCCAAGCAGTCCCAGCACCACGACCATCGTAAACCCGGGGCGAGCGCATACGACGGTTAGCAAACGGGCAAAGTATCCAGTAAATGTTTTTAGCTGAGTCGGATCACCGCTTTCCAATTGAGTCTGGTCGCGAAGTGCGCGCGCACTTTGCGCAGAGGGCCTTCCCAACAATGAACCCAATACAGGGCCAAATAGCAACGCGTAAAAAAGTGACCCTATAAGCACCGTGAAAACGGTAACGGGGAGGTAACCCATAAATTGGCCCGACACACCAGGCCAAAACAACATCGGTAAAAAAGCCGCAAGTGTGGTGGCGGTGGACGCAGTCACCGGCCAAAACATGCGTTTCACAGATTCCGCATAGGCCTCGCGATGGTCCCACCCCTCGGCCATCATTCTGTTGGCGTACTCGGTGACAACAATACCACCGTCAATCAACATGCCCAGCCCCAGTAACATGCCAAACATCACCATGAAATTGAAGGTATAACCCAACAAATAAATTACGATGACAGAAAATAATAGAGAGAACGGAATACCAAGCCCTACAACTAACCCACTACGGAAGCCCATAGCAGCAACCACCAGCACCATCACCAGCGCAAGTGCAGTCAGAATGTTGCCCTCCAACTCGCGCACTTGAACCATGGCGAATTCCGCCTGGTTTTGTGACACGATCAGCTCCATTCCTGCCGGGAGGCTGGCCCTGGTCGCGTCTACGCTTTTCAATACCTGCGCTACGCTGTCAATGACGTTAGCATTGGCACGTTTTCTAACGTCAATTGAAATAGTTTCACGTCCGTTATAACGCGCATGACTGGCGCGGTCCTTGAAGGTTCTGCGCACGGTTGCAACATCCTTCAGCGTGACAGCAGCTTCTCCAGAGGTGCGGATAGGAATACTCAGCACGTCGTCGGACGATTCAACAACGGCAGGGACTTTAACGGCAAACCTACCATCGTCAAGATCGACGCTGCCCGCTGGAATCAGGCGATTGTTACGCTGCAGGGTTGTGATTAACTGCTCCGAGGAGATGCGATAGGTGTTGAGGGCGTCGGGGTTAATAACGACTTCTAGCACTTCTTCCCTTTGGCCCTGTAGATCGGCACTCAGCACAGAGGGTATAGATTCGATTTCATCGCGCAGCTTTAACGCTGCCTGATAAACCTCGCGCTCGCTGGTGGTGCCCTTGATGAAATTCACTTGCAGCATGGGGAAGGCGTCGGCGGTCAACTCTTCGACAAACGGCTCCTCAGCAGTTGCCGGGATTTCGGCTCTGGCCCGGTTGACCGCCTCTCGGACCTCGGCCACGGCTCTGCCGAGATCTTGTGATACATCAAATTCAACAAAAAAGGACGCCATACCCTCCGCGGCAGTAGACTTCAGCTCTACTACGCCCTCGAGCTTGCGCAGCTCGGCTTCCATAGGCTGCACCAGCAACCGTTCGGCGTCATCCGGGGAGATACCGTCGTGGACCACACCGACGTAAAAAAGGGGCAATTCAACGTGCGGATCATTAGCAATGGGTAACGCTATGCGCGCCATGATGCCGGCCAGCACTAGCACTGCAAACAGTGACAGCGTGGTGCGCGTGCGACTGAAAGCGGCGGCGATCAGGGCGTTCATCGACTCACGATTAGACGCTTGCCTGAACTACCAAAAACTGGCTCCACGATATCGCCAAGCGCAACGTATTCTTGACCCACGGTGATCAGGTTGACAGTGCCCGGAAGCCCTGTCACCCACATACCATCCGCGCCATCCTCCAGGATTTCGACGGCCCTGAAGGCTACTCTATTTGCCGAATCCAGAATTCGCAAGCCGACGTCGCCTGCGTCATTCAAGGTCAGCAATGACGGCGCAACTTGATGAGCGGCGACCCGATCTACTTCAATAAGGAGCGTTACGGTGAGACCAGACCGAATGCCGTAGTCCTCGTTCGCTACCGTGATCTCGACTGGGTAGGTGCGCGTGACCTCGTCGCTTTGACGAGCTACAAACGTAACTCGCCCCTCTATGCTGCGTCCGGTTGTCGTGGTGCCTGTTACTAGCTGCCCCTGCGTCAAAC
Source organism: Candidatus Seongchinamella marina (assembly GCF_026262685.1). Classification (NCBI taxonomy): domain Bacteria; kingdom Pseudomonadati; phylum Pseudomonadota; class Gammaproteobacteria; order Cellvibrionales; family Halieaceae; genus Seongchinamella; species Candidatus Seongchinamella marina. Next base: position 61,234 of record NZ_SHNP01000004.1, read on the forward strand.
TATCGACTTCAGCTTCGGTGACGTGCGCCAAAACGAGCATCGGATCCAAATCAATCAGCGTTGCACATGGAGCGCCCGGCACTGCGTAGTCGCCAGCGTTCATGTGCAGATCTTCCACCACACCAGAAAACGGCGCGACTACCTGGGTGCGGGCGAGATTCAATTCTTGCCGATGCAGATGCGCAGCTGCAGCTTCCTGCTTGGCAGCGGAATTAGCAATGGCGACATCAGACAACAGACCCTTGGTTTTCAGTCGCAGGCTCCCCTGGTGCTCGATCTTCGCAGTCTCAAAAGCTGCGCGAGCTTCTTGCAGGGTCACAGCCCTGTCGTCAACTGCAATTTCGCAAAGCAGGTCGCCCTTCTCCACTTGCATGCCTCGGTCAACCGGTCGAGCAACAACCTGACCGGTGATCTCTGCTTTTACATCGACCGTTCGCTCACTGTCTGTCCTGCCTCTGAGAGTCAGACTTCGCGTTCGTGCTTGTGCGTCCAGCAATGTTACGCGCACTCGCTCTCGAGTCTCGTCTGGCAATATCTCGCCAGCAGCTCGAACGCCGTCGCGGCTTCTGTCCTCAAGCTGCGTGCTATCGCCTTCTCGCAGGCTGCCCGACCCAAGCCAGACAGCGAGGACTGCAATTACGATTCCGGCGGAAACAAAATTTTTCGACATTACTTACAACCTGTGTGAGATACCGCGTCAAGCCCTCGTCATTGAAAGCTTCAACAGATATACGCAGTACCAGGGCGATTAGACTACCCCGCGTGCTAAGTCTCTGTGTTGCGCCCATGAGAATCCGTGGAGGCAAAAAATAGACGGCTCTTCGCCATCACTTGTGAGCACATGACGCGTAAATAAAGCCAGTCTGCTGTGACTACCGGCTATTTTTCATAAGAAAAACGTCATTTTATCCCACTTGAAGGGCTTTTATGCCAAAATTTAGCCTTAAAACTCCACTCAACAGGGAAAAAGAAGCAATATTTCTGAATAATGCTAAAAAAGCTGCACTCCTTCTCCCGGACTAAAGGCGCCAAATAAAGATAGCGGCTGCCAGCTGACAGACATTAGGTGTTATTCTTTAGCTGCAGTCTTGTTTCTCTCAACGGGCCACTCCACAGTCAGGGCACTGAATGTCAGGATCACACAAAATCAACCGTAGCAAAGGGCCTCATTTTACCCCCATGAATTTGCACAGCTCGCTCTAGGCTTTAGCGTGGAAAAGCCATTTTCAGCCTATCGGGGGCATGACCCCTATGTGTTTATCTGTTACGCCCATCGTGATAGCACCGTTGTTTACACCGATTTGGTATCTCTCAAAGAACGAGGTGTGAATGTCTGGTACGACGAAGGCATCCCGGGCGGCACCTCCTGGCGAGCAGAAATCGCAGAGTCTTTAAGGAGGTCGCGCCGTCTGTTGTTCTTTATATCGCCTCGGTCGCTTACCTCCGAACATTGTATGAAGGAAGTGCGTTTCGCTCTGGATGAGTCCATTGATATCGTCCCGATTTTTCTGGAGGACTGTAAACTGCCTGCCGAATTTGCACTAGCACTGGGCGGCGTTCAGGCAATTTACCGAGATTCAGATATCTTATATGCCCAACACCTAGAGGCAGCAGCGAAAGGGAAGTTGGCTGGTGAGTCGTCTGCAGGGCGTCGTCGTCGTGAGAAGAAATCATTCATTACTCCGTTCGCCCTTGCTCTCACCTTACTGGTCTTAGGGGGTATAGCGGCCTTGTACTTCAAACCCGGCAGCGGTGAGATCGGCGAAGCTTCGCAAGCAGCAGCGGAATCAAGCCAGGTGGACCAAGCGTCGATAGCGGTCATGCCTTTTACCAACTTTAGCGACGATAAGGATATGGGCTATTTTGGTGATGGACTGGCAGAAGAAATTTTAAACCTGCTGGCGAATCTGCGGGAGCTTAATGTCTCTGCCAGAACCTCCTCTTTTTACTTCAAAGATAGGACGGTGGATATACCTACCATCGCGCGTCATCTAGGCGTTCGTCATGTGCTGGAAGGCAGCGTGCGTTTCGACGGGGATAGGGTTCGAGTGACTGCACAGCTCATCGATGCGGAGAAAGGATTCCACATCTGGTCAGACTCCTACGACCGGGACATGTCCAATATCTTTACTCTTCAGGATGAAATTGCGGGGGAAGTGGTCAAGAAGCTGGAGATCGTGCTGTCGAGCTCGTCCAAAGGTGTGTTGGCCCGCAAAGTCAGTCTTGATCCTGACGCCTACGATCGCTATCTACGCGGCAGGGACTACCTGCGTCAACCCCACGATGACGAGACGCTATCCAGGGCTGAACTGATGTTTCAGCGCGCATTGGAAATTGCACCGGACTACGCTGATGCCTATGCCGGGCTCTGTGACACGCTGTTGCTCTGGTACCTGGTGGATATGGATGCCAGCCGTTTTGCCGCTTCAGAGGATGCCTGTCTGCAGGCGCAAACCCTGGATAGTCGCGCGCCTACCGTCCATGTGGCACTTGGCAATCTCTATCGAGGTTCAGGTCAATATGCGCTGGCAGAGCGAGAGTTCAATGAGGCTATTTCACTGAACACGTCTGGAGTCGACGCCTATGTAGGGCTTTCCCAAACATTCGCCGCCGCAGGCAAACTTGCGCTGGCTGAGCAAACGCTGGTCAGGGCGATCGAACTGCAACCCAATAATTGGTCTGTTTCCATGGCCATGGGCAAGTACCTGGTTAATATTGGACGCGTTGAAGAGGCCATTTCTTACTTTGAGCGTATCGATAGCCTGCTGCCTGAAAGTGGCGCAGCCGCTAATAATCTTGGCTCGGCATTTTTTCTCACCGGACGCTTTGAAGACGCGGCAGAAGCCTGGGAGCAGGCAATTGCCCGCACACCTACAGTCGATATTTATGCCAACCTGGGAGCCAGCTACTTTTTCCTCCAGCGCTTTGATGAAGCTGCAGCAATGTATCGCAAAGGTCTGAACTTGGCACCCAAACACTTTGAAATGTGGGGCAACTACGGGGATGCGCTGATGGCGGCTGGGGCGCCTGACGATGAACGCGCTCGTGTCTATTTGCGCGCCTATGAACTCGCTGAAGAAAACTTGCGCATTAACCCATCAGATGCCATTACCTTAAGCCTGATTGGCCACTACCTCGCAAGGCTGGGTCGCGATGAAGAAGCTCTGAAAAATGTGAAGTTGGCTCTGGAATTGGCGCAAAAAGATATCTACGTCTATTATTTTTCTGCCATCACGCTCTCCACGCTCAATGAGTTGGATCGCGCACAGCAGGCTGCTGATGAGGCATTGGCACTGGGTTACCCCCAATTCATGCTCGATGCGGATATTGGATTACAGCCATTGCGAGAGCAATTGCGCAGTAAGCAAAACACTGTGCGATAAATAAGTGTTTATCTTCGGAGAAAAATATGAAAATGGATTTTAATACCTTGCAAAGCAAGTGTTGTGCGACCGCCCTATTGGCAGTAGCCTGCATTGGGCTAACAGGCTGCGCACAGCAAAAGTCGGCAGCCTCTGTGGCGAATATTCCTGTCAATATCGTTTTCGATAGCGAGAATTGTCCTGTGGAGGTGCGCCCCAGTTCAGGCGTCAACATCAGTAAGGCGGCCGACCAGCGCATTCTTTGGCAGTCAATCAACTCAGCCGAAGAACCTATCAAAGCAGACTACTGGATATTTTTTGATCCGTTCAAAAATGGGCACCTGAAGTCAAATGGTAAAGGCTTCAGAAAGTCTCCCAAGATTTCGTCCGATGCGCCTACAGGAGTGGAGTACAAGTACACGATCGAGGGTCAAGACTGCAAAGCAAAGCCCTTCGACCCGCGCTTTTTCCTCACCTGAGTCAACAGATTTTAAGGTTCGCTTTCAGGGGCAGCGCCCTCCGCGGTAGCCAGGCCCCTCAAGTTCTCAGCACCTGCCATGCGTTACTGCTGCGGTGCCTCGTGCAGCCCAGCAGGGGCAATTTTGGCAAAATGACCTGACGTAGCTCAGCGTGCTGTTTACATCAGGCGGTGAGGTGCACTTATTCGCAAATTGCGTTTCATTACGCAATTTACAAGGCGACAATTTTCTCACTAAATAACTAGCGCATTTTGCAACTCGGCGTACACTTAAAGCAGTGAACAAAGTCTACTGCCGAGCTTAGGGAAAAGTCGGTTCGAAGACATTCATTTGAGGACTGTGTCTTGGAAGCGCCACCGAAGGTGCGATGAGACCGAATTAAAACCCCAAAGGCTCAAGCAATGAAACACATCAAAAGACCAATTACCCAAACCCAATTTGTTAATTCCCTGTATCAACTCACAGCCGCTTTTTTATGCTCGATGATGGTTATGTCGGCAAACGCAGATGACAGCCGGTTCATCATTCAGGTAGATGAGGCCAACAAAGGCCTGGTCAAAGCACTCTCAAAACGAGCAGGCGGCAGACTAAAACTGGAAGCGAGAGGTTTTTTCGCTGCCGAGTTCCCGGGCCGCTCTTTAAATGATGTTCGTGGTCTAGTGAATAATCCGCATGTCATCAGTATTGAAGAAGACTTCAGACGCTTTCCAATGGGATTTGTTGATGTGGGTGCTAACCCGATGACCTCCCAGGTGATTCCCTACGCTATTATCCAGTCCCAGGCAGATCAACTGCAAAGCGAACTCAGTTCAGGGGACCTCATGTCTCAAAAGGTTTGCGTCATCGACTCGGGAATCGCATTTTCCCAGGGCGAGACAGGCGGCCTTAATAGCGATTTCGACTGGACTGTCATTACAGGCGATAGTGACTCTGGCACCGGTTATTGGGGCAGCGACGGCGGCCCACATGGCACCCATGTTGCCGGCACAATCGCTGCAGCGAACAATACGGTGGGGGTTATCGGGATGGCCCCGGGTGTGCCATTGCACATCATCAAAGTTTTTAACGCTGCAGGTTGGGGCTACTCCTCTGACCTGGCTTACGCTGCACAAAAATGTACAGCGGCGGGTGCAAATATAATATCAATGAGCTTGGGTGGCGGCGGCAGCAATAACGCGGAAAGGAACGCGTTTGATAATTTTGCGGCAGATGGTGGCCTGGTGTTGGCAGCCGCAGGCAATGACGGCAACAATGTTGTTTCCTATCCAGCCGGTTACGAGTCGGTAATGATGGTTGGCGCCAATGATGCTGACAACAATATTGCATCGTTCTCCCAGTATCCCACCTGCACCCAGACTACCGGCCGCGGTAAAAAACGCACCACGGTCGTCAAGGACGGTATCTGTGTAGAAATCTCAGCAGGAGGCGTCAATACCTTGTCGACTTACCCTGCCGGTGGAGCATCGGTCGCGATTGCCTCATTGGACGGCACTTCACTGGCGGTAACCGCTATGGAAAACCAGGGTGCTGCGGAAGCTGCAGTTTACGGTTTCGGGATCGGTGATAGTCAAGATCCAGGTGCGGACGGAAAAATCTGCGCAATAGACAGAGGCAGCATTTCCTTTTACGACAAAGTGTATAATTGCGAGGAGTCAGGAGGCGTTGGCGCTATCATTGTCAACAATGAGCCCGGAGCACTCTCGGCAACTCTGGGCGACGCTAATGACACCTCCATTCCCGCCGTGGGGGCTGCACAAAGCGACAGGCCTGCTGTATTTGGGGCTACCAATGCGGCCATTACCATAGGCGCTGTCGACTTTGGATATATGAGCGGTACGTCAATGGCGACGCCGGCAGTAGCGGGTGTGGCGGCATTAGTATGGTCTCAGCACGCCAGCTGCACCGGAGAAGACATTCGTAATGCGTTGAAACAATCGGCTCAAGACGCTGGAGCGCCAGGTAAAGACCTTTATCATGGATACGGCATCGTCCAGGCAAAGGCGGCCAGCGTTTGGCTGGAGCAGAATAGTAGTTGCGGCGGTGGCGGTGGCGGTGGCGGTGGCGACAACCCTCCCACAGCCAGTTTCTCACAGAGCTGCGCATTACTGACTTGCGAGTTCACTGATAACAGTTTCGATGATGTCGGCATTGCTACTCGCGCCTGGAACTTTGGTGATAGTAATAGCAGCACCCAAGGCAGCCCTATCCATACTTATGCTGAGCCCGATACCTATCTGGTCACACTGACAGTCACCGATACTACTGGCCAGACCAACAGCCAGTCGGAATACGTGACAGTGACTGATGGAGGAGGTGGCGGTGGTAGCGACTACACCGTTGCGACCTACAACGCAGGCCGGAACTGGTATGCCGTAGTGTCATCACCCGATGGCGTATGGGGCAGCTTTGACAACGGCGCAAATTGCAATGGCGGCACCACCTGCCAAAGCAATCAGCAACGTAAGAAGAGCGGGACCATGGTCTTCTCCCCGAGTTCGGGCGATCCGATTACCATCATCTGGTAAGGCCAGGATTTTCTGTTAAAACCGGCTTACGCCGGTTTTTTTTGTCGAGTCTTGTATTAATGAACAACGCTTCGTCACTGGTAGACGCCCCACTCGGGTCCGCGATGTTTTGTCGGGTCGTCCCCGGAGTGATTGGGGCTGCAAAACGCTGCGCCTCGTTGGTATTCTTTGTCGTTCCGGCCGATTGGCTTATCAGTATGCCATGCTCTGTGATGAGAGGCAGCGGTGCCCTGGTAGGGCCTGCATTGGTCGCCGGTGCCGCAGTTATTTATGGCGTCGTCGTGGCGATGGGCCTCAGTTACTGCGCGCCCCATCTATGGTCATTTCAGGATCGAAGACTGCTTACCTAAAGTTCCACTCGTCTCCATAACAAAGTTGAACGTGATGCGCCTCGCCAGCAATTTATACCCAGCTTGTTTATTGAAGATCATAACGATCAGCCTGCATCACTTTCACCCAGGCATCGACAAAATCGCTCACAAATGTTGCGTTAGCATCATCAAATGCATAAGCCTCAGCAACAGCGCGCAATTCTGAGTTCGATCCAAAAATTAAATCCACAGGTGTAGCGGTGTACTTCACAACACCCGTTTTTCGATCGATTCCCTGGTAAATGCCAGGACTGTCTGATTTTCGCCACTGGGTAGACATGTCCAAAAGATTAACGAAGAAGTCGTTACTCAAACGGCCCGGATTGTCGGTAAACACTCCATTCTGACCACCGTCATAGTTGGCGTTTAAAACACGCAGGCCACCAACCAGCGCCGTCATTTCTGGCACAGTGAGGGCAAGTTGATCCGCTCGATCAACCAACATCTCTGCTGGAGAGCGATAGGATCGTTCCACGCTGAAGTAATTTCGAAATGCATCGGCGGTCGGCTCCAGCAAAGCGAATGACGCCACGTCAGTCTGGATCTGGCTTGCATCGCCACGGCCTGGTGCGAAAGCCACCTCCAGTTTGACGCCACCATCATCTGCAGCCTTCTCAATCGCAGCTGCTCCGCCCAACACGATAACGTCGGCTAAAGATACCTTACGTCTATTGGACTGATTAAAATCCTGCTGCACAGCGCGCAGCACAGTTAACGCTTTAGCGAGTTCCTGCGGGTTATTGGCTTCCCAATTTTTTTGTGGAGCCAGCGCGACACGCGCGCCATTCGCTCCGCCACGCATGTCACTGGCACGGAAGCTTGATGCTGATGCCCAAGCGGTCCTCACTAATTCAGACGTAGTCAGCCCGGAGTCCAGAACTTTTTTCTTCAGCTTTTTGATCTCGCGGCTACTAATTAATTTACCTGCTCCAGTCGGAATCGGGTCCTGCCATATCATGGTTTCTGTCGGCACCTGATCACCCAGGTAACGGATGCGTGGTCCCATGTCACGATGTGTCAATTTGTACCACGCTTTGGCGAACGCCTCCTGGTAATCGTCCGGGTTAGCCAAGAACCGTTCGGTGACTTTGCGGTATTCAGGATCGAACTTCAGCGCAAGATCGGCTGTGGTCATCACCGGCGCATTGAATTTACCGTCCACATGCGCATCGGGCACAGCGCTATGCAATGATTCGTCTGTGGGTATCCACTGAATTGCACCCGCCGGGCTGCGAGTCTGTTGCCACTCAAAATTCAATAAGTTTGAAAGATAAAGCGTTGTCCACTGTGTGGGGGCCTGCGTCCATGCACCCTCTAGTCCACTGGTGGTGGTATCCTCTGAGTGTCCTTTACCACACTTATTCTTCCAGCCCAGGCCCTGGGCCTCAACAGGCGCTGCGGCCGGTTCCGCGCCAACACAGTCAGCCGGTTTGCGAGCACCGTGCATTTTACCGAAGGTATGACCGCCTGCTATCAAGGCCACAGTTTCTTCGTCGTTCATGGCCATGCGGCCAAACGCAATGCGAATGTTCTGGGCCGATGCGACAGGGTCAGGTTTGCCCATTGGTCCCTCAGGATTCACGTAAATCAAGCCCATATGGGTAGCGCCCAGCGGGCGTTGCAGTTTGCCATTGTCATCGCGACGATCACTCGCCAGCATCTCTACCTCAGGACCCCAGTAAACCATGTCGGGCTCCCAGTCGTCCGCTCGACCGCCGGCGAAGCCGTAGGTCTCGAAACCCATATTTTCAAGGCCCACGTTACCGGCTAAAACCATCAGGTCTGCCCAGGACAGGCTATGGCCATACTTCTGCTTCACTGGCCACAACAGGCGTCTCGCCTTGTCGAGGTTGCCGTTATCAGGCCAGCTGTTGAGTGGTTCAAAACGCTGCTGACCGCCATCGGCTCCGCCGCGCCCATCCAGGGTGCGGTAGGTACCGGCGCTGTGCCAGGTCATGCGGATGAAGAAAGGTCCGTAATTGCCAAAATCAGCAGGCCACCAGTCTTGAGAATCAGTAAGCACCGAGTCGATATCTTTCTTAACCTCTTCAAGGTCAAGCTTTGAAAACTCCGACGCATAGCTAAAGCTCTCCCCTGCTGGGTTGGAGCGCGCGTCCTGGTCGCGAAGTGGCGATAGATCCAGTTGGTCTGGCCACCAAAACTGATTCGATTTAGCTTGCCCCGGCGCTACTGTACCCATGCCAATGGCTGCCTCTGGTTTGCTGACGGCAGCCGCCTCTGCTAAGAGTGACTGGGGCACGGCCCAGAAGCACAGCGCTCCAGCGATAGCGGATAACGTTAACAGTTTTATATTTTTCATGATCGCGTCTCTCTTGAGAGCTGCGGCTGCAGCGTGATGTCGCTCACCGTCGCTGGACTTAAGCCAAGCCTGACTTCTGACGTAACCGCGTTGCGACACTGGTTGAGGCAGTAGTCCCTGATCCGCATACTTTGACCAATAGACCACTTCCTATTATCACACGCTATCGCTTGTCGGCGTCAATGTATAATTGTTAAATCTGATGATCGTGATAGGTTTTATTAAAACGCCAGCAAACAAACCCTCTATATCCAACCCCTCGTAGCGATAACAGCCTGAAATAGATTGAATATAGTAAGCCAATCTCCGGGACCGTAGCTGTAGTTAGCCCAATTTCCTGGGGCACAGCCTTGTAGACTTACTATGAATAACGAAATGCTCATTGCTACCATGAGTCTTTTAGCTGAACTGATCGAATCCGACATTTATAGCCTTTTGCCGCGGATTACTTCCTTGGCAAAATACTAAGCTTAAAGTGTAGGTCTAATATGTAGGGGCTGTAAATATTTGTAGAAAACTAGTTACTCCATGTGACAGCCGAACAAAACTTATAAACTTGTCCTCTTATTGTTTTTATATACTCGCCGTTTTCACACTGCAGTTTTTTCCTGAGTTTTCCCACCAGTACGTCGATACTTCGATCATACGGTGTCCAGTTTCGACTACTAATAGCGTTGAGCAGAAAGTCCCTGGGAAGAACACGGTTATTGGATTTTAAAAGCGTAAGCAGAATGAAGTACTCGTGACTGGTAAGCTCAGGCGTGGAATTGTCCTTACCAGAGATTTCTTGAGTGAGGCAATCCAGTTGCCAATTTCCAAAATGGGCCTTCAGGTGGCCGGCATCTGACTCACTCCCCGAAGAATTTTCAGTGACGTGATCCAAACGACGCAGGACGTTCCGTATCCTGGCCAGAAGTTCTCTGAAGTCAAACGGTTTCTGGATATAGTCGTCTGCTCCCAGCTCCAGACCGACGATTGTGCGTCGCCAAAGGATATGTCACCAATCGGCCCGTTTTCTAAGAGACACTTTTCTGCCAGTTGCTTCTCCAGTTTAGCCTGCTAATCGCAGGTTGTGTATTTTCCGTTTCGTCATGGTACTGGCTTTCACCAGGGCGCGTTGATCCAGTATCTCGTTACGCCTGCCTTCAAACACGTCGACTGGTGTGACGTTGTCCAGCGACTCGTGATAACGCTCGTGGTTGTAATGATCCACCCACTCGGCAATGGCCTTTTCCAATTCCCACGGGAAGTAGTAATGCTCTAGCTTCACCACATTCTTCATTGAGCAGTGATAGCGCTCGATCTTGCCCTGCGTCATCGGGTGATATGGCGCCCCCGGGTGTGTTCAATTTGGGGTTGATGCCTTCCTTGCGGCACAGTTCAGCGATCGAACTCTCGCCCCGCAGGCCATCCAGGACAATACGGATCTTCTCATCAGTGGAGAGCTTGCGGCGGGTCTTGCGACGGATATCTTTAACCGCCTTCTCAGTGTTGGACATGCTAATAATGGGACTCCTCTGCTTTAGTTTAAAAGTAGCAGAAGTCTCTCTTAGTGAATCAGGCCATTTGGTCCTTCATGCTTTGACGGCGCACGGGCCGAAGTAATCCAATAAAGACAAGTCCTGACCATATTCGACAGGCTAAAGAGTGACTCAATAAAAGCACAACCAGAAACCAGAAAGATCAACTATACAGTTTGACTGACGACCTAAGACAGCGTGCTGCGCACACCTGTCTCTGCCTGGCTAATAGGACTCGTTTTCATCTCGCACTGACACAAATAAATTGCCCATGGAATCTGATGTCACGCTAACGATTATAGGTTTACAACACACCTGGCAGTCTTCAACATACTCATGACCGACCTCTTGCTGGTCTATGAGGACCTCTATCTGCTCACCGCAATAGGGGCAGCTAATAAGCTGTTCTTCTAGTGATTGCATCAGTTCATTACCGCGCTCAAAAACACCGATATATTAGGCCGTCAGTAAGCAGTTGCAACTAAGAAAGTCATCTTGCAGGCCGCTGGCGACACTATAAAACCATAAGCTCTTTCTAGGAAGAGGAAGCGAAAGCAGAACCCGCAGTTACTTAAAGGCACATACCTTGCGCCTAACTGATCATTAGCCTTCGAAACGCTCATTGAGTTCCATATGACCGCAGTTTTTCACGAACACACGTCTCAGCATTGGTTCAAAAAACTCAAGCGGTTTACTATCAAAGCAAGGGTCGAAAGCGCACTGATCGTAGTGCTGGCAAAAATAGATGCAGTCTTCGTAATGAGGACTGTCACGGTAATTTTCACGCGCGTTGCGATCCCCGCCGAGATAGTGATTGTAGTAATGACCCTGAAAAACGGGATGATGTTTGACAATCCAATAGGTCTTTTCAGACACATAGGGTTTGAGGATAGCAGCCGCCACCTCACCGTGGTTATAAGGCGCAACAACATCGCCAATGTCGTGCAATAGCGCGGCAATGATCATTTCTTCCGCAGCGTCATCGTTAAGCGCGCGAGTCGCGGCCTGCAGCGAATGCTGGTAACGATTAATCGGGTATGGTGTCGACTCCTCGTCGAGCACTTTGAACTGTTGCAGCAGCCGATCTACCAGCCCTGCATTGAATTGGGCCTCGTAATCCGAGACGGCCTCCCAGTCTGCCTGGGTCGCACTTTCAAAAGCGGTCCAACTAGCCTTGTATTCTTTGCTCATTTTTTCCTCGACCTCAATTATGGTCAGCATCGAACCCCGCTGCTTTTTGACCATACGCCGACGGCCTTCCCTAATCAAATGGTCGCTCTTGGCAGACTTTCATGGTGCTGCTGGCAAATGTGCTACATCAGAGCGTACTGATAGAGTAACTTCAGCAGGCGAATACCTTTTGCGCTGTAGTGCTCAGTTCAGAGGCTGCCTGGTTATGCTCCGGAACATAGATTAAGACCCCATCAGTAGAAAACGCCTCGCCGCAGCGCCGGTATTCTCATTTCGATCCGCGCGTTAAATGATCAGGGGCATTGCACGCTCTTTGTGCTTGCTATCCACTAAATTAAAGTATGATGTGCGGTCATTATTACCGCTTGATCATTAAATTGGACAGCACTACCCATGGCAAAATCATTCAGATCCATCGGTCTCGCTCGCGAATGTGAATCACCCGAAAACCCCGGCGCTCTGGAAAAACGCGTAGCGCTCACCCCGGAAGATGTGGCAGCACTGGTCGCCACGGGTGCAGAGGTTGCCGTAGAGCACCATGCAGGAGAAGGTGTTGGTTTTAGCGACGAAGAGTATCGTGCAGCCGGAGCGCTGCTTCAGTCTGAAGACAGTATCTATCGTAACAAGGACCTACTGATCAAGTTCAAGGGGCCCTCTATGGCGTCCATCGAAAAGATGCAACCAGGCACCACTCTTTTCTGCATGGCGCACTTTCACTCCTACCCGCAACGTGCAGCTTTATTGCAGGAGCGGCGAATTAACGTTATTGCTATGGAGGAAGTGCTGGAGTCGCCGCGGGTGCAAACCAACACACGGATACTTGGGCGCATGGCGATGAACAAAGCGCTAACGCCATTCATCAAAAACAATACCATTGGCGGCACCCGGGTGCGGGTGCTGGATTGGACCCCGCGGCTGGACAGCGCCATTCGCCGAGCGGGCAACCGTGATCCGCGCTCACTAGACGTGCTGCAGGGCAACTCCAAGCACGATGAACTCACCGCACTGGGCAGTGAAGCACTGTATTTCTACGACAGCGCGAGCTTTCAGGATAACAACGACATACTGCCCCGCCTGCAGGCCTCAGGCTGTCACCTGTTCGATATGCATGAGTTTGAGCAAAACGAGGGCGAGGACGCCATTGCTACCTATCGCGCCGCCCACCCTCCCCTGGAAATGGGCCTGCGTCGCATTCAGTGTCTACATGAGACAGGACGCGCGGGGGCTCGCTATGGCCTGGAGTTATTGCGCAAAAACAAACCCGATCTGGATCTGCGCTATGCCCGGGTAGCGGTACTGGGTTACGGCAACGTCGGCCAAGGCGCGATTCATGAAGCCTATGCCCAGGGCGTCGGCTGTGTTCACGTGCTGGGCCGTACCCATACCGTCAAGGGCCGAATCGATTACTGGCTCAGAAATGCGGACCTTGTAGTCAATGGTGCCGAACAGAGCCCGGCGCTGCGTGGCATCAATTTCCTGATCAGCAACAAGCAACTGCAGCAACTGATTCCCAACGGTTCTGTCATTATTGACCTGGTCGGTGGCAGTGAAACCAATCGCAGCCCGGTGGAACCGGTAATCAATTGCAGTTTCCTGACTGATCCACACTTTGTACAGGACGGAGTCACTGTCTCTGCACTCTGGGGATGGCCCATGATGGGCATGATGCGGGAAACGGCAATTCGCTACTCTGACCAGATCAGGGACGTGCTACTAGGACCCGAGCGACTGGTCGATGGATTAGACACTTTAACCCCGGGAGTGGCCAGGGCACTGGTGTGCGGTCCATTCCAGTAGCCGCGTTAAACAGGTACTGGCGTTAAACCACCCCTGGACATTACGCAGCAATACAGCACACGCACACTGATGCCCGGCACGCAGTGACTTATTGCCTTGTTCATATCGCCGCTAAAAAACATGTCTAATTTTCGGTACTGTACCGATAGGGTGTTGGGCATTACACTGAGCTGATAGACGTTAGCGTGGTTTACATGGCGAACAGGGATTATTCGGAAGCGGCCTTTCTCGATTTTTTACGACAGGGCACCATGGCAGGCCTTATTCGCCCGGGTACGGCCCGCTCACGTAAAAAAGCCGCTGAACAACTGCTTGTACAACTCAAATCTAACGAGCGCGTGGACTTACGTCAGCTCGATATTGACGAGCTCTGTACACGTTTTCACAAGCTGCAGGGTTCTACTATTCGTCCTGAAACTCTGCAGATTTACAACGATAGGTTGCAGGCAGGCTTGCGGGATTTTTTCAGTTGGATCGAAGATCCCAATAGTTTCTCCAGTGACGAGGGTGAGACATCGGAAATACAACTGGTCGCAGAACGCGACAGCCCGGATCAAAGTCGCGCGCGCGAAGAGTTACTGCTTAATCCGCCACGCAGTCCTCATGAAATTTTCCCAGTTCCAATTCGCGAAAATTTGGTTGTGTATATTCAGAACCTGCCATTGGACCTAACACCAGCGGAAGCTGAGCGCATAGCAAGGGTCGTCAGGGCATTGGCCAATCCGGAGGAAGCGGAATGAGCGCCGGGAAGTTGCAACGATGAGGCGTTTTATGGTTTTTGCGCCGCTGCTTTTATTCGGATTGGCCGGCATCTACTTCCTATCTTATTTTTTGCGCGTCGCCTCGGAAGGCGCGGTGCAAGAAAATTTACTACCTGAACTGATCGGTTTTTGTCTTGAAGGCTTCTTCATTGTGGGCCTTTTTTCATTAGTTCAACGGCGCATGGAACGTGATCGCCGACACGAGTTGCGCCAGAGCCTTCGCGGGGCGCTGCGCGACGTGCTGAGCCATCTGGATGTGGCGCTGCTAGAAAAAAATGCCGAGCCCACCAGTTCGCAGGCACTGGAGCGAGACCCTAAAGTGGCCGCAATATTGTTTCAGAAGCTCAATCGGGTGGAATTGAATCTGGATGATATGGCAAAATTGAAGTCCGCTGCCGAGCGTGGCTATGGCGTCACTCGCGATCTGATACCTGTCGCCGCGCAGTTAAGTGCAGAGCATATGCGGTGGTGGCTGGCAATCACCAATAGCGTGCGGCACTTGTCTGAGTCCACCGACCGGGCAGCTGTAACATTCGCAGCGCATAAATTCCTGATCCATCTGGGTGAATTTGATGAACTTCATCTCTGACTAGCGGGTAAAAAAACCATCGCCACTGCGGCTGGAAAGGCGAACACGAGCTTCCCTCCTTCATTAGAATGTACCAACTGATACCCGCACTACTGATACTCCCAAATGGCCTTGAGGGGCTTGGCAATTTTTCACGAACCCTCAGTTACGGCCTTTGTAGCATTAGGAAAGCGATTCTCATTTTTTCTGGCGTATAGGCTGAGAGATTTTTGACTGCGTCCCCCTGTTAGTCTCTTTTATGCAACGGACGGTATGAGGGCAAGGACGCGCTACTTTTCGCAAGCCTACATAATTAAACTGAGTTCCTCTCGCAATTCCACTATGACGGCCTACGCGCCCTTAGCGCTCACTTAGCGAGATATGCACACACGTCTGCTCTCACCTGGAAGCGGTTATGGCTATGCTGGCGCGTTCGGATATGCTCAGACGGCTGTTAAAGACGGCTCGAATAGGCTTAATGCGCCCCAACTGGCCTGATTCGCGACCAACCGACAGGCTGCGCCCAGCCACTAGTCCTTAAATATTTTTAAAGCTATCCTTAGCTTTGGTATGGTCTGAGCGTTACTTGTTGCTCTTGGTTATTGTGATGTAATCATCAATTTCTAAGCGCAATAGCTCTAAAGGTAGCCCTCCACGTGCAACCACAGCATCGTGAAATTCACGAATATCAAAGCTCTCCCCCAATTCACGTTCGGCTTTCTCTCGCAACTCCCAAATGGTCAGCTCGCCCATTTTATAGGCCAGCGCCTGGCCCGGCCAAGCAATGTAGCGATCAACCTCAGTTTGCACATTGTGCAGGGCGAGCGCTGTATTTGAAGCGAGATAATCTATCGCCTCCTGTCGAGACCAGCCCTTGACGTGTATGCCGGTATCAATGACCAAACGACAGGCGCGCCACATCTCCCATGTGAGACGGCCAAACTGATCGTAAGCGTTCTGGTAAACACCCATTTCAACGCCCAGCTTCTCAGCATACAACCCCCACCCCTCACCAAAAGCGTGTGGGTAGAAATTGGTTCGGAACATTGGAGCGGCGTCTATTTCCAGTGCCAGCGCCACCTGCAGGTGATGCCCAGGAACAGCCTCATGCAGCGCCATCGCTGTCAGTTGGTAAAGTGGACGAATCTCGTGCCTGTATGTATTCACCCAGAATTGCCCACCTCGATCTGCGTCCAGGGAGGCACCGACGTACCGAGCATTCGTGTAGTTCGCTGCAATTTCTGCCGGAACGGGTTCGACGGAATAGGGCTGTCGCGGTAGCTTGCCAAAAAAAGCCGGCAAGCGGCCATCAATATCCTTAGCGATCCAGGCTGCGCGATCCAACAGTTGCTGCGGTGACGCTGCGTAAAACTGCTTGTCATTGCGCAAGTAAGCGATGAACTCGGCAAAATTTCCCGCGAAACCGGTGTCGCGAATCACTGCGTCCATCTCCTCGCGAATACGCGATACTTCACGTAAACCTAACTGGTGGATGTCATCTGCGTTGGCATCGTCGAGGGTTGTGAAGTAACGAATCAGTGCCTCATAACGTGCTTTACCCTCAGGCAGTTCCGATGCTCCAAGAGTATCTCGCGCATTCGGAACATATTCGTCTCGCATAAACGCCAACAGGCGCGCATAAGCCGGGATCACCGAATCAGAAAGTACCGCCTGAGCCTGCTTTTTTAACTGCTTTTTTCGATCGCTATCGATTGCCGCTGGAATAGCTTTAAAAGGCGCGTAATAGGGGTGATCTGTAGAATCTGCAATGACCTGCGCCTCAAATGAGGGCAAGATGAAGGGCAGAATTTCACTGGGTTGGGTAAATCCGTCTGCGAGCCCGCGCCGCATGTTTTGTATGTTTTGCTCGATGAAAACTGGCAGCGCCTGCAACCGTTTTAAATAATCTAAATAATCATTTTCTACCCTGAAAGGCATTGCACTCACCACATAGCTGAAATCTGTGTGAAATCCGCTATCGGCTCGGAATGGCATCCGCCATTCATCAAAAGCAGCCAGTGCGACCTTGTGCTTCAATATAAACGCAAACAATTCTGCATTGAGTTGGTCTTCCCCGCTTAAATCGGCAGAGTCGATTGCATTGAGACGATCCAGGTAAGACGACACCTCGATTAAACGCCGTTCCTGGTCGGCGGGGCTAACAGAAGGCACCCGGTCATTGAACTCGAAGATTCCCGATTTTGTTGCAGAGAAGGGATTCTCTTCCATTTCATTAGCCCAGTACTCTTCAAACAGTCCATGCAGCGCCATCGTTTCCGAGGCGAGTGTTAGTTGAGTGCTAAACAAGAACGTGCAAAATAGTACAATTCGAAACATGGCAATTCACTCCTATCTCTTTTATAGGCCCTCGATCGCTATAACGTCAACTGCCGGTTTGTATTAACTCCTCCTATATGGCCCGCTAGTGATAGCCCGTGTATTGCTCGTTTAGTTATGGTCCGGAATATAGGAAGGCGCATTAATTCATTAGCTTACCCTCAAACATGTTTGAGGGTGTCATTGCGTGGAGGCGACCAGGCCGGGGTCGAACTGGGCCATTGCTTCGGCAATTGCACGTTCATAACAAGCCTGGTTCCTGGCGACAGCGTGCAGTGAGAGCGTGCCTGAGGCCCGATGACCTGTAGGTCCACACACTTGCTTTGCAGCGAGCCGTATCCGGCGCTCAACCGCCGCACGGCCTTCCGTCGTATTTAATTCGGAACTCTTGAAGCTCACGGTCTTGGCTGGAATTGCGAGGCCTTTGCTGGTTGCTTCTTCCATTGTGTCCGTCGCTGCAGTTACTGAGTGTGACGTCGTCACAGCCAGCAGCAAGGCAGTGGACAGGATGCTTCTGAACGCGCCTACTTTCATTACTTATCTCCCTCAAAGGTCTGGCTTATTGCCTGTTTTAACTGGCTCGGGCTATGGCTGTGCCGGTATTGAGGCCCAATATGAGGGAAATATGGCGGTATCAAAACGGAGTATCGTTGAGTAGTGGTCAACTCAAGATCAGAGGCTGGTTATTTGCGATGAACCGCGTAAGTGAAGCCCAAACTGCTGGGGGGATAGCGCTATTGGCAGCTATATAAGGAATGAAATTGAGAGCAGTCGCTACCGAAGCTCACTGCCGCTATAGCACCTGGTAGCATCATGGTTGGCTCAGTTGGTAATGTTGGCCGTGAAGCGCCGCTTTAAATAAGCGGCTCGGACGAGAGTTGTGGCTATTAGATCAACTCACCTTAACGACCAACTTGCCAAAATTCGCGCCTTTAAACAGACCGAGAAAAGCCTCGGGCGCGTTTTGCAATCCCTCCACCATATCCTCCCGATATTGTATTTTTCCTTCTGCCATCCATGTGCTCATATCACCGATAAAGTCGGGTGCACGATGAATATAGTTACTGACGATAAAACCTTGCATCTTGATGCTTCGGGACAAAATCATTCCCTGGAGCATGCTCATTCGGTCGGGGCCAGGAGGTAGCTCCGTCTGGTTATAGTGTGCAATAAGACCGCAAACTGGCACCCTGGCAAAGTTATTAAGCAGTGGCATTACGGCTTCCCAACTCGAACCACCAACGTTCTCAAAATACACGTCAATACCTTTCGGGCAGGCTTCCTTTAATTGTGCAGCCATGTCGTCATCGTAGTGGCTTACACAGGCGTCGTAGCCCAGTTCTTTCACTGCGTATTCACACTTCTCCTTAGCGCCGGCAATACCCACCACACGACAGCCCTTGAGCTTGGCGATTTGTCCAACAACCGAACCGACCGCGCCAGTTGAGGCAGCAAGCACTACTGTTTCCCCCGGTTTTGGCTCCCCAAGGTCGAGAAGACCCACGTAGGCGGTTAATCCCGGCATGCCCAAAACCCCCAACGCATAGGATGGCCTGGTAATTCTGGTATCAAGCTTCATCAACCCTTGGCCAGTCGATACGTCGTATTCCTGCCAGCCTGAGAAAGCACTGACTAAATCACCTTTGGCATAGTTGGGGTGATTGGTTTGTACCACCTCACTCACAGTCCCGCCGACCATCACATCACCCAACTCCACCCGATCTGCGTAGCTTTTCCCGGCATTCATTCGGCCGCGCATATAAGGGTCTAATGAAAGATAACGGGTACGCAGCAAAACCTCTCCGTCTCCTACTTCGGGTATTGCCACACTCTCTTGACGAAAATTCTCGGTACTCGGTTTTCCTACCGGCCGCGAAGCTAGCAAGATGCGTCGGTTAACTGCTGGTTCCGCAGCAGCCAGTGGATTGATACTGACGGCTCCTAGTGCCGCAACAGATGCCATTGAAAATTGGCGCCGACTCATACTCATTTATTTTCTCCAGACTTGATTCGTTAATATAAAAATTCTGCAAGCAAGCGCAGACACCACTGTATTGTCTTGTTTTGCGCAATGTCGCCCCAAAGAAACCGCTCCGATGATCAGTTGAAGGACGGCAGCATAAGATCTTTATAATTGGCCAACAATGGACTCTGGATAGCATTATCGAATGCAACCGCGGTGGCATTGAAGCGAACGTTCACGAGAGGTCGATAACTGGGGTGAGTAAACACATAGAGTTCCTTGGCTTCCAGCGCTTCTATTAAGCGCTCGGCGACCACACCGCTTGGCATGCCTGTCTCTACAACTTTTTTCAGCGTGCTATTTAAGCTACTGGCACTTTTACTCTCGTCACCGGACTCATTATTAGTGTAACGATCGTGTTTGTTTCTCTCAGATAGATTGATACGAGTTTGCGTGAAGCCAGGACAAAGGACACAGGCATGAATACCCTCAGGCGCCAGTTCCTGTGCCCAGTTTTCTGTCATAGCCACCACGGCAGCCTTGGTCGCTGTGTAAGGCGTTGCCAGCGGCAATGGCCCAAAACCCGCCATAGAAGCCACATTAACAACCCAGCCACCTTCTCCATGGGACTTCATCAGTGGCACCATCACCTGAGTGCCGTAAACAACGCCCATCAAATTAACATCGATAACCCACTGCCAGGTGCTCGAATCGGTTTCTTCGATCGTGCCCCCTTTACCGCCGACACCGGCGTTATTGACCACCATGTGCACTTTGCCAAAACGCTCGATGCTCTGCTCGGCTACCCTCTTCCACTGGCTAAGGTCAGCCACATCCAGTGTTGTTGCCAGCACCGGGATTCCTGCGCCAGCCAGTTCAGCTTCAGCCACTGAAAGCTGTGTTGCATCTATATCGGCAATAACGATGTTCATACCGCGCTTACCCAAAGCGCGGGCAACCGCAAGCCCAATACCTTCTGCGCCGCCACTAATGACGACTGTTTTGTTTTCGAATATGTTCATAGAGTAGACCTAATACAGAGTTTTTTGAGCCCGCAGACTATAGTTGTCCACAAGAACTGACACAAGCATATATCCTCTGCCCGGTCGGCGCAGTGCAATCTGAGGAAGACCCTGCTGGCACTGAACTGAAGCATCTGACGTCTACGCACTGCAGCCGAAGGCGCCCAGCGACTCGCAAGCGGCATCGGCTTCAACGGTAAAGAACTTTATTACATCTATTGGGAACTCGCCTTATCGACCCACTTAGCCAAAATGCAGCGTCTTGATCTCTTGATAATCTTCCAGCCCCTGAATGCCACCCTCGCGGCCATTGCCGGACTGCCTGTAACCACCAAAAGGCGAACCGTAGTTAAATTCACCCCCGTTTATATGCACTGCCCCTGCCTTTAGCTGTGCAGCAACTCGTTCAGCACGGTCCGCGTCGCCGGTTTGCAGATATGCAGCAAGCCCGTACGAGGTATCATTTGCCAGCTTGATAGCCTCGGCTTCATCGTCGAAAGGCATGATTACCAAAACAGGGCCAAATATTTCCTCACGGGTGACTCGCATAGTGTCAGTGACATCCACAAATATCGTGGGCCTCACAAACCAGCCTGTCTCAAGGCCCTCGGGCTTGCCGGCTCCGCCGCAAAGCACCCTGGCACCCTCGTCAATTCCAACCTTGATCAGGGCTTGCACCCGATCGAACTGAATCTGGTCAAACAGTGGGCCAATGTGGTCGCCCTCCTGGCATGGATCACCTACTGCCTGGTCCATTGCCACCCGCCAGGCTATCTCCAGTGTCTGGTCATAACAAGAGCGCTCGACCAACATACGAGTGGGCGCATCACAGGATTGGCCAGTATTGTAAAAACATTCCAATACCGAGGCGGTTACGCGAGCCTCAAGATCACAGTCGGCAAACACCAGGTTCGGAGACTTGCCTCCCAGTTCCAAAGTCACTCGCTTAACAGTATCTGCAGCATCCCGGGTGATAGCCTTGCCCGCACGTGTTGACCCGGTGAAAGACATCATCTGGACATCCGGGTGACATGAGAGCGCCGAGCCAACCGATGGGCCATCGCCCTGAACCAAATTAAAAACACCGGCGGGATAACCCGCCTCATGAATAATCTGGGCATACACTGTGGCCGAAATCGGGGTGTGTTCGGACGGCTTGAGTATGCAGGTGCAACCGGTCGCCAGCGCAGGAATCACCTTGAGTGCGATCTGGTTAATTGGCCAGTTCCACGGGGTAATCAAGCCACACACACCAATCGGTTCGTACAAAAGGGTGTCAGCATTGGCTAACACATTGCGCTGGTGCTGTGCCTTGAACGCCTCAATATAGGCCACCAGGTGGCCCACCGCTGCGTCGGCCTGAGCTTCGCGCGACATGGTTATCGGTGCGCCCATTTCCAACGTCATCGCCTGAGCCAACTCTTCAAGGTGTTTTTCTGTTACCTCCAGCAGGTTTTCCAGCAACTCGAGTCGGTGTTCTTTACTGGTGCGGGAATAGGTTTCGAAGGCCCTATTTGCCGCTGCCACTGCAAAGTCTACGTCGTCGGAATTGCCCAATACAATTTCGCCCAATTGCTGTTCTGTCGTCGGGTTCAGCACCGCAAACATTTGCCTGGATTGTGGAGTGATCCAGGCACCGTCGATGTAAAACTTGTTGAGATTTTCCATAGGTTTGATCCTGTCCAACATAGAGATATATCTCCGTACCGCTATTTTCTCACCCTGGTCATTGGATTCAGGCTTAGGGCCGAAGCACCCTGTCAGTATAGAACTGAAAATGAGCTAAGCACATGCCTTCAAGCACAGTACTGCAAGTACTCAATAAGATTGTGTGCGTGGAATCGCGATGACCAACGCCGCAACATCAGAGAGGAAATGATGGCGTCAACCGGGAAGTTAGGTGATGAACAGGTTAGCGTCGCGGCGGACGGCATCTCCCTGTTGCAACCTCTGGAGCACTGCGTGCCCCAGAGGACTGGCAAGGCCCTGTGTCAACAGGCCTCGCTGGTTTATTGTGGGACTTGCGCTTGCCACTGCGACGGTGCCCACTCGATTATAACCGCGGCATCCTCATCTAGCAGAAAACCTGCTTCAACTGCCGCCTCGGCGGAATCCTTAACAGCATTCACATAACCCGCCTCATCAACGTAGCGCGTAGCCAGTTCTTCTGCCGCAAACAACTTCGTAGTACCAAATAGCCGGCAAAATCCATCTCCGGTATTTCCCACTCCAGACAACACCGCAGTTGGGGCATCGACATAAGGAGTGCGAATACCCCCTACTACGTTCCCGGAATCATCGAGTTGATAACCACCCTGCTCATTCAGGGCAAGCCGAGGTGCATTGGGCGGCAGTTCGCCAGTGCGCATCCATTGGTCCATATCACGAAGCGCGGTGTTGAACACATAGTGCATGGGGCCTGAATTGAACGGTAAGTCGCAGCTAATAAAGCCGGGAAGAGAGCTGCTTTCGACAACAGCGGCAAAACGGGCGGCCCCGTCGCTGTCGAGCCGTCCCGCAACGATCGTGTAGTAATCTGCATGAGATGTACCGGCGACCTCCCAGAGCAGCACGTTGCCCTCGTCGGGTTGCCGTGCCTCACTAAACCCAAGTTCAGTCACGTCTGTCTCAGTCTGGAAAGTCATCACCGGAACGTTGACATCGTCGCGAATAATCGGCGCACTCGGTGCAGGTATTCCCGCCAGCGGTTCCTGGGCCAAGGGTGCGCTGCCGCCTCCTCTGCTGTGCACAATATATCCATCGTAGGGATTGTAAAGCGGATGAACAGCATTGATATAGGTCACCAGCCGGCTAGCCGATTGTGATTCCCCCAAAGCCAGCAAATAGTCAGCCTCCCGGTCGCCCAAAAGCTCAGCTGCCTCGGGGCCGCGCAGTAGACCGGCAACCTGAGTGAAAATGTCGTAAGAAAAGCTATCACCGGGATGTAACAACTCTCCATAGCGGTCGGGGTTTACCGCTTTCAGGTAAAGCGGCGCGAGACCACCTTCTCTGCCATCAATACCCACTTTTTGGGCGCTAACCCCAATCCAGATATGACCGCTGCGATACATTTCCACGTGCCCTGTGCCCCAACTCGGCGGCGTATCGAAACCGGAGGTTACGTTTAACCACTCTACGATGACGGTGCCGCTAAAAGCTGCTCCCTCCTCGGGCCGCTGGACAACAATACGAGTCCGATAAGCTTGCTGCTCGGCCGGTTCAGCCTCCCAAAAGCCATCAGGCGAAAATTCATTGAGATTCGTAAAAGCGCTAGCCTCACCTCCGATAAAGTACTCTTGATCTTCATACCCAATATCGGACAGATCAAAAGATTGCGCCAACAGCGACAGAGCACCCGAATCAGGCGGCGTCGATACTTCAGCTTGGGCAATGGGTAAGTAGGTCGGCGACGGCTCTGGAGGCTCAGGCTCGGGCTCAGGCAAAGCAGGCGAGTTACTATTGGAGTCGCTGCATGCTGCGAGTACTAGCCCTAATGTCAGGGCAACAGCGAGCTCTGTGATGGAAGAATTTAATAGTTTCATTAGCGATCACTATCCTGTTCTGGGCGCTCTATAGTACCTGACAGTTGCACGCTCTACCTATTCTCTCGGACATTGTGTCCTGAGCTGTTAAACCAGCACTGGTATTTTGAAGATTTTCTATCTGGACACAATTACGCCCCGGGAATGTTGCTACCACCCGACATTAACCGCCTTCGATAGCAGCTATCGGCACCTCCCACACTTCCCCATCATCAAAATTGAGTATCCAAGTGTCACCCTCTAAACGCGAGCTGAGCTCGCGATTGGTTGCGTTGACGTAATCGGACATAAAATTGATAGTGAATTGCTCGCCATGCTGATTCTGTACTGTGATGGAAGCCTGACTATTTTCCATGCGAACGATACCCGCGGGACAGCTGGCAAACGCCTGTTGGCCGGCGCGGCGACACCGCAACCGTGTAGTTGCATCAAAGTCCTGCGTACTGAAGGGCGCTGTCCCGGTGTCGTCTGCAGACACTGTCAGTCGATCGGCGTTCCAGTACAAATAAATACTCTCCTCAGGGAAGCGAAAAATTTGCCCCTGATCACCCAGGCCGCTCTGGCGGATCACAGAGCGCCCGTGCTGGTCTGCAAAATACCCCGGCGCGTCGCCCTCGGGCGACAATTGGTGCGTCACGCCATCCCCACGGTTAATAGTGATATAGCCCTGCCGCTGACTGAAGGTGCAGGGAAGAAACACATCGGTGTGATCCTCGCCGCGCGGATAAATTTTGCAAGCCGCTTCCGTCGTGTCCGCGATCGCGACTGCTGCCGAGCAGCTAAGGCATATTGCTGCGACTGCTCGGTAAACTTTTCTCATCATATTCCCCCAGAAGCATTCGCCCCGGAGGGCTTTTGTTACGAACAGCTTACTGAGCGGACGAATTTTAGCAATGCCTGAAAATCTCCTCCTAATAGTCCGTTTATTTAACTTATACTGCTGTACCTACGATTCTATAAGATACTGGAGATCACTTTGACAATTGGAGTTGGTGGATCGACCCCTGCAAAAGAGTTGGCCGATCTCGATAATATGACAATGGGTATCACCCCCATTGCACTTCCGGAGTATGAGGCCCGCATTCGCGAAGCTCAGAGGTTGATGCGTGAAAAAGATATTGCCGGGATCTACGTCAATGCAGGCACCAGCCTCTACTATTTTACCGGAACTCGATGGGGTGCCAGCGAACGTATGGTAGGTGCCATTATTCCCGCCAGTGGCCAACTGGAGTACATTGCTCCAGCTTTTGAAGAGGCAACGCTCGTTGAATACATGACAATCACTGGCCGGGTCAACTGCTGGGAAGAAGATGAAAGCCCCTATGCGTTGATGGGCTCTGCACTCGCCCGCATGGGCCTGAAAGAGGGCACCATCGGGATCGATGAAGCAGCTCCTTTTTTCATCGCTGATGGAATCAGACAAAGCAACCCGCAATACCAGTTCAGAAACGCCGCAGAAGTCACTGCAAGCTGCAGAATGATAAAATCCTCTACTGAATTAGCACTGATGCAGAGAGCGAAAAATATAACTCTTGAAGTACACAAGTGCGCAGCTCGAATTCTGGCACCGGGCGTCACCACTACCGAAGTCGAGGCGTTCATTCACGCAGCACACAAGGCAGCGGGAGCCAGCGCAGGGTCTTACTTCTGCATTGTATTGTTTGGTGAAGCCACTGCCTATCCACACGGCGTTAAGGACCCGCAGGTACTGCAAGATAACGACATGGTGCTTATCGATACCGGTTGCCAGCTAGAGGGTTATATTTCAGATATCACTCGCTCCTACGTTTATGGAGAAATCAGTGATCGTCAACGCCAAATCTGGAACCTGGAGAAAGAGGCTCAGGCTGCCGCTTTCGCAGCCGCCAAAATTGGCCAACCTTGCAGTGCAGTAGATACGGCTGCCAGAAAGGCATTGGAAGCCCAGGGTCTGGGCCCAGGCTACAACATTCCCGGGCTACCCCATCGAACCGGCCACGGTATCGGCCTGGATATTCATGAGTGGCCTTATCTGGTCAAAAATGAAACAACGAAACTCGCACCAGGCATGTGTTTTAGTAACGAACCCATGATCTGTATACCCGGGGAGTTCGGCATCCGTCATGAAGACCATTTTTACATGACTGAGTCGGGTCCAAAGTGGTTCACCGAGCCAGCCTACTCGGTTGACGATCCCTTTGGTTATGAAGCATAAGCAGGCGCGGATATCCGGATTGAACTCACCTCACTCTCACTGCGTAGATAGAAGTTATGACTACACAACTTAAGCACCCGGCTTCAGGTCAGGTACTACTGACTAACGAAGCAATCTTTAAAGACTGGTCGTATAGCGCCAAGCGCCCGGGAACGGTGCGATGGGCTGATCAGGGCGCGACGTATACCGCGCTGGAGATTGCGCCAGGTTATGAAGACGCTGTGCTCGAAAAAGACGCGAATGGCAACGACATAAAAATCTATCAGGAAGTTGTTCAGTACGACCCCGTTAGCGGGGACCGAAAGATCTTGATTTCTTTACAAGACCTCACTCCCGAAGGTCACGACAACGCGCTAGTGGTAGACGACTACCGCTGGTCAGACGGCGGAGATCGCATACTCGTTTATACCGACGCCAAATACGTTTGGCGTGAAAAAAGCCGCGGTGATTACTGGCTAATCGATCGCAAGGACAACGAACTTTGGCAACTCGGAGGTGACCAAGCTGGTACCAGCCAAATGATGTTTGGCAAGCTCTCTCCTGATGGTTGCTGCTTCGCCTATGTTTGGCGCAACAATATCTACCTGCAAGATTTGTCAACAAAAGCTGTCACAGCACTCACGCATGATGCTTCCGATACCATTATTAATGGGCTGTTTGATTGGGCCTATGAGGAAGAATTCAGTATCCAGGATGGATTTCGCTGGAGCCCAGACAGCAGCCGAATCGCCTACTGGCAACTCGATACACACGCTGCCAAAGACTTCCTGATTATCAACAATACCGACACCCTGTATCCCGCCATTACAGCCATACCCTACCCTAAAGTAGGCGAGGAGAACGCCGCAGCACGCATTGGCATTGTCGCTATCGCTAAGCCACAGACGCTATGGATAACGCTGCCAGGCGCGTCGAAGGATATGTACGTTCCGCGCATGGACTGGGCCAACAACAGTGAGCAACTGTTTATTCAGCAGTTAAATCGCAAGCAGGACACAAATACGATTTTCCACGCGGATGCCAAAAGCGGGCAAGTAGACGCAATATTTGCGGAAACGGAAGATACTTTTATCGAACTGCTGGAAAGTCCCCAATGGCTCGAGGATTCGCTGACCTATATTTGGCAAAGCGAACGCGATGGCTGGAAGCATCTATATCGGGTCTGCCGTGACGGCCAGACCTTTATCGACCTCACGCCCGGCGACTTCGACGTCACCAAACTGGTATCAGTGGACGAGGGTAACGGCTGGGTTTATTTCATTGCCTCACCTGATAACCCGTCACAGCGTTATTTATATCGAAGCCAGCTTGATGGCAGCGGAAAAATAGAGCAGGTCACACCCTCGCAATTAAGTGGCTGTAATTTTTATCAAATTTCAGCAGACTCCAACTGGGCCATTCACACCTATTCCAGTTTTTTGCAGCCGCCGGTGTTCAATCTTGTTTCTTTGCCGGACCACAAGGTTCACCAAGTTCTCGAAGATAATGCGGAACTCACCGCCAAGCTCTCAGCACTTCAAATAGGGGAATTAGAATTCTATTCAGTTGAGGCTGCCGATGGCCTGGAACTCAATGGCTACCTGCTAAAGCCTCCCAACATGGATAAGACCAAAAAACATCCCATTATCAATTACGTCTATGGGGAACCCGCCGGTCAAACGGTCATTGATGCCTGGCAGGGTTCTCTCACGATGTGGCACATTTTGATGTCCCAGCGGGGCTTCATCATCTCCTCAATCGACAACCGAGGTACAGCGGCACCTCGCGGCCATGCCTGGCGACGTTCAATTTATGGCGCAGTAGGCACTTTGGCTTCGAGCGATCAATCCGACGCTCTCAAAGCAATCTGCGCACGCTGGCGTTATATAGACGCCGATCGGGTGGGTGTATGGGGCCATTCAGGCGGAGGCTCTATGACACTGAACATGTTGTTCCGCTACCCCAACCAATACAAAGTGGGTATTTCCTTAGCGCCAGTTCCAGACCAACTCCTATACGACTCTATTTACCAAGAACGCTACTCTGGCCTGCTGCAGGACTTTGAAGAAAGCTATCGACAGTCATCTCCTATTACGCATGCGAAAAATCTCCGAGGGAAGCTTCTGCTCATTCACGGCACCGGTGACGACAACGTTCACTACCAGGGCACCGAACGCTTGTGCAATGAACTGATTAAACACAACTGTCAGTTTGATTTTATGGCCTACCCGAACAGACGTCACGGTCTTGTCGAAGGTGAAGGCACCCCATTACATTTACACACGCTAAAGAGTCGGTATTTTGCTGATCACCTTTAGCACAACTGGCAAGAGCCACAAATGCAACCACCGCAACTAAAACACTGGCTCTTACTGTTCCTGCTCAGCCTCGCCTGGGGCTTTGCATTCTATCTAATTGCAATTGCTCTTGAGTCTTTTCCGCCTCTGACGATCGTCAACATACGCCTCGCAGTCGGTGCAGCAACCTTGTGCATGGTGATGCATTGGCAAGGGCACCGTTTACCCCGTGAGGCAGGCTGGTGGTGGCGCTTCGCACTACTGACAATACTGGGCAACTTGATTCCCTTTTCGTTAATCACCTGGGCAGAGACCGAAATCAGCAGTTCCCAGGCGGGCCTGCTCATGGCCTTGATGCCAATCAGCACTATGGTGCTATCGCACTTCTTTGTTCATGAGGATGCACTGACTCCGCGCCGACTGTGCGGGGTAATGCTTGGATTTGGCGGTGTCGTTGTGCTCGTAGGTGGTGAAGCACTTAAGGGTATCGGCGGCAGTGCCCTGCTCGCTCAATTGGCAGTATTAACCGCAACCGTGGCCTATGCCAGTAATACGGTCTATGCAAAACGTCTTCCACCCATCGATACGGTCGCGGTCGCCACCGGCTCCCTGAGTGTTGGCACTCTACTCCTACTGCCTTTTACCCTTTATCTGGAGCATGCGCTCTGGGTAGCGCCGTCCTTTAATGCGCTGGCCGCAACCTTAACGCTGGGTATCGTCTCAACCGGACTCGCCACCTGGACCTATTTTCGCGTGGTTACAGACTGTGGCCCCTCGTTTTTATCTATTATCAATTACATTATCCCTGCCATCGCCTTCGCAGCCGGGGTAATGTTCCTGGGCGAAAGCGCTGAACCCAGCCAATTCGCCGGATTGCTGCTGATTTTGGCAGGCATCGCTCTCACCCAAAACCGCGCTCTGCGCAAAAAAATGAACAACCCATGATAAAGAAACGCAACAACCCGCTGGACCGCTTTGCCCGAGACCTTTCGCCGGGCGTTTTAGAATGGATAGGGGTTCGACCTGAGCGACGTGGCAATTTGTTAGAAATGCAGCGGGTTGTCGCCATCGCCGGCGCTGGTCTGGAAGGCGATCATAGAACCGAAAAAGCCAATGGCTCTGCGCGTCAGGTCACTATCATCTCTCGCGAGTTTATTGCGCAAATTATGCACTACAGCACAAAGCAGGACATTCATCCCGGCCTGCTTCGCCGCAACCTGGTGATCTCGGGCATCAACCTTAATGCCCTACGCCACCAGCGCTTTGAAATTGGCGATGCGCTGTTTGAGGCTGGCGCGCTGTGCCACCCTTGTTCTCGCATGGAAACAGCGCTCGGCAAAGGCGGTGTGGCGGCTATGATTGGGCACGGGGGCCTGTGTTGCAAAATCTTACGAAGCGGCAGCATCGCCTTGGGCAATACTGTTGAAGTAAGACCAGAAGGTGAAAACCTGGACTTGTTCACGTCTTGATTGGCACAGGTGGCAGTTGCATCGATGGGAATGGAGCGAGCCGCTTGTTGAGTCACTCAACTACCAACAATGAATATAGCGAGGGGCTCTTTGCTATAAGCCGGCAAACGCGAGTGCTTGTGCAACATACAACGCAATAGGGTGCTCGCTGTACTCGCCGGGTTCATTCTGTGATAACAGTACGCCTACCAATCCGCTCTCTGGACTCACGAAAAAGTGCGTACCGAAGTAACCGGCCCACCAAAAGTCACCGGTGCGGTCCGGAGTGAGACTGGCATCTGCATCTGCTACCACGGCAAAACCCAGACCCCACCCGATGCCATCGATCCCTTCTTCGCTGAGAACCCCCGATGCCACGTGCAAGTCTCGCATTTCACGCAAGGTATCTTCGTCTATAATCCTGGTGCCGAGGTATTCGCCGCCACTCCACAGCATTAAGGCAAATCGCATATAGTCACCAGCGGTCGATACCAGCCCGCTGCCGCCCTCCGGATAGTCAGTATCGCTACCCGGCACGACGGGGATAAGATCCCCTTCCCTGCTGTGTGTATATACTGTTGCCAGCGTTGACCGCTCAGCTAGCGAGGGCAAGTAACTCGTTTCGTTCATCCCCAAGGGAACAAACACGTTGTCATTCAGGTAATCGTCCATTCGCTGCCCGGAAACGATTTCTACCACGACGGCCAGCACATCAGCGGACCAGCCATAGCGCCAGCGAGTGCCGGGCTCTTCGAACAGCGGAAGTTCCGCTATGGTTTCAATCCGTTCCCGAAGCGTACCTGATGGCAAGGTTCGCGGCCCACTCGCCTGCCAATATCGCCAGAGTTCTGTTTCTTGATCTCGCCCTGGGCCGATTCCCGAGGCAAACATGAGGAGATGACGAATCAGGATCGTCTGTTTGACCGGCACACTCAAAAATTCACCGTCTGAACCCCGGGTTTGGTGGGTTGCCACCCGACTAGCACTGAATGCGGGGATAAACTTGGAGACCGGATCGTCCAACCCCAGAAGCCCGCGTTCCACCAACTGCATGGCTGCAACGGCGGTAACCGGTTTAGTCATCGAAGCAAACCGCATACGGGTGTCGAGTTCCATGGGGCGCTTGCTTTCGATGTCTGCCCAGCCGTAGGCATTGGCATAAACAGGCACGCCCTCATGCGCGAACATTACGACATACCCTGACCGATTACCGCGCCACGCATCCTGTCGTAAGTAAGCGTCTATGGCCGCCCTGCTCCACCAACTCAAGCCAACCCCGGATTGATCAGACCCGTCCACTGATGGCACGTTAGTTTCAAGGGACTTTCCACTGCAACCGATCAAAACAAACGCAGAGGCAATGATAAGGACAAGGGCGGACGCCCCCCTCATGGTTTTAGCACTATCAAGCATGTTAGCCAGCTCTTCTCGCATCGTCGCAAATGCCGATCACTGTTGCGGTGAACGACTACAACATTAACAATGCCACCAGCGCCTTCGGCTTTCAAACACTGTTTGTAGATAGGAGCACACAATGCGACAGCATGGGCTTCGAGATTGCCCGGCGACTCTCTGCAACATGGGGCCCTCTAAAACAAGCAAGCCTGCTGTGGATGGCAGCCTCTACCGATTCTGGGCTGCTGACGAACGAGATTACCCACGCGATACGACCTAATCCTCAGTTACTCGCGAGCGACTCTTCCCGTTGATTGAACCGTATCAGTGTCTCGTTGTATTCCTTAGCGGTCTGGAATGCCGAGTCGACAAAGAAGTTGTGCTTCATGTCACTGACCTCTTTTCTCGGGCAGTCCAAGAATGCAGCCACAGAATCGACATAAGCCTGCGCGTCCACCTGGGCCTGCTCTATTTGCAGCCTCGTGGCAGTGGCACCTTCCGGCATGGAAGGTACCTCAGCGGGGAGACCCGACTGACAATCTGCGCCGGCGTTCATTGCGATAACCAGTACTGGCACTGCAAGAAAAACTTTCATCATACGTCCTTTGGATTCGGGTGCATTTCTGCGCGTGAGTGTCCATATCATTCATACTGCCGACACCCGACTTTGGAGCACTCCCGGGCAACGCAAAAACCGGACAAAACCTGGAACTCGACCAGCTACGACTGTATTTGAAGAACGCTCTACAATGCTGTGCGTCAGGCCCTTAAAGACGCGACCTGCTACAAAACTCCTTCGATCGCCAGTTCCAACACCTTGCTGTCTGGCGTGGTACCACCGTCAAAGTGCTTGACCACATCGCCGGAAGCGTTCACCAGGTACTTGTTGAAGTTCCACCCGGGGGCCTGACTTTGCTTGGCGAGCGCCTGAAAGACAGGATTTGCTTCCGGGCCCTTCACGTGACTGGGAGCGAGCATGGTAAACGTCACGCCATAATTGACGAAACAAACGTCGGCGGCGCTCGCTTCATCTTTTGCTTCCTGCCTGAAGTCGTCGCTGGCAAAACCAACCACTACGAGGCCCTGTTTGCCGTATTTTTGGTGCAGCGCTTCCAGTCCTTTGAACTGTGGCGTATACCCGCAGTGGCTAGCAGTATTCACAATTAACATCGGCTTTCCTGCCTGAACCTCGCACAGATTGGCCTGTTCCTTAGAATGCAGCTTCCTCATCGAGCCCTCCAGGAATTCGGGGCAGGCAGCTAAGCTGAAGTTGCTAAGCGAAAGAAAAGCGAGTGCCATAATGTATCGATACATATCGTTGCTCCTTAAAATAAGTTTTAACTTAATCACGAAAAGATACGCACAGGAATCGACAACAGTTCTGCGAGTGGCCCCAAAAAGCCTCCACACTGACGTTTCTACCTCTTTACTTCCCTGCGGCGATTCTATAGGTTCGAGTTACCGCTAAATAAGAGCGGATCACGACATCACGCATAAGTACAAAAATTATCACTCACTAGTAGGATAAATTATGAATATTCAAAAAATATTAGCTGCAGTAACCTCCGCTGTGTTGCTGCTCTCACTGTCTGCGTGTAGCAAAGAAGACATGGATAAGGCCGCGAGCCAGGTCACTGACACAGTAGACGCCGTTGCAGAAAAAACAGAAGCAGCAGCCGACGCCGCTGGCGACATGGCAGCTGACGCAGCTGAAGCCACTGGCGAAGTCATGGCTGATGCGGGCGCCGCTGTTGAGGACGCAGTCGAAGCCACTGGCGACATGGCAGCTGACGCGGCTGAAGCCACTGGCGATGCGATTGGCGAGGCAGCAGAGGCAGCTGAAGCTATGGCTGACGATGCTATGGATGCAGCCGGTGAAATGGCAGAAGATGCAAGCGCAGCGGTTGAGGGTGCAGCATCGGACGCTGCCGATGACGCCAGCGCCGAAATGAACAAGGCTATGGGCGACCACTAAGCCTCAACCAGCAGCAAAAAAACGGGGAGACGTCACTCCCCGTTGAAAGCACTGCCTTGCCATGCGAGAACCATCGCTACCAACGGTTGCAAGTTGGTTAGGAAGAGCCGGTTTACTGCCGTTCATCGGTCTCTCCCTGGCCACTTATCTCGACCCCGAGCGAGGCAATGTGTGGCGTATGGTGCTGGCAAGCTATGCGCTTTCCATCCATTGCTTTCTTGTGGGCGCCTGGTGGGGAATTTCACTTATCAGGCGTCACTGGATTGTCCTGATTATCAGTAATGTGTTTGTACTCGTTGCGTTTTTCGGTCATATATCTTTAGCGGTTGAAACATTTTTGCTACTTTGCGCGCTACTTTTTCCATGCACACTCATCATTGAAAGATTGCATCCCCTGTTCGAGCCACAACCTATTTACTATGCACAACTCAGACTGCAACTCACTGCGGTAGCAACCACTGCGCTACTGTTAGCAGCAAACTCACATTGAAAAGGATTTAACATGCAGGCAATGACACTAAAGTCGCCAGGCGGGCTGGATCAGTTGAGCCTTAAGAATATCGAACCCACCGTACCCGGCCCCGGTGAGGTACAAGTTGAGGTTAAAGCCAGCTCTCTCAACTTCCACGATTACGCAGTGGTTCTGGGTCTACTGCCCACTGATGATGGCCGTATACCTCTGTCAGACGGCGCCGGTATTGTCACTGCGGTCGGCGAAGGCGTTAGTAAGTTCCAGGTAGGAGATAAAGTGTTGAGCCATTTTTTCCCGCTGTGGCAAGACGGCAGACCCAATTTCGAACGCATTCAGGGTGTACCTGGCGACAACGTAGACGGCTTCGCCGCGGGCAGCGTTACAGCAGCAGCCAGCACATTCAGCCGAATGCCCCGTAATCTTGACTTCGCAGAGGCTGCGACGCTTACCTGCGCCGGCCTTACCGCATGGCGGGCGCTAATGGTGGAAACACACTTACTTCCCGGTGATTGGGTACTCGTCCAGGGTAGCGGCGGTGTTTCGGTCTTTGCCCTGCAGTTTGCAAAAATGATTGGCTGCCGTGTCATTGCAACCTCTTCTTCCGATGAAAAGCTTGAGCGCCTCAAACAACTGGGCGCTGACGTATTGATTAATTATAAGCAAACGCCAGAATGGGGCGACAAGGTACTGGAGCTCTCTGGTGGTCACGGCGCTGACCTGGTTGTTGAAGTTGGCGGTTCGGGCACGATTGCCCAGTCGGTGCGCGCGGTCGCATTTGATGGATGTATCAGCATGATTGGCGTGCTCACTGGCATTTCAGGTGAAGTACCCACTGCTGAGCTGTTTCAGAAGAATGCTCGAATCCATGGTATTACCGTGGGCAGCCAACAGCACCAGGCCGATATGATCGCCGCTATTGAAGCCAATGATATTCATCCAGTGATAGATAGTCGCTTTGAACTGGCAAAACTGGCCGATGCCTTCCGCCTGCAAGAGTCACAGCAGCACTTTGGTAAAATCTGCGTAGAAATCTAGCGATTAGTCCGTCGCCGGGTTCCCCGGCTTTTATCACTATTGCTACGCCAGTAAATGCGCTGTTCAGGCATCAGCTTCAAACGCACTTTCCATATCCAAAGCTGGCGTAGCCAGTGAAGATAGGTGCCTGGCGCGTTGTTCTGCCATCATTTGAGTCATTTCGGGATGGGTAGAGACCCAGAATTTGCCCGCTGACAATTGCTGTAAAATAGTTTGCGCCGCGGCTTCAGCACTCATTCCATTGGTGTCGAGCAAGGCCATCATTTGCTGTCGATGCTCCGCCGCCACAGTATCAAGCTGCTCTTCAATACACTCGAATATCTGCGTCTTTACTGGACCCGGTAGCACAGCCGATATTTGCACATTCGCCGACTTCATTTGCATTTCGAGATGCAGGCACTCGCTAAACGCCAGCACCGCGTGTTTACTCATTACATAAGACGCCTGTATAGGTGCGATACTAATGCCAGCAATCGATGACATATTAGCGATGACACAGGGTTGGCCAGAATCAAGCATTGCAGGTGCAAAGGCATTGACGCCGTTCACTACCCCATGAACATTGATCCCAAGAATCTTCTCCCACTGCGCGGTTGGAATCTCCCAACTGAAGCCAAGGGTCTCTATGCCGGCGTTATTCACCAGCAGACGGACGCTGCCAAAATGCTCCCGCGTTTTTGCCGCTAAGCGTTCCATCGAAGCAGCATCGGCAACATCAGTAGCAACCGTTAGCAACGAGGCTCCCTGCGCGGAAAGATCAGCTGCCACTCGCGCTAGACCTGCCTCATCGATATCGGCAAGTACCACTTTCATACCTAGTTGCAATGCCGCTTCGCGCGCTAACGCTTCGCCAATGCCTGCGGCGGCTCCAGTGATCACCGCGACACCACCCTGCAAGTTTACTGCTGATGCTTGGTTATTCATCACAACCTCTTTTGCACTGTTCTTGATGGCCCGGGATATTGCAAAAAGCGGCCAGGGGCCGCTTTGGTGTTTTGCATGCGAGGCAAATACACGGTATCTGCCCTACTCATTTTCTGAAGACGGTGTTATCGCCCCTTAATCACACAGCATTGATTTCATGTGCGCGAGCCTCTGGGTCTTGCCCTGCGTCGAAATTTCGCAATCCACGTGATCATAGCCATGCACAGCAGCGCCGATCATGACTTGCCTTACCTCAACGCCAGCATTACTAAGGGCTTCCCCATAGGCCAAAGCCTCGTCCCGCAGGGGGTCAAATTCTACACGTTCAATATAAGCGGGCGCGAGACCCTGAAAATCGTTTCTGTGCATGGGCGAAGCATACGGGGGAGGCGGCGCCGGATAGGGCGAATCGTGCAAATAAACCTTCCACATAACAAGGTTGTTGTGGGCATTCCATAATGGAGTGTCATGGAACTGAGTTGCCGAAACCGTCTTGCAATCGCTATCAATAACCGGATAAATCAGCAATTGCGTGCGTATTTTTTGCGGCAGTCCTGCTGCCCGGCTTTCATCGTAGGACTGCTGCGCCACTGAGGCTGCCAGACAACCTCCCGCACTATCTCCCATAACAGCAATACGCTCGGAGTTTACCCCGAGAGTCGCAGCATTGTCATAAACCCAATCAAGCGCAGACACACAGTCGTTCAAAGGCCCGGGGAAAGCGACCTTGGTGGACACACGGTAACAGACGAAAAAAATACGCACCTGCAATTTCTCTGCGTAGGCCTCTACCTGCTTCAAGTGCCCTGCCCCATAGCTCATAAAAAAGCCACCACCGTGAAAATAGACGATCGCGGGCGCTGAACCGGTGATCGATTCGGGGGCTATTTCGATGACTTTAAGCCGATTACCCTCTCGCCCCTGAATCACGTGGCTGGTGGCAGATAGTCCGTCATTCCAACGGTGGAACAGTCGGCTACAAGAAACCAACAAACTGAGGGCACGTAAAACCCACGTACTACCTGAAATTTTTATTCGAGGTAAGCGAGCGAACGCGGGATCGATTTCGTAGGGAGAATTCTTCATCAAATATTAGCCTTTTAGCATCACAAAATGGCGCATGTCCGGTTCTTTCATCGCTTCAACAAAGCGCGAGTAGTTCCATGGCCAACTGGCCGGAACTCCCTCAGCATCAAGATACCAACTCTGACACCCGCCCGTATACCAAATCGTTTTCTTGGCTGCCTCAACCCGCGCCTGATCAAACTCCTGAGTTGCCTGGGCAGATGGATAAACTGCAAGGCACCGCCCGTCTCGCACCAAGTCCATCAGTTGAGCGATGTAATCCCACTGCAGTTCGGCAATATCGATCAGTGAAAAGTTGCCCACGGGACCATTGGGGCCATTAAGCATAAAAAAGTTGGGCATACCGGGCATTGCAACGGACAAGTAGGCCACTGGCTTTTGCGACCACAAATCTTCCAAATCGACGCAATCAAGGCCAGCAACGTTCATGGGACGCACAAAACGGTCAGGACGAAAGCCCGTCGCAAAAACGATGACATCACATTCATGCAATTGGCCATCGCTGGTACGGATACCCTTTGCCTCTGCGCACACGATCTCCTCTCGTACCAATTGCGCGCAGTCCTTCTGTATCGCCTGATAGTAATCCGGCGAAAAAATTAGCCGTTTGCACATGGGTTCGTGATCAGGCGTCAGTTGCTCTCGCAGCTTGGGGTCCTTGATACTCGCCGTCAGATTTTCTCGGCAAGCCTGACTCATAAACCATGAGCCCTCAGACTCAGGATCAGTCAGCGCTTCGGTATAGCGCTCTACACTGGCGCTGTAGCCCTCGAAGTCCATCGCTTGGGCAAGCGCCTCTGGATCTGCACGAAATGCCGCCCTTTCGGCCTCTGTGTAATTTCCATTTTCCACCGGCATAATCCACTGCGGGTTACGCACAAAATGGCTGACCTCTATGCCTCGCCTGGCCAGGTTTGCAATTATTTGAACGCCCGTCGAGCCCATCCCAATTACCGCGATTCGCTGACCTTCCAGTGGTTCAGAATGGTCCCAGCGAGCGCTGTGAAAATGCCGGCCTGCGAAGCAGTCCAGACCCGGCAATTTAGGGTCATTGATGTGATGAAGCACGCCGGTTGCGGCGATCACTATATTTGCGCTGTCCCGACGGCCGTCACTGAGTTGCAGTTGCCACAAATGGTCAACGAATAAAGCCTCTGTCACCTCCGTATTAAACTCTATCACCTCATGTAGGCCATAACGGTCTGTAGTGCGCTCGAAATAAGACTGTATCTCTGCGCCACTCGAAAGGTGTTGGCTCCAATCCGGGTTGCGTTCAAAACTAAAGGTATAATGATGTGCTGGCACGTCACAGGTCAGCCCTGGATAGGTATTCTCCCGCCAGGTTCCGCCAACAGTAGCCGCTTTCTCATAGATTGCGATATTGCTGTAGCCCGCTTCGCGAAGCTTGATCCCTGCAAGAATACCGGCCATGCCGGCTCCAATCACCACCACTCGTAAACTCTTATCTGGCATATGCTGTGTTCCGATCGACCGCTACCCGCACAATACTAAACCTACCAGGGAAAAACCTACAAACGAGAACGTGACCGCTGACGCGGCATTCAAGAGTAAAACTGGGTGAGCCGGAAACTGCCTACTCCGGAAGGTGGGATAATGGCCTGACATGGCACCGGGGCTCAGTCAGCCCCGTCGCAGTGCGATTCTGTCTTTAACCTTGAGTCGAGGTCTCTGGAGAGCACTTCCCGTGGCGTTTGGTCTTGGTGTTGATATCCAACACGTACCATAGATAGCACCGTGAAAAGATCCCATTCAAAATTAGTGCCGTTGAGATAATAGCCACAAACCACTCTATTCCATTCAAGTGAGGCGAAGTTAATCCCAACCAAATTAGAAACGTACCCAGTACAAGCCGCGTCACTCTCTCGACGTTGCCCAGGTTTTGTTCAATACTCATTGTTGCTGTACTCTTGGTTGCATGTCAGTATCTACGCCGGTTTCCGCCAATTGGATGAGTGCAAGTTTCACTGCCGCGTGGACTAACGCCCCTGTCTTCACTGGAGCCAACAATTGGCCCAGACTGTGTTCACTAGCCATAACGCGAGGAACCCCACTCTGATGAAAAATGTCGTATTTCAGCTCCCTCGCCTGGCCCCCGTGTCGGTCATTAGTCTGCTCTTTATCATCCTGCTGCTGCATGCTTGTAGCGACAGCTCAAACCCGCGCCCCGACCCTGTTGAACCTGAACAGCCAGTTGAACCCATAGCACCCGCTTCGTCTGTTTCAGCCAGAGTTGCTGCGGACGAGGATCTTCTGACGGGACCTCTGGCACGCGGGCGTGCTGGCGATTTTGTACTCGAAAACGAGCACCTCAGGATCATCATTCAGCAAGCGGGTCGTCAGTGGTTAAGCATCGGCACATTTGGCGGCAACATTATCGATGTTAGCCGCAAGGATTCAAAAGGTGGTCTGCTACCTGATCACTTGGAAGAGTTTGTGATCGGTTTAAATATCGAAAACACCGCGAATTATACCGAAGTGAGCATCGAAAACGACGGCAGCGATGGGGAAGCCGCGGTGATTTGTGCTTCTGGTCCAGACGATTTATTGGAACTGGCTAACGCGAGCTCCGCAATCCTGGAGTTCGGCGTGCCATTGCCGCCCAGCGCGGACGACCGAGACCTGCCTGTAGAAGTCGAAACCTGCTATCGCCTTGAATCTGAAGCGCGATATATCACCATGGACACTTCCGTAATAAATCTTGGCCTGGACGATATTCCAATTTACATGACTGAATATCTGAACGGCTCCGGGCAGGTTGAATTCTTTCAGCCCTACGCAGGCTTTGGCGAACCCGCATTTACGTCCTCTTGTCCCGAAGAAACCTATGTCGCCTGTGACGCACTGGAAGGTGAATTATGTGATCAATGCAACTTCGTCGCATACAGCGGGTTGGACGGCGCTTCTGGTGTCTCCTACGGATTAATCCATAGCGAGCAGCGTTCATCCAGCTTTTCAACCGCTGGCATTAACATTGTGGTTTATGGCGAGGCAGTGCTCAATCTTATTCTTGGCATCGTAGGCCCTAACTATACCGTGCCCGCTGACGATGCTTTCACTCTGCGCAGATACTTCGCAGTAGGCGATGGCACAGTCAACAGTATCGCAACTGTTCGCAATGAAATATTTGGCATCGAAACAGGTGAAGTCAGTGGCGTGGTCAGCAGCAATGGCGATCCGCTGCAGTACGGTCAGGTGGTTGCTTACCAGGTATTGAACGCGAACACGAGTCCGGCCTCTTTGTTCATGGTGAATCACAGCCGAACAAACGCCGCTGGACAATACAGCCTTAGCCTGCCCCCCGGTGAGTACGAAATCAGGGCGAATGTCGAGGGCTACCGCTACCCCGAGAACGGCCCGTCCCAACTCACAGTTGCAGCCGGGGAAGTAAAGACACAAGACTTCGAAATGCCAGCGTCGGGATTCCTTGAAGTTACTGTCGTTGACGAGATAGGGCCGGGGCCGGCGAAAGTGCAGTTGGTTGGCTTCGACCCAAGCCCGCCTCTCAGCAACCCAGTGGCTGGCGGTAACGCCGGTATATTCGGCGACAATAACGCAGACAACCTTCCCTACGGTATCGCACAAGCGCTGTTTATTGATCGTGATGGTGCGAGCCAAAAGATCACGATTGAGCCTGGAAACTACCAACTTGTCGTTTCCAGAGGCCCGAGATACTCAGTGTTCAAGCAGGCCATTACTATCGCGCCAGACCAGGTGACCACTGTACAAGCCGAAATAGTCAAAGTGCTTGATACCGATGGCTTCGTGCACGGTGATTTTCACGTGCATTCAATAGACAGTCCAGACGCTGAAGTAACACGCGAAGAACGAGTTGCCGTTATGTTGGCTGAGGGGATAGACTTTTTTACGCCTTCGGACCATGGAGTGCGCTCGGACTTCCTGCCCACGCTTCAGGCAATGGGCGTTGAGGACCTTATTGGTGTAGCCGCCAGTAGCGAGACCACGACCTTTGACTACGGGCATTTCAACAGTTGGCCTGTATGGGTTGATCCGGACAGCATCAGCGGAGGTTCCTTCGACTGGGCTGGTGAGGCGTCGCCTGGCATGGACTTTCCTGTCTATGGCAATTACAGCTTGCCCCCCGCTGAGATTATTTCCGGGTTAAAAAGCGACCCCATGGACAACCTGGTGCAAATCAATCACATCAGTTCACATTTTGGCCCCTCCGGTTTGGCAATTGACACCGGCATGACACCACCAAGGTCAAGTACAGACCTGGCCAGCAGAAGGCTGGACCCGGCACTTGATAATGGTTTCGACGAAGGATTCGATGCCCTGGAAGTGTGGATTGGTGCTAACGGTCGCGGCGGGATATTGAATGGATTTCTCGGCCAGAATGCCGGCGATTGGTTTAATTTGATCAATCAAGACCTTATCAAGATTGGGATTGCAAACTCCGATACTCACGACCGGCGATTTACGCGCACCTCTGCCCGGACGCTCATCGCAAGTGATATTGAAGATGCTTCCGCGTTGTCATCAGGCGCGGAAAGTCTTGCTGCCAATGTGCTGGCCGGTAAAGCTGTCGCCACCAATGCACCTTTCCTGCTACTGCAGGCCGACGGCGAGTTTAAAGGCTCGGAACAACGCGCCAGCCTCAGACTGGAACACGAAACCACTTTGGCGGCGGATTCAGGGAGCGATGTGTTACTGACGGCCACGGTAGCCACGCCGTCTTGGGCTGAGGTAGATACTTTAGAGTTTTACATTAACAATCAGCCTCAGCGAGTAACGCCAGAAAACATTGCAGCGCGCTATGGCGTTTGCCCAAATATCACTGTCAGAGCCGGCGACCAGGGATGGATAGCAAATGAAATCATTGTTAATGAAGCCGTTCAGGGTGCATCGCGCACCGAGATTACAGCTACCGTTAAGCTTCAAGACATCAGCGAAGATACATGGGTCGTGGTCATAGCACGCGGCAGTGATGGTATTTCAGAGCCCCTCTTCCCGGCGCTACCCGCCAGCCTCAATGAAGCCTCTAACCAGACCTTAAACGATCTGATCGACGGCAATCTCGGTGAGGGCGGTACCCCTGCATTTGCCTTTACTAACCCACTATTTATTGATGTCAACGGTGACAGCTGGAGCGCCCCTGGGGTTGCGAACGCGGCCTGCTCATCGCCACCCTGATATCGGCACTCTCGGAGTAGAACTCGAAAAACATGATTTTTGATGCCGCCGACACAGAAGCCCGCAAAAACTATCAACTGCTTAACGGTGGAGTAGCGCCCAGGCCCATTGCATGGATCAGTACCCGTTCTCGCGATGGTGTTGATAATCTGGCGCCGTATTCTTTTTTTTCTGTCGCCAGTTGTAATCCTCCGGTGTTGCTTTATACACAGGTAACGCAGCGCAGCGGCGTCGACAAAGACACCCTAAAAAACCTGGTTGATACTGGAGAATGTGTCGTCAACATAGTCAGTGCTCATCTTTTGGAACAGGCCAATAGATGCAGCGCCGGTATTGACGCGGGTGAAAGCGAATTTGACTTTGCCAGTGTAGAGAGCACTGCTAGCTACAAGGTTTCGCCTCGTTCGGTAAAGGCATCACCAGTGCGCTACGAGTGCTCATTGAAAGAGGTAATTTCTATTAGTAAGTTACCCGCGGGAGGTACAGTTGTGCTCTTGGACGTCAAGGCCATTTACGTGGACGATAGTGTGTATATCGACAACGCTATCGATCAAGCGCTACTGGATTCGGTAGGCAAAATGGGTGGTGATCTTTACAGCTATACGTCCGCTCAAGTCGCACTCGAGCGCCCCTAGATTATTGCACCTGAGCAGCCTCTGTAGCTGCCGCTATTGACTAGAAGAAAAGACCAAAGGCTAACGTCAGGCACCGCCAATTCCAGTCGTTAAAAGTCGAATACCTTTTTCAGTAATTCCCAAGACCGGGCTACTGGGTCATCCCTGATGCGCTTTTCTTCCTGCGCGACAACTTCAAACAGTCCGTTTAGCGCTTCATCGGTAACAGATTGATCTAAATCCACTGATTCCGACTGCAGAAAACTGCTGAAGCTATCTACTTTCTTCATGATATCTTGGTAGGTAGAAGTCACACCTGCTCTGGAAGTAGTTTGCTGGACGATTGGCAGGTCTTGCCAACCTGCCTGCACGCCAATGGCGATGCTCGTGAAAAATATTAGCGAAATTGCTTTTAATGTTTGCACGCAGGTTTACTTCGAGAAGGGGTGGAGATGGCGGTATCTCCTAGTATAGGAATTTGTTTAAGAACTTGCCTAATTTTCTACCTCTTTCGCACCTCACTAACAAAATCGGATGGCAAAGTCGCGATCTGTGCGAGCGCCGATTCGCCTTCGGATTCCCGCTTGCTGCATCACTGATTGCCTGAGTCATCCACTTGGTGAGCGATCACGTAAATTCCCTATGCCAGATAATCCAAACCCTCAGGGGAAAGCCAACCTACCGCTGCTTAGCGACCTGCAGATGTGGCGCAGCAACGCGGCACTGCCTGCGAACATGCCTCGTCGAACGCCCCGAACGGTCGTTGTAGACTATCTTACAGCGCTATTAGTACTGTCCGCCGAATTCAAGTTTCGACCCGTGCTGGGTAAAAAATACCATCTCTACTTTCGGGACAAGCAATGGCAGCTATCGCTGGTTGCCCCCGCAGAGTGGCGGCCCACTCGCGAGGCAAATTATCTTGCTGCATGCCGGCTGCGACCCGATGCTTCCTGGGAGATAGAGCCGGCTGACGGGCTTGACCAGCGACACGATTTATTAGCAGCGCTAGCGGACTTTGAGCAGCAGTTTCGGAACCACGTGCAGTCGTCAGACACGCTCGCCGAAGGCCTTCCCCATTATGAAGCGCACTTGCCCTACTACAGGAGAGTCCTGGCATCAGGACTAGCGAGTTCTCTTCAGCGGTCTCTGGTACAACTGGGACTGGAGCAAGCGAAAGGTGAGCAAATGCTACTCACCCTAAAGGTTAGCGATGACGCAGCGAGCTTTACCGCAGCCTCCTGAGAGGCACGAACTGCTTGACATCGTAGTGACGAAGACCGAGCTCTGGTCCATGTTGTTATCCCACTAGGAACAGGCAAACTGTTATCCTTGCGGGCACATATAACGCCAGAATGTAACATCTTGATGCGAGTCGTCTTTAAAACCCCCCTGCTCAGCGCGGGCCTTGCTTTGCTCTTTTACAGTGTGGGTCTGCCCGCCGCGTCAGTGACGCAAGACCGTCTTGTTTCAGCTTCCACTGATGCTGACCATTGGCTCAGCCATGGGCGCGACCTGAATGAAAC
Source organism: Candidatus Seongchinamella marina (assembly GCF_026262685.1). Lineage (NCBI taxonomy): Bacteria > Pseudomonadati > Pseudomonadota > Gammaproteobacteria > Cellvibrionales > Halieaceae > Seongchinamella > Candidatus Seongchinamella marina. The sequence continues at coordinate 105,106 of NZ_SHNP01000004.1, forward strand.
CCGGTTCAGCCCGTTAAATGACGTTAATACGACCTCCGTCGACAATCTCGGTTTAATCTGGAGCTACGACTTCGACGATACCCGTGGGTTGGAAGGAACCCCCTTGGTAGCCGACGGTGTTATGTACGTCACTGGCAACTGGAGCGTTGTCCACGCCCTCGATGCATCGACTGGCGAGCAGCTCTGGGTTTACGATCCAGGTGTGCCGCGGGAGCGCGCTAACGCCTTCTGCTGTGGTGCAATTAATCGTGGCGTAGCCCTATGGGAAGACAGTGTTTTGCTGGGCACCCTAGACGGCTATCTGATCGCTATTGACCGAACTGACGGCCGCGAGCGCTGGCGGTCACTCACTATAGACCCAAGCAAAAACTACTCGATCACTGGTGCGCCCCGTGTTGCTAACGGTGTTGTTGTCATCGGCAACGGTGGCTCTGAATACGGCGTTCGCGGCTATGTGAGTGGCTACGACGCCGCAACCGGCGAGCAGCTATGGCGCTTTTACACCGTACCGGGCAATCCCCAAGACGGCTTTGAAACCGAGCAGATGGCACTCGCAGCAGAGACGTGGACGGGCCAGTGGTGGACGATGGGGGGAGGCGGCACGGTTTGGGATTCTATTGCCTACGATCCGGAGTTAGACCTCTTATACATCGGTGTTGGCAACGGGGCGCCCCACAATCGGGAGATGCGCAGTCCCGATGGTGGAGACAATCTCTACGTTGCCTCCATTGTTGCCCTGCGACCGCAGACCGGCGAGTACGTATGGCATTATCAGCAAAATCCAGGGGAAACCTGGGACTATACGGCTACCCAGCAAATGGTGCTTGCCGACATCAGTTGGCAGGGTCAAACCCGTCAGGTGCTGATGCAGGCGCCAAAGAATGGCTTCTTTTTTATTATTGATCGGATCACGGGGGAACTGCTCTCAGCAGAACCTTTCGTGCCTGTGAACTGGGCTAGCCACTACGACCTCGATACCGGCAGACCGGTTGAGAATCGGGCTGCCCGCTATGTCGACGAGCCCTTCAACGTGCGCCCCAGTGGCCTGGGTGGGCACAACTGGCACTCAATGTCCTACAGTCTGCAAACCGGCCTGGTCTATTTACCCGCCCTGGACTTTGCAGCCCCCATGGAGCAGGAAGAGGAATACACCTGGTTCGAGGGGCAATGGAACCTGGGCTACAAGATGGGCCACTCACCTTTTGGCCGACTGCTCAGCCAGGCCCTGTTGCGGCGTATGCTGGATAGCTACTTATTGGCCTGGGACCCGGTCAATCAACAGGAAGTCTGGCGAGCCCCGAATCCCGAAATGGGGGGCGGCGGTGTTCTGTCCACTGGAGGCGGGCTTGTATTCCAGGGAACAGCCAACAATCGTTTCACCGCTTATGACAGTGAAAATGGTCAGGCGCTCTGGTCCTTTGATACCCAGCACGGCATTGTCGCAGCCCCCATCACCTACAGCGTCAATGGCCGCCAATATGTTGCAGTGATGGCGGGCCAGGGAGGCGGCTACAGCATGATGATCGGCCTTAAAAGACAGGCCGCGACGCCCAAGCGCCGAGTACTCACATTTGCGCTGGGTGGTGACAGGGTATTGCCGGGGTACGAGTTACCCTCAACTCGAAACAAGCCCCCCACCACCACTGCCAGCGCCGAAGAGATTGATCGCGGTGGTGTGGCCTATACCCGCTTCTGCGCTCGCTGTCACGGTGCTGGCGTCGTGTCTGACGGCAGTGTGCCCGATCTGCGCAAGCTCGATAACAGCTGGTATGAGAACTTTGATCAAGTCGTTCTCGAAGGCCTAATGCTGTCGGCAGGCATGCCTCAATTTGATTCCGTGCTCACGCCGCACCAAAGCGCTGAAATCAAGGCTTACATACTCGACAGGGCCGAGGATGAGTGGGTACTGCACAACGACCCCAGCTGGTGGCTCGCAATTAAGACATGGCTCGCTGACAAAGTTGCAGCGCTATTACTATTGTTTGTTTGACCTGGAAGAGAAGGAAGCAGCATGGCGAATTCCGAAACGCGTTCTTTTAGAGTAGCGATCATTGGTGCTGGACCCGCAGGCATTGGCGCTGGCCACGAACTGCTAAAGCAGGGGTTTAAGGAATTCACCATTTTCGACGCCCTGGATGCGCCGGGCGGCACTTGGCACTTACACTCATACCCGGGGCTGGCCTGTGATGTTTGGGCACACTCATACAGTTTCTCCTACGCGCCCAACCCGGAGTGGTCGGCAAATTTTGTAGAGGCGGCGGAGATCCAGTCCTACCTGGCACGCTGTGCCAGCGAATTCGGTCTGAACCCGCATATGCAGCTCAATACCCGGGTTACCAGAGCCCATTACCAGGATAATAATACCTGGCTTTTGCAAACCAGCACGGGTGAAAACCACGAATTTGACGTGGTGATTAATGCGATGGGCAACCAGCACACACCCCTTTACCCCAATGTACCGGGCATGGATAGTTTTACCGGAGAAAGTTGGCACGCAACGCGATGGAACAATGATGTCGACCTCACAGGCAAGCGTGTGCTGATTGTGGGGTCAGCCGCCAGCGCGGTCCAAATAGTGCCAGAGGTCGCTAAAATTGCGGGACATTTGACAGTATTGCAACGATCCGCCAACTGGATCATGCCCAGAAACTGGAAAGAGTACACCCCCTCCCAGCAGCGTCGCTGGCGTCGATTCCCCTTTCTCATGTCACTGATTCGCAAGATTCAGGGCACGATGATGGGCCAGGTAGAGCATGCCGTCACCCTCGGTCATAACCGCATGGGCCAGTTCGAGAAAGTCGCAACAAAATTCATTGATCGCAGCGTGGATGATCCTAAAGTGCGCGAAGCTCTTGCTCCTGACAGTCGTTACGGTTGCAAAAGAGGCCTGGTTTCAGACGACTTTTATCCCGCCCTGAATAGGGACAACGTTGACCTCGTTCATGCAGGCCTCAGGGAGGTGACAGCCGATGGCGCGATTACCGATAATGGAACCAAGCTTGAAGTAGACGTCATTATTTACTGCACGGGATACAGAATTCTGGACTTTGATCGTATCGAAGTCATCGGCCAGAACGGCAAGAATTTGGCGAATCTAATGGCCGACAATCCGCGCGCGCACAAAGGGATCGCCATGCCAGGATTCCCCAACTATTTCTTTGCCATCGGCCCCAATGGCCTGGTGCTCAATGTCCCCTATTTCAAAACTGCTGAAAAGAGCTTGAGCACTATCGTGCGCCTGCTCACCGAGATGCAAGGCTCCGACGTTACCGCGATCTCTGCCAAACCAGAGGCCTTTGACCATTACAATGACTGGATGGCCGATCGCTTTGGTTCATTTTCCTGGGGAGCAAGTGACTGCAACAGCTATTATCGCAACGCATCTGGTCATGCCCCCTTCCTGTTCCCGGGCAATTTTAAAGAGTACTGCCGCTCCCAGGATGAAGGCGGACTGCATGAATATGAGCTAATCAAAACCTGAAGAACAAAAAGGTTACCATTCCGTTAAATTGTCCTACCACCGGGAGTACTCATTTATGCAGTATCAAAAGATCCTGCTGACCCTGTCGATCCTGTTTTCTATGTCCTGCGTCGCAAACGATCAGCAAATAGACGTCGAACGACTTTCAACCACTGTCAAAGTTCTCGCTTCAGACGAGTTTGAAGGCCGCGCACCAGGGGGGGTGGGTGAACAAAAAACGGTCGCCTACCTCATTGAGAGATTCAAGAGACTAGGCCTGCACCCCGGCGGAGACGATGGTAGTTGGACGCAGGCGGTACCGCTGGTCCATACCCAATTGCAAGAATCGGTTGGTCTGACTTTTCACCACGCAAAGGCTAACCAGAGTTTGACCCAGGGAACTGACATCGAAGTCAGTACTGTGCGTGCGGTAGAGCAAATTGCGATCGAGGAGGCCCCTGTCGTCTTTGTTGGCTTTGGCGCTAGCGCACCGGAGCGACAATGGGATGACTATGGTGATATCGACCTTTCCGGCAAAGTCGCCCTGTTTCTGGTAAACGACCCCGACTTTGCGGCAGAGGCGGATGAACCGGTCGCCGGAATTTTTGGCAACAAACGTATGACCTACTATGGCCGCTGGACCTATAAATTCGAAGAGGCCAGCCGCCGAGGCGCTATTGCAGCACTGGTCATTCATGAAGACGTAGCCGCTGGTTATGGCTGGAACGTAGCTTCATCGTCTCCAGGAGAAAATTACTCCATTGTTCTCGCAAAAGGGGCACCCAGCCCAATCGCATTGCAGGGATGGCTGCATGGCGATGCAGCGGCACAATTATTGACAAGCGTCGGTCTCAATCTGGACGAGCTACGGGTGCAAGCGCGCAGCTCATCCTTTCAGGCTTTTGAACTTGAGGGCGTCAGTTTCAGTGCTGCAAGTACTGTTACAAAAGAGATTATTGAAAGCCAAAACGTACTGGCATTATTACCCGGCAGCACCCGTCCCGAGGAAACCATAATGGTATCAGGCCACTGGGATGCCTATGGAATGGGTGAGCCTGACGAGCAGGGCCGCCGCGTGCGCCCCGGAGCCAATGACGACGCCCTGGGTATTGCGGGTGTACTGGAGCTCGCTAGAGTACTCAAAGCAGGCGCTCCGCTGCAGCGCAGTGTGGTATTTGCGGCCTGGACAGCGGAAGAAAGCGGTCTATTGGGTTCAGAAGCCTATGCCAGGGCGCCCATCTATCCGCTGGAGAAGACTGCTGCCAACTTGACCCTCGACATCCTCCAAACCGCTGGCCCAGCTCGCGATGTCATTTTAGTAGGTGAAGGTCAAAGCGACCTTGAAGATGACCTTGCCCGGGCAGCCACACTACAGGGGCGCGTATTAACACCCGAAAGCCTGCCCGAGAACGGCTTGTTTTTCCGCGCCGACCACTTTTCCGTCGCTCGACGAGGCGTACCCGTATTACTGATCATGGGTATCGCCGGCGGATCGGACCTGGTCAAAGGCGGTCGAGCTGCCGGCGACCAATGGGTCGCCGACTACGTGGGCAGGTGCTATCACCAAACCTGTGACGCATGGAATCCCGACTGGGACCTGCGTGGCGCGGCACAGGACATTGAATTATTCCAGACGATCATAAGCGCTTTGGGTAATTCTACGCGCTGGCCTAAATGGCGCGAGGGGTCTGAATTCAAGGACGTGAGAATGGAAAGCGCCAAACTGCGTCACTAAGCCACCGTTGGCGTTTGCCCGGTGATGGCTGGCACCTCGGCCAAAAGACAGGATAAGAAACGATCAATCAATATCGCCTATATGCAGTTATTTTGCTGGCCTGATAGCAACGGCCGCTAGCAGAGGATAAACTGGCCACCTCGTGGTGACTGACACTGGATTCGATCGGAGAAATTTGCGTGGCATATGATTTAACTGGAAAAATAAAACTTATTCAGGATGCAAAAACTTTTGACAGCGGGTTTACCAAACGAGAGATGGTGGTCATCGTCGAAGACGGCAAATACCCTCAAGAAATCAACCTCGAATTCGTTCAAGAAAAAGTGACATTGCTAGATTCGCTGCGGCCAGGACAAAAAGTAACCGTCACCTTTGACATTCGAGGAAGGGAGTACAACGGTCGTTATTTCAACAACCTCCAGGGTTGGAAAATCGATGCCGCGGAAGACGCATCAGCAACTGGTATCGACGAGCAATCACCACCCTTCCCTACTCCGTCTGACTTTGGGGACGAAGATATACCGTTCTAGCATGCCCGGTTTTTTGTCGCCAGCAGGATCAAAAGCAGGCTGATCGACCAACAGCGATATAATAATATACGCTGATGTTTCCTCCATTTTTGACTCGTTTTTGTGTATGGTAGGGAACCAGATAACGCATTTAGACATAACATGGCTACGAAACCACTGACAACATTAGGCAAAAAGAAGCAACCCGCTGCTGTGGAGACTTCATCTTCTCTTGACGACAAAGTGAAAGCTTTTCTCGAAGCCGGCGGAAAAATAGAGAAAGTCGAGTCTGGAATTAGTGGGCAACCCAGCATGGCACCCCCTAAACCCAAACCGTCCGAATCCAAAGAATCTGAATAAACCGAGGTGATGGCCCCTAAGCTGTTGAGGGGGCTTGTACCCAGGTTTTATCTAACCCTACCTTGCTTCATTTTGCTTCCCGACCTGCACCTCTCGGGATTTCCCGTAGATAAGCCATCACCCACAGGGCCTGTCGTAGAAAATGTACTACGGAGAAAAACTTAACAGCATCAGCCATTTGGTCGGGGCCGTCATTGCACTGATCGCGCTTGGTGCGCTGCTCGCATTGGGCATTCAAACTGGCGACCCTGCGGTCATCGTTGGCTTTACAGCTTTCGGCCTTGCCCTGGTACTGTTGTACACCATGTCAACGCTTTACCACAGCTTCCAGGAACCTCGACTTAAAAAAGCCTTTCAGCTTCTGGATCACATTTCGATCTACCTGCTTATTGCTGGCTCATATACTCCTTTTATGCTGGTCAGCTTGGGCGGCAGTGAAGGAAAGATGATTCTTTCCCTGGTTTGGACACTGGCCATTATCGGAATCCTTTCTGAAGTGTTCTTATCTGGGCGAGTGGTCAAGACGATTCAACTCGTCATTTACCTCAGCATGGGCTGGGCGTGCTCCCTGGAATTCGCCAGTTTAAAAGCAGCCCTGCCTGAAGCGGGTTTCTTTTGGCTGACCGCAGGTGGAATCGCATACACAGCAGGAATTGTATTTTATTTACTCGACAAGATGGATCGACTTGATCACTCCCACGGTATCTGGCATTTTTTTGTTCTTGTCGGTTCTGTCTGTCACCTGATCGCTGTCATTGGCTATGTTCGATAAACGTCGACTAAAGCAAAATTCAGAAAAACAGAGCGGCAGCGGCAGACAAATAATTCCCTCGTGGACTCTTCAGGCAGCATCGTTTACTCCAGCTAACGCACCGGAGCCCACATGCCTAATAGCAACGTAACTTTTATCCAATTAAGTAGAGACCAGGAAAATGACAAACAATGACGTTCTACGCCGCCTGCGCTTTATCTTCGATTTTGACGATGCAAAGATGATTAAAATTTTCGCATTGGCCGGGGCAGAGGTGAGGCGTGGCCATATTATTTCCTGGTTGCTCAAAGAAGATGAAAAATCTTATCAGGAGTGCAATGACAAAATGCTCGCGACTTTCCTCAATGGACTAATCAACGAGAAGCGGGGCAAACGTGATGGTCCGCAGCCCAAGGCTGAACATTCATTGACCAATAACCTCATTTTGAAAAAACTGAAAATCGCCTTGAACCTGCAATCCGACGATATTATTAACATCCTGAATCTTGCCGACTATGAATTGAGCTTATCAGAACTCGGCTCATTTTTTCGAAAGCCAGGGCACCGAAACTATCGACAGTGTAAAGATCAGGTATTACGAAACTTTCTTATGGGCCTGCAGATTCAGCAGCGAGGTCAGAAAGAAAAAAAACCGGATTCCATTTGGCCAAGCAGAAACTGAAGCAAAGGTGGATTCTTGTTTCACTCGCCAGCGAGCAAAGCAACTTGTTTTCCCATACCATTAATCAAGGTACCGTTGATGGTATCGCTTCGTTAGCCGGGCCAACATCGCCGGTCGCGCTGATATGTCGCGGTTTTATTACTGCCCGGACTTTGCCGATAGGATAGTCTGGGCTACAGTAGCGTCATCCTGAGCCACTGAATTAATTATTATGCCCATCAGCAGAAGGACCGTTCTAGGCCTACTTTCCAGTAGTACATTTTTGCTGACCGCAGGCAGCTTGGGCGCTTCCAGCTCACCAGGGCCCACTCTTGCTTTGCGTTTCCCCCAGGGGGTTGCCTCTGCCGATCCGCAGCCTACTGCGGTGATGCTCTGGACGAGGGCTGTGCCCGAGGCTACTGCCGACGAGACAAGTGTCCAGGTACAACTCAGCCTGGACAGTGATTTTTCCACCCTGGTTGCGCAAGAAACGGTTGCTACCAGCCGAGAGCATGATTTCACTATTAGAATCTTGGTTAGGGAGCTCAACCCGGACACACGCTACTACTACCGTTTCGTAGGTGCGAACAGTACCTCTCGTATCGGCCGAACACGCACCGCCCCCGCGCCCGGGCAAGAGCGCAACGTCAACATGGCCTTCGTCAGTTGCCAGAGCTATGAGCAGGCTTACTATGGTTCCTGGGCTCGTATGCTTGCCGATGACAAAGCCAAAAGCGACAGTGAACAGATCGATTTCGTCCTGCATCTGGGGGATTTTATTTATGAACGCAGCTGGCCCAAGCTAGCCAATGACATGCCGGTACCCCGACCGTTGCCCCCATTTCCTGATGGCGTCCAGCAGGACGAGTACAGTTACGCTCTGACTTTGGCTGACTATCGTCACCTGTATAAAACCTATCTAAGCGACCCAAACCTGCAGGAAGCCCGCGCTCGCTGGCCTTTCATATGCACCTGGGACGACCATGAATTTAGCAACGACAGTTACCAGGTTTACACCACATACCGAGAAAGCCCGGTCGCTGAGAGCGAGCGCAAAGTGGCCGCCAACCGCGCTTGGTTCGAGTTTATTCCCGCAGTGCTGGATGAGCTTGAAGAACAACCCGCGCATAACTTTCGCAAACCCAGCACAAATGTCACCAGTTCTAATGATGGCGCTATAGAAAGCCTTTGCATTTACCGCCAACTCAATTGGGGCAAGTACCTGGATATTTTACTGACGGATAGCCGCAGCTACCGCAGCCCTGCTTGTCTGCCAGATGACTTCGCGGAGTCGCTGGGCCTGGTAATGAGCTCAGTACAATTGGTCGAAATGGCCGATGCTGGCGACGAATACAATAACGGCAACCCACCCGCTACCCTGCCCTATGCCGACGGTAACACCCCCAATCCCGGTAAAGGCCGAGCGCCGGGGTCTTTGTTGGGAGAATCGCAACGAGACTGGTTACTGCAGGGACTCTCGTCCGCTGAGGTGCCCTGGAAACTGTGGGCCAATGCCCTACCGATGATCCCCATGCGACTGGATTTATCCACTCTCCCCTTCACCGATTATGAAGACGGCATCTTTCACCTTGATGCCTGGGCCGGTTACCCACACGAGCTCGGCCTGATCATGAAGCAACTGCAGGCAGAGGAAGTCACCGGCGTAGTATCCTTCTCCGGAGACCATCATATGCACGGAGCGGGAGCGCTGCGACACAATGCCAATGATACTGAAGCAAAGCCGGTAGCGGTAGACTTCAGCGTCGCAGGTATCAGCTCCCAACCGATGTTTGAAGAGCTTTATAAAGTCGGCAGTCAATCCCATCCCGATTTCGCGGCATTGGTTTACAGGCTTGAAGAAGGCGAAGTCACTCCGACCTGGAACATGACCATGTTGGACGGTGCTCTGGCCTCATTTGCATATTCTCAAACAGGATTGCGCGCACCTGCCCGATGGCTGGGACCAAACGGTGCGAATCCAGATCTTAAGTACCTCGATAGCACGGCGAATGGCTATGGACTGGCGCAGTTCAGCGCAGAGCACTTGAAGGTATCCATGGTCACAATGGAAAGCCTTCTTTCGCCATTTGAATCAGCACCCCAAATCAAACACATTGCCCACTTCGAGTTACCCATTTGGTCGGCAGCAAACTCGCCTGAGCTCAGCGAACCTGTGTTCGAGGGAGGCGCTTCCTTTCCGTTTACACCGCCTGACCCCGCGGCAACATAAACACCTCATTCCAGCAGACAAGCGAGCACTGACGACCATGCGCCTACCTTACTGCGTTATTCTGTTGGGCTCAGGCAGCAGTGCTCCAAGCCCAGTAAATCCAGCTCCGACAGGGTCAGTTCTCGCCATTGCCCAAGCGCAGGGCCAGCCGCCATTGATAGTGAGCCCACCGAGGTCCTATGCAGCGCTTTAACCCGGTTATCGAAACGACCAAACATTCTTTTGATCTGGTGATAGCGCCCTTCGATCAGGTCCACTTCTGCCTCGTATTGACCAAGAATTCTTAATTCAGCTGGTCGCGTAGTCACACCCTCAAAATCAAAATACATGCCATCGGCAAAAGCCTTCACGTAGCTATCGTCCAGTGCTTTTTCAAGCAGGACCCGATATGTCTTGGCGATATTATTTTGCGGATCAGACAGGGACCTCGACCAACGCCCATCGTTGGTCAACAGCATCAGTCCGGTAGAGTTAAAGTCCAGCCGCCCTACGATATGCAATTCGCTGCTATAGGGCACAGATACCAGATCGATGACTGTTTTGTGCTGCTTGTCCCGGGTGGCGCTAACCACGCCAGACGGTTTGTGAAGCATAACGTAACGTGCCTTATTGGCCTGCAAAACACGCGCATCGAGAGTCACCCGGGTAAAAGGGCCAACAGCCTGGTTGATTGAGTCAGCGGGTCGACCATCAATATGTATTCGTCCCTGCGCCAACAGCAAACGCACCTCTTTCCGATGCACTCCCCCACGTTCACTCACCAAACGATCCAATCTGGTCCGTTGAAGTTTCATCTTAATTTAAAGATGAGCACAGTCATCCCCTTTAGACATCAAACGCGCTACTGCGGCCGCGACAGAACGCAACAGTCGAGTTAATATTGTCTCATCTTTATCAGGCACAAACAGTATGAATACTATAAACGCAGACTTTCGCAGCGACACAGTCAGTCGGCCCTCCCCTGCCATGCGCGAGGTCATGGTAAAAGCCCCGGTCGGCGACGACGTTTTTGGCGACGATCCTACTGTTAATGCGCTGGAGACCTGGACCGCAGAGTTTGCGGGCAAGGAAGCAGCACTTTTTTGTACCTCTGGCACCCAGAGCAACCTGGTGGCCCTGCTGGCCCATTGCCAGAGGGGCGATGAGTACATCGTGGGTCAGGAAGCCCATACCTATAAATACGAAGGCGGTGGCGCTGCTGTATTCGGCGGCATCCAGCCTCAGCCCATAGAATACTCAAATGACTCAACACTGGACCTGAATAAGGTGCGCAGCAAAGTCAAACCAGATGACTTTCATTTTGCACGCTCGCGCCTCTTATGCCTGGAAAACACGCGTTCTGGCGATGTGCTACCGATGGACTATCACTCGCAGGCCGCGAGTCTCTGCAGCGAAACCGGCCTGGCACTGCACCTGGATGGCGCTCGCCTGTTCAACGCCTGCGTCAAGCAGCAGGTGAGCTTACAGGACATCGCACAGCACTATGACTCCATTTCCTTATGCATATCCAAGGGCCTTGGCGCGCCCGCAGGGTCAATTTTGGTGGGCAATGCTGAACTGATCGACCAGGCGCGCCGTTGGCGCAAAATGCTAGGCGGTGGTATGCGCCAAGCCGGCATCATGGCGGCTGCCTGCCAGTATGCGCTGGAGAACAATATTCCGCGGCTGGCGGAGGATCATAAAAACGCCCTGCATCTTGCCAAAGGCCTGGCGTCACTACCCGGAGTGAACTGCGATATTGCAAGAGCGCAAACCAACATGGTGTTCATGACACTTAATGATGCAGCCATCACTGATGGCCTTGTTGCTCGTTTGGCTGACGAAGGTATTGCCGTGCTGGGCGGCGACGTTATGCGACTTGTTACCCACATGGATATTGATCGCAGTGCCGTAGATCGACTAATTAGTGTCTGTGATGCATACCTGCAGGGCATCGGGCAACATTGAAGACCGCTGTGACCAAACATTATTTTGCATCACAGGGCTAGTGGATAAAATCGCCGATTAGCACCTGGTCATGTCCTCAGGAATAACGGTATTCGGATAACCCAAGATCACGTAACACAGCTTCAAGGTGCGCCTTGGCCTCAGGTGTCGGACCGGGATAATCCCCCTCGATTGGTGTATTGCCGATATAGCCCAGATCGTCCGTGCCCTCTGCAGAAGCAAAAAAGGCAATCGTTACCAGTGTTCGCAGGCCGTCAAACACCTTGGCAATGTAGATGTAGCGCAAATCGCTCTCTGCCTCTTCGTAGGCAATCACATCGATAATTTCTAACTGCTGTGCCGATGAGGCCTGGACAAATTTTTTGTCAAAGCGGCGCTGAGACTCCTCGTCTAGCCAGGCTAGACCCGACAGTATCTCTTTGCGGTCTGCCTGGTGGCTAGGATAGGGAGCGCTAACCCACTCATCGATTGCGTCAGGCACGCCCACCTCGGAAGCCGATGGCACGCTCCCCTCTCTGGGAATTAAAATATCGCAGAGCGTTGCGGTCAGGTTGCGCTGGTCCTGAGTCATGGTGAGCGGCCAGGGCGATTGTGGAGGCGATATCAGATTGGGATCTGTGCCATAGCCCTCACCGGTGACAGGCGCAAGTTCGAGGTCGGGCCAACGCCCAGCCACTTTTGCGGCGGAAATCGCCGCCGAATCGCAGCCGCTAATGACGGGTAAGGTAATACCAGCGGACATCACGCCCAGCCATTTCAGGGTTTGACGACGACTTAGCGCGCTTTTATAGGCTGGGGTTGGCTCGTTGATGTCAGGCACCTAAATAATCCCCTGATCGAGTTGGGTGGCCAGCCAGGTCGAATTGCGCATCGCCAGGGTCATGATAGTCAGCGTGCAATTTTTATGAGGATTGGACGCAAACACACCGCCGTCCATCACGAACAGGTTGTCACAATCCCAGGTCTGGCCCCATTGGTTAGTCACCGAGTCCTTTGCCGAATTGCCCATACGTGTCGCACCTACTTCATGGATAATTTCTCCCCCCTTTTTGATGGCGTCTTCGGGAGCAGGTAGCGCGGCGGAAACATCTGCACCCATAGCCTGAAAAATTGCCTGTGCCGTTTTTAAACCATGTGATATTTGGTTCAGTTCATGCTGCGACCATTTCCAGTGAAACTTGGCGACGGGTATGCCCCATTTATCCTTCAGCTGATTGTCTATTTCCATGTAGCAGTGTTCGTTGGGCAACATTTCACCACGCAGAGCCAGACCGATCTTGGCGCCGTAATCGTATTTGGCCTGGCGCTTTAACGCCGCACCGTAACCTTGCAATTTTTCCGGATAAAAAGCCCCCGGAGCCTGAAAACCAGTGCCCATTTCAAAGTGGTAACCGCGCGGAAAATTCAAGTCGCCTCTCGCCTGAGCGCTGTGCCCCCACCAGGGAATAAACAGGTGATTAGCAGTATGCCCGTCTTCGTTATAAATGGGGCGCCCCTTCAAAGCAGGAACCGAAGCACTGAAGCTCATACCCGTGGAATCCATGATATTACGCCCTAACTGCCCACTGGAATTAGCCAGACCGCGCGGGTGATGCTCACTCTTTGAATTCAACATGATGCGCGCCGATTCACAGGCACTGGCAGCTAAAATCGTGACCGGCGCTGGCAGTTCGTTCAGTTCACCTGTTTTCTTGTCAACATAACTAATGGCGTTAACCCGTCCCTTGTCGTCAACGTTTACCGATTTAACCATGGCGTCAGTAACAATCTTCAGCTTGCCTGTTGCGCGGGCCATGGGTAGCAATGACGTCGTGGTCTGGAAAGCGGCACCAATGGAACAACCACGGCCACAGGAGGTAGCATAAAAGCAGGCCGCACGGTCGTCCTTGGGACGCGTAAGCACCGCTCGACGCATGGGGGCTGCAGCGATACCCAGTTTTTTTGCTGCTGCCGCCACCAGTAACTCAGGCACCCTGGGTGTAGGCGGCGGTTGCAACACGCCGGGAGCTGAATCGGGCATATCGTCTAACCCGGTATTGGTTCCACAAACACCTACCAGTTCTTCTGTTTTGTCATACCAGGGAGCGATATCAGCGTATTCAAAAGGCCAGTCTGCGCCCAGACCATCGCGGCTGTAACCCTTAAAATCATGTTCACTAAATCGCAGCGAGTAACGTCCCCAATGGTTGGTTCTTCCTCCCAACATGCGCGCGCGCCACCATTTGAATTCTGAACCTTCACCCGTGGAATAGGGTTCGCCAGGCACCGACCAACCCCCGTCAACAGTGGCATCGTAGTAACCAAAATTTTTGTCGGGAGTGGGAGCACCCATCAGCGGCGCCTCCCTTGGGGTCTGGAACATCGGTGTTTCCTTCACCGGGTCATAGTCGCGACCTGCCTCCAGCATCAGCACTTTCTTGCCTGCCTTGGTCAGCGTATAAGCGGCCATTGCACCACCGGCACCGGAACCAACGACGACGACGTCATAGTCAAAATCAGTCGTCATTGCAGCTCCAGAATCTTGATATTCTTGAATGCGACCGGATCGCTATGATCCTGAAGACCAATATGACCTGACCTGGCTTCAGCAAAACCCTCGAAGTCTCCGAACATCGTACCAATGCTGCTGCTGAACTTGCTAGCCTCAAACAGCGTATTCCAGGTACTGTCAGCGATCGTGACATTCACTGTCTTTACGCCGTTTTGCCAAACTTGCAAAAAGCCATCACGAAACAAAATGCGCACCTGATTCCACTGCCCGGCGGGTTTATGTGAGGACGGATGAGATGCCACCATGTCGTAAAGAGAACCGGACCGATGCGAATCAACTTTTCTGTCAGAGTGTCTTTCATTATCGAGTATCTGTATTTCAGGAGCGTGTGAAAAAATAAACTTGCCCTCTTCATCTACCAGAATAAATATTCCGCTATTGCCACCCTCTGAAATCAGCCACTCAAGTCGCAAGTCGAAGTTACGATACGACTTGTGGGTAAGAATGTCGCCACCCCCGCTTCCCACTAGCTTCATTGTGCCGTTATCAACGACCCACTTTTCGTTCAAGCCATCTTTCTTGAAGTTACGCCAATGACGAATTTCATTGCCATCAAATAGCAGTTCCCAGCCCTCCTCAATCTCAGCTTGGCTAAGTTTGTTGTCGACCCCAAAAGCCCCCGCGCTCGACACTATCAGTAGCAGGGCTGCCAGCTGTGGCAGCAGATCCGAGACTGCGGTTCTCTTTATCCAACACATAGACATCTAACTGCTTCCCATTCTCGCTGGCGGCAATCGAGTCGCCAAGGTCTTTTATCTATTTAGCGGTGAGTCATTCACCTTATGTTATTGGCGGCTTAATGAATACTCTTAATAGTATGGTTAGCAGTGAGCCTGAATTCATCAACCTAGGCAGTTATAGTGCGACCTCAGGGTTACCGCTGACAGCAGTAATGAAAAGCATGCGTTGCTCAGAATTTTAGGTATCTATCGTGGACAAGGTTGGCTCAGAGCGACTCCTGACTAGAGTGCATATCCTCAAAGTAAGCGCGTAAGGTCATGGCTCCATGGGGCGGGCCAACGCCATCAATCTCTCCGGCAGTCACAATAAATTCAGCGAGGTCGCCAAACTGGGCAGACATCAGCGCAATGACTTTAACCAGCCACCTCGCAAGCCACATGGGAATAATGGTTAGCTTAACTGGCTTGCCAGCGACATCAAAAGCCAGCTCTGCGGCTTCCCGCTGGGTCATTGTTTCTGGACCACCGACTTCAACCTCCAACTCAGAACCTTCTGAGATTTGAACGCAGGCCTCGGCGAGATCCTGACCGTGAACGGGGCTCATTTGGTTAAGCCCATCACCGACAAGGTAGACGCGTCCTTTCCGAGCCATGTCGTAAAGCACACCCATATCTGAAAAATAGCCGCAGGGGCGCACCACACGGTACTCCATACTGGCGTGCTGTAGCGCTGCTACTACTTTTTCATGGGCCTGAACGATGGCCAGATCCATAATATTTTCCGCCCCCTGCATAGAAACGTAGGTAAAGCAGCTAACGCCCGCGGACTCACCCAGTTCGATCAGATTTTTATTACATTGATAGTCGACCTGCTCAAAAGTGAGACCATCCCGTTGGCGGGATATACCGACACAGGAAAAGACCAGATCGACCCCATCCATAAGCCCCGCGAGCGTCTCTGGTTGGGTGATCTCGCCAACGAATACTTCGTCCATATCGTCATCGGTAAGGGCGGGGGCAGTAAATGGCCCAACATCGTAGAGACGTTCTTTGCTGCGGGTTAAAACGCGTACCTGGTAACCGGCTTGTTTGAACGCCTTAACAGCGAACTTGCCCAGGTAGCCGGTTGCGCCAGCTACCATCACTCTTTTGCCCATGGTTTCACTCCTTGCTCTTGCCCGCTCCATCGCCGACCGATTAAGTTCATCTGTCATTAAGGTATTTTGCAGCCAGGACACTTCAATGTTATTTTAAACAGTATGTACGGTTTTTTATGTTGGGATTACACTCCAATGTCGCCTGCTTGGCAAGCCGAGCGCAAACTTGGGACAAGTCGGTTAACAAAGCATGACCTCCAAAGGGGCTATGGCCATGAAGAACTACCCTAACAGTCTATCGAACCCCGTCTCGGACTCCGGGTGCCCTTCGACTTTAGGGGAGGTAAACCTATTTGGAAACGGCTGCCAGGAACACTGGTACCAGGCCTACCCTATTCTCCATGAACAAGCTCCAGTAATGACACTGCCCGGAGAGGGCATGGGCGGTATCGGCGATGCTTTTGTGCTTAGCTGCTATGAAGATATCGAGCGGGTAGTCAAAAACCCGGAGCGCTTTACCCCGGTGATGAGCCTGATGGTAGAGGAAATGCAGGCTGCCGTGGACAAAGGCGATACCCCGCAGCAAGACACTTCTCGCTTCGATCTCGCCCTTGACTCTGTGCGCACCCTGCGACCGAACCAGAAGCTGTGGAGAGCACATCGGCAAGAACTCACCGACCCATGGGTCGGGCCCGGAGCCAGACGCCATCGACAGATGATTACCCAGATCGTAGATGAGCTCATCGATGACTGGATAAGCCGGAAGGACGGCGATGGCAAGGGTACGGTCGAATTCATTCAAGAATTCGCACGTCTCTTACCACAAAGGGTCACCGCGCGTATTCTGGGACTGCCGTTCACCGATATCACTCGCCTCGCTAACTGGGGCAGCGCCCAGGTCATGCAATACGTTTATGGTCAGGGCCATCTCAATATTCTTAACGACAGCCAAATGTCGCAGCAGGCAGAAGATTTAAGCGGCTTCGCAGATTATCTGTCTGATCAAGTCGCAAGCAAGCGAGCCAACCCACAAGACGATATGATCAGTGACCTCACCCGAATTCACTATAAAGCACTGGATCGGAAACTAACTGACGGTGAAGTCTATGGGATCGTGTATTTCATGGTGCTGGGCGGTCTTGAAACTACTCAATACGCGCTGGAACAGCAAGCGCAGTTGCTGTGTGACCAACCCGGGCTCTTTGCCACCCTGAAGGCCAATCCAGAAAAAATCAGAGCCTTTACCGAAGAAGCCATGCGACTGCGCGCACCTACCCAGGGCCTCTCTACAAGATTAACGACACAACAAGAGATATTCCAGGGCGTAGAAGTACCAGCAGGCTCAGTTCTTCATTTGCGCTTTGCGGCTGGTAATGTAGACCCGAAACATTACGAATGTCCCTATGAACTGAACCTCGAGCGCAAGTCCCTGGGTAATCACCTCACTTTCTCGCAGGGACCGCGGACCTGTCCCGGCGCCGGAATTTCAAGACAGGAACAGCTGATCGCCTGGGAACGACTGCTCGAACGACTGTCCAGTCTGGAATACGGCGAGGGTAATACTTTCGAGCACCAGCCGGGAATCATGCTGGGAACCCTGACACTCAATCTCAAGTTCCGTGCCGAACCGCGGTAGTCCGGCATCGGCCTCCAGTCCTTCACCCGTTAACCATTCGGAGCAACAATACAATGAGCACTTTGCTGGCAAAAATAAAAATCCACCCAGGCAAAGAGAACACATTTGAAGCTGTAATGCAGACAATGTATCAGGCAACTCATAGCACCGAGGACCAGGTGATTCGCTATGAATACTGGCGCGGTTGCGAACCTGGCTTTTATTACTGCCTACTTTCTTTTGCCACCACGGTCGATTTCTGGCGACACCAGGCCAGCGATCACCACGAAGGTGAGATGCAGCGATTTGTCGATTGTATCGCCGAGCTCGACCTGGAGACCGTCGATCCGGTGCAGGGGGCGTCTCCTCTCCCGGCAACCCAAGTGGGAACACTGGACCGTGGGGCATCGCTGCAACTCGCAGATCAAGCCGAGCAGTTTCCCGTCTCACTAGCCCAATGGTGGCTGGCCCATCGCAGTTAAATCGCAAGGCCAGCACAGACTCTGACTCTGACTCTGCAATGGCTTGTAATTACGCTGACAGGTAGTCACTATGCCTGAGAGGCATATTTTCAAATAATAAAAGACAAGGACCTAACCACGGTGCCAGAAAACACAAGTTCACTGCTGCATCATCGCACTGTCTTTGATGACTGGCGTTCCATAACAGTTGCGATATACATGGCCCTGGTAGGTTATGGTGTGATGGTTGGTATCCCTGTCATTAGCACTGCCTGGGTGTCACTACTTGGGTACTCAGAAGTTCAGGTTGGCCGCATAGCAGGCGCGGATCTTGGAGGGTTTTCACTGGGCGCAATTCTGGTGTCACTGGTCGTCGCGCGGGTAAACCGGCGCTTGATTGTTCTGGCCGCCGGGACCGTAGCTGTAGGCGCAAACGCATTTTGCATGGTGACGACCAGCTACGAAGATACCCTGTGGCTAAGAGCGATGGCGGGCATCGGCAGCGGAGCTTGCACCGCGGTGGCAATCGCAACCCTGGCGGGAACATCTAAACCCGCCCGGGCCTTCAACATTCTGCTGTTTGCCTTCGCTTTTTCACAGGGCGGAGAGCTCTACTTACTGCCCAAACTCAGTATGAATCAAATTTACCTGTTCTTTATTGGCACCACGGTGCTGAGTCTACTGCTACTGCCCTGGTTACCTCCGCGGCCGGTAGCAACAAGCCTCGATATCGAAATTGACGAACAAGCGCAAAGCGGCGCGCATTACACCGCTTACCTGCATGTTCCTTCTTACATACCCTGGCTAGTATTAGCGGCTGTGTTGTTTACCTATCTAAATATTGGCGCCTACTGGACTTACATTGAACTGGCCAGTCTAAACTCTGAGGCATCCCCGCAATGGGTGAGCCAGCTACTCGTTTACACCTCTGTATTCTCGGTCATTGGCTGCGCCTGCGCGACCGTCATCAGCAACCGTTTCGGCCTGGCAAAACCATTGCTGGTGACCCTGATTGTGCAGGCCATTATTGTCTTAATGTTGGCAAACGGAATTAATAACACCAATGTAATGATCAGCATGTTCACTTTTAATTTTTGCTGGATTTTCGTTGATGTTTACCAGCTTGCGACCATTGCAAATATCGATCACTCAGGACGATTTGCGGCCCTTATGCCCGGCGCTCAGGGCCTTGGCCAGATCATCGGCCCCAACATGGCGGCTTCCATCCTCGCCCTGGGACTGGGTTACGGGGGGATATTCGTTATGTGCGCCTGCGCATCCATTATCGCTTTCGCAATATACCTGCTCATGTATCTGAGATTGCGGAAACTTACTCCGGCGCTGGCGGATGCGTCCTGAGGCGCTAAGTTGCTTCGGTTAGGCTCAAGGCTCAAGGCTCCAGAGCTCGTTTTATCTTCAACAGCAGCACGGAGGTATGGCTACGCGTAGTCGGATCAACCGCAGAGCGACCTTTGAGCATTTCCTGAATATTAACAACCTGTCCCAGCGCTGAAGCCTGCGCCATATTGGAATGGCCAGTCTCACTAGACTCAGAAATAATAGCCAATAACTGATTGAGATACTCGCCCTGTAACTGCTGACGCAGTGAGTTGACCGATGTAGCGAGATCTGCATCAAAGATCGCCGCCGTTAAGTCACGCAGCATGTCAGCAAGGCCATACTCGTTACCATACATCTGAGAGTCGACAATACGGAGCATCACTTTAGGGTGCAAAAGATGATCCAAAGCCAGTTTTTGCTGCTGCAGGACCCGGCTGTGAAGTTGAGCCTCCTGAGGTTTTTTATAAAAGCCGCTACCGCGCCTCGTCTGTAACAGATGCTGATAGAACTCAGGACTGAACGAAAATGCTGTAGGCGAGAAAATGTCATCCTCTAGCAATGCCATCGCCTCCCTTTGACGCATCAGCGGCACCGGCCGAAGTGGCAGTTCAGACCCTATTTGACCTTGAAAAGACTTATCGACGAATATGCCGCCTATCCAACGCGAAGCGATCATGCCCTGATTTCCAATTTCTGCCGTCAGCCGGCCATAGGCGTCATACACCTCTTGCCAACTGGTATCTTCTTGAGCGAGTCGACCCATCAATTTGGCTTCAGTCGCATAGGCGAGCGCAATCATACCCCTACCTGCGGCCACTGGATCAGCACTGGAATCGTACCTGAGCACTCGCGGATCAATGCCCAGTGCCGAATCATTCATCGTTTCGGCATCCATTGAAAATGCATGACCAGGAAGCGTCGATCTCGATAAAATCGTAGCAAGACGGTTTGCTTCTTGTTCTGGGTTATCAAGAGGCTCACTGTAGCCGAACTCGATAGCCCAGCGATCATAGATACCAACATTATCAGAAAAATACCGACCCTGAGCTCGTCCGGGTGGTGCCAGGTTAGCCGGCGTATAGTCCATTACCGAGCTCGACACACCTCTCTCAGTAGTGAGTTGCTCATCTTGAAGTTGCTCCGGCGTCAAATAGGTGCTGGCGATAAAGTTGTGATTCAGCCCCAAGGTATGTCCGACTTCATGCATTACCAGGTCTACAACAGATTGCCGAATGAATTCAGAATCTTCATTGAACGTGTCATTGCTGGCTAGCGCGGCGAACGCCCCGTTTTGACCTCGCAGGGCACCCAAGTCGCAATGGTGCGATGTGTTTTTAGGCCGGCTTTCTCTATCGATATATATACGATCGCGCCGGTTGTATGCGTTCAACCAACCAAACTCGAGCATAATATCGCTTCCCAGCACTTCACCTGTGCGTGGGTTGGTAAATGCAGGGCCGTAACCTCCCCAAGGCGATTCACTAGAGGCAGTCCAGCGAAGCACGTTATAGCGAATGTCTTCGGCATCCCATTCGGCATCATCAGGTTGCACCTTTACTGCTATAGCATCTATGAAACCTGCAATTTCAAAGGCTTGATTCCAGGCCAGAACACCGGCGGCTACGGCGTCACGAAACGCTTTAGGCGTAGTGTTTTCAAGCCAGAATACGATGGGTTCTTCTGGCTCTGATAGCGCCGACCCGGCGTCTTTCTTGACCAAACGCCAACGCTGAATCGGATCGCGCCAGGGCGTAGCACTAAAGCTGGTCATGTCTGTAACCTGACTAGTAAAAAAGCCAACTCTCGGGTCAGCCAACCGAGGGGTGAAGTCGTCGTCCGGCATCGCCAGAAAATTGTGCTGAAGAACGAACGTTACGATTCGGGGATCGACCGAGCTTGAACCGGGAGCAACCAGTGGAGCGGGATCCTCAAATACGTAACTTGCAGTTACCAGACTGTTTTGCGGATAGGAACGGATGTCACGTATGCTACTTTTTTCAACTTTAAATTCACCAAGGACAAAGCCCGCTCCTGGTTGGTCCGTAGGGTTAAGCGCTGGTTTGATGGGCGTTAAGGCTTCACTGATAATGACCGGATCAATTTTGGCGAGAAGTCGCCCACTCTCTGCATCCTCTGCAACAATTTCCGCGACCGCCAACAGCGCCGGCTGAATATTTGCATTTGCCGACCTGAATAATTCAGAGTCGGGGTCATGATAGTAATTCACATTGACCTTTAAAAACTCGATATTTTTGAACTGCCTACGCAGCTTGAGTACGACCGCATCGAGATGAACCCCACGCGAGGCCCAGTTACTTGAAATACCGTCTAAAAACTTCGCTGCATAGATAAACTCGGTACCTAATTGATCAGGTTCCAACGCAAGATACGTTTCCCCGGTCGCACGATCGCGGTAAAAGTCGAAGAAGCCCTCGATATGTTCACTGCGCTCAATAATTTGGTCATAGGACAGCACTGCATCTGCACTGACCGGAGGACTCTTGCCACTACACGCGCTTAGCAGACACGCCAACAGCAGTAATATTGAAAATTTTCTGTTTAGTCCGTCCATGGTGTCCTCTGATGGGTGCCTGATATTGACATCGCCTAAGTCTTTGGGTTCTGGTCACTCTTTGCGACTGCTTTTCTAGGCAATCCTATTCATATTTGCAGAGATATGCGCTTTCTCGGGCCACTCGCAGTTCAAAGCGTTCGCCTGACTCGACCGTAAATGTCTCACCGTTCGTAACAACAAGCCAGTCCATCGATCCGGGGAGTTTGACCCGCAGTTTCCCTTCTACTACGGTCATGTACTCTCTTTGACTGGTCTCGAAAGTGTATTCACCCGGGGCCATCACGCCAATGGTGGCAGGTAGATCGCCGCCGTTTACCGCGATCGACTTCACTTTGCCATCAAAATACTCATTGACCATTAACACGCTGGCGCACCTCCGTTGAAAAACCGGGATTTTACACCAATCGAACGCCCAAAACCGCGATTGGAGGCAGATCACAAAGCTTTTTCAGCGCCCGCTAAAAAAACAACGGCAAGATAGAGCGGCATCGTCACAATTACTGTGGTAGAATCGCGCGCCCGCTGAGAAACCCTTTAGTTTTTAGCCTGTTACGAACTATCAACCCGCCTTCTTGCGCGCCCTTTCGGGACGTAAGGTTGGACACTCTCGTCTCAGGCAGGCCATTTCGAATGCGCTCTACAAAGATGTAGCCAGGTCTAGCCACCGACAGGGTCGGGGCTGCGGGTATTGAATATTACCGCCAACAGCGGATTAAGACAAAACACAGGAGAAACTGAATGCTCACCACCAAAAATCTTGAAAAACTGATCGAACTGGAAGACAAGCTCAGAACTGAGTACCAGAGCCAGCTGGACGCAAAAACAGCGGAAATCGATACGCTGACCAAAGAAAAAGAACAGCAAAAAGAACGTTTAGACACTCAGCTGAAAGAGATTTCCACGTTGTCGACAAGTGCCACAGCGAATAAGCACACCGAACAACTGAATCGCGAGCTAACCAGCCGTGGTGAAAACCTTCAGGAAGAAGTGACAACCCTAAAGAAGCGCGTCAAGTCACTGCAAAAGGATCTTGCTCAAGAGCGCGACGAGCTCAAGGCCCTGAAGCAGTTCGACCCGAAGAAAATGAAGAAGAACCTGGACGCAAACAAGAAAAAGCTGGCCGAGAAGACCAAGTCGGCAGACGCATTGCAGAAATCGCTCGCCAAAAGCAAATCTGAATGTGCCGAACAGAAGCGCGCCATCGAGGAACTCGAAGCCAAACTGGCTGAGCTGGAAACCGATCTGGATGACGACGAAAACAGCGAAGCCGAGGCAGCATAGGCTCAAAATGCGCGATGTCCTGATAAACCACGAACCGGTTGAACTCTACAAGATTCTCAAGTTTGAGGGTCTTGTAGCCAGTGGCGGTGCTGCCAAATCCGCCATTGACGGTCGCGAGGTCACGGTCAACGGCACAACTGAAACTCGCAGGCGAAGAAAAATATTGGCCGGTGATACGATTAGCTTCAATGGCGAATCTTTGCGGGTCTCACTCGCCTAGGCTGGACTTACAATAGGCCTGCAACGCCTATCAATCCGCTCTATACTGCGTCCTGTCTCTCATCAGGATGCCAGCATAATGAGCAACCCCCTTCTCATTCCAACACCGTCGCATGGCGTACCCAACTTTCCCGCAATCAAACCAGGGGACTTCGCCAGCGCCTTCGACGCCGCTTTTACGGCACATGACCTTGAAATAACTGCCATCATCGACCACCCGGAACCGGCGGACTTTAGCAATACCATTGAAGCCCTGGAACGAGCGGGCGCATTGCTCGACAGCGTCAGTTCGATATTTTTCAACCTTATTTCTGCGCATACCAATGATGCCCTGCAGGCCCTGGACCTCGATATCGCTCCACGCTGTGCTTTGCACGATAGCCGAATTTTCGCCAATCCCGTCCTCTTCGCAAAAGTCGAGAAAGTCAATTCGAGCGAACTGCAACTGACCGGTGAGCAAAGCCTGTTGCTGGAAAACACTTATCGACACTTCATACGCGCAGGTGCAGCCTTGGAAGAGGACGGGCGTCAACGCATGGAACAGATCAGCGAACATCTCGCGCTATTGACCACTCAGTTCAGCCAGAACGTATTGGCCGATACCAACGATTACCAGCTACTGCTGGAGGAGGAGCAACTGGACGGACTCCCACAATTTGTGCGATCAGCCGCTCGCAAAGAAGCTGAGTCCCGCGACTATCCAGGGCAATATCTGTTCACGCTGTCCCGGTCTTCGATTACGCCTTTCTTACAATATTGCGAGCGCCGCGAACTGCGCGAAGCAATCTATAAAGCCTATACAGAGTGTGGACAGAGTAAGACTGATAACCACGCTATCATCCAGAAAATTATTGCCCTGCGGTCAGAGCGTGCAAAGTTGCTTGGCTATGCCAGCCACGCGGATTTTATGCTGGATGACCGCATGGCAAAAACACCCTCGAACGTAATGGCGCTGTTGAATCAGGTATGGGAACCCTGTCACCGTAAGGTTGACGAGGAGTCTCAAGACCTGCAAACGCTTATCGACAAAGAAGATACCCCTTTCACGCTGGCGGGTTGGGACTGGTTCTATTACACCGAAAAACTCAGACAACAGCGTTACGACCTTGATGACAATGAACTCATGCCCTACTTTCAGCTGGAGAGAGTGCGCGATGGAGCGTTCGAGGTAGCGCGAAAACTCTACGGCATCAGCTTCCAGCCGCGCACCGACCTCCCTCTCTATCACCCGGATATGCAAGCCTTTGAAGCTCACGAAGCTGATGGTTCCAGCATTGGCATTTTCCTGTTTGACTTTTATATGCGCCCTTCCAAACGCAGCGGAGCCTGGATGTCCACCTACCGCAATCAGTCGAACCTGGATGCCCATGTAGCACCCGTTATCGTTAATTGCTGCAACTTCCCTCACGCTGATCCCTGTTTGTTAAGCCTGGATGAAGTCCGCACCTTGTTTCACGAGTTTGGGCACGGGCTGCATGGCTTACTTTCCAATGTGCGCTATGAGAGCCTCAGCGGTACTGAAGTGAAGCAGGATTTTGTTGAACTCCCATCACAAATCATGGAGCACTGGGCGATAGAACCAGACGTCTTACGCAGCTACGCGAGACACTTTGAAACGGACGAAGTTATCCCTGAAGAGCTCATCACGCGGCTGCGGGCTGCTTCGAAGTTCAATACCGGTTTCGCAACCACAGAATATCTAGCAGCCTGTTTCCTGGATATGGCGTGGCACGGAGAGAATGCGACAGACATTGAAGACGTTCCTGCTTTTGAGGAAGCGATTGCCCATCAAATTGGCAACACAACGGTGGTCGATCCTCGTTACAAGTCTTCCTATTTTCAGCACATTTTCTCGGACGACCACTACTCTGCAGGCTACTACGTTTACATATGGGCCGAAGTATTGGATGCGGATGCGTTTGAGGCATTTAAAGAAAATGGACTGTTCGATCCAGCAACAGCAAAGGCCTTTCGGCAAAATATTCTCGAGCGAGGCGGTTCTGCGGACCCCATGGCGCTTTACCGTGCATTTCGCGGCCGTGATCCTGAGGTGCAGGCACTATTGCGTAACAGAGGGCTTAACTGACACCGGCCCAGCTGCCCTTATCGGGCAACATCAGCCGTAATTGAGCACCCCGTCATCCAGGTCGCCTTCCTCAAAAAATGATTTTTCTACGCTCAGAATCTGAGGATTTGTCCAGGGAGCTTCAGGGCCCTGCTTCGGAAACAGGTGCTCGCTCCTGGTGATATAGCCCGCTGGGAAACCATCTATCCATGGGCGAGGCTCCATCCCAGAATCTTCAGGGCGCAGCGTAGGCGTTACGCTCTCTCTATGTTTGCTATCCATGTGGTTTAACAGGCGGCACACAAAACCAGCGATCAAGTCGGCGCGCAGTGTCCACGAGGCGTTAATATAGCCAAAGGTACTCACCAAATTGGGCACCCCGGAATACATTAGCCCACGGTAATACCAGGTATTGCTAAAGTCGACTGGTATTCCATCAACACTGAAGTCAACCTTGCCCAAGCGAGTCAGATTAAGGCCTGTTGCGGTCACAATAATGTCAGCTGGCAATTCCTCACCTGACTTCAGCACAATTCCACGGGGTGTAAAGTGGTCAATCTCATCGGTGGCAATACTTGCCTTACCTTCGCGCAAGGCAACGAAGAGATCACTATCAGGCACCAGGCAAACTCGCTGATCCCAAGGGTTGTAATTGGGGGTGAGATGAGTATCGACATCATAATCGGGCCCCACCTCCTTGCGGATCATCTTCAATAACTTTTTCTTGGTAAATTCGGGACGAGTTCTAGTCAGATGGTACAAACGCTGCTGGAATTGAACATTTTTCCAACGGGCAAACCGGTAAGCCCAGGCGGCAGGCAGGAATTTGCGAAGCGTTAGCGCGAGCCTGTCTTTAGCAGGCTTGGAGACTATCCAGGTAGGAGAGCGCTGCAGCATGGTCACCGATTTGGCCTTGTCCACCATGGCTGGCACCAGGGTTACTGCGGTTGCGCCAGAGCCAATAATTACGACTTGTTTACCGGTGTAGTCCAGATTCTCGGGCCAGTGCTGGGGGTGGACAATTTCACCATCGAAAGAAGATTCTTCAGTAAATTCCGGACGAAAACCGCGATCGTAGTCATAATATCCAGAGCACATATAGAGAAATTTGGCATGGCATTGAACCGTTTCTCCATCGTTCAATTGGGCGATCACCGTCCAGTGCGACTGCTCTTTGCACCAGTTCGCACTCAGTACCTTGTGGCCAAACTGAATGTGTTTATCGATGCCGTGCTCGGTGGCTGTTTCAGTGACGTAGGATCGAATAGCCGTCCCATCCGCCAAACTCTTGCCCCCTTCCCATGGCTTGAATTCATAGCCAAGAGTGTACATATCGCTATCAGAACGAATACCCGGGTAACGAAATAAATCCCAGGTACCGCCTATTGCATCACGCCCCTCAAAAATCGAGTAAGACTTTTCCGGACAACGCTCTTGCAAAAATACCGCGGCTCCGATGCCAGACAAACCAGCCCCGACTATGAGTACATCTACACTTTTAATTGGCATACATCAGTCACTTAGATATCAGTAGTTAGTCAGCAAGGCGCGCATTACGCTCGAACAGTTCTCCGCCATGGCTTATCTGCGCATCTGGTTTTGCTTGAATTCGCGCCGGATCGCCCTAAGCAGATAGTTTGGTCTGTTTCACTTGCGGGACCGGATTCGCTATATTTTCACCCAGGACAATAGCATATAGGTTACCGATTCGAGCTTCAATTGTGGCCCTGTTAGCGCCTGTAAGCTCAGCTGTTCTGTGCTCATTGGTACACCTCGCTAGCCTATTTGCTGCGCATTGCATCGGCATGGCAAACTGGCTGGACTCCTGAAACTGACAAACGAACATAAATAATGCAAAAAACAGCCTGTTTGATCGGTCTTTTTTCAACACTGATGCTCGCTTGCTCCAATGAACTGCGGTCCAACGAATCTGCCAACACAACCGAAGAGGCGCTGCTCATTCACTGTGGCAGCCTGATCAACGGACTGGACGAGCAAGTCAGAACAAGGCAGATAGTCACTATTAAAAGCGGTCGAATTACTGGCATCGAGCCGGCGAGCGACACCACGGGAACTGCGACGCTCGATCTGCAGGAATATACCTGTCTACCTGGAATGATCGACACCCACGTCCATTTGGACATGTACCCTGAGGACGCAGAAGACTACCGCATTTATCTGAAGCGCACGCCCGAAGACACTCGAGCAATTGCCCTGGACAACGCCCGTATTACGCTTGAAGCGGGCTTCACCAGCGTCCGTCACATTGGCAGTTACCTGGCCTGGGTAGATCGGGACACCAAGGCGAGCATTGAGTCCGGGCAAGCCATAGGTCCGCGAATACAGGTGGCGGGCTTTTATCTCACCATCCCCCACGGCGGTGGCGACCTCACCATACCGGGTGTTGATGATGATGACATACCAGACTATTACCGCATGGGAGTCGCCCGCGGCCCCGAGGCTTACCGTGAGAAGACCCAGGAGTTAATAGATGGTGGAGCAGAGGTCATTAAAGTCATAGCCTCCGGCGCTGTATTCGGGTTCGGTGGCAAGGTGACAGAACCAGAGATGAGCGAAGAAGAAATCCGGGCAGTAGTTGAAATAGCGCACGCAGCTGGACGCAGGGTGACAGCTCATGCCCACGGTGCGCGCTCCATTAAGCAAGCGATACGCGCCGGCGTCGATAGCATCGAGCATGCTTCTCTGGCAGACCCGGAAGCAATCGCTATGGCGGTGCAAGAGCAAGTGGCATTCTCAATGGATGTTTACAATGGTGATTATACGGCGGAGGTCGGTGCTATCAACAATTGGCCCCAGGAGTTCATGGAAAAGAACGAACAGACCACGGAAGCTCAGCGCCTGGTATTCGAAAAGGCGGTCATTGCAGGCGTATCTATTCTTTACGGCACTGATGCTGGTGTTGCACCTCACGGGGGTAACGGCCGACAGTTTCGCATCATGGTGGAGCGTGGCATGAATGCCATGCAAGCTATTCAATCAGCGACCTCCCTGGCCGCTGTCCACATGGGTTGGCAAGACGATATCGGAGCCCTGGAAGCTGGCCGCTACGGCGACCTGGTCGCGGTAAAGGGAAACCCCTTAAAGGATATCACCCTACTTGAATCCATTGACGTCGTGGTCAAAGGAGGAAAAATCATTCTTCCAAAGTGCGCTGCCCTGCTCCCACAGGAGTGCCTCGCTGCTCCAGGGCGCTAACCCCTGAATCTGGGCTGCTTGCGCTGTTCAAGGGCGCAGGGAGTGCTCGCAACCACATCGCACCCCATTGATGCTGGGGCATGGGCGTTAACAAATCACTAACGTCCACCACATCGATAAATCCAAGTGAGGGTTGCACGGCAGTGCCACCACCGGCACTTTCATCCCAGCGCGTAAAACTATAATCAGTGGCTTGATGCGATCGATCAAACCGCAACATCAAGAACTCGCCTGCCATGCGCGCTCCACCCCAATCAATAGAGAACAAGTCCACCCCCAGAGGGCCCAGGCTAACACCCAGACTTTTCTCAGAAATTCGCCAGTGCTCCCACGCCATTACATAACCATCGACGATACCGGCAACGCGCTGCGGTGGCCCGAGTTCATCAAGAACCTGCGCCAGTTCTACCTTGCCTGAGACGCGCT
Organism: Candidatus Seongchinamella marina; assembly: GCF_026262685.1. NCBI lineage: Bacteria > Pseudomonadati > Pseudomonadota > Gammaproteobacteria > Cellvibrionales > Halieaceae > Seongchinamella > Candidatus Seongchinamella marina. Next base: position 134,286 of record NZ_SHNP01000004.1, read on the forward strand.
CAAGTTGCTGATCGCTCAACGGCGAGCCAAGCTGATAAGACATGCGACTGCAGCCCGCCAGAAGACAACACAGCAGAATTGCACAGCACCGCATATCAGGGATTGCCAGCGGTAACGAATTCGCTGGAGAAATCAGTCAGGCGGTCGTCAGCATCGAAGAAAAAGATCGCTCGATCGTACCGTGTATCAGTCTTGAACTCATTGTAAACAATCAAGATCAAGCCCTTTCCTTCAGTGCGCTCAAACAAGTAATACAAAACAGTTTCGTCCCCTAGGGCGATGACCTGCGATGGAGGACCCAGCGCCTCCAAAATATCCTGGCGACTCGACTCACCGCGCACGAATTCCTGCTGGCTGCCGCCCTGCCACTGCTCCAGCACGCCGCGCTTGTTCTCATATTGCGCGCAGCCACTGGCCAAGACTGTTAACGCTGCAAGTGCGCAACCCACAAAATATTTATTCATAATCGCTCCACACAAGCGTCATAGAAGATTGAAGAGCCGGTAGGCTAACAGGAACCCTGGCGAATTACCCGCCCAGCAGACGAAAAGCGTTATCCGACTCCCAGGGTAAGATCCTGTCAATCTCTGCAGGATATAGACCTGCTGGATTTACTCTCGTCAGCTTGTTTGATTCAGCCGTGGCCGCGGCCCAAAAGTTCATCAGAAAAAACTTCACCCGCAGGATCAACTGCCACCCATGGAAGCCCCAACCTGCTCAACCATTGCAGCGATTCTTCCTGAGGTTTCAGCATCGCCACAGTCGCTGCACTCCCTGCCACCAGACACTGGGGGGCACTCACGCTGACCGCAGCAAATCCCTGCACAGGCCAACCGGTGCGCGGGTTGAGTATATGTCCGTAGCGATTACCCTCAAACTCAATAGCACGCTCGTAATCCCCACTGCTGGCAAGCGCTTGTCCTGACAACTCCAGCGTGGCAGCCGCATGCGCAGGACTGTTGGGGTGGCGAATACCAATCACCCAGGGTTCGCCGTCACCGCGTCCGCCGACACTCGCCATATCTCCCGCGAGATCTACCAGTGCATGATCGATACCCCTATTTCGGAGAATGCCTGCCGCGCTGTCTGTGGCGTATTCCTTTACGCAACCACCGAAGTCCAACTCCATTCCAGCCTCCTGCAGAAAAGCGCTGGTTTTAGTCCACCGTAGTCTCTTCCAGCCAACCTTACGCAAGAGTGATTTAACCAGTTCTGGGTCAGGAATTTTCCCGGAACGGAAGTCCCAGGCTTGTCGTAGTAACCCAGAGGTCAGGTCGAACAGACCAGCACTCTCTCGCCATGCCGTATCAGCGTATGCAAGCAGACCTGCCGTTTCTTTGTCGATCTCCACTGCCTCAACGCCGGCCGCACTGTTAATTGCCGTAGTGACGGAGCCCTCGCGATAACGGCTGTACTTTGACTCCAACCGCCGTACCTCGGCCTCGCAGGCAGCGAGCGCGGCCACAGCAGTTTTCTCATGGGAGGAAATGACATGTATTTTGCAGGGGCCACCCATGGCCTTGAAACTGTGTTCAAAGCTCTGCACTACCCCGAACACCTAGCGGAATCGATAATCCAGGCCAATACTGGTTCGCCAGAAGTCCACTAATGCTGGCGATTCCTCACCACCGTAAATGCCCCACTCATTGTTAGATTGATAACGCTCGGCAGCAAGGTTCAGCCGCCAGTTGCCAATATCGTGACGCAACTTCAGACCCAGGCTGACGGCACCGTAAGCTGAAAGGCGGTAGTCATCTGCGTAGTAGCGCTCGCTGAAATCGACACTATTGGCAAAAAAATCCGCCTCGTCCTGTGTGTGGTAGCGCAAGAAAGGAATAATAGCCGTTCGCCCGCCCACATTTTGGTGCCAGGCGATATCGACAGTGTGGGCGTCTATGCCCCAGTCATCGTTGAAGTAACGATAGTCCACATGCAGCGCCGCATTAGGGGCCACCAGAAACTGGCGGTATCCACCCTGTATAACCCATTCGTTGCGACGGTCGGGGCGTTCATCATTCAGTTTATAGGGATCCGTCAAAAAGCCATCCCGGTAGGTATAGCTCAGGCCAAAGCGAAGTATCGCCCGCTTGCTCACTATTCTACTGACACCTACCCAGGCAGAGCGAATATCTTTTTCGTCTTTTAGGGTACCAGTAGGTGTTACACCCTGGGTTGGCTCAATCTCGTCTGCAGAAGCACTCACTGATGCGCTATAGGTGGACATGCCATCGTCGCTGTCATAAGAGGCATCCACAGCGACCGCATCAGATTCGTAATCGTCTTCATCAGAGCGAGAATAGTTAAACCCCGCGCTGCCTCGGTCGTAGTAGTAGCGGGTGGTCACACTGACTTCAGTGCGGGTATCTTCGATACTCGCTCCGCTCATGACAACCTTGGAATCTCCTTCGGCACTCTCACCAACAAACCAGGGAGAAGCGCCGCTCATATCCTCCCAGGAAACATCAAGTGCAACGGACCAATCGTCAGCCACCGGCGCCAACAGGTGAAACTGGGCAACGTCCACTTCCATGCGTTCGCTACTACCGCCAAAGGTTTTACTGCTTGCAGTGTCGTCTTCATCATAATTACTGTAGCGCAATCCAACCTCAGTAAACTCCGGCGGAGCTTCAGCATTTGCCGCCTGATAAGCCGGAAGCAATAAGGCGCTGGAAGTCAGTGCCAGCAGGGTACTGTTACTCTCGTTCTTATCGCCCGACATTAATTACACCCACATCCGCCACCAGCAGCGCCACCACCGCCACTCGCAGCTTCCTTGCTGTTGTAAAGCTGACCTTTGAGCCGGGCTTCCATCGTATCGGTTTGCCACTGCATCTCCGGTTTTGCCAGAGTGCCGCGCTCCCACGGTGCTACGGTTTCACATCCGCCAAGCATCAGTGCAAGGACTAACAAGCCTAAGAGTTTCATCACTCGGTACTCTCCAGCAGTTGCACAATTTCTTTCCTGAGTTTCTCGCCATCACTGCGCCGGTAACCCTGATGTACGCGTTTCACCACGCCTTCGCGATCCAACAAAAAGCCGGTTGGCATACCAAGAATGCCATAGCGCGCAGGACTGTCGGCATCCGCATCTCTAACCACCGGGTAAGTCACGGGAACTGCGTCGAGGAACGCCAGCGCATCGTCTTCAAACTCATCAACATTAACGGCCAGGACTTCGAAGCCCCGTGGCCCAAGTTCCTGTCGCAATCCCTCCAGTTGGGGGAAAGACAATCTGCAAGGCCCGCACCAGGATGCCCAAAAATCCAGGTAAACCACTTTTCCGCGCAGCGCCTCAAGACTCATGGATTCGTCCGCTTGCGCTCCCAGCAGCGGCAGATTCAGGGCGGGAGCCAACTGGCCCTCCTTCACCGATTCCGCCTGCACTGAAAAGCCCAGCAGTGATAACAGCAATGCTAGCCAATGGCGTTTAAAACTCATCGCTCTACCTCCACCCTGAGCAGCGGCCAGGTAATATAGTCATGATCGTGAAAATACCTCCTAACAGCGTTCGCTGCTGGCACGAAGTCCTGCTGGGGTAACTTCACAACAAAGATTTCAACCTCGGAAGAAATGTCGATTTTCCGCTTCCAGATCACCATGAGAAGTGTCAGCCCGCTGGCTTGACAAAAACCAGTGTCATGCGATCGCTTTCGCCGATTGCTCGATAAGGAGCCTTCTCTTCTTCGGACTCCAACTGATCCAGAGACGGAGGAAGACGCCACACACCAACATCATAGCGCTTATTGTCCAGCGGATTGCGGTTGAAGAAGCCTTCTGCCTCCAGCACAAAGCCGGCTTTCATCGCAGCCGACACGATAGCGTCACGCCCGACGTAACCAATATTTCCAGACGTCCAGTCCTGCTCTGGATCGGCACGATGCTGAACCAGCCCCAGCTTGCCTCCGGGCTTAAGAATATCGAAAAAGTGACTGAGAGCGGCGTCTGTTGTGCCTTTTGCATACCAGCCGTGTGCATTGCGGAAAGTCACAACCCGATCCACCGAATTGGATTTTGCCGCACCTTTGGCCAGGGTCCCCTCAGTTTCATCAAACATAAGCGAGGCAACCTGCACCTGTCCATACGCAGTACTATTAGCCGCCATTTTTTTCTCAAAGCTTGCGCGAGAACGCGGACGATAGCTCGCTTGCGTGTCTTCACTGTCATAGTGCGCTGCGATCAGTTGGCCGTTTTCCGCCAAATAGGGGGCGAGAATTTCGGTGTACCAACCACCGCCTGGCCATACTTCCACAACCGTGTGATTGGGCTGCACATCAAACAAGTTCAAGGTTTGTAGAGGGTGTCGATAAACATCGCGGTCGACATAAGCCGGCGTACGATGATCGCCGGCAATTGCGGTCGACAATTGTTCGACATCTGCCTGCACGAGTCCGGGGGCAGCTAAAGCCAGTAACAGGGCCATTCTTCCAAGCATAACGCTATCCTTTTTACACAGATTAATTGGCACGACAATCAGTTAGCCAAAGGCGCTACGCCTCTGGAGTTTTTGATTTTCCATCGGGACTACGATACCAGATCGGAGACGACCAGGCGCGTTCTTGTATTGTTCTGGGCAAGTCACTGCGGGGCGCTGCTCCTGCGCGAAGGGCGTCCCAGGTAGACCAGCGACAGCTGGGGTCTTCCAGCGCGCGGGAGTAGTAAAATGCCTCCTGATTGACATCGAATTGAGGGTCCTCCCACACTACCTTCAGCTCTGCTGCTCCGGTGCCTTCCTTCAAACTGCAGTCTTCGGCATAAACTTCTGCTCCATTGTCGGGACATCGATGCGTTGACGGATCAACTTCGGCACCGCCTGCGCAGGCGACGTCGAAGATTTGTTCATAAGTTTTACCGCCCTGCTCCCAGCCTTTGATCACCTGCAGACGCTGCAACGGAGCACTACTATCGTCAGCCATTGCCCATACCAGAAATGCAGGAGTGGCAGCAGGGTCGCCCTCAAGGTCCCCGCCCATGGCAACACCTCCCGCATATGCCTTGCTTACCGCCATCGGGTCGTTGACCAAGTCTGGCGAATAGTCCAGGCCGGCAAAAAACCGCATACGAATACGCGGCCCACTGGTAGCAAAGGTCTCCTTGCGCCGAAACGCCTCATAAATCGACTCTCTAGTGTTGTCCTCGGCCCACACCGCCGCCACCCCAGACGCACCCCAATATTCGAAGACATTGGCGGCCATATAGGCCTTGCCATCGACTTCCTTGACCAGATCAGGAACCAACCATTTAGCCGCGGTACCAATCACAAAACTGGCCGGCACCGACCCCCTGCTTTCTGCTGTCCCGTCCATCAATCCTGCTTTGGAGAAAAACTTTTCCTCGCGCAGTGCGCCCCCTCCTACGTGAGTATCAGTAGAGCCTATCAAACCGAATTTATAAGGATTACCTGCTCTCTTGCTCGCCAACTCAAGACCAACACGCAGAGCCTGACGCACATAGGAACCGTTGGCTTCACTGGGCAATTTGCTTGCCACCCGGTAGTCCATAATCTCAAATCCGGCCCACTCATCATTGTCTGACAGCAGAGGATGTGTTTCAGACGTACCTTTTATCTGGGTCACTTCCACCAGTGGCTCGTTGCGCAGTCGTTGATCACTGTAGCGAACGTCGACAGGATTTTCGGCCCAGTCCACCAGTTTAAACATTTGTCCATTAGAGCCATTGGAGTTGTGAGGTATAGCGAGGCTTTCCATGCCCTGGTCGCGGAGTTGATCCATCCAGTCCCAGAGACCCTCCGGGCTGCGAGAATTCAGCCTGGAAAACGGGACTGCTGGCAATTTATCTGAACGTTTAAATATGACGTTGCGATGGAGATTGCCACGGGTGGTGGTGGAGGACGTGTATTCATAGGCTGGAAAGGTTGTGAACTCACCAGGGCGATAAGCCTCATCGGCAGCATCGACACTGTCCTCCCAGGCTGAGCGGGTGATATCCATCACCATTTCAGTATCTATCTCGCCATCAGTAATCAACTGCACCATGGCAGGCGCAAATTGCCCGAATGCCTGACTTCTGGCCAACAAACTCAATACACCCCTGTTTTCGGGGACGTTCATATTATGCATGGGGTCCGATATTGGCTCCCTGGAGAGCACTGAAGACGTATCGGCTGCTTCGCGAGCCACACCCAGAAACATCGCATGATCCGTTACCGCGTAAAAATCCAGAGGGCGATCCAACTGAATAGAGAAACCTGACGGGTGAGGAATTGCCTCTCCCAACGCATAGCGATAAGCATCGCGAGGGGTAGCGAGAGAACCAAAGGCATAGGCGTCAAAGGAATATTCTGTGTGGACGTGCAAATCACCAAAATAGGCGTTTCGATCCGGGTTTCCGACCGAAGTTGAAATCGGTAAATATACCTCACGCTCGAGCACACCTGAATCCGTCTCCAGCACTTGATTGGATGTATCCTTGCCAGTCAGGGATGACTTCTCATCGGTGCTCACTGAAGAAATAGCATCCAGATCTACACCACAGGAAACCAACATCGGCATTACCACTGCCAGAAAGCCAAGCACCGACATCATTGGAGTTGAGTGGGTCATCGATTATTCACCTGTGTTTGATTTCACTGACATTTACCGTTGTTAATTATTCTCGGTTTGGGCGAAAAGCGCCAGCATTCGCCGTTATAGAGCCGTCGTTTCAACGTGGTCGACTGCTCCGGACTGTTGACCGAGCGCCAGCAAGCACCCCGCTACAATCAAAGCTGTTCCCAGCAAAGTCAGCACGGTCACCTCTTCAGCGTAAATCAACCAACCCAGCAAAGCGGCCCATACGAAGGCAGTGTACTCCACTGGAATCAATAGCCGCGCCTCCGCTCTCCCGTAAGCCCAGGAAACCAGCATTATAGAAACGATTGCCAGAATAGACGCGAACACCAGGTTCGGTAGTGCCGTCATGGGCGGCGGTACAGCAAGCAGCGGCGCTAACAGCAGATAAGTTACAAAGATGGCAATCGTTTGAAAAAAAACAACCTCTACTGGCTTCGCAATTAAAGCCTGGCGTCGCTGCAGAATAAGGTTATAGGCGTACAATATGGCAGAGACAAGAATGGCACCGATACCCTTCCCCACATCCTCATCATATTCGCCCGATAGTTTACCCGCTACCACAACCACCGCCCCACACAGGCCAATAATAGAGGCCAAGATGGCCTTGCCATCAACCCGCTCGCCCAGCAGAACCGCGGCGAGATACAGCGCTACCAAAGGAGCGATAAAGGTCAAACTGATAGCCTCAGCCAGCGGCACATAAATTAGCCCCCAAAAAAACAGGAACGCAGTAGCGGAAATCACCACTCCCCGCCAAAAGTGCAGCCTGATGGTTGCCCAGGGCGGCCACGCGGGACGCTTTAGAAGGTATAGAAAGGTCACGATCAAGACACCGCAGCTGGTGCGCCAGAGCATGGCATTATAGGCACCCAATTCAATAGCCAGCCCCTTCATCACCGCGTCCATGACGGCGAAACAAGCAATGCCCAAAGTGGCGACAAAGAAGGGAGCGGCAGTAGTATGAGTCGTCATGTAAAAATTCAGCCGAATCGGAACACCGATACTACGAAATTCATGCTCCGCATGCACCGGTCTTTTCTTATTTACTTCCTTCACTCCACTATCGCTAAACAGCACACTGGCCGCGCAACCCGATGGGCAAGCAAGCTGCTCCTGTGCGCTCGGGCGGTTTCAGCGCCGGACAAATGCAGGGTGTATATGCAGACCGGGTTGGCGGCGGTAGTATACGCAGCTGACCCACCCCCAAGTGACTCCAGGAAGTAACATGTCCGAAAAGCAAAGTTCCTCCGATGGAAAACTACCCGCCAGTGCCCGTGTCGTTGTCATCGGCGGTGGCATTATCGGCACTTCTATTGCGTATCACCTGGCCCACATGGGCTGCGATGAAGTGGTGTTACTGGAACGTGACGAAATCACGTCGGGGACCACCTGGCATGCAGCGGGACTCATGGTCACCTATGGCAGCCTTTCTGAGACAGCTACTGAGATACGCAAGTACTCGAAATCACTCTACAGCAGGCTCGAAACAGAGACTGGACAAGCCACCGGCATCAACAACTGTGGATTCATAGAGCTGGCAACCAGCAGTGACCGTCTGGAAGAGTATCGACGGGTATCGGCCTTTAACCGCTATTGCGGGGTAGACGTGCAGGAAATTTCTGCAAAGGAAGTTCAAGATCTTTTTCCTATCGCCAGAGTGGACGACGTACTCGCAGGCTTTTATGTCGAAGATGATGGCCGCGTGAACCCCGTTGACGTCACCATGGCTTTAGCCAAAGGGGCGAAAATGCAGGGCGCAAAGCTAATAACCGGGGTGACGGCTACCGGGGTGACTCGGCAACGCGGCAAAGTGACGGGGGTGACTACAGATCAGGGAACCATCGCCTGCGAGTTCGTTGTCAATTGTGCCGGCATGTGGGCCAGACAGTTTGGTGAAAATCACGGCATAGTCATTCCTAATCAGGCGGCCGAGCATTACTACCTTATTACCGAGGATGTCGACGGAATCAGCCGGGATTGGCCGGTCCTGGAAGACCCTTCAAATTACGGCTACTACCGCGAGGAAGTTGGCGGCCTGATGGTAGGTCTCTTCGAGCCTGTATCTGCTCCCTGGCGAGTGGAGGGCATACCTCACAATTTCTCATTTGGCGAACTGGAGCCCGATTGGGAGCGCATGACGCCGTTCCTGGAAAATGCGATGAGCCGCATACCAATCAGCATGGACAGCGGAATCAAAAAGTTCTTCTGTGGACCGGAGAGCTTTACCCCTGACCTTGCCCCAATTGTTGGTGAATCACCTGAACTGAAAAACTATTTCGTTGCCGCAGGACTCAATTCCATCGGCATTCTTTCTGCCGGCGGCCTGGGCAGAATAATGGCGCACTGGATACTCAAGGGCAGCCCTGACGTAGACGTGACTGGCTTCAATGTGGACCGCTTCCATGCCTACCAGTGCAACCCGGACTATCGGCGTGACAGGGCTGTGGAGTCACTGGGCACGGTTTACAAGTGTCATTACCCGACCAAGACTACGGAAACGGCTCGCAACGTTCGCCGCTCAGCCCTCCATGATCGACTGAAAGCTGCAGGCGCTTACTTCAGTGAAGTCAGCGGTTGGGAAGCACCCAATTGGTACGCCCCGGCTGGAGAAAAAGCCGAAGTGGAGCAGTACTCCTTCGGGCGAATGAACTGGTGGCCATATTGGGCAGAGGAGCATCGGGCCTGCCGCGAAGATGTGATTTTGATGGACATGAGCATCATGTCAAAGTTCCTGGTACAGGGTCGCGATGCGGGTGCTGTCCTGGAGCGCATTAGCGCTAACCGGGTCAACGGAGCAACCGGCGTTATCACCTACACCCAGTGGCTCAACAACGACGGCATGCTTGAAGCCGACCTCACCGTAACAAAACTCGCTGATGATAAGTTTCTGGTCGTAGTTACCGATACCATGCATCGCCACGCCGAAACCTGGATGCAACGCCATATCCAGGAAAATGAATTTGCTGTAGTTACCGACGTTACCGCCGGGATGACGCAAATTAATATACAGGGTCCTAAAAGTCGCGCGTTACTGCAGGCGGTAAGTTGTGCCGATCTCAGCAATGCAGCCTTTCCCTTTCGCGCTGCACGCGAGATCGACATAGGCTATGGCCGGGCCCTGTGCATTCGCATCACTTACGCCGGCGAACTGGGCTATGAACTTTATATCTCCAGTGACCAGGCCGTAAACGTTTATGACCGACTGGTTGAGGAAGGCCATCAGCACGGTTTAGTTCACGCCGGACTGAGAGCTCTGGGCAGCCTGCGTCTGGAAAAAGCCTATCGCGACTACGGGCATGATATAGACAATACTGATAACGCCTTTGAGACTGGTCTGGGTTTTGCTGTCGCGTTGGACAAACCGGAAGGGTTTATCGGTCGGGACGCCGCAATCGCCCAGAAAGCCGACGCACCCTATGACAGGCGGCTGGTGCAGGTGCTGGTGGAAGACCCCGAACCCATGTTGTGGCACGCTGAGGTCATTTATCGCAACGACAAAGCGGTGGGCTATGTCAGGGCAGGCAGCTACGGACACACTCTGGGTGGTGCCGTCGGCCTTGCAATGATTGAACCTGGCGAAACAGTTAACCCGGGGTACCTCAATGAAGGCACTTGGGAAATTGATATCGCCGGCACGCGCTATCCCTGCCGCTGTTCTTTACAGCCGCTTTATGACCCAGGCATGGAACGCATTAAATCCTAAGCGCCGATAAAGGTACCCAGCCGCTCCCCGTATCGAGCAGCTTGTAGACAAGCTTGCCAGTTCCGCCCTTGGGCGCGGCGTTAACGTCGCCCGATTGATAAAGCGGGAATCGCCTGATCAGGGAATTTCCTACGATAGAAAATTCTTCATGTCCCATGTAGCTAGCACTGATTACGGCATCGCTACCCAAAGCTTGTAATAAAATCGGGATCAATTGGAGATTGTCAGCAATCGCATAAGCAAACGCTTCCGGCCTACCATACCTATTCAGGTCGGCTATGAATAAATTGCTGCCAAAACTCGTCCTGTGATGGCAACAAGGCCAGCTCTTCTTCCAGAACGGCTCTTCTACTAGGGGGAGAGCAGGCCGAATGCAGCGTGATGAAAAGGGTCGCTACAAGCAATGCCACTTTCATTAAGCGCCCGCAGTGGACGACAAAAGAAGAAAAATGGATTCTTAAAAGGAGCCCTCACCAGCAATGGATTCGAGCTTTAATGTAACCGATGACCCACCGGGGCGCACACACTAAGGGCCTATTTTTAGTGAAGGCGCTCAGGCAGGAGGAGTGGACAAATCAAAGCAACTAGAAATGCGTATGCACAGCGATGGCCACACAAATCGCACAGAACGCGATCGCAACAGTGACTTCATCAATCTTAACGTGAAAGCTTTCAAACCTGGCCATTCGCACTCTCCATTGCACTTCGCCGAGCGTTAATAATAGCAAAATGTGACTAATGCCCTCAATTACAGTGAATTACACCAAGTTTCAGCGAGCCTGATTCGCGTAACCCAGGGTCTGAAGAGCACTACTAATTTCATCGAGAATGATCGGATCATCAATAGTGGCCGGCATTTTCCAACGCTCACCATCGGCAATGTTGCGCATGGTACCTCGCAGTATTTTGCCTGAGCGAGTCTTGGGCAAACGCTCCACTACCGCACATAGCTTAAACGCAGCCACTGGTCCGATTTTATCGCGCATAAGCTGAATACTTTCGGCCACTATGTCTTCCAAAGGCCGGTCAACGTCGGCATTCAGCACCAGCAGTCCCAGCGGCAACTGGCCCTTCATCGGATCGGCCACACCAACCACGGCACATTCCGCCACGTCAGGATGATCCGCCAACACTTCTTCCATTGCCCCAGTAGAAAAACGATGTCCCGCCACATTGATAACGTCATCCGTGCGTGCCATCACAAAAATATAGCCATTTTCGTCGATATAACCGGCATCACCGGTTTCGTAATAGCCCGGGTAGCGGCTGAAATATGCGCTGATGTACCTGTCTTCAGCATTCCATAAGGTGGTAAATGTACCGGGCGGCAGTGGCTGCTTAATCACCAGCGCGCCAATATCACCCGCAGCGACCTGCTCTCCCTGCTCATTGAGCACTTGCACGTCATAACCAGGGACCGCCCTCGCTGGAGATCCGGGCACGATAGGCAGCAACTCAATGCCCAGACAGTTTGAACATATAGGCCAGCCGGTCTCCGTTTGCCACCAGTGGTCAATTACCGGTACGCCCAGTTTATCCTCGGCCCACGCCAGGGTATTTGGGTCACAACGCTCCCCGGCAAGGAACAATGACTCCAGACAGGACGTATCGTATTGCTGCAGCAACTTTCCCTGAGGATCCTCTTTCTTGATCGCCCTGAACGCGGTGGGCGCAGTGAACATCACGTTTACCTTATGTTCAGCGATGACTCGCCAAAAAGCACCGGGGTCGGGCGTTCCCACCGGTTTGCCCTCATAGATAACCGTGGTACAGCCAGCGAACAATGGCCCATAAACAATATAGGAGTGGCCAACCACCCAGCCCACATCAGAAGCCGCCCAGTAGACGTCACCCGGCGCCACGTTATAGATATTTTTCATGCTCCACTTAAGCGCTACAATACTGCCTCCGGTGTCACGCACGACCCCTTTAGGTTGTCCAGTGGTACCGGAGGTATAAAGAATGTAAAGCGGGTCATTGGCCGCGACAGGAACACAGGGAACGGGTTGCGCATCAGCCATGGCCTCAGCCCAGTCCAGGTCCCTGCCAGAGATCATGCTGGCATCCTGCATGGGACGACGGAGGATAATGCAGGCACAGGGCTTGTGCTTCGCCAGGTCAATAGCGGCATCAAGCAGCGGCTTATAAGGAACTACTCGAGCAGGCTCGACACCACAAGTTGCCGACACAATCACTTTGGGTGAAGCATCATCAATGCGCACAGCCAGTTCGTTGCTGGCAAACCCGCCAAACACCACTGAGTGCACTGCGCCCAACCTGGCACAGGCGAGCATGGCGATAAGCGCTTCAGGCACCATGGGCATGTAAACGATGACACGATCACCCTTCTCAACCCCTTGCGCGGCCAATACACCAGCAAACTGCGAGACTTCGTCGAGTAATTCGTTGTAACTATACTGGCGTTTGGTCGCTGTAATGGGGCTATCGTAAATCAGCGCAGCCTGATCACCCCTTCCCTGCTCCACGTGCAGGTCCAGGGCGTTATAACAGGCGTTGGTTGAGCCATCCGAAAACCAGCGATAGAACGGCGGGTTCTCCTCATCCAGCACGGTGTCTGGCGCCTGGTACCAGTGAATATTTGCCGCGGCGTGTCGCCAGAATTCCCGATTATTCATTGAGCTATCCGATTAAAGCTGAGGCGAGAAATCAGCTCTTCAATTTGACTAACAGGTTATACATCCGAGTCGCAAAACTGCCATAGGGCGGACGCAGAAACTGCAGCGATGAGAAGCCCGCCTGATAGAACACCGGACGCAGTTTAGAGAACGTAATAAACCCCTCTTTGCCGTGATAGTGCCCCATGCCACTGGGGCCCACTCCTCCAAAGGGTATGTCGTGCTGGGCGACATGAAGCAAGGCATCATTCACTGTCACGCCGCCGGACATAATTCTTTCGATGTAGAGATCAGCCAGCTTGCGATCATTGGTGAACGGATACAGAGCAAGGGGTCTGTCCTTGCTGTTCACGTAGTCGATCACTTCCTGCGGTTCCTTATAACTTTGTACCATCAACAAGGGGCCAAACGTCTCCCGGTTGCGGATTGTCATCTCTTCGGTGGTGTCCAGGACCAGGTGCATAGGGAACTTGCGGGACTCATAATTAATCGGCTGATCACCGCACAGATTGACGATAGTCGCGCCTTTTTCCTGCGCGTCGGCAAGGGTATCGGCGAGGCGTTTCATGGAGCGATCATCGATAACTGAGGTGTAATCAGTGTGCTCAATATTCGGACAATGCTTAGCCACGTAAGCCCTGGTGTGCTCTATAAATTCCTCTCGCTGGCTCTCGTGGACGAACACGTAATCAACGTTGGTGCATATTTGGCCGGCGTTGAACTGCTTCACGAACATAATGCGTTCAGTCGCCTTCTTCAAATTGTAGTTGGGGTCTATTACTGCTGGGGCTTTACCGCCGAGTTCAAGTACGACAGGTGTCAGGTTTTGGGCGGCGGACGCCATAACGGACTTGCCGGTTTGGCCAGAGCCTGTGAACACAATCAGGTCGAAAGGTATTTTGGAAAATTCAACGCCTACGCCACCGGTTTCTTCGAAAAAGCGTAGCTTGTCCACCGGGAAGTATTTGGGCGAGAGTTCCATCAGCAGGCGAGTCAAATTAATAGAATTTTCCGACATTTTAACCATGGCGCGATTACCCGCAGCAAAGGCTGAAGCCAAAGGCATAAAGCTCAAATTGATCGGGAAATTCCACGGTACTATCATGCCTACCACGCCCAGCGGCTGGGGGATCACTCGGTTTTTAGCACCGGGAAACATCATGATATCGACATGGCGTTTCTGCACCTTCATCCAACCCTTGAGGTGCTTGATAGCGTCGTTAATGCCATCTGTGACCGCAATGATTTCCGCAAACTGGGTCTCATGCCGGGAGCGGTTACCATAGTCTGCGCTGATAGCATCGATGATTGCATCCATGTTTTCCGACAGCATTCTTTTGAGGTTTTGCAAATCCTGCTTACGCTGCTGGTAATCGGGATTAGGAGCCGCCAGGTATTTAGTGCGTTGCAGCTGAAAGTGGCTGTTTAGCATCGCAGCGTTATCAAGGGTTGGGGTTTCCTGTGCAACAGTCATGGCGATCTCACTTAGGTTGTTGTCGAAAATTCAGTGCCATCTAGTTTACTCTCCTTCATCGCTATTACCTGCACTTTATCTTCCGATGATCGGTCATATATGGCCAAACTTAAGGTGAGCCATAGCGACCGATGATGCGTACCTACAAACACCTGAATTCAACTGTTAAAAGAGATCGCCAATGACCATCCTGCGGGAAGTAATAACCGTCAAACGCCCTGTCGACGAGGCTTTTGCCTATGTGGCGGACTTCACTACGACTATCGAGTGGGATGCAACAGCGTTGAAGGCGGTTAAGGTAACCCCTGGCGCCATCGCAGTGGGTACCCGTTTCCTGGTGACCTGTGCCATGCCGGTGGGCTCAATAGACATTGAATACACCGTTGCAGAGTTGGAAATTCCAAACCGCATCGTGTTAAGCGGGAAAAGCAAACTGTTCGATATTGAGGACACTATTACCTTCGCCACGGTCTCTGGGGGAACCAAGATTAACTACCAGGCGGAATTTAAATTTGGCCCGCTTGTCGGCTCTCTCTCCGGCATGATGCAGTCGGGACTGGACAAGATGGGCCGAGAGTCACTGGCAGGGCTTAAAAAAGCCCTGAATAACCGTTTTCCGGCTCCCAAGTACGACGGCGCCGCGAATGTCGCAGATCGACTTATTATTCCGAAGCTGGCGCGATTTACCCGCCATGGCTACACCCGAGGTCGCAAGCACTGGAACCCAATTTCGGCTGACCTGCGTGGCAAGCACATGCTTATCACTGGTGCATCGACCGGACTTGGCCACGCATCTGCCTTGGAACTGGCAAGGCGCGGAGCCGAGCTAACCCTGGTAATGCGTAACCCGATCAAAGCTAAAGCAGTGAAGGCAGAGATTTTGCGCGAGACTGGTAATGAAAACGTCGCTATTGAAATCGCTGACCTCAGCTTATTAGCACACGTTGATGCCCTCGCGGAACGCTTGTTATCCGCAGGAAGACCGATAGACGTGCTAGTAAACAATGCGGGCGCGCTCTATAACGAGCGTCTGGAGACCAGCGAGGGACTGGAGGCCAGCTTTGCGCTGCTTCTGGCTAGCCCGTATCGCCTGACATTGGCGCTCAAACCACTACTGCAAGCGGCGGGCAGGGCGAGAGTGATTAACGTTGTTTCCGGCGGCATGTACAGCCAGAAACTATCAGTGAAAAATCTGGTGTCAGATACCTCTGACGGCTATTCCGGCTCTGTTGCCTATGCTAAAGCGAAGCGTGCACTCATGGTGGTGACCCGCCACTGGGCGAGCGCATGGCGAGGCGATGGTATTGCGGTTAATGCGATGCACCCTGGCTGGGCAGATACCCCGGGGGTACAGACATCACTCCCGTTGTTCCATGCCATTACCCGGTTTGCGCTGCGCAGCCCCGCTGAGGGCGCAGATACTATCGTCTGGATGGCAGCTGCCACTGAGGCCAGTAAATTAAGCGGTCAGCTGTTGCTGGATAGAGAGCCACAGACGCTGTATTTGCTGAGGGGAACGCAGGAGGCGCCCGCAGAGCGCAAAAAGCTGCTGCAGTTCATGGAAGATTTTGCACCCGTGGACGCGCCTAATGATGCAGCACAAAAGCAGGCACACGCAGGGTGAGCCTAACTGACCCGGTTATTTATTGGTTCCGCCGGGACCTGCGCCTTACCGACCTGCCTGGATTGCAAGCAGCACTCGCTTCCGGCAAACCCGTTATCCCCTGCTTTATTCTCGATGATGAGAGCACGGAGGAATGGGCGATGGGCGGGGCCAGTCGCTGGTGGCTACACCACAGTCTGCAAGCGCTCACCAAAAGCGTCGCTGAGCAAGGCGGCAACTTGCTTGTCCGTCGCGGAGATACTCAGGCCCAGTTAAACGCTTTAGTCAACGAAACGGGCGCCGCTGCCGTCTATTGCAGCGAATTATATGAGCCCGACGCTCGCGATTTGGAGAAAACGTTAGGCGAGGAATTGGCAAAGAGCGGCGCCGCTATCCACTGCCTCCCGGGAACGCTGTTTTTCAGACCTCATGAGGTGCGTAACGGTTCCGGTTTGCCATTCAAGGTGTTCACACCTTTCTGGCGACACTGCATGCAACGACTCCCTTCAATGCCGCTGCCGCAGAAGACGATATTTACGCCCAATAGCTTCTTACAACACTCTTTGACCGGACTGAGCTGTGAGCAGTGGCAACTGTTACCCGACTCTCCCAACTGGGCCGCAGACTGGCACAACTACTGGACTCCCGGGGAAGCGGGTGCAACCGAAACATTAAAGCAGTTCGTCACCAACACCCTGGCAGATTATGCTCAGGGGAGAGACTTTCCCGCAAGAGATGCCTCGTCGCGACTTTCAGCGCACTTTCACTGGGGTGAAATTTCTCCTCGGCAAGCGTGGGCGGCCGTCAACAAGGCGCCAGGCAGCAACGACAAAGATCAGCATAAGTTTTTATCTGAGCTTGGGTGGCGTGACTTCAATCACCACTTGCTGTTTCATTTCCCGCATATTGCCGACCGCCCTTTCAAGCCCAGCTTCTCGCAGATGCCGTGGCAAGGGTCTGATGAGACATTTAAGGCATGGTGCGAGGGTCGCACCGGTTACCCCATTGTCGATGCAGGTATGCGGGAACTCTGGCAAACCGGTTTTATGCACAACCGGGTGAGGATGATTTGTGCTTCCTTCTTGACCAAGCACTTACTGCTACCGTGGCAGTGGGGTGCTCGCTGGTTTTGGGATACTCTGGTTGACGCCGACCTGGCCAACAACAGTGGCGGCTGGCAATGGGTCGCCGGTTGTGGAGCGGATGCCTCCCCCTGGTTCCGCATTTTCAATCCTATGCTTCAGGGCAAAAAGTTTGATGGCGACGGAGAATACGTGCGTCGCTGGCTGCCCGAATTAGCCGGACTCAGTGATCGCGATTTACAGATTCCCTGGGAGGCACCTCCCCTGGTACTGGCAGACGCAGGTGTTACATTGGGAAGCGACTACCCGTTTCCGATTGTCGACCATAAGGACGCCCGCGCTGCTGCGCTAGCTGCTTATGACGCAGTGTCCAAAGCGTCTTCCTGATAACGGTACTGTATTGTCACCTGCTGCGATTTGCCATCATCGTCGCGAAGGTTACTAACGCCCCTAAACTGCAATAATCGTCTGCTGTCTTGGTCATACTGCAGTCGAATAGGGTCAATAAGGGCAGCAAATAACCAATTGTCCAGCGTGACCGACAAGCAGAGCCTACTCTCGGGGCACGCCATCGCTGATTCCATTTGCGCGCGCATATTCAGTGGTTTGTCGCGGCCGACAACCAGGAACGGAAATTGCACTGCGGCGCCGCTAGACAGTTCGTCCCAACGCATACGGACATAGTGGTCAAAACCGGCGTCTACCACCACGTCTTCACCAAACTCACTGTCGATGACCACTGTCTCACCGGCTCGCAAGTCCTCTATCTGCAGACCTGGAGCCTGCATAGACCCGCGATAGTCAATTCGCTTACGGGCAAACACATCGCCCTCGGGATATCGGTATTCCACCAGGCATTCTTCGCCGTTCGTGGCGCACTTGTGCACTTCCAGATAGCGCAAAGCGCCTCCGTCTTCAGCATAGGCTTCGCCTATTACTGATTGTGCGTGCGCTGAAGACACTCCCAGAATAAAGACCACCGTCAAGGAACTAGTAGCTCGCATGGCCGACCCCTATCTTGCGCAAATCGGTAAACTTTCGCGCAACCAACAGCAGTGTTGGAAACATCAAAGCCCAAAATAGTGCCAGGACCACCCCGCTCTGCTGCAATGTTCCGAACTCGATACTAGATAAAGACACTCCGAGTCGGTAACTGCCATAGCCGCCAAATGCACCTAATACAGCGGCTAGCCAGGGGCGATCTCCCAGTGTTGAAAACGCATGCATGGAGGTTGTTGCCAGAACAGGCCAAAGTGCAGAAAGCCAAAGCGGCGCGACCGGCGCCGCGCCAGGCGATTGCAGAACGCCGCTGACAAACAGTAGCTGATCAACCACGAGGCCTATTGCGGTAATGGTAAATACGAAATACCACTCCTCTCTGCCCCTGCCTAGCAGGGCCATATGAAGACCCACATGAACTGAGGCCACCAGCCAGGCGAGAGCAGCGTCCTGACTGAGTACAATAAGTAACCAGCTGACGTTAAACAGCACACCATTGAATAATTTCGCTTTCACACTAATGCTCCGGGAAGCGATATCCGGGTTTGGCGAAAGTCATTTGCACAGTGCCAATAATGCGTTCCCGGAACCCTCCCTCGCAGTAACAAAGGTAGAATTCCCACATGCGTTCAAAGATATCGTCAAAGCCCTGCGCCCTGACCTCCTCCCTGGCAGCCATGAAACGCCTGCGCCATTCCTCCAGCGTTCGCGCATAATCCAGGGTGATATCCTTGAGATGCACTATCTGCATATCGGTGTCCTTCGCAATATGCTTTGAGATGACTTCCACAGAAGGCAAACAACCGCCGGGGAAGATGTAACGCTTAATAAAATCGACAGAATCGCGAGCAGCTGCGTAGCGCTGGTCCTGCACAGTAATCGCTTGCAACGCAAACTTCCCGCCGGGGGCCAACAGATCACTGCAGCGCCGGAAGTACTCGGCATAGTATTCGTGGCCCACTGCTTCAATCATTTCGATCGATACGATCTTGTCGTATTGGCCCTCCAGTTTCCGGTAGTCTTCACACAGCAAGGTAATCTGGTCCTCTAACCCCAACTCCCGCACCTGATCGCTGGCGTGCCTGTATTGTTCCTGGGAAATCGTAGTTGTGGTGACCCTGCAGCCATACTTCTGCGCAGCGAAAATTGCCATACCGCCCCAACCTGTGCCGATTTCCAGCAAATGGTCCTCCGCTTTCAGCTCTAATTGTTGGCACAGCAAGTCGAGTTTGTGAATAGAAGCCTGCTCCAGACTGGCGTCCGCTGAGGGATATACCGCTGCGGAGTACATCATAGTTGGATCCAGGAACAGGTTGAAAAATTCGTTACCCAGGTCGTAATGGGCGCTGATATTCCGGCGCGAGCCACTCAAGCTATTGATATTGACGCGCTGGAAAATACGCAGCAACCACTGGCGAACACGAGAAGAGCCCGCATCCATGCTGTCCATAGTCGCCATATTGGCGGAGAAGAGGCGAATGACATCAACCAAATCCGGTGAGGTCCAGTAGCCCTGCATATAAGCTTCTCCTGACCCGATCACACCGCCGGTTAAGACAGCTTGGTAAATAGCGGCGTCATGAACACTGACGACCGCGTGAATTCCCTCTGAGCTATCGGGTTGGCCGAAATGCTCTGTGTGCTCACCCTCATGGATCGTAAGAGACCCAAACTGCAGCCCTGAAAGGACTCGGACCAACATTGAACGAGCGAACCCCTGCCCGCGCCAGTGGCTGCGAATACCAGGAAGACTAACTGCGCTTACACTTGCATCACTCATACGGAGTTCTCACTATTTATCGTTTTTGGATGGGGGACAAAAGGAATACGCTTGAGCCACAGTTTCAGTGCTTGCCAGTAAATTCCTATCACGACCTGCAAGGTCATCATGGGATACAGCGCAAGGTGGCGGGTGAAGCAGCCGGTCGATTCGCCCTGTTTTTCCAAGGTCAGAGTGGCATCGAATTGCTTAATCCCGCCATGGGAGTTGGCGAGGTGAACCACCAGCTTTTCATCTGGGGTGTTGCTGCGCCAGTGGTAGCGCATGTCCATAGGCATGAAGGGAGACACGTGCATGGCTTTTTGGAAGTCCGCGTCCACCCAGTCATTGCGAACATCACCACCTTTGGCAGGCAGCACGTAGGTACACCGCTGATTCCACGGAGTGTTAGTCACCTCCGCCACCACGTGAGTCACTTCGTCGTCAGCAGAGCAGCAGTAGTAGCAGGTGATCGGGTTAATGATAAAGCCGAAATAACGCAGATTCGCCAGCATTAGCACAGGCCCTTGAGGGCGAACGCCAGTTTCCAGTTCCACTTTGTCCAGAACCGCTTGTTTTAACGGTATCTCCGGGTTTCCCAGGAAATCGCTGCGGCGGTATCTCGCCAATGCAGGGTAACGTGCAGACCAGCCCCATGTTTTATCCAACAAAGCGGGCATGTCATCAAGATTAAATAAGGGCATGAACACCTTGTAGCGAAAGCTATGCCCCTTAGGCACCAACCTCCGGTGTTTTACCCAACCGCTGTAAACCGCACTTTTCAAGCAGCTGACCCTACCAGACTCAGGGGCACACCATTACTGCGCCTGCCGCCCACACCGATGCCATTAGCCACTTTGAGGGCTGAGTAGACACCGTCCTCGTGGAAGCCGTTGCGCCAGTAGGCGCCGCAAAACCAGGTGCTGCCTCCGTTTATCTCTCCCCAACGTTCCTGCGCTGCTATGCCAGGCAGCGTAAACACCGGGTGGGAATATTCAAATTGTCCCAGTATTTTGTGCGGATTTATCGATTCGCGATCATTAAGCGTGACGCAAAATGTTTCAGGGGCTGTTATGCCCTGGAGGATATTCATGTTGTAGGTAAGCGTGGCTCGCTGCGTGTCAGGCCTGCGCTGATAATTCCAGCTTGACCAGGCCAGCTCCCTATCAGGCAACAATTGCGTGTCGGTATGCAGCACTATGTCGTTGTTCTGGTAAGGGATAGCGCCAAGAATTTCCTGCTCCTTAGGCTTGGCATCATCCAGCATGGCCAGTGCCTGGTCGCTGTGGCAGGCGAAGACCACTGTGTCAAAATGCTCGACCGAGCCATCAATCATTCGTAACTCGGCGCCCTGCTCGCGGCGTTTCACCCCCGCGATGCAAGAATCGGTGTGTATATTGTGAGAGAAAGGATCGGATAGAGGCTTCAAATACTCCCGTGACCCCCCCTCTATTACGCGCCACTGCGGTCGGTTGCGGACACTGAGCAGGCCATGGTTGCGGAAAAATCGTACAAAGAACTGCAAGGGAAATTCCAGCATCACCGGGACGTCAGCAGACCAAATCGCAGATCCCATCGGCAGCAAATAGTAGTCGATGAAAGCCGCGCCGTATCGGCCGCGCTGCAGATACTCTCCAAGGCTCATGCCTGGGTCTAATCGGCCTGCCTCCAGGTCCTCGACCGATTCGCGATTAAATCTCATGATATCTCGCAGCATCCCCAAAAACTTGGGGGACACTATGTTTTTACGTTGCGCAAACAGTGTGTTGAGGTTAGAGCCCGCGTATTCAAGGCCGGATCCGACGTCAGAAAGGCTAAAACTCATCTCCGATGGCTTGCTGGCAACACCTAGCTCATCCATTAACGCAATGAAATTAGGATACGTCCAATCGTTGAATACAATAAACCCCGTGTCGATAGCAAATCGGCGGCCTCCCATCGCCACATCAACCGTGGCGGTGTGGCCCCCAATACGGCTCTCTCGCTCGAACACATGCACCTCGTGCTCCGGGTGCAAGTAGTGGGCGCAGGCCAAGCCGGAGATACCGGACCCTATTATTGCAATTTTCAATGTTGCGATACCCCCAAATGTGTGATTTCTCCGATAATTACGCCCCTCATGAAGGGCCGGATCAGTAGTCTCTCAAATATGAACAAAGTGTGATCTATTAAGTACATTACATCGTAATTATCCACAAGATGCTAAACTCTGGGCGACAAGAAGTGAATAAGATGGCAGCGAGGATGCAAATGGCGGATTCCGCAGGGCAAAATACCGGTGGTAGACGAGACGATGAGTGGAGTGTCTGTTTACAAACTGTGGCCCAAACACAAGACAAACAAGAGTTTGCGAAATTGTTCAAGCATTTCGCGCCTCTGATCAAAGCCTTCGCCCTTAACGGCTCCGCACTTGCCGCGGCGCATGCCGAGGAGCTCGTCCAGGAGGTCATGATCAAGGTGTGGCAGAAGGCCACTGCGTACAACCCTCACAAAGCAGCGGCCAGCACCTGGATCTACACAATAGCCCGAAACTGTCGCACGGACATGTACCGACGTCTACAAAAGTTCGACACACCCATCAGTGCGGACGATATCTGGCCTGAGGGGGAATCCGATGAGATGTTTGTTGCCGTACAACAAAAGAGAGATGCAACCCGAATTCGGGAAATGCTGCAGGATCTGCCCCACGAACAGTGCCAGATCTTGATGAAAGTATATATGGAAGGCAAGTCGCACAGCGAAGTAGCCGAGGAGCTCGATCTGCCACTGGGGACCGTTAAGTCTCGAGTGAGATTGGCAATGAAGAAATTACAACTTACCGCGGAAAGATAGGATTATGACTAAATATCATCCCGATACCAGATTACTCAACGAGTACTCGTCCGGCACTTTGGCCCTGGCGCAGTCAGTTTGCGTTTCACTACACTTGAATTACTGCGAGCAGTGTCGCCGAGCGCATCAGCAGCTGCAACAGCTCGGCTCGGTGCTATTTGAAGAACTAGCGCCACAGCAGGTAGATGACTCTTTGCTGCGCACCGTGATGGGGCGACTGGACGATGAACCAGAACCGTTAAGTTACAGCAGTACTGCTGTAGAAGACGATGATTGCCCGCCTTTGATTCAGCGCCTCATGAAAGGCGACTACCGGAACCTGGAGTGGAAAAAGCTAAGTTCACAGGTACGCGTCAGCCGACTTCGAACCGGTGACGCAGTCAACGAAGTTGCGTTGTACCACATCAACGCTGGGGCGAGCATTCCAAAGCATACTCACAACGGTACCGAGTTGACGCTCGTCCTTGAAGGCGCATTCTCTGACGAAGAAGGTCGTTATGAGGCAGGAGACTTTTTGATGCGCGATGCAAGCCAGCAACATACGCCCACCGCTACGCAGGAGCGCGATTGTATTTGCATCGGTGTGCTTGACGCTCCAATCAAGTTTACCGATTGGAAATACCGGATGGTCAACCCATTTTTGAAGCTCCAAGCTAGCTGATCTCAGCTACCGGAAAGTAATAGGGCCACTTACGTGGCCTTTTTTTTTGCCCGTAGACATTTATTCGACAACATCTCTCATCCAAATTTCTCAGCGCTCCGTAACAACTTTAAACCGCTTCGAACTAAAGGAAATCTCATGAATGCAATCGTTCCAGAGCACGCCCTAATAGCTTATTCTATTTCTCCGGAAGCCGAGAAGGTTCGCCGCGCACTCATCGCGGCTGGCCTGGAAACTCCGATGGTACCCAACGGTTTAGATGCTGAGGAGAAATATGATCGTCTGCGTCAATCGTTTACTGACGTGTTGAGCACGCTTGGGCTGGACCTTAGTGATGACAGCCTGTGTGAAACTCCGCACCGGATCGCCAAGATGTACCTCAACGAGATATTTTCTGGCCTGGATTACGAGGGCTTCCCGCGCATTTCCACCATCGACAATAAGATGCAGGTTGACGAGATGGTATGCATTGACGAAATCGAGTTGGTAAGCACCTGCGAACACCACTTCGTTACCATTGACGGCTTCGCCAGAGTCGCTTATGTGCCCGGTGAAAAGGTTATTGGTTTGTCAAAAATCAATCGTATCGTGCGTTTCTTCGCCCAACGCCCCCAGGTGCAAGAGCGGTTAAACCGACAGATACTTGTAGCATTGCAGACGCTGTTGGAAACCGACGATGTTGCGGTGGCGATCGAAGCAACACACTTTTGCGTGAAATCACGCGGCGTGATGGACGGCAATTCCAGCACCAGCACGCTTGCCCTCGGGGGTTGTTTCAAACACGATCCTCAGCAGCGCAGAGAATTCCTGAAGGCGTAAGATTGCTTTGCCACATACGGAGCCCTTGCC
The DNA here is from genome assembly GCF_026262685.1 of Candidatus Seongchinamella marina. Classification (NCBI taxonomy): domain Bacteria; kingdom Pseudomonadati; phylum Pseudomonadota; class Gammaproteobacteria; order Cellvibrionales; family Halieaceae; genus Seongchinamella; species Candidatus Seongchinamella marina. Next base: position 158,452 of record NZ_SHNP01000004.1, read on the forward strand.
TCAGGTAAGGGCCCCAAAACCCCGCTGATTTATCACCGCTAACATCCCTCGCGAGCAGTTTCACGGCCTGAACCCCTGTAGTACCCTACTTAAAAAGACCGAGCCTTTGTTGATCTGGCTCAAGCACCAGACAGACACAACGCACATACTTGTAGCCGGTAACGAACTGTTCAGGGGTTTAATGCACAAGCAATCCCGAAAGTTGCAGCGCGAGTCACTCAGGCAATGCGAGCTCTGCCTCGCGACCATTTTATCGAAATGAGCAATCCCTCTTTGGTTCTGGGACGCAGTATCCCGCCAACCAATGCCGTCTCTGAAATATTGAACCACGCCAACATCCAGCCTGATCACAAAATGTCGCTGGTTGGCACGGGGGCCGGTTATGTGGCTGCCCTGGCCAGCAAACTTGCTGCCAAAGTTGTCGCACTGGAAATCAGTGACGCTATGGCATAGCAAGCGCAAACAAGATTCAACGGACCGCCGACGGTAGTGCTGGCGCACCGGAGTTAGGTCCTTATGATCGCATTTTTGTAGCCACCCCAAAGAGTAACCGACAAAGCCCCGATGATCGCCCAACTCGCGGATGGGGGCAACTGTTGGCCATTGAACAAGGCGAGAACGAAACTCTGATCCTTACACGCCACGAGGTCAATGAACCGGGCGCCGCTTTGCGTAAAGAATTGGCCATGGTAGATTTTTACCGCGATACCGGCCTGACCCTGCTGGACATGGGCATGACGGCGCCACTGATGAAGAGTTACCGCCGCCTGCTACAAAACCCATCGGGTCTGGTGCTGGTGGTAGGCCCAACCGGGTCCGGCAAATCCACCACCTTGTATGCCGGACTGTCGGAGTTGGCCCGCGACGGCCGCCGTAAAGTACTGACCATTGAAGGCCCGATCGAATACTCTATCGATGGTATTCAACAAACTTTCACCCGCTCAGATATAGGGTTCAATCTCGCCGATGGCATGCGCTCTTTTGTGCGCCTGGACCCGGACGTCATTCTGGTAGGAGAAATTCGTGATACTGAAACTGCCGTGGAGGCGATCAGGGCTTCGCAGATCGGACACGTGGCGTTGTCCACCCTGCACGCCAATGATGCGGTCGATGCCCTGCAACGTATGAACCATTACTTCGAAACCGAGATCGCACACAAACAAGGCGATGTATGGCAAATTATCTACCGGCGATGGCAGGAGTCGCTCAGATTTTGACCAGGCATCCGCAGCAGTGATGACCTCTCGCAGATCAGTCCTCTTCACGTAACTTGATCGGGCCAAACATTTCAGGGAACCGCCCTTCCATGCCCTTATAAAACTCACGAAAATAATTCATATCTTCGGTCACGTTGCCGGTTACCATGATCGCCGGACCAAAGCCCCCGCGTTTTTGGCCAAAGTCCAGAAATGAGGGGCAAATAGGTACATTCGCCTGTCTGGCGATGTGATAAAAACCAGACTTCCAGTGCTCCGCTTTTGCCCGGGTTCCTTCCGTGGGCACCACCAGAACCAGCTCCTTCTGTGCTGCAAAAGCGGCGATCATGCTGTCTACTGTGTTGGTGCTTTTATGGCGAACAATGGGCATCCCGCCCATGGCCCGCATCAACCAACTTAGCGGCGGCCAGAACAGCGAATGCTTAGCCATCCAGGTCAGTTTCATATCGAAAGCGGCGGCAAATAGCAGCATCAGCGGAAAATCCCAATTCGAGGTGTGAGGGGCGGCAATTAACACGTACTGCGGGTATTCAGGCTTGGCGCCTTCCAACTTCCAGCCAAACAGACCCAGCAGCTTGCGGGCCAGTGACTGTTTCATATTAGCGGTCCGAGATGGGCAGCGCAGAATAGCATAAGCAAACTCAAATAGCTCCGCTGTTGCGAGCCAGATAACGGTCAAGGGCGTTCGCAAATGCCTGCTTATCTCGAGGGCCCAGCGCCGCAGGACCGCCGCCTATATCACCGCTCGAACGCATCGTATCCATAAAGTCCCGCATGTTCAGGCGGGGTTTAATATTGTCTGCTGTCAATTGCTCTCCCCTTGGTGATATCACCCCGGCGCCCTTTTCAATTACTTCCGCAGACAGTGGAATATCGGATGTGATCACCAGATCTCTTGCACTTACCTGCGCCACGATATAGTCATCAGCGACATCAAAACCCTGAGGTACCTGGCGACAGCTAATCCAGGGTGAACTAGGGGCGGGGATGACATGGTTTGCGACCAGAACCAGAGGCTGTTTCAGGCGATTGGCAGCACGATACAAAATTTCCCGGATGACCTTGGGGCACGCATCGGCGTCTACCCATACCGTTATGGCCATTAATTCTCTCCAGCGGCTTTATTACCATACCGTATCCGAAGCCATAGCATATTGCGATACTGGCTCTTTCCTATCTCCATCATGCGAAAGCAAAACAGCCAAAGCACGACGCCTGCTATACTCCAGCTTTCAATCAGAGAGGGATGCAAATGAACGACGAGTTGTTTCGACACACCCAAACCGTCGATCGAAGCAGCGATGACTCGGCAATTAACGGACGGACACCGACTGACCCAACTCAGAATGAAGTGGCACCGCAGCAAGAAGGCGACGTCATCCTCGATCGATTTGAGGTGAAACGCTTCCTTGGCAGTGGTGCTTTCGGGTTTGTTTTTCTAGCTTATGACATGGACCTTGATCGTCTGGTCGCCATAAAAAAACCCTCCCAGAGAATGCTGTCCCAGTTGGGCAATATCGACCAACTCATCAGAGAAGCGCGCACTGTAGCCCAGCTCGACCATGAAAACATCGTTCCTGTCTACGATACCCTCAGCGCACCAGACGGTTCCTGCTACATCATTTCAAAATTTGTTCGCGGCCAGGATCTGCGCTCATTGCTGCTGCGAGGCCGCCCAGGAATGCCTAAAATTGTCAAAACGATAAAAGACGTTGCCTTCGCATTGCATCACGCCCACCTTAACGCGATTGTTCACTGCGACATCAAGCCAGCGAACATCATACTCGATGACAATGGCAAGGCTCACGTTACCGACTTTGGCATTGCATTCAACCTGAAAGCCTGTCTGCAAGACACAGCATCAGATGGTACACCCGCTTATATGAGCCCGGAACAAACCCAGGAGCAGAATAAATCGCTGGACGGTCGCTCCGATATTTACTCGCTGGGCATTGTGCTTTATGAGCTACTGTGTGGGCAGCTGCCGTTCTCTGGTGAAACTCGGACCGAGCTGTTCAACAACATACTTAGTGCCAATGCCAGACCACCTCGCCAAATAGACGATAGCATACCCAGGATTATTGAAACCATTTGCCTGAAGGCGATGGCTCGCGACCCTGCACAACGATACACAACAGCGCTGGATATGGCCCGTGATCTTGAACAATACGCCGGCTATGATCCCAAGCCCATTGATGTTTCGATGGTCGACGTACCGCCAGAACTCAATAAGCTCATTGAAGAGCTCTCCGAGAACACCCATGACATTTGGGCAGTTCAGCGGTACCAGGATGGCTGGAAGTTAGGAGACGTGCGCAACGACAGTCACAAGACTCACCCTTGCCTGATAGCTTATGACCAACTTCCTGAATCAGAAAAGCAATATGATCGTGCCACCGTATTAGGCACTATCAAGGGCATGCTGGCACTGGGCTACACTATTGAAAAGAAAAACTAGCCGGTAGCGTATCAAAGCCATGTTTAGGCATGCAGGCCAGAGTGCTCCAGTGGTCGCTCACGATGAATCAATATCCATTCTGAATGCTCTTCCAGACAAGCCTCTCCCAAAGCTCGCAATACTTTTTCCTGCATAAGCGGGTCCGATTTGGCGGCGAGCGATTGACGCTGTGCATTGCTGAACGTCTTGTGCATGAACTGATATTGCTTGGTCAACTCTTTATCAGCCTTCTTATACGCGTAAGCTTGCCGAATGCCCGCGGTCAGAGGCAGGAGACCCATCAGGATGAACAGAATGTTGGTTGCGGTATCGTCAAGAATGGATCCAATCGCAAGCAGTAACAAGGCGATAAAAATGCCCACCCACAGGGTGAACGTGCCATAGAACTCATTCCGCTTCAGTTTTTTTTCCCTGTGCAGGGAGGCCGAATCGTAATACCCGAGCTGCCCTGTTTCCGCTTCTGCATCGCCAATCCAGTTATCAATGGCCAGCTCCAGGCCATTGCTGGCACGGTCTGGATTGACTCTTCCTGAGCCACCTACGCTCCTCATCACATGTCGAATCCAGACTAACTCCATATCCTGCTTTTGCATCATATTGTCATAGGTAAAAGCGGCTCCGTTGTAATCTTCAATGCCTGCCAGAGTCCAGTAAAATTGGACGCGCAGCCCTTCGGCCAGGGCTCGGTTATCGAGGTACTTCCGGTGCCATTGAAAATGGCCCGCCATTTTGTTGAGAAACAAGGCCACAAAAAAGAAAAAGAGAAAGGCTGGCAGCAGGATGGAAAACTCAACGTACTCCGAATAGATGATAAAACTGGCACCCATCAACACCGCCAAAACGTGAGTAAAGAAAAGCTCCCGCTCGACAAATCCTCGATATCGAATAGCCAGCCAATCCGCGGTCTGGTGCGCGTTATCAATCTCCTTCAGATTAGGATCGGAACGCATATCCCGATGTTCAATCAGACTAATACCAGAAGACTTTATCGCCGATTGATACTTAAGGCCATCGAGACGGAAATCCTGCAGATGGAGAAACGGGGCTCGATACCTTTCCGGCATTTCGACACATTCAAACACGCTTTCGTTGCTAAGCCAGCGGCCACGGTCGCGAGTTTCTTCCTCGGCACGGGGGCAGTGAATATGATAAATCAGGTCGCTTTCTTTATCCGCCAGCAAGTGGTCAACACCGTGTTCACCGGTAATCCCGCTCATTTCGTCATGTAACTGGAAGTTGACTACACTGCCTGTGCCACCCGGCTTATAAACATCTTTCCCATCCCAGAGTGCCAGTACAATGTGTGAGTGACTGGCGACATAGGTTCCAAGCTGGGCATACTGCAAGTTTCTGGCGTCTCCTTGTGCTCTTATCGATTCGAGGGAATTGCCCTGAGCGAGCGGTAATTCAAATACTAAGGACTGTTGCAAAAGCGCCTGAAATACTTCCAAGGAGTGGGGGTCTACAAAGTCTTCTTGGTAATCTGTCAGTGGCATAGGTAAGGGCACTTCCAGAGAGAGCCCCATGTTGATCGCTACCTGGGCAACCAGGGTATCGCCACCTGTTGCGAGCGGATTGACAACAACCAGCGGCAAATCCGGAAACATGTGCTGCAAACTGGCAAAGAACTCGCGAGTTTGTCGGGTGATGCTTTCTTCATCAGCGTGGCTTAAGTCGCGATGCGCCGTTACTCCGATTTTCAGACAAATATTGCCATCTCTAAGACTTGTCAATCTGCGGTCCCTGCGGTCTGGAAGCTCGCGCTTCTATGGAATCATAATACCGCGACTTTTCTATTATTTGCACTAAGCCAGACGCAATACCGCGAGTCCCTTGGAGGCACTGCACGTTGCCAGTTTCCCAGGAAAAGCCCTGTCGGCTTTAACACTCATCAAAACCGTTAAAACCGTTAAAACCGTAAAAAAATGAAGTAAACTGTCGACAGGTTAATGGCAGGTAAAGCAGTGATAGAACAACTGGACATCAGAATCTCAGGACAGGGACTACACCCCTTCACCCCCGTCGTGAGCGAGCTGGTCAAAAGCAGCGGCCTCGATGAAGGTCTGTGCTCACTTTTTATCCGCCACACCTCTGCCAGCCTGTTAATTCAGGAAAACTATGATGATAGCGCCAGAGTCGACCTGGAAAACTGGCTCAACAGGCTAGTGCCGGAAAACGATTCGCTTTACACCCACACTCTGGAAGGCGCAGATGATATGCCAGCACATATTAAATCAGCCCTTACTGCGAGTCAGTTGGCTATCCCCTTTCAGCGGGGGCAACTGATGCTAGGCACATGGCAGGGTATTTATCTTTGGGAGCACCGGCATTACACCGGTGAGCGACAGGTCGTAGTGCACCTGTGAACCCCGACAAGCCCTTGACAAAAAACGCCTTACTAGCTGGCTTGCGCGCAATTTTGCCCGCCGACTGCCTGATTGAGGACCAAGAGTCTCAGCGTCCCTTCGAATGTGATGGGCTCTTACTGTATCGAGAATTGCCACTACTTGTCGCTCTGCCTGAGACGGTGGCGCAGATACAGTCAGTGCTCAAATGCTGCCACCAGCTGGGTGTGCCGGTTGTCGCCCGCGGCTCAGGCACTGGGCTTTGCGCGGGCGCCATGCCGCATCCTGAAGGCGTACTGCTTGGCCTGTCCAAACTCAACAATATTCTGGAAGTAGACCCAAAAGCGCGCACGGCGCGGCTACAACCGGGTGTCACCAACCTGGCGATCTCTGAGGCTGCCGCTGCTCATGGTCTTTACTACGGTCCCGACCCTTCCTCCCAGATCGCCTGCAGCATCGGCGGCAATGTGGCTGAAAATTCAGGTGGAGTTCATTGCCTGAAGTACGGCCTGACGGTACACAACCTGCTCTGCGTAGAAATGCTTACGGTGGAAGGTGAGCGCACAACCCTTGGCGGTGGTGGCTTGGACAGTCCGGGCTACGACTTGATGGCCCTGGTCACCGGCTCCGAGGGCCTGCTGGGCATTGTTACCGAAGTGACTGTAAAACTACTCCCCTGTCCGGAAGTCGCCCGCCTAGTGATGGCAGGTTTCGACAGCGTGCGTGCCGCCGGCGATGCGGTGGGCGCGGTGATCGCTGCGGGCATTATACCGGCGGGCCTGGAAATGATGGACGCACTCGCCATCCAAGCGGCAGAAGACTTTGCCCAGGCCGGATACCCAAAAGAGGCACAGGCATTATTATTGTGTGAACTGGATGGCACCGCCGAGGAAGTTGACCAGCATGTTGACGCAGTAACGAATATTTTTAACCAACACGGCGCCAGCTCACTGCGCGTCTCCAGTGATGATGCTGAGAGAGCACTGCTGTGGAAAGGTCGCAAATCTGCCTTCCCCGCTATCGGTAGACTAAGTGCCGACTACTACTGCATGGATGGCACCATACCGCGTAGTCAGGTCTCTCATGTACTGGAAGAAATCAGCAAACTATCAGCGAAATACCAACTGCGCTGTGCCAACGTATTTCATGCAGGAGACGGTAATTTGCACCCGCTGATCATGTTCGACAGCGGTGACCCTCAGCAGCTAGCGCGGGCCGAACGTTTCGGCGCAGACATACTCGAACTGTCAGTGGCCGTCGGCGGCTGCATTACCGGTGAACACGGCGTAGGACTGGAGAAATTGAACCAAATGCCCAGTCAGTTCAGTGAGGCCGAGCTACACCAGTTTGAAGACATCAAGCACGCCTTTGACCCGGCACTCACTCTCAACCCGGGCAAAGGCATCCCTATATTGAAGCGCTGCCAAGAATACCGTGCACTTCCCCGCAGGCACAGCCATGACTGATGCACTGCAGCAACTGGCCGCCAGAGTCTGCGCAGCAAAAGCGGACGCCACGCCACTTTATGTCCACGGTGGTAATACTAAAAAACACTTACTGGGAAGAACTTGCTCGGTCGAGCGCACACTTGATATCTCGAAGTATCGTGGGATAAGTCACTATCAGCCCCAAGAGTTGGTTATTAGTGCACGCGCAGGCACTCCGATCAGCGAACTGGAGAGCGCCCTGGCTGAACAGGGGCAAATGCTGCCCTTTGAGCCACCTCGCTTCGCTGGCCAGGCGACAATCGGTGGCACGCTGGCTGGCAACCTGTCAGGCCCGGGAAGGCCCTGGTTGGGCTCAATAAGGGATTCGGTTCTGGGGGTACAATTAATCAACGGCAGCGGCCAAATTCTGGAATTCGGTGGCAAGGTAATGAAAAACGTTGCTGGCTATGACGTTTCCAGACTACAAGCTGGAGCACTGGGAACCCTGGGCGTGATTTGCGAGGTACACCTCAAGATTTTGCCATTGCCGGAAGCTAGCGTCACCCTCACCCGGGACACCTCGCCGGATGAAGCGCTGGCTCTGATGACAAACTATGCTGGCCAGCCAAAACCTCTGACGGGCGCCTGCTGGGTGAACGGAAAGCTGTATCTGCGTTTGGCCGGGGCTGCCAGTGCCGTGGAGCACACTGCCCAAATCTGGGGTGGTGATCGGGTCGATGGCGCTATCTGGACACAACTGCAAGACATGACTCACTCCTTCTTTACGCCTTCCGCTGAGCTTTGGCGTCTTGCCACCACTCCAACGGCGCCCTGCTCGGATCAGGCTGACCAGTGCATTGACTGGGGTGGATCCCAGCGCTGGCTGCGAACACCACCAGCAAGCATTCCTCAGGGCGCGCACCTCAATCTGTTTTCGGGTGGAGATCGACAGACTGAAGTCAAAGGTAAGCTCGATCAAGTTCAACAAACATTGCAGCTTAGACTCAAAAAAGCCTTTGATCCGGCAGGAATCCTCAATCCTGGCCGCCTGTACAGTTGGATGTAAGGCCATGCATGTAGAACTACACCCGCGTTACAGCGATAACACCGAAGCCAAGCGCGCTGGCGAATTAATCAGCGCCTGTGTGCACTGCGGCCTTTGTCTGGCCACCTGCCCTACTTACCTGGACACAGGTGATGAACGAGACAGCCCTCGAGGCAGAATATACCTGCTCAAACAGTTGTTGGAAGAAGGCGAGGCCGGCGCTGTAACCCGCACCCACCTCGATCGCTGCCTGAGTTGTCGCAGTTGCGAGACCGCCTGCCCCTCCGGCATGCAGTATGGCAAATTGGCTGACATTGGCCGCGGCATGCTGAATATAGAGGCACCGCGCGGTCCCGTTGAACGCCTGTTTCGTTTCTCACTTAGACAGACACTTTCACGACCAGCCCTTGTCGCCGCACTGCTGCGCACAGGCCAGCTGTTTCGCCCCCTGTTGCCCCCCAGGCTAAAGCGCAAAATACCCTTGCGGCAAACACCCGGGGCAATGCCTGTATCAACGCAGCCTCGCACCATGTTGGCCTTATCAGGCTGCGTTCAGTCGGCAGCAACGCCATTAACTCATGCCGCCGCCGCACGGGTACTGGATCGGCTGGGAATCTCGCTGAAGATTGCATCCGAGGCAGGTTGCTGCGGGGCCGTGAACTACCACCTGGGAGCTCACTCCGATGGCCTGGATAATATGCGCCGCAATATTGATGCCTGGTGGCCAATGATTGAGGCGGGTGCTGAGGCAATCATCAGCAGTGCCACCGGCTGCGGCAGCATACTGGTCGAGTACGGTGACCTGCTGCAGCACGACTCAGTCTATGCTGCAAAAGCAAAACGGGTATCCGCTCTATGCCGAGATATTGCCGATGTGCTTGTGGATGAGGATTTGACCCTGCTCAATATTGAGCGAGACATTGGTCGCGTTGCTGTACACACACCCTGTAGCCAACAACACGCACTCAAGCAGCCCGATATTGTTAACACCATACTGCGCCGCGCCGGATTCACCCTGGCAAAAACGCGGGATGATCACCTTTGCTGCGGTTCAGCCGGCACCTATTCCATACTCCAGCGTTCACGCAGCGAGCGCTTGCGCCAGCGCAAACTGGAAGCTTTGCAAGTGGATAATCCAGCGCTGATCGTCTCAGCTAATGTGGGCTGTCAGTTGCATCTGGATGAAGAGAGCAAGATTCCTGTTAAGCATTGGATTGAGCTACTCGATCCCTTGACCAATCAGGGCCATTGATAACAAAAATCGACAGGTATTTGCCCACACGCCCGCTATACTGTAGCAATCCCATGACGACTAAGAACAGGACCGATACGCAATGATCCACACTACTGACAAGTTGGTACTCCAGGCTGCATTCGCACGAGAAAAGGCGCACCCGCAACGGGTGTTTATGACCCAGCCTATCCTGGGTGAAGCCACCGACTATACCTGGGGAGATACCATGGATCAGGCGCGGCGCATGGCCACCTACCTGAATACCCTGGATTTACCAGCCAACAGTAACATTGCCCTGATCTCAAAAAATTGTGCCCACTTCATTATCGCTGAGCTGGCAATCTGGATGGCAGGGCATTGTACCGTTGCTCTTTACCCTACACTTAATGCAGATACGGTTGAATACATACTCGATCACTCCGAGTCGAAGCTGGTGTTTGTCGGCAAACTGGACGACTGGGAGCATATGCAAGCGGGCGTGCCTGATGCACTACCAAAGATAGCGTTGCCGCTCGCACCCGCCAACGATTACGACCAATGGGACGACATTATCGCGGGCAGTGAGCCGCTTAATGAGGACCCTGTATGGCCCGCAGATCAGCGAGCACTGATTTGCTATACCTCGGGAAGCACCGGCCGTCCCAAAGGTGTCGCCCACTCTTTTGGATCGATCTCAGCACCCGCCTCTCTGCAGGGAGACACGCTGGGCATCACCGAAGACGATCGCATAATATCTTATCTGCCCCTGGCTCACGTCATGGAGCGGGCACTGGTAGAAGCCGGGTCGATTTATCAGGGGGTGCATGTGTTCTTCGCCGAAGAGCTCGATACGTTCCTGCAGGACCTGCGTCGGGCGCGGCCAACTCTTTTTATCAGCGTGCCCAGGCTTTGGCTGAAGTTCCAGTCCGGCGTATTCCAGAAATTTCCCGAGAAAAAGCTGAACCTGCTATTAAAGATTCCGATTGTGAACAACATGATCCGCAAGAAGCTGCTCGACGGACTGGGCCTTGGCGATGTGCGCATGGCAGCTAGCGGGTCGGCACCGATTCCGGCAGATCTGATTCGCTGGTACGACCGACTGGGTCTTAACATCATGGAAGGCTATGGAATGACAGAAGACTTCGCCTATTCCCACATGTCCACCCTGGAGCAGCGAGCCCCAGGGACTGTCGGCTTCCCTGCAACTGGCGTTGAATGTCGAATTTCCGACGCCGGTGAGATTGAAGTCAAATCACCCGGATTGATGATGGGCTACTACAAAGCCCCCGAGCTAACCGCTGAAGTAATGACCGAGGATGGCTACTTTAAAACAGGCGACCGCGGTGTTTATGACGATGGCCTTCTGCGCATTACCGGTCGGGTTAAGGAACTGTTTAAAACCAGCAAGGGCAAGTACGTCGCCCCTGTTCCACTGGAAAACCTGCTCAGTGCAGACAGCATGATTGAACAGTGTTGCGTGTCTGGCTCTGGCCGCCAGGCCTGTTATGCCAGCTTGCAACTGGCTGACGGGTTGCGCAGTAAGTTTGACGACCCCGAATTCAGGGGCCAGGCCAACGCTAATTTTGAAAAACTGCTGAACGAAGTTAACGCCCAGGTAGAGGGTTACGAAGCACTTCAATTTCTCGCTATCGTACGTGATTCCTGGCAGGTCGAAAACGACTTCCTGACCCCCACGCTCAAGATTAAGCGCAACAATATTGAGGCTGCCTACGAACCCTTCCTGGATGACTGGTACGACTCTCGTCAAAAGGTAATTTGGCAGGACTGAAATGAGCAAAATCACGGTCTACTACCTGGAGATGCTGTCCAGAGAGCAATTGGTTCCAGGAAAAACAGCCACAGACCTTATCGTCCACGAGGCTCGCGTGAAGCGCTGGCCCCTGAATCGTTTCCTTTACCAGTACGTGGGCGGGCCCTGGGAGTGGAGAGACAAGCTCAGCTGGTCGGACCCCCAGTGGCAGGAGTATGCCGAGTCCGATCAACTGCGCACCTGGGTAGGCTATGAACAGGGATCACCTGCCGGCTATTTTGAGCTGCAACGGCAAACCGACGATACTGTCGAAATTAAATACTTTGGCCTTGCGGAAGGCTTTATCGGCAAGGGCTTTGGCGGCCATCTGCTCAGTCGCGCTATTGATGAGGCCTGGCGTTGGGGTGATGTGCAGCGAGTTTGCGTAAACACCTGCTCACTGGATCATCCAGCTGCCCTTTCCAACTACCAGGCCAGAGGCATGCAGCTATACAAAACCGAACAGGAGAACGCTTAGTTTCGTGCCTCAAGCAGAAGCTCCAGGCGGCTTTCCGCTAACAGTACCGAACGTTTCACGGCAAACCCGTCTAACCACTCTTTCAACTTCCCTTGTGACTGCGGCGCATAACCCGGAACTTTGTGTTTTCTGGACCTGAGTGCTATTTCTGAAGTCGAAACAATGCCAAAACGACAATCGCGCTGTGGTGAGCGGAGGTTATGAACAACGAACGCATGTGCCATGGTGGTAGGTGCCAGGTAAGGTCTGAGGCATTCCATTAGAGCGATAATTCCGTCTTGATCCAGGTAGTTCAACAAGTCCCAAAAAAAACACATGTCAAAGCGAGTTCCCTCAGGAAAACTCACCAAATTGGACATACGCTCCTGCACAGTCAGTTCGTCCCCGGGTTGAAAACCCAGAGGTAGCTCTGCGAACAAGTCGTTAACGTGCAGTTTGCAGCGGAAACCGGAAAAGTACTCCATGGTTTCCGGCAACACCGGACCTAGATGCAAGACAGTGACGCACTGATCTTCTGCAATCGACTCGAAAAGACCGGGCAGCAGTTGACTACTCTGCCGCTCATTCATAGCGGTTGTAATCCGTGTTGCTTCAGCCGCTCTTCAAGTCCAGCTCGGGGGCTTTTTCTGACAGACTAGTTGAAGTTTTGGGGGCCAGGGAAACCTTGGCGGGCACTTCACCAGGATCCATATCGATAGAGCCCTTGAATATCGCTCCGTCCTCGAGCGTTACTCGAGGCGCGACAATATTGCCACGCACATTGCCCGACTTGGAAATCACCACTTTCTCGTTGCCCCGAATGTCACCGGCAACTTCACCGTCGACCCGAACCGTGCGAGCGGTAATATCAGCGTTGACCTTGCCGGACTCACCCACTGTCACCTGATGCGCGCTCAGTTCAACGGACCCCTCTACCTTACCCTGGATAACCAGGTCCTCGTCTCCAGTGACGGTGCCTTTAATTTCAATACTGGGTCCAATCATCGCGGTGCTCCTGTTGATTGCCGGGCTGGGGCTGGCCTGAGAGGCCGTCTTGGTGGGCGGGGTGTCTGGGCGAGAGCCCTGCTGCTCGGCAGTCACTGCCGTCTGCTTATTCTTATTACGTTCGAACATCGGGATGTCACCTTACTCATTCCGGGCGAAATATCCTACCAGTGCCCCTGAAAATCGACCAGTCAAAAACCGCAGATTTTGAAAAAAAACGATTTACAGCTTTTTCGTTATATGGATCGCTGCTTTCAGAACTATTCGTTGTTGGCGAAGCCCTCTGGCCTCTGGTTTGATGGATAGTGTGCCTATTGGCACCCTTCGATGTATTGCTGCGCGTTATTTTAGCCAAATACATGCCAAAATCTGAATCGACCGCCGTTCGCGGTGAGCGAGGGGGAACTCTCGCGGCTCTCGGACGGTACTGACGCCTGAAACGGAGACATCCTCTATGAGAAGACAGAAGCGCGATATGAACACCAGGGCATTTGATAAAGGTTACCAGGCCGGCGTTTCAGGACGCAGCCAGGACTTTTGCCCCCACGAGAACGACGCCCATCGTCAAAACTGGATTTCCGGTTGGCGAGAAGGCCGTTGTGATCAATGGGATGGCTTGACCGGAATCTCTGGCGTTCACAAGATTCGAGCGCTCTGACTTCTCAAACCTCTACCTGATCCACCGGCCGCTTGCTGCTCTGAGCAAGATCCAGTAGCTCCCTGTTTGCCACGGCGAACATGGCAAAGTCTGGCGCGTCGGTGGCATGCAGTTCAGCCAACATCGCTTGCCAACGGCTCAGCAGGCTTTCCTGTTCACCCTCCCAGCGCTGCATGCAGGTCAGTAGGTTGGCATCCTCGTCAAGGTGCTTTAACGCCCCCACGGCCAGCGTACGCTGCTGCCACTCCAGGTCTTCCATATAAGTATCGCGAGCCAGCGCTTGCCACTCGTTTTCGACTTTTGATGCCAGTATTTGTCCACTGAACCAATCCAGTTCAAGGCGTTCACCGATGAAAAAATAGAGATTGGCGACATCCAGCAAGGACGCCTCGCTCTCTTTCGCGGCCTGGATAATACCTAAACCCGTGTAAGCCAATTGCGTGCCGGCAATTCGCGAGGCCAGCTCCTCGCCCACCCCCTCTTCCACATAGCGATCATTGGCCGACTCATACAGTTCAGCTGAACTGCCGCGCAGCATTGCAGGATAGGCTTCCCGCAGCTGTTCCAGGCCTGCACTGAACTCCTCCACCAGTGGTGTGGGCGCCAGTTCGTGACGACGATTACGCAATAGCCAGCGAGTGGCACGTTTCACCAGCCGCAAGAGCTTGAGCATCATATCCATCTGCACGGCGGATGAGACTCGATGATCAAGCAGTTCGATCCACTCCCACAGTTCTCGTAAGCGAAACACTTCTGTCACCGTAATGAAGGCGCGGGCCACATCTGCCGCCGATGCACCCGTGGCCTTGGCTTGGCGTGAAACAAAGTTCAGCCCCATGCGGTTAACAATGTCGTTAGCCACCTGGGTGGACATGATTTCACGGTGCAGCCGGTGACTGAGAACCTCGTCAGAATACTGCTCAACCAAACGCTGGGGGAAGGCGGTATTCACTGCATTGGCCAGATAGGAGTCTTTGCCCAGGTCCGAATCGATCAATTGCTCCTTGAGCACCGCCTTGCTGTAAGAGATCAGCACCGACAACTCGGGCCGAGTCAGCGGTTGCCCCTGCGTTCGCCGCTCCAGCAGCTCCTCGTCACTGGGCAAAAATTCCAGCGCCCTGTCTATGCGCCCTGCCTCCTCCATGTTCTCAATGAAACGCCGATATTCGCCGAACCGTTCCTCAGCCTGCAACTCGACCATACTGATCGCCTGCACCTGATGGTAGTTGTTCTGAAGCACCAGTTCAGAGATGCTATCTGTCATTTCCTCCAGCAACTGATTACGCTGTTTTTCAGTGAGGTCGCCGCGGGCAACAACCGCATTGAGTAATATCTTGATATTCACTTCGTGGTCTGAGCAATCCACGCCGCCGGCGTTATCAATAAAGTCGGTATTGGAACGACCACCGGTCAGGCTATATTCAACTCTTGCGAGCTGTGTCATACCCAGGTTTCCACCCTCTCCAATCACTTTGCAGCGCAAGTCTTTACCATCGGCTCGCAATGAATCATTGGCTTTGTCACCAACTTCAAAATGAGTTTCGGTAGAAGCCTTCACGTAGGTCCCGATGCCGCCATTCCACAGCAAATCGACCCGCGCCTTGAGTAAGTGAGAAATTAATTCATTGGGTGTTAACTGCGTGGCCTCAATATCGAATCGATCCTGCATTTGCGGTGATATCAATATGGATTTGGCATTACGATCAAACACCCCGCCGCCTTCAGAGATGAGTTCCGACGCATAATCTCTCCAGCTGGAACGAGGCAGGTCAAACAAGCGCTTGCGTTCAATATAACTGGCAGCTGCCTCTGGCGCTGGATCAATAAAGATGTGCAGATGATTAAACGCCGCTAGCAGTTGAATATGCTCCGACAGCAGCATGCCGTTGCCGAATACGTCGCCGCCCATATCACCGACGCCAACAACGCTAAAGTCTGCAGACTGAATGTCGACACCCATTTCCCGGAAATGCCGCTGCACCGAGACCCAGGCACCTTTAGCGGTGATACCCATTTTCTTGTGGTCATAGCCGGCACTGCCACCGGAGGCAAAGGCATCGCCCAGCCAAAAACTGTACTCGTCAGAGAGGCTATTGGCTATGTCAGAGAATGTAGCTGTGCCCTTATCCGCAGCTACAACCAGGTACGGGTCGTCATCATCTTTGGCAACCACATGGGGCGGGCGCACCACTGAGACATCTCCCCGGTTGTCCGTAATATCCAGAAGTCCACGAATAAATAACTTGTAGCACTCTATTCCTTCTTTCTGAATCTCATCTCGTGACATTTCGGCATTCAACTGCCTTGCTACAAAACCTCCCTTGGCGCCAACAGGGACAATGACTGCATTTTTGACCTGCTGTGCCTTTACCAGGCCCAATACTTCGGTACGAAAATCTTCATGACGGTCTGACCAGCGCAACCCGCCCCTGGCGACCTTGCCACCGCGCAAGTGCACGCCCTCCACCCGAGGTGAGTACACATAGACCTCAAACATGGGTACCGGCTGAGGGATTCCCGGTATAGCAGAAGGTTTCAACTTAAATGACAGGTAGGGTTTGAGACCACCTCCCTCAGCTTGCTGGAAGAAATTAGTGCGCAGGGTGGCCTTAATCAACTTCACGTACTGCCGAATAATGCGATCCTGGCCCAGGTTTTGCACCTTCTCCAGCGAAAGCAAAATACGCTGTTCAACGTCGAGTTCGCGCTCTCCCCGCCATGATTCGTCACCGTCAAACACCGGCGAGAAACGAGTCAGGAATAATTCAACGATCAGCGCAGTAATTTGTAGATGGTCTGCCATAGTTTCGGCAATGTACTTCACACTGTAGGGAAAGTTGAGCTGCTGTAAGTAGCGGGCATAGGCGCGCAATGAAGAAATTTCTCGCCAACTAAGCCTCGTACCAATCAGCAGGCGATTAAAAGAATCGCTCTCTGCTTCGCCAAACCAGATGCGAGCGAAGGCATCCTCAAACTCCTCTTTGACCTGCTCGAGATCAAAGTCGTTGGACAGCCGATAAAACATGGAGAATTCCTGAATCCAGTATTTTTCTCCACTGCCTGTACGGATACCGTAAGGTCGCTCGGTGACCACCCTGAGACCCA
Organism: Candidatus Seongchinamella marina; assembly: GCF_026262685.1. NCBI lineage: Bacteria > Pseudomonadati > Pseudomonadota > Gammaproteobacteria > Cellvibrionales > Halieaceae > Seongchinamella > Candidatus Seongchinamella marina. The sequence goes on from NZ_SHNP01000004.1 coordinate 175,192, forward strand.
GATTTTCCAGGATTGGCAATACATCGGACAGCGGCAAACTCTCGCCCTGATGGTAAAGCCGCAATCGCAACATATGCTCACCGTCTTCCATGGGACGATAAAGCGACATAGCCAGGCGTTCACCCTGGGCCAACCGAAGAATTTTTTGGATGTCGGCTACCGCCATGCGTGAATCAAAGTCATCGCGATAACCCGGAGGAAATCCTGCTCCAAATTGCTCTGCACACTCGCTGCCGTGCTCCTCACCGAATTCTTCTATCAACCGGTTGCGCAACCGGTCCTTCCAAGCGAGTGTCGCCTGGACGATCTGTTCTTCCAGCTCGGAATCATCGTAGTCCAGCTGCAAGCCGGGATTCACCCGTAACACAAAGTGGCATCGCACCAGGATAGACTCGGAGAACTGAGTGGTAAATTCCGACTGCTCAGCCTGAAAAACATCGCACAAAATATTCTGGATTTGCTCGCGTAGCTCAGTGGTGTAGCGATCTCTTGGGACGTACACAATGCAGCTGACAAATTTACCGTGTATGTCGCGACGGACGAAAAGGCGTGTTTGTCGACGCTCCTGAATACGGTTAATCGCATTGACGGTGGTGGACAGCTCGGCAATGCTGCTCTGGAACAACTCGTCTCGCGGGAAGAGTTCCAGCACCCTCGCCAGCTCCCTGGTCTCGTGCTCGGCCCAGTCCATATTCGACATTTCCATCACTGCCTGCACCTTGCGCCTGAGGATGGGAATGTATTTAGGATGCATGGTGTAAACCGAGGACGTATACAATCCGATGAATCGATGCTGTCCAATCAACACACCTTCCTCATCAAACACCCGCGCTTCTACATAGTCGGGGTAGGTAAGGCGATGCACTCGGGAGCGCTGCCTGGACTTGGAGAAGCTCAACTGCCTGCGCTGCATCTCTTCCTGGGAAAGATTGGCCAGGTCGGTCTCCAGATCCGCTACCCCACGAGTTTCCCGGTCACGCAATAATCCGAGGCGGCCCTTGCTCGACGCGGTCACCACCGGACTACCTCCGCTATAGTCCACTTCCAGATATTCATAGCCGAGCATGGTCATGTGATGTTGGCGTAGCCATGCCAGAAACGACTCGGCTTCCTCGCGCAGCCTCTTCTCCACGCAGGCACTGCCCTGCACCAGCCCGATCACTTGGCCAAGCTGCTCATTCATTGCCGGAAAATCGTCTACGACATCACCTACCTCACCAAGAATATCCAGTAAGGTTTGCCGCAACTCATCCAGGTCTTCGGGCTGCGAGTGTCTCGCTAACTCAAAATAAATAACCGCCTCACTGGCGCTGTTCTCATGCTCGCCATCGCTATGACCGAGAATACTCCCAAGGCTGCCATCATCACTACGCCGCACCGCCAGGTTCGAACTGGCAATGATATGAATGGGCATGTTGCGCCGGTTAATCTCCCCCCGCACCGACGCAGTTACAAAGGGAATGCCTCTACAGTGGATTGCCAGTACGGTGTTACCGCTCTCCCAGCCATGGGGTTGCAGCTGCGGGTTAAAAAATATGACTTGGGAGTCGGTACCATTCGAAGACCGCATAAAGCTCAAGAGATAGCAGAGACAACCATACAGGTTCTCTACCGAGCGCCCCCGCAAGTCCTCGGCTGCGAAACGCTGATAGAAATTATTCCCGAGGTTAATAAGGGATTCCCGGTCAGCCTCTTTAGCATGACTCTGAATTCGCGTGTTCAGGTCCTTCATCAAACTTTTCTTGAAGTTTTCCCAGATCATTCAACCCGTTCCCTATCAATTTGTTCGCTGCTCATTCCCAAACAGCTACCTGTGTACAATTCTAGACTAAACCAGCCGGTCTGGGCGCCGCCGGGAACTATTACATGGGTGAAAAGTCACATAATTGAGCCGCCAGATAAGGGGATGGACGCTACGGCAAGTTGCGATACAATGCGCCAGCCTTTTCAGGCTTCTACACAACACGATCAAAGATAGGAGAACGCGTGGCTAGCGCAGAAATCAGGGCCCTGCAAGAGTGGCTCAGCGGTCAGATCATCGGCCAAACCCATCTGGTACAGAGACTCATCATCGCATTGCTGGCTGACGGACACCTTCTGGTTGAAGGCGCACCCGGGCTTGCCAAGACTCGGGCCGTGAAGAGCCTGGCTGATGGACTGGAAGGCGATTTTCAACGTATTCAGTTCACTCCAGATTTACTGCCGGGCGATGTCACCGGCACCGAAATTTATCGCCCTCAGGAAGGCACGTTTCACTTCCAGCGTGGGCCAATATTCCACAACCTGGTGCTCGCCGACGAAATTAATAGAGCACCGGCGAAAGTGCAGTCAGCATTGCTTGAGGCCATGGCCGAGAGACAGGTAAGTGTTGGGTCAGAGACCTACGACCTGCCTCGGCTATTTCTGGTCATGGCGACGCAAAACCCGATCGAGCAAGAGGGAACCTATCCTCTACCTGAAGCACAGTTAGACCGTTTTTTATTGCATGTGAACGTAGACTACCCCGACGCAGCCGCCGAGGCAGAAATCCTGCGCCTAACCCGGACTGAAGCCAGCAGCCCGGCTGCAGCAGCACCTGAGCCGCTCCATCAGGACGCAATTTTCGCTGCACGCGAAGAAGTGTTGGGTTTGCATATGTCCAGCGCTGTGGAGGACTACATGGTGCAGTTGATAGTCGCGACGCGCTCACCGGCTCGCTACAGTGAGCAATTGGACCACTGGATTGAATTCGGTGGTAGTCCAAGGGCAACGATTGCCCTGGATCGCTGCGCCCGGGCGCACGCCTGGTTAGCGGATAGAGACTTCGTCGGTCCAGACGATGTTCAAGCTGTCGCCGCCGACGTTTTACGCCACCGCCTGCTATTGAGTTTCGAGGCCGAAGCCAGCGGCGTAACGCCAGACCAGGTCACTCGTGAACTATTGGCCCTGGTCCCCGTAGGCTGATGCAAAGGGCGGATATCGCAACCCCGGCCAGGGGCGCCTATGCGTCTCTGGATGAACTGATTAGCCTACGTTTCCCTGCCCGGCAGCTGAAACTCGCCCGTCGCAACCGCGCGCTTTCAGCTCTTACCGGTCCCAACAAGTCAAACTTTCGCGGCCGTGGCATCGACTTTGAAGAAGTCAGAAGCTATCAGCCCGGGGATGATATTCGCAGCATAGACTGGCGCGTGACCGCTCGCACTGGCGGTGCGCACACCAAGCTGTTTCGTGAAGAGCGAGAGCGACCAGTGCTGTTAGTGGTTGACCAGCGACCGGGCATGTTTTTTGGCTCCAGCCATTGCTTCAAGTCGGTACTGGCGGCCCACCTCACAAGCCTACTTTGCTGGAGTGCCCTGGACAGTGGTGACCGAGTTGGTGGTCTGGTATTTGACGGCAAGCATCACCGTGAAGTGCGACCTCGTCGCTCTCGGCGCACTGTACTGGCGCTGTTGTCTCAGCTGGAGTCATTTAATCATGCGCTACCGGTAGAGACTGCCCCCGACACGGAGAGCTTTGCCGACATGCTGGCCAACCTGCGGCGCATAGCCAAACCGGGTAGCAATATCTACCTGATCAGTGATTTTCAAGGCGCCGATAGCGAGAGCGCCCACAAACACCTGTTCCAACTCGCCCAGCACACCCAGGTTACGGCCCTTGCCTGCACCGATCCGCTGGAGGCTAAACTACCCCGGGGAGGGCGGTATGCGGTTACTGATGGACAGCAGCGCAGCGAGCTCAATACCGGGAGTCGTTTACTGCGCAAAGAATACAGCGACAGTTTCAATAGCGCACGGCAACAACTGCAGCAAAATATGGCCAGGTTGGGGATTCCAGTGCTGCAGGCGTCTACGGCAGAGCCGCCTTTTTCCCTGCTACAAACCTATTATGGTGACAGGCGCTGATGAACCCAGTCGACCCCCTCGCCCAGCTCAACCCTCTGCGCGAACCAGTGGCTATTGGTTGGTGGCCTCTGGCTCCGGGCTGGTGGCTATTGATCGCAATAATTGCTGTCGGCTGTGCCCTGGTGGCGTGGCGACTAATGCTGCGCTATCGCCGCAACGCCTATCGCAGGCAAGGCATTGCAACCCTGAATGAGATCCGCAACCGCTGGCAAAATGACGGGGATACAGGTGCCTGCCTTACTCGCACCAATGCTCTACTTAAAGCTGTCGCCCTGCGCGCTTACCCTCAACGCGACGTTGCCAGCATCACGGGCGAGAGTTGGCAGGCATTTCTTAACGACAGCGGCATGGCCGACGGCGAATTTTTGCTGCCGCCCTTGCAGGCACAGTATCAGGCCATTCCCGTCAGCACCGACATTGAGGGTCATCTGCACACCAGTGCCCTCTGGATCAACAAGCACAAGGTCAAGCCATGATTGAGTGGATTTGGCCCTTAATGATAGTAATGGCTCCGCTGCCATGGCTGGTCAGGCGTTTTACGCCCACGGCCCAGGGACAAGAGCCCGCCCTGCGCGCGCCCTTTTTTACGCAATGGCAACAGCTCAGTGCCAATCAGGGGCGCAGCAGTCAGGCTGCCGGCCGTCTGCCGGTATTGGCCCTTTGGAGTATCTGGCTTCTGCTCCTGGTGGCTGCCGCGCGACCAGTATGGGTCGGAGAGCCTATTGAATTACCCAATAGCGGGCGCGACCTGATGTTGGCGGTGGATATTTCTGGCTCCATGAAAATTGAGGACATGGAGGTCTCGGATGAGTTAGTGAGCCGCATCCGAGCGGTAAAACAAGTGGGCAGTCGCTTTATTGAACAACGCGAAGGTGACCGCCTGGGACTCATTCTGTTTGGCAGTAATGCCTATGTACAATCCCCTCTCAGCTTCGATACCGGGACCGTAAAGCGCTTCTTGCTAGAGGCCCAAATCGGTTTTGCCGGCCAGGATACCGCCATCGGTGACGCCATCGGTCTGGCGGTAAAACGACTCAAAGAACGACCGGCAGAGAATCGGGTGCTGATCCTGCTCAGCGATGGCAAGGACACTGCCAGTTCAGTGCAGCCCCTGAATGCGGCGAAACTCGCGGCAGACCTGGGCATTCGAATCTATACCATTGGCATTGGCGCCGACAGCCTGACCATGCCAGGCTTGTTTGGCTCAAGTTTTGGTGCACGCCAGGTTAACCCATCGGCAGAGCTGGATGAGGCAGGCTTGCAACAAATTGCAAAGATCACTGACGGCAAGTATTTTCGCGCCCGCAACCCTGAAGAACTTGCCAATATCTACCAGTTGCTAGACCAACTGGAGCCTATTGAAGTGGACAGCACCAGCTATCGACCGCGCCAGACGCTGGGCTACCTGCCACTGCTACTGGCTCTGGCGATCAGCTTTGGACTGGCAATTCATCGACTGTGGCAGGCCAGCCCTGCAATGGGTTCAGGCGCTCGTGAGGGGGCAGCGTGAGCTTTCATCTGATGCGTCCCGAATGGCTATGGGCGCTGATGCCCGCGATTGTTCTTGCTGGCCTTTTATGGCGGCTTCGCTACCGCAGCGGCAGTTGGAGTTCAGTCATCGCACCCGACTTGTTGCCCTACCTGATTGGCGATTCCAGCGGTCCCCGCAAACGCAATTTCACCCCCGCTCTTTTATTGATCTGGGCATTGGCAGCGCTCGGAGCGGCGGGGCCTAGCTTTAAAAAAATACCCCAACCGGTGCACCAAAAACAGGACGCCCTGGTATTGGTCCTGGATCTGAGCTACTCGATGATGGCAGCTGACCTCGCTCCGTCACGCAACGACCGGGCACGGCAAAAGCTGCTGGATTTACTGAGCCAGCGCAAAGAGGGCCAAACAGGCCTGATCGCCTATGCCGGGGACGCCCACATTGTGACACCCCTGACCGATGATAATCCCACCATTGCCAACCTGCTGCCGGCGCTGAATCCCGGCATGATGCCGTTGGCAGGCTCGGAACCAGCCGCCGCTCTTTCGCAGGCAGTCGAGCTGATGTACTCAGCGGGGGTCCAACGGGGGCGAATAATGCTGGTAACAGATGGCATTACCGAGCAAGACCGGGAGGAAATATCCGAGCTTCTGCAAGGCAGCGGTATGGGCCTGGTCATTATGGGCATAGGCACAGCGACTGGAGCACCGTTACCCTTGCCCAAGGGCGGTTTTCTTAAGGATGACTCCGGGACGATTGTCATGCCTGCGCTCGAAGAGGACTTACTGCGGCGCCTCGCCAGGGACACAGCCGGACGCTACATGCGCCTGCAAATTGACGACAGCGACCTCGATTATTTACTCGCAGATGATTTACTGGCCATTCCCGAACAAACCATGGTTCTGGATCGAGCGGCCGATGCCTGGGAGGACCAGGGGCACCTGCTAATCCTGCTATTGTTGCCGGTGGTGCTGAGTCTGTTCCGCAAAGGATGGATTGTGTGCCTGTTGCCGCTGATGTTTGCACCTCTGCCACAAACAGCACACGCCGATGTCTGGGATGATCTCTGGCTCACTCCCGATCAACAAGGCCAACGCGCCCTGCAACAAGGCAACAATGAGGCGGCCGCTAACCTGTTCGAGGATAATAATTGGGCCGGCACAGCAGCTTATCAATCCGGGGACTATGAGAGAGCTACCCAGAGCTTCACTGACAAAGACAGCGCAGATACGCTTTACAATCTAGGTAACGCGCTGGCCAAAGCCGGCCAGATAGATCAGGCAATAGAAACTTACCAAGAGTCGCTTAAAATCAAACCTGAGCAGCAAGACGCGATAGAGAACCTGGCTTTACTGGAAAAGTTACAGCAGGAGCAGGAGCAGCAACAAGAACAATCCGACCAGCAAGACAAGCAAGATCAGGAAAACCAGGAAAACCAGGATCAGAATCAGAATCAGGATCAACAGAAAGACGAGCAAAACCAGGATCAGCAACAGCAGGACAGTCAGTCAGACGACCAGCAGCCTTCCGACCAAAACTCAAAAGACAAGGAGGAACAGGCGTCGGAATCTCCACAGGATCAGCCGGAAGAACAGGAGAAAACGCCTGAGCAGGAAGAAGCATCCAGGCAGGAGAACGAGCAACAACAGGAAGCGTTGGACGAGGCCATCGCCCAGGCGCAACAGGAAGATCTGGAAAAAGATCAGGCCATGGAGCAGTGGTTACGACGGATACCAGACGACCCCTCCGGACTATTGCGGCAAAAATTCCGCTACGAAAGCCAGCAGCGACAGCAGCAGGGAAAGAAGAAGGATGATGAAACGTATTGGTAAATCGGCACGGTGGGCAGTCATTCTGCTCCTGTGCAAGGCCCCATTGATGGCAAACGCTGCCGTCGAAGCGACTGTAGATCGCCAGCAGGTTGCCATGGGCGATACCTTGCAACTGGTCATCAGTGCCACCGAGGACGATGAAGACCTGGGAACTGTCAGTCTCAATACCTTGCTGACAGACTGGGAAATCCTGTCGCGCAAAACGAGCAGTAATACCACCATCGTGAATGGCAAACGCAACCATAACCGCCAACTGCAAATTGAAATCACCCCACGGCGGCCAGGTGCCTTAATTATTTCCTCGTTCCAGGTGGGCGCTAGCAAAACAGCTCCGGTTTGGGTCAATGTCAGCAAAATGGCACGTGTGGATCCGGGCACAGAAGCTATTTTGTTTGAAGCCACCGTCGACAGTGACTCGGTCTATGTGCAGGGACAACTAATCCTGACACTGCGCCTGCAACAAGCGGTCAACCTCGATGGACGCAGTATCAGCGACTTGCAGTTGCCCGGCGCATTCGTCGTGCCCCTTGAACAAAAGTCATTCCAACGTACGGTCAGTGGCAGGCCCTGGCTAGTGCATGAAGTACGGTATGCCATTTTTCCGGAAAAAAGTGGTGTTCTGGAAATTCCAGCGCAAAGTTTTTCCGCGAGGGAGAGCGGGCCACGCCGCAGCGTATTCGACACATCCAGAGGCAAGCTGATACGCCTGCAAAGTAAAGCCTTGAAAATCGAGGTGCTACCCAGACCCGCGGCCTATTCCGGTAGTACCTGGTTGCCGGCACGCAATATTGTAGTTGAAGAAGAGTGGTCGACAGAACCCGAAAAACTACGCGCCGGTGAATCGGTTACCCGCACTATTCGTCTTCGCGGCGAGGGCTTGCAGGGGGCGCAACTGCCTCCCGTGCTCCTCACCACCACTGATGGCATAAAGCACTACCCGGACCAACCCACCATTGCCGATGCAGAAATATCGACCGGTTTACTGGGTTCACGTAGCGACAGCGTGGCCATTGTGCCAACGCGCGCAGGCAGTATCGAACTGCCGGCTGTTGAGATTCCCTGGTGGGACACTCAGACGCAGGCCATGCGCACCGCTGCAGTACCCGCTAGAACACTCCAAATAATGCCAGCTGCAAATGCAGTCTCGGCAAACCCGGTAGCAGGCAATGAGCAGCTCGCGCCCGGAAGCACCGCCGACACAGGGCAACAACCCCTGTGGCAATGGCAACTGGCCACACTTTTTTGTGCCATAGGCTGGGCATTCAGTCTGTTGCTGCTACGTAAGGGTGCCACCAAGAATTCAAGCCAGGCAGCGGACGACCCTAAAACGGTATCGCCCAAAGCAGCCTATAAATCACTAATAGCAGCCTGCGCGGCAGATCAACCATCACAGGCCAGAAAAACCCTTATCCAATGGGCCGCTGCGATTCAAGATAATCCGAGCATCACCTCACTGAATGCAGCCGGCAACGCAATGGCGGATTCCGAGCTGAAGCTCGAGCTGCTAAAACTCGAACAGGCGCTGTACAGCAGCGCGACTGATCTTTGGCACGGCGCACCATTACGAGCCGCTGTTGAAAGGCTGCAAAGACTACAACGCAGCCCGAACACTGGCGAAACTGATGACCTCAGCCTGTACCCCAGCGACTGAAGTTGCCCACCGTCAGAGGGACTTGGTTACCACCTCGTAAACATCTGGCGATAAGCCCGGTAACTCGGCCAACCGCTGCAGCTCGGCTCGCATCAATTCCGCACGACCACTGTAATAGCGCCACTTGGTCAACGGAGCGAGTAAGCGTGCGGCAGTCTGGGGATTGATGCTATTAAGCTCGGCGATAACGTCACCGAGCAGGCGATAGCCCTCGCCGTCGGAGCGATGAAAATTGACTGGATTCGCGCTGGCAAAGCCACCAATCAGAGAACGAACCTTGTTCGGATTACGGATATCGAAATCCGCATGCTGCATAAGACTCCGCACTCGATCAACAGCACCCAAATCAGGCATGGCTGCCTGCACCTGTAGCCACTGATTAACCACCAGAGTCTCGTGCCCCCAGTCGCTGTAAAACTGCGCCAGTGGTGACTCCGATGCTGAAGGTTCGCCATAAAACGCCAGTACTTTCAGAGCCGCGAGACGGTCGCTCAAATTACTCGCTGATTGCAACTGACTGGCTGCCAATGGCAGATGCTCGGGGCCACCGGCAGCAAGATAAACAAGACAACAGTTACGCAGCGCACGGGCCGCTATTTGTTCTCCGTTGGGAGCGTAAGCAGCATCGCTGGCCAGACTGTGATATCGCGCCAAAAGCTGATCTTTGACCGCAATACCAATGGCTTTTTGCACAGCCTGCCGTGCCCGGTGAATCAGCTCAACGTCCGCAGCACCCTCTCCCGCCAGTTCGGCAAGGTAGTTTTCGCTGGGCAGAGTCAGCATTTCGGCCACCATGGCAGGATCCAAAGACTCATCGGCAAGCAATTGCTGGCAGGCGTCAGTCAGCAAGCGGTCGACCTTAAGCGGTTGACTCTCAGCCAATTGTTCCTGAACCTGTTCAATCACTTGCAGGGCCAGCGACTGAGCACTATCCCAACGAACGAAGCCATCATCATCTCGGCTCATCAATTGGCACAAACCTTCGCGAGTGTATTGGTAATCCAGGCGCACAGGCGCGGAGAACCCTCGCAACAGCGACGGCACTGGCTGCTCCGCAACGCCCTCAAACACAAAGGTCTGGCTGGGTGCGTCCACCATCAGTACTTTATGAGTGTTGTCGCCAGTCTCAGGATCAGGTTCTTCTCCCGCCAGGCGCAGCGGCAAATTACCCGCCTCCCCCAACAAACCCAACGCAAGGGGAATCAAGAAGGGCTGCTTCTCCGATTGCCCGGGCGTGGCAGGGCAAGATTGACTGACCTCCAGAGTGTAAGTCTGATTAGCTGCGTCGTAGCTATCGCGCACAGATAACACAGGTGTACCCGCTTGGGAATACCAACGCCGGAACTGGACCAGATCGACGCCGCTGGCATCTTCCATCGCACAGACGAAATCTTCGCAGGTCACTGCCTGGCCATCATGTCGTGAAAAATAAAGGTCTGATCCCTTGCGGAACTTCTCTGCCCCCAACAGCGTATGAATCATACGCACCACTTCCGCACCTTTCTCATAAACCGTCAGCGTGTAGAAATTGTTAATTTCAATGTAGGACTCTGGACGCACCGGGTGAGCCATGGGACCAGCGTCCTCAGCAAACTGGGCGGTCCGAAGCATACTGACATCCTCTACCCGTTTTACGGTGCGTGAGCCCATATCAGAGGAAAACTCAGCATCCCGGAAAACCGTAAAACCTTCCTTCAGGCTAAGCTGGAACCAGTCCCTGCAAGTGACCCGATTGCCACTCCAGTTGTGGAAGTACTCATGCGCCACGATCGCTTCAACTCGCTGGTAGCCCTGGTCGGTAGTAACATCCGGGTGACACAATACGCAGGAAGTATTGAAGATGTTGAGGCTCTTGTTTTCCATCGCCCCCATGTTGAAATCATCCACGGCAACGATGTTAAAAATATCCAGGTCGTATTCTCGACCGAAGGCCTCCTCGTCCCAGCGCATGGATCGCTTGAGCGAATCCATGGCGTAGTCACACTTCTCCAGGTCCTTGGGCTCCACGTAAATACGAAGAGTGACATCGCGGCCGCTGGCCGTCAGAAACCGATCCTCAATGTGCTGTAAGTCACCCGCTACCAGGGCAAACAGGTAACTGGGTTTGGGTATCGGATCATGCCACAGTACCTGACGGCGGCCATTGGAGAGAATCTTGGTCTCTAACAGGTTGCCATTACTCAGTAAGACCGGGTAGCGCTGAGCATCCGCCTCAATAGTGCAGGTAAAAACAGACATCACGTCGGGTCGATCAAGGTAATAGCTTATTTTGCGAAAACCTTCAGCCTCGCATTGAGTGCAGAACATACTTTGAGACTTGTACAGGCCTTCCAGGGAAGTGTTGTCCTGAGGCAGTATTCGCGTTGTACAGGACAGCACACATTGCTCGGGCAGCTCATGGATAACCAGGCCATTCTCAGTGACGCTATAGGCGCTATCAGGAAGCACCTGATTGTCGATAGATACTTGTAACAGCTCCAGTTCCTGACCCTGCAACTCCAGGGCTGCAGGCTCCTGACTGGACCGCAACAGGTGTAGTCGAGAGGTTACAGTAGTTTCTTCCTCCCCAAGATCGAAGTGCAACTCGGTTCGATTGATTAAATAGGCAGGCGCCTGGTAGTCCTTTAGCAGGATGGTGCCGGGGTTTGCATCTCGCATGACAGTCCTCAGTTAATTTCAGCAACAGCCAGGTGATAGCCGCCATATTTACGCATGTTGATTACCCCCGTGTCGAAAATAAGGTATTGGCCCTTGATTCCCATCAGGGTGCCCTCAACGGTGGGGGTTTTGTCCAGATTAAATGACTTCACTTTCGTAGGGTGTTCGAGCACCGGATAGGCAATGCGCGTCTCCTCTGCGCTAACCAGCTCTGTCACGGACTGCAGACCGTACTGCTCTCTCACCTGCTCCAAACCCTGCTGGCATTCGTGCACCAATCGCTGGCGTTCACTCTCCAGGTCAACCGGGTCAGCGTCTCCTTTGAGCATGGCCTGCCAGCTGGTCTTATCTGCCACATGGTCCTTGAACAGGGTTTCAACAATGCCTGAGTACAGGCGTGTGTCCACTCTGAAGATGGGCTGGGCCTGGGTCGCACCCTGGTCCATCCAACGCGTAGGTACTTGGCCATGACGGGTGATGCCTACCTTGAGGCCGGAAGTGTTGGCCAAATAAACGATGTGATCGATCATGCAATGGGTTTCACCCCACTCAGGCTCGCGGCAGGTGCCCGCAGCGAAATGGCACTTCTCCGGTGACATAATACAGGTGTCGCACTGGGCGAGGCGTCGAAAGCAAGGGTAGCAGTAGCCTTGACTGAAGCTCTTGTTGGTCTTGCGATCGCAGGCGACACAGTTGATAAGGCCGTCATATTGCAGTTGCAGTGACTTTCCCAACAAGGCGTTCATCGGTATTTCGTTTTCCCCCAACGGCAGCGAGTAAGCCACCTGCGCACCGAGAGAAGTTTTCATTTTGCGCACCGCTCCGGCGGCAAGAATATCGACCACGGACAGCTCCTATTTCCAGTTCAAGGGGGTTTCTGATGGATCGTCGCAGCTATCACCTTCCTTACGACCCTTGTCGATGAAACCGATCTGATCCTGCTCAGAAAGGTGACTTTTGCCCCAGGCAATAATCGCCTGCATGGCGTTTTCGCGCTGCTGTGAATTCAGGGCCTGGCCATCGGGCCATTTTCCAAGCTCAACCGCACGCCGAAGATTCTCAAAAACCTCCGGCGTCATCGAGTCAATCATTTGTTGGTAGTCCATCGAGAGATCCGCCACCTTAAAAGGCGGGATTATACTCCCGATTAAGGAAAAAGTGGTGGCGCCGGTTAGCGACACCGGGATTAATCAGGGTGCGACCGTACTCCTGTCACCCTTGATCACGGCTCTGAACCAATCAAGGAGGTTTTCTTCCTTAAAGTCTGCGAATTCACCCGCGTCCATAAACATGCCATGGTCGTGACAAACCTCATACCAGATATGCTTTTGCTTGGCGTCTGAGGTTAATTCCATACGCTTGCTACAGCGTGGACAATCGATTTCTACCCGAGTGTCCCACTTCCAGCCGTCCTTGGGGTCACCGGTATCCAAGGCCTGACTCTCTGGCAGGCTCTTGAGTTGATGGGCCTCATCAGCGTCGAACCAGAGTCCATGACAGTTGCTGCAGCGATCAATTGTCACGCCTTCGTGATCAACCTCATTCATGCCGCGCTGACACTTGGGGCATTTAAGGCTGTGCTGCTCGGGGGTGTATTCCATGTTGCGGATCTCCATATCGGTGTTACACAACATTAGTATAGTGCGGAAGTTGGGGCTTACAAGTTCTCGCTGCGCGAGTTCCGCAAGCGCGATAGACCGCCCAGTAGACAACCCAAGGCAGCGCCACAAAGCAAACCACCTAAATGCGCAGCATTGGCAATCGCACCAAAGCCAAGGACCTCAACCACACCAAACAAACAAACGAACAGCCACCCGACCATAAACAACATAATCCCCTTAGGTGGTTGAATAGCCCATGCCGGCTGCAGCAAAGGAGCCACCCAGGAAAAACCTAACAGACCGTACACCACTCCGGACATACCACCAAACAAGCCGGGACCACCGAACTGATATTGACTGACATTTGACACCAGTGCGATCACCAATAGTAATCCCAGGGTATTGAAACTACCCGTCGCCCGTTCGACTCTGGAGCCAAGCTCCCACAGCCAAAGCGTATTGAAAGTGATGTGCAGCCAGCCAAAATGCAAAAACGCAGGTGTTATCAGGCGCCAGTACTGATCTCCCATGGGCAAGAACCTGATTTGGTCGCCCTGTACTTCGAAGGGCGTAAAGCTCAGTAAAGCTAACCACTGTTCAGGTGCACCCAGGAAAAAGGCCAGGAAAAAAACAATACTAAGCAGGGCGAAGACTGTCGTTACCGGGCACAAACGCCATTCTAGCAGGGGCACTGTGCTTGCCACAGGCTTACCTGCGCGCGCCTCAATTTGAACATCGCCAGAGCGCCATGCGCGATAGAGGTTTTCTACTGGTTGCACGTGGGAGGGATCGAATACACTCAGCACCTGTTGGCCCGATTCTTCATAAATCTGGTGCAGCACGCCTCGGGAACGCAACAATGCGGTCAGGGGCAAAAGATCTTCACCCAGGGGCACTTGCAGTGCGCGAAACGTTTTTCTCATTAATCTACCAGCGCGTCGCCCCAGCGCAGCTTATCGCGGCAACTGGCGTAGAAGCTGTGGCCAACCGGATGCAGCAGGCTTAGCACATGAGGTTTTTTGCGAATGACCACTGAATCGCCGGGCCGGGCAGTCATATTCACCTGCCCGTCACAGGTCACCGGAGGATGAATCCGATTGCGCTGCAGGATGTCCACCCGAATCTCGGAGTTGCCATCCACCACAATCGGACGACTACTGAGCGCATGGGGAAACATGGGGACCAGCACAATGGCGTCGAGCGAGGGGTGCATAATAGGCCCTCCCCCGGACAGCGAGTAAGCGGTCGAACCTGTAGGCGTAGAAACAATCAAGCCATCTGCTCGCTGACGATATACAAAGGCATTATCTACTGTCAGTTCGATTTCTATCATTTGCGCGGATGTGCCTGAGTTGACGACAACATCGTTAAGCGCGTCAGCTTTCGCTACAATTTCGCCGTCACGCTCCACATGTGCGTCCAGCAGAAAGCGGCTCTCAGTGACGTAGTCCCCATCCAACACCCTTGGAATCTGCTCGGCAATCTGGTCCGGGGTAATATCGGTAAGGAAGCCCAACCGGCCCCGGTTAACCCCCAGCACAGGGGTATCGTACTTGGCCATGGTGCGGGCTGCACTGAGCAGACTGCCATCACCACCTGCAACGATCACAAGGTCAGAGTGCTGCCCGATTTCGTCGCGACTACCCAGGAGCACGGCGGCGTCCGGCACCAACTCGCCCAGACAGTCCTCGAGTATGACTTCGTGCTCTCGTTGTTCGAGCAGGGCTAGCAATTCTTGTAGAACAACATCCAGACCATTTTGCTGGCTGCGCCCGACCAAACCGATCTTCTTGAAGGAACCAGGCATGATTGCGCCTATCCGTGAAAAGGACTGGTATTATAACCACGTGAACGCCTCAGCAGAAAACTCCTTCCTTTACCTTCATTCGCGAGAAGTTCGCGACCTGGCATGGTCATGCTTTGCTGCACCGCTGTTAGTCAGCTCCCAGCTGTCCAGCAGTGACCCGCTGCACAACGCAACTTTTGCCCTGAACAGTGAGCGAATGGACTGGTTACGCTCCCTCGACAGAGAGCCGCAACCTTTGCTGGACCACCTGGCCAAGACCAGCACCACCCGTCTGGGCTTGTACTTTGAACGTCTCTGGCATTTTTTTCTTATCCATGACCCTAAGGTGACACTGATCGCCCACAACCTCCCCGTCAGGAGTGCTTCGCGCACGTTAGGAGAGTTCGACTGTATTTACTTTTGCCACCAGCGCCAACGCAGTGTTCACCTTGAACTGGCAGTGAAGTTTTATTTGTCGGCCCCGCAAGCGAGTAGCAGCGACCAGCGCCTCTGGCTGGGGCCGGCCTCAGTGGACCGGCTGGATTTAAAACTTCAACGTATGCTTAGCCACCAAATTCGTCTAGCGGATACCCCGGAGGGCTCAGCAACTCTTGCTAAATTGGGGGTCAGTGAACCCTTGCATGAAATTGAAGTTAAAGGACGCCTGTTCACCCATTGGCAGCAATCGGCGCCGCCCCCACCTGCATACAATCAAACACTGACCCTGTCACATTGGTGTCGATTCAGTGAACTGGCAAACTTGGAAGAGGACGCAGCAACGCTGTTTCTCCCACTAGAACGATCACAATGGCTGTCTCCCGTTCATGATCCTGACACTGCCGCAATAATCAACAGCAGTCAGCTGGTAAGACAGATGGCCGCTGCACTGGCAACTGACAGCCGCCCTTTGCAGGTCGCAGTCATTGATTGTGACAAGCGAGAGAGACGACGCTTTTTCGTGGTTGCCGATCATTGGCCTATCAACAATAGATAACCTGGCTTTTCTCACAACACGACGTGCTGCGCTGTTTTCGCTGGCACTTCTAGTCAAGCCAGGAGTAACCTCTTCGGCCTTGCAATCCCCCCGTATGAATCGCCAGTATCGGCTCAGTTGCAGACCACTGTCCGGATGCGATTCGGGCATGGATAGCCAATAACATTTTTCCCGTGTAGACCGGCTCAAGTCGCACCTTATAGACACGCTCGAACTCCGTCATGAATGTTCGCAGCGTGTCGTTAGTGCGGGCAAAGCCTCCGCAGTGGTAATCGTAAAGTACATTCCAGGGCAACCTGGCCGTCAGCTCTGACATTGATAAAATTTCTTTCACCCGGTGTTCCATGTCATTGACGCCCTTCAACGCAGATATCCCCACCAATTCTTCAGCGCTTTTTAGGCCTGCGGCAAGGCCTGCCAGTGTCGTGCCCGTGCCTACCGGGAGCACCACCCGCTGCCATTGTCTGCCTTGTTGATTAATCAGGTTGGCGATAGCCAAACAACCACGCACGCCCGCTGGATTTGCGCCACCCTCCGGGACAACCAGGCAGGGACCGTAGCTCTGCTCAATACGCTGCTGGTACTGCGGGTCATTGCGTTGACGATATTCTTGCCTGGAAACCATGATCAGTTTCATACCCAGGCGCTGAACGTCCTGCAGCATGGCCGTCTCCTGCTCCCCTCCCCGGATAATCCCAATCGTTTGAAGCTCCAGTTCAGCCCCCGCCGCCGCCAGTGCATGCAGATGATTTGACCAGGCACCGCCGAAGCTTACTATGCGAGAAATACCCTGCTGCCGGGCTTTTTCGAGATTGGCTCTCAACTTGAATGCTTTATTCCCGGGAGCCTTACCGCCCATCAAGTCCAGCCGCAGCAAATGCACGTTGTCGAGAAATTGCCCAAGTATCGGGGACTCCACCGATGCTGAAAGTGATATTGTGGAATTCTGTGCCATAGGTCATATTGTGTCACGAATATTCGCAAAACCTCTAAACAAGGAAAACAGAGATGATTAAAAAATACCTTGCCAGCGTTGCGATGCTTTTTCTCGTAGCGGCTTGTAGCAGCACACCACAAGTGCAGACAGGTGACGGTGCCGAAGTCATCGGTGACAACCTGCACCGGGTAGATAACAGTAAAGCCGATGTCGCGTACATTGATCCGGATGCAGATTTCAGCAAGTACACCAAGGTGATGATTCGACCTCTGGGCGTCAATAAAATAGAAGTAATTCAACCCAGCAAAACAGGCACCTCGATGAGTCGGCGCGACTGGGAGCTCACTGACGCAGACAAGCAGATGCTACAGGACACCTTTCACAGCGCCATGCTGAAGAATTTGCAGGATAAGGGTGACTTTCTCCTGGTCGATGAGCCGGGAGACGATGTTCTTGAGATAGGAGCGATGATTACCGCAATAGCCCCATCTGCCGCCAAGGACGATGGCCGCTCGCGCGCCATGGGCCGCAGCTACGTGATCACTGATGGGTCAGGCGCCATTGCAGTTGCCGTGGCCTTTGGCGATTCAGAAACAGGTGAAGTCCTGGCGCTGATTAAAGACAGCCGGTCCAGCAGCAGCCACTGGGGGCTAAACAATAGCGTCACCAATAAAGCTGACGTACAGCGTATGTTCAACAGCTGGGCAATGCAGATTAATTCCAGCTTGGTCGAGGTTTCGGGCAAACAATAGCCGGCCGCAACACCGGGGTTTGAAGTTCACGGCTAACGCCCGCTTCATGCCCTGCAGACCAGCTAAGTCAGGCCGACGTTGTTCTTTTTGAGGACTTGCTCGGCCCTGTAACTTGAGCGAACGAATACTCCCGAGACAACCTCAAGAAATCCCTTCTCCAGACCCCACTGACGATACTTTTCGAACTCATCAGGCGATACGTAACGATCAATAGGGAAATGGTTCGCTGTGGGCTGTAAATACTGCCCGAAAGTGACGATATCAACGCCAGCTTCCCGCAAATCATCCATACACTGGAGGATTTCCTCTTCAGTTTCCCCCAGACCCAGCATCAAACTGGTCTTGGTTAAAACATCAGGTCGGTAACGTTTGGCATGTGCCAATACTTCCAGCGTTTGCTCGTAACTCGCGCGAGGATCGCGCACGGGATGAGTGAGGCGTTTCACTGTTTCGACATTCTGGGCGAAGACCTCAATGCCTGAATCCACCACTGTCTCTACATCTGCCAGTACACCCAGAAAGTCGGGCGTGAGGGCTTCAACGGCAGTCTCAGGGTTTTCTTCTTTAACCTTACGCACACAGGCCGCGTATTGCGCCGCTCCGCCATCCGCCAAATCATCACGATTTACTGACGTTAGTACAACATACTTAAGATTCATCAACTGCACAGAGCGTGCGGTATTAAGAGGTTCATCCGGGTCCAGCCAACCCTGAGGGTTGCCCGTGTTAACAGCACAAAAACGACACGCTCGCGTACACACATCGCCCAACAGCATGATTGTGGCGGTGCCCGAGCTCCAGCACTCGCTCATATTTGGACATTTGGCTTCTTCGCAAACAGTCGCCAAACGGTGTTCGCGCACGATGCTATTGATTCTCTCAAAAGTTTTGCCGCCCTGAACCTTGATTCGCAGCCAGTCTGGTTTGCGCAGGCGCTCACCGGGAGACGATGTTGACTTGATGCCATCTTTAATTGCGGTGATGCCCCGGTCGTTGACGAACTTCTCGCCACTACTCACTTGTACCGCAGAAATAAGGTCCTTGTCGGACATGAAACTCTACCTGACTGTCATTGAGTTAACATTATACCCAAGCCAGCGACGACCGGCGATTATCGTTTTCTTCTGCTTTGATGTTTCGAGCACACCGAATTAGGCCTGCCGAGACCTTTGCCACTAAAACCTGCACCTGGCCATAAAACATTCATTTTTTGGGAGAAGATGATGGCCCTGTCATAAAATGATGGGACAGCCAGCTGCCGGCAACGTAAACTTTGTCGATGAAACACTTTAGCCAAGAAACTGACCCCACCGCCAAAACCAACTGGCGCCTGATCAAGCACCTTATCCCCTATTTACTGGAATCTCGCTACCGGGTGTTGCTCGCGTTGGTCTGCCTGATACTTGCAAAAGGGGCTATAATTTTTATCCCCTTCCTGCTCAAACAGTTGGTGGATTCGCTTGACGGTGTGCAGACAGAGCAACTGGTCCCAGGTTTACTTATAGGGCTGGTACTTGCCTACGGTGCAGCGCGCTTCGCCAATGTGTTCTTCGGTGAACTTCGAGACACCATCTTCGGTCGTGTAACCGAACGGGCAATGCGCCGAATCGGGCTTCAGGTATTTCGTCACGTGCATGCTCTGGACCTCGATTACCACCTTAATCGGCGCACGGGAGGGCTTGCCAGAGACATAGAGCGAGGTACTTCTGGTGTCAGCTTCCTGATGCGCTTCTTTGTCTTCAATATTGCACCTACCCTGTTTGAAATCAGTGTGGTGGTTGGAATACTTCTGTTCAACTACGGCCCTGGCTTTGCCTTGATCACTGTCGTAGCAGTCATTCTTTACGGCATCTTTTCCCTGTATGCCACCCAATGGCGCACGCAGTTTGTCCGTGAAATGAATGATGCAGATTCTGCGAGCAATACCCGGGCGGTAGACAGCCTGCTGAACTTTGAAACAGTAAAATACTTTACGAACGAAGAGTTTGAGGCCAGACGCTATGATCGAGAACTCCAGCGCTGGGAAATGGCAAGACGCAAGAACAGGCTTTCCCTGTTCGGGCTGAACGGTGGACAAGCTCTGATCATCGCTGTTTCCCAGACTGCCATGGTTGGGCTGGCGGCCTGGCAGGTGCACCAGGGTCTGCTCAGCCTGGGTGACTTCATTCTGATAAACCAATTCATGATTCAGCTGTTTCTGCCTCTGGGCTTCCTCGGCTTTGTGTTCCGGGAGATCAAGGGCTCCATGGCCAACATAGAGAAACTGTTTGAGTTAATGGCGGTCAACCCAAAGGTAGTCGATAGCCCCGAAGCCAAAGACCTGCTAATTGACAGGGGCAGTATTCGATTTCGCGATGTGAATTTCGGCTACGATTCTCAACGGCAAGTCCTTGAGGGCGTAAATCTGGACATAGGACCCCGAGAAAAAGTAGCGGTTGTGGGCGCTAGCGGCTCAGGAAAATCGACGCTGGTAAAACTGTTGTTCCGCTTCTACGATCCGGATAAAGGAAGCATTGAGATTGACGGCCAGGATGTGCGTAAACTCACCCAGGCCAGTCTTCGTCGCGCAATCGGTATTGTTCCTCAAGACACTGTTCTGTTTAACGATAGCATTGTCGAAAATGTGCGCTACGGCAACCCCCAGGCCAGCGACGATGAAGTATCTGAGGCCATTCGACTAGCCCACCTTGACACCTTTATTGCGGCATTACCCCAGGGCGGTGAAACCTTGGTAGGTGAGAGAGGGCTTAAGTTATCCGGCGGCGAAAAACAACGAGTATCCATCGCCCGTACTATTCTAAAGCGCCCCCCTATCATGGTCTTTGACGAGGCCACCTCCTCGTTGGACAGTCACTCAGAACGCGCCATTGTCGGTGCTTTACAGGAAATTTCTGAGGGTCATACCTCTCTGGTAATCGCCCACCGCCTTTCTACGGTGGTAGATGCTGACCGAATTATCGTACTCGACAAGGGTTGTGTAAAAGAGAGCGGCAGTCATGAAGAGCTACTGCTGGCCAAGGGCGCCTATGCTGAGCTGTGGCAGGCGCAGCAGAAGCGAGAGAACCAGAATAACAGCTCTGTCTGAGACAAACTGTAGCCATCTTGCGACAAACTGCATTAGTGAGGCGTTCGGAATCCGTATACTAGGCCCATGAATATGCAAGTGTTACTCAAAGATAAACGCCACCTTTTCTGGATGCTGCAGTTTGCGGGCTGGAGCGGCTGGGCCATGTCTTTTTACCTGGGCATCATCGTCTGGGGAAAACCGCCCGAACATTATTATCTTTACCTGCCCTTTATCGCCACTGTCGGCATGTTGCTGACCTTAGTTTTGCGCGCGCTTTATCGGCACATGTGGGAAATGGAAATTACCCGGCGGATTGTCGCCATCGCCGCGGGCTCTTATGCCGCGGGTCTGGTGTGGATGGCGGTCAGGGGCACCGTTTTTTACAACATGTACCCGGAAGAACGGAAAGTCACTGAAGAACGCGGGATGGAACTGCTCTCCTATTTTGACGGTGCAGTTTCCGCATTCTGGGTCATGCTGGTATGGAGCGCTCTCTATTTTGGCATCAAGAACTATATGGCCACTCAGGAGTTACGAGAACGCAGTTTGAAGGCGATTTCAATGGCCCATGAAGCGCAACTAAAAATGCTGCGCTACCAGCTTAATCCGCATTTCCTGTTCAACACGCTCAATGCCATTTCTACTCTGGTGCTGGACCGGGACAATGAACTTGCCAACGTCATGGTGACCCGCCTGAGTCGGTTTTTACGCTATACCCTGGATAACGATCCCATGCTCAGGGTCACGGTCACAGAAGAAGTGGAGGCCTTGCGACTTTACCTGGATATTGAAAAGGTTCGCTTTGATGAGCGCCTGCAATTGCACTTTCAAGTTGAAGAGCAAGCCAGCCAGGCATTAATGCCCAGCCTTTTGCTGCAGCCGCTGGTAGAGAACTCTATCAAGTATGCCGTTTCCCAGGCCATCCATGGCGGCTCTATCACCGTCAGCGCTCGGGTAGACGGCGAAAGTCTCTGTTTGCAGGTCATTGACGACGGTCCCGGCGTAGACCTCAACAAGAAAGAACCATCAAAAGGCGGTGGTGTTGGACTTTCCAACTGTCGGGAACGGCTCAAGGAAATGTACAACAGTCGCCAGTCCTTCGAGTTATCAACAACAAACCCTCACGGATTGACTATATCTATATGCATACCACTGGAATTCGGCAGCCGAGCGTTATGAACAACCTTAAAGCGATCATCGTAGATGACGAATCGCTCGCTCGTCGCGGGCTGGCATTGCGCTTACAGCAAATCCCAATGGTGGACGTCATCACCGAATGTGCCAACGGACAGCAGGCCCTGGAAGCAATTGCAGAGCACTCTCCAGACCTGGTTTTCCTCGATATTCAGATGCCCGGCATCGACGGATTTGAAGTCATCAGACAGCTGCAGACTGACAATCTACCGATGGTGATTTTTGTGACCGCCTTCGACCATTACGCCGTAGAAGCCTTCAAGGTTCACGCCGTAGATTATGTACTCAAACCTATTGACGATGACCGCTTGCATGAAGCCATTGATCGGGCCGTTGCACACTACAGCCAGGAGGAATCAGAGCGTTCCAAGCAGCGTCTGGTAGACCTGATGATGGGCATGACAGGTGCGAGCGCCGCCTCTATAGAAGAGATGGCACAGAGTCAGAACGCGCCAAATCATTGGCCAGAGAAGCTAGTAGTCAAAGATGGCAGTGATATTCATTTCATCAAGGTTGCTGACATCCAATGGGTCGATGCAGCAGGCGACTATATGTGTATTCACGCCGGCGGCGAAACCCACATTATGCGCATCACCATGAAAGAGTTGGAAGCTCTGCTCAACCCCGCTCGATTCTTACGCATTCATCGATCCACTATCATCAACAGCGATTACATTAGCGGCGCCCAAGCGCTAGGTAATGGGGAGTATATGCTGTCGTTGGAGGGAGGTGCCCAACTCAAGGTGAGCCGGGGCTATCGTGACAAAGTCAAACAATTACTGGGGAGCTGACAACTGCCCCGGTGCATACTGATGCAGCACTAAACGAGTCCCAGCCTCGCCGGTGACGTCAATTTTACACTGTGACCAACCGGTAGGAATTGCCCATGGCTCTCTGGACGGGTAACGCAGGGAGCGCTCGCCGGCGGCACAAACCAGGAACACTGCCCCCACCCGACCGCGCACATCGGAAATAGAAAAGTCCCGACGGCTCAAACCTGCCTTCCATGACCCTGGGCCCTCCCGGTACAAGGGCACCAATTCTCCAGCAATAACTACATCCGGTAAGGCCTGAATTTCCTGCTCGGCCTGACTGTACTGGGAGGCTGCTTCAGCCACCACCTCAGAACCACGACCCAATGACTGCATGCGGTCCAGTGTATTGCCTGCATCAGCTAACATCCGGTTATTAAGTTGCAGCGTCTGCATGCGCTTGAGAATCTGCAAATACTGCTGCGTAGAGACGTAGCTATTATTAAAGTTATTGTTGAGTGCCAGGGACTGAAATTCAACAACGCGACTCAAATGCTGCAGTTCCGCAGCTTCATCGTTCCAACGACTGGCCAGGGATGCCGCCAGCACCTGGAATTTGACTTCTTCCTTGGCATTACGACCCGGATAGGCCTTGAGCTTTATCGCAATATCAAACGCAGCATCATAATTTTCTGCCGCGTACAAATCCCAGGCCTGCTGGTATAGCTCGGCAAAGCGCGGCGACATTTCACGGGGCTTGTCCAGAATCCAGGTGTAAACAACCGGATCTGCGGAGACTTTCACCGGCTTGCCACTGCGTTGGGCGGGGCGAAATTGCATAGCGTTTACCTGCTGTAAAACTGCCTGCTCCACCTCCAAAACGCCGTTTGTGCTTTGAATAGTGGCATTGACAACATTGCCAGTCTCATCGATATCGTAGGTGTACACCAACCATGCATCACTTTGAAAGCTACTGCCGAGACTAATACTTGCCGAGGCGGGGTCGAGATTCTGGGGAGACGAAAACTGAGCCCACGCCACACTGGTGGAGAACAGATACATTAGCAACACGGTAATCAAACCCGGCAAGAGGCCACGAGCACTGCTGACAACGCGAGCAATCATATCAACTCCATTTTTATTGATGGCCTTTAAGTCTAGCAGAGAAGGCGAGTCAATGACTCGATTCTAGTAGGCACCCAAACGTCTGCGAGAACTGGTGCGCGCCGTTTCAATCTCTTCTTCCAAAAGCTTCCAGGCAGGGTCATCCGGAAAATGACTGGCACCCTGAACGACGTATTCCTGCGCTGCGTCGAATTCCTTCAAATCAATTTCACCGCGAGCAGCATCGCCGTAAGCCCTGCGCAAGTTGCTTTCCAACTCCTTTACTGCAGGCAGATCAGGATGCGTTTGAACAACTTCATCATAGGACTGTTGCGCAACATTCAGTGCACCGCTGCGAATGGCACGCTCGGCAACGGAAACGACTTCCTCGGCCCTGGATCGTGCAGCCTTTGCCTCTTCTTTACGTTGCGCTATCGCCGCCTGTTGGTCGACCCACGTTTGTTCAAGGGCGGGCAGCTGTGCATGCAGTGTTGCAAGCAGTTCAGAATCAGGCAACAGCTCCTGCCCCGCCGCCAAAGCTTGCCGCGCACTCTCAAAGTCACCGGCCTTTACGGCGTTTTCGGCCATGCCCAGATAAAAGCCTGCGATTGAGGCCAAACCTTTTGTTACCCTGGGATTATCTGGAGACTGGACAGCGACTTCCTGATAGATTGCCATTGCTATCGCCGCATTTGCGGGGTCTGCAGCGATCGCGCTGGTCGCCCCTTCCGCCTCGTCCAGCATCGAATTTAAACGGGCCAGTTCTTCTGCCTGAGCTTCGGCCAGTTTGATCTGCGCTGCCTCAATTCGACCAATACGAGATGCTAGCTCCGGTGAGTCAGAGGCAATGTTTTGCGCCTCATTTACTGCGATCGTAGCTGCCCCCAGGTCATTTTCATCCAGCGCTCGGTCAGCCGCTGCGATCATTGAGTTAAATTCCTCACGCTGGGCTGGTGTGTGGTTAGCCCAGAGTTCCTCGTAGGCCGCAGACTGAGCCTGGTAAGTTTCAACGGCATCGCGTCTTCCTTCCAGCTCTGGATGATCCGGATCGATAGCCGCAGCCTGCGCTATTAATCGATTTGCCTGCTCAAAATCACCCGCTTCAACACTGGCATCAACCTGTGACAAAAGCTTCTGCGCTCGCTGCGACTGAATATTCGCCAAATTTTTCTGCTCGGCGAGTAGCTCTATCTCCGCTTGCAAGCGCTCCAGGTTATTGCTAGCAGCGAAATAACCGCCATAGTCCAGCAACATTTTCCTCGCCTTGTCTTCGTCTTCTGCAGCGATGGCTTCTTCAATTTGCGCCGTATATAGGGCGCCGACTTCAGCCATGCCTTGCTGGGCAGCATCATTACCGCCATCCATGGAAAGTACTTTGTAAAAAGACGAAGCTGCAACAGGCAGATTTTCTTCGTTCATCGCGCTAAAAGCTTTTGCCAACTCAGCGGTAACGGCTCGCTGGTCTTTGCTCACGCTGCCTTGCTGCCCCTGCCACCAGGTATAACCACCAAAGCCGGCGCCGCCAAGTACCACAACGATGATGAGCATGCGCAGCACCGAGCCACCAAACTTGTTCTGGCCCCGGTCATTATTAGCGAAAGTGCCGCTAACCAGTCTCTCCCGCTGGGTACTGCCTTCAAGGCGATACGGGCGAGAGGGGGAGGACACGGCAGGAGAAGAGGAATGGCTTAGCCGGGTAGATTCGACACCCGCTACAGAGGTCTTAGCAGACTCGTCAATCGGCGCATCGGTCGCAGCCATCTTGGGAGCCTCAATTCCCTCAGTAAGCACCTGATCATCAGTAAAACCGGAACTGGCCTGCATAAAAGACTGGTAGAGCTCTTCGCCTGTTTGAAAACGAGCAGCGGCAGCTTTGGCAAGCCCCTTATTAAGAAACTCTTGATAGGCGCTGAGGTGCTCTGGCAGCGTGGGAATATCTTCGGTGAGGTGCTTCACCGCGGTAGTTACCGCTGAGTCGGATTCATAGGGCAAAGTCTTGGTAAGCATTTCATAAGCCAATACCGCCAAAGCGTACAAATCGGACCTGCCATCGACTTCCTGTCCCTTGGCCTGCTCCGGGCTCATGTAACTGGGTGTGCCAACCATTAACCCGGTCTGGGTCATCTGGGTGCCGGAATTTGCAGCCCTCGCGATCCCAAAATCTGCCAACACAAAATCGTCTGCGTCACGCATCATTATATTGCTGGGCTTTATATCCCGGTGCACGTATCCCCGGCCCGAGGCGTAATCCAATGCCTCGGTCATATGCCGCATAATTAAGTAAAGTTGTTTCTGGGGCATTCCAGAATGGATGAAATCGGAAAGCTCTCCGGCGCCCAACAATTCCATAGCGATATAGTTATAGCCATCGAATGTGTTGACGTCGTATATCTGGAGAATGTGGGG
Source organism: Candidatus Seongchinamella marina (assembly GCF_026262685.1). NCBI lineage: Bacteria > Pseudomonadati > Pseudomonadota > Gammaproteobacteria > Cellvibrionales > Halieaceae > Seongchinamella > Candidatus Seongchinamella marina. The sequence goes on from NZ_SHNP01000004.1 coordinate 201,296, forward strand.
GTGAGTCAGGCGAGCGGAAATGCGCGCTTCGCGAATAAAGCGCTCGGAAAAGTTTTCGTCCGAGTTCATACCAGGGTCCATCACCTTGATCGCAACCTCACGATCAAGGTTCAAGTGCAGGGCGCGATAGACTGTGGCCATGCCACCACGGCCCAGGCGCTCGTACAATTCGTACCCCGGTAATTCGAAATCTGCCATTACTCTACTTTACGCAGCTGGTTCATCAGAGGCCCCTAGAATAAACACATAGTACGTTACATACAATTACACCAAAGACGTCAAAAAGTCGGGCGGAATTCTTTATTCATGGTATACACTGATCCCAAACAAGACTGAACACAAGTCATGCTTACAGGCGAAAAGAAGAAGAATCCTGAATGAGAGCATTTTCGGCAGATAGTCACCCCGGGCACAAGCGCGGGCACAATGAAGACTGCTACAAAGCAAACCCGGAACAACAGCTGTGGTTGGTGGCTGATGGCGTGGGAGGCCACTCCAATGGTGAAGTGGCCGCGGCGATAGTACGGGACACGTTAGACCAGGATTTGGCTGATGGTGCCAGCCTCATTGATGCGATACACCACTCACATGCCGCAATCCTTGCGGAAATCGCATCCCGCGAAGGCAGCAACATGGGGTCGACTGTCGTTGCCCTGCGTCTTACCGACAGTGATTATGAAATCGCCTGGGTTGGAGATAGTCGCGCCTATTTATTCGATGGCAATACAGTAAAACAGATCACCAGGGATCATAATCCCGTCAGCGAAATGCTGGCACGCGGGGCAATCACTCCCCAGCAGGCCGCCAACCACCCGGAACGCAATGTGCTCAGCCAGTCTCTCGGAGTGTCCGATACAATCACTGTGTCGCCCGATCGCATTCGCGGTGAACTCCACAAAGGCCAACAGATACTGTTGTGTAGTGATGGCCTCACTGATGAACTCACCGACGTCCAGATAGAGCAAATAATGTCTGCGCGAAAAAACCCAGACGAACAAGTCCAGGCACTTATTCAAGCGGCACTCGACTCGGGGGGGCGCGATAACGTAACGGTGGTGATCGTCGGCGACAAGGCGGAACCTGGGGCTGTCACACCACCAGTACCTCCGCGTAAACGCGACACACTCAGCAACGAACAGGCCGCAAGGTCCGCAGACAGTGCGGGTCATGACAAAGTGGTTTGGCTACTATTGGGTGTAATGGTCACCCTGGCAATCTCATGGATGCTTTGGTGAGTACCCGTCATTTACTTCAGCCCGGCCTCACTCCCGCTCAGATCTAATTATGCTTCTCAAGCTCTGCGGCCTGAATAAAGGTTGTTTGATCAGATGCCTGACGTTCACTATGCGGCCTGGACAAGTTCTCTGTTACCCGGAAGATAATATCGTGAAAACGCAGTTCGTCATCGTGGCGCAGCTGATGCTGACCACTGGCGCGTTTGCCGTTAATCATTGTGCCATTGGATGAACCAAGGTCTTCGATATGAAGATGACCGTCAATCACTTCCAGCTTGGCATGCTGCCTCGAAATATGCGGGCTCACCACAGCCAGGTCACACTCCAGTGCGCGGCCCAATAAAATAGGCTCCTGTATCGCGTAACTAAGACCGCTAAGCGGCCCGGTTTCTGCCGACACCACCCAGTGCACTTCATTCCCTTCCTCGCCTTTACGCAGGAAAGTAGAGACCCCATGACGACGTTTGTCAGTGACAGGTGCAATATTATCGAGCACGCGACGTTCGACAAAAGACTGCGTTCGAACGATCCCACTTGTCGAGATCTGATAAAACCAGGCGAGTGCGAAGTTAACCGGAAACCCTAGCACAGCGATGTAGAGAAAGTACCTTGAAAGCAAATCCGCATCATAGCCCAGAGCTGGCGCCACGATGTCCAAAACCTGCAAACCACCCCAACAAACCAGGATATAGAGAAGGCAGGTACGTATGACCTTGCGTCTGCGTAATTCGCTGAAAAATGAGCCGGTTGATTTCGTGTCGTCCATGATTCACCCGTACGTCTTTAAATTATGGCCATAACTATAGCGCAGAAACTCAGCTCAAGTGAATCCGTCTGCCCGCTGTTTCAGATTTGCCTTTATCGAAGTAGCGCAAAAATGCCGCATGCTTCTCTTCACTAGTCACAGACAGCGCGGCAGCCACTTGATCAAGGGCCTCAAGTTCATCACCACCTTGCCGACCATCGGCTGCTATCACCTGCAACAACATGACCAAGACTTCCTCGCGCTCCGCTGCGCTGAGGATCTCTGATAACAAAGCGCCAACGGCCGCAAGATCGAGCGAGCTGGAATACAGCGCCAGTGCATGATTGAATTTGTGCTGGGCCGCAGACGTGTCCAGACCGAAATGGTTGGCAACAAGGCTTATCATTGCCTTTGCCTCTGCATCGCATACAGAGCCGTCACCGCGTGCAACGTGATCCAATAAAGCTGCAACCAAAAAACGGGGGTCAAAAAATGAACCGCGCGGCGCGACACTGACCACAAGCTTGTCACCCTCGAGGATTAAACCGAAACCCGGTGCTGCCATTGACGGAATGCCCTCTAATTATTCAGGGCAAGTATAGATGAGGATGTGTGCTTGTCGAAAGAGAAAACACCCAATAACGCCCATATTCCATATACGAAAAAGGCCACCCAAATGGGTAGCCTTCTTTGAATATGGCGGACCGGACGGGACTCGAACCCGCGACCTCCGGCGTGACAGGCCGGCATTCTAACCAACTGAACTACCGGTCCAAAACGGTAGAATTCTTTGCTCGGTATTGGTGGGTGATGACGGGATCGAACCGCCGACCCTCTGCTTGTAAGGCAGATGCTCTCCCAGCTGAGCTAATCACCCCGGAACCGAGAACGCGCATTATAGAGATTTGTCTTGGGCTGTCAAACGTTCCAGGGAAAATAAATTCAAATTTGTTAAATTATTAAAAGCCGTTGATTTTAGTAGTAAAATTGATGGTCAGCTGCTCTTTTAAGCGGCGCTTAAAGACAGGCCGAAAAGGCCTAAACTGCCAGGTATAAACTATGGAAATCTACAAAGAATTTCACTTCGAGGCAGCGCATCGCCTGCCCAATGTTCCCGCTGGCCACAAGTGTGCTCGACTGCACGGCCATTCCTTTCAGGTGCGTTTGTCAGTGCGCGGCGACGCCCCCGAACCCAGTGGCTGGGTAATGGACTTTGGCGAAATCAAAAGTGCGTTCAAGCCTATTTACGAGCAACTGGACCACTACTACCTGAACGATATCAGCGGGCTAGAAAACCCTACCAGCGAGAATATTGCCCGATGGATATGGCAACACCTTAAGCCTGCACTCCCCGCGCTAAGCCGGGTAGAAATCCGCGAAACCTGCACTAGCGGTTGTATTTACGAAGGAGACTGGGAAACAGGAAAATAAATCGGTAACACATGGAATAATGCTTGACGAATACGGGGGATCTACAAATAGAGCACTCAAGTTAATCCCTCAATTCTCTTAATGTCGCTTGGTGGTAGCAATTGTTTCCAAAAATCGCTTTAAGTTACCTGCGGTAGCACCCGGAACAATGTTATACACATACCATCAGTCGCCACAACACTATCACGCAGTTACCCGACACTTTAACTTCTAGACTTTAAAAATCAGTCACAACCTATTGAATATATTGAATAAATTGTCTTTGTTCGTTTTTTGATCAATTGAAGAAGAGCGCTGTGAATAAAGACCCACAAGACTGGCTTAACAATATATCCACTGTTTTATCCACAGAATCTGTGGAAAACTATCCAGACTGCTGTTACTGAACATCCCGTCAGATAATCCGCTAAAGAGCCATTCTCAGTGTCCTTTGCCCAGCCCACAAAGCAACATTCGCTCAAGGTAAGTCCTGACCTGTGCACTGGATGTCAACTTCAGACCCATATGCGGAAATAAGGTCATAGAAACCGCCAGACGCATCACAAAGTCTGTTGCTGCCGAGACGTCCAGATCTCCAGCTATTTCCCCATGTGCCTGCGCTTGCTCGACGTGTGGCGGCCAAAACGCCACACTTCTGTTATAAAAAGCCGGATCGAGATACATGCTGGCTACCGTTTCTGGCTCTGTCTGAGCGAGACTGGCAAATATGCCTTCCTTGATATCTTTACGTCCGGCAACGACCGTGTGAGTAACCTTGTCAACAAGGGTAGGTAACTTTTCCAGGGCCGCCTCGGTACGATTCAGAAACAGCGCCTGACGACGTCTGAATATGCCCTGAATAAGACTATCCTTATCTCCGAAATGACGGTAGATCGAGCCCCTGGACAATTTACCTACTCTCGCCACCTCGCCCATCGATGTGCGCCTAATACCGAAGCGATGAATACACTGTTCCCCGGCATCCAGAATGCGGATAACCATAGGGTCAGCGTAGTCTGCTGTGTTGAACTGGGCATCGTGCATGTCAAAAGCCTGTCTTGATTCGAGATAGCAAATGAACAATAATCATATTCTGTTCATTTGTCTATGCGCGCCTCCCGCGGGCCAGGAAAAAATATGTCAAATACAACCGTCAAGTACGATTACATTATCGTTGGCGCGGGGTCCGCCGGCTGCGCACTGGCCTACCGACTTTCCCGGGAGGCGAGCCGCAAAGTGCTGCTACTGGAGGCAGGTGGAAAAGACAGCTTCCCGATGATCCATATTCCGCTCGGCTTTGCCTTCATGATGAAGAACCCCAAGATCAATTGGTGCTACGAGACCGAGCCCGAACCAAACATGCATCACCGAAAAATTTCATGGCCTCGCGGCAAGGTCCTGGGCGGCACCAGCTGCATCAACGGTATGGTTTACATACGCGGACAGAAAGAAGACTACGACGCCTGGGCGGAAGCAGGCAACGATGGTTGGTCTTATGATGAAGTGCTGCCTTATTTTAAACGCTCCGAACACAAGGCCGAGGGCCCGAACGCGTTTCATGGCTACGGTGGCCCTTTGTGGGTAGAGGGTGGCGCCGTAGAGGATAAACTCGAATTAGCAGATGTTTTTGTCCAGGCTGCTGTACAGACGGGCCTGCCCTTTAATGAAGATTTCAACGGTGCGAGCCAGGAAGGTGCCGGAGATTATCAGCACAACATTTGTAAGGGCAAGCGACAGAGTGCTGCTCGCACATTTTTAAAAGCCTGCGAAAAAAGGCCCAACCTCACCATACTCACTGGCGCATTAACCGAAAAAATCCTGTTTGAGGATCAACAGGCAGTCGGTGTTCAATACAGCCGTAATGGCGTCACCGATAGGGCTTTTACGAGCGGCGAGGTCATTCTCAGTAGCGGCGTGATTAACTCTCCGCAACTACTGGAGCTATCGGGCATTGGCCAGAGGCAACGCCTTGAAGACCTTGGAATTGACGTCTTGGCGGACCTCCCAGGTGTTGGTGAAAATCTTCAGGACCACCTGACGATTAATATTCAGCAGGGAATCAATGGCATCCGTACTTTTTACGAGGAAACCCGACCCCTGGCACTGGTCAAAAATTTATTGAAATACTTTACCAAAGGCAACGGCTTGTTAGCGCACCCCGCCGCCCAGGTCGGAGTTTTCTTTCGCTCAAACGAGAGCCTGAAAACACCCGATGCACAGATTCATTTTGCGCCCGCCGCCAGTGAGCCGGACAAAAATGGTAATCTGAAAGCTAAACCGGGTACCACTGCAACGGTCTGTCATTTAAACCCCAAAAGTCGAGGCAGTGTTCATATCACCAGCAGTCAGCCCGGAGATTATCCCAGCATCAAGGCAAACTACCTCGACGCTGAATATGACCAGAGCGCCATGATTGCGGCCGTCCGCAAGGTGCGAGAAATATTCCAGGCGCCGGCCCTGAACAAACACCTGGGCAAAGAATTCCTGCCCGGCGACCAGGTTCAAAGCGACGATGAAATTCTTTCTTACATCAGGTCAGATGCTGAATCAGTTTATCACCCGGTAGGGACCTGCAAGATGGGAATTGACAGCGATGCTGTTGTTGATTCCCGCCTGCGTGTGCATGGAGTGCAGGGGCTGCGTGTTGCGGATGCATCGATAATGCCTAGCATTACCTCGGGAAACACTCACGCTCCGTCTGTCATGATCGCTGAAAGATGTGCGGACATGTTATTGCAGGATGCTGGACTTAAAGTCGTCCTCCCCGAGGGGCTTGAAGCGAATGAAGATAACACCCAGACAAAGGCGCGTCTAAAAGCCGTAGCCACTAACGGATAAGCCAGGAGTTACCGGATCATGAACGCACCCACACAACAGCACAGCGCAGAGATTGAATTGAACCGCATTTTGGAAGCCCAACGCAGCGCCTTCAAAGCGGAAGGACCGGTAGCACTTGAAACCCGCGTCGATCGCATTGATCGGTGTATTGCCATGCTGGTCGACAACCAGGAAGCTATTTGCGCGGCGGTGGACAAAGATTTTGGCAGCCGATCAAAACACGTCACTTTAATGACAGATATCATGACCTCCGTTGGCAGTCTGAAATTCGTCAAGAAAAATCTGAAAAAATGGATCAAGCCCGAGAAACGCACCCCTTTTATCCCAATGAACTTTCTCGGCGGCAAGGCTTATGTCAAACACCAACCCAAGGGTGTTGTGGGCGTTATGACGCCCTGGAATGTCCCGGTGAATATGATCTTCAGTCCGCTGGCTGACATTCTAGGCGCAGGAAACCGCGCCATGATTAAGCCGTCCGAGTTCACCCCTCATACAGCAGAATTAATGAAGCACCTATTCGCACAATATTTCGAGGAAACCGAAATCTGCGTGGTTACCGGTGGTCCTGAAACAGGCGCAGCCTTCAGTTCACTTCGCTTTGATCACATCATATTCACTGGCGCCACCACCATAGGACGCCTGGTCATGAAGGCCGCTGCAGAAAACATGGTGCCCGTCACCCTGGAATTGGGCGGAAAATCCCCTGTGATTATCTCGGAACAGGTTGATATCAATAAAGCTGCAGAATCCATTATCACCGGCAAAGCGATGAATGGTGGTCAACTGTGCATCAGCCCCGATTACTGCTTCGTGCCGCAGGGGAAGTTGGAGGCCTTCGTTAAGCAGTGCCGCTCGGTCATTGCCCAGCAATACCCCACGGTGCAAGGCAACGCCGACTTCACTGCCTGTATCAACACCAGACACTTCGACAGGGTGAAAAGCTACATAGATGAAGCCCGCGACAAGGGTGCCCGAATCGTCCCTCTTTGCCCCCAGGGCGAAGAGTTCTCAAGCCCTGAGGAGCATAAAATCGCGCTGCACCTTGTTATTGATCCCGACGACAGCCTAGCCTGTATGCAAGATGAGATCTTTGGCGCGGTAATGAACATCAAAACCTATTCTGAAATCGAGGATGCTATAGACTTTGTCAACGAACGCGAGCGCCCGCTGGCACTTTACTATTTCGGCAATGACAAACTCGAACAAGCCAAGGTGTTGGACAACACAATTTCAGGGGGTGTGACAGTAAACAACGTAACCATGCACGTAGCTTGTGACGACCTGCCTTTCGGCGGAATAGGGCATAGCGGCATCGGCAGCTACCGCGGCCGAGATGGCTTCCGTACCTTCAGCCACGCTCGCTCTGTCTATCAGGAAGGATGGGTAAACCTGTCAAAACTGGCAGGCACCTTGCCACCTTTCGGCCAAAAAGTAGAAAAAATGCTGGAGTCACAAATTAAGAAATAAACGAGTTTACGAGGAGTACTAGCACTAGCATTGCAAGTAAGCGTGGCTTGCTAGTGTAAGACCCTTGGCTGTTCACTGACTATCACCGACTGCAGCTTCTTGCCCAGCATGATGACATGGCCCTGGCGACGTTCCACACCGTCCATGCTGTAGTCGAAACGAAATTGGCGCCAAACTCGCCAACGTCCCTGCGAATCCCGACTCAATGAAAAACGTTGTATGTGAACCGATTGATCCAGCAGTTGGAAATCATCCCGCTTCCCCGCAACAGCGACGTGCTGCAATGCCAACTCACGGATACGAGTTGCAGCAAGAAAATGTACGCACAGAGCACCAAATACCAGCAGGGCAAGCACTTCTCCAAGACTAAAGTACAACGTTTGTTCCTTCATTAGGGTTAACAGCCAAGCCCTAGCTTACTGGTAGCGAGGCTCGGCGTATACAATTTCACTGTCCGGGTGTATTGTGAATGAACATGCCAGCTCAATTATCTTCTGTTACGCCAACCTCACGCCAGCGCCAACGCGAGCAAACCCCAATGGCTCTGGTTTATGTTTCATGAGGCGGCAGCTGGTGGCGAACGTCAGGCCTGGCTATTGGAAAACTGCATGGGTGCGGACTACGAGATGGGCGCTATTTTTGTCGAAGAATATCAACGGCAGGGACTCATACGCCAAGGTTCACCACAGCACCTGTTGCATCTAATCTCGGGTGCCCTCACCTACAATTTATTGGTAGCACCGATGACGCTACGCGCCACCGGACTGGACCTCGCATCCGCTGAAGCTATCGACGAACAAGTGAGCCTGCTGCAGGATCTGCTAAGACCCTAGGTCAAATACTGACGTTCGAGAAAGCGACCTACAATACTATTGAAAAGAGCGGGTTGCTGCGCATGGAGCCAGTGACCACAATCGAGCATGACCTTAACCTGCGCGGCTGGAAACAACTGTAGCACCCGCTCTGTGTGTTCAGGCAGGATATAGTCTGAGTCCCCTCCTTTTATAAATAATACCGGACGTTCAAAAGGCCGTTCCACATCGGGCCCTGCCCTCACCGCCTGATAGTCATCTTTTATGCCCTGAAGATTAAAACGCCAACCGTAGCTCCCATCCGGAGCACGTTGCAAGCTCATCAGCAAAAACTGAATGACTCCCTCTTCCTTCAGGTACTCGGACATAATTTGCGCCGCTTCGCCCCGAGATTTAACCCCGCCGGAGACCACTGCATCCAGCGCGGCAAAAACACTATCGTGGTGCGGCGAGTAACTGACCGGGGCGATGTCTGCGATTACTGCAGTCGCGCAGCGCTGCGGGGATGACAATGCAATTTCCATGGCCACCTTGCCGCCCAGGGAGTGCCCGACAAATGCTGTAGATATCAGTTTTTCCTGATCCATCCATTTCAGCACTGCACCGGCCAAACGCGCAAGGGTGGCCTCCTCCAACCATTCAGAACGCCCATGGTTAGGGAGATCCAGGCTGAATACCGTATACGTTTCCGCAAGCGACCGGGCCAATGCGCCCAGGTTGCCACCGGAGCCAAACAGGCCGTGTAACAAAACCACTGGTGGTCCTGCGCCGGTAATGCTGTGTCTGATTGGAGATTTTGCTACCATGCGTTCCACTATAACGGATTGGATTCCAGCATGCGTGTATTTGCCCTTCTCAACAACAGAACCTGCTACCTGCTTGCCGCGGCACTATTGCTCGCGAGCTGCGCCGGCACCCCCAGCTATAACCCGACCACATTCCCCTTTGAAATAAACGAGGAAAAGCTCGCTGCTGATGAAATCAAGACTGTGGTGATACCTCACGTTAACCTGGGTGCTCCATCGCGCAAGTATTTGCAGAAGGAATCCCCAAGAATCGACGCTTTTGTCAGCACCTACCTCAAGGACAACGGCTATAAGGTCATCGATCAGCGTGAATTCAAGCAGTTATGGAATACTGCAGAGCGCGCCTTTGGCAACCCTGTGGACCCGACTACCGGCCGCGTAAACATGAAGACCTTCGCTCAGATCATGACCAGTGTGCGCGATGAAATGATCAAAAAATTCAAGCTGGACGCTTTTGTGTTCACCGACCTGGTAGAACTGGAAGTCTCCTTTTCCGGTGGTCTGAAGCACCTTGCTCGCTGGGACGGCGTTAGCCGTAAGCCCTCTCTGCAGGGTCCAGGCTCGGGCGTATCCTCTGACTTCGACTGGAATAAGCCCGCGGCAGTTGCCTCCCTGCAGATCAGTGTTTTCGATATGAACCTGCAGCGCGTATTTGTCAGTCGAGGCGGCATAGATGCCACTGAAGCCATCGACACACGTTCTTCAACAGGCCGTTTTACCCGGCGCCGTAACATGCTTGAGAATGAAGATTTCATTATGGAGGGAGTGCAGTTGGCCTTTCACCCGCTGATTGAAATGGAGAGATGGCCAGGCAACCCATAAGGTCTCCCGGCGTTCGGGGCTGTCAGGCTAGCGCCTCCAGGCCCCGTTCCATGCACCACATGGCAGAGAGGCTGCCCAGCACATAGATTGGCACCCAGCGCAGTTGATCCGCCCATGGTGTCAGTGGCTTACGCACTAACCACCACAGCGCCAGCGCTGCGAAAATGAATGTTATCTGGCCTATTTCAATACCGACATTAAAGAACAGCAGTGACAACGGAACGTTGTCCTGTGGCAAACCCGTCTCTGCCAGTGCGCCAGCAAAACCCATTCCATGCAGCAGCCCGAACCCGCCAGCCAGCCACCAGGGGTTGCGCCATAGGACATCATTGCGTTCTTTGCGGGTCAGTTCCACCGCCAGAACGAAAATACTGACAGCGATAGTGAACTCCACCAGCGCCACCGGATAATCGAAAAAGCCGAGAGTCACCAATGACAGGGTGATGCTGTGCCCAAACGTAAAAGCGGTGATGGTCCACAATAACCGAGAGCCACCGCCCACCAGCAACAACAAACCAAACACGAATAAGAGGTGATCAATGCCTCCCCAAATATGTTCCATTCCAAGGTAAGTGTAATCGCTCATCACCTCACCGGAGCTGGATTCGGCGGGGACCAAAAACGCTGGCTGCTCTGCATTGAGTACTTGCTGATACTGACGTCCGTCTAATAATCTGATCATGACCATCGCTGACGCTTGATTGGCACCCAGTCCATCCACCCCCAGAGTTTCCCCGACCAGACCATCCTCTCCCAGACCTGAACAGGTCAACTGGAAGCTGCTTACCTTACCTGTACCCTCCATTTGAGGTGCATTAGCCTGGGTCACTTCACAAGAATCAGGCCAGACGGGACGCATGGGCACACTACTGGTGGCCTGCGCGGGTGTTTTCCACACCAGGTGATACTGCCCCGCTGCAATCTCATTTAGCTTCAGCAATGAGGGCGCAAAACGGTGGGCCTGCGCCGACAAACTCAGCCCGAGACCCAGCAGCAGGACCGCAACAATTCTCAAGATATTCATAGCATCATCTCGTAATCTTCACGCATTCGCTGGGTGCTTTTGAGCAGGGCTGTACTTCGCGCCCTGGAATCTATGTCCCGAACCAACACGGCCCTGACCTCATCCAGAGTGGCATCGCGGCTGGGCTCCAACTCGCCGACGTAAACATAGTGCAGGCCATAGGTGGAGCGAACCGGGCCGACCCATTGGCCGGCAGAAGGCTTGGTCTGCTCAAGGTTAACCACGAAAGCCGCACCGAAATGGCGGGCTAATTGTTCAGGCGTCTGATACTTAAAACGGTAACCCGGCAGGAAGGGAGAGCTCAGCTCTCGGGCCTGCTCAGGACCCAAGTTTTTCTCACCAATCGTTGCAATAGCAGCAGCTATCTCACCTTCTCGCTCGCGATTAAAGTAGATGTGCTCGATCGAAAAACGGGGCGGGCGACGAAGCTCTTCCCGGCGTTTTTCAAATTCAGCGAGAATCTCTGCTTCCGTAGCTGCCCCCGGGGGATTACTCGCCAGCATGAGCTGTTCAATAATCTGGATCAGCCGCCTTTTAACCACTTCATCACCCAGGTGCAGGCGCATCTCAAGGGCCTGCTTATAAAGCGCTTCGTCACTCCGACCATCGGCCAGACCCAAAAAATGCATGTTGCGCAGCAGTCGCTGATACACAACCGAATCATAAAGGTGCAGGTCTAGTTCGAGTGCTCGCTGGAACATCATATCCCGATCCAGTTCTGCCATAATCATTCGTTGTAACTGATCCTCGCCCGGAGGCCGACCAACGGTCGATGTCCACTGCTGCTGTAAAGACTCGACGCGCACGTCAGCCAGAGGACCTATTACTACGGGTGGCTGAGGAAAGAGCTTCCCCTGGGCCCAGAACAGGCCCGCTCCAAGCACCAGGAAGTGCATCCAGGGCCGGTTAAGCCTGGCGAGAAACTTCATTGATTAACTCCTGTCACTAAATTGGGTAAACACCAGCAGACGCTGTCACCATTGACTGACAAAGTCAGTAGTAGCCAGTGATGGCAGCGGCTTAGGGTCACCCTCTCTGGTACCCAGATACAAAAAGCCGGTGATCTCTTCATTATTGGCCAGGCCAAGCCCATCCATGACATTGCGGTCAAAGGCCGCATCACCGGTTCGCCAGACGCCCGCATAACCGAGCGCTTGCGCAGCCAGCAACACGCCGTGGGCGGCGCATCCAGCAGATAGTTTCTGTTCGATAGGCGGCACCTTGGGATGCGCACTGACACTGGCGACTACCACTACAATGAGGGGTGCTCTAAGCGGCGATTTTTCCGCTTTCTCCAGAGCCGATTCATCGGCCTGCGGATTGCGCGCGAGCAAAGCATCGCGGAACAATACACCGAGGGCCTGGCGACGGTCTTCATCCACCGAAATAAAGCGCCAGGGCCGCAGCCGTGCATGATCCGGTGCTCGCATGGCTGCACTGAAAATACTTTCCCGCTCAGCGAGAGAAGGTGCCGGAGCCGTCAACTTGGGAGCAGAATTCCTCTGCTGGAGAAACTGAATTATGTCGTTCATAACCGATATCGCAAAAAATCGAACGGCAATAATAGCAGCAAACTGCGAGTTTGTGCCCGTTAAGGCAGTGCCGGTCCTACCATAATATTCATAAAACCCTCGTCCCCCGGCACCGCGTCTACATTGTCACACCAGACACACAGTTCATCGGCTGAAGACTGCACCATGCGGTGTTCGATATGATCAATAATCCACAGCGGTTGCCCAAGTTCAGCCAACAGCGTAATCAAGGCCCGACCGCTGCTACCGCATTGCCGCAACGACAGAGGGGTCAATTCAATGATTATGCGCGTGGGCTCTTTCTGCTCCTGAAGCAAGGGCATCAAACCTTTCATCACCCCAAACTCCGAACCCTGGGTGTCCACTTTCAACAAATCCAGACGCTGTGTTCGCGGGCCAAGAAAGTCGCTACCGCGCAGCAAGCTGATGGGCTTGCTGTCTCTTGCTGTTCCCGTCGCAAAAATCTGGTGATCACCAAAGTTATCTTCACTCAGGTAGAGTTTTGCTTCACCCGCCGTCTCCGCCAGTCCGGCCTGCTCCGCACAGATAATGTGTGCCAGATGATTGTGATTAGCACTCGCCGCGAGAAGTGCGTAATTGCCCGGATCAGGTTCAAAGGCGAAGACCGCGCCGGAGCCACCTACCCGGGTGGCTGCCAACAACGAAAAGTAACCAATATTGGCACCCACATCGACAAACACATGCCCGGGCTGCAACAACTGCAGCACAAGTGATGTCTCGTAAGGCTCCCAGATCCCCTCCTCTCGTATCCTGCGGGAAACATGCTTGTCCTGCTCTGGATGAATGTACAGGGCGAGCTCTGCTTCAAGACCCGGGGCTAACAGGGGAACACATTGCTGCTCGATGGCCATTAATGTGCTTTTACTTTGCGCTTGTCGCAGCGAACGCATCGGTAACTGGTAATCAACTTGCCCTGCTTGACATCAAATTGCTTTGCCGTATCCACCACCCATTTATGGTGACCGTGCTTGCACAGGACTTTGCCTTTATGCCGCTCTTTAAGCGAAGGCTGACGAAAGGGAATAACATCAGCCATGGATTACAACAGTGTGCGTTGCACAGCACAGTTCCAGGAATCCATTCTTTTGCGGCGAGTTGAAGAGTTCATTTGAACGGCATATTCCCGTTCCGCCTGCCATATACGCCGAACTTCAGCCGGGCTTTGCCAGAGACCAATGCCCAGTCCTGCCAGATAACAAGCGCCCGCAACAGTAGTCTCAATAACCTGGGGCCGAATCAGTTTTCGGCCAAGCACATCAGCCTGTATTTGCATTAGCAGGTTGTTGGCCGCAGCACCTCCATCGACTCGCAGCGGCTTCATCCGCTTCCCCAAATCTGCTTCCATGGCCCGCAGGATATCTGCATTCTGCAATGCCATAGCATCCAACGTCGCTCTCGCAATGTGCCCCCTCTCGGTGCCGCGTGTCAGGCCGGTCAGCGTGCCCCTGGCCTCCGGCGCCCAATGGGGCGCACCCAGTCCTGTCAGGGCCGGAACAAATTCGACGCCCGCATGATCAGTCACGCTGCCTGCAAGGGACTCAATTTCAGGTGCACGTTTAATCAGCTGCAACCCGTCACGCAGCCACTGGACAGCAGCACCACAAACAAATGCGCCGCCCTCAAGCGCATACACTGGTTCGGCTTTCTCTCCCAGTTGCCAGGCCACAGTACTCAACAAACCAGACCGAGATTGCAGCAAGTCTGACCCGGTGTTCATCAAAATAAATGAGCCTGTACCGAAAGTGCACTTGGCCTCACCCTGAGAAAAACAGGCTTGACCAAACAGCGCTGCCTGTTGATCGCCTGCCACGCCGGCAATCGGAATACCATCGGGCAGACCCGGCACATTGCGGGTATGACCCAGCACTGCACTGGACGCTGAAATTTGCGGCAGAATATCTTCCGGAACCTGAAACAAGTCCAGTAACTGTCTGTCCCAGCGCCTGGCTTTCAAGTTCATTAGTGAGGTGCGTGACGCGTTAGACACATCGGTAACGTGAGTTTCACCCGCGGTGAGCTGCCAGATCAGGTAGCTGTCCACAGTTCCTGCCGCCACCCTGCCCGCTCGACGCAGACGCGACAGACCAGAGGTATTGTTCAGTAGCCATCGATATTTGCTGGCAGAGAAATAAGGATCAAGCACAAGCCCTGTCTTGCGGCGCACGACTTTCTCATGACCTTCAGATTTCAGCTGTTCACAAAAATCTGTAGTGCGTCGACACTGCCATACCACTGCGTTGTTTAATGGCTCCCCACTATGACGATCCCACAACAGCGCAGTCTCACGCTGGTTAGTAATGCCGATTGCAGCGATATCGGTAGGCTTACAAACGCCTTTGCGCATGATGCCGCGAACACCCTTGAGCACAGATTTCCAGATGTCCGCAGGCCGATGCTCAACCCAACCTGGTTTGGGATATAACTGTGGAAACTCATGATTAACACTAGCACATAGCTTGCCGGATGAGTCCATCAGAGCCACAGTACTGCCCGTTGTTCCCTGATCAATTGCCAGTATGAAATTTGCCATATCAGGCTCTACTCCTCGTTTCAGTCCACCGTTTCAAGCTCAACAAAAAGCGATGAGTCGATGTTTGCCACCTTCACAGCCGCTGCCGGACGGCGTGGTTTTAGTAAAGGGTACGCCATAGCCTTCAGTGGTGCTAATAATTTTGACAATGTCACTGCCGTGATGCCGGGCGCCACACAAAGCGTTCAGTTAAGTCGTCTGTTCTGGTTTGGGTATGACCACATTGGGGTGTACAATCCGCGCGCATTTTAGTCAATTCATCGGAGTAGTTTCATGGATAACGAAGAACTTACCCTGTTTCGCGATATGGCCCGACGCGCCTTTGAGCAACTGATCTCTCCCCACTACGAAGCATGGGAAGAGAAGCACCTGGTACCCCGAGAGCTTTGGAATCAACTGGGCGAGGCCGGACTGCTTTGTCCTGACATGCCAGAAGCCTTCGGCGGGGCTGGCACTTCCTCTCAGGTCTGCTTCGCTATGATCGAAGAGCTATCACACATGGGTTTCGGCGGCCTTGCCAGCGGCTATGGAATCCACTCCAATATTGTCGCGCCCTATATTGAGCACTTCGGGACAGAGGAGCAAAAGCAGCAGTGGCTGCCCAAGATGGTCACGGGTGAAGCCGTGGGCGCACTGGCAATGACTGAACCCGGTGCCGGTTCTGACGTTCAGGGCATTCGTACCAGCGCGGTTCAGGATGGCGACGAGTGGGTGCTCAACGGATCCAAAATTTTTATCACCAATGGCATCCATGCAGACCTTGTGATCGTCGCCGCAATCACCGACCCCGGCAAAGGCGCGAAAGGCACATCCCTGTTTCTGGTGGACGCCTCGCTTCCAGGCTTCGACAAAGGCAAAAAAATCGAAAAAATTGGTCAACACGCTTCCGATACCGCGGAGCTTTTTTTCCAGGACGTTCGTCTACCAGCCAATGCACTGCTGGGAGAACTCAATAAAGGTTTCATCATCATGATGAAGGAACTTCCCAGGGAACGACTGGGAATTGCAGCTCAGGCCGTCGCCGCTGCTGAGGGCGCGTTGCAGATCACAGTGGACTACGTACAGGAGCGCAAGGCCTTTGGGCAAACGGTGGGGTCATTCCAAAACACTCGCTTTACCCTGGCTGACGTCAAGACTGAGATCGCCTTGAACCGGGCCTTTTACGACCAATGTGCGAACCAATACGCGAGCAGCGAACTTTCAGCCGATGACGCTGCGATGCTCAAATACGCAGCAACCGAAATGCAATGCAAAACGGTTGATCAGTGTCTGCAACTGTTCGGCGGTTATGGCTATACTGCCGAATACCCTATTTCTCGTTATTACACTGACGCGCGCATTCAACGGATCTATGGCGGAACTTCTGAGATTATGCGTGAACTTGTCGCGCGCTCAATTCTGGGACGATGATGCTTACACTTGTCGGGGTAGTGGAGGGTCATTATTGCGCTGCTATCGTGGCTGACACTTGCCAAAATGCCGCGGCCTGGTAAAGGGCCACAGCTTGTTAAAGGGGCGCGGCTTGGCTAGGGATATCTTCACAGTTGCGAAGATATCTCGACATTCACACCCCCAATTCGCCTACCACGGAGAACAGAGAAAGCAGGAACAGGCCTATCGTCAGGGAAATAGCGGATAACACCGTCGTGAGCACAATGATGTTGGCTGCGAGCACACCATTTCCCCGGGCCGCCACTACCATGATATAGCCTGAGGCTGCGGTCGGAGTTGCAACCAACAAAAAAAGCACACCCAGGGGTTCGCCACGAACCCCCAGCACAAGCGCCAGTGCAACCGTTATGACAGGGGCAACTACAAGCCGCCAGAAAGTGGATTCCCAAGCGAGTGGCCCGGAGTAGCGCAGTTCTGACAGTTTCATTGCACCCCCTATACAAATGAGCATCAGCGGCAAGAATAAGGCGCTAAGCCAGATACTGGCAGGTTGAACAATAGCGGGAACAGGAAGGCCCGACAGGGAAAGAGCAGCACCCGCAGCGATTCCAATAATCAATGGATTACGCACTACACCCAAAAGCGCATCGCTCATTGCGGCACTGGCGCCCAGGGTGCGATTGAGCACTAATACCGCGAGCACATTGTACAGGCTAGTCATCACCGCTACGGCCAGCGCGGCTAGTTGCGCACCTTGCTCGCCATAGGCGGAAATACACAAAGCAAGGCCCATGATAGCCAGGTTGGAGCGAAATGCTCCCTGAACGAAAATCCCCCGCTCGCGAGCAGGGTGACGTCTCCACGCGCTATAAGCCCAACTCGCCAGCGTCACCAGCAGTGTCGCCAGCACACCGGCGAGTAAATAGGTGGCGGTGATGGCATCACTGTAGTCAACACCGGCGGCACCGGCGAACAGCATCAACGGCAAGCCAAATTTGAAAGACAAGCGGGAAATTTGGTCGTTGAGCTGTGGCGACAACCAGCCCGTTTTGGCGACAAAAGCACCCACCACCACCCACCCAAAGGTGGGCAGAGATACCATCAGACAGGTATAAAAGAGTGCCGTCGCGTCAGTAAGAGTCAAGCGTGCTCATCAATAAGCAAAAAACCAATCATGCCAGCTATTCAAGACACTCTCCAAGAGCCCCGACCAGGCTATCGATCTCATTCTTTTCGATGATAAACGGCAAACCCAGTTGAATAGTGTCAGCGCCATAGCGCACGTAAAAGCCCTTCCCCCACATCCGCATGGCAACTTCGTAGGGCCTGCGCGCCGGCTCGCCTGGATAGCTGGCGAGCGTCAGTGCCCCAGCGAAACCGTAATTTCGGATATCGGTAATATGGGCTCCACCCTTCAATTGATGCAGCGCTTCTTCAAAGTAAGGCGACAGTTCGGCAACACGCTGCGGCAGCTTCTCTTGCTCCAACACATCAAGGGCGGCAAGACCCGCAGCACAGGCCACCGGGTGAGCAGAGTAGGTGTAACCATGTGGAAACTCCAGCATGTACTCAGGACCGCCCTGAGCCATAAATGTCTGGTAGATTTCGTTGGACGCAATTACCGCCCCCATGGGAATGGCGCCGTTGGTCAACTGCTTGGCAATATTCATAATATCCGGCTTTACACCAAAAGCCTCGGCGCCAGTCATCGCGCCCATGCGCCCAAACGCGGTTATCACTTCGTCGAAAATAAGCAGTATGTCATTGGCATCACAGATATCTCGCAGTCGCTGCAGATAACCCGCGGGAGGCGGGATAACACCAGCAGAGCCTGCCATCGGTTCCACGATAACCGCCGCGATATTGGAAGCGTCATGTAACGCGATCAACTCTACCAACTCGTCTGCCAGGTGCCAGCCATTCGTTGGCATGCCGCGTGTGTAAACGTTCTCTTTGATCATGGTATGAGAAAGGTGGTCCGCATCTACCGCAGTACCAAACATTTTACGATTTGCGCCGATACCGCCCACTGAAATTCCACCAAAGTTGACGCCGTGATAACCCTTCACGCGGCCAATCAGCTTGGTCTTGGTAGGTTGGCCTTTGAGACGCCAATAGGCTCGCGCCATTTTCAAAGAGGTGTCTGCAGACTCAGACCCGGAATTGGTAAAAAATACGTAGTCGAGTCCATCAGGGGTCAGGGATTTGATTTTGTTCGCCAGTTGGAAGGAGCGAGGCTGTCCGAACTGAAAAGCGGGCGAGTAATCCAGGGTTTGCAACTGCTGGGTAACCGCATCGGTAATTTCCTGGCGGTTATGGCCCAGGCCACAGCACCAGAGGCCTGAGAGGCCATCGAGGATACGACGGCCCTTGTCGTCAATGTAATAGGCGCCCTCTGCACCCACGATCATCCGCGGATCGTCTTTGAATTGACGATTGCCCGTATAAGCCATCCAGTGAGCTTCCAACTCATCACGGCTCAGGGAGGGCTGAATATTCTGCATGCTGGTCATTTGGACATACCTACAATGTTGACTGAGGGCCCGATTGTAGCGCTTGTTTTTAGTTGCATAAATCAATACCTATCGACCTAAAGTTTCACTATTATTAAACTATATAGTTTGCGAGGTAACACCATGGCCGGTAAAGCCCTGCTGGGGAATGTGACTGACAATGACCTGCGTCTGCTGCGGGTGTTCAAAGCTGTTGTTCACTGTGGCGGCTTCTCTGCCGCAGAATTGGAACTCAACATCAATCGTTCCACTATTTCCAGGCATATCAAGGACTTGGAAACCCGGCTGGGTGTCATATTATGCCGCAGGGGCCGCGCCGGTTTCGCCCTGACTACTGAGGGAGAGCAGGTATTCGACAGCGCCAAGAAAATCATGGCCGCCATGGAAGAGTTCCAGCACGATGTCGGCGAGCTGCATCAGCGACTCACCGGCCCCATGTCAATCGCCATCTTTGACAAAACAGCGTCCAATCCAGCCTGCCATATTCACCAAGCCTTCCGCCGGTTCGATGAGGCAGCGCCTGAAGTTGCTCCGGAAATTCATGTTGAGTCTATTAACGCCATTGAACAAGGCGTGATGGAGGGACGCTTTCAGCTAGGCGTCATTCCTGACCATCGACCATCCGCCAGCCTCGACTACTACCCCTTGTTCAGCGAGCAGATGTATCTGTACTGCGCTATCGGCCACCCCCTGTTCGACAGCACGAGCAACAATACCGATGCCGCGCAGGTCAGGAAATGTCGTTATGTAGGCATCGGCTACCACTCACCCAATATGGAGGCAACCCACAAGCTGGGACTTAAACGCCACGCTACCGCACATGATCAGGAGGCTGTCGCCCATCTGGTTTTATCAGGCCGCTATCTGGGCTACCTGCCGGAGCACTATGCTGAAGGATTCGAGGCAAACGGACAAATGCGCCGCTTACTGCCTGAAGTTTTCCAGTATGTCTGCCAATTCAGCGCAATTACCCGCCACTCCCCTCCGCCATCTAGGGTTGCCCAGACCCTGCTGAACGCTCTCATAGACGCACATTCGTAGCCCTTAAGCCTGCCACTTAAAGGCAACGATGTTGCGAAACAGTCAGAAAACTCGCCCTCACTCCATACTCAATTGCTAGACTGAACTTATGTTTTCCCAAGGAGACTCGTCATGCGTTGGATCATAGTGTTTGCGGTGGTGGGCGCAGGCTACTGGTACCTGTTTGGTATGGATAGCCAGAGTGGCAGCCCCAGCTACCAACAGAAACTGCTGAGCAACAAAAGTGCAATGAGCCAGTGCATCAGAGAGGCCGAATACGCCGCCAGCCGCATGGCCAAAAGTGCTGATAGCGCCGAGCAAGATTGCGCCACTAAACTCAAGCTCTACCGTGAAGACGGCGGCTGGCACAGTTACCAAGACTCACGCAGATAATGACTACAGGCCGTTTGCAAATCACAGGCGACCTCTTGCCTGTAACGGACTCCTCAGTCCTTGTACCCCGTTATGGACTTGGCGGCCTGATAAGCGAAGGTCATTGACGGCCCCAGCGTAGAGCCCGGACCAGGGTAGCAGGGCAAGGTGGGAGCACTGCAATTGCCACAGGCATAAAGCCCTCCGATCAAGGAACCATCCTCTCGAACCACCTGGGCGTCGGCATTGATCACCATTCCGCCCTGGGTGCCAAAATCACCCGGATCGAGGCGCACTGCATAAAAGGGCGGTTTGATAACCGGACCAAGGCAGGGGTTTGGAGTAACCCGAGGATCGCCATAGTATCGGTCATATGCAGATTCACCACGGTTGCACTCCGGATCCACTCCCGTCTTTGCATATTCGTTCATATTCGCCACAGTCGCTTCCAGGCCGGCGACATCGACGTCGATTTTAACCGCTAATTCAGCAACGCTATCGGCTTTTGCGTAAAAGCCTCCTTCCTCGTAATTAAAGCTTTTGGGCACCTGCCAGTCAGGACGGAACTTACTATTAAACAAAGGTCCGACGAAATAATTAGCACGAAAGTCCGCATCGAAAATTTGCCAAGTGGGGTAAGTGGGGCTTTCCTCGGTATGCTTGGCAAAAGTTTCCAGCTGGAATGCCATATAGTTCTGGGACTCGTTACTAAAACGTTTGCCTGCCGGATTAACAATCACCGATCCCGGGTAGGATCGCTCCATGACCGACAGCCGGGGAATGTCTTCTCCGGGCACGGTGATGGTATTGCACCACCAGGCCTCGCCAAGGCGATGCATTTTCGCCCCTAACCGCATCGCTTCGTGGTGTGCATCACCGGTATTATCGAAGGTGCCAGCGCTCCACTTGTGATCAGTCGGCTGGGGCAGGTACTGCTCGCGCATCTCCTGGTTGTGCTCAAACCCTCCTGCCGCCAGCACCACGGCTTTACGGGCCTGAATGCGCAGGGGCTTGCCGTCTCGGATTACCTCAAGACCTATCACCGTACCGCCCTCTTCCACCAGATTGGTCATTCGGGTGTTTAGCCACAGGGGCATATCACGGTCCAGCATTGATGCGCGCAACCTTGCAACCCCGGCGCAACCTGTGGCAAGGCGCCGATGAAACTTACTTTTGAGGCGCCAGGGAATATCCAGCATGTAGTCCAGGAACAATTTGAAAATAGACTTCCACCAGCCGGGCTGCTGGCCAACCATAACGGCGGCTTCTACCTGGGTTATTCCAATGACTCCAGCCAGATGCATCATCTGGTGTGTTCGGCGAAGTTGCTTCCACTCTTGGCCCAACTCACTGGCGTCGAAGGTTTCGGGCTCCATGGAACGATGCCCCTCCATTCCGCCCTCAAGGTTGGTGTAATAATCGGGATAATGCTCGAGAGTAACGTAGCGTACTTGTGTTCGCTCATGGAGAAAGTCCACCATTTTGGGACCATTTTCCAAGAATGCATCTAACTGGTACTCCGGTACCTCTTCCTCAGAAATCAGTTGCCGCAGGTATGTCTTGGCCTTGTCAAAGGAATCCTCCGCTCCGGCTTCCCTGGCATAACGATTACCAGGAATCCACACTCCCCCACCGGAGATAGAGCTGGTGCCTCCGTAAAGGTCTGACTTTTCGATGACCAACACATTTTTGCTGCCCATTTCATAAGTGCACACGGCGGCTGTCATACCGCCGTTGCCGGAACCGACCACCACTACATCGTAACTGTCGTCCCACTGCTGTTCTGCGCTCATTGCTCGCCCCTGCTGATTGATACCCGCAATGTTAGCCTACAAAGACAACAACAGAAGTAGTGGTCGCACCTTAACAGGGCGCAGGTTTAACAATTTGGCCGCGCCGCCCCAATGAGGGACACGATAGTTTAACAATGAGACTCTTGCGCATGTGCACAGGGCTTGCATACACTCACTAATCCAAGTCAATAAACCCAACAGGGATCAACCTATGAAGCTTCATTCTCGAAAAACCCTTGCGTCCATCGCTGCTGCAGTCGGACTGGCCACATCGATTCAGGTCCTTGCACACCTTGATGATAAAGAGCCCATGCAATCCTACCGGCAATCCTACTTCACTCTCCTGGCGATGAATTTCGGCCCCATTGGAGCCATGGTCAAGGGCGAAATGCCCTGGGATGACGCTAAACTGAAGGTGTTTGCCAATGAGCTTGGCGCCCTGGCCAGCATGGATGTCTCTCGCGCATTCGGACCCGGCACTGACAAAGGCACCACCCGGGCCAAACCTGAAATCTGGCAAAACCAGGAAGACTTCAAGGTCAAGCTCACCAATATGAGGGAAGCGCTTGCAGGTCTGCAAGTGGCGGCCGGTTCAGGAGACAAAAAAATAGTTGCCCAAGCGGTAGGCGATGCTGGCAAGTCCTGTAAGGCTTGCCACGATGAGTATAAGGCGAAAAA
The DNA here is from genome assembly GCF_026262685.1 of Candidatus Seongchinamella marina. Classification (NCBI taxonomy): domain Bacteria; kingdom Pseudomonadati; phylum Pseudomonadota; class Gammaproteobacteria; order Cellvibrionales; family Halieaceae; genus Seongchinamella; species Candidatus Seongchinamella marina. Next base: position 224,306 of record NZ_SHNP01000004.1, read on the forward strand.
CTACCTCTATTGATCGGCTACCAGAGCGGTTGGGGTTGCGGCGCTAGCTCCAACCCCTGCCAAAGTAACAACGCTATCACGATGGCGACCAGGACTGCCTTTAAGGCTGACACCGGCGCCTTGTGCCCTTCCCGATCTGTTGCAGTACCGACCAACATGGGCTGAATCAACTGTTTTTTAAGCCTGAACTGATAGTACATAATGGTCAATATATGCAGCGCTATCAGGCCCAACAGGATATCGAAAGTCCACTGATGAACCACTCCCATCAGGTCTCGCAGTTGCGGCTCGGCTGCATAATATAAGGGGCCAGAAAACAATATATCGTCACTATTAATCAAGCCACTGATCGCCTGTAGCAGCAACAGGCAAAGTAATGCGAGTACCGACCAACCGCCCAGTGGATTGTGTCCCGGGGTGGGGCTTGGCTGTCCCCGAAGGTAGGCTAATACTGAAGCAGGGCCCACTACGAAATCACTAAAGCGGCTGTGCACGCTACCCAGAAAACCCCAAAAAAAACGTGTTACAAGAAGCACAATCATGACTTGGCCGGTGACCTCATGTATGTCATAACGTTCGAATTTAGCACTCCACCAGGCGAGTGCGAAGCACACCACTAGAGACCAGTGGAAAAGCCGTGTGGCTAGGTCCCAGACAGGGTGAGCAGAAGCCATGCTTAATTCAGTCCAGCGGCATCAAGGCTTGAAACTCCGGGTCGACATCCTGGTAATAGTAAGACCAGACCCCGTCAATCAGCAATGCGCGATGCCTGGCTCCGGGAAGGGAAGGATCAGCAGAATCATAGCCAGCGTCGCCGCGATAAAGTGCTACCAATTGGCCGTCAAAGCGCGCCAAAACCGGCAACACCTGCGGCACAGGGGTATTGCGTTCCCCGTCAATTGCCTCTTTCACCGTGTCATATCGGCAGAGCGTGACAAGCGTTATCCAGGTGGGAGGCAAAATAGCCAGCTCGCCCAAGCGGTGCTCGGACAACGCTTGCTCCACCGTCACCCAGCGGGAGTCGTGTATTTCGCCGCCATCGATGACAACCTGCTCCTCAAGATGCAATGGCGCGGCGTATATCCAGGTAGAAAACCGTCTGGTTTCCGCCTCTGGCGTAGTCCAATGGCTCAATAACACCATGTCATCAGGGCGAGGCTGCTGACCACATTCTTCCATCGCCTCTCGAGCAGCCGCAAAACGGGCGGCAGCTTCTTCGTTGCCCTCGCCCGCCGCCATATCTTCAGGGTCAAGACTGCCACCGGGAAAGACCCAAAAACCCCCGGCAAAGGCCAGGGCTTTGTTCCGCTTCAAAAGTAGAGTTTCCAGTCCTTCTTTGCCATCACGCAAGAGAACTACGGTGCTGGCAGGACGAATAGCGACGGTGTCGGGCATGAGTAAACCTCAAAAAAATCCGCCTCAGTGTAACAGCAGTACCGGGCTTTTCCAGAGTTCCACATTTGGTCGGCAGGCATGGCGTGTTAACCTGCCGTTCGGCCAGCAACTAATAACATATGAAGCGATTCACCCGCAAAACAATCACCGTAGGTCTATGCACACTATGCCTGGCAGCGAGTGCAGCAATGGCTCAGCGTGCCTTGGAAGAAGTCGTAGTTACCGCCCAAAAAGTAGAGCAATCGGCCCAGCAAACCCCGATTTCCCTTGTCGCTTTTCAGGCCGACGAACTGGAGACTTTAGGTATTACCAATGTCGGTGACATTCGTGCCCAAGTGCCCAACTTCGTCATAGACCAATTTCCCTCCAGTAACCAGACACTGCGTTTATTTATTCGGGGCATTGGAATAACGGATGTACAAGTCACTCAAGACCCCGCAGTAGGCGTTTACCTTGATGGCGTCTACCTCGCTCGCTCTACGGGGCTTGCTGCCGATGTGGCTGATCTCGAACGCGTGGAGGTATTGCGCGGTCCTCAGGGTACGCTTTACGGACGAAACACCACTGGTGGCGCATTAAACCTCGTCACAGAACGACCCAACCCCGAGAAAATTGCATTCGCCCAGGTTATTGGCACAGGCAAGCGTGACCGCCTGCTTTTGCGCTCCAGTCTCAATCTACCGCTTAATGCCCGACATGCGGTAAAAATAGCAGCACTGGGCAAGCGAGAAGATGGTTTCGTAGGCAACGACGGCCCCGGAGGTAATTACGGCGACATCAAGTCCGAGGGCTACCGCATTGACTGGCGCTGGCTCACGACTGAAACCCTCAGCCTGAATTACAGTTGGGACAAATCGCGTATCGAAAGTTACAACTACACGCCCCAGGCAGTCAGCCCCGGCATTCCTGCCGGAACGCCGGTGGACGCCGCAATCATCAGTTCCCAGCGCTTCGTCCCGTATGGGGAGCGCTTGTTTGAAAGGCTTGCGACCAATGCCCCACTGTTACCCACTGATACTGTCATCGAAGGCCATGCCCTGACCCTTGCGTGGACAGCACAGTCATGGACTCTCAAGTCGATTAGTGCCTATCGTGAAATGGAAGACCTGAGCTATATCGACTTTTCCAGTGGTGCCAGCGCCGAATATCGGGTCGATTTTTCCGGCATTAGCCTGGGTGAAAACAGTGCCGCTCCCCTGGATTACGAGACGGTGCGCACCCAACTCGACCAGGATCAATTCTCTCAGGAACTGCAGTTAATTGCCGATTGGCGCAATTTTGACCTGGTTGCCGGGCTTTACTATTTTAGCGAAGAGGCCAGAGAAAACTGGTTCCCCATGCATCACATATTCAGTTTCCCGTTGATAGAGACAGGAGACTCGGCGCGAGCCGTCAACATTCGCGCCGAAAACAACGTCATTGATAACACAGCAATCGCAGCCTACGGACACTTTGGCTGGAGCCCCCGGGATGCCTGGAAAGTCACCCTGGGCTGGCGCCACTCGCGAGATGAACGAAAAGTGAATCGTTTATTTCAACAAGACAATTTCGTGGATTATGGTTCCAACATCATCGGCCCATTTGAAAGCATTGATTTTAAAGCTGCTGCTGCCAAAAATTTCAGCGACAACTCTTTCAGCTTCATGATTGAGCATGACCTAGCCGAGGACACTCGTCTCTATGGCAAGCTCGCTGAAGCTTATAAAAGCGGTGGGTTTAATACCCGCGATCCCGATCCTGACTATTTTTCGCAGGGTTTCGATGAAGAAAAGAATCGCACGCTGGAGCTCGGACTAAAAGCAGAATGGCTGCAGCGAGCGCTGCGACTGAACGCCGCAATTTTCTATTCCGATGTTAAAGACATGCAACTGAACTTCTTACTACCGAACAGCATTTCCGATACCCGGGTGTTCAATACAGGCTCCGCAAAGCTATCGGGTATCGAACTGGAAGCCGTCAGCTTTCTCGGCCAAAACACGCTATTGCGCGTCAACTATGCCTATCTGCACAGTGAAATTGAAGACGTCAACGACCCTTTCACAGGTGACCCTCGTTCTTTTGGCTTTGACAACGCACCTCGCAACAGTGCCAGCGTCAACCTTGATTATCAATTACCCAGGGTGAGCTACGGCAACTGGAGCGCTAACCTCAACGCCAACTTCGTTGATGAGCGCAACACCAGCAACACGTTGCTCGCCATCGATGCATACAGCTTACTCAATGGAAGGCTCAGTTTATCGGGGGTCACTCTGCCTGTGGGAGAACTGGCATTGTCAGCATGGGTCAAAAATGCGCTTGACGAAGAATACGTCAATTTCACCATCGGCAACCTGCCTCATGCATCCAGAGCAGTACTGTGGGGTGAGCCTCGGACCTGGGGTTTCGACCTTAAATACAGCTTCTGAAATATTGACTGCGATAGCCCAACCTGTAATACCGCTAACGTTGTCAAAGTCTGGACAAAATTAGACACTACGTCTCTTTATCTGCAGATCAAAAACTTCCTATGCGTATTGCCCCCGTATTATTGCTGATCGCCATCACTATCACCTCGCCCTCCTTTGCGAAAAACAAAGCTGAAGGAGCTGCAATAACGGCTTCCCCGCCTTCGCTGAGTGCGACTCGACCCTATAAGGTGTCCGAAGACCGTGAGGATTGCACCAACTTTGATGCGCTGCGACGTCCACATTTTGGTGATACCCATGTACATACAGCATGGTCTTTTGACGCCAACTCTCAGGACACTCGCAATAAACCGGAGGATGCCTACCGTTTTGCCAAAGGCGGACGAATGGGTATCCAACCCTATGATGACAACGACCAACCGATGCGAAGTGTTCAGTTGGACCGACCACTGGATTTCACCGCAGTAACGGATCACTCAGAGTTTATGGGTGAGATGCGAATGTGCAATATCGAGGGATCACCCGGCTACTGGCACCCCATATGCATTGCACACAGACATCTTCCCCAACTTTCGTTTGGCACATTTGCCGCCTATGGTCTCGCCGGGAAGCAGCGGTGGGGGTTTTGCGGCGATGACAATGAAGAGTGCTTCGCAGCAGCGGCAGACACCTGGAAAGACGTGCAATTTGCAGCCGAGCAAGCCTACGATCGCAGCAGCGAGTGTGTTTTCACCAGTTTTGTCGGCTATGAGTGGACTGCTTCTGTAGGCAGTGGCCAAAACCTCCACCACAACGTGGTATTCAAAAACGAAACAGTCCCTGATCGGGCACTGTCATGGATAGAATCTCCGTCACAAGTCGACTTGTGGGACTATCTCGACAAGGAGTGTCTCGAGGATAACCCCGGTTGCGATGCAGTCGTTATCCCTCACAACTCGAACCTCAGTGGTGGCTTGATGTTTGAAAGTGCGCGAATTGAAGACGGCCAGATTCCCGAAAGTCCGGTCACTGCCGAGGAAGCCCGCCGTCGCGCTCGCTGGAACGCTCTGTTTGAAGTGATGCAGCATAAAGGCTCTTCTGAGTGTGATAATCGCATACCGACATGGTCTGAGGACGAATACTGTAACTTCGAAAAAATGGGTTACGACAGCTTTGGCGGCAAGAACACCGGGATTGCGGAAGGCGGTGCCATGGACTGGCTAACCTACTTTGTGGACGAAGAGCGGCTGCCGGAAACCAAGCTTCCCGATCAGACCAACTTTTTGCGCTACGCGCTGAAAAAAGGACTGCAGCAGCAGGCTGAGCTCGGCGTTAACAGTTTTAAATATGGACTTATCTCCAGCACTGATACCCATATTGCAGCGCCTGGTCTGGCAATGGAGAAAAATCACCCAGGCCACGGAGGCGCGGGTATGGGCGCCGCTGATGGAGTGCCAAAGGGGTTACCCGATGAGTTGGAATACGGTCCCGGCGGTCTCGCTGTACTCTACGCTGAAGAAAACACCCGTGACTCATTGTTCGCCGCGATGCAGCGGCGCGAGGCTTATGCCACTAGTGGTACTCGTCCGATAGTGCGGTTTTTCGGTGGCTGGGATTACCACAAAGACGCCTGTTCTGCAGCCGACATGGTGGCCCAGGGGTACGCTCACGGGGTGCCAATGGGAGCTGATCTGGCTACACCTTCCAAAGGACACACAGCGCCTCGCTTTATTGTTTCAGCCCTCGCCGACACCGGCACCGCAGACTACCCAGGAAACCCTCTACAGCGCATTCAGCTAATCAAGGGCTGGTATCAGGATGGCGAGTTGCAAGAAACCGTGTTCGATGTCGCCGGTGGTGACAACAATGCTTCAGTGGATATCAATACCTGTGAAACCAGCGGCAGCGGCCACGCCCAGCTCTGTAGCGTCTGGCAAGACAATGACTTCAATCCCGGTGCACCTGCTTTCTACTATACGCGTGTGCTGGAAAACCCCAGTTGCCGCTGGAGCCAGAGGATTTGCGCCGATGCCGGCGTCCGTTGTGAGAACCCTGCCTCCATCCCCGAGGGTATGGAGAACTGTTGCTCTGCAGACCACAACAAAGTGATTCAGGAAAGAGCCTGGAGTTCTCCGATTTGGTATATACCGCAAGCCTGAAAGCTACTGCGCCTCAGTCAGTTGGACGTCAATTACCCCCAGACTGATCAACCTCAGGATAAAGCGCGCGCCGCCATGGATAAATCAAAACCAATCCCTCGAGCGTGACCTGCCGCCTGCTCTCGCTGCTCTGGCTCTTGCGACAATACCCAGAGATTGGCACAACGAGTACCGGTGCGACAAAAAGCAAATACTGGTCGCTCTGCATCGTCAAATAAATCGGCCATTTCTTTCAGGTGTTCGCCGGGAAAGTTGATCGCCGTCACCGGAATATGATGGTACTCAAGTCCGGCCGCCACCGCCGCCTCCGCAATCTCAGCGCTACTGGGCTGCCCGCCCTCTTCCCCGTCCGGGCGATTATTGAGCAACACCTTGTATCCCGCTGCAGCAATATCAGCAACCAATTCGGCGCTTATCTGGCCGGATACGGCAAGTGTTTCTGTGAGCTTGTAGGAATTCATAGTTTTACCTCCGAGAGGCGTTATACCAGAGGGCACAGCGCCGCACCAGTAATCGCCACCTTCACTCTCCCTTAAACTGCGGCTGGCGCTTATCGCGAAAGGCCCTGGGGCCCTCCCTCGCATCCTGACTCATCATCACAGCAGCTGCTTGCTCCATTTCGTAATGGAAAGCGTCAGTCCAGGGTAGTGTATGGGTTTCAAGCGCTGTTCGTTTTATCGCTTGCAAAGCCAGGGGCGCCTGTCGGCAAACATTGTCTGCATAATGTTCGGCCCTGGCCTGCAGTTCGCCAAACGGCACGACCTCAGATACCAGGCCCATAGCCAGGGCTTCGGCGGCGTTGATGGGTTCGCCACCCAGTAAAATTCGCATCGCGTGCGCCCAGGGTAACTGCCGCGCGAGTCGCACCATGGAGCCGGCACCGGGAACAATCCCCAGCTTGGGCTCGGGAAGTGCAAACTGGGCATGATCTGCTGCAATGCGAATATCGGTGGCCTGCAACAACTCAGTGCCGCCGCCCAGTGCTCGCCCATTAATCGCAGCAATAATCGGCTTGAGCAGGGGCTCACCTTTTAACATAATTTTTTCAGGGATAGCGGGGTCTGCGAGCAAACGCTCCTCTACTGGGTTCTCTGGTTGCCTGGCCCCGGTCCAGAGGGGAATCACCTTGCCGAGATCTCCGCCACAACAAAAATCCTCTTTCCCTGCTCCCGTGAGAACAGCCACTCTGATGTCATCATCGTCGCGAACCTCCTGCCAGGCATCTGCCAGTTCCACGAAGGCGTCCCCATCGAGCATATTTTTCGCTTGTGGACGGTTTAACGTAATCCAGGCCTGCTGTCCGCGCTTTTCCAGGGTGATGGCTGTCATCTGCAGTACTCCTTATTGTCGCCACTTTCGAGCTTAAGCCAAAGCCTGCTTTCGCGTAAGGCTATCTGCGGGAAAGACTACACAGATTTATCGCTTTAAACTATGCATCAAAGCCCTGCTACTCCTTCCCAAAGCAACTTCACCCCCACGATCATCAAGAAGAAACTAATCACTTTGTAATAAAAAACAGGGTCGGATATTTTCACCAAATAATGGCCAATTCGGACGCCTACCGGAGCCAATGGAACCAGCACCAGCGCACAAACGAGATTCTCTTGACTGAACTGGCCGAGCATTGAATAGGGAACCAGCTTTATTACATTAACGACCGCAAAAAAAATGCCCGCGGTGCCTGCGTAAAGCAGTGGTTTCAATTTTTTAGGCAATAAATACAGTGTAAAAGGCGGTCCACCGGCGTGAATACTAAAGCTGGTGAAGCCGGCGAGAGTGCCAAAAAAACCAGCTGCTCCAGCATTGTGCTGAGCGGCGCTACGAGACTGGAGCCCGGTCAGTTGCTGCACGCCGAATACTAGAGAAAGCACACCGATAAGAATGCGCATGTAATCATCGTTCATGACGTCGGCAGCAAGGTATCCAATACCGATACCCACCAGGGCACCTGGCAGCAGCAGTTTAAGTGCTTGGCGATCAAACTGCCCCCAATAGGTTCTTACGACAAAGGCATCCATCACCACAAGAATTGGCAACAGGACTGCGGCAGCCTGGGTGGGCGACATCACCAGCGCCATCAGTGGTACGGACAATACAGCCACCGCACCGCCAAAGCCCCCCTTGGCGATTCCATACAGCAACACCGCAGGGACACTGACCAGATAAAACGCGGGGTCAGTTAACAATGGTTCGCTCAGCTAATCAGTCCGTACTCATTTTTGAGAACATCAATGATCTCTGCTTTGGGGTTCTGGGAAAGCGAAATAGGTTTGCCCGTGATTTTCTCTGCAATATCGGTATAAGTTGCAGAAACCTGCATCAATACTTCTTCTGGCAGTGCGTTGTCTCTGGCCAGCGCTGTACGCTCTTCCATACGCGCCTTGTTCAGCAGGATATCGGGGTCGGGAAAGTGCTTCAGCAACAATTGGCGGAAGCTCTCTTTGGAGTTTTCCACCACCTTACCGTCACGCCAGGCAGGACCATCCCAGATACGGGAGGAGTCCGGCGTACCCACCTCATCCATATATATCAGTTTTTCCTGGCCTAACTTATCGGTGACGTAGCCAAACTCGAACTTGGTATCGACAAAAACCTGGTCGAGTGTTGCAAGTCTCGCACTAATGAGATCGAAGCCGTCTTTCAGCAGTTTTTCGTAGAGATCTACATCGGTGAGATTATTGAAATGAAAGGCCTGGTAATTGGCTTCGATATTGCCGCGGGTAATGTTCACATCATCAACCGCAGGAACGCCCGGTATGCCTTCCAAAATCCCCTTGGTGGAGGGCGTAATTAGCAGCTCTGGCAATTTTTGATCTTTCTCAAGGCCATCAGAAATTTCAATACCACAGAATTCACGTTCGCCCTTGGCATAGGATCGCCACATCGAACCGGTAATGTACTGCCTGGCAATGGCCTCGATCATTACTGGACGTGCTTTTTGCACAATCCAAACCAGCGGATGTGGCACCTCCAGAATATGACTATCGGCAAGACCCTGGCTGCGAAAACTATCGAACCAGTAATTGGAGATTGCGTTGAGAGCTGCGCCTTTACCAGGCACCCCGTTCATTCCACCCTCACCGTGCCATATACATTCAAAAGCAGAAATTCGATCGGAGATCACCATAATCGCGAGCGGCGCATCGGCCGCCACGTCATAACCACGCTGTGCAATGAGGCGTGCGCTATCGGATTCATTCAGCCAGTAAACCGATCGCACCTTGCCGCTATGGACAGGCGCTCCGGTGCGAATGGGCAGGTCGTTGTTAACAGCCAGTACTTTGTTGGCAAGACTCATGTGAAGGTTCCATTAACGGGTAGTGAAATTACAGCAAGCCCAAGCTTGCCCGGCTCGAGAATTTTAGCAGAGCTGATCCTGAACGACACCTGTTCAAGAGTGCTTTCTTGGGGACTTTTGCGGCCCAGTAGGTGTAGAATGCACGGCGTTGTGAACTGCTTCTGTTGCAAGGGAAAAACCTATGAGCCAAGCCCAAACACCCTACCAATTGCTGGGCGAAGACGGTATCTGTGCACTGACAAACGCCTTTTACGACATTATGGACGAGTTACCTGAAGTGGCCAGCTTGAGAGCGATGCATGCACAAGACCTCACACCCATGAAACAAAAGCTGGCGATGTACCTCATCGGTTGGATGGGCGGACCCCCACGATACGCAGACAAGTACGGTACGGTCTGCATGACCGAGCCCCACGAGCCCTATCACATAGGCCCGGAACAACGTGACCAGTGGTTATTGTGCATGGACAAAGCACTGGAGAAGACCAATGCCAGCGAAGAGTTGGTAGAAATGCTGAAGGTTCCCATGTTCCGGATAGCAGATGCAGTACGGAACCGTGACGGAGCCAGCGCTGCCAGTTCAGATTCAAATATTATCGCCTCCCACTGAGATTTTAACATGCTCCACTCCAAATCGAGCGCGCTAGTCGCGGCTTGCTGGCTTTTGGCAAATCCGCTAATGCTAGCTGCAACAGAAATCTATCAGGAAGAAATACTGGTGTCCGCGAGCCGTTTGCCAGAAAACGCGGCGACGCTGCCGCTGTCATGGGCACGGGTGAACAAAGACGAGTTGGCACTCACCGGTCATGTCCACATTACCGAGGCAATGCAGCGTGTCGCGGGGGCCTGGATCAGCCGCGGCAATGGTCAGGAGAGTCTGCCCTCATTGCGCTCACCCGTGCTCACGGGCGCGGGCAGCTGTGGTGCGTTTTTCATGGCAGCAGATGGTATCAGCCTCAGGGCGCCCGGCTTTTGCAACATAAACCAGCTGTTTGACGCAAACACCGAACAAGCAGCAGCGATCGAAGTCATCAAGGGTCCCGCTACATCGCTTTATGGTTCCAACGCACTTCACGGGGTTATCAATATACTAAGTGCCGCACCTGCGGTAGAAAATGACCTGAGTGTCGAAGCGGGCCCCTATGACTACTATCGCGCTAAGTATGCCTACGGCAGCAGCGGCGACACCCACGGGCTTAGCCTTCGTGCCAACGCCACCACCAACGGCGGCTACAAGGACGACTCAGGCTATGATCAGCAAAAGCTGACATTCCGGCACGATTTTACGGGTACCGAGTGGGACATCAGCAGTGTTCTCAACTACAGCAACCTCAACCAGGAAACTGCCGGCTTCATAAAAGGCTACAAAGCCTACGCGGACGAAGACCTGAAACGACAAAACCCCAATCCCGAAGCCTACAGAGACGCCTGGTCTGTTCTCGCTCACAGCCGCGCCAGCCGGGAACTGGGCGACAACCACCAGCTGATCCTTACCCCGTACTTGCGTGCTAATGACATGGAGTTTCTGATGCATTTTCTGCCCTGGCAACCAGTGGAGGAAAACGGTCACAGAAGCCTGGGATTTCAAGGCGCGATCTATAGCGAACTGGGCCAGTGGCGCTGGATTAACGGCCTGGACGCGGATTACACCGATGGTTGGCTAAAGGAGGTGCAGGCAGACGGGTTTAGCCCTAACCAACCGGCGGGTGTGCACTATGACTACCAAGTCGATGCCACCATGGCGGCAGCTTTCAGCCAGTTTGAATGGGCTCTCAACAAGCTGGAGCTCAGTGCGGGCTTGCGCTATGAGTACAGCCGCTACGACTACGATAACAAAACCGGTGACGGCCCTGCCTGCGCGCCCGAAGCCACTGCCTGTCGTTTCTATCGTCCCGCCGACAGGAAAGACAATTTTAACAACTGGTCTCTCAATGCAGGTGGCAGCTACACCCTGGGAGAAAATCATCAAACCTACTTGCGTTATGCCAATGGCTTTCGCGCGCCCCAAGCCACCGAGCTCTATCGGCTACAAGCCGGCCAACAGGTCGCCGACCTGGATTCTGAAGAGCTGGATAACCTCGAAGTAGGGCTTCGCGGGGTTTTCTCAGACAAGCTGAACTACGACCTGTCTTTATTTTATATGACAAAAGACGATGTCATATTCCAGGATGCCAATCGCCAGAACATCAGTGGTGCAAGTACCAAACACCAGGGTCTGGAATTTAATCTCGGCTATCGCTTCAACGATAACTGGTACGTCAATGGCGTGGGCAGCGTTGCTCGCCACCGCTATGACAGCCGGATTAACCTGCTGGGTTCATCAGGTGACATCAAGGGTAACGATATCGACACCGCCCCGCGCCATTTTGGCAGTGCAAGACTGGGTTGGGAGTTCAACCCGGAGAGTGTGGCCGAGCTGGAATGGGTATACATGGGTTCTTACTATCTCGAACCCGACAATAAACACAGCTATGACGGACATACATTGATGAACCTGCGTGTGAGCTCGCAGTTTTCGTCGCACTGGCGGGGAACCCTGCGGCTGACCAACTTGCTCGACGAGGATTATGCTGAGCGTGCGGATTTTGGCTTCGGCGACTATCGGTACTTTGTCGGGCAGCCTCTGGGTGCCTATGTTGAAGTGGGCTACAGTTTTGGCCGCTAGCAAGTTAATCGACTGAGCGGCTACGCGTCACCGGGGCCGCGCTAGCCATCGGCAACAAAGTCCCGCGGTTAACACTAGCGAATACGAGAAATACCCACGGCATCACGCACTTTGGCCATCAAAACAGAACTATGCTCCCTGGCGCGCTCCGCGCCTTTCAGCAATTCGCTCTCAATATGCCCCGGGTCTTCCATCAGTTCATCGTAACGAACTCGCGCCGGTGCCAACTCAGCATCAATCAATTCAAACAACTGCTTTTTCGCCTCACCCCAGGCAATGCCCTCCTCAAATGCCTTACGCATGCGCGCAGTCTCGGCCGCGTCGGCAAAGGCCGCCCACACCTGGAAAACGGTAGAGTCATCTGGATCTTTGGGTTCGCCGGGCTCAAGCAAATTGGTTTTGATCTTGTTGATGTGCTTGCGTAGTTTCTTTTCCGGCAAGAACAGCGGAATAGTGTTGTTATAGCTCTTGGACATCTTGCGACCATCCAGTCCCTGCAGTACCGCAACATTGTCATCGACCGCGGCTACCGGCAGGGTAAATACTTCGGCAAAGTTGTGATTAAAGCGGCCCGCGATGTCACGGGCCATCTCCACGTGTTGAATCTGGTCACGGCCAACGGGAATACTATTGGCATTAAACATCAAAATGTCGGCAGCCATTAACACCGGGTAACTAAATAAGCCCATGGTGATCGCAAAATCAGGATCTTCACCAGCATCCTCATTAGCCTGCACCGCCGCCTTATAAGCGTGAGCCCGATTCATAAGACCTTTGGCGGCATTGCAATTGAGTACCCAGGTAAGTTCGGGAATCTCGGGAATATCGGATTGACGATAAAATAGGGCGTGGTCAGTATCCAAACCAAGGGCCAGCCAGGTTGCCGCAATTTCCTTAGTGGACTGCCGAACCAGTTCAGGCCCCTGCCCCTTGATCAAGGCATGATAATCAGCGAGGAAGAAAAACGAATCCAGCGTTGAATCTTGCGACGCCGCTATGGAAGGACGGATTGCGCCGACGTAGTTACCTAAATGAGGAGTGCCGGTAGTGGTGATACCGGTGAGCACGCGTTGCTTGGCCATGAACTTTGTCTGTCAGTGGAAAAGGCGCCAATGATACCTAGCTTGGCTGTGGCTGGCTATCCTGCAGTGATTGCAACAAGCGCAGGTAACGTGGCCGCAGCTGCTCAATGCTGTAAGCAGACATATCGATAGGCACTGAGGGCCGGGCTGCCAGTTCCAGCAGAAGTGTTATCGCGGAGTCGGCCTCCTGTTGCAGATTGTCGGGACAGGATTGATACCGGCAATGTTCGGGATACATCTCACGATAAGCCAGACGGTCTGGCACGAGGGGCATACAGCCGGCACGAACCGCCTGCATCACCGCCAAACCCTGAAATTCATGTAACGCCGTTGACAGAATAATATCGGCGCCGGCTTGCAGTGCATGGTAATCGGCGGCGGAGTCCATATAACCAAACTGAACCAGACGGTGCTCGAAATCCCGTTGGATTGCAGAAAACACCGCGGGTGAATTGCGAAACTGTTGCCCGGTAACAGCGAGCTGATAATGGAGCCCTGACGGTTCCAGGCCCTTGAGAATACGATGAAGTCCCTCGCCACCCTTATCGTGCTCAAAGCGAGCGTTCCAAAGAATGCGAAGCGCCCGCGATTTCTCTTCGGGTCGCCACGCGCTAGCCTGTGCCTCAACTACTGGCAACAGTGGCACGGGAAGCACCTCGGTTTTTTCCTCCATAGCATCAACAACACGCTCCGGCACGAAATCAGGCAGACGCGCAAACAACTGGCTACAACCCGATAGAAAGCTGTCTCTGTTGTACGCAGAATTGAAAGCCAGACGATCGGCAGCCATCGCACTGTAAATGCTCACCATTTGCGCTTCCAGCAAGCTGTGCTGCTGGCGATCCTGGGGAAACTCAAACTGGTTTTCATGAAAGTAAAGCAGACTGGGGACACTGGCCAACGCGGGCACAAGCCCCCGCAATGTCGCCAGGTCAACCATGGAAGTAGCAACCAGCAGTTGAAACCCGCTCTCTAAAACCTCCCGCTCAGACACACTCCAAAACAGGGGGTTGCCGCGCACCCTCCAACTGAAGTGCCGGGCAGGCAGCTCCAACTCTACCCATTGCCAATGGGGGAACATCTGCCGTAAGCCGAGCTGCCAGTAGCGATGGCTCTGGGCAGCATAAGCGGATAAAAGAAGAACACGCACAGCGAATCAGCGGGCGCTCAGACTGCCTCGATAATTATAGAAGCGCCTTAACACTTTGCTCAGATTATGAGCATCCGCAGTCCCCGCGAGCTCTCTTATGGAATGCATACCAAAAGTGGGCACGCCGATATCCAGAGTACGCACGCCGACCCCACCCGCAGTTATAGGGCCAATCGTACTGCCGCAGGCCATGTCGGTGCGCACTACAAAAGATTGCACCGGCACCCCCTCCTGCGCCGCCAGCATGCGATAAAGACCGGTGGTCTCAGCGTTGGATGCATACCGCTGGTTGGCGTTAATTTTGATCACCGGCCCTTTGTTGAGGACTGGCCCGTGGTTTTCATCATGTCGATCCGCATAATTTGGGTGTATGCCATGGGCATTATCCGCAGAGATCATCATCGAACGCTCTGTGAGCGCTGCATAAGCGGCCTGGTCATCGCCGGCAATCCGCTTTAGCACTGACTCAAGCAATGGCCCTTGTGCTCCCGCTGCAGACAAGCTCCCCACTTCTTCATGATCATTACAGACCAGCAACACACTGGCGGCACCGTCCCACTCTTGTAGGGCATGCAGACCGGTGTGACAGCTCAGCAGATTATCGAGACGAGCAGATGCAATAAAGTCACCCCGCAGCCCAACGATGGCGGCTGCCTGCGTATCATAAAAACAAAGCTCGTAATCCAGCACCTGCTCAACATCGCAGTCCGGATGCTCATGCAATAAACGCTGATGCAGTAACTCACGGAAGTTGCCTTTTTCACCCTCGGACATTTGACACAACACAGGGGGAATATCTTTTTGCGGATTAATGCTGCGGTTCTTGTTGGCCTCTCGATCTAGATGAATCGCCAAACTTGGAATGGTTGCTATCGCATCTCGAAAATCGATCAGCGCGGTTCTCAGTTCAGCGTTTTTACACTGAAAACTGACTCTTCCGGCCAGAGACAAATCCCGGTCGAACCAGGGATTGAGTAAAGCCCCTCCATAGACCTCTACACCCAACTGGAAGTATCCCTGGCTGGTTTTCTCAGGCGTAGGCTTAACCATAAGGCACGGGCTGTCTGTGTGCGCTCCCACCATACGCAGGCCTTCTGCCGGGCCAGCCTCTGCGCCAATACCAAAAGCAACCAGGGAGCTCCCGTTTCGGGTAAGAAAGTAACGCCCTCCTGCTTGCAACTGCCAGCTTTCATCTTCCATCAACTGCAAAAAACCTGCATCCTGCAGTTGCTTTACCATCTCAGTAACTGCGTGAAAAGGCGTGGTAGCGCGAGCAAGAAATCCGCACAGCTGGCTATTGAACTGTTGCTGATCAGACATCATTTATTCCTCTTGTGAAACGTTTTGACCCATTGCACGCATGCGGGCAAACAAACTGGAAGTATCCCATCGACCACCGCCCATAGACTGTACTTCACTATAGAAGCCGTCCACTAAGGCAGCGACCGGCAAATCGAGCCCCATCGCGTCAGCCTCAGCGAGCACCATCCCCAAATCTTTGCGCATCCAATCGACGGCAAACCCGTGCTCATATTTCCCTGCCAGCATGGTCTGATAGCGATTCTCCATTTGCCAGGATTGGGCTGCCCCCTGAGAAATCACTTCAATAACGGCAGCTGAATCCAGCCCGGCCTGCGCTGAAAACTCCAAAGCCTCCGCGAGTCCCTGCACTATGCCAGCGATACATATCTGGTTCGCCATCTTCGCCAACTGACCACTGCCAGAGGGACCCAGCAGCCGAGCGCAACGGGCATAGCAATCAATGACCGGGAACGCTCGTTCGAACACCGACTGCTCGCCCCCTACCATTACGGTAAGTGCGCCGTTCTCCGCGCCGGCCTGGCCGCCGGAAACAGGCGCATCTAAAAACCCTGAATCAACCTGAGCGGTGGCAACATACAATTCTCTGGCAAGGTCAGCCGATGCTGTAGTGTGATCGATCACAACCGTTCCCGGGGAACAAGCTGTGATGATTCCTTGCTCACCCAACATTACACTCCTGACATCGTCATCGTTACCGACACAAAGACAAACTACTTGAGCGCCGATGACTGCCTGATGTGGCGTTTCTGCTGAGTCTCCCCCATATTGTGCGACCCATTTTTGCGCCTTCTCAGCGGTCCGGTTATAAACAGTCACCTCATGTCCCGCACGCTGCAGATGCCCTGCCATAGGAAAGCCCATGACACCGAGGCCAATAAATGCAAGTTTCATAAACTCTCTCCCAGCTCAGGCCAACCAAACTGCAAACAGAATAAAGGCCAATAAAATGCGGTAGTAGACAAAGGGCATCATGCCAATACGATCGAGCAACCGAAGGAACAATGCGATACAGGCATAGGCTGTAATCGCAGATACAAGCGATGCACAGCCGATCAGCAACCAGTTTACCGGCTCTGCGCTTTGGATCAGCTCCCAGGCTTTAACTGCGCCTGATCCCGATATCACCGGAATTGATAGCAGAAACGAAAAGCGTGCCGCGTCTTTTCGACTCATGTTCAAAAGCAGTGCTGCTGTTATCGTGATCCCGGAACGTGAAACTCCCGGCACGGGCGCCAGCGCCTGCGCCACCCCAATAAACAGGGCTACGCCGAAGCTCAGCGAGCGACTACCAGCTGTAACCCTGGCACGACGATCTGCAAAGCCCAGAAGCAGACCAAATAGCAGTGTCGTCGAGGCAATGACCGGCAGATTACGAGCATGTTCCTCAACAAAACCACCGAGAAACGCCCCCGTCAATCCAACGGGAGTCGATGCGAGCAGCAAATACCACACCGTCCGACTGTCGCCATTGGACGGGGCTCCAGCCAAAGACCGAAGCCAGGCGATCGAAATCAGCCGCAAGTCCTGTCGATAATAGAAGACCACCGCCGCAAGCGTCCCAACATGAACCGCTATGTCAAATGCGAGGCCCTGGTCCGGCCATTCCAGTAGTAACGAAGGTATAACCAGGTGAGCGGAACTGGATATGGGTAAAAACTCAGTGAGTCCCTGTAAAACAGCAAGAACAAGCGCCTGGGGCCAGTCAATCATTCTTGCTTGCCCTGCTCAGCTATCTTTTTCCAATTGATTTCATCTCGTACGTACACCGGTTGCACTTGCCTCGCGGACTGTAACTCGCCTCGTTTCGCAGCCGATAAGGCAAGCGGGATGAGGTCTCTCGCTTCTGGCACCAGCTGCGAATGAGCTTCGTCGATTGCCTCGCGCACAAACTGGGTACTTTCATCCAGAAATTCACAACCGCTCCCCACCGCCGTGACCCCAGTTACGCTTTCCGGCAAGCTCAACTGAGAAGGTGCGCAAGCCTGTGCGGGCCCAAGAGCAACGGGCAGACCATTCTCGACGCGATAACAGGCGCAATAAATCTCATTAATACGCGCGTCGATAGTGCTGAGAATAATATCTCCCTCCCGAACAAGCTCCGTTCGAATCGCCGTTTGTGCCTGACAAGCCAGTGTGGATACTGGAATGGCAGGCAGCCCGCTTGCGTATGCAAGTCCTTGCACGGCACTGGCGGCAATCCGCAATCCTGTGAAAGAGCCGGGACCGGAACCGTAGGCAATAGCCTCCACTCCATGCGCTTGCAGACGCCCGTCCGCAAGCAATTCACGCAACATGCCAAACAGCCTCTGACTGTGCTGGCGAGGGGTGATTTCGTGCTGCTGTTGAAGTTCTGGTTCGCGCCACAGTGCCACGGAGCAAGCTTCCGTCGCAGTCTCGATGGCCAATATGCCTTTCATCGCTTTGTACTTGATTCCGCGGGTAGGTGTTAAACTGAATTATCACACAGCAGCCAGACAGTAAGAACCACCCGTGAGCAATTTCGTGACCAGACCACCCTTAATAAGCGGATTGATACTTGCCGGTGGTGCAGGCCGAAGGGCCGGCGGCCAAGACAAGGGGTTGCTCAATTGGCAAGGTCTACCACTGATCGACCACGTCTATCGCAGAATTGCCCCCCAGGTTAGTGAAGTGCTGATCAGTTGCAATCGCAATCGTGAACGCTACGCTGCACTATCGACAGTGACCAACGCCGACCTTCGCCCCGAATATCAGGGCCCATTAGCTGGTCTGGAGGCGGCCACCGCAGCGATTACCCATCCACTGGTAATGATTGTTCCCTGCGACACGCCTATCTTGCCTGCCAACCTTGCAAAGCATTTACTGCAAGCACTGGCACAATCACCAGAGGAATCTGTAGCCTACGCAAAAACCAGGGATGGCGGGCAATACCTTTGTGCGCTCATGCGCACAGAATGCTTGCTATCACTGCCGGCGTTTCTCGACAGTGGCCAACGCGCAGTTCGTCACTGGTATGAGCAAGTAGGTGCAGTGGCCGTTGATATGGATAACCAATCAGAGAGTTTTCTCAACATAAACGCACTGGCTTAAACCAGAGGGGCAAAAAAAAGCCCACCGACATTGCTGCCGGTGGGCTTTGTTATTCAGCTGCCACTACTTTTTCTTTGCAGCTGCTTTTTTCTTGGGAGCGGCCTTTTTCTTCGCTACCGCTTTTTTCTTGGGAGCGGCTTTTTTCTTCGCTACCGCTTTCTTCTTGGGAGCCGCTTTTTTCTTAGCTACCGCTTTTTTCTTGGGAGCCGCTTTTTTCTTAGCTACCGCTTTTTTCTTTGGTGCGGCCTTCTTGGCTTTTTTCTTGGCCGCAGGCTTTTTCTTAGTCACTGCAGATTTTACTTTCTTAGCAGCAGCCTTCGCCTTAGCCTCAGCTTTCTTTTCCGCAGCCTTGGCCTTCGCTAGCGCCTTTTTCTCTGCTGCAGCGATCTGCTTGGCTATCTTTTTCTCTAGTGCAGCCAGCTTCTTAGCATCTGATTTGGCACGATCCTTCATCCACTTTTCTGCCGCTTTCGCCAGGTGAGCCGCCTTGTCCAGTTCGGCCTTAATCGCCAACTCGGCCTTTTTAGCCAGTGCTTTCTCTTGGGCAGCAACTTTTGCAGCTTTGAGTTTCGCAGCATCTGAAGCGTCTGCTGCCCGCTTTTTCGCCACGCCTAATTTCTCACGCATTGCTTTAATCTTGGCGGAGTTTCTTTTCGATGCATTCTGCGCTGCTTTTACAGCACGCTTGTTGGCGGCCGTTGCTTTCTTAGCGGCCTGCTTGCGAGCTGCATCAATTTTTTTACGCGCAGCTGCAAGCGATTTTTTCTCTGCGTCCAATGCTTTTTGTAATTTACCCATCGCTTCATTCGCACGAGCAACTGCTGGTGAGACTTCCACTTTTTTCGGTGCCGCTTTCTTAGCCGGTGCTTTTCGGGTTGCAGCTTTTTTTGCAGCGGGACGTTTCTTAGCAGGCGCCTTTTTGCGTGAAGCCGGCGCCTTCTTCGCAGTAGTTTTCTTCTTTGCCTTTGCCATTACGTTTATCTCCAGAGTTAATAGTCAGGTAACGCGCCTCAAAAATAGCAACAAAGGTCAACGCTTACAACCATAGTTGACAACAAAAAGATCGTTTAAATCAAGGACCTGCGAAGAAAAAAGCCTTGTGAAAAATTTTTAAAAAAAGAAAAGCAACGCGCTACCTCTTAAAAATCACTGTATTTATAGTGTAAATGGGTTTTTTAGGCATAAAAAAAGAGGAGCTAAGCCCCCCTTTTTCATGCAATTTACGCTACTAGCCGTCGAGTTCCGCAAGCACTGCATCACGAATTTCTTCCACTCCACCAACACCAGGAACGCAATGATAAGCGGGTGAGTTGTCTCCAACCATGTTTTGGTAGAAGTCGATTAAAGGACTGGTTTGGGAATGGTAAACCTCCAAACGTTTGCGCACCGTGGCTTCCTGATCGTCTTCACGTTGCACCAGAGCTTCGTTTGTTTCGTCATCCAGCCCTTCCTGCTGAGGCGGATTGTAGCGCACGTGATAGACGCGTCCAGAGCCGGGATGGACTCTGCGGCCACTCAGCCGGGCCACGATATCTTCGTCTTCAACGGCGATTTCGACGACATGATCAATAGAAACTCCGGCTTCTACCATCGCCTGTGCCTGCGGAATAGTGCGAGGAAATCCATCAAAGAGAAAGCCGTTAGCGCAATCATCTTCGGTGATACGTTCTTTCACCAAGCCGATAATAATATCGTCAGAAACAAGACCGCCTGCGTCCATCACTTCCTTCGCCTGCAAACCTAATTCTGTTTGGGCTTTTACCGCTGCTCGAAGCATGTCACCGGTAGATATTTGCGGAATGCCGAACTTTCCCGTGATGTACTGGGCCTGTGTTCCCTTGCCTGCGCCGGGGGCGCCCAACAAAATCAATCGCATTGGCGAGTTTCCTCGTTTGTGAATGGATGCGGTCTAGCCGCTTCGCAATATAGGTGAAAATGGGTATTTTGAAGGCCAGTAACCATACACAGCGCGCATTTAGGTTACAACCCCTACCTCAGGTAAGTATCAGAGGGCTTTTGCCCTTTCCCAAAGTGAATCCAGCGCAGTCTCATCAAGTTCATGAAGAGGTGTTTCAGCTTTAGCTGCCATCAATTCCATTGCCCTGAAACGCTGTTCAAATTTACTGGAGGATTCTCTTAAAGTGGCTTCGGCATCTAGCTTTAAGTGCCTGCTCAAATTAACGCAGGAAAAGAGCACATCACCCATTTCCTCGCGGACTGCTGCTGCATTATCATTGCCAATAGCCGTGCGCAGTTCTTCTAACTCCTCTTCCAGCTTTTGCATAACTGAGCCGATTTCATGCCAATCAAAACCCACCGCAGCGGCTCGCTTTTGTAATTTCTGCGCCCGAGGCAAGGCCGGCAGCGCTACCGGCACGTCTGCCAGCACACCATGCTGTTCTCTCGCACTGCGTTCCTGTTGCTTTATTGCCTCCCAGCTAGCATTTACATCATCAACACTGACGGAGCCATTGGCGACGCCTTCAATTTCCCCGGCGGCAAACACATGAGGGTGGCGGCGCACAAGCTTTTCTACCAGGGTATTAACTACTTGTTCAAAATTGAACAAGCCCTGCTCGCTACCCAACTGGGCGTAAAACACCACCTGGAACATAACATCGCCCAACTCTTCACCAACGTGGTGATAATCCTCCTGTTCTATGGCGCTTGCCAACTCATAGCACTCTTCAAGAGTGGAGGGAACAATGGACTTGAAATCTTGTTTCAAATCCCAGGGGCAGCCGTGTTTTGGGTCGCGCAGGCGCTCCATGACCCGCAGGAGATCAGCGATTGAATACCGCGGTGTGGACAAAGCTTTATTCATTCACTGACTCTGGCAGCTGCAATAACGTTGTTCAAGCGATTAATCCTCTCCAGCAGCTTGGACAGTGAGCCGAGGTTCGGTACCTCGACTCGCAATCGCATAGTCGCGGTATGGCTCTTTTTATTAGTCTGGGTATTGATCGTAAGAACATTGATGTGGGCATTAGCAAACAGTCCTGTAATATCTCGCAACAGACCATGCCGATCATAGGCTTCAATTGAAACATCAACTTCGTAATTATCAGTCGGGGAGCGGCCCCACTCAACATCGATAACCCGTTCAGGTTGGGCATCCGCCAATTGAACCAGGCGAGCACAGTCGCTACGGTGAATGCTCACGCCCCGCCCCTGAGTAATAAAACCGGTAATTGCATCCCCAGGCAGTGGCTTGCAGCAGCCTGCCATATGGTTGAGCAGATTACCCACGCCCTGGACCTGAACTTCGCCGCGATGACGGGTAGCGCCCGGGCGGGCAAGCTTAAGCTGGGGTTCCTGTCTTCGCTCAATTAGCCCTTGAGCCGCATTAAGCACTTGCGCCGAAGACAAATCACCAGAACCGATTGCGGCATACATGTCCTCCACTTTATTCATTTGTACCTTTCTCGCGATTCGTCGATAGTCGACGCTCGTCAGTGCGAGGCGCTTGAATTCACGATCCAGGAGGTGGCGGCCGGCGTCCACGTTTTCCTCCCTCGCCTGTGCCCGGAACCAGTGCTGTACCTTGGCTCTCGCCCTGGAAGTACGCAGGTAACCCAGACCCGGTTGTACCCAGTCTCTTTTAGGGATTCCTTCTTTGCTGGTGAGGATCTCTACTCTTTCTCCGGTGCGCAATGAGTAGGTCAGCGGCACAATAGAACCGTTGACTTTAGCGCCACGACATCGATGTCCAACTTCGGTATGGACGTGATAGGCAAAATCCAGAGGCGTGGCGCCGTGCGCCAGATTGACAACATCCCCATCCGGGGTAAAAACATACACTCTATCCTGCGCCACATCGAAACTGAATTGCTCGGCGACATCACCACTGTCGCCGGTTTCCTCATGCCAATCCAGAACTTGACGCAGCCAGGCAATTTTCTCTTCATAGCTGCTGGCCATGCCAGGGGTAGAGTCCGACCCTTTGTAGCGCCAATGCGCACAAACACCCAATTCTGCCTCTTCATGCATTTGTCGAGTGCGTATCTGTACTTCCAGAATTTTACCCTCAGGACCAATTACCGCAGTGTGCAGGGAGCGATAACCGTTCTCTTTGGGACTGGCGATATAGTCATCGAACTCATTAGGAATATTACGCCACAGGCCATGCACTAAACCGAGGGTGGCATAACAATCTTTGATTTCTGGCACCAGAATACGCACCGCGCGAATATCATAGACTTGCGAGAAACCAATCCCTTTGCGCTGCATTTTTCGCCATATGCTGTAGATGTGTTTAGCCCGGCCTTCAATTTCGAACTCCAGGCCGGCTTGCTGTAAAACACCGGTCAGCAATGCTTTAACCTCAGCGATAAACTGATCGCGTTCTAGTCGTTTGCCGTCCAGCAAACGTGCGATTTTGCGATAGGCATCGGCGTATATGTAACGAAAGGATAGATCTTCCAACTCCCACTTCAAATGCCCAATACCCAACCGGTGGGCCAAGGGGGCATAGACGTCAAACACTTCCCTTGCTATGGGTTCCCGACGGTCTTCATCGTCTTTGACCGCGCGAATAGCGCATGTGCGTTCCGCTAACTTGATCAGCGCAACCCTAACGTCATCGACCAGGGCTATGAGCATCTTGCGCACATTGTCTTTTTGCGCGTGTGCCTGGCCAAGTACCGGCTGGTCCTGCTGCGGGCGTAGATCTCCGATCGCGGCCATTCGCAGCACCCCGCGCAGCAAACTGGCGACACCCGCGCCAAAGCGCTCCTCAACCTCAGGGATTTCTATCCGTTTTTCGCGCACCGTCCGATACAACATGCCGGCCAGCAAACAGTCAGTGCCGACGTGCAACTCAGCAAGAATAAGAACGACATCAAGTCCCGCCCTGAAGCAGTCGCTTTCGCTGGCCCAGTCATTCTGGTCTTCACCAGGCCCTTCAGACAATGCTCGCACCAGCTCAGCAGTGGCAAGCAACTTCTCATGCTCTCCAGAATCGACATTGGGGGGGAGACTACCCAACCAAACCTCAAGATCGACCTCATGGCGACCGGACTCGTGGTGTGATTGATGCCTAACCTGGACCACGCTAACCCCCTGTAAATACGCCGGTAGACAGATAGCGATCGCCTCGATCGCAAATGATCGCCACGATGACAGCGTCCTCCAGTTCCTGTGATAGACGCAGTGCCGCGACGACAGAACCGCCAGAGGATACGCCACAAAAAATGCCCTCTTCCGCCGCCAGGCGACGCATCATGTGCTCAGAATCTGACTGCGATATATCCATGACCCGATCCACTCTTGCAGCGTCAAATATTGACGGCAAGTAAGCTTCTGACCAGCGACGAATACCAGGGATACTGGAACCGTCTTCAGGTTGCAGCCCGACGATTTGAATTTCAGGGTTTTGCTGCTTCAGGTAAGCTGAGCAACCCATGATCGTTCCCGTAGTCCCCATGGAGCTCACAAAATGGGACACGGTGCCGTTTGTTTGCTGCCAAATCTCAGGTCCTGTCGACGTCAAATGGGCAAGGGGATTGTCCGCGTTGGCAAATTGGTCCAATACCCGACCCTCTCCACGTTCCTGCATCGCCATAGCGAGATCACGAGCGCCCTCCATACCTTCGCCCTGGCTCACTTCTATTAGGACGGCGCCATAAGCAGACATGGCCCGTTTACGCTCGTCGCTCATGTGAGCAGGCATGATTAACAACAAGCGATATCCGCGAATGGCAGCGGCCATTGCAAGCGCGATACCGGTATTGCCACTGGTGGCCTCGATAAGAGTATCGCCGGGGCGGATATCGCCCCTGGCTTCCGCCTGCACTATCATGCTCAATGCAGGGCGATCCTTAACTGAACCGGCGGGATTAGTCCCCTCCAGCTTAAGCAGGATCGTGTTGCTGGTCTCTCCCTGCATACGCTGTAGTCGCACCAGCGGCGTGTTACCTACGCAGGCTTCAATAGTCGGATAATCGCGCATATTTCCTCAGCATCCTCTCGCCGGT
Organism: Candidatus Seongchinamella marina; assembly: GCF_026262685.1. Taxonomy (NCBI): domain Bacteria; kingdom Pseudomonadati; phylum Pseudomonadota; class Gammaproteobacteria; order Cellvibrionales; family Halieaceae; genus Seongchinamella; species Candidatus Seongchinamella marina. The sequence goes on from NZ_SHNP01000004.1 coordinate 248,806, forward strand.
GGGCAGTGTAACTTGTCAGGTAACGCCGTGCATTGTAGTGAACGAATTTGTAAGAAAACAGCGGAAAAAAAACGTCAGGCAAGCACCGCAAAAGCGATCACACAGTTCACTTCATCCGCCAGACTGAGCGCCACTCTGGAGCCTCCCCTTTGGCCAGCCACTCGCAAGGCGCCGCCGCTAAGCTCAACGTAAGGTGCACCATTATCATCGTGAGTGATACGGATATCCTGCCAGCTAACACCCCGCCCAATGCCAGTTCCAAGTGACTTGGCTACCGCCTCTTTGGCAGCGAAGCGCTTTGCCAGCAGATTGATCGGGCGGGCACTCGCCGCGTATTCCTCCCGTTCTCCGGGCGTCAGAATACGTTCTACAAAACGATCACCTTGACGCTTTACCACGTCCTCGACGCGCTCAAAATTCAGGATGTCAGTTCCCACTGCAATCATTGGCTTTCTCCGCCCTGCGGGCTACGACCGTGAAACAAATCCCTGCTCTTCAACGGCTCACTACCGAGATACTGTGACAGGACCTCACGCATCAACCGGCGGGCGACACTGCGCGCCTCCCCGCCATATTTGCCTTGAGACAGGAGCAAGAGCTCCGCTCCCGAATAGGCTGGCCGAGCCGGATTTGCGCCCTTCACACCGGCAACCAGGCCACAATCGGGGCTGAAATGATACCAGCCGTCCTCGCTAATTGCTTCACCGCTCAGGCCATCCTCAGCCAGAGAAAAACCGTAGCCCAACTCATCCAGCAGCCCCAGTTCAAAGCGCCGCAAACAGACCTCAACCTGCTCTGCATCACCCAACTCACCGAGCGCTGTGCCATAGTTGGCGAACAGCTGCGGATGAGGGTCGTGACGATGTAAAAGGCGCATCAATAACTCATTGATATACATGCCGCTAAACAAGCGCTCACCGCGCAATTGAGGCGCCACCCCGGCGGGCTCTACATGGGTCAGGGTTTTCATTTCGCTGCGCCCTGAAAATGATAGCAACAGCGGAATGAAAGGTTGTAACAAAGCAACACTGCTGCCGCCTTTAGAGCGCCGGCGCGCTCCCTTACTCACCAGGCTCAGACGACCATGTTCAGCACAGAACACCTCAAGGATCAAACTGCTGTCTCGGTAGGGACGGCTGTGAAGTATATAGCTGGGTTGCAAGCTGACACGCATAGCAGACGACTCAGGTGTCGTCGTAGCCCAGACTGCGCAGGGCACGCTCGTCGTCAGACCAGCCACTTTTCACCTTGACCCAGAGGCGCAACATAACCTTGCAGTCAAACAAGCGTTCCATATCCACCCGCGCTTCGGTGCCAATAGAACGAAGTCGCGCTCCTTTCTCACCAATAATAATTCTTTTCTGCCCCTCACGTTCAACCAGGATTAGTGCCGATATATGGGCGATCTCGTTGTCCAGGCCAAACTCCTCAATTTCCACCGCTACCGAATAAGGCAGCTCATCTCCCAACTGGCGCGTAATTTTTTCACGGACTATTTCAGCGGCGAGGAAACGCTGACTGCGGTCGGTAATTTGGTCTTCCGGGTAAAAGTGCTCAGACTCAGGCATGTACTTAAGAATTTCCTGCTCCAGCATATCAACGTTGCGCTGACGCAATGCCGATACCGGCACTATGGCCTCAAACTCCCCTCGGTCCGCTAATTCCTGTAGATGAGGCAGCAGTATGTTTTTGTCCTCCAGCAGGTCTACCTTATTGACGACCAGCAAAGTGGGAATTCTCGTCCGCTGCACCTGTTCCAGAACCATCTGGTCTTCTTCAGTCCACGCAGTGCGATCAATCAGGAACAAAATCAGATCCACGTGTTTGATGGCGGAACTGGCTGCCCGATTCATATAGCGATTGATCGCTTTTTCCTCGACTTTATGCAGCCCGGGGGTATCGACAAAAATGACCTGGGAGTCGTTCTCAGTTTTGATGCCAAGCACCTGGTGTCGGGTAGTCTGGGGTTTGCGGGAGGTGATGCTGATTTTTTGCCCCAGTATATGATTAAGCAAGGTGGACTTACCCACATTAGGGCGACCCACGATAGCGACATAACCACAGCGTTTACTCTGACTTGCCATGTGTCTCCAGCCTCGCGAGGGCGGTTCGAGCAGCGGCCTGCTCGGCTTTACGCCGACTGCTCCCATCTCCCTCGACGACCAGCACCGGCTTGGCGATGCGGCAAGCAACATAAAACTGCTGTTCGTGGTCCTCACCGACCACCCCCAATAATTCGTATTCGGGCAAAGGGCTTCGGCGGCCCTGCAAATACTCCTGCAACAGGGTTTTGGCATCTTTATCTGCGCCATCGAGGCTTAGCAAATCCAGGCGTTCCCGAAACCAGGTCAGCACACAATTGCGACAGGCCGCGACATCTGAGTCAATTAAAATGGCTCCAGCCACTGCCTCCAATCCGTCGGCGAGAATAGAACCTCGCCGTTTGCCGCCGCTCTTGCGCTCACCAGGTCCCAGTAAAAGATGCTCTCCCAGGTCCAACTCCCTGGCGACCTCGGCCAAGGTGTCTCCTTTGACCAGGGACGCTCGCATGCGGCTCATATCACCTTCTCGGGCATCGGGAAATTGACGGTATAGGGCTTCGGCAATGATGTGGTTGACGATAGAGTCACCGAGAAACTCAAGGCGCTCGTTATTACGCCCACCGACGCTACGATGCGTCAGCGCGAGTTGCAGCAGGCTCTTGTCGGCAAACTGGTAGCCCAGCGCTCGTTGCAAGCGCTCCGAATTTGCCTGCTGGTCGGTCACTTGGCGTTGGGCTGCCCCGCCACAAAGAGCAGGTCATTAAAGTTTAAAACAGCATCAATGCGGCCGGCGATCGGAATTCGAGCTTCATAACTGGCATCAATGAACGTTTTGCCCTTTTCGCGATAAACCTCTACGTCACCGATTTTTATCGCGTAAATTTGATTGGTGTTGAACAGCTTATCGAGCCTCCGACGCACTTGACCGACAGTTGTAGTACCAGGCTGGTGCTCAGCTGCGACCTGGGAAACGATGTCTTTAATCGTAAAGTATTCCGAGTAATGCGGTACCATTTTGACAAAACACATCACGTAAAAACCAAGCATGATTGCGATAGCCAGCATTCCTGGTATCGACATCCCTTTCTGATGCTGCAGTGAGCGCATATCCCTACCCCCCAATTAAATTATTATTCTCATTCTATCAAGCCCACCCGGCTGAAGCTGGGCACGCTGAGGAACGAGTCCCAATGCATCCATATTGCAAAGGCCTTGCCTACTATATCCTTTTCTGGCACCTGACCCCAAACCCGGGAGTCTGAACTGTTATCACGATTATCGCCCATCATGAAATAGTGCCCTGGCTTAACCACTACCGAAAAGTTACTGGGCATGCGGGCCTCGTCGACCTGCATGAGGTGATTGGCATCGCCTAACTGCTCCAGTCCCAGCCGATAACGGGTATTGATGCCAGGGGCAATCGCCAGCTCTTCGCGTCCTATAGCCTTGCCATTAACGAACAAGCGCTTGTTGCGATAACTGACAGTATCACCCGGCAATCCCACTACTCGCTTGATGTAATAGGTCTCATTCATATGCGGAGGAAAAAACACCATGACATCACCACGCTGCGGCTCGTTCAAATCCAGCACCTTAGTGCGTGTCACCGGTAGACGAATGCCATAGTTGAACTTGTTGACCAGAATATAGTCGCCAACCTGCAGGGTGGGCACCATAGACGACGAGGGGATTTGAAAAGGCTCCACAAGGAATGAGCGGAGTACAAAGACGATAAACAGCACTGGAAAGAAAGAGCGTGCATACTCCACCAATATCGGCTCCGATGCCTGGTCTGCGACCCTGGCCTGGAACTGCTGCTGTTGCGGGTTTCCTTCTTTTTCCCAATTTGGATACTTGCCCTGTAATTCAGCAATAATTTTCTTGCGACCAGGCGCAAGAAACAAGCTATCCAGTAACCACACCAGCCCTGACCCACCGACCAGAATGACCAGGATAAGCGGAAAATCTATGGTTGCTCCACCCATTAGCCATCCACCTTGAGCACTGCCAGGAATGCCGACTGGGGAATTTCTACGTTGCCAACCTGTTTCATACGTTTTTTACCTGCTTTCTGCTTTTCCAGCAGTTTCTTTTTACGCGTAGCATCACCGCCGTAACATTTGGCCGTCACATTCTTGCGCAAAGCTTTCACGGTTTGCCGCGCCACAATTTTGCCACCAACGGCAGCCTGAATGGCGACATCGAACATTTGTCGGGGTATCAATTCTTTCATTTTTTCCGTCAACGCCCGGCCGCGATACTGCACGTGATCCTGATGCACAATAACCGCAAGTGCGTCCACCCTGTCACCGTTAATCAATACATCCAGTCGCGATAATCGGGCCGCCTCAAAGCGCTCAAAGCTGTAGTCGAGTGAAGCATAGCCACGGCTAACTGATTTGAGTCTGTCGAAGAAATCCAGTACCACCTCCGCCATCGGGATGTCATAAACAATCGACACCTGGGCGCCGAGGAATTGCATGTCTTTTTGCACGCCCCTTTTTTCCACGCACAAAGTAATCACATTGCCCAGATAGTCCTGGGGAACCAGGATATTACAGCGGGCAATAGGCTCACGCGTCTCTTCGATGTCGCCCACATCTGGCAAAGACGAGGGATTATCGACCCTGACCACGTCGCCATTCTTCTTCTGGATCTCGTAAATCACCGTCGGCGCAGTGGTGATCAAGTCGAGATTATACTCGCGCTCCAGACGCTCCTGAATGATCTCCATATGGAGCATGCCCAGAAATCCGCAGCGAAAGCCAAAACCCAGCGCGTCAGAACTTTCCGGCTCATAAAAAAGCGAGGCATCATTAAGGGTTAGTTTACCGAGCGCATCGCGAAAATCTTCGTAATCATCAGACGAAATTGTAAAAATACCCGCATAAACCTGCGGTTTTACCTGTTTGAAACCTGGAAGTGAGCCCACGTCCGGGCTCTTGTCGTGGACCAGCGTGTCGCCCACGGGAGCACCGTGGATGTCTTTGATCCCGGCAACGACAAACCCCACTTCTCCCGCTTGCAGGCAATCGGTCTCATGTCGTTTCGGTGTAAAGATGCCAACACTGTCGACCTGGTGAGCCTTGCCCAGAGACTTGGCTACGATTTTGTCACGCTTACGCAATACGCCCTGTTTAACCCTGACGAGGGAAACGACCCCGAGGTAGTTGTCAAACCAGGAATCGATAATCAATGCCTGCAGGGGGGCAGCGCGGTCACCTTCCGGAGATGGAATTTCCTCTACCAGGTATTCAAGTGCATCTTCTATCCCCATGCCTGACTTGGCGCTGACCGGGCAGGCATTACTGGAATCGATACCGATGATTTCCTCGATTTCCAGCTTTACCCGGTCAGGATCAGCCTGGGGTAGGTCCATTTTGTTGAGAATGGGAAGTACTTCGAGTCCTTGCTCTATGGCGGTGTAACAATTCGCTACGGATTGTGCCTCCACACCCTGTCCGGCATCGACAACCAGCAGGGCCCCCTCACAAGCGGCAAGGGAACGTGACACCTCGTAGGAAAAGTCCACGTGGCCGGGGGTATCGATAAAGTTGAGTTGATACACTTGCCCGTCACGAGCCCTGTAATCAAGCGTCACACTTTGGGCTTTAATCGTAATTCCACGCTCGCGCTCTATGTCCATGGAATCGAGCACCTGCTCGTCCATCTCCCTGGCACTGAGTCCACCGCAGTGTTGGATAAAACGGTCGGCCAGGGTCGACTTGCCATGATCGATATGGGCGATGATGGAAAAATTTCGGATGTGCTGGAGATCACTCACTCGTTCGGGCCCGGAAAAAGGTCAAGCGGCGACTCCGAAAGAGCCGCTGCAGAAAAACGCGCGATTGTACCCGAATCAGCTTGCGGTCGCTATCCATGCTCCGGCGGTAATCGATATCAATCCTTAAGCTTCAGGCCGATGAACATAGGAGACCCTCGGCGCATCAGGCGCAAAGGGACCGAGCTGCCACTGCTCAATCTATCCACAGCCTTGTCAAAGCTCGAAACCGACTTAACAGGCGTGCTGGCGATCAGGGTGATGATATCCCCGTGCATCACTCCCGCCTGCGCTGCCACGGAACCCGGCACCACCTCGCGGACCAGTACGCCACCGGCGAGTCCCGACCGCTCCAGAACCTCCTGTGGGGCCTCCTCAACGACCAATCCCAGACGGCCTCCCTGGTTTGCTCCGTCCCCTCCTGAGTTGAGGGTATAGCTGTCATCCGCATCCAATCCGCCGACTTCAACCTTGATGGTCTTGGATTTCCTGTCTCGCATCACTACCACCGGGACTCGGCTGCCCGGTGCGATCAAACCCACCACATGGGGCAGATCAGATGATGCCGGAATATCTTTACCGTCGAAGCTGATAATCACGTCACCTTCGCGCAGATCAGCGTCCGCCGCCGGACCACCGGGTGCCAGCTGCACTACCAAAGCTCCGCGAGGGCGTTCAAGACCGAAAGACTCCGCCAAATTTTTGTCCACATCCTGAATAGTCACACCAAGCCAGCCTCGGGTTACGCGACCACTTTCCTCGAGTTGAGCGACTACGTTACGTACCACGCTTACCGGGATAGCAAACGACAGCCCGATAGAGCCGCCACTGCGGGTGAATATCTGCGAGTTAACCCCAACCACTTCGCCTTCAAGGTTAAACAGGGGGCCGCCTGAGTTCCCAGGATTGATAGCTACGTCTGTTTGAATAAAAGGCACGTAATTTTCGCCAGCTTCCGTGGGTAAACTGCGTCCCTCTGCACTCACGATGCCTGCAGTCACTGAGTAGTCAAGGCCGAAGGGAGAGCCAATCGCCAGCACCCACTCCCCGACATCGAGATCATCATGGGGGGCAAGCTCAAGTACGGGCAGCTTACTGGCATCAACCCTGAGCAAGGCGAGGTCGCTGCGGGGGTCTGTTCCCACAACCTGGGCATCGAACTCCCGACGATCACTCATCCGCACCAGAACGCTATCAGCTCCTTCAACGACGTGGTTGTTAGTCACGATTAAGCCGTCCTCTGAAATAACAAACCCTGAACCCATACCCATACGCTGACGGGGTGTTTGAGGCCCCCCTCGAAATTCGAAGAAGCGGCGCAAATACTCGGGCATTTCCTCAGGACCAGGCTGCGCCTGACCGGGCCGGGGACCGCTCGCTTCGACGATAATCTTCACCACCGCCGGAGAACTTTGCTTAACGATATCTGTGAAATCGGGGAGTTGAGCGGCGCTAGCGGCTCGCCCGGTTAACAACAGGGCTATAAACAGCGTGATGTATATCAGTCTTGATAATAAAGTCATTGGTAAATCCGCAATCAGGGAAATGGGATGATGTCACGCAATGCAGGGGTCAACCGAACCGCACTGCCTCGGTGCCATGGTGTAAAACTTTGACAAGCGTTGGCTGCAGATTCTTGTCATCGCGATGCCGGTGAGCGTGCAAGCGCACCAGCACAAACCCTAGTGTAATACCCGCTACCGCGCCAAGCGCACTACCCAGGTCAACATTAGTGGACAACAATTTGGCGCCCAGTGCTGCACTGGCCAACATCAGCAGCAAAGGCAAAATATAAACCACCATGGACCCGCGTAAAATCACTGCCTCAGGTATCGATATGCTTACTTCGTCGTCTACCCGGCAGTCCTGCGGATTAATGCCGCCAGGCAAAGCCCTGATGAGAGAGCGATGACCTTCTGATATCCGGTTGAGCAAACCGTGTCCACAGCCCTTTTGTGCTGCGCAACTTCCGCAGGTGGTCTTGCGGATGGTTTCTACCCATACGGCATCCGTTTCAACCGCAACTACACGACCAGTCTCTAGCAGCATGTCAACGCACCCATTTGACGGAGTCAGCGACCATTCTTGCAGTATTCACTGGCACCTCGCCCACCACTGTCACCAGCACAGGGTCTCCAGACAAGGCCATACCCCGACTATAAGATGTGGTGCTGCCTGCTTGGACCACCCCTTCACCAGGGCGAATTTCACGGTCGAGTGCCTCAATAAATACCGAGAACACGGCCAAGCCGTCGGTATAAGTTTTACGCCCTGCATTACGCTGCTGTGAATCGGTTGCCATAAAACCGCTGGGCAACCACTTCACATCCCAGCCATATCCTGCAGCAGATACCTGCGGCGCATTGTGCCCCGGCACGGGGTGCTGTGCCTCATGCACGAGGTTTGCATCTGCCCCCTCAAGGTCTTTGCCTTTGTACGACAAGTCGGCAAACTGGAATTTTTCCAACACTTTATCCCCACGCCCCATGGTTGCCGTCTTAAGTAACAGGCCAGTCCGGCGGTCCAATTCCATGACGTAGCCATAGCGATACATATCACCGGGCGCAACAATAATGCGAACGGCTTTACGGCCAGCAACCCGTTCACCGTCAGTGACACTAAACCGATAGTGCTCGGCCACACCGCATTCACCGGCGCTGATATCGTCGCCTATGCGCAGCAGCTTATGCCCGGGATGAATACAGTCCAAGGGGTGTTCAGCGCGCACAACTTTGGCACCCTGCCCCGTAAGCTGCGTCATGCTCTCAGTGGTGGTGCCATCGGTAACGGAGTGAGAAACCTGCATTACCTGCATGTCTTCCTCCCCCCTTTGAAAAGTAACAACGCCGTGATAGTTCACCTGATGAACGCTGCGAGACATCTTATCGAGCCATTTGATCGCTTCACTGTCGGCGCCGGGGCAGGCCGCGGAGGCAGCGAGCGATGCAAGCATCAGAAAGACACCGAGCGCGCCCGCGCTAAGCCATTTAATGTATCGCAAAAGAGTCACCGATAATCTACTCGCGAATCTCCGGCACCCGGGCGAATGGAATTAGCCCGTGAGGTGAATTGAGAGCGGAGTGTTCAGCATGTTCCTGCATGTACATTTGCATACGCTGACGCGCCAATTCCTTATAGGCAGTTCGTGCCGCAGGCTGCAAGACGGGTATCGCCTCTGTGCCATAACTCGCTTGCACTGTTGTCGCTCCCAGACTATTGACCAAGCCCACGGGAGAGGCACCTGAAGCAGCGACAGGGCCGCCACTGTATGGCTCTGCGCCACCAATCTGTGCAAGCTGCTGCCCACCAATGACCACGGTGGCTGCGACTGAAGCGGCGACCGCAAAACTGGCCATCGGACGAAACAGTCGTTGCTTCAAAGTTTCTCGAGTGACGCCGGACTCCACTTCAATAGCAGCCCTCACCCGGGATGAAATATCCAGTTGCATGTGACTGACGTCCTGACCCGACATGACTGCACGAGCGGCGTTATAACGCGCCCAGGTTGCCCGAAGCTCGGCATCGCTACCCACCTGCTTAAGCAGACGCTGCAACTCCAATTCATTGGCTTCGTTATCCATCAATGCGGATAATGATTCCCCCAACTGTTCACTCATTTCTTCATTCCTTCACACCCGTGGTGCGTTATCGATATATCGCCGATATTCCAAACTGTTTTTGTCAGTCAAGTCACGTTGCGTCGACCTGTTCTCGTACTTTGTTGTCTATCGCCTCTCGGGCTCGAAAAATTCTCGAGCGGACTGTGCCCACCGGACAATCCATTATGTCTGCGATGTCCTCGTAACTGAGACCGTCAAACTCCCGTAAAGTTACCGCGGTTCGCAAGTCGTCCGGTAAATCGCTAATCGCTGCCTCAACCACCTGCTTAAGCTCTGCGCCAAACAGTGCATTTTCAGGCGTTTCTATATCCCTGAGCGCTGCACCGCCCTCGTAATACTCAGCATCTTCTACGTCCACATCAGATCCCGGCGGTCTGCGAGAACGGGATACCAGATGGTTCTTGGCGGTATTCACCGCGATGCGGTACAGCCACGTATAAAACTGACTGTCACCCCGAAATTTCGGCAACGCTCTATAAGCCTTGATAAAAGCTTCCTGGGCTACGTCCTGCACCTCGTCTGCATCATGCACGTAACGACCGATCAGGCTGAAGATCTTGTGCTGGTACTTTAATACCAGCAAGTCGAAAGCTCGCGAATCACCTGTTTGCACTCTGGCCACGAGCTGCTGGTCCGTCTCGACAGCCGTCACTCCCCTAACCCCCTGTGGTCAGAGGCACCACTGCCCTGACTCTTATATACGTTCTGCCCAAATAGACCGTCAAAGCACACTGGAGTTCACTCGCTATCGGTGAATGGTTCAAAAATGCGGAAAATTGCCTTGGAATGAATTCCACCGTGAGATTTCCTTATTTCGCCAGAGGTCGTATATACTCGCCTGCGGCGTAGAGCCTGGACGCTAAGTCGTTGAGGCACATCATATATTTCACTCCCGAGCGCAGCAAGTGAACAAGACCGTGCCCCAGACCTACAAACACGATGTACTGATTATTGGCAGCGGGGCCGCCGGGCTCAGCCTCGCCCTGCATCTACCCTCCGACTGTCGGGTCGCCCTGCTTTCCAAGGCCGACCTGAATCAGGGGTCCACCTATTGGGCACAGGGCGGCATGGCCGCAGTGCTCCACGACAGGGACACGATAGACGCCCACGTTCAGGACACGCTCAGTGCGGGGGCAGGGTTATGCCAACGTAAGGCCGTTGAATTCACCGTGAGCAACAGCCGACGTTGCGTAGAATGGCTAGTGCAACAGGGAGTCGATTTTGACCTGCGCCAGGACCGGGCTGACGGCAAAGAATTTCACCTGGCAATGGAGGGTGGTCACAGTCACCGGAGAATCATTCATTCCGCCGACCGCACCGGCAGAGCGATTTCCGAGGTACTCACAGAGCAAGCCCTGGCAGCCGATAACATTGAGGTATTCACCCATCGGGTGGCTGTAGACCTGATCAGGGACGAAGATCGCTGCCACGGCGCCTATATTCTCAATCAAAAAACAGAGCGGGTAGATCTCTTCCAGGCTTCTGCGGTCGTGCTAGCGACCGGTGGAGCCAGTAAAGCCTATCTTTATACCAGCAATCCCGACGGTGCCAGCGGCGATGGAATCGCCATGGCTTGGCGGGCGGGATGTCGCGTAGCGAATTTGGAATTTAACCAGTTTCACCCCACCTGCCTATACCATCCGAAGGCCAAATCTTTTTTAGTAACCGAAGCAGTCAGGGGAGAAGGGGGCAAATTGTTACTCCCCGATGGCACTCGCTTCATGGAAAAATTCGATGAACGCGGTGAGTTGGCGCCCCGCGATGTAGTCGCCAGGGCGATAGACCACGAGATGAAACGACTGGGGGCGGACTGCCTGTTTCTGGACATTTCACACAAATCCAGAGAGTTTTTGGAGAGCCACTTCCCCACTGTCATGCAGCGCTGCAGCGAACTGGGCATAGATATGAGCGCTGAACCTATCCCGATTGTACCGGCGGCCCACTATACCTGCGGTGGTATTATTGTCGACACCGCTGGACGCACCGACCTGGTGGGACTATATGCTATTGGTGAAGCCTCTTCCACCGGCCTGCATGGCGCCAATCGTATGGCTTCGAACTCGCTGTTAGAGTGTATTGTGTACGCAGAATCTGCAGCTCAGGACATTGCTGCCAACCTCCCTGACCTACCCCAAACCGCCGTTAGCCACCCCTGGGACGAAAGCCAGGTAACCGACTCGGATGAAGACGTCGTTATTTCTCACAATTGGGACGAATTGCGTCGTTTTATGTGGGACTACGTCGGCATTGTGCGCACCAATAAACGCCTGGAACGAGCCCTGAACAGGGTCAACTTGCTGCAATCAGAGATCGCTGATTATTACGGCAATTACAAGGTTGGGAATGACCTCCTGGAACTGCGCAACCTGGCAATGGTGGCGGAGCTGATGATTCGCTGCGCCATCGAGAGACGGGAGAGCCGGGGTCTGCACTACACCCTCGACTACCCCAATCAGTTAGCTGAGGCAAAAGACACCATTTTGTCGCCATCAAACTCCCCGCTCAAGACGTAAGCGCACCCGCAGGCGCCGCAGGTCACAGGGAGGGGCGCTATCGTTGAAAAGCCAGGCCTGACCCAATTTTCCGGACGCGGACTGCCAGGCCATAAACGTCAACAAGGGCAGGCAATGCGCTCGGCGCAGGTCAACAGGTACCAACTGCCCGTCGGATTCAATGGTCCACTCTCCGCGCCGCCAACGGATGACCACACCAATGTGACGTTGCCGCCGGCTCCGCCAAAGGAGGAGCGCCAGCATAGGCGTCCAAGACACGACCACAATGGGGTAGCCGCCTCGCGCCAGTTCCCACAATGCCAGAACAACAGCAACGATGAAAAGGTACCTTACGCACTCATGCAGGGATGACTCAGCGATCGTCAGGTGAAGTGTGGGTGAAGTCGAGAATTTTTTTGACAATGAGTGCTAGCTCTCGGTCTTGTGGCTGCTCGCGACGCATAAACCACGCAAACAGGTCCTGGTCCTCGCTTAACATCAAGTCCTTGAAACGAATCCGGTCTGCTTCATCCAGAGTAGCGAAGCGAGACTGCACGAAAGGCTCCAGCACCAGATCCAGTTCCAACATGCCGCGTCTTGCAGCCCAGCGCATACGATTAAGTTCTTCGTCCGATACCATGCCAGTTACACACTCAAGTTTACACATCTACAAGCGAACATTATAACGTCATATCTGATCACAAGGGGGCTACTGACAGGATGGTCTCCAGGCCCTATCATTGGTGTCCCGTTTCACCTGAAAGGACCATCCCTTGAGTGCCCACTTCGCTCTTCTAGACTCCGAACAACTGTTGCACATTATCGGCCCTGATACGCTCTCCTTCCTCCAGGGTCAGGTGACCTGCGACACCCGCGAGGTCAGCTCACAACAAGCCGTTGTTGGCGCCTACTGTAATCCTCAGGGACGTATGGTTTGCGATTTTATGCTGGCCGAGCTCGGTGAAAGTCATTATGCGCTGCGCCTGAAAGCGAATACTTTAGCGACGGCGGCCAAAACTTTTAGTAAATACATTGTTTTTTCCAAGGCTGATTTGGAAGCCGAACGTCAAGATTGGCAAGTCATTGGGTGCTGGGGCAATGAAGCCGCGAAGGACCTTGCCAAAGCGGGCTTTGCAATCCCCGAAGCTAAATACCAGGCCGCCACCGGTGACGGTTATGTCGTGGTTCAGATGGACGATGCCGGCACACAATTTGAAGTACTGATTGATACTCAAAACCACAGCGAGCGCTTGAACTCACTTGGTCGAAATTTGAACAGCGGCAAAGAGAGCCAGTGGCAGGCACTGCAAATCCGCGCAGGTATCGGAAGAATAGAACAGGCCAATATTGAGGAGTTGTTACCGCAAATGCTCAACTACGATGTCACCGGACATGTCAGTTTCACCAAGGGCTGCTATACGGGCCAGGAAATCGTTGCCCGGCTGCATTATCGGGGCAAAGCCAAGCGGCGCTTGTACCTAGGCCAATTCGACGAAACGGAATCTCCCGGTGCCGGAGCCGCGCTGTTCTCTAATGCTGCAGAACAAAGCGTTGGCGTCCTGGTTAATGCCGCCAGCGCCGATGGGGGCAACATTTGTCTGCTTTGTGCTACCGAGAAAGGCGTTGAACAAGGGCTGCGCCTTACATCGCAGCAGGGTGCTGAAATTCAAGTACTCGAATTACCCTACGATATTCCTGCGGCGGACTAAGTACTGCGGCTTGCCGCTGCCGCTCCATCACAGCAATAAAGCAAGCCCTCTGAGTTCATAGAGGGCTCTTGCTGCTTACAAATTGGCTTCCACTGCATCCAGGAAGCCATTCATATCGACGATCTTCTCGATTGACGGGTCGCTGGTTTTCCCCTTCAAATCGCCGGTAATGGTGCCCTGCGCAACCGTCTCAATCAACGCCTGCTTGAGTTTGCCTGCATAATCGTCAAGCGCCTGGTTGTCTTCTCTTTTGCCCAGTTCTTCAAGTGCATTGGCGACCGCAAAAATCAACGCTGATGAGTTGAAGTTTGCCTCCTTTCCATCTGTTTCCACATAGCGTAGGTAGAGGTCGTGGGCAGTACCATGGGGCGCCTCATAGAGCATGGAGCCGTCCTTGCTCTTGATGATCGAACTGGCAGTGGCCAGGCTACCGCCCAGGGCCGCAGAAATGTCGGAGAAAATATCTCCATCCAGATTCTGGGCAGGATATAAGCCCCAGCGTGGCGGATCGCAAATCATTTTGCTCAGCTGCCGCGATGGTCTCATTATCATGAAAGACGGAGGTGGTGTATCCAGAGCCGCCAATTCCTTGCGAATTTCCAGAATGATAGAGCTGTAGACCTCGTCGTAATTGACAAACTCTCGCTTCAGCCCAAAGTAAACTTCTTTTTTGCTCAGCGAGGCATCACGAAATACCTGCTTCACCCAATCCTTAATCGCGTCGCGATCGTTCGACATAAACAAGATTGGATCATGCGCCTTCACCGTTCTGGCGTGTTTTTCCTCACCGTCCATAATGACCTTGATAATGCCGTTCTCAGGGGCAGGCGTATTATAACTGCCGTACTGGTCCCCTCCTCCAGCGCTCATGCGTGAGATGGAAACATGAGCTTTTCGCTCGGGCAACCCGTAATGCTTAAGCTGTTGCACCAGCTTATACAGTTTCATCCCGCTGACATTATCGGGGACGCCCCACAGGGCTCGCTCGGGAGGGTTGGATACGATGCGGGCCGCTTGCGCATCAATCAACTCATAGTGGTAATTCAGACCTGCCTCGGCAACCTTACCCCTGTAGTGTTCCGCATAAATGTCCTCGATGGCGGCACGCATCACACCGTCGTAGCCCGACACTACCGTATCCTTGAGGCCAAGATAAATATCGCGTTTCTCATCCAGCGCTCGCTGAAAGAACCGGTGCGCCCAAGCCTTTACTTCTTCAAGGCAGTTGGTAGCGAGCATCCAGGGATCGCCTTTTTTCAGAGTTCTACGGTGCAATTCGACTGGATCGCCAGTTTCGCCAACAAACATAACTTTAGCCACGCCGGTAGCGTTGGATAATTCGCTATAACTGAAGTCAAGGCCACCGCTGTCCATGGTATCGACTTCAATATCGCGATCGACCCAATCAGGCCGAACGCTCTTCAGGTTTCGAAACTCGATGTCTTCGCGCGTGATATTGCCGCCAATGCCTTTACGGATAGCACCGTTCGGAGACTTGGTGGCTAATTTGTCGAGCTTGTCCTCATTCACTTCAGGGTACTTCGCCAGCAACTCGTCCAGTTGGCTACGATTGACCGTCATCCCCGCATTTTTGATGCCAATGCCATGCTGCTTCAGCGCATCAATGGCGTCAATGACCACCTGACCGTTGCTGGTAAATCGCTTTTCGGCCGACAGGTCAACCTCTACCAGTTCTATTTCCAGGCGAGAGGCTACGAACTGTTCGAGAATCCGCTCAAAGGCAATCTGCGCCATTTCATCGCCGTGAAGAATGACCAACGGTTTTTGAACCTTGATTTTCCCGCCCACTGTATTTGCTCCCAATTCCCAAAAAAGCGACACCATAGACGCTATTGATGAAATCTCCTAGTCGATTTTAGTCTATGCTGCGCTACTCGCTTTCGCACAGGCCTGCGATAATGCCCCGATGAGATCCTTCCTGCCCCTGATTCGCGAAGAATGGCGCCTGCTGCTGTTTGGCTTCGCCATGACCTTTGGATCCAGCTTTGGGCAAACCTACTTCATAGGGCTATTCAGTGGCGAAATCCGTGCGGACCTTGACCTCAGCCACGGTGAGTTTGGGGGACTTTACTCAGGCGCAACGCTCGCCAGTGCTTTGTTACTGCTCTGGTCGGGGTCGCTAATTGATCGTATGGATCTGCGCAACTATGCCTTTCTGGTCACCCTTGGCCTGGCTCTGGGGTGCGCCCTGATGGCTGTCAGCACGGGCCCACTGCTTTTGTTCTTTGCCCTGCTGGCACTGCGGCATTTTGGCCAGGGACTAATGAGCATTGCGGGAGCAACTACCATGGTGCGTTATCTGGACCACCACAAGGGCAAAGCCAATGCCCTGGGTGGAATGGGGTACTCACTTTCTGAAGCAACACTGCCGTCCCTGGTCATTGCCTCAATGGTGATTCTGGATTGGCGGCAATCCTGGGTAGTTTGGGGAGCAGCACTGGCGATCACCCTACCCACTCTGGCGCATTTCCTGTTAAAAGACCACACCAGCCGTCACCTGCGCTACCTTCGAGACTTACAATCCAACAACGGTATCGGCGTCGTCAGTTCACGGCGCCAATGGACCCGTTCTGAAGTCATTGGCGACCTGAACTTTTATCTGTTCCTGCCGGTGCTTCTGGCCCAACCATTATTATTTACCGGTTTCATGTTTCATCAGGTGCAACTGGTTCAGGAAAAGAACTGGAGCCTGGCGGCATGGGGCGGTCTCTTCCTGTTTTACGCCTTGCTAAATACCCTTTGCAAGCTGTTAGCAGGGCTTTTGGTAGATCGTTACAGCGCCATTAGACTAGCGCCTTTGATCTGTCTGCCAATGGGCGTTGGACTGATCGTTCTGGCAAGTGAGGATCACTTTTTCGGCGCTATCATCTATATGGGTTTGCTGGCAGTTTCGGTCGGCGTTTATTCCACTTTGTCATCGCCTTTTTTCTCCGAGATGTACGGCACTCTTCACCTCGGTTCCATAAAGTCCTTAACCACTGCGGCCATGGTTTTCGCAACAGCCATCGCGCCGGTTGCCATGGGTTGGTTGGTCGACCGAGGAGTAAGCATGGATACAATGGCGCTGGGAGGCGCGGGCTATACCGTCATTGCCAGCGCCCTGGCCTTCTATGCCCTTTATCGACGTGGGCGCCGCGACTAAAGGTAAACCCAGCGATGCTCGACCAATAGTGTCGACCAGGGTGCCAGTGCTGTTGCCCCGCGCCTGTGGACGTGGTGACGGGTGAACTGATTGCGCCGTAGGCCTGTTTTATTTCTCTGCAAGCAACATATCCTGTGTCTGCCCACACGTCTGTGTAATACAATCGCTGCCTTAATATGTGGCAGCGGGAATATTCATGACCATCCAGAAAACCTACATCGACGCTAACCAATTGTTACTGGACTCCTACGAGCTGGGTCTCATGGTACTGGAAAGCGGCTTTGAGCCTGACTATATCGTGGGTGTCTGGCGCGGCGGCGCCCCTGTCGGTATCGCCATACAGGAGCTACTCAAGTACGGGGGCTTAAATACCGACCATATTGCGATCCGCACATCCCATTACACCGGCATTGAACAGACCAACGAGTCAGTCATCGTGCATGGGTTGCACTACCTGGTCGAAAACGTAAACGCTGATGATAAAGTGCTTATCGTTGACGATGTATTTGATTCTGGCCGCAGTATTCAACAGGTTATCTGGGACCTGGAAAAAAAATGCCGACGCAACAGCCCCACCTTTAAAATTGCCACGCCCTACTTCAAGCCCAGCAATAATAAAACCGAGCTTTCTCCAGATTTTTATCTGCACGAAACCAGCGAATGGCTGGTATTTCCCCATGAACTGGAAGGTTTATCTGCTCGGGAGGTACGCGACGAGAAACCCGGACTGGGCGAAATTAGAGATCGGATCCTAAAGTATCACCAGAGATAGCGTTCAGGCGACTTCTGGTAAAGACCAGTCGATCGCTGATCTGCCGCGTTGCTTAAGATACTCATTGGTCGCCTTGAAATGACCGCAACCAAAAAAACCCCGGTAGGCGCTCAGCGGTGAAGGATGCGGGGCCTTCAGCACGCAGTGGCGATCGGTATCGATGCTTGCGCCCTTGCGCTGCGCATAGTTACCCCAAAGCAAAAAGACAACCGCCTCTCGATCATCATTAATGACCTCGATCACCTTATCAGTAAAAGATTCCCAGCCCATGCCTTCATGCGAAGCTGCCTTTCCACACTCAACTGACAGCACACTATTGAGTAACAAAACTCCTTGATCCGCCCAATTAGCCAGGCAGCCATGAGCGGGAACCGGTAAACCTAATTCCGCATTAATTTCCTGATAAATGTTGTTCAACGAAGGGGGAGTCTTGACACCGGGTTTTACCGAAAAGCACAGGCCATGGGCCTGGCCTTCGCCGTGATAGGGATCCTGCCCAACAATGACCACCTTTACACGATCCAGGGGCGTGTGTGAAAAAGCGCTGTAAAACTGGTCTTCCGCGGGAAAAACAGTCTTCCCCAACTCTTTCTCCGAGTTTATGAACGTCGCCAATTGTCGCATATAGGCTTTATCAAACTCCGGCGCGAGTCGCGCCCGCCAGCCGGGCTCAAGCTGTTCAATGCCTGAGTCCACATTAGTCACAAGCTGCGACCAGGAAAACCTGGTCGACGAAGGCAAGCTCCTCTGCCACTCGAACCGCTTCGCGAGCACCCAACTGTACAGTCGCGATTAGCTTGCTGCGCTCGACTTTGGCAGCAGCAGTGTTTTGGGGTGCGGCCAATGGAGACGCGTTAAAAGCTGCAACGCGCTGCGCACCAGGCGCATTGCCATAAAGCGTATTGCGCATACGGGGTCGCCTGTCGGCGCTGCGAATCTGGGCCTCCATTCTGGCCGGCGGCCACTCCTGGCCATGATCAGAACCAGCAGCGCGAGTAATGCTTTCATTCATGAGAGTGCCGCCTAGGTCATTGCAGCCCGCCTGCAAACAGGCCTGCACCCCGGGTTCACCCATCTTTACCCAGGATGTCTGAATGTTGTCTATCCAACCGTGAAAAACCAGACGGGCAACCGCATGCATCAACACCGCTTCACGAAAAGTAGGGCCTCGACGGGCATTACCCTTGAGATACATGGGAGCTTCCATGTGCACAAAAGGCAACGGCACGAACTCGGTAAAACCACCGGTGCGCTGCTGTAGCGCCCTCAGCTGCAACAGATGATGCGCCCAGTGCCGGGGCTTTTCGATATGTCCGTACATGATGGTTGCTGTCGTTCGCAAACCGATGCTATGGGCGGTTTCCATCACTTCCAGCCACTGCTGACTGTTTAATTTATCGGGACAAAGGCGAGCTCTCACCGCATCGTGCAGGATTTCCGCTGCCGTGCCCGGAAGTGTATTGAGACCAGCGGCCTTCAATTGACGCAGGAAAGTCTCTACATCAAGCCCCAGCGTCTCTGCCCCCTGTAATACCTCCAGTGGCGAAAATGCGTGAATATGCATATCTGGCGTCGCCGTGCGTACGGTGCGCAAAATATCCAGATAGGTCTGGCCCGTGTAATCCGGGTGAATGCCACCCTGCATACAAACCTCAGTTGCGCCACGAGCCCACGCCTCGCGACAGCGCCGTGCAATTTCATCGCCACTGATATCGTAGGGTTTGCCCCGCAGGTTTTCACTGGCTTTGCCTTTAGAAAAGGCACAGAACTGACATTTGAAGTAGCAAACGTTGGTGTAGTTAATATTACGATTAACGACATAACTGACGCGGTCAGCGGCTACGGTTTCTCGCAATTCATTAGCCGCACTCACCAAAAAAGAAAAGTCACGACCCCTAGCCTCAAATAAGCGAACTACCTCTGACTCATCAAGTTCAGCCATGTTCCTGCAGCGTTCAACAATACTTCGCAACTGTGGATCTACATCACGGCCCTGCGGTGCAGCCGTGCTTAACATCAACTGGGTCTCTACCGCTGGCACTGGGCGTTCCTCCCCCGGTACCCAGTCGTCCCGACGCGCAAAGCCCATACTGTCACTTTGATCGAGCACCGCAGCATGCAGCGCTTTATCCAGCCAGCGCTCCGGCGCTTGCGCGTAGGCGGGGTAAATCGTCAGCCGCTGGTCCAGAAACTTACCCGCTGAAGCCGTTTCACGGGCAAGCTTGTCCAGGTGTGGCCACGGCGCCTCAGGATTGACATGATCAGGCGTCAACGGGGAGACACCGCCCCAATCATTAATGCCAGCTGCCACCAGCTGCGGTAATACACCCGGACTCAGATTGGGGGGCGCCTGAATACTCATTTCAGGGCCAAAAACCAACCGAGCCACAGCAATAGTCCACAGCATGTCCTCGAGATTGGGTTCGGGAGCGTTGGCCATCAGGGTGCCGGGTTTAGCACGGAAGTTCTGTACAATCACTTCCTGCAAGTGACCATGGCGAAGATGAACGTCCCGCAAAGACAGCATTGACTCCACACGTTCCCGCCGTGTTTCACCGATTCCAATCAAAATACCCGAGGTAAAGGGCACCGCAGCCTGTCCCGCCAACTCCAGGGTCTCAAGTCGAACGTCTGGATTTTTGTCAGGAGAACCGTAATGAGGCATGCCCTTCTCACACAGCCGAGGCGATGCCGACTCCAGCATGATTCCCATTGAAGCACTGACTTCGCGCAGCGAGGCTATTTCTTCGGCGGTCATACACCCGGCGTTGATATGGGGCAGCAAGCCGGTTTCTGCCAATACCCGACCGGCAACCTCTTTCACATAATCGAGCGTTGACTCATAGCCCATTTCGGCCAGCGCTTTGCGAGCGATGTTGTAACGTAGCTCAGGCTTTTCACCCAGGGTAAACAAAGCCTCCTGACAGCCCATTGCCGCGCCCTCGCGGCATAGCGCGAGCACTTCTTCAACGGGCATAAACGGCTGGTCAATCTTCTTTGGGGTCTGGGCAAAAGTGCAGTAATGGCAAACATCGCGGCACAGTTTGGTCAGCGGAATAAACACCTTGCGTGAATAGGTGATGGTGTTGCCGTGGCCTCTGTCTCGCTGCGCACCAGCGAGCTGTGCCAATTCAGCGGTGTCGATTACGGTAGCCAGTGACAGAGCTTCGGGTCGGTCCGGGAGTTCGCCTCCCACTAGTTTCTCTTTCAGTGCCTGCCATTTATCCGCGCTGGGGGGCATGACTCTCGCAGCCAATTTAGATTCCTGCAAATAGGCGTGCGTGTGTGTCCCCGCATTAGCTTCACCCAGCAGTTGCACCAAATCCATTGGATCGTCGATGTCCAGGGCAATACCAGGTTGCTTGATCACTGCCACAGGCAGGCCTGCTTTTTCCGCCCAGGCGTGGTGCAGGTCACAGCTGCCTTCGCCGAAGTGGAACTGTGGCATGTCATTGACAGCAAACGCCAACAGGTTAGTGCCAACGCCATCATGATCCGTGCCAATAACCAGCCCACCGCGAGCTTTTAACGTGGCCAACACATTGCTCAAGTCATCAGAGCCCAGCGTGGGAATGTCGCCGTGCAGCACCAACAGGCGCTCTGCTCCAGTGCGCGCCAGTTGACTGGCCGCTGCGTCGATCACCGCATTGAGCCCACTCACCTGTAACTCGCCCTCGGCAATAAAGCCAACGCCAAAGGCTTCGGCAATCACCTGGACTTGCGGATCCTCGGACACCAGGCTAATCGCCTCTACTTCTGGATGTCGACACAGCACCTGCAACACATCTCGCACCATGGCGGCCACCAGCGATGAACGTTCTGCTGGCAGCAATACACCGGCGAGGCGGCTTTTTGCCTCTCCAAGCGTTTTTAAAGGCACCAACGCATGTACTAAGGTCACGTCGTCTCCAAAGCCAGGCAGGTTTGCGCCAGCTGAATTTTATCTTCTAGAGTTTTCATTACGGTTGGTGCGATATGCGCTCTCATTCCCAATGCACTGATTTCTGGCGCCAGTGTAGCGTCACTTTGGTCAATCAGGAAGTCATCCACAAGGCCGGGATACTTGTCCACGTAATGCTTGGCTACGCCCAATGCAGTAACCGGCACTGCCAGCTCAGTCATCATTTTTGCCGCAGGGCCCTTGATGGCCTGTCCAGCCACAATCGGTGAGACCATAGTCACCGCAGCGCTCGAGTCTCTGAGTGCGTGCCATATGCCAGATACTTGCAAAATAGGGTCGATGCTGACAAACGGATTGGAGGGGCAAACAATGATGTGGCTGAACTGGTTTGTTGCCAATAATTCCATCACTTGGGCATTCGCCTGCGCCTGCTCTAACCCTTCAAAGCTGAACCCGGTTACCGCCGGTTCGCATTGGCGGCGCACAAAATAGTGCTGGAAAGGCAAGTGCCCTTCAACGCTGTGCACGGTAGTGCGAACAGCTTGATTTGACATCGGGTGAATGTGACTGTTGATTTGCATGCGCCGCGCCAACTCCTGGGTGACGGCGGCTAGGTCTGCACCGCCGGCCAGGCGCTCTGTGCGCCATAAATGCGTTGCGATATCCCGATCACCCAGTCGAAACCAGGTGTCACCGCCCAGTGCCTCAAGTGCTTCCATGGTGTTCCAGCTTTCGCCTTCGAGGCCCCAGCCGAGGGTTTGATTGGAGCGACCGGATAGGGTGTAAAGCAAGGTGTCTATGTCAGGGCTGATAGAGAGGCCCAAATGTTCAAAGTCATCGCCAGTATTAGCCAGCACATGCAGGTCGCCGGGGGGTAGCACACGGTCTAGTCCCAGCGACAACTTGGCGCCGCCAACACCCCCCGAGAGTGCAAGCACACAGCCCGATTGCGCAGTCATCAGCGAAACATATCCATGCTGCGCTCACGCAACAAAGACGTCGATCCGCCATCAAACTCCGGGAACTCGGCCCCACGGACCAGTACCACAGGGCATGCTTCCGCAGCTTGCCCCATCACCAGAGACGCCGCGGCTGCAAGCTCGTCCGCCACCGCAGGCTCCGTTACTTCCAACACATTGCCGAATATGTCCCGTTCGCCTACCTGATTGAACAAGGGGTTCAACCCGGCAGTACCAATAGCGATACCGACCGTGCCATTGCGCCAGGCGCGACCGGCACTGTCATTGATAATAATTTGCGGGGTCACACCGGTGCGTGTACCCAGCGCCCGACGCAGCTCAGCCGCGGATTTATCGGGGTCGTGAGGCAGCAGTAACACCCGTGGATCTTGTTGATCGATACTGATGTTGGATTTATCAATACCGGCATTAGCGTGAACATAGCCATTGCGATGTTCAACAATGACTACTCCCGGTCGCACCCGCAATACCTCTCTGCTCTCTCGTAAAATCAGCTCCGCCTGTCGCGGGTCCTTATTCGCCTGACTGGCAAGTTCCAACGCTGCCGCCGAGGGCTCCACTTCTGACAATAGCGCGTAGCAGTCCTCCGCCTTGGAAACGATTTTCTGGGCAAGCACTAAAATGTCACCCGGGGTCAGGTCCAAGGCGTTATATGCCAACGAAGTGCAGATCAGCTGAGCGAGATCGTCCCCGGGCTCCACCAGGGGAAAATCTACCAGCGGAATCAGTTGCAGCGAGCCTGCCATCGAAACGTGCCTAGTCGTGGTCCAGGCCGGTAATTCGAATACCTGCGTGGCAGCTGTATTGTTTGTTGATCACGATCAGTACCGAGGTCAGTGCCTCCGCCGCGGCTGCGTTGTTGATCATGCCAGCGTGAAAACCGCGCATACCAGCGGCTTCTATCAAGGTGATAACCTGCTCCCGGGCGACCTTCTTGTTGCCACAAACCAGTACGTCACAATCCAAACCACTGCCTTCCTGCAGATGAGCCGCTGCGACGTTTTGGAACGCTGACACTACAGCCACCTCTTCACCGAGCAAATCCTGGGCAATTTGACCTGCGCTGCCACCTTCGGGCAGCTGAACCCTGGCTACCTTGGGTGGCACCAGAGGAACGGTTACATCAATCAGGATCTTTCCCTGCAAAGCCGGCTTGACCAGTTCCAGCGTGCTGGCTTGGTGACTAAACGGGACGGTAATCGCAACGATGTCAGCGGCTTGGGCAGCAGCCAGGTTTTCCATGGCTTGCACACTGATTTCGCCGACGCCTCGCTCTGCCATTACTTCTCGCAGGTCGGCCACTGCCGCCTCAGCCTTCTCCTGGGTTCGCGAACCAATTAGAACCTGGTAGCCAGCCTGAGCCCAGCGACGGGCAAGGCCAGTGCCAAGGTCTCCAGTGCCGCCTAAAATAGCCAGTATGGGTAGTGTTTCTGTTGTCATGATGCGTGTCCTGATAGGGGTAATAGAAAGGAGTACAGCAGTTGCTACCAACTCCACTTAGTCTCTTCTACGCAGAAAGGGCTCAGTCCGCTCAGTTCCCAGCCCCCTTTTGTTAAGTTAGGATTGGCGGCGCCGCAGGCATCTTATGTAAATCACTTGTTGATCACAAGCGCCCAGGGCTTGTCAGCCAGAGGAGTTAAAAGATATGGACAGTACCGCTAAGCTATTAAACCCCAATCCCATGGATTTTGAGGGTAAGGCCATCATTGTCACTGGGGGCGGCAAAGGTATTGGCCGAGGTATTAGCGAGCGCTTCCTCGCAGCCGGAGCCAAGGTGCTGATCTGCGGGCGTTCAGAGCCAGAAAGCCTGCCCAGCGCCGGCGGCAGGCAGGCACTGTTCATCGCCTGCGACGTGAAAAATTTTGAACAGATTGAGGCCTGCGTCGACTATGCCGTCGCTCAATTTGGTCGTCTGGATGTGCTGGTCAACAATGCTGGCGGTGCCCCCCATGCTGATGCCGCCGAGGTATCTCCTCGCTTCTCCGAATCTATTATCCGGCTGAATCTGATCGCACCGCTGAACTTCAGCCAGGCTGCCAACCGTATCATGCAGACTCAGGAAGGCGGTGGCAGTATCATCAATATCGCCAGCGTTAGCACCCTGCGCCCATCTCCGGGGACCGCTGCCTACGGCGCCGCCAAAGCCGGCCTGGTTAACCTTGGAAGTTCACTGGCCGTCGAATGGGCGCCCAAAGTCAGGGTGAACGCGATCATTGTGGGCCTCACTCGCACCGAGCAATCCCATCTCCACTACGGGGATGAGCATGGTATTGCTGCCGTGGAAGCCACCATCCCTATGGGTCGAATGGCCGTTCCTGAAGACATCGGCGACGCCTGTCTGTTTTTGGCTTCATCGCTCGCGTCTTATGTCAGCGGCACCAGTTTTGCGGTGCACGGCGGCGGTGAGAAACCCGCGTTCCTGGACGCGGCAAGCCCAGATCAGTAAACAACTGGCGGCTCCTGTTATAATTGCGTCATCAAGTCAGGCAATGAAGTGGATCCGCTGAAGTGAACAAACTGCTGCACCCCCTCTACGGCTATCCTACGGCCGCCCGGGAGTTATTAAACGCGGTTGGTCTATGCGCCCGGCTTATAGGCACTGATCACCAGCCGGACGCCGGTCTGGTTATTCCAAAGGATTTTTTTGGCGTTAACGTAGCACCAGGTGAAGACCCAGCCTGTGATGACTACGTTATCGATCGCCTGCAGGAGTTGGACATACGTCAGGTGCGCATGGACTTCAGTTACGGCAGTGCTGAGGGACCTGCCCATCGATTGCTGGAACGACTACTGGCAGCAGATGTGGAAATCATGTTGGACTTGTTGCCACCGATCGCCCAGGCCCAAATCCTGTTCGAAGATGTGACCGCGCAGCAGCGCTGGCGAGATTTTCTGGAAGACTGTTTCGGTGCCTACCAGGGCAGGGTCAGTCTGTTTGAAATTGGCAATACACCAAACCGAGGGAAATGGTCCGGATTATCCTCTCAAGGTTTTTTGCTGGCCAACATCCTCGGTCAAGAGGTCGCTACAAACTTCGACATACGCTTGGTTGGCCCTAACGTTTCGGACTTTGAACCTCTCTACAATGCCACCTACCTGGGCATGTTTCGACGTCTGGGCGTCACCCCCGATATTCACAGCGACAACCTTTTCGTTGAACGAGTGGTCGAACCCGAGGCCTTTGACCACCGCGTTTTGGGTGCAATGGCACGAAAGCCGTTAAAGCTCAACCTGATCAAAAAGGCACGCATTCTAAAAGCTATTGGCGCTCGAACAGGCACCAATGAGTTGATGTGCACTTACACCTGCTGGACGATCAAAAGACTGCAACGTCGTGCCGCCTGGCCTGAACAAAAGAGAACAGATTACCTGGTCCGCTACCTGGCCC
Source organism: Candidatus Seongchinamella marina (assembly GCF_026262685.1). Lineage (NCBI taxonomy): Bacteria > Pseudomonadati > Pseudomonadota > Gammaproteobacteria > Cellvibrionales > Halieaceae > Seongchinamella > Candidatus Seongchinamella marina. The sequence continues at coordinate 274,654 of NZ_SHNP01000004.1, forward strand.
TGGCCGCGGCCAGCAACGCCCTGTCTCGGGTCTACTGGGGACCGTTGATCTGCTCCCGGGATGGCCTGATCGATGATGGCGCGAACGACTATCCGATGATTGACCAAGTCAGTTTCTACGAGAAAGTAAAAGGAAATCCTGAGAACTTTGCACCGACACTCGCTTTTCACGCCATGGCCTATATCGCAAAACGTCTGGCGGGGGCTCAATGCCTCAGTGTAGAGCACGACCCGGACGGCGCCAGCATGTTTCAGTACAGCGACAAAACCGGACGACACTTCATGCTGGCATGGACCCGGGACGGTCAGGTTAAACACCTGGACGCAGTGTTGGCTCAAGGTGTCTTGGACCAAGCTATATTTCGCGATGCCACAGGACAGGAGCTAGCCAACCCACTGGTCATCAACGAGCATCCCATGGTCATCGAACTGCAGGGTCCTTGTCAGACGCAGGCAAGCGATAAATCGCAAAGCCTGTCGATCGACCAGGTTGTCCACCTCTCCTCGCCCCAATGGCAGTCGATCAGTTATAGCGATCTCCACTGGCACGGCGCACACATGTTGAGAGCCGAATCTCGAGAGCAGGATCTGGTTCTGGCCCAGCAGCTGCATCCGGGCAAACTAGAACAGCTAGAAGCAACCCAGGTACTCCGGGACGCCCGCAATCGACTCTGGAATGTTGCTGATCCCCGTGGGATTTGCGAGCAGGTCACAGTCAAGCTCAACCGCGTTAAGGGTATAAAGCACTTCACCTACCGCTTCTATCCCAGCAAAGGCCGTCGCCACTGGAATAACGCTTGCGATATGTTGCGTAAAGGCGTGGCAACCCCCCTTCCAATTGCGTTTTTCGAAGCCCGGCAACAACCTGGAATTCGTGATTCCTGGTATCTGTGCCAGTTCGTACCCGGAGCATTTTCTGCCCGCGATGTGTATGCCTCCATCAACCGGGGTGAGGCCGAATTCGAGGGCTTGGACAAAGAAGCCTGGTTCAGGTTGATTAGCGGGTTTGTATGTAGCATGCATAACAAACAAATCATTCACCGGGATCTGTCCTCAGGTAATTTACTGCTAGTAAAAGATCAGCAGGGCAATGTTTGTCCCATGGCGATAGATATCGGTCGAGTTCGCGCATGGTCAGGCCCCGGATCTAAAGTTCAAACACGTCACCGCATGCTGGACTTGATTAGAATTGCTTACAAACTCAATTGGAATGATCGTCAACGCTTTATCAAGCACTATGAGAATCATCTGGGCAAGTCACTGTCAGCGCTGTGGCGCGTACCCTTTTGGTACTATGACTGCAAACAGACGGTTAAAAAGGCACTCAAGGGCAAGCGTCGCCAGAAGCCAGCCAAACGCTAACCCATCCGGGGCGGTTTGAGGCAACTTGGTTAAAGGTTATACTCGCACCTTTGTCTACTCAATCATTTAGGAACACGATGCCCGGCACCCAGTCACAAGCGTTCCAACATCAGGCAAACCTGGAGTTGGATGGAGGAGCCAGGCTGGCCGGTAAGCTGGGTGCTAACCTCGAAGGTACGCTGCAATTAACTGAGGTTACTCTGTTAGCAGGCACCAGCGATGGTGGCAAGGTCAGTCTGCGTCCTGGCATGAAGGCGCAGCTCTCGCTGCCCGGCGATGACAGTGTCGAGAGTGTGGAAGCGCGCATTGACGGTGTTGCCGGTGGTGTGCTGTCGCTGACTCCCCTGTATCTCGATAAAGAGTCGGCCGAACGATACATACAATCCTTGACTGGCCAGCCAGCCACAATACCTGGGAAATCTGACACTCCCGCCATCACCGGATCCACGGCTGAAAACTCTCGCCTGCTTAAGCAATTCCACAGCGACGCTATTAAACAACTAGCCCGTTATTTCCCCGGCGCTCTCGATGATATGTTGGAAGAGCTATTGGCCCTGTCCAGTCGGATAAAACCGGACGAGAATGGCCGCAACCGAATCTACGACGCCGCAATACTTGTCCGTAGGCGCAAAAACGAAATCTGTAATATCGTTTTTGGAAAGGTCGAAGAGTATTTCCAGCAATTGGTGCCCGGCGAAGACGAGAACGAGGACGAATACTGGCAGCAGGACATCATCAGTCTCGATGAGCTAGGACTGGTGGATCTGTATGAATATGAGGGCCAACTCGCCCTGGATCGTATGGTTGCGCTGGCAGAAGAGCTACACCGGGTCGCGCTCGAATCCCTGGTTGTTCGTTTAGCCAGTCTCATCGACGAAGACCCTTTTGATGTCCGCTTACCAATTCACGCCAGACAGTTGAGCCGCGCGTTCCAGCAATCGATGGAAACCGTTGGTGTCTCCCTGGAGGCAGCACCTGTAGTGCTGGAATACTATTCTCAGCACGTGATCCGTCCACTGAGTCGCTATTACCAACCGCTCAACGCTTACCTGGCCCGCAATGGCGTAAAGCCAAATGTGGAACAACAGGTGCTCGACTCGGGAAGCTTGCTGAAACGCAAGACAAGAAAACCCCGCCGACCGTCTTGGGAAAAAACGCCGGCCACACAAACTACCGGAGATAGCGAATTTCTCAGTGAGGCTGCAGCCGCCCTGGACAACGTCCAAACCAGCGCAGTCAACTCCGCGGATCGCGACCTTGCGATGGACAGCGGATCCCAAGACCTCTACCAGTCAGTGGTCGATGCCCTGAACTTCCGACGTGAGGTAGAGGGCAGATTCGATGGCGCCACAGTAGATGCCAGCACTCCCATGAGTGGCACCTGGGACGGCAGCACCGTGCCCAGCTCAAAAATCGATCAACAGTCCCTTGCCGACGCCAACACTATTGCCCAGGCACTGCGCATTCTGCAAGGCGACAACGCGGTGCACCTCACCATGCAGGGGGAGAGCTCGCTCAGGGAATACCTGGCCAAACACAAAGAGCAATTGACCGGGATTCGAGAAACCAGCGGACTCACCGCTGCAAGTCTCAACCAACTGGACCTGGTTGACAATTTGTTTGGCACCATCAAATCTCAGGTAGACGTAACCCCTGAATTAAAGCCGGCGCTGGCAAACCTGCAAATTCCTCTGGCTCGCCTGGCCCTGCTGGATTCTCGCTTTTTTCTAAACGACGAACACTCCGCCAGAGCCGTAGTGGACAAACTCTCCGGTCTCGCCACCAGCGCAAACTTCCCTAACCGGGCGCTGGAGGACCGCATCAAACAAGTCGTCGATGATATTGTCCAGGACTATGAGACCGACGCTTCAGTATTTGATCGGGCTCTGCAGAACATTGAAAAACTCAGCGAACAGCAAGAGCGCGCGCTTTCTCGCAATATTGAGCGAGTAGTTCGCATTCAGGAGGGCCAGGAAAAACTACAACAAGCGCGGCGGGCGGTTGCCAGTATCATCAACGAGCGCATTCGTCCCCCTGCAGCACCGCGCGTATTGCTTGACCTGGTGGAGTCCGGATGGCGCGATTTAATGGTCCTCACCCACGTCAAAGAAGGGCCGCAGAGCAGCACCTGGTCTGATCAGATCAGCACTCTGGACCAGTTAGCGAGCTGGCTAAATGACAAACAGTCGGGCGAACTCAGTGATGATATGCTGATGCAACTAGGCTTGGAGGCTGAAACGCTAATCGATATGGTGGAGCAGCAGATTGTGCTGGCACTGCCCGCCAGCGTCGATCACCAGGATGTGCTGACGGAGTTACGCGAAATCCTGGCGGGAAACCTGGCCATAGACTCCACGGAAGTCAGCGACGACATTAGCGACAGCGCAGAGTCCGCAAAGGCATTCCGCGCCAAAGTAGATAATCTTCCGCGTCTGCGGCGGTGGGTACGCAGAGTCGAGCAACTGGATAATAATGTCTGGCTGACCTACCGTGATAAAGACGGGCAAAAAAAGCGCATGCAACTGGCCTGGACCAGTCCAGCCAAGGACCGCTATATTTTTGTTAACGAGCGTGGTCAGAAAATTGCAGACCTGAACGCCGTGCAGTTGGCTCGCAAGCTGAGTCGAGGTGTGCAGCCATCTGCGCCAGCCGACAAGCTCTCGGTGATTGACCAAAGCATGTACCAAACTCTGGAGCACGTGCAAAAAAACCTCAGCTTCTCACGTAACCACGACAGCCTTACCAAGCTGATTAATCGGGAAACCTTTCTCGGTCAGATGGGCCAGGCACTGCGTCATGCGCAGCTAAAAAACTCCCGGCATGCTGTGCTGTATATCGACATCGACCAATTCAAACTGGTCAATGAAATTTACGACGAAGTTAGTGGAGACGCAGTGCTGCTTGAGTTTAGTCGACTGCTGGCCCAGCTACACGGGAAAAAATCTTCTTCAGCTCGCATTGAAAACGACCAGTTCGCCGTACTATTGCTTGATCGCGAACTAGATCAGGCGATGCAATTGGCAGAGAGGGTTCGGCAGAATATCGAAGCGGGCAGCATTGAACTGGATGGGGAAAGTGTCTCCTTTACCGTTTCTATCGGTGTTGCTCCAATCCTGGAATACAGCCCGTCGGTGGATCAGGTGCTGGAGTCCGCTCGCACATCCATGGAAATTGCCAAGGAGGAGGGCCGTAACCGGGTTCAGCGTTACGAAGAAGACCAGGCTCTGGCGACCAGTTTCAACAACGACAAATCCAAAACGAAGCAAGACCTTGAGCAGGCGCTTGCCACCGACCGCTTTGTACTTCGAGCCCAACCCATCATGCAAGTCGCTGTTGAAAGTAAACAATCGACGGGGCGCCATTACGAACTACTACTGGGTCTTGCCAATCCTGACGGTAGTATTGCCTCGCCAGAGGAATTCATTCAAAGCGCAGAGCGCTATGGTTTTATGAACCTGGTGGATCGTTGGGTGGTGCAAGAGGCGTTTCGCTGGGTCAGTCAATTAATGGATGAGGAAAAGGAAGTGCCCAACCTGGCTATTAACTTGTCGGGTGGCAGTGTGACTGATGATGACTTCATGGAATACCTGCTGGAACAAATTTCAGAGTTTGGCGTGGGCACCAGTCACATTTGTTTTGAAATCACAGAAACTGGCACCATCTCCAACCTGGTCAAGGCAGCGGACTTTGTGCGCGCCTTCCGCAACATCGGTTGTAAATTTTCCATCGACGACTTTGGGACAGGACTGGCAAGCCACAACTACTTGCGCGAGTTGCCCGTTGATTACGTGAAAATCGATGGCACCTTTGTCACCCATATTCACAAAAACAGAGCGGACTACGCCATGGCTCGCTCTATTAACGACCTGGCCCACTTCCTGGGACAAGAAACCATCGCCGAGTCGGTTGAAAATGATCAAATTATCGAGAAGCTGCATGAGATCGGTGTGGACTACCTGCAGGGCTGGGGAGTGGGTATGCCCAAACTACTGACAGAGGTCACCGAGGACCTCTCGAATATCCAAAAGTAATTTATTCAATGACAGCGGGATCACCAGACCTCAGCTACGACGATCTACTGGGTCTGATCTACGAGGGTCCACTTGAAGATCGTCCTTGGCAAAGCGCCCTGCCCCAACTGCGAAAAATGCTGGATGCTCAGGTAGCGTCATTGGTTGTGCGCCCACCTTCGGATGAGGATCAAGGCGCAATACTCAATAGCGTGCGCCCGGAGCCAGGCGATACTGATGACACGCTCGCCGACCCCAATGCCTGGCAGGCCGCCTCCTATCAAGAGGAGTTCTTTTCGCTTGATCCCTTCGTTAACCTGCCGCTGGATAAGGTGGTAGCTCTCGAAGACGTACTATCTGATAAAGAGCTTGAAGAATCTGATTATTACCGTCATTACCTCCAGCCGGTAGGCCTGTTCCACATACTGGGCGTCGATACTGCAGAGCCAGGCGGTATGCTGGCGCGCTTGCGATTTTCCCGGCGCAGTGATGAGCCTCGCTTCAACGCCGAGGAGCGCCGCCTGTTGGAGCACATTGCCCCACACTTACGACGCGCCATACAAATTTACGCGACGATCAGTCGCAGAACTTCGGAGCGGGACATTTACGCCGGTGCAGTCTCTCAATTGGCAGTGGCGAGCATTATCCTGGATGAGCAGGCTCGGGTACTCAGTGCCAACCCGGTAGCCCAGGTATTATTGGAACAGGGAGATGGTTTGAGCCTGAAAGGCCAATGGCTGCATATCGAAGGCAGGGACATCAATAAAGAACTGCAGCAAGCAGTGGCCAACATTATCCGTGCCCAACACCAGGGTGAGCCCTCTGTAGTGAGGGCCCTGAGAGTTCCCCGTTCATCGGGACGCTCTGACCTGGGGCTGGTGGTACGCCCCGTTCCCGTATCCAAGTGGAGCGAGGGTCAATCAAGCCCCAGTGCGGCCATTTTCATATCCGACCCGGATCTGCACGAATCCGCCTCTCGCCAGACGCTGGCGGAGTTATTCGAACTGACCCCCGCAGAGGCTAATCTGGCCATTCTGTTGGCACGAGGCTTGAGCCTGGCAGAGGTCTCAGACACACAGAATGTCTCGCAACACACCGCCAGGGCTCAGCTAAAATCTATCTTCGCCAAAACTGGGGTCTCTCGCCAAGCCGAACTGGTGCGCCTGGTCATCAAAAGTGTTGCCTCGCTGGGCTAGGCCCCGTAACCGTAACCGTAACCGTAACCAGCGATTTCAACACACTGTGTAAGGCGCCGTTGATTCAGATCAACGTCCGGCAGTGCCGATACTGTTATCGTCACTGTCAATATATTCGAGAGCTTTATCCCCCGATGAACACCGTGCACTCCGACCTTGTCGCTTCTGCCGCCGTAGCCACAAGACATCAGGCCGACATGAATCTGGCTAAAAAATATGCCAGCCAAGGCCCTCGTTATACTTCCTACCCCACCGCTCCCCAGTTTCGCCGGGACTTCCCGATGCAACAGTACCGCGACTGGCAAAACAGTGATGGTGATCATAAACGTGCACCACTGTCGCTTTACCTGCACGTGCCATTTTGCAGCGATATCTGCTACTACTGTGCCTGCAATAAAATCGTAACGCGTAAAAAAAATGTCGCCCAGCAGTACCTGAAAAGTCTGCAGCATGAAATTATTTTGCAGTCTGAGCTGGTTGGCGATCAGCGACCCATCACCCAGATGCACTGGGGTGGCGGCACGCCCACTTACCTGGATCACGCCCAAATCACTGAGCTGATGCACCTGTTGGCGAGCCACTTTCGCCTTCTGGACAAGGGGTACCGCGAGTACTCTATTGAAATTGATCCAAGAACTGTTGAGAACAGCACCATCGCGTTGCTAAAAGGCGTCGGCTTTAACCGAATCAGCCTTGGCATTCAGGACTTTGATCCGCTGGTGCAAAAAACGGTCAACCGAGTTCAGTCCTACCCACAAATTGCGTCACTGGTCGATTGCATTCGCGCTCACAATTATCGATCTTTGAGTTTTGACCTGATCTATGGGCTGCCACACCAGGACCGCCATACCATGACTGAAACGCTAGGCAAGGTCATTTCTCTGCACCCGGATCGCATAGCCTGCTATAACTATGCTCACTTGCCGGAACGCTTCAGCAGCCAGCGAGCCATCGATCGGTTAAGTCTGCCAGAACCAAACGAAAAGCTGCTGCTGCATGAAATCATCAGCCACACTCTGCAGGATGCTGGCTACCTTCATATTGGCATGGACCACTATGTAATGCCGCAAGATGAGTTGGCCGTTGCCCAGGGAGAGGGACGTTTGCAGCGCAACTTTCAGGGCTACTCCCTCCACATGGCCGATGACTTATTGGGGCTTGGAGTCTCCTCTATCAGCCAGATTGGCGATTTCTACCTCCAAAACGAGCGCGAACTGGACGCTTACTACCAATTACTGGATGCAGGCGCGCTGCCTGTGACCCGGGGTTGCCGCGTCAACGATGATGACAAGTTACGTCGACACATCATCATGACACTGATATCAGAGCTGAAACTGGATATCAGTGATTGCAACCGTCAATTCGGTATCGACTTTAGTCACATATTCCAGCGACAGCTGGATCAACTGGCGCCAATGGTCGCCGATCAATTACTGGAGATTTCGGAAAACACGATCAGTGTGACCAAGCGCGGGAGACCCTTCTTGCGAAATATATGTATGCTTTTTGACGCATATTTGGGCACCCATAAAGGTGATGAATCTGCGCCTAAGTTCTCAGCAACTGTATGAATTTGGCACAGAAATCGAATTACAGAATGATGGAAAAATCGTCTATAATTTCGAAGCATTGCAAGGAGAAGCAAATGACGATTCATCTCACACGGGCCCAGGATACGGCCTCCAACCCCTGCACTCATGACTATCAGGTTAATTGCGGGAACTGTCGCCTAAACAGCATCTGCCTACCCCTGGCATTAGAGAGCGATGATATCCAGCAGCTGGACGACATCATCCAGCGAAGCAAACCCTTGCAAAAGCACCAGCACCTGTACCGGGAAAGTGACGATTTTCAATCGGTGTACGCCGTCCGCTCTGGAACTATTAAGGCCTATAAGACGACAGACGATGGTCAAGAACAGGTCACCGGTTTTTATTTTCCAGGGGAGATACTTGGCATGGACGGCATTAGCAACAATGCGCACGCGTCTTCTGCCAAAGCGCTGGAGACCGCTGCCGTTTGCGAGATTCCCTTCGCTTCACTCGAAAAACTCAGCACCTTGATGCCCAACCTTCAGCGCCACTTTTTCAAACTTCTGAGCCGCGAAATCACCGAAGATCAACAATTGATCACGCTGCTGAGTAAAAATTCTGCAGATGAGCGCGTTGCTGCACTCATGCTCAGTATCTCGGGCCGCAACGCCCGGCGCAAACTCAGCGCCACCCAGTTTCGCTTACCTATGTCCCGAGTCGACATAGGTAACTATCTCGGGTTAACCGTTGAAACGGTCTCCCGGGTCTTTAGCCGAATGCAAAAAATGGATGTTTTACGCGTAGACAATAAAGAAATTGAAATCCTGAATCCTCAAGGTTTGCAGGACATGGCGAATCTTGGCAGCTAAAGGCAGGCTCGCCATTAACGCACGCCTTAAACATTCACTTACATTAATTTCTTCAGCCCAACGTACATCAAAGCGAATTGACCTGCTCAAACTGAAATGTCATTGCGCCGCAAACAGAATCGCTTTTGGGGAAACCACATTATAATGATTCAGCACACCTTCGGCTTGTTAGTGAAACCCGGCTCAGGGTATGGCAGAGCGGTCTATTCCCATGGATGATCCAGCGTACGGCCGCAGCCTTGATAATTACGGTCATTAAGTTGAACTTGCACATTGTAAGGAAACTGGTCGCCCTTCATCGTATCGATACACGCGCTCTCAATGACGGTGACATTAATGCTGTCGTCATCGTCTTGAGACAAATAATGCAATTGCTCGCGACCTTCAGTGGTCTGGACATTGCTGAACATGATTTTAGTCGCACCGTAATCTCCGACAAAAAGCAGGTGCTGATCACCGCGCACCTCCAAATGCCACCCTGGCTCATTGCCTACCGCACGAAAATCCACACCGCGCCGTCTGGCATCTTCCCAGGGCGCGCGGACATGATTGATCTGGCAATTTGCATAGCGGACTCCCGCTGCGCTAAAAATCACCTGGTCTCCCTTCGACCAGAAGACGACATCACCCTCCTGGTATTTTGTGCCTGAGGCGGCACGCACCTGTGACAGAATCAGGTAGCGATCTTCAAACCACAAGGCCATTTCTCCTGGCCCTACCCTCGTAATGAATTCTGCATCGTCGCACTCATACACCATTGTCTTGGCCGTGGGGCGGGCATCAGGCTGAAAATCGTCAATTGCACTTGCTGTCACAGCCGGGTCTGTTCCTATCGCACAGGCCGCTATGGAGATGGCCAGAAGCAGTAGCAAAGTTCTTTTCATGGTTTCAATCCCTCCAGATTGACTCTAAGCCTAAGGTGTGCTCAACGAACACCAGCTAAAGGCATGGGTGAAAAAGCGACTAGTCAGGCATAGCAGCGACAAATCGGACGCCGACAAACATAATCAGCCCGCAGGCTCCATCGCCGCTAAAAACTCGAGATAATAAGCCTGCACCTCCAAGGGTGACTCGACCTGAGGGTAATGCCCGATCGCAGGCAAGCGTCTGATAAAGTGTTCACCACCGACAAGCTCCTCAAAGCGCGCCACCATGTGCTCACCTGAAACGGGATCAACACTGCCGTTGATAAGTCCGATGGGACAACAGGCCTGCTGAAGCGCAAGCAGCCAGCGCTCGCGATTGATTCGTCTGTCAGTCATAGAATGAATTAAACGATGCAGATTCCGTTGGCCATTATCAAGGGTGAATAAATCCCAAAATGCATTGAGCTCTTCGTCACTGGTGGGGGTGTCTGGGCCAAAGACCCGGTCAAAGGATTTCCGCATGCTCGCCTTACTAAATGCATGACGAACCAGAAAACCCAAACGGCCCAATAGCAAACGCTGTACTAGCAGTGCATTGTGCGTTTCTGGAAACAAGCCACCATTGAGAAAAAGACAGGACAGCCAGCGGCCTGCCCCCTGCTGCACATTTTGCCTCGCCAGCATTTCCTGCGCTACGGTATCGCCATAGTCGTGGGCCAACACATGGAACTCGTGCAGATTAAGATGACTCACCAAAGCCTCGCACAAATCAGCCTGCTCTACGATACGGTAATCATGAGGGCATGGCTTAGCGCTGAACCCAAAGCCCAACATGTCCATAGCCACCAAACGGTAGTGCTTGTTCAGCTCAGGCCAAATCTTCCACCAGTCCCAGCTGGCAGTAGGAAAGCCATGTATCAGCACAATAGTACCGCGAGGACTTTCAGTGGGGTGTTCGTCAATGTAAAACAAGTTGTGCCCAAGCAGTTCAACTTGCTGCCCTCTAGCTCGCCACTCTTCTATTTGTATCAAACTGATATCCCTTGCGTAAATACTGAACCAACCGTGATGCTCACTCTACCATTATAGAGGCGCCTTGGTGCCTGTCAGTTAATGAAGCGACTGCATCGATTTATCGTTCAAACGGCCAGATCGCAACAGCAACGAGGCCGGTCGGTTTTAAGCACCGTTTATGGACAACCTATGGACAACGAGAATCCTTCCCGGAGATGTCTCCGTACCTTATAGGCAATCAGGAGAACATCATCATGCAAAAATTTATCGTCAATTGCTGGGACGCGGTTATGAATAGCGCCCACAATCCGCTGCGCAATCTCGACCTCGCATCGCAGCATTATTTTATGCAGGTCCTGGGATGGATGTGGAGTATGGTATTTAGCCTAACCTTCTTCTCTATTTTTCACTTTGGGTTGACCTGGATGGCACACTTATTGGTTTTCGGGGGCATTGCCATGACGGTGGCCCTGTTTAAGGAGGCTGAGGCAGATACTGCCCGCCAAGCGATTATCAGTAATGATTTTTCTCACGCCTCAAACTGCATATGGAAGCTTGACAGCGAAGCTTAAACCCAAATCCTAGTCGCTCCAGATTAATCCGGGGCCGTCCAGACTTGGTTCTGGGAGGCCCTTTTTTTTATTGAGGTAACACATGCCCAGATACGCCATCGTTATATCACTCTTCACTCTGTTTGCTTTTGGACTTCCACTGTGGGGCATGCAGAACAACAAATATACATCAGAGGACAATCACGGATGCTCCGGCGAGTGCTATGAGGCTTGGGTTGCGCAAACAGGCGGTGTGGTAGCCCTCGAAACAGCCTCTGCTCAAGCCCGAGCGGAGGCTTCGCCGGAAAAACTGGGTGAACAAGCGTACATCGGATGCATTGCCTGCCACGGTGCCAAGGGTGAGGGTGGCATTGGTCCAATGTTGGCCGGACAGAGTGCGACCGAGATCGCTGCTAAATTGCTCCAATATAAGGCGGGCGAAACACGCGGGAAGCAAAGTTCCTTAATGTGGAGCCAAGCAGGCCTCCTCAGCGACCAGGATATCGACAACATCGGCGCGTTCGTGGAGAGTCTGTAGCAGCGAGTTCCCCGCTGATGATGCAGCGCAATCCAACTGCCCTTCAAAAGCGTAATAACTAGCATGAACCCACCAAACGCCCACGTCCGCCCCGCAGCGCTTTTTTATGATGGTCGCTGCTCTATTTGCACGAAAGAAATGGACCGACTAGGGAGAATGAAAAACGAAGGTCTTGAGCTGATAGATATCCATGCAATGGAGCCTGACCCAGACTTGCCAGCTCCAGATTCGCTTCTGCGGGTGCTACATCTGCGCACGTCAGGCGGCTTGTTCCTGAAGGGTGTGGACGCTAATGTGGCCGCTTGGAGTTTTACGCGCATCGGGCCTCTTTTCAAGTGGATGCAGTGGCCTATTATTGCACCCGTTTTCAACATTTTTTACACCCGCTGGGCCCGCTGGCGGTATGACCGTCTGTACAGTCAGACTTGTTCCGCAAGGGAGACTTAGCGAGATGCGCCTTGATGGCAAGAGTCTGGCCGAGATGGCCAGCCGTCAGAGGGCCGCGTTGGTCAATTCCTTATCGGGCTTCAAATCTGCGAACTTGATCGGTACAACTGCCGCCTCGAGTCAAGATAACCTGTCTATAGTGAGCTCAGTCGTCCACCTTGGGTCCCACCCGCCACTTCTGGCTTTGGTGGTGCGACCAGGGGGTGATGAAAGGCACACACTCGCCAACATCCTCGCAACGCAGCAATACAGCATCAACCACGTCACTCATGACATTGTTGAGGCAGCGCATCAAACAGCAGCTCGCTACCCCCAGCACATCAGTGAGTTTGAGGCCACTGGCCTCACGCCTGAGTGGTGGCCCGGCTTCAATGCTCCGCTGGTTTCAGAGGCCTCGGTGAAGTTGGCTATGCAGTTGCGTGAGCATCAGGAGTTAGCCATTAACGGTACGCATTTGGTCATCGGTGAGGTCATTGGGCTGGAGGTCCCTGACCAGAGCATTAATCATGATTTTTCACTGGATTTAATCGCCACAGGGACGACGGCTTTGTCCGGACTCGACAGCTATCACAGCGTGCAGCTTGAGAAGAAAATGGCCTATGCCAAGCCAGACGTCCCTCCCAGAACGGTGCTCTGAGTGGAAGCTCTTAAGCAGCGGAAAAAGAATCTGAGACGGCTTCTCAGCTACCACGGTGCTCTATTGCTCTGCGTCTTTAGCGCCTTGTTTGGTACTGGAGCTGCATTGGGTGACAGTGAAGCCCTGCCAGCCCCACATTACCAAGCCACTACTGCCAGTCCAGACGGCATAGGCAAGGTCTTCATGGGACGTGAGATCTCCCATGTCATGGGACATAGAGGCGCTAACTGGCTCGAAAGACCACAACGGGTGCAGGAAGAGCGAACGGACCTGCTCATGGAGTCCCTTAACCTGAACCCCTCTGATGTCGTGGTCGATCTAGGCGCCGGAACCGGCTACTTTAGTTTTCCGATGGCGACGAAGGTGCCGGATGGTAAAGTGCTCGCCGTCGATATTCAGCCAGAGATGCTGGCGATTATCGAGCATCGAACCGCCAACTACGGCGTCCCCAATGTAGAAACCGTGCTCGCAAGCGAATGTGATCCCTCGCTGGAGGCAAGCTCTGCCGATGTCGTATTACTGGTAGACGCGTACCATGAATTTTCTTGCCCTTTGGAAGTGATGGCCGGGGTCGTCGCCTCACTGAAACCAGGCGGCAGAGTTTTACTGGTCGAATACCGAGGAGAGGATCCCACTATTGGCATTAAGCCGCTACACACAATGACCCTGGCGCAGGCAGAAAAGGAAATGGCGGCTGTTGGCCTTGCGCTTACGTCTGTCTCAGACGAGTTACCCAAGCAGCACTTAATGACCTTCCAAAAAAAAGAGCACGTGATTGACTAGCGCTTCTGGTGGCTAAGCCTGTCCCTCGCAATAGGCTTCGATACGGTCAAACGCTGGTCGTAAAATAGTGATCGGCTGAGCAAGAGATACTCTGACATAATGTTCGGTGCAATCACCAAAACCGATGCCAGGCAGTACTGAGACACCCTGCTCTGCCAACAAATTCTCGGCGAACGCTAAGCCGTTTGTGCCGGCCAGGTCTACGTGTATCATTACAAACATACCTGCCGCTGGCACGTCGCAGGATAGCCCCAAAATGCCCCCGACGCGTTCACAGACATAATTACGCCGCTGCCTGTATTCCTCGCGAACGCCATTAATGTACTCCTCGTCATTCACCAGGGCATGCGCGGCAGCGTCCTGAACAAACTGGCAACAACCGAAAATCGTCGACGACGTAAAAGCTAATAGACGATCGGCAACTTTTTCCGGTGCTACTGTCCACCCCAATCGCCAGCCTGTCATTGCATGCGACTTGGACATGCCGTCAACGATAATCACATTGTCCAAACTCTGGGCCGCCTTGCGCAACGAGATGTGCTCACCATCAAAGGTGATCATCGAGTAGACCTCGTCACACACCAACCAAATATTCCGCTCCAAACAGAAAGCTGCCAGCTCCTGCAATTTTGCAGCGGGGATAATATTACCTGCAGGATTCCCCGGCGTGTTGATGAACACCAGCCTGGTGGTATCAGTAACGGCCGCCTTAACGCTTGCGAGGTCGAACGTGAAACCCGAATCCACGTCTAACGGCACACCGATTTTGTTGAGCGCCAGGGATTTAAATATGCCGTCGTAACCGACGTACATCGGCTCCATAACGACGATGTCATCGCCGGTATCCAGCAGACAAGCTAGCACCGAATAAATCGCATTAGTCGCTCCCGGGTATATCACCACCTCATCCGGATCGCAGGGTTTGCCAGAGGCTCGCAACTCTATATCGGCTATAATTTCACGTAAGCCCAATTCACCGCGACCGGGCGCATAGTGAGTGCGCCCCTTCTCCAGACTATCGATAGCGGCTCGAATCGTCGTGGGAAGCGTAGCCAGGTCCGGGTCACCTACCGATAACAGATACACGTCTTCGCCATTGCTTTGACGTTCTAGTGCTTCGTCGTGCACTGCCCATACGGGCGAATCGTCTCCTTCTAAACGAGTCGACATTGCACTGAAATGTGCTTCGAAGCTAGAGTTCATCTCGCCGGCCTCTTTATCATAAATTTCATTGCAGAAAATCCTCTTCCCGCGCTTCAATCACCGTGGGGCCGGCAAAGTCCTGAGACGCGACAAGTGCCGCTTCGAGCTCTGACAGTGAGGTTACTTGCACAGCACGACAACCGTAACCTTGGGCGATAGCCAAAAAGTCTGGTGTGTGAATATCACAGGCAATCGGCTTCATTCCCGCAGCGTCAAAATTTTGCGCGATCATTTCGTAGCGTTCGTTATTCCAGACCACGACAGCTACCGACAACTCTGCTTCGACCGCCGTGGATAATTCGTTAATCGTGAATTGCAGTCCACCGTCTCCGATCAAGGCGATTACCGGAGTCTCTGGTAAACCCAGGCGAGCACCAAATGCAGCAGGCAGTGCATAACCCAAGGTGCCATAGCCAGTTGCGGCACTGGCAAAACGCCTTGGTTGTGGCGCGTGATACTGAGCGGCTGCGAAGTAAGCAGGCTGAGTAGAATCCCCCATGACTGCAGCACCCGGGAGAGCTCGCTGTAAAGTATCGAGAAAAACCTGATAGTCACTGGAGTCAAGAGCTTTGAGCTGGTCGTTGACAGCAGCAGTGCGCTCTTGACCGTTGCGTCTGGTCGACTGCAGCAGGGGTAGCAAAGCAGTGATGGCAAGCTCAGCATCAGCACAGATCGCAAGCTCTGGCCTGGCATTTCGACTGAGCTGTGCGCTATCAATATCCACTCGAATGAGCGACCCTCCCAATGAAAATCCCCCATCAAAAAAGAAATCATAGTCGGTTTCACTGAACTCTGTGCCAATGCCCAGAACGACGTCCGCATCGTGATAAAGATCACGCACCGGCTTGTAAGAAGGGCTTGAAGCCACCAATAAAGGATGCCCAGGCGGTATCACTCCTTTTGCATTATGAGTGAGTGTTACTGGAGCATCGACCCGTTCCACCAGCTCTTGAATACTGGTGAAGGCATCCGCGCTGCCTCCGCCCAGGGCGATAACGGGCCGCTTGGCACTTTGCAGCAAAACGGCAGCCCGCTGCAGGGCGTCCAAATTAGCTGCGGGTCTGGTCGGCAGAGACCAGGGTTTAATATCGACAGTATCAGCGGCAGCAGTGATCACATCAATTGGGATGGACAGATGCACGGGGCCAGGGCGCTGGCTACTAAAGATAGAAAATGCTCGGGCCAACACTTCCGGAAGCTGATCAGGGCTCATTAGTGTATGGCTCCAAACGCTGCACTGGGTCATGGCAGCCGCTAGGTTTTCAGTGTCGTGCAGACGACCCTGACCCAAGCCCAGCTGAGCGCGAGCATTATCAGCTGAGATCACCAGCATGGGTACGGAGTCCTGCAGGGCCTGTCCCATGGCGGTCGCTATATTTAGCGCGCCCGGGCCAGAAACAGTGAAGCAAGCCGCGGGCTTGCCGGTGACCCGTGCATAGCCATCTGCCATAAAACCACCTCCCTGCTCATGACGAGGCGTCACGTGGCGGATCCCGGTTTTTGGTAATCCTCTGTAAAGCTCAATGGTATGAGTGCCCGGTATACCGAAAGCAACTTCGATACCATAGGCCTCCAACGCCTGAACCAAGACTTCGCCGCAGGTGATCATCTCACCATTCTCCCATTGTTATCGAATATTTGAATTTTTATAATCAAGGCTTCTGACGCGCATCCTCCCATGACATGTGAAAAAAATCGAGCAAACCCCGGGGTTTCTCATCCTAGCCAGTGATAGGACTCTCTTTTCGCCAACTCTCTTTTTAATTATCGATCACATACGTAGCGGCTCGCAAGCCATTCAATTCTGCGGTGCTTGATAACACGCTGTCACGGGCGTCATAATGATTTTTCAGAATACGCCGATACAGCAGTAATCGACCACACAGGCACTCACAAATGCAGCAAACGCATGAAACCATCAGTTCTGGCAACTGGCCTGACCGATTGATACGAATATTCGGCGATGTAAGACCCGGCGAAGGCCGCATGGTTCTGATGATGTTTTTGAACGTCTATTTTTTGTTAATGGCATACTACATTTTAAAGACCGTGCGTGAACCGCTAATCCTTGCTACTGGCGGTGCAGAGCTAAAATCCTATGCTGCGGCATTTCAGGCCATTGTGCTCGTCGCCTATGTTCCCTTCTATGGCTGGCTCGCCGGCCGTCTTCCACGTCAAAAGCTACTCGTTTATGTTGTTCTTGGGTTTGCTGTCTGCATCGTGCTGTTTGCAGGCGCCCTGTCAATGAAAGTACCGTACATTGGTTTCGCGTTTTACGTATTCCTTGGTATTTTTAGTGTCAGCATGATCGCCCAGTTCTGGTCTTATGCCAACGAACTGTATAACAGAGATACTGGTGAAAGACTCTTTCCATTGATTGCAGTTGGCTCAACCGCCGGCGGACCGGTTGGTGCGGCAGTGGCGGGCTGGCTTTATGGCTCAGGCGTAAGTTCTGTCACCATGATGCATATCGCTGCGAGCCTGCTGCTCGTCCATCTGGCGCTTTACGCCTTGATTATGCACTCTTCATCCACA
The DNA here is from genome assembly GCF_026262685.1 of Candidatus Seongchinamella marina. Classification (NCBI taxonomy): domain Bacteria; kingdom Pseudomonadati; phylum Pseudomonadota; class Gammaproteobacteria; order Cellvibrionales; family Halieaceae; genus Seongchinamella; species Candidatus Seongchinamella marina. The sequence goes on from NZ_SHNP01000004.1 coordinate 292,196, forward strand.
CGTACTGCTATCGAGCAGGAATCAAAACCCCTGACCAACAGCAGTGGCTTTGCACTGGTATTCAAGAGTCGCTATTTGATACTGATTGCCGGGCTGCTGGTCTTGTTAAATGTGGTCAACACAACCGGTGAATATATTCTTAGCCGAGTTGTACTGGATTATGCGGTGGAGCTAGCAGCGGGCAAGGCCGACTTCGATACAGAGGCGTTTATTGGAAAGTTTTATGGCCAATTTTTCTTTTGGGTCAATGTTGCAACTATCGTAATCCAGGCTTTACTTGTCTCCAGACTAGTGAAGTTTTTCGGCATAGCCGGCGTTTTGTTCGCCCTTCCCATCATCGCCTTGGGAACCTATGCATTGCCCTTGCTCGGGGCCAGCGTGATGGTATTCATCGCGACTAAACTCGCCGAAAACTCAACCGATTACTCTGTCATGAATACAGCTAAGCAAATGCTGTGGCTGCAAACCACTCCCGATGAAAAGTACAAAGCCAAACAGGCTATAGATACCTTCTTCGTGCGCGCTGGTGATGTCATCGCCGCCGCACTGGTGTTTGTGGGCACTCAGTTTATTGGCCTGGATTTACTTGGCTTTTCTGCAGTAAACGTTGCCATGATTTTGATTTGGATGGTGGTCGCACACCGACTGCTGCAACAGTACAAACTCCAGTCTCAGGCCAGTAATGATCACTGATGCTGGCCAAGGTAAGCCAGTTTGTCCGCTTAACCTGAAGGCCTGGCTGGCACCTCTGAGAGTACGAATCCAGGCCTGCCAAATACCGTTAATGGGCCGAAGAAAGTCAACCCATGCCGCCCCAGGCTCGCGGCATCTGCATGTTCAAGCGTTCAAGGCCGCCATTGATACCGAGAATATCGCCGGTAACGTAGCTTGCAGCAGGAGAGCATAAATACACTGCACCAAGCGCTATATCTTCAACTTCTCCTAGCCTTCCCATGGGCGTCAGCTCGACCATAGTTTGCTCCACTTCTTGTGTCAGCACTGTATTGAGTGCGTCGGTGCGGGTAGAGCCTACCGCGATCGCATTAACCCTAATTCGGGGGGCAAATTCCTGCGCCAATTCGCGTGTTAACAGGCTTAATGCTCCCTTAGCCGTACCATAGGCCGAAAAGCAGGGGGTAGGTTTCTCCCCAGCGACAGAGGAAATATTCAGAATAGCGCCGTCTTGCTTCTCAGCCAGGTAAGGCGCACAAAGCCGAGAAAGTTCAAACGCTGTTGTCACATTAAACCGCATCGCAGCCTCAAACTCTTTTGCTGAAGTTTGCAGCATCGGTTTGGGCAGAAAACCACCCGCGTTATTGACCAAAATATCAATACGACCAAACCGAGCAATCGTGGCCTCTACCAGGGAAGCCAACTGTTCAAAGTCCAATACATCTGTAGGCATCACCAGTGATTCGCGGCCTAGCAGGGTGATCTCATCAGCCACCCCGTTCAAATCCGCTTTTGTCCTTGCAGCCAGCACAATATTCGCCCCCGCCTCGGCCAGAGCCAGCGCTATGCCCGCCCCTATGCCCTTGCCAGCGCCGGTAATGACCGCCACTTTGCCGTCCAGCCTGAACCTGTCCATCACGCCCATAATCTTATAACCCCATGTCACACAACATTGTTATCACTCCCGCAATTGCAGGGGTTCGGTAATGCGATTGGCCTCGATCGCATCATCGCAAAAAGGCATACGTACCCATTCTTTGCGCGAATAGAGTTCACTCTGATCGCTGTAATATGGCGACTCCGGGTTTATCGATTGGGAGGTTGTAATGATTGCATCCGCAATCGGACAGTCACTCTCATCCCAGGTCACTGTCTGGATATAGGAGTTACCACCGCCGATCGTACGATAGCCACCATCAGACAAGCCAGAGCTTATTGCACCGAACACGCCCATACCGCCATCACCTCCGTGTATGGGCACATCGATTCCATTGCGCAGCAGTACCTGTACTTCTCCCCACGGCGCATCAAAAGCAACGTTAGCGGCATCCAATGCATTTGCCGCTGTCGTTAACGCGCTAAGAATCCGCTCACGGTTCACTTCCAGCGACAGGTCGAAGCCTTTGGGAGTCTCCAATGCCCTGGTCGGATCGAAGTCTTCAAACCAGAGTGATTGATCTGTCACAGCATTTTCAAAGGCAGCACCGCCGGCAGAAATTGCTTTCCAGAATTCGGTAAAGACTTGAGTGCCACGACTGTCAATGTTGGCCAGACGATCCCATTGCGACAGCACGTCACAGGCTCTTTTCCCGCCGGGTGGCGGAAAGATTTCTGGCCATGCAGTTTCTGTACACACAGTAAGCACATCATCCAACGTCAAATCGGCAGCAAACACCCGGTTAGCGTACATCAACTGCTGCAAACTGCTGAGCGTAAACCCCGGGCTGGCGTCAAATCCGTCCGTCCCTTCCAGCCTTTGGCCAACCATCTCATGAGTAATTTGAGTTCTCAGGTTTTGTTGTTGCCCCTCATGGCCGATAAAGCCCATAGTCGTAGGGAAGCCCTCCAGTGGCTGTTCAGGGTTACTAAGCCAGTAGCTGTCATTGCTATTGGCAGCATATTCGGTAGTGAAAAAACTGGGCAAACTAGCAAAGCCGAATAGTCCAGAGTCTTGCGGAGCATCCGCATCGGCTCCCCACTGGCAGTCACTGCGAGTGCCGTCCAGCGCTAAAATCGCGTTATTAGTGAGTGAACGCACCACAGCATTAATGCCGACAATACACTCCTCCATTTTTTTCTCGGTCACATTGGGAATAGCCGAAATTTCTCCGTAGAAAGCATCGCCATTGCGGTCAGCGGCCAAGGAGTGGAACAACGGGTTACCTATCACTTTAAGCGCATCGGCAAACTCTCCGACAGTGGAGGATTTGCCCACATTCACCCACATTTCAATGCCGCGGAGATTTTCCAAATTAGCATCCCGCAATGCATACACAGTGCCCTGGGGTGTGGGCCAACCGTCAAACAGGCTGGCGAACTCGGGGGCGATGCCCCCTGCCGTTGAGGCCAGACTCACAATCAGACCGTATTCCCAGTGGTAAAACGTATGTGTTCTCTCTTCGAAGCTACCATCGGGCATTGCGACTTTGATGGTCACTTCCTCAGGCACAATATCCTTGAACTCCCCGTCTACTTGGTACTGCAAAGGATCGTCAGGATTGAGTTTCAACTCAAACAGGGTAAACCGGCTAGCAAAGCTCACGGTATGGGTCCAGGCCATATCCTTGTTAAAGCCAATTGCAATCTTGGGGAATCCCTTGAGTGCAGCGCCCATAGCATCATATTCACCAGGAATCGTCAGGTGTACCTGATACCACGAACCCACACCAAACCATGGTTGGTGTGGATTACCCAGCAGCATGCCACTGCCTGTCTGGGTCGCGTCTCGCCCCAGCGCAATTGCATTACTACCCTTGTCTGCATTGGCAAAAGCTCGCTGTAAATCGGCAGCAGACACAGGGGCTGGCATTGCAGAAGCGCCAGCTTGCCCGGGACCTTTAGCATCCAAAATGGCTGCTCTGACAATGCCCTGGTCGGTACTGCCCTGCAGCTGAATACGTCGGAAGTACTTCCAAAGATCGACCGCATTGATTTCCCGCACCCAGTCTGCACCGCGGCAGTCGGGGTCAGTTTCCGGCAAATTGTCTACTCCCGTTTCTCGCAGATAACGGTTGTAGCCGGCGGCATATCCCGCTACGAGATCAAGGATGTACTGAGGTTGTTGGCTGAGGTACCGCTCTTCCAGTTGTCCATCGGAATTATTGTTAACCAGGCTAAAAACAAAATCTGTACTCTCGCTGCCGCCCGCCTCGCCAAAAAATTCCAGAGACTGCCCGCTGGCACGAATAATTTCCTCCATCAGCATGCAGTAGTTATCCTCGGCGAAGACATAGCCATGGCCATAACCCAAACTGCCCCAATCCTCTGCAACGATGTGCGGTACACCATACTCGGTTCGGGTTAGCGTTGCGTCGTAGGAAAATTCCTCCACAGGGGGTTCAGTGATCGTATCGTCTGGCGACGTGTCCCTGTCACTGTCGCTGTCGCTGCAGCCCATCAAGCCAACGGATAGAACCAGTAAAAGCAACTGAAGTTGGGTTTTCATCATTATGGATCCACTCTTTACTCTATTTGATGGGGCCCTGTAAGCCGACCTGCATCGGCCCGACCCGTCCGCTTGTATATTGCCATGCTAGCAGCGCACGGAACCACTAACTGATGACCAAATTACCTGAGAGATGCCCACCGCACACGCTATGTCCAAGTTAGTGCGATAGTTTAAACTCAGGTCTCGATTTCAAAGCACTGGCAATAACACCCGTATGAAACTATCCGTTCTAGACCAATCATTGGCAAGGCACGCCGATGACGCCGCAACCGCATTGCAAGAAACACTGACCATGGCCCGTTGGTGCGAGGAGCTGGGCTACGAACGTTTTTGGGTCTCGGAACACCATGCTTTTCGCACAGTCGCAGGTAGCGCTCCGGAAGTGCTCCTTGCCGCGATTGGCGCCGCCACCAACACTATTAGAATAGGCTCTGGCGGGATTATGCTCCCGCACTACAGCCCCTATAAAATTGCCGAAGTTTTTTCAGTACTGGCGAACCTCTACCCGGGCCGAATAGACCTGGGCATCGGGCGCGCACCCGGGGCAGATATGACCACCGCTATGGCCCTGGCCACCGATGGTAGGCCTAAATTTGACCGATTTCCCGAACTCACCACCAAACTGGGAGAATATCTCTGGAGCGAAAATACCCAACCCCTGGTCAGTCCCAAACCGCCACCCGGGCTGCCTCTTTGGATGCTGGGTTCCAGTCCCGACAGTGCTGTGTTGGCTGCCAGCAAAGGACTACCCTACAACCTGGGGCTTTTTATTAACCCGCAGGCAGACAATCGATTGATTAGCCTGTACAAGCAGAATTTTCAGCCCAGCGAGCTGCAACCCGCCCCTCACGCGATTCTAACAATCAGCGTTTTCTGCGCCGAGGATGAAGAGCGAGCCCTAGCATTACAGTTGGCATACGATCTGAACTTGTTCCGGTTTTTCAGCGGCCAAAGCGATGGCAAATCACTCACCCCGCAAGAGGCCTGCGCCTACCCATTAGGGCCGCGTGAAGAAGCGTTTATGAGGAGCCGCGCGCCCAGTAGGGCTGTAGGAACTCCTGAACAGGTTTGGCAACAAATCAGCCAACTGGCTCAGCAGCACGATGCGGATGAAATTATGGCGGTGACTAATATGTATTACTTCGAAGATCGCCGCCGTTCCTTTGAACTACTGATCAAACATCGTTGATACGGCAAAACACTGAGCATAAGCTCCCTCACCTGCAGCGATCACTGATCAGGGCTTGCGCGCTTTTTTTGACATAGCGCAGGCGCTGGCTGCACCTGAAAAAAAACTAGTCGATATAAAGAGTGCCAGACACTATTGCACCTCCGCTAACAATGCCGGTGGTTTTTTATACTCTTGCCGCTTACGCAGCCACTCAAGGGAAACTAACATCAGCCATGCATAAATCGTCACTCCGAGAAATAGCCCTATCCTGATTACTGACGCCTTATAAGGGTCTTTACCATTTGCCGTATCCTCTACCGCAGGACCGATAAAAATAAACAAGGTGACCATCACATTTTGCCAAAAACTCTGGCTAAACCGACTTTCCAGAACCGCGTAGAACTTGGCGACAAAATACATGCTAAATACCAGCGTCCAAAGAAAATACATCCAGAGATTGGGCGCCAGCTTGAGGCAGCACCAAAAAAGGATTGCCACTATTCCCGCCATGCAGGTCGAGCCCAGTAACTCTCTGCCTGCGTGCCTTGCATCGGTTTCGGTAGCCTGCTGCCCCAAGGCAACCGATTTCATAATAATGGGAGCGTAGGCGGTAGGGTTGTAAAGTACGAGTAAATAGCTGGGGAAAATAATAAGGGTAGCGCGCAACGCCAGCCAACTGGACTGCAATCGTTCAGGAGGAGCAGGTGGCGCCGGAGCCGCGTCATCTTCTGGAAATAAGGGATAGACAATCCATTGACAAATCACAGCAATGGCAACGTTGAGCAGAAGAGCGGATATCACCATCATCGCTATACCGTGACCTAGAAGGCCCAGCGCAGAAATCAAGGTAATTCCAACCGTAAGAAACACGCCCACCGGGCCTTTACCCATGTTGAGCGACAGGTAATTGGCAAAGAATAGCCCCATTAGCACCAGCATCAGTGCCGTCATGGGGTAATAGGTCAGCAGCGGAATCAACAACAAGCCAGTGCTAAGAATCATGCCCAGAATCAGAATCAAGCCTATTAAGCCCTTAAACCCCATCGGTGGCTTAGGGGCGGCACCCAACATGAAGGCAAAGAGCGGCGCTATGTAGGGCATGGTATTGGCCATGCCATAACTGACCGCCAAAGAAAGCGCCACGGTCAGGCTCAGCCTGAATACCCGCTTGGCACCGATATGCATCACCAGTGCTCCTCTGCCTAGTATGCGTAAGACATTATGCTCATGAAGCGGATGTAGACCTTACCCAATATCCGCGTTATCCAGGCGCCTTCAGCGTAAGCCATAACAGACGCCTGCCCACCCATTCTCAATTGAGTCATCAAGTCTTCTTGCTTTACATCGAACGTAACGACGACAGGAAAACGTTGCGAGGCACGCAGCCAGTCTCGGTTATTATCAATCGTGGGCAGTGTCCCCGGTTGAGTTGAGCCTCCTGCGCTTACCCCCAACCCTATATTGTCTATTTTTCCATCAAACACCCGGCCCGGCAGTGAATCAAACAGGATTTCTACCGGCGTACCCGCCACGATATTACCGAGGTTATTCTCTGTAAATTCGGCCTGGATCCAAACATCGTTCAAGGATATCAGCGTTATGACAGCCTGCCCCGCGCCGGCAAAAGCGCCTACATCTGCGCGCAAGTCAGTAATTTCTCCGCGATCAGTGGCTGTCACTAGCGTGTTGTCGAGGTCTAACTGCGCCTTATTCACACCCGTGCGCGCGATCGCCAAAATGGTATTTTCTTCTTCGCTGGAGTCACCACCTTTGGCATCAATCGCCTGTTTGATCGCAGCCTCCGACGCTGACACTGCGGCTTTCGATTGATCCAGATTTGCCCTGGAAACCTCAAGGCGTCGCGTAGAAATTGTCCCCGGGTCTTCTTTGTACAGGCGTTCTAGTCGATTGGTATCTTTTTGCGATTTCTCGAGGTTGGCCAGTGATGCACGTAAATTCGCTCTGGCAGCGTCGACCCCCGCATCGCCGGCCTCAACCTGTCTCAGGGCATTGTTATAGTCGGAGAGGGCCTTGGCCAAGGCAATCTCATACTGGGAGGTATCGACCTGAAAAAGTGCCGCCCCGGCTTCCACTCGCATATTGTTTTTCACATACACCTCGGTGATGACTCCCGAAACCTTAGGAGCAGCGCCAATCACATAACCCTGCACACGTGCCTGCGTTGTATAGGGGGTGTACCTGTCTGCAGCCAAATACCAGGTCAGACTTAGAATAATCACCAGACCGATCGCGAGTCCGCCCCGCTTAACCGCTTCGGGCGCTTGACTGGCGGCGACCTCGGCCTCCGGTTTCTCAGGGCTATCCGCTGTTACTTCTGAGTCGCTCATAGTATTTCAGCCTTTAAATTATTGTTCAGCAAGCGGTACGGGGTCATTGAGCATGCCATTCCAATCTGTGCGCTCTTGCATAATGTCGCGAATTTCCTGCGGTACAAGATCTTCGGGGCCTGCAGGCTGCCAGCCACCGCCCAGCGCTTTATAAAAGGCAATAACGCCACTGATGTGTGCACCCTGGTTTGCGACATAGGCAGAGGAGCGTGCTGCCCTCGCCTGCTGCGCCGACAACACCCGCTGAAAATCGGAGTAACCCTCCTGATAACGTTTGGTCGACAACACCAGGGAACGGTCAGCCGCTTTCAGCGCTTCAGCCAGTAATAATTGTTGTTCCTTGGTCTTAACCACGCTGATCGCAGCGTCATCAATTTCTGAGGCCGCCGCCAGTACCGTTAGCTGATAACCTTCAATAGCCTGCTGCAGGCGCGCGTCCTGCACTCGCACACTGTTCTCGATTCTGTCGTAGTTAAACAGGTTCCAGCTAAAACTGGGGCCGATGCCAGTCGATAGGGTATCAGTGGTGGCATTGAGAGAATTACCCGACCACCCGATAGTGCCAAACAAGGAAACTGAGGGGTAAAGGTCAGCCTTGGCAACACCGATCTGGGCCGACTGGGCCGCTACACTCCAGGCCGCCGTCCGCACATCGGGGCGGCGCATTAATAAAGCTGCCGGAAATGCATCAATAAACACAGGGTTCAGAGTCGGCAAGCCTTGCGCGACATCCTCCAACTCTGGCATATCTCCGGGGGAGCGGCCCAAAAGCACACTAAGCGCATTCTCAACCTGGCGCAAACTAATCTCCAGGTCCGGTATGCTCGACAAGGTGGCCAGGTACTGGGTGCGCGCTTGCTGTACGTCCAGTTCTGCCGACTGCCCGCTTTCAAACAAATTGTTGGTAATCTCCAGGCTACGCTCTTGCAGCTCGGCGTTTTCTTTGGAAATTTCAATCTGATTGGCGATGGTAAGGTAACTGTAGTAAGCCTGTGCAACCTGGGCTGCCATGAGAACCTGGGCGTTTTGTTGGTTAGTTAACGAGGCGAAGAAGGCTGCATCAGCAGACTCTATACTGCGACGATAGCGCCCCCAGAAATCCATCTCCCAGCCCACGTTGAAGCCCACGTTATAGCTATTGAGATCGGAATGGTCGCCAGAACTGCGACCCTCGGTGGGCCAATTGTCAACGCGGGCCCAGGAGCCATTAGCTTGCTGAACTTGAGGGTATTGACTGCCGGTAGCGATACCCAACAATGCCCTGCTTTCCAGAACAGCCAGGCCAGCAAGGCGGAGAGAAGGGTTCTCTGTGCGCGCCGTATCTATAAGGCCGTTGAGTGTAGCGTCGTTAAACGCCTGCCACCAAAACTGGAGGTCCTCCTCTTCTGTGGGAGAAGACAGCACCTGACCGTAGAGATCAGTTTCCCAGTCTTGCAGCCAACTGACCTCAGGCTCCTGGTAATCTGGGCCAAGATTAGTACATGCCTGCAAGGCAAGCGTGGCGCAAGTGGCCGCCAACGCCCTCCTCAGGCAGGTCATTCCGCAGCGTCGTCTGCGACTGGCATAGTTTCCAATTCTTCTTCATGCTCGGCAACCCATTGCATGAATATCTGGTAACCGACGGCGAGCACAACTGCACCAATGAACAAGCCGATGAAACCGGCTGAAATCATGCCACCCAATGCGCCGATTAGAATCACCGGCATTGGTGCATCGACACCCCGACCGAGGAGCAATGGCTTTAAAACATTGTCGGCCAGACCCGAAACCAAAATCACCACCGTCCAGAATGTATTCATTGTGGCTCCCGCGTCACCTCCGTTCCATACCCAGATAATCACCGGGATTCCAACCAACATAGCGGGCAGCTGCACGATCGCCAGCATCATAATGATGAGCGCCAAAAGGCCTGCAGCCGGGACACCAATTAGAATAAATATCAGGCCCATCAAAACGGCCTGAATAACCGCTACGCCAAGCACGCCAACGGCGACCGAACGCGTCGTCATGGTCGCAAGGTTGTGCATTTTAGGGCCCTGTTCAGGGCCGGCAATGCGACTAAAAATAGTCAGCGTCGCTCCACTACCGCCATGACCAAAAGCCATCATAATGCCCGCCAGGATAAACGCAGCCATGAACAAACCAATACCGCCGGCAGTACTTTTGGCAACAGCCAATCCAGATTTGATGACGGATTCGATAGTCGCCTTATTATCCGCCAAAAATTTCGGAAGATTATTGGCAGCTTCCTGCCACGCGCTGTAAACATTTTTTCCAATAACAGGCCAATTCTCTACTGATGCATTAGGCTCGGGAAGCGCTAACGTACCCGCCTCGTAGGCGTGGTGGATATCAGTGAGTTGACTCGCTAAAGATGAGCTCAGCTTCACCGCGGGGTAGCCCAGAAGCAGCAAGCCTGCCAGTACCATAACCGTTGCAGCTCGCCCCTGATTGCCACCAAATTTTGATGCCAGTTTCTGGTGCAGAGGAAAAAGAGTCATTCCCAAAATCAATGCCCACAGCATCAAATTCAAAAACGGGTTGAACACTCGGAAGCAAAGCACGACCAAGATAAGGACAATACCGACACGTATCATTACATCAGTAAATTCATTCGCGGTCATTGCATGTGACTCGCTCGTATTATTATTCATAGTAACCCCAAAATTCGATTGCTGAACCAACGGCTTGCGACCGAAAGAGTAGCACAATGATGTGCATTTGTTAGCTTTTGCTAGTGCGTTAGCAGCGCTGGAGTTGCAATGGCTTATCTGCCTCCAATCTATAACTCTATACCGGAGCTCTTTCGTCCAGCCACAAAAAAAGGCCTTACCCGCCGACCGGTAAGACCTTTACGCATTTCACCAATCGCTAGAGAGTGCCGCGCTCCCTGGCCATGTCGAGCGCCAGGTCTTCGATCATATCTTCCTGACCGCCTACGGTCCGCCGACGTCCCAGTTCCACCAAAATATCCCGGCTCGACAAGTTGTATTTCTCCGCGGACCGTTTCGCAAACAACAAAAATGAAGAGTAGACCCCCGCGTAACCCAGAGTCAGGGCATCGCGGTCGATTCTCACCACGTGATCCATCATGGGTGTGATCAAATCCTCGGCTATATCCATTGCCTTGAAAGTGTCAACACCGGTTTCGATTCCCATGCGGTCGCAGACAGCAATAAAAACTTCCAGCGGCGTATTCCCAGCGCCCGCCCCCAAACCTGCCATCGAACCATCAATGCGATTTGCGCCCGCTGCAACTGCAGCAATAGAGTTGGCCACACCCATCGCCATGTTGTGATGACCGTGAAAACCAAGTTCTGTTTCAGGCTTTAACTCGGCGCGAGCCAGTGCAACCCTGGCGGTGACATCTTCAGGCAGCATGTAGCCAGCCGAGTCAGTGATGTACACGCAGTTTGCGCCGAACTCCTCCATCAATTTTAGCTGAATAAGCAACTCTTCAGGCTCGATCATATGAGCCATCATCAAAAAACCCACTGTATCCAGGCCATTCATAGTGGTGGCCATCTTGATATGCTGCTCGGAGACGTCCGCTTCAGTGCAGTGCGTTGCCACACGAATAGTGGAAATTCCGCAGTCTACCGCCATTTTCAAATGATCGACTGTTCCAATACCAGGCAATAGCAGCGCAGAAATCTTACTGTTTTTCATTTCTTTGCAAACAGCGGTCAGGTACTCCTCGTCTGAAGCTGCAGGAAAACCATAGTTCACAGAAGCACCGCCCAGGCCATCGCCATGTGTCACTTCGATCAGCGGCACGCCAGCCGCGTCCAACGCCTTTGATACGTTGACCATTTCATCGACACTAATCTGGTGCATTTTTGGGTGCATGCCATCACGCAGACACATATCGTGGACGGTGATTTTTTTGCCTTTAAGATTCATTATTTTTCTCTCGTTTTTGCTCGACGTCATTCCCGTTAACAAAGAAACAACTGATGGCGTTAGGCCGCAGTGGGCACGAAATTACCAGCTAATATCTCTTCGGCGTACATTTCTGCCGTGCGCAATCCGGCTGCAGTCATAATATCCAGATTGCCAGCATACTTTGGCAAAAAGTCACCCAGGCCTTCCACCTCCATATAAATGGACACGCGTTTACCGTCGAATACTGGACCGTTTTTCAAGGTGTAGCCCGGCACATATTTTTGCACTTCTACAATCATGTCGTGGACAGATTGAGTAATCGCCGCCTGGTCCGGCTCATCCACGGTCAGGCAGTGCACGGTATCGCGCATGATCAAAGGAGGCTCTGCCGGGTTAATAACAATTATGGCTTTGCCACTATCGGCACCACCGACACTTTCAATGCCATTGGAGGTTGTGCGGGTGAATTCATCGATATTTTTACGCGTGCCCGGACCTGCAGACTTTGAGCTCACAGTAGCGACGATTTCACCATAAGAGACTTTTTGCACCCGGCTAACAGCAGCTACCAGGGGTATAGTCGCCTGGCCGCCGCAGGTGACCATATTCACATTCATCGCCTTTTCGGCAACCGCTTCGCGCAGATTCACTGGAGGCACACAAAATGGACCAATGGCGGCTGGAGTCAGGTCAATCATCACGGCTCCCTGCTCGTTAACCTTGCGGCTATTCTCTGCGTGAACATAGGCTGAAGTCGCGTCAAAACAGATTTGTACACCATCCTCTCTCATCGTAGGCAGCATGCCATCCACGCCATCGGAAGTGGTTTTCAAACCCAGCTCAGTGGCCCGCGCAAGTCCGGGGGAATCGGGGTCGACTCCAACCATCCAAACAGGTTCCACCCAATCGCTGCGCATTGCCTTTACCAACAGGTCAGTGCCAATATTTCCGGGGCCGATAATAGCCACCTTGATCTTGTCGTTCATATTACTCCTTCATCACTCTCACTTTGTGAGAGCAACTGGCTATTAAACAAATGTACAGCTGCAACCACCCACACCTTCGATTTCCAAACTCATCCTGTCACCGGCGACCACCGGAATCAGAGGCGCCAGAGAACCGGAGAGAATCAATTCGCCAGCCTTGAATGGAATACCAAACTCGCCCAAGGTGTTAGCCAGCCAGGCAACGGCGGTCAAGGGGTTTCCCTGCACTGCGCTACCCAGGCCCTCGGCATGCAGTTCATCGTTCTTGTAAATTCTCATTTTCAGGTTAGGCAGATCATAGTCCCTCGGCTCGACTTCATTTTTGCCCAATACGTAAACACCACAGGAAGCGTTATCAGCCACAGTGTCCTGAATTTTGATTTTCCAATCTTCAATACGGGAGTCGACAATTTCAAAGCAGGGGATAATCGTTTCTGTGGCATCCAGCACATCGGCTTCAGTCACACCCGGGCCCACAAGATCTTTCTTCAGTCGAAACGCAATCTCACCCTCGGCACGCGGGGAAATCAAATGACCGGCAATCGGGATATCGGCCATGTCCGGATAGGCCATGGCGTCGGTGAGAAAGCCGAAATCAGGCTGAAATACGCCCAACATTTCCTGCACAGGCTTGCTGGTTACGCCAATTTTTTTGCCGACCACCTGCTCACCATCGCCTTCCACCCGACGGCTCAGCATTCTCAAACTGATATGGTAGGCATCTTCTATAGTGATGCCAATTTCGCGGTCGGTGAGCGGTGTAAGAGTGCGAAAGTCACGCAACGCCTGGTACAACTCATCGCCGAGGCGCTTTATTAGCTGGGAATCCATCATAGTGGTACATACCCGAAGGGAGAGGCGTAATTTTACACCCCTGCAGCCATTTTATGGTTTAAATTACTGGTTGATCAGCCGTTCTGCAGGAAATCCACACAGGCCCGATTGAACATCGCCTCATGTTCGACCATGACCCAATGGCCGCATTCATTAACCAAAATGGTGCGCATATGCTTGATATTCTTGACCATGGCCATGATCCCTTCCTCAGGCATCATCTTTTCATCCATACCCCAGAAGCCCAGCGTGGGGCATTGAATCTCGGGCAACCGATCTACCAGCACTGGCACCTGCATGGTAGCCATTACATGACCATTCATGATCTGCATGATTTGCATACGTTCCGCCACCAACTCCTCAGTGGCGTGCTCGGGGTTGAACATCAAGCCCGTCGCAAACAGGTCTTTCATCACTTGGGGTGTCACTGGCTCGCCAGAGCCGAATACCTGAAAAACCTTCTGCATGCCCGGCATTTTCTGGTACTCAGCAAGCTCACTGAGACCACCTGGGGCCATTAAAATCAATTTCTCAACCAGATCGGGATAATCCAACGCCAGGCCAAATGCGATCGCGCCACCCAGGGAATTACCAACAAGGGTGCATCTTTCGACCTCCGCACAATCGAGCGTTTGCTTGATACATTCCACGAAAAACGAAAGCGGATGATCGACGTCATCAGGCTTATCCGAAAACCCATAACCCACGTGATCCGGAACGATACAACGATAACCCGCTGCTACAAGCGCGGGGTAGTTACCCTTGAAGTTTGAGTGGCCGCTGGCGCCCGGGCCTGATCCATGAAGAAAAACCACAGCCTCGCCCTGACCCTCGTCGAGATAGTGCATTTTGTAGCCGTTAGCACAGTTAGCGTAGTTGCCTTCGGGCAGCAGACCGACCTTTCCCATCGTCATTCTTCCTTAATTTTCCACGTTGACAGTCCTCCGTGCAGGCTTACTCCTGCACGGCGCCGATCTCCAGTCGCACGGACTGTTATACAGCGTAGTCCAGGTTCTCCTCGCCGAACATCATTCCGCCCATATTATTGGCGAACGGCACGGAGTTATTTGCCACGTGTGCCTGGCTGGCAAGCATATCCAAATGGAAATCCAGTAATTCACTGCCCTTGCGAATGCCACCGCTGCCGGAAGCCTTCAGCATGCGACTGGAAAGTTCAAGACAGCGGTCGGCAACCACAGCAGAGTCATAACGATAACGCACCCGGCTATCCACCGGAATCGCTTCTCCAGAGCGACAGCTCTCCATCATGGCGTCAAAATTACGGACCATAGTCAGTTTCATCTCTTCAATCGAAGCGCGGACTTCCGCAGCTAACTGACGAGCATAGGGGTCGTTACTCATTTTATTTGGACCAACCTGACGAGTTTTTGCGACCTCAATGAAAGCCTGCAATGCGCCCTCACAGGCTCCCAGCGTAGCCGTGCACACCGCACGCACGAAAACTTGCATGAATGGCATTCGGTAAAGAGGGGCGTCATTTACTGCATTGCCGGGATTATCGCAGAGGAAGCCGTCCATTGACTTGTGGGTGCGGTATTCGGGTACAAATACATCGTCTACAACGATGTCATGGGAGCCCGTGCCCTGCAGGCCGACAACGTCCCAATTGTCCGCTATCTCATAGTCCTCGATCGGCACCAAAAAAGTACGATAGTTGGCCATGTCGAACGGCGCTTCTGGTGTCGGCACCACCGCTCCCAGAAACGCCCACTTGCAGTGTTCAGATCCGCTGGAAAAACTCCATCGGCCGCTTAAGCGAAAACCGCCATCGACGACTTTAACCTTGCCAACGGGAGCATAAGACGAGGAGATCAACACGCTGGGGTCATCTGTCCAAACATCCTGCGCTGCCTGGTCATCGAACACAGCTAACTGCCAATTGTGAACAGCAATCACGCCCAGTATCCAGGCACTGGAGGGACAGAACTGGGCCACTTCGTAGCCCACCATATAGAAAACCTGGGGATCCATGGCGTATCCACCCCACTGCTCGGGCTGCAAAATCTTGAAAAAGCCGGCCTTTTCAAAATCAGCCACTGTGGCGTCCGAGACTCGCCGGTCTGTTTTACATTGCGAGCGTCTTTGAGTCAGTGCAGGTCCCATAGCGCGGGCCGCATCAATCAACTCCCGGGCGCGAGGGGATTCCAGTCCGTAATCATTCATGGCTTCACCTATTGTTTTGTTATGTGCTGTTTTATGACATAGGCCGCTTCGTGAGCGGAAGAGTCACTATTACACCCGCCCAGATCAGCAATTGCATCCTCCATTTGGGCTATTTTCTACTCTACTACGGCATCGCCGTAGGTCGTAGTTTCACCAAAAAAAGCCCGATGCGAGGGCGGTTGCCGACCATTGATATCAGTGACACCGTACTCTTCGCCCAATTCTGCCCCTATCCAAACCTTACCGCTGCGCTCCATTAACGTCGGATCTCGATAAAGAGCTTCAATCACTCGACCGGTAAACTGAGGGGTCTCACAGGTATCGACCAAATCTGCATACATCTCGGGCTCTGCCTCAAAAACCAGCCGAGTCCTTTCGGTTAGCAACAAGCCCATCCAGATAGAAACAACCGCCACATTGTGGGGTCTGAAGTCCACCGCCATATCGTGGGCCAATTTATCTACCGCGGCCTTTCCTGCACCGTAAGCGGGACCGTGCATGTAAATCCTTCCACCAAAGGAAGACGTATTAACGATCAGCCCCCTATCGCTGGCCAACAATAGAGGAGCAGCATAGTAACTGGCGGTATAGTGGGATCGCATACCCACATCCCAGAGTTGGGTTAGACCCAGTGGCTTTTCCCAGAAAGGACCTTTCACCGTAAGTGCATCGTGAAGATTGGTCGCATTATTGACCAAAATATCGATTTTTCCTTGCTGCGCCTCTACCCGCTTAAAAGCGGTCTTTACCTGATCGTCGTCACTGTGGTCACAATACAGGGGTATGCCTGTTCCACCTGCCTCGGTAATCGCTTGAGCCGTTGCCTGGACCGTGCCCGGAAGTGCTGCATCGCCCTCATTGCGAGTGCGACCGGTCACATAAACTGTTGCGCCAGCTGCCCCCAGTGCAATGGCGATACCTTTCCCTGCGCCGCGGCTCGCACCGGTAACAACGGCTACCTTATCGCTGATCTGCATGCACGCTCCAATTCTGATGGGCAAATTCAGCACCCATCCTAATGTGGGTGACGGCGGACGCCAAGCTGATTACCATGACCACTGGTTAAAAAGTTAAGCCTTAAATACAAATTTATGCCAACGATCACTCGATTACTGCTGTCCACCATGTTGCTGGTTGCTAGTGCCCAAGCTGAACAACGTCAGGCCTATAACAGCCAGTCTCCAGACTGGTTACAAGCGGTGGGGAAGCTGAATGTCCCCGGCGTTCAATACAAAAACGGTTACAGTCGACATCAACTGGAGAATTGCAGCGGCACTCTGGTGGCTCCTCGCAATAGCAGCCATGCAGATACCGTGGTCACCGCATGGCATTGTCTGGAGTATTACCGAGACCTCAGCAAACCGATTACGTTTACCCTCACCTCTGTGGCTGGGAAGACCCTGAGTAGAGAAGCTTACCGAGTGGCCGATGGTGGCGGTATGTATGCTGATTGGGCTGTGTTGAAACTCTATGATTCGGTGAGTACCCGCCAAGTCGCCGCGCTGGAAATTCACCCCCAGCGCGCAGATATGCAACGCCCGGTCACTATGGCGGGCTTCTCCGGGGACGCGGGAGTAGGCGCTGACGGCGCAGTACTCACCTACCATGCAAGCTGCAATATTACCTGGCAGGCATCTGCCCAAAGCGAAAGTGATTGCAGCGCTTACAAAGGCGCCTCTGGCGGCGCGGTGATTCAGCTATCAGCAGAAGGCCGCGCGCAGCTGAGTGGCGTAATATCGCAAGGCAATAATCAAACAGTCAGCATTTACGTGCCAGTTTCAGGGTTCAGGCGTCTTTTGAAACAACACTTGAACTAGCGCCCTGCTGGTGCTCCGGTGCAGTAGCTCCCACATGACTCTCACCGCGAGCGTTCGCGAGTTCAATTTGCTTTTGCCGTTCGCTAAAGCGGGCGATCTGGTCGGGAGTCAGTTTATCGTAGCAATGGGGGCAGCAGATCCCCTTTTGGTATTTATCTGACTGCTTTTCCTCTTCGGTAATGGGCATCCGGCAGCCATAGCACTGGTCGTACTGGCCTTTTTCAAGCTGATGATTAACCGCCACTCGGTTATCAAAGACAAAACATTCGCCCTCCCAGGTGCTGCGCTCTTGGGGCACCTCTTCCAAATACTTGAGGATACCGCCCTGCAGGTGATAGACCTCATCAAATCCTTCCTGCAGCATGTAAGCTGACGCTTTTTCGCAGCGAATACCGCCAGTACAGAACATGGCCACTTTTTTTTGTTTGTCAGGATCCAGCTGACTGCGCACATACTCAGGGAATTCACGAAAGCTGGTGGTGTGTGGGTCAACCGCACCCTTAAACGAGCCAATGCTGCATTCGTAGTCGTTTCGAGTGTCAATCAATAACACATCAGGATCGTTGACCAGCTGGTCCCAATCTTGTGCTTTGACATAGGTGCCCACAACCAGATTGGGATCGATTCCCTCAACTCCCATGGTGACAATCTCACGCTTGAGCTTCACCTTCATCCGATAAAACGGCATGCTTTCATCGAAGGATTCTTTATGGTCCAGTTGCGCCAGGCGCGGATCACCCTTTAAGTAGCCAAGCACCCGGTCTATCCCTTTACGGGTTCCCGCGATGGTGCCGTTAATTCCCTCACTGGCCAGCAACAAGGTCCCCTTCACTTCGGCGGCTAAACACTCGTCCAGCAGCGGCTCACGCATTTCTCGATAATTATCCAGGGCAACAAATCGATACAGGGCAGCAACAACGACTCCAGACATAACTCAGCTGTCCTTGCTTTTCGATCCACCCAAGCAATCCGGTGAATCCGGTGCCGCCTGTTGGCGCTGTGCCCACTCGTCTGGGGAATAAGTATGCAGTGCAAGCGCGTGAACAGGCCCTTCGAGCTGATCCGCGAGCACCTGATAAACCTGCTGATGACGGGCGACTTTGCGTTTACCGTCAAACTGAGCTGCAACAACAACCACTTTGAAATGGGTTTCAGAGTTCGGGGGAACACTGTGCATGTGACTCTCATTGCTGACTTCAAGTAAATCGGGCTGAAGTTCGGTGCTGAGGTTCAGTTCTATTTCAGTTTGTACGTTCATGGTGCGCCTCGAAAAGGGGGCTTTATTGTACGCTACTGCAACACTCAAATGTCAGCTGAGCTGCAATGAATGATTCTTCGATGTTGGCATTTGCGGCACTGGCAACGCGACAGCCCTGCCACTCGTTGAGGCCTCGATGTTATTAGAAGAGGCCACTGAAGCCTATTACTGCGTGTTTTTCGATCTCCAAACCGTGTTCAATCCCGCCTTAGCTGGCGGCGGAATTGCCCCGGTGTTTGTCCAGTCCATTTTTTGAATGATCGGTGAAAGGCGCTGGGGTCAGTAAAGCCCATCTGCATTGCAACTTCGTTAATCGAGAGATCGTGGCGGTTCAGACAAAGTTTAGCTGCCTCGCAACGGGAGTCGTCTTTAATCTGTTGAAACGTTGTTCCCTCTCTTTTCAGTCGACGCCTTAGGGTAGGCGCTGACATGCTCAGAGCACTGCTGATCATTTCAAAGCTGGGAAAGCCCTCGCTGAAATCATGGCCAATCATAGCCTTGACCTGGGCGGACAGGTTGTTCCCTGCAGGATCATTTTCCATGATTAGCATCTGGTAGGGTGCCGTGCGCAAAAACTCGCGCAGAGAGTGCTGGGTGTGAACCACAGACCAGGCCAGGCAAGTACTATCGAAATACAGCAGATCATTAGTCTGGTTAAAATAGAGCGGACAGCGAAAGAGGTTTTCGTATTTTTCAATATTAGCGGGGGGCGCGCCGGTGAAATCAACGCGCTTTAGTTCGATAGGGCGACCGCAAAGCCAGCCAAAAAAACGATGCCAAACAGAGAGTCCGTAAGCATCTGCGGGACCAACCTGTGGACGACATTCCCTGTCAATGGTGCGATAACCTACCCGGGCAAACTCCTGGCTGAAGTTTGCATATAACTGACTGCGTTCATCAAAAAAAGTGCGATAGAATTCAGAAGCTCTCTGTATCGCCTGCCCCAGGTTTTCGCAGGAAATGACGCAATAACACATCATTCGAAACGCACCAGGCGCAACCAGCTCACTGCCAGTAACGCCAAAGGTTTCATCCTGCAGCAAACTCAGCACATTTTGGTAAACGCGCGAGTACTGCATGGCACTCACCTCCGAGCGATAGCCCGGGGATTGTTCGTTCAGTGGGTCAAAATCCAGACCTGCCTCAGCAAGAATACCGGAGAAATCATAGCCTCTCTCACCCACCATCTTAAGCAGGGTCTTCATAAAACGTGTGGGAACGCGGTCGCTCATTAATTCAATACTTCAAATCTGTGTCGCGAATATTACCAGACTTGGCGCTGGAGCAAAGGTGCTCCCATGGGCGTATACTGTGACTGCGAAAGCTAGGGAGAAGAGCCATGGAATCGCTCTACAATATCTACTACTCGGGAGAGTTACTGGAGGGACAACAGCTTGATCAAGTAAGAGCCAAGCTAGCGGCCCTGTTCAAAGCAAATGACGCGACCCTGGATAAACTATTCAGCGGTAACCCACAGCTGATCAAGCGAGGGTGCGATAAGCCCACCGCGCTTAAATATAAGCAGGCAATGGAAAATGCCGGCGCTAAACCCCTGATCAAAGCGGTGGAGGTTGCCAGTGCTCATGAAGCCACCCCTACTCCCAAACCGGCAAAGCAGCAAACCGCGGCCGAACGCATCGCCGCCTTGGCGTCTGCGCCCGATATAGGTGCCTATGATGATTCTCAGGCGTCCACTGAGCCCTCCACTAACGCCGCAAATAGGGCTCCCGGAGGGGACTCAGGTCTGAATCTGAGCCCGCAAGGCACTGAAGTACTCAAACCGGATGAACGCAGTGAGCAAATAGTTGCGGATATCGATACCTCTGCGCTGGATCTTGACGCAGCGAGTCAGCGGCTATCTGAAGAAGCGCCCTCGCCTCCCCCAGCCCCCGATACCAGCCACCTTGCCATGAGTGAGGCGGGTGAGAGCATTCCTAACTTGGTTACCAATCAGGCGACGACCGTACCTGATACCGAGACTCTTGACCTGTCGCCGCAAGGGACAGACTTTTCCGACTGCCATGCACCCGAACCTGAGATTCCAAACCTGGATTTATCAGCTATCAGCCTGGCTCCCGAGGGCAGTGAAGTACTTGAGGAAAAGGACCGCAATCGGCCAAAACCGCCCCCTCCTGCCACAGATCATATTAGTCTGCAGAGCTCAAACGGGCAGGAGTAGTCGAACAAACTACGGCAGGTTGATGAGTACCCTCAGACCGGGCTGATTGTCTTCCAGGTCTACTGTCCCACCATGATAGTGGGCAATTGCCTGGGCCATGCTGAGACCTAGCCCATGTCCAGGCTGGGAAGATCGACTGGGCTCTACCCTATAGAAACGCCTGAATACATCTTCCCAGTGTTCCGCCGATATACCCGGCCCCGTGTCTGAGATCACAACTCTGTATCCAGAATCTTCGTTAGATGAATTGTGAGCCAGCTCAACTCTCACCGAGCCTTGCTGTTGCGTGTATTTAATCGCGTTGTCCAGAACATTGGCAAACATCTGGAACAATAGATCCGCTTCTCCCTGGCAACTCGCATTAGGTACAGTTACCCAATCCAGTTCAATCTCACTTTCCTGGGCCACTGGCTCGTAAAGTTCTACGACATCGCTTAACAGCTGGCGCAGGTCCACTTCGCCGCCACCGGCGTGGCGATTACCTGACTCCATCGTAGAGATGCGCAATACCGCATTGAAAGATGCCAGCAAACTATCGCAGTCATTGAGCAAGCGTTCTACGTCTTCACTTTTCTCTACCGGCAAGCTGTGGTGCAACTCACTCAATTGGTTACGCAAGCGGCTCAGAGGGGTGCGCAGATCGTGAGCAATATTGTCGGACACGCTTCGCACCCCGTGCATCAGGGATTCAGTCTGGTCCAGCAAGTGATTGAGAATAATCGCAAGTTCGCCCACCTGGCCTCTTTCAGCACTGGCGTCGAGTCGCTGGGAGGGATCACCCCTGATGATTCGCGACATCTCCCTGCCCAGCATTTCCACTCGCCGTAAACTTCGGGCCGCAGCAAAATACCCGCCGATCAAACCCAATAAAATAGTAATGAGCATGGTGCGGGCCAGAGTGGCAAAAACCAGGCGCGCCTGATGAACTGCCTGCTCATAACTGCGCGCTACAATCACGCTGTATTCATCACCCAGGGTTACTTCGCGGGCAAGAAAATCGACTTCAATTGACTCTCCCCATTCCAGCAGTGCCAGCTCGAAACCTACCCAGCCATCGTCGAATTCCCGGTAGCCTGCAGACTCGGGGAGATCCCCCGCCATCTTATCTCCCGCTCTGTCACTCACGAGATAATGAAAGCGATCCAGTATCTGGGTGTCGCGTTGATCCTGCAGATAACGGCGAACCCCCTCAAGTGACTGGCCCTCGTAAACAATCTGCAGGGTCTCCTGCTCTTCGATGATGCTCTGCGAAAAGTCGCGAAAATAGTTGTAACTGAAGAAAGCGTAAAGCCCAACCACTACCAGAAAAACGGTGGCACTCAGTACCAGCAGGTACTTGGCGATGTAACGGAAGGTCAAGCTACCAATGACCTTTTGCATTATTGAGCCTCAGGGCCGAGTCGGTAACCCGCGCCTCTCACTGTCAGCAACAGTGAAGTATCAAAATCCTTATCAATCTTCTGGCGCAGACGCGATACATGCACATCAATCACATTGGTCTGCGGGTCAAAATTGTAGCCCCATACATGCTCTAACAGCATCGTGCGTGTCACTACCTGGCCGGCATGGCGCATCAGGTATTCCAGCAGTTTATACTCGCGTGGTTGCAATAAAACAGCCAGCCCTCTGCGGCTAACATCCTGCTTCAGTAGATCCATCACCAGGTCTTGCACCTGAAGCCGGGTAGTGCCGTCCTGGTTGTTGACACCGCGCCGCGAAAGCGCCTGCAGCCGGGCCAACAACTCATCCATAGCGAATGGTTTCACCAGGTAATCGTCGGCGCCGCTGCGCAAGCCCTTCACTCTATCGTCAACCTCGCCCAGTGCACTAAGCACCAGCGCAGGGGTTTCATTGCCGATTTCTCGCAGATCCTGAATCAGCTGCAGACCATCTCTGCCCGGCAGCATGCGATCGACAATCCACACATCAAAGGCTTGATCCCGGGCTGTGTCATAAGCCAGATCACCTTCAGTGCAGTGCACAGACCGGTGCCCGACACGCTCCAACTCCGAGCAAATAAATTTTGCCACGGACTGATCGTCTTCTACCAATAATACGTTCATGTTGTCATCCACTTATACCGGCAATGTAGCACGGGGGTGAGTGCCGACCAACGTGGCGATGACACTAAGGAGGCATCATTACCAATCCTTAATCTGGCGCAATTAATGATAGACTTATCACCTATGGATGATACTCAGGAAAAGCGGCCCTCCCCTTCGCTACTGCGCCACCTTATAGCCATGGTTTATGACGCGTTACTGGTGATAGCACTGGTATTCGTAGTGAATGGCCTGGCACTAGGTCTGTCTGTACGATTGACTAATGGTGCACAGGAGGTCTTGAACCCGCATATCGGCCAGGCTCTCATCGTAATTTGCCTGGTCGGTTTCTACAGCGCGTTCTGGTTGAAAAGTGGCCAAACGCTGGGAATGCAGGCCTGGCGAATTAAGCTGGTGAGTATTGGCGGCGAAAATCCGACATTTACCCAGGCACTATTGCGCTGCGCTGGTGCCGTGGTGTCCGTCGGGTGCCTGGGTCTTGGCTACTGGTGGAAACTCATTGATCGCAACGGCCGCTACTGGCATGACTACTTATCAGGTACTGAATTGGTACTGTTGCCCAAAAGTAGCCGTAACTCTGACCGCTAACGCGCTCTGAGTAACAGCAGCATACCTGCCGCCCCACAGAGTAAAATTGGTATCAAAGCCGCGTAAATCGGTGCAAAGCCAAACACCAGACTAGCCGGGCCAAGCAAGTCCTGACTGGTGCGAAACACAATCCCCACAATCACGCCGGCAAAGATTCGAAAACCCATAGTGCCCTCGCGCAAGGGTCCAAAGATAAACGATATCGCCACCAATACCAGCGCACCAATCGCCGCCGGTTGCAATATCTTGCCCCACAACGCGAGTTGGTAGTCATCGGAATCCAGCCCCTGGGATTGCAAGTAGCGACTGAAGCGATAGAGATCAGAAATGGGCAAATACTCGGGCTCTACTGCCATTACAGTCAGGAGTTCAGGTGTAATCCCTGTATCCCAGCGCATTACCTTATGGGTTTCCCGGGTGGTCTGCCAGCTGCTGAAGTTGGTCAGCACTGCATCCTCCATGGTCCAGTAGCCGCCCTCAAAACTGGCCCGGCGAGCCCGCAGGGAATACTCCATTAGCAAGTCTTCATCAAACTCCAGCATGGTAATACCGTGAACTACACCGCCGGCTTCCACCGCGTTAAAGTGAAGAAAGGTATTACCCTCCCTGTTCCAGATGCCGTAACGCCCTCCAAAACTCTCACCCGGATTTTGGGCGAGCGCACGCTGCGTTTCGGCCATCTGCTCAGTCTCTGGGGCGACAAATTCGCCCAGGGAAAAACCCATTATCGCTATCAGCAGCGCCGGCTTCATGGCCACCCAAACCAAACGACCTGTAGAGACGCCGGCAGCTCGCATAACCACCAACTCGCTGGACGTAGCCAGTTGACCCAAACCCAACATGCAGCCAATAAGAGCGGCAAAAGGAATAAATTCATAGAGGCGACCAGGCAATGTCAGCAAAATATAAAGTCCGACCTGACCAAAGGTATAGGTCTTGGAAATGTCGTCCGCCTCGTCAATAAAAGCAGCAATCGCGTCCAGGCCGACGATGATTGCCAATACCAATAAAATCGCAACGAATACTGTCCACCCGACGTGTCGATCAAGCTTTCGCATTGAGATACCTCCGGTGCTTGAGCCCGCCCAACACCGCCGGCCCGTAAAGCATCGCCAGTGCCACCGCTAGAAACAGTGCGTGCACCGCCCAAATATTGACTGTCCCGCCTTCTCCCGATGCAATGCCAGATCTCGCATTGGCCAGCAGAGTCAGGTAACCCAAATAAAGAATAAACGCCGGTGCCATCTTGATATAGCGGCCACGCCGGTGATTTGTCTGGCTCATACACATGGCAATAATGGCGACAATCGGCACCATCACAGGAATAGAGAGACGCCAGTGCAAAGCGGCTTTATCTTCGAGCAGCACTGAGCTCAAAAGGTGGGCAGTCGTGCGGCCATCGACTGGGTCAGCCGTACGGACCCCCCCCTCTGGCTCAGGGATAAGCTCCCCGAACTGTTCAAAACTAACGACCTGGTAGTCCAGATCACCCGGATAGCCCACGTAGCGCACGCCGTTGCGCAGTTCCAGGTAGCGAGCGCCTGTTGCGGAGTCAAATTTCACTTCACCTTCACTGGCAATGGTCAGCAGCATAGTCAGCTCTCCATCATCTTCCCTCTCTGCCTGGGAGAGGAAAACGGAATGCATAACTCCACTCGCATCGACAGCCTGTGCGTAGCTCACCATGTCATTACTTCGTCGGGTCTGGAAACGACCAGCTGCCAATGCGTTGATGCCCTGTGAGGACTCCGGAGCGTGGAGCAAAGCTTCAGAGCGCGCGGCACCCAGTGGAGAGATGAACAAGCTGAGGCCGCCGACAATCACCATGACCAGCAGAGCGGGCACCAGGGTGTAGCCAGCCAAACGCTGCGGACTGATACCTGTGGCAGTGAAAATCACCATCTCACTTTCTACGTAAAGACGGCCGTAGGACATTAGAATCCCAATAAAGAGGCCAAGTGGAATAATCAGCTCCATAAATCCCGGCAGGCGATACAACAGCACCGGGACGAGAATACCGGCGGCCAAATCACCCACGGCAGCTTCAGCCAGGTATTTAACAAATCGACCACTGATAATAATCACCAATAAGACAAAGCTCACGGCGACCATGTGCATCAGCACATCCAGTGCGAGATAGCGGAGAATTTTCATAGCCTACTCAGTTCGAAATCTGCATATTCTGGTTGGGTTTACTGGCGCAACATCATACACTAGCGCTTGCCAAAACAGCGAGATTATTAGCCATGACTGCGATCAAGTTTTCTGCCCGAAAAGTCAACGACCCCACCACCGCCACCACCGAATGTGCTGTTGTGTACATTTTCAGTGACAGTAAATTATCCGGCACTGCCTCAGCCCTGAACAAAGCGTCAGGAGGGGCGATAAAAGCAGTTCTTGATTTGGGTGACTTTACCGGCAAAAGCGGCCAGTGCTCAACACTGCCGGGCACCGGGAAAATTAAAAGACTACTACTCGTAGGATGCGGAGAGAAAAAGCAGTTCGATCGCTCCGCTGCCAGAGATTTCGCCCAAGCGGTTTACAGTGGGATAAACGGTACCAGCGCCAAAAGTGCGCTGTTACTGCTGGACGACATGAAGGTCAAGGGCGCGGACGACCAGTGGCTGCTGGAAATGCTCTCTCGCACGCTGGAAAGCAAAAGCTACCGCTACACCGAGACCGTTTCCAAGCCAAAACCTGCGTTAAGCCTTCAGCGTGTAGTGATTAGCTGCGCTGCGCCAAAAGCCGCTGCACAGCGCGCGCTGGATCAGGGCAGCGCTACTGGTAATGGCATTAATATCGCCCGCAACATGGCTAACTTGCCGGGCAATATTTGCACCCCCAGTTACCTGGCACAGCAGGCTCGTAAAATGGGCCGCAGCAGTAATGCACTGAGTGTACAAATCCTCGAAGAAAAGAAAATGCGCGAGTTGGGCATGGGTTCATTGCTATCGGTCACTGCTGGCACCGATCAACCCGCCAAACTAATCGTTATGAATTACCAGGGCGGCAAAAAGAACGACAGCCCCCATGTTTTGGTCGGCAAAGGGATTACCTTCGACAGTGGAGGCATTTCCCTCAAGCCCGGCGCTAAAATGGATGAGATGAAGTACGACATGGGTGGCGCCGCAGGTGTATTTGGTACCATGGACGCAATTACCACTATGAAGCTTCCGCTCAACGTCATTGCTGTTATTGCAGCGGCCGAAAACATGCCCAGCGGCGGGGCCACGAAGCCCGGTGATGTCGTCACCAGCATGGCAGGCAAGACCATTGAAGTCCTCAATACAGATGCAGAGGGCCGACTGGTCCTTTGCGACGCGCTTACCTACGTCGAGCGTTTTAAGCCTGCCTCGGTGATCGATATTGCAACCCTCACCGGCGCCTGTGTCGTCGCCTTGGGCTCACATGCCACAGGGCTCTACGCCAACAAAGAACAACTGGCGCAGCAATTACTTGCCGCGGGTACAGAAAGTCACGACCGCGCCTGGCACATGCCCTTGTGGCACGAGTACACCAAACAACTCAGGAGCAACTTTGCCGACCTGGGCAATATCGGCGGCGGCGGCGGTGGCAGCGTCACAGCAGCCTGCTTCCTGGCAGAGTTCGCCAAAAGTTATGATTGGGCCCACCTGGATATCGCTGGTACCGCCTGGGACAGCGCGCCCAAAGGCGCCACAGGGCGTCCGGTAGGATTGCTGACTCGTTACCTGATGGATCGCGCTGGGAAGTGACTCGCGTAGGCTTTTACGTGGTACAAGCTGCTGCCGCTGGCCAACGCCTGGAGGTAGCAGCCAGACTCGCGGATAAAGCCTATGCTCAGGGTCACAACATTTATATCAACGCCACTGACAAACCCCAGGCCCAGGCACTGAACGAATTACTGTGGAGCTTTAGGCCAGCCAGTTTCATGCCACACGCCCTCGCTGGCGAAGAGCAATCAGAGCAAATAGCCATTGGCTGGGGGCAGGATCCGGGTAAACACTCAGACCTGCTGATCAACTTGCAACTGGAAATACCTTCTTTCTTTTCCCGCTTTGCCAGGGTCGCCGAAGTCGTCACCCAGGACGAAGACAGTCTCGCCGCGCTCCGCAAGTCCTGGCTCTTTTATAAAGAACGGGGCTACCACCTGGAAAAGCACGACCTCTAGGCCAATTGTTCACTCCTACACAGCCTTTAACGCATGGCGTATAATCGCGCTCCTTGCATGACTACCCCTGGACCTCCCGACTGATGGAAAAGACATTCCAACCCGCCGACATCGAAACCCGCTGGTACCAAGAATGGGAATCCAAGGGCTATTTTGCTCCTCAAGGAGGAGAGGAAGCGTACAGCATCATGATCCCACCGCCGAATGTGACCGGCAGCCTGCACATGGGCCACGGGTTCCAGGAAGCAATCATGGACGCCCTGATTCGCTATCACCGCATGGCTGGTTACAACACGCTATGGCAAGTGGGTACCGATCACGCTGGCATTGCGACTCAGATGGTGGTTGAGCGTCAACTGGAAGCCAAAGGCATTAGTCGCCACGACCTGGGACGTGAGGAGTTCATCAAAAAAGTCTGGGAATGGAAAGAAGAATCCGGCGGCACCATCACCCGCCAACTGCGTCGCCTCGGATCCTCTCTGGACTGGTCCAGAGAACGCTTCACCATGGACGAAGGTCTTTCCAATGCAGTGCAGGAAGTGTTTATTCGCCTTTATAAAGAAGGCCTGATCTACCGCGGCAAACGCCTGGTGAACTGGGACCCGGTACTGCATACCGCCATCTCTGACCTTGAAGTTATCTCTGAGGAAGAGCAGGGGCACCTGTGGCACTTTGACTATCCTTTAGTGGGGGGCGAAGGCCATCTCACCGTGGCGACAACCCGCCCTGAAACTATGTTGGGAGATTCTGCGGTAGCAGTTCACCCCGAAGACGAGCGCTATACCCACTTGATTGGTCGCATGGTAGAACTGCCGCTTACCGGCCGCGAGATTCCCATCATCGCCGACGACTACGTCGATAAGGAGTTTGGTACTGGCTGCGTAAAAATTACCCCAGCTCACGATTTCAATGATTATGAAATGGGCAAGCGTCACGGTCTGCCTCTGCTGAATATTCTTGATGACAACGCTGCGATCGGCTCAGATGCACCAGAGGCATACTTTGGTATGGACCGCTTCGAGGCTCGCAAGAAAATCGTTGCCGATCTGGATGCGCTGGGACTGCTGAATAAAATTGACGACCATACACTTAAGGTTCCACGCGGCGATCGCTCTGGGGTAGTCATCGAGCCATACCTCACGGACCAATGGTATGTTGATGCTCGCGAACTGGCCAAGCCAGCCATTGCCGCGGTAGAAAATGGTGACATTCAGTTCGTCCCTAAACAGTGGGAGAACACTTACTTCGCCTGGATGCGTGACATTCAGGACTGGTGCATCAGTCGCCAGCTATGGTGGGGACATCGAATCCCAGCCTGGTACGATGACGACGGCCATATCTACGTAGGCGAGTCAGAAAAGGCCGTACGTGCTGAACACAAATTGGCGGACTCAATAAGCTTAAGCCAGGACAACGACGTGTTGGACACGTGGTTTTCCTCTGCGCTTTGGACTTTTTCTACCCTCGGCTGGCCGGAAGAAACCGAAGACCTGAAAATCTTTCATCCCAGTTCAGTGTTGGTCACGGGCTTTGATATTATTTTCTTCTGGGTTGCCAGAATGATTATGATGACGCTGCATTTTCGCAAAGAGGTACCCTTTGATACGGTTTATGTGCATGGACTGGTGCGCGATGCCGAGGGACAGAAAATGTCCAAGTCGAAGGGCAACGTGCTGGACCCGATTGACCTGATTGACGGAATCGAACTCGAACCACTGGTCAGCAAGCGCACGGCAGGAATGATGCAGCCAAAACTGGCTGCGAAAATTGAAAAGGCAACCCGCAAGCAATTTCCAGATGGTATCGCGGCCTACGGCACCGACGCACTTCGCTTTACTTATTTTTCTCTGGCTTCAACCGGGCGCGATGTGCAGTTCGATATCGGCCGCATCGAAGGCTACAAGAATTTTTGCAACAAAATCTGGAATGCAGCTCGCTATGTGATGATGAATTGCGATGGCGAAGACTGCGGTCAGGACGAATCACTGCCGTTTGACCGCAGCCTGGCCGATCGCTGGATTATCAGCAGACTGCAGGAAATAGAAAGCGATGTTGCACGTTGCGTTGCGTCCTACCGCTTCGACCTGGCATCCCAGGCGCTGTACGAATTCATATGGAACGAGTACTGCGACTGGTACCTCGAACTGTCCAAACCCGTGCTCTGGGATGACAACGCCAGTCCGGAGGCAAAACGAGGTACCCGGCGCACCCTGATCCGCGTTCTGGAAACCTGGCTTCGGCTGCTGCACCCCCTGATGCCCTTCATTACCGAGGAAATCTGGCAAACTGTGGCGCCATTGGCCGGAAAGTCGGGCCCAACCATTATGCTACAACCCTATCCGGTGGCAGATGACAGCGCTGTGGACAGCGCCGCAAACGCGGATATAGAATGGCTGAAGGGCGTTATCGTGGGTGTCCGTAACATTCGCGGGGAAATGAATATTCCTCCCGGTAAGGAACTCACAGTCCTGATGAAGAACGGCGACGAAGAGGATCAAAGACGACTGACGCAGAACGCCCCCTTCCTCAGAAAGCTTGCGAAACTGGACGAAGTCACCTGGTTGGACACAACAGAAGAAGCACCAGTAGCTGCTACTGCCCTTGTTGGTGAACTGGAAATTCTCGTCCCCATGGCGGGCTTGATTGATACGGAAGCAGAACTGGCCCGGTTGGCCAAAGAGACCGAAAAATTGGAGAAAGACCTGAAACGTCTTCAGGGTAAGCTGGGCAATAGCTCCTTCATCGACAAAGCACCCGCCGAGGTGGTAGAAAAAGAACGAGATAAAATGCAGGCACAAGAACAGGCACTGCAGAAGTTAAAAGAGCAGGAGCAACGTATCCGCAATATCTAGTAGCTCCGGAATCTCTCCTGCGCCAAAGGTTTCACGTCTGCGTCACTCCCGGTGAGTGGCGTAGCATAATAAAAGCAATACGCTAAAACCGAGGTAAGAGGTATGAGTGATCGTGTAAGCGGCACGGTAAAGTGGTTTAACAATGCCAAGGGGTTTGGCTTTATCACCCGGGAAGAAGAAGATGCTGATGTCTTCGTGCATTTCCGTTCCATCGAGGGTGATGGTTACCGCACCCTGAATGAGGGACAAGAGGTGGAGTTCAGTCTGATAGAGGGCCCCAAGGGCCTGCAAGCGGAAGACGTCCACAAGGTGTAGCCTGTTCGTCGGATTTAATACTCCGGAACAAAAGCGCAACTCAAAGCCCAGCCGGCGACGCCTCCAGCGCCGTCCGTGATTTCTATTTGCACTATTTTTGCGTTATTAGCCGCGTTAGGTGGTAGACTGCCGCCGCCTTCGGGCTTCACTAACAGGGGTATACATGAATTTTTTCGGAAAAATTGTCATCAGCGTCCTGGCCGCAACCGCTGCCTGGGCCCTACTTACATTTGTACCAGAGGCTCAACCGGCCCTGGTCTTCCTAGTCTTAGTCATCGCCACACTTGCAACTGCTTTTCTGGTAACAATTCCAGTGAGCAAAGCAGCAGTGACAGCCAGCAAGCCCTCCAATGGCAGCAGCAAGAAGCAAACAACCAAAGCCTCCGTTACTGAAGGCCCAAGGGAGGAAGGCGAGGTAAAATGGTTTAATGTATCAAAAGGCTTTGGCTTCATTACCAAAGACGATGGCGAAGAAATTTTCGTTCATTTCCGCTCAATTATTGGCGAGGGTCGCCGCGGCCTTAAAGACGGTCAAAGAGTGAGCTTTGTAGAGGCCAATACAGACAAAGGCCCGCAAGCTGAGGATGTAGAGCCTCTTTAAGAGGCCCCTTGCTCTACGACCGCAATTAAACTGGTCTCCAGCATCGCAGCTCCCCGCCGTAGGGCTTGTTCCGCAGGCAGGGCCTTATCCTCCAGTGCCATCTCAACCAGGCAGTAACCTAACTCCACAGTAATTCGTGACTGTAGAATCACTGCCTCGTCCACGGGGCGATTAAACCACTCAGCAATAAAGTTCGCCAATTGCCGCGCCAACAGCTGATGTGAGGTCAACCTCAGCTCTCGCAGGGGCTCCACAGCGCGCAGCGCCTGGGCTATTTCCAAACCACCGACCTGCTTCAGCGTCACGTCATAGGTGAGCCAGAGCACCTCATAAAAATTAGCGAGCAGCCGCTCGGGTTCACCCTCTACGTAGTTTTGATCCACCCACTTCTGGAACGCGTCATTTTGACGGTCCATCAGCACAGCGCCCAAGGTGTTTATTACCGCATACTTATTTGGGAAATAGCGATAGAGGGCAGGAACTGTTATTCCAGCTCTCTCAGCGATCAGATTAGTCGATATACGCTCAACACCCACTTCTACAAGTAGTTCGGCGGCGGCGGCGAGAATCGACTCATAGGTACGTTTCGCCCGCTCTTGCCGTGGGCGATTTTTCTCCAGCAATTCAACCTGCCGTCGGGGTGCAGTCGTCATCTAATGTGTCCTTGTCCGCTGCGCTTGCATTCGAAGTCACTTCACAGGAGAGTATTAGAGAACTCCGTTAGCGCACAGCATGCTGGCGGGATGTTAAATGTGTGAGAGACTTCAATATAGTAGGGCACTGACCTGACTAGGTTATTTCCTCGCAATTCAGGTTATGGGAAAAAAGGGTGGTGTAAGGCCTGCAGAACTCAGTTTAATAGCATTGGATGCAAGCAAGAACTTCAACTCCCCTCTTATGAACCACCGGTGCATGCCAATGGTTCTTTTATACAATCTTATCCCAATCGTGCCATTTTAACCACCGTGACCATCGCCTGCTTTAAACGCGAAAGCCAAGAGATGCAGACTGGGCTAATATACCGACCTGATTTGACTCCGCATGGCAGGAACAATGACCGCCTACAAGAGAACGGTATTACTAAAGAGAGCGATACTCGCCAGCACAATCACGCTCGTCTGCAGCCAGGTTGTTTCGGGCTTTGAGCGTACAGAACAACGAGAGCCCTGCGCGGACTACAGTGAAACTCGCAAACCCATGTTCGGGGACTTGCACGTGCACACCAGTTTTTCGTTTGATAGCTATGTATCCAGTCAGCGCAACGGACCCGGTGCAGCGTACAGTTATGCCAAAGGTAATCCCATTATTCTTTCGGATGCTGATGGTGAACAAACCTTAAAGGCCCAGATTCAGCGGCCACTGGACTTTACCGCAATTACAGATCACGCTGAATTTCTTGGTCCGATAAACCTTTGCACGCAGGATTCATCAAAAGCCGCTTACTGGTTTCCGGCCTGTATCGCCGGACGCAGCAGTTGGTTCATCGCGCAGCTACTGGCAGCTAATTATTGGGCCAAAATCGGTGTAGTCGATGACACCTCAGAAAAAAACATTTCTCTTATCTGCTCAATGGGAAATTGTGATGCTGCGCACAGCGAGGCGTGGCAGGGAATTCAGGACGCCGCAGAACAGCACTATGATCGCAGTTCAGAGTGCAGCTTCACCAC
The DNA here is from genome assembly GCF_026262685.1 of Candidatus Seongchinamella marina. Taxonomy (NCBI): domain Bacteria; kingdom Pseudomonadati; phylum Pseudomonadota; class Gammaproteobacteria; order Cellvibrionales; family Halieaceae; genus Seongchinamella; species Candidatus Seongchinamella marina. The sequence goes on from NZ_SHNP01000004.1 coordinate 325,214, forward strand.
CTTCATCGGTTATGAATACACCGATGCTCCGAACTACTCGAATCTCCACCGCAATGTGATATTCCGCAATGCGCATGTCACTGACTCGGCCATCTCCACTTATGACACTGGTTCGAAGAACGTGCCAGAACTCTGGCGCAAGCTGCGCGATCAGTGCATAGACGCTGAGACAGGCTGTGATGTGCTGGCCATTCCTCACAATTCCAACCTCAGTCGGGGTTTGATGTTTCCTGATCCGCGCAACGAGCAGGAAGCGCTCGACAGGTCCTTCTTCGAGCCTCTGGTGGAACTGGTTCAGCACAAGGCGGCCAGCGAATGCCGCTTTGACCGCCTCGCCGGTGCTGGCCTGGATACCGAGGACGAACTGTGTGACTTCGAGCAGGTGGAAGCAGACAATCTTTCCATGTTGGGAACGCTTTACGGTGAAGTGCGCACCGATGAAGCCAGGGCGGTGCCGCTTGAAGAATTTGGCCGCCGAAATATGGTTCGTAATACGCTCAAAGACGGTCTGGCCCTGCAAGCCAGCACTGGCATTAATCCGTTTATGTTGGGATTCATTGGCAGCACCGACACCCATAGCGCCTCCCCCGGTGGTGCCGAAGAAAACAACTACACCGGCCATCTGGGTCGCAGAGACGCTGGCTACCGCAACGTGCAAGATCATTTTTTCGACAACCCTGGCGGCGTTGACACTGAAAGCTGCTTACCGACCGGCACAGGGCATAAAAATCTTTGCACCGTTTGGCACGATCCACAGTACAATAGCAATGAGTCCGCATTCTATTATGCTCGAGTTTTAGAAAACCCTTCTTGCCGATGGAGCACGCTGCAGTGCCAGGCTGCAGGAGTAAATCCTTTCGCCGAGAACTGTGCTGAGCAAGCGGAGCACCAGACTGCAAAACTTCAGGGAAAAGGAGCCATTGGCGACGTGTTTGGTCGCTGCTGCCTGGATCCCGCAACAGAACCATTTTACTCACCAACAATTCAGGAACGGGCATGGACCTCGCCCATCTGGATCAATGCCAACAAGGAGTAAGCTTGGCCACCAAATCACGCACAGAGAGACGTTTTCGCGGTGTCGTTATGCCCACCGGATCTCACCCCACAATCCGCAAGGTCAAGCGCCAGGGGCTCGAGCCCTCTATTCATGGCAACAAGCTGTGGAAATCCAGTTGTCTGCTGATCGACTACCTGAAGAAAAATCCGCCTGAACACAGTCGACACATCCTCGATGTGGGTTGCGGCTGGGGCATTTCGGGTATCTGGTGTGCCAAGAATTTCAACTCCAGTGTTACCTCTGTAGACGCTGATCCAGATGTATTTCCGTTCCTTCAGGCCACCGCCGAAATCAACGGCGTACAGACAGAGCATTTAGTATCGCGCTTCGAGGACCTGAGCACCAAACAACTATCTCGTTATGACATGTTGATTGCAGCCGATATCTGTTTCTGGGACGAACTGGTAAAGCCAGTGACCAAAATGGTCGACCGAGCAGTCAAGGCCGGGGTTAAACAAATTCTGATCGCTGATCCTGAACGTGCACCGTTTTTTGAAGTGGCAGAACGCTGCGCCGACAAGCACTATGCAGAAGTGCTGGAATGGAACACCCAGGGTGCAATAGAAGCTTCCGGTGCCATTATGGTCCTGGAGAACGCGTAAGTTCAGTTTAGGATCTGATAATCACGCTGCAGTCCCGTGACCGCCTCAGGCTCACCGTTGACCCATCGCGGGCGAAATAAAACAGCCGACAGTTTACGCCGAAAGCTATTGAGAGACGTGTCCTCGCTCCCACTGATCAAAGTGGTTTGTAATTGACTCAACCTGCCGCGGGAAGAGACATCATAACTGGCACGAACCACCGGACCTTCATCCACCCCTATCAACTGAGGCACCCAAAAAACGCCATTGTCCGGCAGTTCCACCGGCGTACCCAACCACTGTTCCAGCAGTCCGCTCTCACCGGCGCCCTGCAGTTCTGCGACGACTGCCGCATAGGCCTCGGATGACCGCTGCTTACTGCCGCACCAGAGGTACCAGTCGCCCAACGCCAGCTCCACCGATGCATGCTCCGCCGGCCCCCGCATTCGTGCCGCACTCATCAATTGCTTTAACAGATCAGCGCCTTTCGCCGGCGCTGATCGCAAGAGCGAGTTCATACGCTGCTCCTCCAGTTCAGCAACTGCCGGCTTTGCTCCCATATACTGGCTAGTAGTCAACACTTGACTCTCCTGCAGCAGGGGAGAATGGCGCTGCAATAAGAGGTATAGGTTTTTCAATTGGCTGAACGCCATCTCCCTGCGCCAAAGGTAATCGACCTCAACATCCTGTTGCAGTCCCAGCAACAGTTCCTCGTTGGCATTGATCAGATCCAGTAAGCGTCGTGAATTCTTTCCCACATCCCGGCGCAATGCCTCGCGTTGCCAGCGGAAGTACTCCCGGGCTGCACGCAGCCGCAACTCGGTAAATGGCGGCTGACCGCCGCCATAAAGCCGAAAGAAATAGTCGTAACGCTGATCCAGAGACTTCAGGTCTCCTGCTTCACGGTAAGAAACCAGCAGTTCTCGCAACAGGGGAATCTGTCTCTCACTGTATAGCCCATCATTAATACGAACCACGTGCATGGCTCGACGATAAAGGTTTACTGCTTCCTGATATCCACCCTGCCGTCGATAATAGCGACCCAGGGCCGCCAGTGGCTCGGCAAGACCGTCGGCATAAGGGCCGTCACGTAATTCCAGCGCTTCTAACTGCTTCATGTAGGGCTTGGCTTCAGCGGGTCCCGGTGTGGCGCCAGCAAGCTCCTGCCAGCGTTCACCGCCCTCTTCCCAGGAGGCACCAAATCGAATGAAGTCTTCTCCATAAAAAGTGGGCGCACAGAGGCCAGCGAACGACTGCAGACAGAGCGTCACAAACAGCGTCCAACGTAGGGGCCAACTATTCAGATTAATGGACAAACTTTAATCACCTTTATGGCACGCATGCGGCAACAATGATATAACGGCGCCTCATTTTGGCAGACCCATCGGTTCCCTGCACAGGGCTCGGAAAGAATATGAAACAGTTAGGCATTCTAGACTCCGCTTTTATCAATCTGGAACAAACCAATACGCCCCAACACGTTGGGGGGCTGGGCATTTATGACCCCTCCAGCGCCCCGGACGGATTCGTCCGTTTCAAGGATGTTATATCAGGCTTTGAGCGACGTCTCTCCAAACAGCCCCTGTTCAGAACACGTCTCATCGAAGTACCCGGTGGTCTGGATAGACCCTACTGGGTAAAGGACGCAAACTTCGATGTAGAGTTCCACCTGCGTCATATCGCTCTGCCGGAGCCGGGCGACTGGCGCCAGCTATGCATTCAGGTTGCCCGCCTGCACGCCCGCCCATTGGACATGTCCCGCCCGCTTTGGGAAGCCTATATTATCGAAGGACTGGATAATATTCCCGGTCTTCCCAAAGGCTGTTTCGCCATTTACACCAAGATGCACCACTCCCTCGTCGATGGCGCCGGGGGCTCTTCTTTCATGGCCCTGATTCATGATCTTGTGCCAAACCCCTCGCCTGCCGATGAAGAAGTGGAAGAACCTCGCCTGGTAGACATCGAGCCCAGCATGGCCGAGTTACTATCCAAAGCTTCAGTTAACAGCATTAAAAACACGGCAAGCCTACTGCGTGGCACGGTAAAAAACAGCATCGGGTTGGGCAAGTATGCACTCAACGTTGCTCGCGACCAGATTCCCGCACCGGACATATCCGCACCCAAAACTATTCTTAACAGGGCGGTGGGGCCGCACCGGGTCTTTGATGCAGCAGAATTTCCGCTAGAGGGATTCAAAGACATCAAAAACGCCGCCGGAGTCACCATCAACGACGTGGCCCTTTCCATAGTCGGTGGCGCGCTACAGAGCTACCTGACAAAAAAAGACGAAGCGCCGTCTGAGGGGTCGCTTGCAGCTGGCATTCCTTTGAACATGCGTACCCGTCGTGGGGTAACCGACGACAACAATCAGGTGGGATCAGTTTATTCATCGCTGCATACCGATATTATCGATCCACTGGAAAGGCTGATGGCTGTTACCCAGTCTGCAGCTGAGGCCAAGGAAAGCGGCGAAAAGAGCCCTCTGGTTGATGTGCTGAAAATTGCGGGCGCATTCTCCCCGGCCGTTACCAAAGCGGCCGCAGGTATCTGGTCACGCAACCAGCTCTCCTCACTGCTGCCGGTAAATATTTCCACTGTTGTGACCAACGTAATGGGGCCCGATTTTCCCCTCTACTGCTCTGGCGCCAAGATGGTCGATTACTACGGTCTTGGGGTGCTGACGCCAGGCATGGGCCTGTTTCACGCGGTTTTCAGCTACGCCGGCAAGGTCACTCTTTCGGTATTGGGTGATCGCACCATCATGCCAGACCCCGAGCTTTATCACACTTGCCTGGTCGAGTCTTACGAGGCTCTTTATGCTGCCGCAACCCGCGCGGATGGTAAAAGCGCCACCAAGAAGAAAGCCAAGGTAGACGCTTCTCGCCGTGCGCGCGCGGCGGAATCAAAACCGAAAACCAAAACCAAAACTCAGGCCAAAACCAGTCAGTCTGCTTCCGCAGATAAAGCATCGGCAAAAGCCAAGACTTCAGCGAGCAAGAAAGCGGTGGCTAAAGCGCCGGTGAAGAAGAAGGCGCCGGTGAAGAAGGCTGCAGCCAAAAAGAAAGCCTCGACAAAAACGGCCCCCAAGAAAGCGACGGCCAAAAAAGCACCCGTAAAAAAGAAGGCCCCCGCCAAACGCAAGGCAACGGCCAGGCCCAAGGTAAAGCCAAAGCTGCAAAACTAAGCACACCCCAAGCGGAAGGCCGGGGCTCAGTGCAATAGAGCCCTGGGGTATTCCTGTCCCCCCAAAAACCCCATCCACGCTGTCGCCGGGATATGCCATGCGCACACCCATAAAAAAACCCGCCATAAAGGCGGGTTCGAAAATAACTCTTGTTGGACCTGGATGGGTTGCCATCTGCAACGCCCCGCGGGGCATATTGCCAGCCCCGGCATTTGGGGCTTCTGTTTCGAGTTGGAGATAGCTTAATAGGGGGGTTGATATTCATCAAATGTATTATTATTATGCTTAGTATGAACTAAAATCATATCACTATTATGAATACTAAAGAACTCGCAAAAATAGATCTTAACTTATTGATTTCATTGCAGGTATTACTAGAAGAAAGAAACGTCTCCAGAGCAGCAGAGCGCTTGTTTATCACTCAGCCTGCTATGTCAAAGACCCTTTCTAGGCTAAGGGCGGTATTTGATGACGCTCTATTCACCCGCTCCAGTCACGGCATGCAGCCCACACCCAGAGCCCTCGAGTTGACTGACAGGCTCACCGAAATACTCTCCGGCATTGGCCAGCTGGTCTCTAAGCAGGCATTCAACCCCGCCCTGATTGATACTGAAATTACCTTGGCCTTGTCGGAGTACATCGGTGTCGCCCTGCTGCCGACTCTGGCAAAACGCCTTCAGATGCAAGCGCCAAACCTACACCTGCGCATTGTCACCCGGGTAGAAAATCAGCTAGAGCAGCTCGCCCTGGGCAAGCTTGATTTCGCTATACACATTCGACATCAGCATTACAGTCCAGACTTTCGCACCATAGACCTGGGGAGTAGCCCACCTGTGTTGCTAATCCGCGAAAACCACCCGTTACAAGCCGGTAATATCAGTCTGGCAGACTTGGCTAACTACCCGGTGGTGCGCCTTTACGTTTCTGACCGGGAGCAGTTGCAAGTGAAGGCTGGTGAAGACTTATTTGACGGCCTTGGCACCAACACTCGAGGATCGTTGGAAATATCGCACCTAATGACCGCGATGGAGGTACTGCGTAACACCGATTATTATATGCTGGGTCCGGCTTTTCTGACTCAGAACGAAAGTATCAGTCACGGCATTACGGCACTGCCAGTGCCGCGCACAGGAAATAGCAGCGTGAATTATGTTCTTGCGACCCATCAAAGAACAGAAAACTCTCCCTTACACAACTGGCTATGGGAAGAGATCACCTGTACCATCCGCGAGCTGCGTCCAACCCAACCCCGCAAGCTCCGACAGCGAGTTGCGGCCGGCGCGGCCCAGCACCGGTAAACGATCCAACCGAGCCAGCCATGAGCAAGAAAAAACGTCGCGAAATCCCCCGTTTTAAAACGCCTATCATCGAGACTCACTGCCACCTGGACTACTTGCAAGGTGATCAACTAACGGAGACCCTCGATAAAGCCAGGGATGTAGGCGTCGAAAAAATCATTACCATCGCCGTCTCTCCCGACAATCTGGACACTGTCAAGGCGCTGGCCAATAGCGCCACAGATATCTGGGGCACCCAGGGCATACATCCGCACGAGGCAGAGCACTACGATGACGGTGTTGAAAGCCGCATTCGAGAAAACCTGAAAACCGACGCACGACTGCTGGCAGTTGGCGAGATTGGCCTGGACTATTTCTATGATCACGCTGACCGCGCGGTGCAGTGCAAAGTATTTGAGCAACAGCTTCAGATTGCAGTGGATTTGCAGCTTCCCGTTGTTATTCATACCCGCGATGCCGATGAAGACACCCGCGCCATTCTAGCCAACTTCAGCGGTCGCTTGCCTAACAAGGGCGTCATACACAGCTTTACCTCGGGCATGAAGTTGGCCCAATACTGTTTAGGCGAAGGTTTTATGCTGGGCTTCAACGGCATTTCCACTTTCAACAGGGCTGACAACGTGCGTGAAGTCATCGCAGCCACCCCCGTAAAACAGGCGCTATTGGAAACGGACGCGCCTTATCTCACCCCCGTGCCTTACCGCGGCCGTCCTAACGCCTCATACTATCTTCCTTTTATTGCTGAGCAGGTAGCTGAAACAATGCAGATGGAAGTGGAAGAACTGCTGGGACAGGTCTACCGTAATAGTCAGACTTTATTTTTCGGGAACGCTTAATGGAATACCTGGTAGGACAGCGCTGGGTCAGCCACGCTGACGCACAACTGGGGCTGGGCATCGTCGTCGATGTCGAGCCGCGCAGAATTACCCTCAGTTTCCCCGCGGTTGGCGAGGAGCGAACCTACGCCAGCGAAAATGCGCCCTTGACTCGATTGCGGTTTAAAGAAGGAGATCATATCAGCACTGTTGAAGGTGTGGAGCTCACTGTTTCTGCAATCAACGAGCATCATGGCCTGCTCATGTACACTGGCACTGACCACCACGATCAGCAGCTTGTGGTCTCTGAACTAGAGCTCGACGCTTTTGTTCAACTCACCACCCCACAGCAGCGCTTACTCAATGGCCACTTCGACAAGAACCAGGATTTCGCCCTACGAGTTGCGACCTTGCAGCACACCAACCGATTGCAGGGTAGCGCAGCCCGCGGACTGATGGGCTCGCGCACCAGCCTGCTCCATCACCAGCTTTATATCGCCAATGAGGTAGGCCAACGGCACGCTCCAAGAGTGCTGCTGGCAGATGAGGTCGGCCTGGGCAAGACCATCGAGGCTGGCATGATCATTCACCAGCAGCTACTCACTGGGCGAGCCACACGGGCGCTTATATTAGTACCTCCCAGCCTGTTGCATCAGTGGCTGGTGGAGATGTTACGGCGCTTTAACCTGCACTTTTCACTGTTCGACGCAGATCGCCTGGCAGAGATGTCCGAAGGCAATCCCTTTGAAGCCGAACAACTCGTTCTATGCAGTCTTGATCTGTTTGAAGGCAGGGACGAACTTCAGCAAATGGCGTTGGCAGCGGGCTGGGATCTGGTTGTAGTCGATGAAGCCCATCATCTGCACTGGTCTGAGGATGAAGCAGGTGAGGACTACGGGTTCGTTGAAGCACTGTCTACTTGCAGCGCAGGCTTGTTACTGCTCACCGCAACGCCTGAGCAGATCGGTCAGGCCAGCCACTTTGCCAGGCTGCGCTTGCTTGATCCCTCTCGCTTCCACGACCTGGAAAGCTTTCGTGAAGAAGAGACCCAATTTCGTGCGCTCAGTGAAATGACTGATGCCCTGGATCGCGGAAAAATGCCCAGCAACTTACCGGAAGATCTCGACGCCAGCCAACCACCGGCGCAACTAATCGAGCAATTACTGGACCGCCACGGCACCGGCAGAGTGTTGTTTCGCAACACTCGCGCCGCAGTAGAAGGGTTCCCTCAACGCCACCTGCACCGTTATCCGTTGCCACAGCCTGAGCAATACGAGCACGCTGTGGTCGAATTAGAAGAACGCCTGCACCCGGAGCTACCGTATTTTGACGACAGCTGGCTGGACTTCGACCCGCGGGTAGACTGGCTGGAAACAACGCTCAAGGCACTGCGTCCGGAAAAAGTGCTGATCATTTGCGCTCATGCCAGCACCGCTATTGCACTGGAGCATCACTTGCATATGCGCGCGGGCATTCGTTCGGCGGCTTTCTATGAGGCTCTGTCTATTATTGAACGGGACCGCGCGGCCGCCTACTTTGCGGACGAAACCGGAGGCGCTCAAACCCTGGTGTGCTCGGAAATCGGCAGTGAGGGTCGTAATTTTCAGTTTGCTCATCACCTTATCCTGTTCGATCTGCCGCTGAATCCAGACTTGCTGGAACAGCGAATCGGTCGCCTGGACCGCATCGGCCAGCACCATGACGTCGAAATCCACGTGCCCTACCTCCAGGGCAGTGCCCAGGAAACCCTGTTGGACTGGTATGACAGGGGTTTAGACCTGTTCCGCGATTCCTGCTCGGCTGGCTACATGATTTTTCAGAACTTTCAACAGCGCTTGTTGCCCCAGCTGGAGCAGCGAACGGCAGCGTTTGATGAACTGCTAACTGACTCCGCTGAATTCACCCTGCGCACCAGAGACGAGCTACGTGAAGGCCGCGACCGGCTGCTCGAAAGAAACTCATGCAAGCGTGAAGTTGCCGATACTCTGATAGAGGAAATCGAGTCCCTGGAGTCGGGGGACACACTGGAAAACTATCTGGAAGCACTGTGCGAGGCTTTTGGTGTCGACCAGGAATTTCATTCCGAGCATACGCTGATCCTGCGTCCCTCGGAGCACATGCTAACCGGACACTTTCCCTATGTAGGCGAAGAAGGCACGACTGTCACCTTCAGCCGGGAAAAAGGCCTGTCCCGGGAAGATATGGAGTTTGTTACCTGGGAACACCCGATGATCCAGGAAGCCATGGAAATGGTGTACTCCACCGAGCTGGGTAATGCCGCCATCGGAACGCTGAAATTGAAGGGTGTTCCCGCGGGTACCATGTTGCTCGAGGCCGTGTTCACCATCAACTGTGTAGCGCCAAAAGCGCTGCAGGTAGAACGCTTCCTGCCCCTGTCGCCAATCCGACTGCTGGTAGATGCTCGCGGCAAGCAACTGGCTGAGCTGGTACCTCATGAGCGCTTGAATGCGCTGGTAGAAAAGGTCAAAAAAGCCACGGCCTTGGCCATCATTAAACAGGTTCACAAGGAAGTGGATGCCAAGATGAGCCTTGCCAATGCCCAGGCAGAGGCAAAGCTTAAAGCAGTGTTAACGGAAGCCGAGGATCGGATGCGCAATGATCTGGGCGCAGAATTGGCACGACTCGAAGCGCTGCGACAACTCAACCCCGCCATCCGGGAGGAAGAACTGGAGCACCTGCGCTATCGCATCGAGGAATGTGCGATTCACATACAACACGCCAGTCTGCAGCTGCAGGCTTTGCGCCTGGTTATAACGACTTGAGCGATTTGTGGGTGGCATGACTCACTGCCTGCCAGTGTACTTTTGTGCCTGAATACCTCAACCTTTGCTCTATCAGTGGCCTCAGCACGAGGGTAAACACCACCTCCGTGGTTTACATTATTGAGTCCCAAAAAATGACTTCGATATTCGATCAAGGCTCAAATCGGCAACGGCATAAACACCGAACCTGCGGCGTGAACCACCTTAGTCACACGCCTATCATCGGCATCACCGGCGATTCGAGCCATCATTTCCTGCAAAACAATCAATTTTCCAAACAGGCGCTCGAAGCTCAAGTTATCCGTTACGCCCTGGTATTCACTACTAATTAGCCAGGGAGCACCGTTGTCCATACGATTATTACGCAGCTTCCAGGCCAATACTTCCACGTTGTGAGCACTTGTCCATAGGGGTTCTGGCTCTAGCGAGTCAAATAGAAAGGACTCGTCGTTGTAGCCATAAGCGTGACGTAGCATTCCGCCCAAACCAACTGCCAGGGCAAATACTCGATCACCATCGAAATCAGGATTGAACACCAGTTCCAGTGCTTCTGTTTCCTGACGTCCCGCCAACTCCACGAAATTGAGTTCGCCAGCAGAATTCTGCAGTAGCGTCAGGCGCTTCTCAATCGTCATGCCCGGAGTTTTGTGCAGCTGAGAAGGGTTGCGCTTATACAGCTTCACCGTCAGTTCTCGCACCAGGCGCCGCGATTCGTCAATGAACTCATCGGTGACCAGGTCTACATCTGACTTGGCAAGATTTTTAAATTCATACCCGCTGCAGGCGGACACAGACAATGAAACAAGAATAACTAACAGCAGGCGCATTGGATCAGTTTACCGCACACTGCACGTCTGGGCCGGTGAAAGCGCGATGATTATCAACGTCGTATATTGAGCTGCGCATCCAACAATATCTCTCTGTCTAATTGTTCACCGATCATACGTTTGAGTTCATCCAGATGGGTGTTTTCCAATCTTTCAGCTGAACTCACGACCACCGATACCAGAAGAGGATTGGCCAGTGTTACCGTCACCTCACCGACTTGAACCGTCTGGTCCAGCAACTGGAATTCGCCAGCAGGCACCCGTTCTTGCAAGCGGCTGCGTTCGATAAGGTGATCATAAGCGATATATAAGGGAACACTGACTATGGCCGCGATCATCAGAGAGACTGCCAGACCGCGACTCGCCCGTGTAAACGGCGCAAAGCCCAGTACAAGAAAAGTAGCGCTGGCCGCCAGAGAAATACCTACCAGGTTTGTGGTCAGTAGCAATAATGCCCCCCGCGCCATATCCCAGTCTCCCCAGCCAAGACCGATGCCGGCCACACTCAGCGGAGGCACCAGGGCGACGGCTATGGCGACACCAGCAAGGCTTTTCGCTATTTCGTCCTTGGCGTGAGCGTACGCCCCGGCGACACCCGATATTACTGCAATAAACAAGTCCAACAGGTTGGGTGACATGCGCGATTTCATTTCGTCGGTCGCGATGTCAAAGGGCATGAGCCAGGCCAGCAACACCGCGCAGCCCAGGCCCCAGGCAGTGCCAACTGCCAGCGTTTTAACCGAACCCCGAATAAGATTAGGCTCAGAGCGCGCCAGCCCCATCGCAAGAGAAACAATGGGCGCCATCAGCGGTGCCAGGATCATCGCACCAATGATCACTGGAGCAGAGTTCGCGTACATACCTGCCAGGGCCAACATTACCGACAGCACCATCAGCACCTGAAATGAGGATGAAGGCGTTGCGTTATCGCGAAGTGAAACAAAAAGCTCCCGATACTCATCTTCGCTGGCATGATTAAACAACGGCAGGTGCTTGCCGATCAGAGCACGAGCGGCGCTATCTACGGGCACATGATTCAGGCGCAGAGTCTCTTTATTACTTACGCTGGCGTCTTCCCGGGTTACCAGCGCGGGACCAGGCAGCAGGCAAAGCCGTTCTGGCTGAACGACAAGCTCCAGTTCGGCAGCATGAACAGGCTTGCCGTCGAGCAGGTATTCAAAACCGCTTTGCGCTTCCAGGTGCAGTCTTTGGCTTTGTACCAGTGCCAGGGAGCCTGGTAACGCCGACAAACTAATTCTGCCGGGCATGATCAGGTGCAACATAAACCATAGGTAAGCAAGAATGCTGCGAGGCGCAATGGCAAGCAAGGAAACGCGTCCATCGGCGATACTCAGATTTTCGTCGAAACGCCTGCCCACCAGAGAACTCTGGGTATGAGCAACCGCCACCATTCCCAGCGCTGCTAGACTGACCCCCTGGTCTTTGGCAGTGGTCAATTTATAGCTGCCCAGGCTCAGTTGCCCCAAGCCCTTGAGGGCGCCGCGTAAAAGGCTCCAGGTAGTTTGTGGCCGGTTAATGTCGTAGGGCCGTAATGACAGTACCGAGCCGATAACCACTGAGGAAAATACCAGCTCACCATTACAAAAGAGCGCATCTGCACCGACAGGTTCTACCGCGGCGTAGTGCACCAACAGCTGTGCAGGGTCGCCCTTGGCGCCCAGCGCGGCGCAGGCTTGCCGCGCATCCGGATGGGGTAACAAACCAATTTGCCATTGTCGTTGCAGCGCCAACGTTGCCAGGTCACGAATCTGTTCATCCCCTAACCAGAGAAGCACGCGACTGTTGTCGGCTAACTTGTCCCTATCGGAAAACGGTACTAGCGCAATTGACGAATCCTGCAGCCACGAAGACGCTCTTTCTGTTTCAAAGCTGGAATCATGCAGCAGGAAAAATGCTTCGGTTTCTATTGCACTCAATCAAGGTCTCCCAATAGTGCTTCCAGGGTAGCAAACAAGCGCTGCAGATCACGGGGGCGAGAAAGCCGATGGTCACCATCCTTGACAAGCTGCAGCTCGACGTTTTCACTCGCAAGTTTTTCTGCCAACAACAGGGAACGATTCCAGGGCACATCCTCATCTCGCTGACCATGCAGCAATCTTACCGGCGAATCGATCGCGATAAATTCCCGCTCTAGCAGGCAGTGTTCCCTGCCCTCATCCAACAGGGTTTTACTAATCAGGTAAGAGTCTCCGTCATCATAGCAATTATCAATGGCACAAGACCCCGAAAGCTCAAGCTGCAGCATTTGCTCTGGCAAAAGACCACCATGAGCCAACGCCTCGGTAAAGTCTGGCGCGGCGGCGATACCCACCAAGCCGATAACACGGTCAGGCCTAGCCAGCGCCACCTGCAGCATGATCCAACCGCCCATGGAAGAACCGACCAGCACCAGCGGACCGCTGGCGACTTCATCCAGCACAGCCAGAGCATCATCAATCCAACGACCAATACTGCCATCTTCAAACTTTCCGCTGGAGTCACCATGCCCCTGATAATCGAAACGTGTGAACTGCCTACCCGATTGCCGGCACCAGGCGTCAAGCGCAACCGCCTTGTCACCCTGCATGTTTGAATTGAAGCCGCTCAGAAAGACAATGCCGGGACCGGCGCCTTCGAAATGCTCATAAGCAATATGCTCGTCATTACCTCGTTCAAGTTTCATGCCGACTCCTTTTGCAGCCACACAATTAATCCCTTGGCATTAAGTTGGGCGTCTGGAAAAAAATGTTCACGCATGAAGCTCATGTCCTGCCCGGGATTCAATGCCTGCACCCGCCCAAGCGAATAATCGACAATCGCCGTTTCCAGATACTCAGGATTTGCCTCGTATTGGCGCGCCAACGTTAAATAATCGTCTATCTGCTCCAGCAATGACGCCTGCAATTGCGTCGAATAACGCAGTTCACAGAAATGGGTAAGGTAAATTCGCTGCGGGTTGCGCTCGGCAAGAACGGCAAGAGAAGCTTTCAGCGCCTCAGGCCGAAACTGGCTGGGCGTTGTCGCTGGCATCGAAAAATCTCCACCCGGAGTTCGAAACCAGCGGTAGGAGGTACCAAAAACATCACCACTGAACCAACCTTGGCTAATCTCATCCCAAACGCAAAAGTGATGGTCAGCATGTCCGGGAGTATCGCGAAACAGCAGAATACGCTCGCCAAACTGAAAACTTTCTCCGTCTGCCACTTCAGTCACTCTTTGCACTGGCACTGGCACAATCTCACCATAGAGTTGCTCAAACAGGCTATCACCATAAACTTGGCGCGACGCGGCCACCAGTTTCGACGGATCGACCAGATGGCGAGCGCCCCGTTGATGGACCAACAACTGCGCCTCTGGGAAGCGCTGTATCATCAAACCGGCGCCGCCGGCATGATCAAGATGCACGTGAGTAGGAATGACATAGCGAATCTGATCCCTGCTGATATCGCGTGCCTGTAGCACCTGCTCCAGCATATCCACGCTGTGCACAGTACCGGTCTCTATGACTGCAAACTGCCCTGCGCTCTCGAGCAGGTAAAAACACGCGAAACCGGGCTTCACGTAACCTGCGTCAATTCGAGTGATACCGAAGCCCAAATCTTCGGTGAGGCGTTGTTCCATGTGCTGCTCTCCTGAGAAGCTCTACCGCGGCACCAACGGCGGCAACACTAGCATTATGACTCACAATGAGCCGGGATTTGAACAAAACCTCAATGAAAGATCTCTTCCTCTCAACTCACTTGCTTGCCTGCGCTGTCTTTGTGTTGTGGGCCCTGTCCTCTAATTTACCGACCAACGGGCCTGCTTTGTGTGCGGCTGGAATAGATGACGTCCCAGCGATAGACATCACCGATAGTCGACCTGGCGATATCGCACTCTGCGATCGACAGTTGAACGATGCTGTAGCGGATAAGCCGGATTTCTGCACGCTTATCTCTCCTGAGAGTCGCCTTCAGGAAATCTAAAGCCAGGTTGCGCTTGCTACCCTAACAAGAGAATCGCCGGGTGGACGCTTGCGTGAATCCTGTCTCAGGCTCGATGTAGCGCCACATTGAATGAGCAAGAAAGCCCACAGGCAGAGGTAATAGGTGAGTCTGCTACCAGTCAGGTCAATGCAGTAGAAAGAGCGGAACCAGCAGCCGCCAGGAGGGCCGCTGCAGTCAGGGATAAGTCATTCGGACAAACCCGCGCCCGCTTGAAAAGTGGGCGACGGTCCCGCTATCGCCCTTTCCAGACCGGCTCACGTTTTTGCAGAAACGCAGCGCCGCCCTCCTGCGAATCTTCACTGGCAACGCATATGCTTTGCAGCGCTGCCTCATCTGATATTGTCTGGGCCAGGCTTGCTTCCGCCGCCTGATTAACTGCCTGTTTGGCATAGCGCAGTGAAAGCGGAGCCTTCGCCGCCAACTCTTCGGCCCAGGCCAGCGTCGCATCAAGCAATCCATCAGCGGCGACAACCCGGTTACAAAGCCCCCACTCAAGGCACTTTGCTGCACTCAATTTCTCGCCTGTAGCAATCACTTCGTAAGCCCGCTTGCTGCCCAGGGTGCGCACCAAATGCCAGGTGGCACCGCCGTCTGGCACCAGCCCGATCGCGGCAAACGCCTGGTAGATATAAGCAGTCTCAGCCATCACCATCAGGTCACACGCCATCGCAAAGGCGCTTGAAACACCCGCAGCAGGGCCCGCAACTGCGCTGATCCAGGGCTTAGGGGCATTCGTGATTTCCATCAACAATGGCTTATATTCCAGGTTCAGTTCATCCTCAACCCGCCAGTGTTCCTGTTTAGATTCCGCAAGATCGGCACCGGCACCAAAACCTCTGCCAGCGCCAGTGAGAATGACAACGCGCACTGTGTCATCATCGTTCACTTCACGGGCAGCCAGCAGCAAGTCACGACGCAAAACCTGATCAAAGGCGTTCAATACCTGTGGTCGGTTCATCGTAACTATGGCCACTGAACCACGTCGTTCAATCGTTACCGTTTCATAGCTACTCATTTGTTTACTCCCTTAACTGATAGCGCCAGCATTCTTGAGTTCATCAACTTCATTTTCAGAAAAGCCCATCTCCGCGAGTATCGTCTCTGTATCAGCGCCAGCAGCGGAACCTCCGTTGCGGACTTCGGAAGGTGTGCGAGAGAAACGAGGAGCCGGCGCAGGCTGGGTTACGCCATCCACTTCAATATAGGCATTGCGCGCAACGTTTGCAGGGTGACTGGGTGCATCAATAAAATTGAGAACAGGGGCAAAACAGACATCGGTTCCCTCCATGATTTCGCACCATTGGGCCTGAGTCTTCTGCTTAAATACCTCTGTGATCTTTGCCTTCATCTCTGGCCATTTTTCGGCATTATTTTGATCGCCAAAGTCTTCCTCAGACAAGCCAGCATGCTGTTTAAGCAGTGCATAGAACTGGGGCTCTATAGACCCAATAGAAATATACTCGCCATCGGCGCATTCATAGCTATCGTAGAAATGCGCAGCCCCGTCGAGCAAATTGGATTCCCGCTGGCTTGCATCCCACATGCCCATAGCTTCGAAGCCATGAAACATCCACATGAGCTGCGCAGCACCGTCGACCATGGCCGCATCGATCACTTGCCCCTTGCCAGAGTTGGCTGACTCAAGCAGGGCTGCTAATACA
The DNA here is from genome assembly GCF_026262685.1 of Candidatus Seongchinamella marina. NCBI lineage: Bacteria > Pseudomonadati > Pseudomonadota > Gammaproteobacteria > Cellvibrionales > Halieaceae > Seongchinamella > Candidatus Seongchinamella marina. The sequence goes on from NZ_SHNP01000004.1 coordinate 341,406, forward strand.
CCGTTGACCAGCAACATACCGCCGCCGCCCATATCACCCACCAAATTCAGTGGCGGCACCGGCTTTTCGCCCTTTCTGCCCATGGCGTAAAGTGCGCCAGTGATTGATATATAGTTGATATCGTGGCCTGCAGCCTGCGCCAGCGGTCCGTTCTGCCCCCAACCGGTCATGCGAGCAAAAACAAGTTTGGGGTTGCGTTCCAGACACACATCCGGACCAATACCCAGCTTTTCACAGACGCCAGGCCGGAATGGATCGATGAACACGTCAGCGTTCTCGACCATGCGCAGCAGAGTTTCTATGCCCGCAGGGTCCTTGAGGTTGAGCGCTACAGACTTCTTGCCTCTGGTGCTGACGTCTTTCATGTGCAGCCCAGGAGCATTTCCAGCACGATCGATGCGAATCACTTCCGCGCCCATGTCAGCCAAAATCATGCCGCCCATAGGAGCGGGACCGATGCCCGCCAGTTCCAAAACCGTGTAGCCGTTCAAGGGTCCCATAGGCTTCTCCTTAGCGAGGCTGCATACGGATAGCACCATCGAGACGGATACACTCAGCATTGAGGTAATCGTTCTCCGCGATGAACACCGACAGATGTGCAATTTCAGAGGGCTGACCCAGGCGCGGTGGGTAACACACTGATGACTCCAGCGACTGATAGGCCTGCTCAGGCAAAGCTTCAAACAGTGGCGTATGAATCAGACCGGGTACGATGGTATTGACCCGAATGCCATAGCTGGCCAGGTCTCGTGCCATAGGCACCGTCATACCAATAACGCCGCCTTTTGAAGCCGAGTAAGCGACCTGCCCTACCTGTCCTTCATAGCCTGCCACCGATGCGGTATTGATAATCACTCCGCGACCGCCGTCGGCATTAAACGCTTCGTTCTTGCTCATCGCTTCTGCAGCAAAACGAGACACATTGAATGTGCCGACCAGGTTTACATTAATAACAAACTGATACTGGTCCAAGGGGAAAACCCCTTTTTTGCCAAACGTTTTACAAGCGTTGCCGATACCGGCAAAGTTATTGCAAATATGCAATGCACCGAACTTTTCTACTACGCCCGCCACTGCATCTTTGACCGAGTCTTCATCGGCGACATTCACCTTCCAAAACGCCACACTGTCGGCACCCAGCTGGTCGATGACTTCTTTGGCGTTGTCTTCGTTCATATCGAAGATTGCGACTTTGGCGCCCTTGGCGACATAAGCCTCTGCGGTGCCGCGTCCCAAACCCGATGCGCCCCCGGTGACTATTGCTACTTTGCCTTGCAGATCCATGATGGTTTTCCTCCAGTATTAAACGTCGTATTAAAAGTTTCGCGTATTAAAGGGAACGTAGTCATCCCCCAGGCAGTCCCGGCCAATAATCAGTTTCATGATCTCGGAACTACCAGCATAAATCGTCGATATTTTCGCATCGGTGTACTGACGGCTGATCGGGTACTCGTCCATATAGCCATGACCGCCGTGAAGCTGCACGCCCAGCTCGGCCACTTTCACCTGCAATTCGCTGGTGTAAAGCTTGGCTTTGGCTGCATCGACCGCCGTGAAACTGCCCCCGTTAAACGACTTTACGCACTGATCGACATAAACCTGAGCAATGTCCAGCTCGGTTCGCATTTCGGCCAATTTGAATTGGGTATTTTGGAATACAGCGACGGGCTTACCGAAAGCTTTGCGATCTTTTACATAGTCAGCCGTCAGATCCCAGGACAGTTGGGCACCTGCCAGGTAGCCCGCTGCGCCTAACAGACGCTCTTCGGCCAGGCCCATCATCAGGTAATAGAAACCCTTGCCCGGCTCACCAAGCACATTATCTTTGGGTATTTTCACGTCGTTAAAGAAAAGCTCTGCAGTGTCCTGAGCCTTCATACCCATTTTCTTCAGGTTGCGGCCCCGCTCAAAACCTTCCATTCCCCGCTCCACTAGAAACAAAGTCATGTGATGGGGATCATTCTCAGGGTCGGTCTTAGCCGCTACAACGACCAGGTCAGCGTTAATGCCATTGGAAATAAAAGTCTTGGAGCCATTCAGCACCCAATGGTCGTCTTGCTCGTTCGCTGACGCTCTCATACCGGCAAGATCAGAACCGGCATCGGGCTCAGTCATCGCCACTGCTAGCACACACTCACCACTGGCGCACTTGGGCAGGAAACGTGCGCACTGCTCTTCGCTGCCAAAGCGAGTCAAGTAGGGGCCTACGAGGCGACTGTGTAAACTGTTAAACCAGTCACCTACCCGCGCATAATTAGTCTCTTCGATGATAATCTGCTCGAAGCGGAAATCGTCGTCTCCCATGCCTCCGTAGCGTTCTTCTGGCCAAATCATCAGGAAACCCTGTTCACCCGCTTTTCGAAAAGCTTCACGATCTACAATTCCAGCCTCACGCCAATCCTCCATATGTGGCACAATCTCTGCTGCCAGGAATTTGCGATAGGCATCGCGGAACATATTTTGCTCTTCGGTAAAATCTCTGGACAGCATAATGGGGGACCTCAAAGATCGCTGTGGAATTCGGCGAACAGTATGGTGAGCCACCATTCGGTCAACAATGACCGCCCCCGACAAATTAATTGACTGGAACTAACAGCGATTTGAGCTGACACAGGCATGGAACAAATTTTTCCTGAAAACTGGGCTGTACTGCATCTTGGACTGATTTTTTCGATCACTCTGGCGCAGATGCTAGTTGTCTATGTACTGAGCGATTCAAGCAATCCGCCGGCAGGACTGGGGCTGTTTTCCGTTTATTTCATGGCAGCTCTGCTGGGCTGGATTGCGTTTACCCTGCAACAAGAAGCTGCCGCGCCGCTGGCAGTAGATGTTCCTGCCGTCGCAGCAATACTTAACAGCTACATTCTATTCATGGCCGCGGGGCAGCGTTCAGGAAACCAGCGAGGTCGTATTTTATTGGGCATAGTCTGCCTGCTCGGATGCCTCAGCGTCTTCTTCCTGCCCGCCCAACTCATGTTCGCAACCCAGATATCGCTGGCAACACTGTTTTTTGCCGCTGCCGGAATACTAAGCGCCTTGCGGAGCCTGCGAGAAAAAAATGTCGGCGACATGGTCATCGCCTATGCGGCACTGCTGATGGTCGTAGGCACACCCATCGCGCTTTATCAGGTCTCAATAGGCGGCGACAGTAATCTGGGTCAGATCATCGCTTTTGGTGCCCACAGCTGGGCTTATGTGCTGGTGGCAGTTGGCTTTCTAGCCAGCGTGCTGATCGAATACCAACAGCATCTGTCTCACCTTGCCACTGAAGACCCACTAACCAGGCTGCTCAACAGGCGAGGCCTGCAAGATGCGCTGCGAATAAGCATCGCCCATGCCCGCCGCCATGGCCTGCCCACCTCAGCCATTATGATTGACATCGATTATTTCAAGAGGGTGAATGACAGTTTTGGTCATGAGACGGGCGATCATGTTATCCAGCTGGTCGCGAGCATGATTGAGCGATTATGTCGTGAGAGCGATGTGGTGGCGCGCACCGGAGGCGAAGAATTCCTGATCATTCTTGCCGATACTGACTCGGCATCCGCTCGCATACTGGCAGAGCGGGTTCGTCAGGCAGTAGGTGAACGTCCCTTGGTCGTTGACCAACATCGTATCCCGGTGACTATCAGCCTGGGCGTCGCCAGTGCGAGTGGCGAGTTTAATCTCGACGAGCTTTCCCAAGAGGCAGATCAGGCCATGTACCTCGCCAAACGTGGTGGCCGCAATAGAGTGGCATCTGTCGAGAATAAACCCGTACATCTCAGTAACGACAGTATGGAAATCTAGCCCTTGCCATTACGCGACTTCTCAGTGTCGGTTTATTTTGCCAGGGCAGTCTTAAAAAACGCCGTCTCACAGGGGCTCGACCCCGTTAGCCTGTTGCGAAAAACTCGAATCTCGCCGCGACTATTGCTCGAGGATGATGCACGAATTTCCGCTGAGCGTTTCGCCGACTTACAAGTCAACACTATGCTTGCTATGGGCGACGAAGCGTTGGGTTACGCTTCCAGGCGCATGCCCATTGGCTGCTGGACAATGATGTGTCATGCGGTTCTCGGCTGCGAAACACTTGGCCAGGCGATGGCACGCTACTGCCGCTTTTACCAGTTGTTCGAGTTTGGGGTTAATCCCCACCTCATCATCGAGGCAAATGAAGCGCGCTTGCGAGTGGAAAACACTGAGCAACAAGCTAAACATGACCCTTACATGATCGAACTGCTCATGTTCAACGCCCATCGCTTTGCCAGCTGGTTAATACAGGAACACGTTCCCCTGCAACAGGTGGACCTCGCCTATCCGGCCGCGGCACAACTGAAGGACTACCGCGCCATGTTCCTGGGTAATCCGGTGGTTTTTGAACAAGATTACTCACAGCTGGTAATGTCATCTGCGATGCTGGATCGAAGAATTAAACAGACAGAGCAATCTCTGCGCCATTTTTTACGCCATCCTGTGCTGATGCTGTTAACCCAAACCTACGACCGGAACAGCTGGACATCGCAGGTCAGGGAACTGGTTCACCAAAACCTGGTGAACATGCCAGAGCTAAACGACGTGGCTGCCATGCTGGAGGTTCATCCGCAAACCCTGCGCCGAAGATTGTCTGCTGAGGGCACGACCTTTAAGGAGGTAAAAAGTCAGGTGCGCCGGGATACCGCCCTGCACTTCCTCGGCAAACAGGGTCTGTCCATTGAAGAAATTGCCCACCGCGCCGGATTTTCCGAATCCTCCGCTTTTATCCGTGCTTTTAAAGGATGGACGGGGGTCACTCCCTACACTTATCGTAAGGGACTCTAGTCAAAAGTTGCACTCAAGCTAGAGATTACCTCTAGATTGGCTATAGTTATTCTCTAAGTCTGTGGCGGAGTCACTAGGTGCTAAAAATCTTTACCCGCGCGCTGGCAGCGAGTTCTGCGAGGCGCTGGGCCAGCGCCCCGGCTTAACCCTGATTATTTCTGGACGACTTAATCTGGAATCGGATCTGAGTCATCTGCGCAGAAAGCAGCTGGATGCAGAGCTACTCGCCCAAGGTATTGCCCAGGAAGACATCGCCCAACGCGGACCGGACTACATGAGTGCCGTCAGTAAACGCTACCTAATGCTGACCAAAGACAGTTCTGAGGAGGTGAGTTTCAGCGAGCATTTGGATACGGTCACAGCCAACATGGAAATAAGTCAGGAGCAACTGCGTGACCTCGCCCAGGACCGCGCCGTGGCGACCAAGGAATATCTGGTCAATAAACTCGGGCTCAACGCAAACCGAGCGGTCATCAATCAGGTGGGCGAATTACTGGCAGAAGACAATACCTACAGCGGAATAGAACTGGAGCTCGATATCTGAACCGATTCAGGCACAGTAGACCAAACCGCCGTTACAGTAACGACAGAGGTAGCTCCCTTTGCCACTTAGCATTCGATTGTGCCTGGTAGTTGAAACCTCATGATCGCGGCAATCGCATCGATAAGCGTGCGTTCGTTGCCGGCGCTGGGGGATATCCTCAAGGTCGGCCTTGAAGGTGACCGTCGGGTCGGCGTCAAAATAATGCATCAAGGCCTGCCACTCTTCCCCATGTGGCTTCACCTTTTGGAAACCATAGACCTCATGGACGATATAGTGCGCCACTTCGTGAGGCACTGTTTCTTGAAAGTTGACGTCCCAGTATTTGGAGAAAATCCACGGGTTGTAGCGCAGCTCCCTTTGCCGCCCATGGGCCCTGAACATGCCGGCGGTAGTTCCACTCAGGTCAAACAGCACCGGGATACGGTCAAAGCCCCGCTCCAGGGCTTCTTCTGCGGTAACAATAAAGTGCTCGGTTCGCGCCAGCACCTGCCTTTGTTGGCTGTTATCAATGGGTTCTATCACGGGATGGTAAGTCTTCCAGGCATCATCTTAAAATCATACCAGAGAGTCGCCTGACAGGCTGTCACCTATGGTCTATTTTTTTGTTGTACTGCGTCATTGTTAGCGCTCCTTGCAAGCCACAGACTTTGGCTCGGTTAATATCCAGTAAGGAGCTCACTGGCACCGCCAGCCGGGCCCCTCGATCCCATCGCCAAAAGAGATGTTATGAGCACACAAGATCTGGACACATCCACACTGGATGAATACCTGACAGCGCACATTCCAGGCTTCAGCGGGCCCGTCAGCGCAGAGAAATTTGCTGGCGGGCAATCCAACCCCACCTTCAAATTAACCGCCGGAGACACCTCCTACGTCCTCAGGCGCAAGCCCCCGGGAGAGCTTCTCAAGTCCGCGCACGCGGTGGATCGCGAATATCGGGTGATTTCTGCCCTACAGAACACCGAAGTACCAGTCCCGAATACTTTTTTATTGTGTGAGGACGAATCCGTCATAGGTTCCATGTTTTACGTGATGGAATACCTTGAGGGCCGTATCCTTTGGGATCCGTCGCTGCCAGAGGCCAAAGACAAGAAAGAACGAGGCGCTGTTTTCGACAGCATGAATGCGACGATGGCTGCCTTACATAACGTCAATATCGAAGCAGTCGGCCTAGCCGATTACGGTAAGCCCGGAAACTACTTTGAACGTCAGACCGGCCGCTGGAGCAAGCAATATCGGGCCTCCAAGACTCAGGAAATTCCCGAAATGGAGCGCCTGATGGACTACCTGGTGTCCAATATGCCTGAGGATGACGGCCAGGTGAGCCTGGTGCACGGTGACTACCGTCTCGACAACCTGATGTACCACTCCACTGAACCCAGGGTAATCGCGCTGCTCGACTGGGAGCTGTCTACCCTGGGCAACCCACTTGCCGACCTTGCAAACCAGTGTATGGCCTGGATGCTGCCTGGCGGTGGTGGCATTGCCGGTATGGCAGGGGTCGATCGCGGAGCGCTCGGTATTCCCACCGATGAAGAGTACATCGCCAGATATTGCGAACGCACCGGGCGCCAAAGCATTGAGAACTGGAATTTCTATCTTGTGTTTTCAATGTTTCGCCTCGCCGCAATTTTGCAGGGCGTTGCCATGCGCGCGGAGCTTGGTAACGCCTCAAGCCCCGAGGCGAAGGCCAGGGGCGAACTGGTGAAGCCACTTGCGCAAAGCGCTGTCGCCTTAATCGATTAACTGACACACACTTTCACTAATGCCCGATACGGGGCGAATTAACGCGGAGAAAAAGACATGACTGAAGAGCAACCTGTACTGGTAGATGTTACCGATGGTGTGATGACCATTACCCTCAATCGCCCAAAGGCAAAAAATGCCGTCAACCTCGCCGTAGCAACCGCAGTGGCGGCGGCTCTGGAAGAATTGGATAGTAACGACGACATCCGCGTCGCCATCCTGACTGGCGCCGGTGGCTCATTCTGCGCGGGGATGGACCTGAAGGCTTTTGTCACCGGTGAAATGCCGGTGATACCGGGGCGTGGTTTTGGTGGACTGGCGGAATGCTCGCCCAAGAAGCCGCTGATTGCTGCGGTGGAGGGCTATGCTCTTGCAGGCGGTCTGGAATTGATGATTTCCTGTGACCTCATTGTTGCTGCCGAGGATGCTCAGTTTGGTATTACCGAAGTCAAGCGCGGGCTTGTCGCCGGCGCCGGCGGCCTGATGAAGCTTCCACGTCAAATACCCCCCCGCCTGGCAATGGAAATGGCGCTCACAGGAGAATTTTCCAGTGCCCAGCGCGCCATGGACATGGGTTTGATTAATCGCGTCGTGCCCTCCGGCACTGCGTTGGATACCGCACGGGAACTTGCCGTGCAAATTGGCGCCAACGGTCCTCTGGCCGTGCGCGTCAGCAAACAGGTCATGATGGAGCAGGAAGACTGGTCCACTGACGAAATGTGGGCCAAGCAGCAGGAACTGGTAAACCCCGTGTTTGTCAGCGCCGATGCGATCGAAGGCGCCACCGCCTTTGCCGAGAAGCGCGCACCCAACTGGACCGGTAAATAAGGAATATAACGATGAATGAAGCATGGATTATTGATGCCTGTCGCACACCTCGCGGCATCGGCAAAAAAGGCAAAGGCTCACTGGCCGAGCAGCACCCACAGCACCTTGGCGCCGTGGTACTGGAAGCCCTGGCCAAACGCAACAACCTGAACACTGCCGACGTGGGCGACATCATTTTTGGCACCAGTTCACAACGTGGCCGCCAATCCGGCGACCTGGCACGCATGGCGGCTCTGGAGGCAGGCTACGACATACGATCTTCTGGCATGACCCTGGATCGCTTTTGCGGCTCAGGTATTACTTCGGTCAATCTGGCCGCTATGCATATCATGTCCGGCACTGAGGACGTGGTTATTGGTGGCGGCGCTGAAATGATGTCCGTCTATGGAGAGGAAGGTGCCACGCCATCGATGTTCATGGACAATGGCAACCTGAAGCTTCGCTCAATGCATCCCCAGCCTCACCAGGGTGTGTGTGCAGACGCTATTGCCACCATGGAAGGCATCACCCGTGAAGACCTGGACAAACAGGCCTACGAAACCCAGATGAAAGCAGCACAGGCTATCGCCGAGGGCCGCTTCGACAAGAGCCTGGTGCCGGTACATGACATCGACGGCAACCTGATGCTGGACAAAGAAGAGTTTCCACGCCCCCAAACCACGCTTGAAGGCTTGGCTGGCCTGCAGGCATCTTTCGCTCCAGTTGCCGATTATCCGCTGGATGAGTCCGGTATTACCTACCGCCAGATGCTCAACCAGAAATATCCGGAAATCGATATTCAGCACATGCACCATGCGGGTAATTCATCCGGTGTAGTCGACGGCGCAGGCGCTATCCTGTTGGCCTCTCCTGACTATGCAAAGGCACAGGACTGGACGCCCCGAGGCCGCATCGTTGCCATGGCTAACCAGGGCGACTGCCCTACCCTGATGCTCAATGCACCCGTTCCTGCTGCTCGCAAGGTACTGGCCAAGGCGGGCCTAACCATCGACGACATCGATGTCTGGGAGATCAACGAGGCTTTTGCGGTGGTTTCCGAAAAATTCATGCGCGACCTGGGTATGGACCGTTCCAAGGTGAACATCAATGGCGGCGCCATGGCCCTGGGTCACCCCATCGGCGCCACTGGCTCACTGCTGATCAACACCGCTCTGGACGAACTGGAACGGCAGGGCAAGCAGTTTGGCCTGGTCACCATGTGTGCCGCCGGCGGTATGGCGCCTGCCATCATCATCGAGCGGGTTTAATCCACTCCAATGCGCGAGTATCGCCTTGACGTCGGTGACGTGGAACTAGCCGTTGTGGAATGGCCGGGGAGCGATAGCGCTGCCCCGGCCTCTCCAGTGCTGCTGTTGCACGCTACCGGGTTTCACAGTCGCTGCTGGAACCAGGTGGTTAAACACCTTTCAGGCAGACATGTATTCGCCGTCGACCTTCGCTACCACGGCAACAGCGGTAGCACAGGCGAAGCTGACTGGAACGTGCTGGCCAACGATATCAGTGTGCTGGTAGAGCGCTTGGATTTACATGACATTATCGGCGTCGGCCATTCTGTAGGTGGCTATATGGTCGCTCGGGCAGCTGCGGCCCATCGTGATCGCTTCAAGCAGCTGGTGCTGATAGACCCGGTTATTACCGCACCGGAAACCTATGAATTTAGCCGGGAAATGGCGGCCAAAATCAACGCGGAGGATCATCCAGTGGCTCGCCGCAGGAACCGTTGGCAGGATGCAAATGAAATGTATCTGCACTTTAAGGACAGAGCCCCCTTTAGTACCTGGCAGACCGATGTCTTACGAGATTATTGTGACTATGCGCTACAACCCGCAACAGGAGGTGATTTTCAGCAACTGCTTTGCGATCCCGCAAACGAAGCATCGGTATACACCAGCCAGGCCTACAGTGACGCGGTGCTGCAGGATTTACCCCGGCTACATTTGCCCATTGCCCTGCTGCGGGCGAAATACACCGGCATCCATACCGGCGACTTTTCAAACTCTCCCACCTGGCCCGAACTGGCCTCGGCACTACCGGACTGCGAGGACCACTACCTACCGCAGCTCAATCACTTCATTCCAATGCAGGACCCTGCGCTGGTCGCTAAATTTATAGAGCAGGCACTTATCAGGTGATTAAACACCTCTTAATCTCTTTTTTTACCGTGATAGTCGTCCTAACTTTAGCGATCGCTGCATGGGTCGGTTATCGCTATGCGTCTTTTGAACAGTTGGATGACAACACTCATCTGCAAGCCAAAGCCGAGTATCTGGAGCACCTTGCCAGCTCAGCAACGAGCGTCAATACTGCTCCTAATATCCTATTTATCCTCTACGATGATATGGGCTACGGAGATATCGGCGCGGGTGAAACCAACCCTGATGTGATTGCCACACCCAACATCGATGCTCTGGCCGCCGCCGGACTGGTGCTGAGCGACTTTCACTCACCCGCACCCGTGTGCACCCCCTCGCGCGCTGGTTATCTCACCGGGCGACTGGCGCCTCGTGCCGGACTACCTGACGTCGTATTCCCCAGTGGCAGTACCAAGGCGTTTATCTCCAGCCTGCTATTGAAGTCTGGCAGTCCTGTACGTTTGCCCGCCGAGGAAATTACTGTTGCTGAAGTACTGAGAGCCGCGGGCTACCGCACAGGAATGGTGGGCAAATGGCACCTGGGTGACAGCCGTCCGTCTCTGCCCAACGATTTAGGCTTCGAACACTACTATGGCGCGCTGTACAGCAACGATATGGAGCCCTTTGCCCTCTACCGGAATCGAGTAGTTGAGGTACCGGCACCGGTCGACCAGCGCTACCTGAGTGAACGTTACACCGAAGAAGCACTTGCTTTTCTGCGCGCCAGCGATGAAAGATTTTTCCTCTATTTTGCGCACAATTTTCCCCACGACCCTCTGCATTCGCGGGATGAGCGATTAGGCACCTCTGATGGCGGTCTCTATGGTGATGTGTTGGAAGAAATTGATGATGGCGTTGGCATCCTGGTGGAGGAACTGCGATATTCCGGCAAGCTAGACAACACCCTCATTATTATCACATCCGATAATGGACCCTGGTTTCTGGGCAACGCCGGAGACCAGCGTGGGCGCAAGGGAAATACTTTCGAGGGCGGCATGCGCGTTCCTTTTATTGCCCACTGGCCTGCAGAAATCCCGCAGGGTCGCTCCGAACCGGCCATGGCCATGGGCATCGACTTGCTGCCGACTGTTTTGGATATATTGGCGCTACCCGCGCCCAATGATCGCATACTGGACGGTCGCAGTATGTTGCCGACATTGACGAGAGGCGCAGCCAGCCCACATCAATACCTCCATTACTACGACGGCGAGACTTTATTTGCGGTTCGCGACCAACGATTCAAGTATCGCGGTCCAGCCGGCGTTTTCTACGGCACAGATCAAATGCTGATCAGTGGCTCAATCCCGCAAAAAGAATGGTTATTTGACCTGCAGTCCGATCCTGGCGAATCCTATGATGTGTCGGCTCGTCATCCGCAAAAACTGGCGGAGTTGCGGGCGGAGTTCAACCGCAAGAATGCCGAGATGCAGTCAAATTTGCGAGGCTGGACTCCCTAACTCGCCCCTGGGCCTGACTTCGGCTAGGTACTGGCTACAGCGCTTCCAAATCAACGGTACAATCGTAGTAACAGGCGCCGCCGGCAAGATCTGCCTTGTGCCCGGGAATCAGTCCATTCGCTGTAAGTCCCGTGCTGCTGTCGCGCATCCACGCGCCTTTGGGCACATATAAAGTACCGCGGCGAATTCGCTCGCTGATCAGAATTGGTAGCTCTATCGCACCCGCATCATTGACCACGCGCACCGGCTGACCATTACTAAAACCATGGTCCTTGGCATCGCCTGGGTTGATTTGGACCTCCAGATCACTATCGTGTCCCGCAACGCCTCCAAACGTGGAATTAATTCTTTTTTCTGAGGCGGGAGTTACCAATACAAACTGGTGAGCACGCTGCAGTGCCCGGTACTGGGGCAGCCCCATACCGCACTCTTGTTCAAGCGTTTCACTGTAAAGCTCAATTTTTCCGCTGGGTGTAGTGGCCTCACCGCCTCGCAAAATACTATCGGGGTGATTTATCTCCATATTAAGGGCACTGCCAACGGGAATGGCACTAGCCCGATCAATATCGGGTCCCAGATATTTTGCATCGATTGCCTGATCCATCAACTGTTCATCAGAATCAGTGAAACAGGCTTCACTGAAACCAAATCGTTGGGCCAGACGGCGAAACAGCTCCATGTTGGCAATTGCCTCTCCCTGGCGTTGCAGCACCGGCGCAGAACGCTGCAGGTATTGATGCCCGTATGACTTATACAAGTCGCCGATTTCCAGATGACTGGCCGCCGGCAAAATGACGTCGGCGCAGGCCATGGAGTCGGTCATGCTGATTTCAGAGCCGACAACAAATAAGCCTTCACTGCACAATGCAGCTTTTAGCTTGCCTTGCTGCGGCGTCACGGCCAATGGATTGTGGTTGTAAATAAACACGCCCTTGAGAGGCAGTTCGTCGCCCGGGTCGAGGATATGTGACGCCAGGTCAAGAGTATTGAATTCCCGCACCTCAGTTTCGAGCAGGTCGGGGCGGGAAAGCTCATCCCCATTGATAGGGAAATAACCGGAAACATCGCAAATACCCGCGCCCAAAGCGCCAAAGTTACCCGTCAGGGCAGGCAGTGCGAAGGCCGCCCGCAGGCCTGAGCCTCCATTACGATTGCGCTCAGGCGCCACACCCACAGAAATGGCTGCGGGGCTCAGGTCTCGCCACATACGTGCAAACTCACGTATATCCTCAGCGTCTATACCGCAAATAGCGGCGGCTTCTTCCACAGAGTACTTCTGGGCCTCATCAAGGTAGGCTTCAGCACCGTGCACCTGCTGATCAATGAAGGCTTGGTCCAGGCCGCCAATTCGCTTTAGCTCTGCCGCTACTGCATAGGCCAGAACCACATCGGTGCCCGGCATTAAGCCAAGATGCAGATCTGCCTCGTCAGCAATACGAATGCGCTTGGGGTCAACAACAACCAGCTTCGCACCCTCTTTGCGCGCCCTGCGCAGCAGCGTAATCATATGCAGGTTGCAGGCGGTAATATTATTACCCCAGATGACAATCAACTTTGAATGCTGTAATTCTTCGTAGGAAATTCCGGCGGCATCACCAAAAACGCTCTCCCAGGCTGCGCTGGAAGTGGCAGTGCACAATGTTGTGGTATCAATTTTGCTGGAGCCCAGGCGATTGAAAAAGCGCTCTGCCATCGACCCTCCGGCCAACATGCCCATCGGGCCTCCGTAGGTCAAAGCGGCAATCGCTTGAGAGCCATATTCGTCCATAATTGAGGTGAAGCGCTGGTAAATGGTATCCAGGGCCTCGTCCCAACTCGCTCGACGATAAGCGCCAGCGCCTTTAGGCCCATCACGCAGCAGTGGTGAAAGCAAACGATCCGGACCATGAACCTGGTGCGGCAGCCCGGTCGCAACCTTGGCGCAAATCTTGCCGCGGGTAAACGGGTTCGCATCACTGCCCCTGACTTTTTCTATTTTGCCTTCAGCCACCTCGATCGAAAGACTGCAGGTGTCGGCGCAATCAAGAGGGCAAACGGCATCGTGCGTGCCGTTGGGAAACTGTGGTTGATTCATGTGAAAACCTCAGTGGTCTTATCTCACCAAGTATAGTCCATATCTACAGGGCAGTATCAATGATATCTAGACCCTATTCGGCGAGACAGAGACACCTGAAGTGGGCAGATAACGCTGACGAATCACCCGTGATGCCAGCAACCCCAGGGGCACAAACAGACACGGTATGGCGATGACAATTAATGCCTCGCCCTGGCCCCAATTGACTCCTCCGCTAGCCGCTAGCTCTCCCGTCCCCTGTTGATAAGGAACAACGTAGTAGTAAAGTAACAGCAAGGGCATGACACAGCCATAAACAATCAACAGACGAGGCCCCCAGAGGGTAAGGCGGGTCTTTCCCGTGGCCAAGTCTTCAGCGGGAGTGTGATGTAGCGCCTCCCGGTAGGATTGCTCCTGGGGCGTCACTTCGCCCATCCGTGACACTAATAAAATTGTGATAATACTGGCACTAGCACCTATCACCACCGGACTCCAGTAAACAGGCCAGTTGACCATCCCCAGATACTCCAGCGCTGCAGGCACTACGTTAAATCCGAAGCCAGTGACGATTCCCCAGAAAGCGGCGTCCGCTGTGATGCGTTTACTCCAGATACTCATGAAGCCGACCGGGCCCCAGGACGAGGCAAACACGGTGCCAATAAACAACATCAGCCAGAAAATATTGGGCGGGAAGTAGAAACTGGCCAGCAATACCACCAGCCCTGTAACCAGCATGACCAGTCGCGTACCCCAGAGGGTCGGTGAGTGCCGCTTCACCATATCGTTGCTTACGCTGAATCCCACCAAAGACAAAAATGTTGAGGCCGATGACAACGCCGCTGCGACAATACCAGCCAACAACAGTGCCCCCAGAAATTCAGGGACCAGGTTTTTAGCCGCCCAAATCATGACGGTTTCAGAAGGATTAATATTCGGATTCGCCAGGTTAATCAGGCCGCCCAGGCCATAGATAAGAATCTGGATCAGAATAACTGCAAAGCAAGCATAGATCGCGGAACGGATGACAACATGTTCATCCCTGGCCATCAAATGACGACTGGCCTGCCATGGACTCACCGCGTAGACGATGCCCCAGGACATATCAATAATTACTGTCCAGATCAAAAATTCGGTCGGGGTTGCCCACTCGGTTCCCGGACCTACCGTGCCGTGCCAGGAAGCAATATCGGGTTTTTCTTCTAACTGTGCCATATTTTCAACTGCCGTCCGTAAACCTTCCATGTCAGCAACAATGAACGCTGCGAAAAACAGGGTCGCACCGGTAAACAACATAAACATCAGGGTATCGGTAATGATCACACCGCGAGATCCGGAATACAGGGTGAACAGGGTATAACTCATCCAGGCGCAAACAATGGCTTGCCCATAACTCAAACCAGTGAGATCAGAAAGGAGAATCGCGGCTCCCTGAGTCACCACCAGGAGATATCCCCCCAGACCCAGGATAATGGTCACGCCCGCCGCCTGCTGCACCCGGTGACTGTTAAAGCGCTGACCCAGGAAGTCGGCAACAGTGGGTGCGCGACTGCGCCGTAAGTAAGTGCCAAACAGTAAAGCACCGTAGACGTAACCGACCACCGCTATTCCGGGAAACAGAATGTAGGGCCCCATCTGACCATCATAGGTAAAGCCCGCTTCGCCAAGAAAAATGGAAGTGCTGAAAACGCTGGCCACTAAGGTGCCCACGATTAACAGGGTGGGTGCTTGACGCCCGGCGACGAAATAGTCGTCCAGTTGCTTTACGCGTCTGCCGCTGTAACTGCCGATGAAGACGAATAGCAGCACGCTCAATGCGATGGTGACGGTGTAAATGTCTATATTGCTGTCTCCGGCAGTGCGCTGCGCTCGAATTTTACTGCGCTGTTCTGCATGACTGTAGTCACTTACTGTGCCTGATTATAGACGCTGCTGCATTGCGACCGGGCAGCCCGCTCACCCCACCCCCGGGATGTGCGCCGGAACCACAAAGGTAAACACCATCCACTGGCATTTTATAATCCGCATAGCCTGGCAGCGGTCTCAACGAGTAGAACTGATCAAGGTGCAAAGCCCCATGAAAAATATCGCCACCGACCATGTTGAGATCTCGTTCAATATCCAGCGGCGACTTGATCTGGCGCCCTACTACAGAGGCTTTAAAGTTGGGTGCGTAGTTATCGATGGTACCAATAATCATGTCCGCCACTTCGTGTTTCACCTCATCCCAGCTGCGACCATCAGGCAAATGGCGCTGGAAATGTTGACAGAACAGACTGGCGACATGGCCTCCTTCTGGCGCCAGTGATTTGTCCTGAGTACTGGGCACCTGCATTGAGATTACCGGTTTTTTTGCCCAGCCCTGCTGTCGGGCGTCATAGTAGGCATTTTGTATATATTGCAACGAGGGGCTAACCTCAATGGCGCCCATGAAATGCTCCTCGCCCCTGCCCGCCATACTGGTGAATTGTGGTAATTCCGACAACGCAACATTCATCCGGAAAGTGGCAGAGTGACTGCGATAGCCCTCAATTCTCCTTTGCTCTGGCGGCTCCAGCATTTTTTCATCCAGCAGCTTTTGCAGGAGTATTTGCGGATGTACGTTAGCCGCCACGCACTTGGCGGTTATCTCGCGACCGTCAGCAGTCAGGACTCCGCGCGCACGTCCGCCTTCGGTAATAATTTTTTGAACCGGTGTATCCGTTTCAATTTCAACACCCTGAGCGCGCGCAAATGACGCCATCGACTCGCTAATCGCACCCATGCCGCCACGAGCAATGCCCCAGGCCCCCGCCTTGCCTTTCACCTCGCCAAAGGCATGGTGCAGCAGAACATAAGCAGTACCTGCCTGGTAGGGCTCGGCAAAGTTGCCAATCACCCCCTCCAGCCCCAGCACACCTTTAAGAGCTTCACCTTCAAACCAGGCATCAAGATAGTCGCCCAGGGATTTAGTCATCAGTTCAGCCAGAACGATCTGATGCTGCTTTGATAGCTTGCGAAAAACATTGCCCGCCTTTACCAAGGTCCAAGCATCAGCCCAGCCACCACCGAAGTTCGGCGGAGCTTGAATCGCCAGCGCTCGCAGAGCCATTGCCACCTCGGCAATTTCATTATCAAACTCTGCTATGCGTTGCGCATCCCGCGAGGAAAAGCGGGCGATCTCGGCCTGCGCCTGAGCGTCATCACGAGTCAGCAGTAGATGATCGTTGTCCAGCAAGCTAAGTGTTCCCGCCGGTCGCTCCATGATCTCCAGTCCGTGCTGTTCCAGTTGTAAGTCGGTAATCACCTGCGGGTGCAGCAAGCTGACCGAATAGGAATAAACCGAGTTACGAAAACCGGGATGGAACTCTTCAGTAACCGCGGCGCCGCCTACCACCGAACGAGCCTCCAGCATTTTTACTTTGAGCCCAGCCTTGGCCAGATAGCCTGCACAGGTCAGGCCATTGTGGCCTGCGCCGATGACGATTACGTCTGTTTCTTGTTTCATTTTCCCGGTTTACTCCCAAGTGAAGGGCATCAGGTCTGACTGTATTGCAGTATAGACAGCCTACGCTCATAAGAGCCTCCGTGCCGATGGGCTAGGAAGATTGGTCTACCCAGCTATGCTGTACTCTCCTTCCTGCAATGTTTCATTGCTATCACAACAGGAGAACAACGATGCCCGAAATCAGCATCCAGAAGCAATGCGCTGGTCTCACCGACCTGGTTAATGTCGAGTCGTTCGGCGAGCCAATTGGAGACTTGCCCCTACAAACCGATAATGGATTTTACTCAGAAGGAAATATGATCTGTGGCACCTGGGAATGTGACCCCGGCAAGCTGCAGCTTGATCTCGACGTCACCGAATTCTGCCACCTACTGGAGGGGCACTGGAAGTTCGTTTCCGAATCAGGTCAGGTATCAGAGGTAAAGGCAGGTGATAGCTGGGTATTTCCTCGCGGCTGGAAGGGAACAGCAGAAGTCATCGAGAAAGTCCGCAAAGTCTACATGATGATCACTGACTAAAAGTTCGAGCAATACGATGCTGACCCCAAGGTCTAATCCTCGGGGTCCGTGTCGAATTGCAAAAGGTCATCTGTAATGCTGTGCCAGCTTGCCTTAGAGCCCACATAAATGTGATAGCCAGCAGGCAGGCTTAGCTCGCCATCCATGGTTCCCATTGCGATATATAAATCATTTGGCTCAGACGTGAGTTCAACCATAATATTGGAACCGCAGTTAGGGCAGAACACCCGCGAGTGTGTTGAGGATGAAGCATAGCTCGCAATACGATCCTTACCTGGTAGGTAACTGAATGTATCCCGCACCACGCCGGCGAACGACGCAAAGGCAGCGCCATGCAAGCGTCTGCATTGACTGCAGTGACAGTGGCTGTAGTCGTGAATTTCCCCATCGACCCTGTAGGCCACCCCACCGCATTCACATTTGCCTGAGATCATTTCACTCTCCCGTTGTTAACGCGATCGCATCAGAGTTCATCCAGTAATTTGAAATAAAGCATACCAATAGCCAGACCTGGGCGACGCAGCAATTTCCCGCCGGGAAACGGCCAGTGGTTGATCTTGGAGAAGTAATCGAACCGTGTCGGCGATCCGGCAATCATTTCTGCAGTGATACGCGCCATGATGTGAGTGGGCGCTACGCCATGACCCGAGTACGCTTGGATGTAGCTGATATTATCGCCGATGTGGCCAAGCTGAGGCATTCGATTCAGCCCAATACCCATGTGGCCGCTCCAACCATAATCAATTCGGACCGATTCCAGCTCTGGATAAACCATTGTCATCTTCTTGCGCAGCGTACTGACAAGGTCCTTGGGTTCCAGCCCTGTATAGTTAGACAGGCCACCAAACAGCATGCGTCCATCCGCAGACAAGCGAAAGTAATCCAGTGCGGTGCGGGGATCACACACTGCTACGTCGCCGGGCAGTAACTGCTTGACCATTTCTTCTGACAGGGGCTCAGTTGCAATGACCGAACTGCATGAGGGTAATACTCGTTTAGCAAGCTTCGGCACCAGGTCGCCCATATAGGCATTACCGGCCAGCACCACTCGCTTGGCGGAAACACTACCCTGCTCGGTGCGAACAACAGGGCGCGCACCCTGGTCAATGCCAACAACCCGTGATTGTTCGTAGATTCGGGTGCCCATTTTTTCAGCGGCACGGGCCTCACCGATACACAGGTTGAGTGGGTGTAGGTGACCATTGCCACCATTGTAGAGACCACCCAGGTATTTCTTGGCACCCACGTACTGCTGGAGTTCATCTTTTTCCAACAGGCGCAGGTCATTGGTATTACCCTGGTCCTGCTCCCATTGCTTCCACTGGGCAAACTGTTTCATGTGGCGCGGCTTGATCGCCACATCGCAATATCCCCACTTGATATCACAATCTATCTGGTACTTGGCTACTCGCTCACGAATAATTTCAGGGCCTTCGAGTCCCATCTTGTAAATGGCTTCAACCCCATCGCAGGATATCTTTTTCTCAAAGCGATCCGCATCATGCCCAACGCCGCCAATAATCTGGCCACCGTTGCGACCAGAAGCGCCCCAACTGATGCGATTAGCTTCCAGCAGCACAACGTCATAGCCTCGTTCAGCTAACTCAACGGCGGTATTTACGCCAGTGAAGCCGCCACCGACAATCACAATATCGGCGCTCACATCATCCACCAGCGAGGCGTAGTTGGTCTGCCAGTTAGCAGTGGCAGCATAGTAAGAACTAGCGTGCTCTGAAGTCTCGGCGATTTTTTTCAATCCAAACATAGTCTCTCTCCAATCGGCAATACGGCATCACCCCGCAGGGCTAGCAGCTGAGTGTAATGGTCAGAAACTTATGAACGGATCGGCGTCCTCACCGCGAAAGAAGTTTTGCCAGGCCGAGGATGTACAGGCCCAGTGACTCCAGGCTATAAATGGCATCTTGTACGCTGATAAAATCATAGCGCCCGGCAATAAATTTGAATGGAACTGCTTTTTTGTACTCCTCTAATTCAGCCCGATGAAGCTCTGGAAGTCAATCCCCGAAGACCCCGCGAAAGACACTCCCGCCCTATACGACAGGTAGACAGTCGCTATTTCGATTACTATGTTCGATGGGTAATCAGAACAGGACGAAAATCTCTTGCAGCAGATCTGCGCCCAGTCCCATACCGGCTCTTACTACGCCGCTAGCGTTAATCATAAAACTGATTATCCGCAGCTGCGCGGTGAGCACAGTGCCGACGTATGCGTCATCGGCGCAGGATTCACCGGGGTTTCAACTGCCCTGCACCTTGCGGAGAAAGGCTACAAGGTTCATATCATAGAAGCCAACCGAGTCGGCTGGGGTGCCTCCGGCCGCAATGGCGGCCAAATCATAGGCGGCATTTCCGGCGAACAGAGAATGGCTCAGGAACTGGGCCAACAGGGCGAAAAGATCATGTGGGATCTGCGCTGGCGGGGCCATGACATCATTCGCCAACGCGTCGAGAAATACCAGATAGACTGTGACCTGAAGTGGGGCTACCTGGACGTTGCCATTAAACCCCGGCATTTGCGCAGTCAGCAGAACGAAAAAAACTACCTGGAAAGCCATCAGTTTCCACACGAGGTGCGCCATCTTTCTGCAGCTGAAACAGCTGAACTTATTGGCACAGAAAGCTACATTGGCTCATTGCTAAACATGGGTAATGGCCACTTGCACCCACTCAACCTGTGTATTGGTGAAGCACTGGCCGCCTGCTCTCTCGGTGCCACAATTTCTGAACAGACACCGGTGCTTCGCATTGAACGCGGAGCAAAAGCCAGGGTCATTAGCGAACAAGGATCGGTAATCGCAGACAGCGTTGTTCTGGCGGGTAATGCCTACCACCTCATAGAGCCCGAATTGAGAAACCATTTGGCGCCAGTAAACAGTTTTATTATTGCCACCGAGCCACTTAACGATGCCCAGGTTGAACGCTATAACCGCGAGGACATCGCGGTTTGCGACCCGAATTTTATACTGGAGTACTTCCGCCTTACAGCCGACAAGCGATTGCTATTCGGTGGCAGAAAAACCTATTTCGGCTCAGACCCCGAGCACATCAAAGGCATGCTATTGCCCAAGCTACGCAAGCATTACCCTGAGCTCGCCAAACTGAATATTGACTATGCATGGGGAGGCACGATTGGTGTCACAGTCAACCGCGTCCCGCAGCTGGGAAAACTCGATGACAATATTTTTTTCTCACAAGGTTACTCCGGTCACGGTGTTAACGTCACTCATCTGGCGGGCCAAATTATGGCCGATGCGGTCAGCGGCACATTGGAGACAATGGACATATTCGCTCAAGTCAAACCCATATCCATCCCGGGTCTCAGGCGCCTGCACAAACCGGCGGTCTCGCTCGGTATGCTGTACTATCGATTAAAAGATCTATTATAAAAAACCACTCTGTCAGATTAGAACCAGAACCATCAACACGACCACGGAGCGAGTGATGAACGTCGCCGATAAATCGGAGCTGGAACAGTTCCTGCAAAAAAACCCCGACATTGAAATGTTGGAACTCATGATGCCTGATATGAATGGTATTCTGCGCTGCAAGCGCATCCAGAAAAGAGAATTCGACGGTCTTTTTTCGAGTAACTTGAAAGGCCCCATAAGCATTCCATTTTTGGGCATTATGGGTACATTTTACGACGACGACACACCTGATGTATTTGAAGGCGACCCGGACGGCATAATACAACCCCAGTCTGGCACACTCTCCAGAATTCCCTGGCTTAAGTCAGCCACAGCGCAGGTGCTCACCAGTTTTTCCGACCTTGATGGTAGCCCCTCATGGACCGACTCACGCAATGTACTGGCCAGCGCTCTTGAGCGCTTCACCAGCGACGGCTTACACCCAACAGTTGCCACTGAGCTGGAGTTCTACCTGATAGAAACGGGTGATGACGGCGTTGCCAGGCCTTTACTGGGCCGGGTTCCCTGCAGCGACAGGCCACAACAAGGCATTCAATACTGCATGGCTGACGATCTTTTCGATCAGGACGCTTTCCTGGACGAGGTGCGCAGAGCCTGCGATATTCAGAACGTTCCACTGACAGCAATACACTCCGAGTTCTCTCCGGGTCAGTGGGAAATCAATACACAGCATACTAGTGATCCGCTGCTAGCCTGTGATCACGCCATGCTGCTGAAGCGCATTGTAAAGGGGGTCGCCCGCCAGCATGGAATGGCAGCCACATTTATGGCCAAACCTTTCGGAGAAATCGCAGGCAGTGGTCTCCATATTCACGCCAGCGTCTACGATAGCGACGGCAACAATATATTCAGTGAATCTAACAACACTAAAGGCGTCGACTCGCCAGCGATCTCTACCACCTTACGCCACGCCATAGGAGGCCTTGCAAAGGCCATGGCCGAATCCATGGTAATTTTCGCACCCAACGTCAATTCCTATCGCCGTTTCAAACCTGGTGCGTATGCACCAGTCAGCCCAACCTGGGGCTATAACCATCGCGATGTAGCCCTGCGAATCCCGGTCTCTTCTGACGATAACCGCAGGATTGAGCACAGAGTTGCAGGTGCCGATGCTAATCCCTACCTGACAATGGCCGCCTTGCTCGCCGGAATGCACTACGGCATCACCCATCAATGCGAGCCGGGACCCGAAACCCGGATGGGCACGGCACTGGAAAGCGATGAAGTTTTACTACCCAAACGCTGGGACGCCGCTTTGGCGCTGTTTCGCGATGCAAAAATACTTCCCGAATATCTGGGCGAACAATACTGCGCCTACTTCCAGAAAGTGCGCCAGGGTGAGTGCGATGACTATCACGCTCAAGTTCCTAGCTTGGATCACGACTGGTACCTGCGAGCACTTTAAAGTACCGCGTATTATTTTTCCTTGCGGGTGCGGCGATATTGAGCAGGAGTTTGTCCGGTGCTTTTTTTAAACGCCGCATAAAATGTTGAGGTAGAGTTAAAGCCCACGCTTAACGCAATGTCGAGTATGGCGCCCTTGCGACCACCCTGTGCAGAAAGCTGTTGTTCTGCTGCGTTAACCCGATACTGATTTACATAGTCGAAGAAGCTCATGCCAAAGCCCGAATTGATCGCCTGCGATAAATGATTAACGCTGCAATTCAACTCTGTAGCAAGCTGCGGCAGCGACAAGCTAGAGTCCAGAAACATCCGGTCCTCTTGCATCAGCTCAGCCAAACGTTCCATGACTCGCTTCAGGCCAGACTCGTCCAACCCAGATTTTGCGTAGCGGCGAGTGACAATGCCCCGTCCTGCCTGCATAGCGTCAGCGTCCTGATAATAGTCCTTGATCTTGCCTGCAGCATCGCCTTCCATGGTGATGAATTCTGCCCCCATCCAATCCAGGGAATCATCATCGGAGTCCATGGGTGATGCGCGGTATTGAAAGGCGATCGAATTTTTTGCAGTGTGAATTTCGCCTAACAGGCTGTAGCGATTTCTGTCTTGAGCAAAAAAAGAATTCAGGTGTTCAATGAATTCGTCGCGATTCCATTCCTGCTGCACGGGGATATCGCAGTATTTTCCGCTCCGGGACAGATGTTCTGCAACACCACCCGCATCATGCTGGTTCCATGCCTCGAAATAACTGGTAACAAAATCTTTTGAAGTCATTGCATAAAACCACCGCCATCAACATCAGGCGACCGCTGCACTCCTTATAGCATTTGCATCATTTAGCTCGGAAAGTTCAAGCGCTGCTGGTTTGCACCCCATGCTTTATGGAGGAAGATCACAACCACCTGCCGCAAACGCTCCGGCGCTGAAGCTTCGAGCTCCTCGAAAAACAGGGCGACGTCCACGTCCTACACCCTGTCAGAGTTGTTCACAGACTATCACTGGCTATTACAACATGCCATAAGACGAGTTGTATCCGGGCACAGAGCCAGTCAGGCATCAATTAATCACCGGGCCTGGGGGGAACTCAGCGATAGGGATATCTCGCAAATAATTTTCAGCATCAGGATTATCCAAGCCACGAGACCAGGCGTGCCCTGAGTGCACAGCATGCACCAGAGCGCCCGCAGCAAACGCATCTCCAATTCGCTCAACGGACTCAATGCCAGCGCCTTGCCATTGGGCCTCGCGATCACATAGGGACTGATACAGATCATCCGCAGGCAGCCTAAGCCCCACGATAACCACTGAACTCACCTCTAACGTTGATAATTCCCCAGTAAAAATATTACTAAGGGTAGCCAGCCCCGCTTCAAAGCTGTCCAGCAACGCCTGGGTAGTGATATCTACTCCCAGTTTGTGCAGATTCTGATGAACGAACGGCTGTTCGTTAGTCATGATTGTCCATGCTGACGCATGCCCAGCGGGCGTAGCATAAGTCACTGACATGCCCTGACCGGCCAGGGATTCTGCAATCGCCCCCCCCAGATAATAGTTGTCGAAGTCATAAACCAGTATCGGACCCCGGGGCACTTTACCTGCCGCCAGGTCGTCAGGCGTGTACACACCCGGCCCCTTTAACTCGCCTTTAGGGATTTCCAAAGAAGAATAGAGGGCTTGCGTCCAGCGGGCTCCGGTGGCAATAGCGACCCGCTGATGGCCCAGCCCCAGCACTTCATCCACACCCATCTCACTGTTACTGTAAAGGTTCACATTGCCCATTTTCTGTAGCGCATAGAGTCGGTAATCGCGCACTCTGCCCCAGGTGGCCAGGCCAGGAAGACTGGTTTCAAAACGCAGTCGGCCACCGAATTCAGGCGCCTTTTCAGCGAGCGTCACCTGATATCCGCGCCGAGCTGCGATAAGCGCGGCCTCCAGCCCCGCAGGACCACCGCCTACAATTAAAATGTTGTCATTGCTGGCTGCCGGGGAAACTTTTTCAGGATGCCAGCCACGGCGCCATTCTTCTCCTGCTGTGGCGTTCTGGGTACAGCGTACCGGCACCCCATCGTGCCAGCTGGAAATGCAGATGTTACAGCCTATGCATTCACGTATTTCATCTTCCCTGCCCTCACGTATTTTATTAGGCAGAAATGGATCGGCGATCGAGGGTCTTGCACCCCCTATTAAGTCCAGCACACCTCGCTTGATTTGCGACACCATAGTATCGGGGGAAGTAAAGCGCCCTACCCCCACAACGGGCTTGTCAGTGACCGTGCGTACAAAATCAATGACCGGCTCGTGCGCCCCTTCCGGGCGGAAGCGAGAGGCTCCGCAGTCTGTGGGGCTGGAGTCCATTTTAACGTCCCACAGATCCGGCAGGTCGGAGAGCAGGCTTACTACTTCGTGCGCCTGTGAAGCGAAATTATCACTGGCCTTGCCACGCAGCTCTTCCAGGCTGATACGCAGCGCCACGCCACAATCCTGGCCCACGGCGTCCTTGGTAGACTCGATTAATTCGCGCACAAACCTCACCCGGTTCTCCACACTGCCACCGTAGGCATCAGTGCGATGGTTGTAGTCATCCAACAGAAACTCGTAGCCGAGGTAACCCATGCCCGCATAAATATAAACAATATCAAAACCGGCACTGCGAGCACGCCGAGCGGCAGCCACTTGCCAGCCAATAACATCACGAATGTCTTGTTGATCCATCACCCGCGGCCGTAATTGCCCCATGAAACCCACATGAGTGGCAGCCCAGGGAATACCCGAAGGAGAGTAAGGCGCAATACGCGAACTACGATTCATCACCGCTGCGCCGCCGTGCCATAACTCTACAGCGGCAAGAGCGTCGTGCTGATGGATTGCATCGCAGGTCAACGCGTGAGAGCGAATGTCATTATCGTCCCATAGCCTGGCAAAAGGCAGCGGACTATCGTCGGACGAGGGATGGGTAGAGACCGCTCCCGTAGTGACGACGCCCCAGCCACCCTCAGCCTTGGTAGCCCGGAAAGCGGCACGGACCCGTGGATTGGCCTCGGTCATGCCACTGGCATGCGGCACCTGGTAAAAGCGGTTAGGTGCCGTGACGGGACCAATTTTTACTGGCTCAAACAATATCTCATAGTTAGGGTTCATTCACTTTCTCCCGGTAACTGCGCTGGCATTGATCAAGCTGAAAGCTTATTCAGTAAGGTCCGAAACATGAGCGCCGATACGATCAGTAACATAGCGCCTGATATCCAGATTCCAATCCTCCATGGGTGAAAATATACCGGCTCGATGCACCCTCGAATTCATACCTTGTTGCACTCGCTCGCAAATAGCCCAGTCCTGGCAGTTGACCTTGTGCCAGAAATCAACAGCGTCTGAAGGGTCAAAACCGGGCTTGCTCATTTCATGGGACTCGAACAAAAAATGGCAATCGATGGTCGTAAGATTGGCAGATTTTGCCTGCAATACGAACACCGCAACATGGTCACTGGAGGCACTCAAAAACAGGTTGGGGTAAACCAGATCGCCCTTGTGGCGAATCCGCTCATCAGCATTAAGTCCGGGGAACATTCTTCTTTCGGTAGTACCAGAAGCCGTAAACGTGACCGCACCCTCCCGATGAGGAACACCCCGGTCCCAGTCGAGTTCAGCGCCCCCTCGCTGCTTGAATACCGGAACCACTTCGCAAAGTTCCGGGTGCACAGGGCCACAGTGATAACACTCATTATAATTTTCGCAGATCACTTTCCAGTTCGCGGCCACCTCATAGGAAATGCTGTGGCCAATTCCAAGTTCCGCAAGAGGATAACGCTGGAACTGAGTGTCGGTGGTTGCGATCTGGGCAGGAAAATCTGGCGCTTCATCTGGAGTCAGATGAACGAATACAAAGCCGCCCCAGCTTGCCACAGAAACCGAATGGAGACTCAAATTCGCTAAATCTATCTCAGTCTCAGCTTTCAGGTGCGGCGCTCTCAGCAAGTCTCCGTCAAGACTATACGTCCATGCGTGATAGGGACACCTTATAGAGCGGCTTTCCATTACGCCGCCGCTCAAAGTGACTCCATGGCTACCCAAAGCATCGTGTGCATCGGGACAAAGGCGCGCACCTCGATGTCTGCAAACATTATAAAAAGCGCGCAATTGGCCGTCGCTGTTACGCAGCAGCAAAACACTCTCTCCGTACAAATCGAGTACTCGGTGACTGCCCGGATTCGGAATTTGCTCTTTCCTGCCTACACATAACCACTCGCGCATGAAAATATGTTCACGCTCTATCTGAAAAACATCGTTATTCAGATACCAAAAACTCGGCAGCGTAGATTCAAGCATGGGCGGCATTAAGCTGAAACCGTTTCTTGGTATTACGCATAATTTGCCAACTTGCCAAGGCCCCAGCCGCACAGAAAATCGCTATCGCGAAGTAGAAGTAGCGATAGCCCTCTGCACCAGGATAAGCATCAAGCAGAACACCGCCTAGCAACGGCATGAAAACATCAGGTGTAAAGCCAACCGCCGATATAACACCTGCAGCAGTGCCGGTGACTGCTGCATCGACCCCGCCTTCTTCAAGAAGCGCGAAGTAAATACCCCTTAAAGCAAAAATTGCCGCAGAAACAATCGCCGCGTTGATTAGCATGACAATCAGCCAAGACTGACCACCCGGTAAAATACCAAACACAATGAACCCTGCAGTGACGATTATAAATGAAACAAAAACGGTTTTGGATACACCAAAGCGGTCGGCGATGAAGCCTGCACCAGCCGCTGCAAAAGGTTTAAGCCACATTTTTCCAACCGCTATGGCACCGCCCAAAACAACACTCAAACCGAAAACATCTGTTGCGTAGGGAGTCAAGTAGTAGACACCCCAATAGGCACTGTAAGCAGTCATTACCACGATAGCGATCAGCCAGACGGCGGGCATCCTTAAAACTTCAAGAACCTCCTGTACGCCAACCTTGGTGGGAGCATCGCCCTGCTGCCGAACCTCATCATCGAGAATAAGCCAGGCCATCACAGCAAGCAGTATATTTGTAGCCGCGAACAGATTAATCACTTGGGACAGAGCAGTCGCATTACTGCCCAGCCAGGCGAATATTGCCAAAAATATACTCGAACTCATGAGTTCAGCAATGCCCCGGCCACTTTCAAGAATGCCGAAAGCTCGACCCTGTTGACCGGGTTGAGCCCAACTCCTTGTGGCCTTAATCATCGCCGCCCAGAACATCAGAGAGATGCTCACTCCCCAGAAGGCATGGATAGCAATGCCAATTTCATAAGACGGAAAACTCGCGAAGTAAAATCCGCCCACGCCCGTTGCTATCAGACTGCTGGTCATCAGTTTGCGTGGGGAGAATCGATCAGCCATCCAGCCGCCGGGAAAATAGCTGAGCAGCGATGTGAATCCAAACACGCTCATCTGCACGCCCATCTGGGTATTGCTGTAGCCAAAGGCTTCCTGCATGGGTATGTAATACACTTCACGCAGAAAGGGCAGCAGAAAAATGATACCGCCGGAAAAACACAGTATGGCCATCACCAGCCAGCGTTTTAGACTTTGCATTAAGCGATAAGCTCTTGGAGGCCAACGCTATAAAACACTACCCAGCACCCTGGCCAATATTTTGTGGAGGCACGTAATCAAAGATAAAATTGATACGTCCGGCATCGCCCTTGTTCATGACACTGTGCTTTTTCTGGTTGTTGATTTCGTAAACTTTGCCTACCTCAAACCGGTAGGGTCTTCCGTCTAGCATGAAGCGGACCCGTGGGTTACTGACAATTGGTATGTGAATACGATGCCCGTAGTGAAACGATGGATGGCTATCTCGATGCGGCTTGATCACCCCACCGGGCACTAATTTTGCCGCCATAGCTCTAATTATGGTGCCTCCGGGCGGATAATACTGCTCAAGAATCGCATGCATCAAGGGCACAGCCTGTTCTGAGAGCATGTCCCAACCGGCCTCCTTGCGCACCTCTATATCGGGCCAACCGGATCCATCAGTGAACACCAGCACGACTGACTGGGTTTGCTCATGAACCTCATAGGTCTCCTGGCGATACTCGTTACCATGCCAGACACCCTCGTCCAGACCCAAAATAGCCTGTTTCAGTGGCTCAATATCGAACTCGCCTAATTCCCGCAGCGGGACTCCTATATCCATAACTAGCTCTCTTTCATGACACCTGAACGCAGAAAAACACTGGCATCTGTGTCACTATATTACTATGCTTTAACGCCTAATTCAGGCAGCTATTTTTAGCATAGAGGTCGTCTGATCATCAACGCCCTTGAATGCACCATAAAGCCGCCACCCCTATATTTCAGGATTTTCAGTGACCGACCCAATGAACTTGAAAGATCTATTCAAACGCGCCGTAGACCTGATGAAGGAAAATGCCAACCAGGAGGCAGAGTCTGTCTGCCTGCAGGCGCTTGAAACTGATCCCTCGGATGTCAACTTCATTGCATTACTGGGCACCAGCCTTATGCGTCAGGGCAAGTTGAATGAGGCAGAGCAAACTCTACGTCGCGTGGTAAAAATTGCTCCCGGCTTTCCGCGCGCACAGGAGGACTTGGGTACCGCTTTGCTAAACCTGAAAAAGCCCTCAGAAGCGATTCCTTTTCTTGTAAAGGCTGTTGAACTCAATCCGCAAAGCGCCGAGAGTTTCTTCAAGCTTGGCGGCGCATTAAAAGCGACGGGGCATGACGATAAAGCGGAAGAAGCGTTTGCGCGATCGCGTGCTCTATCACCACAGAAAGGACAAATAGAGCAGGCATCTGTTTTGTTTGCCCAGGGCAAGTATAGAGAAGCTGAGACTGTCGCTAAAGAACTGGTCAGACAAAACCCGCAAGACGTCAACGCAGCCGCGCTGCTGGCGAGAATCGCAATACAAGCCCATTGCTATGACGATGCTGAGGCACTGCTGCGCAAGGTTGTTCAGATGGCTCCTCCATTTATTCAGGCCTGGCATGACCTGAGTACTGCTTTGAAAGAACAAAGTAAATTTACCGAAGCCATTGAAGCCCTGAAAAAGGCCCGTGAAATTGAGCCCGACAATGCGATAACGCATTATTTTCTTGGTGCTGCACTGGCAATGGACTCCAGCCCCGAGTTAGCTGAAGCATCCTACCAGAGGGCCTTGCAGATCGACTCTTCGTTATCAGGCGCTCACCTGGGGCTTGGTCACGTGCTAAAAACGCTGGGCAAGCAGGAAGAAGGCATCGCCGCTTACAGGGCAGCCATGAAGCTCAGGCCCAACTTTGGCGAAATTCACTACAGCCTCTCGAACCTGAAAACATTCGTTTTCGATGACGCCGAGATTGAGGATATGACCCGTCGACTGGAAAGCGAACAACTCAGCAAGGAATCCGTGGTGCATTTTTGCTTCGCCCTTGGCAAAGCTTTTGAAGATGCCAAGGATTATGACAAGGCATTTGAGTATTACAGCAGAGCAAACGAAACGCATCGCGAGACTATTGCTTATGACCCAGTACAAACAGAGGTTATCCATAACAAGATTCGCGATGTGTTTAGCGCTGAACTGTTCGAACAATTTGCCTCACAAACAGTTGGCTGTGAAGACGCAGCACCAATTTTCATTCTGGGCTTACCGCGCTCAGGCTCTACATTGCTAGAGCAAATTCTGGCCAGTCACAGCCAGGTCGACGGCACCAGTGAGCTTGCTGATCTCAGCCTGGTTTCTCAATCACTCACCGACAGAACTCGCGGAGTCGCTTATCCTGGAATCATTTCAGAGTTAAGCGGTGAGCAGTTGCGCGAACTGGGCGACAAGTACATTTCTCAAACTCAGCGTTACCGAGCTGGTGGCGTTTACTTCACCGACAAAATGCCTAACAATTTTCCCCACATCGGGTTCATAAGCCTGATTCTGCCCAACGCAAAAATCATTGATGCCAGACGACACCCCATGGACAGTTGCCTGGGTTGTTTTAAACAGCATTTTGCGAAGGGCCAAACATTTACTTACGATTTATTTGAGCTGGGTGAATTCTATCTTGAGTACCAATCGATGATGGATTACTGGGATTCAGTGCTACCGGGTAAGGTACTCCATGTACAGTATGAGGACGTGGTCTCAGATCTGGATAATCAGGTTAGGAGAATACTCGACTACTGTGATCTCCCGTTTGAAGAGGGCTGCGTTAACTTTCACAATACCGATAGGGCCGTAAGAACGGCAAGCTCTGAACAAGTCAGGCAGCCTATTTACTCACGGTCCGTCAACACCTGGAAGCGGTTTGGCACCAACCTGAACCCTCTGATCGACGTACTATCAACCATTCTTCCCACCGAGAAAGGAGATATCTCTAATGGCAGCTGATCTCTCACAGCTTCCAAAACTTGTGACCACATCTGTTGTAAGAGGTAGCGAAAAGGGCCAAAGCCATGGCGGCCTTTACATTGTTGATTTTGCCGAGGGAAAAGTAGAACAACGTCTGGATTGGAATACGAGTGAAATAGACTTCACGGGACGAGGCTGGGACCGAGGATTACGTGGCATTGAGTTTAATAGTGATCAGGTGTTTGTAGCCGCCAGTGACGAACTATTCTGTTACACGCCCGATTTCAAGCTTGAGGCGTCCTATACCAACCCTTACCTACGTCACTGTCATGAAATTAGCCGCCGTGATGACAAACTCTTCTTAACCTCCACCGGTTACGACAGCGTGCTCGCTTTTGACCTGATTAAACGCAAGTTTACCTGGGGCGTGTATTTGAGTCGCAACGGCAAGCAATGGGTAGCGCAAACCTTTGACCCTGAGTCCTCGGGAGGCCCGTCTCTCAGCAATAACTACCATATCAATATGATACATGTCGCCCGTTCAGGCATTTTTATCAGCGGCCTGAATACGCGCGCCCTGTTGCAACTCACAGGCGAAATGACAGTCGATGAAGTCTGTAACCTGCCCCAGGGCTGCCACAACGCCCAACCATTTAACGGCGGCGTGCTGTTGAATGATACCGGCAACGATGTGATTCGTTACGTCTCTAGAGAGGGCCGTCAGTGCGCCTTGCCAGTGCTTACCTACGACCGGGAAGCGTTAGATTTTGTCGGCGTTGACGACTCGAGAATCGCTCGCCAGGGCTTTGGTCGCGGGCTTTGTCCATTGAACGAGAGATTTGTGGTGGGCGGGTCTTCGCCTTCAACGCTTAGCATCTATGATTTGCAGGAAGGACAACGAGTCGCTGCTGTTAATCTTACAATGGACATTCGCAACGCCATTCACGGATTAGAAGTCTGGCCCTACTAGGGCTAATTTAACGGACACAAAAAAGGGCACGTAACAACGTGCCCTTTTTTGTTCCAATACAAATTCAGCTAAGACTTAAAACCTGTACCTGAAGCTGATACCTGCGTTCCTCGGTCTGATGATGTTGACGCTACTTCGCCCAAAGAACGGGTCAAAATCACTGGAGTCGTAATAAGTTACGCCCCTCTCGTCATCAAGGTTATTGACATAAATCCTCGCCATCCAGCTGTCTGTCGACAGCCCCATGCTTATGTCAGTTTGGGAATAATCTTCCTGCAACACGCGTGGGGATGAGCTAGCATCGAACAACTGGTTGTAGGACTCGCCGGTATAACTGTGTTGCAGCCTTATGTAGATGTCCGACCCACCGAACATTCCCATTTCCCAGCCATACTCAGCGTAACCAGACCAGGATTGGTCTGCGAACAAGGGTAAGTCCGAGGTTGGTTCAAGGCCCAGTGTGGCCTCGCCTCCAGGAAAGCGATCATCAGGATAGCTTGTGGGAGCTTCAACTTCAGCCTTATCGATATAGGTCATGTTAAAGCCGATTTGAAAATTCTTGGTAATGACAGCCTTTAAGTCCATGTCAATACCCTGAACCTCGGCATCGCCAAGGTTTGCCACAACAACCTGGAACGGTTCACCTACATTGAAGCTCGGGTCAGTTGCCTCTAACTGAACATCTTTCCACTCCATATTGTAGGCAGTCGCGTTAAATTGGAAACGACCATCCCACCAGACGGACTTAATACCAATTTCCATATTTTCGAGTGTATCGGATTCATATTCGAACGGCAGGGTAGGATCGCCACGGCCTCGGTTAACACCTCCCACCCGATAACCCTCGGAATAAAGACCATAAACCATCACATCATCGGTGAAGTTATATTGCAAGCCTGCCTTGGGCACAAAACCATCATCTTCACCTCCGGCCTGCAGATCTTGCTCCAATCGCGTTTGTGGGCGATACACCTGATAGTCACGGTCAATATCGACATCAAACCAGCGACCACCAAGAATCAGAGAAAGCTTTTCAGTCAGGTTGTAGTCGACTTCACCAAATACGGCCATATCAGTCCTGGTACTCTCCTGTATCGACAGCCACCAACCGTCCGTGGGCGCAATACCTGGGTAGTAATACGACCAGGTTTCGAAGGCCGGTGAATTACGATAATCGTCAAGGTAGGAAATAAAGTCCCAGCGCTCTTCCGTTTC
This sequence comes from Candidatus Seongchinamella marina, assembly GCF_026262685.1. Lineage (NCBI taxonomy): Bacteria > Pseudomonadati > Pseudomonadota > Gammaproteobacteria > Cellvibrionales > Halieaceae > Seongchinamella > Candidatus Seongchinamella marina. The sequence continues at coordinate 374,307 of NZ_SHNP01000004.1, forward strand.
CTGATAGAAAACGCCCGTCGTCCACTGCATCTTTTCTGTTGAACCACTCAGGCGAAATTCCTGCGTGAATGCTTCGTTGCTCTGGTCGTTTGATTGCGCGCCGATGGGGTCAAGCCCGAAGTTATAAGCCTGGTAACCCGCGTAGATGCCTAACGTATAGTGGAAGTAAGCTGAGTAGGCCTGTGTATCAGTTTCATAATAGATCTCACGGTCATAATAAGATGTCGCAGAGACCAGCTGCGCGAAACCCAAATCTCCCTCTATAACAAGGCTAATCTGGTACCACTCGTCCTCGCGAGTTTCTTTATTAAATTTGATCGTCTCCAAATCACCAACCGTTTCGTCGTAATCGTTCCATCCATCAGCTTCGATTTTCTGATAGTTGATACCGACCGTGGCAGCCCAGTCGTCGTTCATAAGCCAGCGCACCTGAGCGCGAGCACCCAGCCAATCTACGCTATTGATATCGTCATCAACGACGGAAGCGTTGGTTTTTTTGCCTCCGAGGCCAGATCCATATTGGTTTGGACCATCGACTACAGTTGTGCCCAACACATTATCGATGTAACCGCCTTCGGTGGCACTAAAGCCCGTTAAACGAATAGCCAGTTTATCTTCGATAATGGGAATGTTGACAGTGGCGTCAAAGTCATAGCCCTCTTCGCCATCTTTGGTGGTGTTAACTTCTGCACCGACCACCGCACTAAAGGCAGAGGCATCTGGCTTGTTGGTGATGTAGCGCACGGTTCCGGATTGTGAACTTGCGCCGTAGAGTGTTGATTGCGGCCCAGCCAACGCCTCAATACGAGCGATATCTGCGGGATAGATATCAGGCGCTTGCGATGTGACGGTCATGGGTTGCTCGTCGAGATAAATAGCGGCCGTAGGATCCACCAGGAAGCCACCGCCGTCACTCACACCACGGAAGGTGATGGTATTCTGACCCGGTGAGGTGCTCGACACACTTAAGCTAGGAACAAAACGGCTAAAATCTTCCAGGGTAACGAGGCCCTGCTTCTTCATTTGATCGCCGGTGAGCGACAGAATGTGCATGGGCACATCCTGCGTACTTTCCGTGCGTTTTCGTGCGGTAACAACGACCTCTTCAAGCGCCAAGCTTTGCTCATCCTGGCCACTGGCAATGCTTGCACCTGTCATGCCCATTGCTGCAGCTACGGATCGAGCAATTATTGTCATCGAAAAATGTTTGGGTAGGTTCGCGCCACTTTGTTTAATCGACATACGCTATCGTCTCATTGTTAGTTATTTTGCGGTACTTCCCAATGCCATCACGCTTCTATGTGCTGCGAATGACGAACAACGGAATGGATTGACCTACGCCTATACTCCGATAAATTTTGATCCAGATCAAGCGATCTTGGACGGGAGTCATTAAAAAGTTAGCGAAAACAATCGTTCGATTGATATCAGCTCTCCTGCTAGACTCTTTTGGCGTCAGTTTTCATGCTTGCACCCGGTAAATTCAATATTTCAGCGTTTAAGGGAACACCCATTATGAGTCTTGCCCCGCTATGCTGCCGCACAAGCCAATTTCCCGAGACTCTCTCATAAGATCATGGTCAGCGCAAACCCAAAAGCGAACGAGCAACGCTCCCAACCACTGACAAATATCCGACAGTGGATAAAACTAACGGTTTATAGCCTTTTGCTCGCTAACTTCGCTTTTTATATCCACGATGACTGGACCATTGCACAACACACGCTGAATGAAAACAGCTCGTTACTGGACTGGACTTCAGCATTTGCCGCAAGTATCGATGAACTCGCCTGGTTCGTATTATTGTTTCTTTTCGAACTGGAGACCTATGCATTACCCGACGAAAAATTCACCCGAGCACGAGTCATACTCATGCATTCCGTCAGGGCAGTATGTTATGTGTTTTTAGCGCACACATTATTCGCTTATGGCACCGCAACGGTTGATTTGAACAGTCTTAGCCAGGTCGAAGGCAGCAATAATCTCTGTGATTTCGTCACAGAAGAACTCTCGTTCGGCTATAACCTCGACTACACCGAGCTGGATGCAGAAAATTGCGCCCATCTTTCTTCAAGCACACAGTTTTACCTGATCGATGAAAACCTGATAGTGACTGATGCCGCGGGATTGGTCATCGAAAAGCAGCTGACCCAGCTGGACCTGATGGAGGCCCTCATTTGGCTATTGATCCTGCTGATTATCGAGGTCATGGTCAGAATGCAGGAGCGTGACATTACCCGCAGCCGGATGATGAGCGCACTTAAAGCACTGAAGTTCATGCTGTACGGATTGCTATGGGGTGCCGCAGCCTACTGGATATACCGAGGCCATTACGTTTATGCCTGGGACGAAGCCCTTTGGATTTTGGGGTTCTCGGCCATTGGCATGAACTTGTCAGAGTGGCGTAAAGAAATCGAACAAGAGCAAGAAGCCGCCTCCTAGAAAGGCGGCGGTGGTGTTTGCCGGGCTCTCGCTGGCGCCCAAAACGGCTGATCCTTGATCTCACAGCGCGCCACTTTTTCGTAGTACCGCAACTCTTTCTCATAGTAAATTTCTGCCCATACAGAGCCGTTTAAACGAGGGGTCTCTATCATCGCCAGGGCGATATTGGCCTTGGCCGATGGGGACCACATCGCGGAAGTCACGTAACCAATTTTTTTCCGACAGGCCTTATCACTGTATAGCCAAGAGCCGTCCGCAACCTTGTTACCTTCGATATCCAATTTGACTAGAGTGTAATGAGGCCCTTGCTGCTTTTCAGCCAGTAACGCCTTACGGCCATTGAAATGCGGCTTTTTAAAATCAACCAGCCAACCCAGGCTCAGTTCATAAGGCGTATGGTCGTGTTCGAAATGAACCGTTTTCAATGCCTCATTAAATTCCATGTCGGGCATAATGAAGCCCGCTTCCAGACGCGCCATATTGGTAGCGGTTTCGCCGTAGGGGTGAATACCGTAGTTCTCGCCCGCAGCGTAGAGCACATCCCATAGCGTCAGTGCCAACTCCGGCGTCACCCAGAGTTCATAGCCAAGATCCCCGGTGAACCCGGTCCGAGAAACCATTAATGAACCTCCGTGGAACGGGAAATGAGCAATACCAAACGGTTTGAGTGTTGCAATGTCTTCCAATCCCATTTGCTGTAAAACAGTACAGGAGGTAGGTCCCTGTAATGAGAGTGCGGCGGTCTCGTCAGTAACATCACGCACTGTCATCTGATCAAAACCCAGCACGCTTTTGCGCAACCATGCTACGCTGGGACTGCCACAGGTGAGCATAAAGCGGTCGTCGGCGAGTCGAAAAATCGTCCCGTCGTCTATCATCCGTCCCTCGTCTGTACACCAGCAAACATAGGTCACTCGATTAATACCCAGCTTACTGACATCCCGGGTCACCATCCGGTTGAGCATGGCCTCGGCATCGGGTCCCGATATTTCGTATTTCTGCATGGGGGTAATGTCATAGGTGCCACAGGTATTGCGAATGCAGAAATATTCGTACTCCGCATCGTAGTAGTAGTCGGCAAACTTGTAGCCATTCCAAGACGACCAGGCCTCGCGTAAATTCAAGGCCGACTGGCGAGGGTGAAAGGGTGATTCCCTCAGGCGCTCACCGGCAAAACGATCTTCTGTATTCATAATCTACTCGTCGTAACAGTCATCTTGGGGAACAGTATTGGGCCTCTTTAGGTCCAGTAAAATCTCACGGGCAGCGTTTGCACCGCAGGCCGACGACACACCACCACCGGGATGGGTCGATGAACCACACATATACATATTTTTCACCGGCATACGGTATTGGCCATAGCCCGGGAAAGGCCTGTTGAATAACAACTGGTCAATAGTCAGCTCACCCTGGAAAATATTGCCCTCAGTGAGGCCAACCTCATTTTCTATTTCATGTGGAGTACGCACTTCCATGTGCACGATCAAGTCTTTGAAATCGGGACTGTAGCGGGCGATTTTATCCACAACACTTTGACCAAAGGCATCGCGCTTCTCTGGGGTCCACGGGCCATCTGCCAGCTCGGGTGGACAGTACTGTACAAAGTTGGACATCCAGTGTTTTCCCGGGGGCGCAACGGTTGGATCCCAGGCTGAGGGAATAACTGATTCAACAAAGGGGTCGTCAGACCAGCGACCACGCTTCCAGCAGTCGTAAGCGCGTTCCATAGTTTCCAATGAACCACAGAAGCCCTGGCCTCCCCGGTTGATATAACGGTTATCAGGCACACCACTAAAGGTCGGCATGCCGGACAGGGCGATATTCACCTTGCCGGAAGAACCCCGAATCTTGAAGTTATTCGCCTTTTCATAAATTCCGGGAGGTAAGTCCTTGCGATCCACCACCTTGGTAAAGGTTCGTTTGGCGTCCAGGTTGGAAACAATAATACCGGCGTAAAGCTCTTCACCGGACTCCAGCGCCACACCGCACGCTTTACCATCCTTGACGATGATTTGCTCTACCCCGGCGCCGGTTCTCACTTCTCCTCCCGCCGCCTGCATGGCGCTGCACAAGGCGTTAGAGATTGCACCCATACCGCCTCTGGCAAGACCCCAGGCACCCACGCTGCCATCCACATCGCCCATCACATGGTGCAGCAGAATATAAGCGGAGCCAGGAGAATAGACGCCCAGTGCAGTACCGATTATCCCCGGGCTGGCCATCGCTGCCTTGATCAGGTCGTTCTCAAAATAATCTTCTAAAAATTCAGCCGCGCTCATGGTAAAAAAGCGCACGTATTCGTACAGCTCCTTTTCTCCCAGCGACCAGAACTCTTTTGCCAGGAACAGCAGCTCTTTAATATCCCGTGGTTTAAAGGACGTTGGGTCTGGCGGGGTGCGCAGCAAAGTCTTGCGAATTAATTGCGCATAGCGTCCCAGGTCGGCCTGAAAACGAAACATGGCGTCGGCATCGTGCGGCGAATGACGACGCAGTTCGTTATAGGCAGCGCCCTCGTCACGGTAATCAATCAGCCTTTGACCCTGATCACCAAAGTTGACCGTGCCGAGGTAAGGCACAAGCAGCAAGCCATGGCTGGAAAGATCGAGGTCACGATGAATAGCCTGGCGCATCATGCTGCAAACGTAGGAACAACTGGAATAGAACCAACCATCGTGCATCTCGCGGGTAACCGCTGCGCCGCCTATGTAGTCATTCTTTTCCAGCACCAGAGTGTCTAAACCAGCACGGGCAAGGTAGGCTGCATTGGTCAAACCGTTATGACCGGCGCCAATGATGATCGCATCATACTTCTTCATTTGAGAATCTCCCGGGCCGCATTATGTCCAGGAGCACCTACCAGACCGCCGCCAGGATGACTGCCTGCGCCGCAAAGATACAAACCGGGTACGGGCGCACTGTATTGGGCGGCCTCATAGGTAGGTCGCATCATCAGCAACTGATCTACTGCAAATTCAGTGTGGTGCCAGTGACCGCCGGTTACGTTATGGGTTTGTTCCAAATCGTGTGGCGTTAACAGCTCAGCATGTATGACCTGTGCCGAAATACCGGGAGCATATTGCTCCAGTTGCACTAACAGCCTCTGCAATAAATTGCTTTTTGCCTCGTCGGTCCATCCACCTCGCAACTCTGCTGGCACGTACATGACATTCGCCGAAAGAACATGCTGCCCGGCAGGTGCCAATGTCGGATCTTGCATTGAGGGCACCAAAACCTCCATCACCGGGACCTCTGGACAACCGCCATATTTAGCATCGTCGAAGGCAAACTCAATGCTATCCATTGTCGGCGCTATGATCATTCTATTATTGGCTCTACCCATACCAGTAAATTTGGGCTCAGCCGACAGGGCGAGATGCAGCTTTGCGACCAGTCCCTCAGTGCGCAATCGATTGATGCGGTTAGCAAACTCGATTTCTAAATTGGCACCACCAAGTAACTTGAGAAAGGTTCGCTTGGGGTCAGCACAAGAAATAACGCGGCTCGCCTCAATGACTTCGCCACCAGCTAGCTCTACACCCGTGACTCGCAAACCACTTTCATCACCGACCACAGTAATACGTTCTACCGCTGTGTTCAGGCGCAATTCGGCTCCAGCGACCGTAGCAGCACCCACCAGCGCATTAACCAGACCGGCGATCCCCCCGGCAGGAATGGCATGCATTCCACCTGAGGCTTCAAACATTTTAAACAGCAGTGCAAACACCGGGCTGTTAGGTGACCGCGGTGCCAGCCTGGAACCGGCAAGGCCATCCCAACTCAAGGCGGCCTTAAGCACCTTGTCGTCAAAGTTTTCGTCCATCAAATCCCGCATTGGTAACGTTGCCATGCGCATGAACTCCAGCAGGTCCTCCTTGCCCAGCAAACGCAGCTTCAACCCCAGCTGAGCAAAGGTCATAAGCTCGCCGGGGCTGTTATTACCAATCCGCGGCATGGTCTTCATCCAGAATGGCGCCAGGGCCTTGGCAAAACGCTTTAGCTGCCGCCGCAGCTCGACATAGCTGCGCGCGTCCTCAGGACTTACGCCGCTGACCATTTCATCGCCTATTACCACATGCTTGCCATCGAGCCCCATGCCGATGGTATCCATTGTCCGACCGGACAAGTTCAAGCCGTGTGATTGCAGTTGTAAATCCTCAATGACCTTACTGGAAAAAGAACTGATCGAATGGGCAACCGAGGACATAAAACCGGGATAGAATTCTCGCGTGGCTGCAAGCCCACCTGGCTCTGCGGATGCCTCAAGCACCAGAACCTTTTGGCCGGCTTTTGCGAGATATGCTGCACACACCAGCCCATTATGGCCTGCGCCAACAATTATTGAGTCATAGCGATTCAAAGTTTACTGCCTGTATACGAGGGATGAGGCGCAGATTATCCGGCACAAGGCGATAGAGCCACCGCGCCTATACGCCGGGATTTTGCCGGGCGAGACATCCTGTCCACTTGATCACACGGCGCTCATACGCTAGTTTGCGCTAAGATTGCTTATTTTAGGGCACAGGAAAATGAACGCACAAACTCACGATGAGGGCTATAACGGCCTGACAAAAAATGAGCCCAGCCTGCCCGCAGAGTGCTACCTGACCGAAACCGCATTTCAGCGAGATCTGGATACTATCTGGTATCGCCAGTGGGTTTACGCCTGCCGCACCGAAGAGGTGTCAGAAACAGGCAGCTATCAGGTACAGAAAATTGGCGATCAGGAAATTATCGTGCTCCGTGATGAACACGGAAAGCTACAGGCCTTCCACAACACCTGCAGACATCGGGGATCCGTTTTACTGACAGAAACCTGCGGTCAACTGCGCGGAAAATCCATCACCTGTCCCTATCACGCCTGGAGCTATAGCCTGCAAGGTGACTTGAAGCGCACCCCCAGCAAGTTCCTACAAAAGGACTTTGATCCGAGCAGTAAATCCCTGTTCTCGGTGGCGGTTCAGGAGTGGCGCGGGTTTGTGTTTATCAATCTGGACAGCGACCATGCACCTGCGATTGAAACGGTGATGGACGGCAAGGGACTGGCCCACAAAAACTGGCCCGCTGAAGACCTGCGGGTAGGCCACCGATTCAGCAAGCAAATAAACTGTAACTGGAAAATATTCTGGGAGAATTTCAGCGAATGCTTGCACTGCCCGGGGGTGCACCCTGAACTCAGCCGTCTAGTGCCTCTTTATAAACGCTCGCTGATGGAAACCAGAGATGACCCAAACTGGAAAACAAACAGTGTCAGTCAAGACCCTCGATATAAAGCCGGCCTGGCGCCTGATGTAGAAAGTTGGACCACCGATGGCAAAGCGGTTGACACACCTTTTAGCGCGCTGACCGAAGCGGACATCGAACGGGGACACACCTACGAAACTCTTTGGCCGACGATGTTTTTGGTAGGCCATGTGGATCATATGCGAATTGTCTGGCTGCTACCTTTAGGACCAGAAGCAACCCAGGTGCACGCCGAATGGCTGTTCAGGCCAGAAACGCTGGCGACAGATGACTTCAATGCTGCGGAGGTTGCGGCCTTCGCCACTACCGTCCTGGAACAAGACGGAATGGCCTCAGAGATGAATCAACGTGGGCTGCGCAGTATCCGCTTTCAGGAAGGTTCATTAATGGCCGAAGAATATGAGGTCTACGACTTTCAGCAATGGGTGCGCACCCAGTGGCAGCGCGGCGCAACGTGAAGCAGTTACTGACGACTTAACATCAATCATGAGTCCGCGGGTAAGGACTGCGCGTGAGTTTGATTATTCAATGATAACAAACCTATGCACATCCAAAGATCCGGACCTAAAATCACGCTACCTGAACCTCTATGTTTCGGCGGCATGAACTCTCTATGCTTCAGTCTTCTTTGAGTGTTCTTCCCGCCCAGTGCGCCCCAGCCATGTTTCCAGTAACAATTCCAGGTCTTCAACTTGCATCGGTTTGCTGAGATAGTCGTCCATGCCTGCGAGCAGAAAACGCTCTCTATCGCCGGACATTGCGCTGGCGCTGAACGCGACAATTGGCAATGAACCTGCCTTCGCATGCGCCTTTTCCCAGCTACGTATCTTACTGGCGGCTTCAACGCCGCCTATGTCAGGCATTTGTATGTCCATAAAAATCAAATCAAACGCGTTGTTCATGACCGCCTCAATTGCGGCATGCCCACTGTCTACGGAAAAAGAATCAAGACCGTATGTCTTCAAGGTCTCAACCATAATAAATTGGTTGACGTCACAATCATCAGCAATCAGAACACGTCCGCTATATTGCGTTCTTTCTGAAGTTTCTTGGGCCTCGCTGGATGGCTCATTGAGCCTCTGAAGCTTTGAGTCAGCAGCGCTCAAGCGTGAATTCTGCTGCAGCAAAAACGGCACTTTTAACCAGAAGCGAGAACCTTCGCCGCTTCTGCTTTGTACCCCTATTTCTCCACCCAACAGCTCTACGAGTTTTTTGGATACAGACAGTCCGAGACCGGTTCCACCGAAACGTCGCGTAATAGATCCATCTACCTGAGAAAAATCATCGAAAATATTCTTCTGGGCTTCGGCCGTTATTCCAATGCCTGAGTCGAAAACCTGAAAATGGAGAGTGGCAGAATCGAGCGAGACGTCTTCAGCCGAAATGGCAACGGAGACAGCACCTTCTTCTGTGAACTTCAGCCCGTTGCCAACAAGATTAATTATTACCTGAGTCAGTCGCCGTGAGTCCCCCGTCAAGTCGAGTGGAGTTCTCGGTGCCAAAACTGCTTCAAACGCAATTCCTTTCTCTTTTGCAGACGGTTCGAAAACTCGCCTAACATGATTAGCCACTTCATCTAGCTTAAAGTTTGACTCATCGGGCTCAAACCTCCCCGCCTCGATACGCGACAAATCGAGAATGTCGTTAATTATGAGTAGCAATGCATTGGCTGAATTTTCTATCGTCGTGTAGTAGGCGCGTCTCTTTTTGTCGTCGGTGGTCTGATCCAAGAGGGATGTTATTCCTATTATCCCGTTCAGCGGAGTTCTAATTTCATGGCTCATGTTGGCCAGGAAAGCCGATTTTGCTGCTGTGGCAGCTTTGAGATCGTGGACCAGGTTTTCTGATTCGCGGTCCCGTTTCTCGATCACTTCCAACATCGAATTAAAGCCATCAGCCAGCTTACCCAACTCATCTGCGGTCTGGTTTTTTAAGCGCAGTGAATAATTTTTGTTGATGGAAACATCGTTAAAAGCATTTGCCAGTTTATCAATTGGCTTGGTCACCGCTTTCTGCAGCTTTCTAGACATGCCATAAACCAAAAAAATCGAGAGAATAAAACTGATAAAAACCGCGCCCAGCAACGACAATGAGCGCGACTGCAATCCGGCCAGATCGATTCGAAGTGAAAATATTCCTTGCTGTTTTTCGTCAAAAATTATGGGGGTGGCGTACTCCAAAAAATCATCGGTGAACTGACTAACCCCAGTGAAACTGACCCGCTTTTTAGATGAACTCTGCGCCAGTGTCGTATCAGTTTCCGAGTAAGCTGACTGTAGCTTTTGATGCCGCAAGTGCGGACTTTTAAAGACGCCGAAAACGACCCCCTCGTTTGATAAGATCGTAGCCTCAATGATGTGTGGATAGTTACCAATCATAGAAAGGCTATCGTTGGCGGCGGTTCTGTCTCTGAACGCCAAAGCAGTACCGGCATTGTAACTGACGATATTTGCTAGCACGCTGGCCGATTGCACAAGCCTCTCACGTGCCTGCATATAGTCTCCGGCAATGATTAGCGTGGCAGATAGAAACAACGCCATGGCAGAAGAGAACACTGAAATGACAATAATCCGGTGTTTTAAAGATAGTCTGGTAAGGAAAGTGGTTAATTTCACGGTGTCCCACCTTTAGTCGACCGCAGCTTTGCTACAGAAAGTAGCTTAGAACTAGCCTGTAAACCTTGGGTGGCGAGAGCGTCCATGTTTATCAACACAGCGACTTGTGAGCTTTCTCGCTTCAACTCTATGACGCCGCCTGCATCAGCGAAGCCATCTATGTCACTCACAGTGAGAATCGCTCGTCCTCGCGTTGTGGCAATAACGGGCAGCGAAAAATCACTGTCGTCTGAGTGTATGTAAACGTAATCGCATTCGGTCGCTTCTTTAGGTGTAGCAATCAGTGCAAAGTCTGCGTCAAAGCTTTTATGTTCGCTGACAGCAATTAAGCTCTTCAGAGCCGAAATCACGTGGCTTTCTCCCGCAGTACAAAACCGCACTGGTCTTGCCTCCACGCCCTCTGGCCAGCGAATGAGCTGGAAAAAGTAGTTTAAGAATGCAGCTTTGAGTTCATCCTCTTCCATCGCAACTGACTGTGGCGGCCAAAAAAAGATAAGAAATGTCGAGAGTAGTAACGCGAGAGATGAGCATCTTGCATGGCGTTGCGTGACTGCCATCGACTCCTTGTGTTTACAAAGTGCCCTCATCGATCAATGGCAACCCGAAAAAGAAGTCTCAAGCTATGCACCTTACGCCTGTTGCATGTACCCAAGAATCGCATCATCCGTTGGTCTAACAGTCTTTTTTTCAAGGTATTGATCCTGCGTTGCTGCGCAACTAGGCACAAGCGCAGCAAGTTGCATGCCAAGGGTTTTAAAATGCAAAGGGTTGCTGATAGCAATCTAACTCGTTGAAAAAAATGCATAAAATAGCTTGTCTCCAGTTTTTTTACAGGTGAGCCATCATGGATATAATCTCGCGCTGTGCCGTTGACCTCAACAGAATTGCATATTGAGAAGCAAAATGCATTGCATATTCCACATCGAAAGAGACCATCCAGCTGCTGCTTCTGCGAACTGGTATGCCAATGTACCGTAGCCCGTGTATGCACAGAGCATGGCTTGATGTGTGCTACTTCCGAAATGATGCCAAGCTTAACCCCAAACCATTCCTGTCTTTGACGATGCCGGTGATATAATTTACGCGACTAATAATCCTTCAACGTTGAGCAGGTAGATGCGAAAAAAACTGATTCTCTTGGTATCACATTTGTTGTTTGCAGCAGCTGGCTTTGCTCTGGGTATTTACGCTCTCCCAATTCTTATGGCACCAGAGGCACCATCAGCCGCCAGCATTGCTCAGCTGCAGAGTCGTTCGGATTACCATGGGCAGTTCAGTCGTGACCTGGGCGACAGCGATTTGCTGCACTGGGGGGAAGGTGAGGTATCGGTTTCGGACGCAGAAGTAACGCTTGTGGGGCAGATTGCACCGGGCCCGGATTACCGGCTATATCTGTCGCCGAAGTTTGTAGAAACCGAAGCGGATTTTGCTGATTTAAAGCATGCGATGGTGCAAGTAGGTCCGGTGAAAACCTTCGAAAACTTCGTCGTCTCCGTTCCTCAGAGTATTGACCCCTCTGACTACAACACGGTAATCATTTGGTGTGAAGCTTTCGGACAATTTATCACTGCAGCTCAATATCGTTAACGAACCGTCGAACGACGGCATCACTGTGCTTTGCGGTGCTCCAGTGGCGTTTGACCCGACCAACGTCTGAATGCAGTTCGAAAACTTCGAGCATCAGCGTAACCCAAGCGCCGACCGATCGCCTCTACCGTCATATCTGTTGACGCCAGATAGCGCTTCGACTCTCGGTAACGCGACTCATCCAATAGCGATTGAAAGGTCACACCCGCAGCACGTAATTGCCGCCGCAGAGTTCTGGCACTTACGTCGAACTGCTGTGCAAGCTGCTCCAACGAGGGCACCCTGCCGTCCTCCTCCAAAAGCCTGTTGCGCACTGCGGCTACCAGTCCCCGTTTTTCGGTCAACACCCTTGTACTTTGCTGACAGAGGTCTCTAAACAACTTCTGATGCTCTGGCTGTGGATGAGGCAAGTGCGTGTTCAAAACAGATTGCGCGATCAATAGGGCATTTCTTTTTCGGCGCGTGCGCAGCGGACATGCGAACAAACGCCGATGATAGCTCAAGGAATCCGCAGAACCGGTTCGCGTCATATCCAGCAATGCAAACTGCACCGGTTTCGCACTAAGCTCATTAAAGACCACCTGGATAGATGCAAACGTACTGTCGATTTCCAGCTCTGCCGCTGCCGGGTCTGTCGCCGTTGGAAAAATAGTGAGGCAGGCGCAATCCTCTTCGCCATATCGCTCTGCCGTCAGTTGACTGTGCGAAGCCCAACTTACCAGTGGAGCGAATTCAGCGAGAAGCTCCAGTGCCTCACCCAGGTTATATGCGGCCATCATCGCACTGGCCAGAATGCCGTAATTTGGCAAATTAATGCGCTCTCCCACCCTGATACCCAGGAAGGGATCTCGATTAAACCGGGCCAGTCGAGTGTATAGCGCTAGCTCCTGTTCCGTAGTCAACAACTGCGCTGTCTCGCGCAGTAACCTCTCTGTAGCCCCTGTACCCTCGACGATCTGGGCAGGGCTAATGCCTTGCTCACGCTCAAGCAGCTGCGACATCAAACGCAGCTCGTAGTTATTGAGCAATTGTTGACTCGGGCTATTTGTCCGCTCTATAAGGGGCATTTTGGGTCTTATACGTGGCCTTAATTATTCCCTAATTGTCCCCTATCGGCTCTATTGAAACCAGTGGCAAACCCCTATTATTTAAACCTGCGTTCCATCAGGTGACACATCACACTATGAAATCGAAATACGATGCTATCGTCATCGGCGCCGGCCACAACGGCCTCACCAATGCCGCCTACCTGGCCAAGTCTGGCCTGGATGTGCTGGTCGTCGAGAAAAATGACTATATCGGTGGAGCCGCCGTAAGCCGCGAACTGCACGAGGGCTGGCTGTACTCAAACTGTTCCTATGTCTGCAGCCTGCTACGTCAATCAATACACCGAGACCTTAACCTGACCCGACACGGACTGATGATCGTGCCCTACTCTGGCACCACCAATTTCAGTCTCAATGGTAATTACATCGCGGAATACGGTGATCACGACATGCAGTACCGGGAGATCAAGCGACACTCCCTACGCGACGCTGATGCGATACATCGTTATGAGACTGACCTGATGCGCTACGCCAAGCTCATCCGGCATTTTCTTTTACGCACGCCCGCAGACCCCACCTCTTTCAAGCCTCGCGACCTGGGAGAGATGATGTTCATGGCAAAGAAGTTCGCCGGCATGGGCGAGGAACAGGTTTACGAATTTATGCGCTTCATGACCATGAGCGCAGGCGACTTCCTGGATGAGTACTTTGAAAACGACCTGGTCAAAGCCCTGTATTCAACCAGCAGTATTATCGGCACAGCTCTGGGGGTGTATTCTCCCGGCACAGCCTATGTATTGCTGCACCATGTCATGGGCGACGTTGATGGTGCAGTCGGGGCCTGGGGCCTGGCACGCGGCGGCATGGGCGCAATTTCCAATGCATTAGCCGGCGCTTTAAAAGAGCATGACGGCGCAATTCTCACGGAAGCCCCGGTAGCACAAATTATCGTAAAAAACGGCTGCGCCAGGGGTGTCGCCCTGGAAGATGGCCGAGAAATTAACGCCGATATCGTGGTCTCCAATCTCGACCCCAAACGCACCTTCACCAACATCATGGACGCAGCAGACATTCCGTCAGACTTGCGCAAAAAGGCTGAGAATTTCAAGATTCGCGGATCCTCCGGCAAAGTCAATATCGCGCTGACTGGCAAGCCGGACTTTCCATCGCTTCCCGCAGATCACAAACTACGCAATGGCTCTTTTCAGTTCCTGGATTCCATGGAGCGTATGGAGCGCGCCTACGATGACTGGAAACACGGCCGCTGGTCTGACGATCCATTTATTGAGATGACGCAATCTTCTGTGTGGGACCCAACGCTAGCCAGTCCTGGCCATTACTTCGTGTCCTGCTTTATCCAATATTGCCCGGCGGAAGTGGAAGGCGGATGGACACCCGATAAACGCGACGCATTCGGCAAAACAGTGATCGACCAAATCTGTAACTACTCTCCCAATTTCCGCGACCACATTGCTCACATGGAAGTTCGCACACCTTTTGAGATTGAAAATGAAATCGGCCTGACCGAAGGCAATATTTTTCAGGGCGAACTCACCATAGATCAGCTGATGTTTAACCGCCCCTTTCCGGGCTACTCACAATATCGCGGTCCGGTTAAAGGCATGTACATGTGCGGCTCCGGCACCCACCCCGGCGGCGGCGTTTCATCCGCATGCGGCGCAAACTCGGCCCGAGAAATCTTGATGGACCTAAAACGTCCCAATGTCGTACCGGAGGACGATGTCGATGAGTAATTACGACATAGTGATAATCGGCGCAGGCCACAATGGTCTCGCCTGTGCAGCATACCTGGCCAAAGCCGGCCGCAAAGTGCTGGTACTGGAAGCTAATGACGAAGTGGGTGGACTGGCTGCCACGCGTGAGTTTGCTCCAGGCTTTCGCGCCTCAGTCGCGCAGACACTGCCGCAACTTAATCGCGGACTGGTAGACGACCTGAACCTGGAAAAGCACGGCTTCAAGCTCGCTTTGGATGCCATGCCGACGGTTGCAATGGCGCCGGGAAAGTCACCCATTTCCATTACATCCGGCGCCCTTAGCGGAGCAAACGCTGAAGACAGTGCAGCCTACCCTGAGTACCGGCGTCTGCTCAATAAGTTTGCTGACGCTATTAACCCCTTCTGGCACAAGCGTCCGCCCATGATTGCCGATGGCGACATGGGCGACCTGGCCACGCTGGGCAAGTTTGGCTGGAATCTGCGGCGCCTGGGTAAAGATGATATGCGCGAGTTGATGCGCATGATCGCCCTACCTGCCCAGGATCTGATGGACGAATTCTTCCAGGACGACGCGCTAAAGGCAGCGCTGAGTTGGGATTGCAACATCGGCAGCAAGCTGGCCCCGCGCTCACCAAACAACGCCGTGCTTGCTCTGCTACTAAGAATGAGTGGCGACCTTACCGACGGCCTGCCCCTGCCAGCAGGCGGCGCTGGAGGCTTCACCGACGCTCTCGCCGCCTCGGCGACCAGTTTTGGCGCTGAAATTCGCTGTGGCGCGGCCGTGGAAAAAGTCCTGATCGACGATATGTCTGTCAGTGGCGTGCAACTTAGCAACGGCGAACAGGTGCAAGCCACCACCGTAATCTCCAATGCAGACCCGAAAACCAGTTTCCTCACGCTGCTTGGTGCACAACACCTAGATGTGCAATTCACTCATCGGATCAGCCGTTTGCGCAACCAGGGTTATGTCGCCAAGTTACACCTGGCGTTGGATGAAATACCGAAATTTACTGGTCTGGAAAAGCCAGCCGGCCGCCTGATGCTGACGCCTTCAATGAAGTACATCGAGTGCGCCTTCGACGATGCTAAATACGGCGGCTACGCTAATGAACTGCCGATGGAAGTTATCATCCCATCGCTGGTTGACGACAGCCTGGCACCGGTCGGTAAGCACGTATTATCGGCAAACATCCAATATGCCCCCTATGCTGTAAAGGGTGGCTGGGACCAACATCGCGAGCAATTCCTCGCTAACGCTCTGGCAACGCTTTCTCAGTACTCACCGGGCATTGAAAGTCAGGTCAGTGCGGCAGAGTTACTCACCCCGGCGGATCTGGAACAACAGTTCAACCTGGCCGGCGGTCATTGGCACCATGCTGAGTTTGCCATTGACACCTGGTGGATGAATCGCCCCACCTATGGCGCATCACAGTACACAACACCGATATCGGGCTTCCACCTTTGTGGCGCTGGGGCGCACCCCGGTGGCGGTTTAATGGGTACTTGCGGCGCTAACGCCGCTCGCGCCATTTTGGAGGATCGTTAACATGCCCATGCAAGCAAATCTGCAGGCTGCGGACACTATTGACCATGTGCACGAGGGTGTCATTTACTCGCCCTTTCACCGTCGAACTTCAGCGAAAAATATTAACCAGCAGTGGTCCGTCTGGAATGGTTACGCCTCGACAAAATATTACGCTGACGCCCACCTTGAATACTTCTCCACCCGCAACACCTGCGGCGTTTTCGATGTCTCGCCGATGCGAAAATACCGCATCAAAGGCCCGGATGCAGAGGCAATGCTCAACCGTATGGTGACCCGCGATGTTACTTCCCAGGCGGTAGACACGGTGGCTTATAACATCTGGTGCACGGATGCCGGAAAACTGATCGATGACGGAACCCTGTTCCGGGTGAGCGAGGACGACTTCTGGCTTTGTGCAGCTGACCCCAACTTCGACTGGTTGCAGCTCAGTGCTGTTGGTTTCCCCAATCTTGAAATTACCGACATCAGCGAAGACCTTGCATCTCTCGCCTTACAGGGACCAACCTCTTGTGCACTGCTCAAGGCAATGGGCTTTAGCGGGATCGAAAACGCCACCCCCTTCAGCATAATGCGCTTCCCCTTTGGCGCCGGCGAAATCACAATTTCCCGCACCGGCTACACCGGCGACCTGGGCTATGAGCTATGGGTAGACCCAGCCGATGCTGAACTACTCTGGGACCAGCTATTCAGTGTCGGCCAGGTCTATGGTATCCAGCCACTGGGTGAGGACTCCCTGGAAATGGCAAGAATTGAAGCAGGGTTCCTGGCTCCTGACGTTGATTTTCACGGTTCACTTCACACCGTGGATCGTGGTCACGACCATTCACCTCTCGAACTGGCGCTGGGATGGATCATCAACTTTAAGAAAGGTCATTTCAGCGGTCGCGCTGCACTTGCGAAGGAGAAAGCGGCCGGCAAGCATCGGCGACTGATCAAGCTGGATATTGAGGGTAACAAGCCCGCTGAAAACAGTATTTTATACTGTGACAAAGGTTGCAAAAAGACCATCGGCTATGTCACGTCAGCCATGTGGTCACCTGTGGTCAAGGCCAATATCGCCTATGGGCTGGTAGAGGGACAGTACGCGGACGGCCCTATCTGGGCAGAAATCTACCACCAGAAAGAACTGCGCTGGGTGCGCAAGCTCGCTCAATGCACCCGGGTAACAAAGCCTTTTTGGGCACCTGAACGAGCCAGGCAAACACCGCCGCCTGACTGCTAGGCCGCTTTATTACGTCAGTTCAGGTCTGGGCAGGCAGCTCGCCCTTGCTCTAACCAGGCAGCGCACGACTCGCTGAGCGAACGCTGTTTGAGCGCCTCATAAAGTTTGAGGTCGTTTTCGTCAAGCACTTCTCGCCAGCGACCATTGGTCCCCTTATTGAGAAATCGCTTACCGCCCCCATTCCAGAATACCTGGGCATTTCCAAGAACATTGTCGGAGTTTGCTTGCATCGTTTTAAAGCTGACAGCCTCAACAATCTTGGCCAGATTATTCGCACTGGTGTCAATTTCGAGAAACTCCGCGATACGCGCGATTTCGCCGGACGGGTCATCCAATAAGTCCTGATGATGAATAAACAAGATATTCGATAAATGACGATAATCCCACCAGGTCTGTGCATGATGACTGGCCGACCAGTGCGGGTAGCCGTCATGCTCCCAATCAAAAGACCCTTTAGTGCTCCACTGCCGCCAGTACGCTTTAATATCCTCAGGACATCGGGGTAGAGGTTCACCGTGGAGACTGTCAGGGTTATTAATTACGTCGAAAAACAAGTCACTGTGGTTTCCATAATGATTCCACATGGACATGAACACGTCGCGTAAATCCCGGCCCACATAGATATAGCGCATATCTGATTTGAAAGGGATACCGTCTAAGGGCAAGTGTGTTTTGAGAAAACGGCGATGGCTTTGGGCAGCGGTGATTTCTTGAATGGCAGTAAAGTCATTTGGCCGCATATCAATCCAGGGGGAGAGATCCATGATTGGCCCCGGGATTTCCTGCTCCTGGAACAGCAGGTTGGCAACAATCGTCTGCATCCAGGTGGTGCCCGACTTGTATGCCGTGGTGACAAGGATGTCTCCAGGGCGCGTGGCGAAACGCTCCCAGCGGGGACTATCAAGGTGATGATTTTCGTAAACTCGAGTGACGCTAGGTAGATTCATCGGCAGACCCGCCTTGGTTTACCGCAAAAGTATAGACCACTTTCGTCTATTTAAAAGCCAACATTGCCGCTGGGCATCGGTGGGTAATCGCCGATACTAACCCCCTCTCGCTGCACTTGATCAATGGACTCTTCCATCAGGTCCAGTGCCTTTGACAAAACATCCGGTGCCATATTCAGCGCTGGATACATACGCACCTGAGGCTCATTGTCGCAAATTGCCCACACCCCGCGGCGTAACATGGCGTCGCGCACCGAGCGTGCGAAATAGTAGTCCTCGCTAACACCTTCTGGGTCCCTGAAAGCAACCCCCATTAACAGGCCATGGGTACGCACCTGAGCCACGATGTCGTAACGCTGCTCCCAAGTGGACATTCTGCTGCTGGCTAGTGAGCCAAGCATGGCGGCGTGCGCGAGAATGTTGTCGCGCTCGAAAATCTCAATCGTTTTCAGGGCAGCAGCGCAGCCCGCTGGCGTTCCAGCGAAAGTAGAGCCGCCGGATGCACGAGGATTGTCTCCCAGAATATCATTCCGGGCAGCAACACCTGCACAGGGTTCGATGCCGCCCGAGAGATTTTTACCTACGACTAAAATATCTGGCACCACATCATACTGGTCAATAGACCACATGGTGCCGGTACGACCCAGCCCCGTCAGCACCTCATCAACAATCATCACCCAGTCATACTTGTCACAAATCCGGCGGATACCTTGAATGAATTCTGTAGTCGGAATCCAGTTACCACCTTCGGCAAGACCGGGCTCAACAATAATTCCCGCGATATTCTCTGCAGGGACTACGTATTCGGTGAGATGGGTCTCCAGGTACCACAAACAGTACTCGACATATTGGTCCTGAGTCATACCCGCTGGAATGTTGTCGGAGTATGGGTAAGGTGCCTTGAGGACGCCGCCCGACCAGGCTTCCATATATATATTTTTCTGACTATCGTAAGCACTCACCATCTTAGTGCCCAGCCCTTCGCCGTGAAAGCAGGAGGTAAAGCTGATCATATACCGGCGACCGGTGTGGCATAGCGCGAGATGTATTGCAGACTCAGCGGCCTCGGTCCCGGAGACCTCAAAACTGAACCTCGGTAATGCTCCCCCGGGCATCAAAGATGCTATTTTCTCCGCCGCAGGTATCCGCAGCGGATGCTCCCACTGGAAGCCATACTGCAAATGCGCCTGATGCACTGCTTCGATGATCTCCGGGTGACAGTTGCCCAGAGGATTGGTCGCCCAGCCATTTTGTAAATCAATATAGCGGTTATCGTCCACGTCCCAGACGAAGTCGCCCTCTGCTCGACCAACGATCATTTGTGCCGGGGCCGCATAACCCTTCTCAGCGCTGCTTGCGGCTCGTCGCTGATAGCTGAGGCCATCACGAAGCGAAGGTAAACCCTGATCTAACAACGCTTTACTTTTATCACCCGGCAACCGGTAACTCATGGCGTAAACACCACCGTTTTATTGCCTCGCACGATCACTCGATCCTCCAGGTGGTAGCGTAAGCCGCGGGATAAAGCTGAGCGTTCAACATCACGTCCCAGGCGCACCATGTCATCTTTATCACAGCTGTGGCTCACGCGGATAACATCCTGCTCGATAATAGGGCCTTCGTCCAAATCCTCGGTTACGTAATGGCAGGTCGCTCCAATTAGTTTGACGCCTCTGTCATAGGCCTTTTGGTAAGGGTTGGCACCGATAAACGAAGGTAAGAAACTATGATGGATATTGATTAAGCGGCCTGAATAAGAAGAGCAGATAGCCGGAGGAATAATCTGCATATATCTCGCCAGCACTATTGTTTCCGCCTGATGACGTTCAATAATATTGGCTGTTTTTTCAAAGGCCTCGGACTTGTCTTCCTTTGGAACTGGCACGTGATGAAAGGGTATACCGTGCCACTCCACCATGCTGCGCAAATTTTCATGATTGGAAATAACGCAAGGAATAGTGCAGTTGAGCTCGTTGCTCTTCCAGCGGTGCAACAAATCTGCCAGACAGTGCGACGAATGGCTGGCCATGATAGCCACCCGCTGAGGCACGCTGTTATCGCGCAAATACCACTCCATCGAAAACTTATCTGCCAAGGGAGCAAACTCTTCACGAAACCGATTTTCATCGATGGACAAGGACTGCCCGTCAATGACGTTGCGCAGGTAAAACCAGCCTTGTTCAACGTCGGTATGTTGATTGGACTCAATCAGGGATCCACCACGTTGAGCGATAAACTGACAAATGGCGGCAACAATACCAACCTCGTCGGGGCAGGATATTATTAAGGTAAAACTGGATTTACTGGGCGACTCACTCATACATATTTCTCACTGCTATTAAGCTCACATTGACCGACATAACACCGTCCAACGCGCTCATCTATACATCTGTTTAATTTTTTGTATCGGTATATAATGCCAGCTCTGGCACCTCAATCCAAGTTAAACCCAGCATCACCAATACAGGTTTCCTGGCGCATGAGCGAAAAAAAAACAGCTGCAAACAAGGCCATTCAGATCGAACGCCGCCGCTTGCTCATTGACGCTACGATGAGCGCTATTTCTGAACACGGGATGTCTGGGCTGACCCTGGCAAAAATAGCAAAAGAAGCAGGCTTGAGCGCAGGTTCCGTCAATTTCCACTTCGACAGTAAAGAATCTTTACTCTTGGAGACCCTGAACTGTGTCGCGAAAGAGTTCGAGCACGGTATCGACCTTGCCATCGCCCAGTCTGAAGAAGACCCCGCGGCAAAATTGCTGGCACTTATGGAAGCCTCACTGGATCCCAGTGTTACTGAGCCAAGAAAAATGGCGGTCTGGTATGCGTTTTCTGCGGAGGCACGCAGCCGCAAGGATTACCAGCGAATCTGCGGCACTCAAGACCAGAAAATCCTCAACCTGACCCACCAGTTTTGTCGTGAGATCATTCGCAAGGGCGAGAAAGATTCGCAAATGAATGCCTTGGCGATGGCAAATGCAGTACAAGGCCTGGTGGATGAAATTTGGCAAGAAATGCTCTTTGCCGGAGACAATTACGACAGGGAGAATTCTCGCTACCTTTACCTCTCTTTTCTCGCAAGCGTTTTTCCCTGGTGTTTTGCGCCACCTGAACAAGTGGGCCTTCGTGGCACATCGCTCTCAACCGCGGACAAATCGCTACGCATTGTCGTTGCAGATGAAAGTCACATTGGCGAAGTCGCCAAACTGTTTGACCTCTACAGACAATTCTATAACGAGCCAAGCAACCTGAAACTGGCCAGACGCTTCATTGGCAACAATGTGCGCCAGCAGCGCTCTACGATTCTTCTTGCACTGGACAAAGAAGGCGGTGCACTTGGATTTGCTCAGTTATATCCCGGCTGGTGCTCTTTGGCGGCAGCGCCGCTGATAACGCTTTACGATCTCTACGTTGACAAAGAAGCGAGGCAGCGCGGCGTTGCAAGGGGACTGATGGCGGCGGCAGAGAAGGTAGCGAAAAAAGCAAAGGCCTGTCGAATAGACCTTGAAACAGACACTGACAATCACCAGGCGCAAGCCCTGTACGAAAAACTAGGCTACGAGCGAGACACCGCTTTTTACAAGTATTCTCTAGCGCTTGGCGATTAGCCTGCTTTTCGCAATGCCGCTTGGGTCAGGTCCAGAGCCTGGCGCAATGCACCGACCAGATCATCTATCTGTTCCCGGGTAATAATGAGCGGCGGGGACATAATGCAGACATTGATCAGCGGTCGTACAAGCAAGCCCAGGTCGTGGCAAAAATTGTCCACCATCTCACCCAGGGCGTAGTCCTGGGCTAACAAGTCGTCACCCGTAGCGCAGTTGTCGACTCGCATCTCAACGGCAGCCATCAGCCCGATACCACGAACAACACCTACCAGAGGGTGATCTTGCAAGATTCTTAACTGCGCCTGAAAATATGGGCCCACGTCACGAACATGATCCAGCAAACCCTCTTGCTCAATAATGTCCCAACTGGCAATAGCCGCGGCACAGGATACCGGGTTGGCTGACCAGGTATAGCCATTGGAATAACAGTTGCCGCCGCTTTTATCTCCGCTAATTTCGGCCATGAACGCATCCGAGACTGCATAACCGCCCAGGGGCAAGTATCCAGAAGTGACACCCTTGGCAAAGGTAATGATGTCGGGAACCACAGCAAACACCGCTTCGGATGCAAACCAGTGCCCCAGACGCCCGAAGGCAGTCACGACTTCATCGGCGATGTACACAATTCCGTGCTTTTTAACCACTTCCCAACAACGCCGGTTATAACCGTCGGGCGGCACGATCACACCACCCGAACCCAGCACGGGCTCAGCGATGTAACACATAATATTTTCAGGACCTACGTCAAGAATCTTGCGCTCAAGCTCACTCACCAGGTCATCACAAAAAGCCTGCTCTGTGCGCCCCTTACCATTCGTATAAAAACAGGGTGCGCTCAGGAAGTGAACGTTCTCCTTAAGGACGTCCATAGCGGTTTTATCACGCTCTTTCCCGGTCACTGAGGCTGCGAGGAAAGTACTTCCGTGATAGGCCTTATCACGCGTCAAAATATGCTTCTTGTTGGGCAAGCCTTTAATATTGTTAGCCAGCTGACAAAGACGCAGGGCTGAATCGACTGCCGTGGACCCTCCGGTGGTAAAGAACACGCGATTCAAGTCACCAGGCGTTTTATCCGCAATACGCCGTGCTAGCTCAACTTCTCGCTCGTTGACCACATTGAAAGCACTGGCAAAGCCCAACGTCATAATCTGGTTGGAAACAGCATCTGCAATTTCCTGCCGACCATAGCCCGTCTGCATGCACCACATGCCCGCCGGACCGTCGATCATCTTGCGACCCTGATCATCGTACAGGTAAACGCCATCTCCCCGGGTCACTATCGGAGTTTCCTCGTCTTCCCCTAAGGCTGATAAATCGGCCCACGGGTGCAGCGAAACCTTGTTGTAACTCTCTCGAATACTCATTGAGCGCTCGCTAAACTGTTGTCCAAAGCCTGAAGATACCAGTCGATAAACTGCTGCAGCGTTTCCTCGAACTCAGGATGATAGGGACCAGGCTCGAAGAACCGGGAATTAACACCCTCGCTGTTGCGGGTAATAATGTACTCATCCTCCAGAGTCGTGTGGTGCCATAACCAGATCAGCTTATCGATATCGTAGTCGACGCCCTCCTGGGCATCACCATTCACGTACCAGACCACTTCCATATCGGTAGAAGTTAAGCCACGTGGAATAAAACGGTACAAAACACAGTGGTCTGGGTAATTGAGCATAAAGCTCAGCGGACCCATCTGATAATCCCCCGCTCCACCGTCATAACCTTTTATGTGTCCCATTAACGGCGCCACTGGCTGACCATCTTCACTGCCCGTCAAATAGCCATCGTAAAGACCATAACGACTGGTGTAGGAACAGGCTCCGAAGCTCTCTGCATTATTGTAAATGGCGTAATAGTCAGCAGACATGCCGTCAATTCCGGTGACTTCATCGCTGCGGTCCAGCATTGCCTGCACAAATTCCCGGGTATTGCTCTCCAGATCCTTGAGCGTGTGCAAACGGGCATAGGCTCTATGTGAGGTGGCGCAGTGGTAACACTCCAAATAGTTTTCCAAGACCAGTTTCCAGTTGGCGTCAACGCGATAGCTTTTCTTGTGAGCTACTTTGGCGTTTGGCAGATCATATGCGCCCAACTGTCGATCGAGATGACTCAAAGGGCCCAGGAAATCGGGGGCGTTCTGGTCACAGTTAATGAAAATCAATCCCTGGTAAACGACACACGGGACCTTTTTTAGACCGTAGTCTGCTTTGTCAAAACCCTCTTTCATTCCCATTTCGCGCGCGGCCTTGAGTTCACCGTTGGTTTTGTAAACCCAACCATGATAAGGGCACACAAACGTCTTGCGATTACCGCTGGCATGTTCGCAAACTCGCGCGCCGCGATGACGGCAGATGTTCATCAACGCATGAATTTCACCGTCTTCGTCTCGGCTGATAATAATTGAGTCCTCGCCAACCTCGAACAGCTGGTAATCGCCAGGACTAGGGACTTCTGACACATGGGCAGCATAGAGCCAGCTGCGAAAAATCAGGTTTTCCAGCTCTCTTTCGTAAACCAGATGTGATCGGTAGAAGTAGGAATTGATAGCTCGACCACGATTCGCCATCGACTCTTCGAGTCGGTCGGCCATTTTTTCCAGGGAGTCGCTTACATCCGTGGCAATAAACTTCATCGACTGAGACCTGCCTTGCGTTCACTTCAGAAGCAGAGAATTCTACTATAAGCTGTATGCTCATACAATTTTCTATATACCCGTATAGAGCAACATAAAGCGACGCACAACGCCCTGAAGACCAGAACGTTAAGCAAGGGGATGATAATCGCCCCCGCACAAGAATCGAGCCAGCCTAATAGGGCAGCGCTGGCGTCTGCCGCCGCCGGGGAGGATCAAACACCGGTGACTCGAGGACTTTGCAGGGCGCGTTCACCTTGGTCCAATGCAGTTCTCGCTGGTAGTAAATTTCCGCCACCAGCTCTTCACCTATCGCACCGTGGGGCATCTCCAATTGAGCCAGCGCCACATTGGTCTTGGCGGTCGGACACCAGGCAGCGGAGGTGACCACCCCCACCTGCTTGCCATTTTTGAGGATGAATGAGTTGTTGGCTGGCTTGTTTCCGGCCACATCCAAAATGGCAAAACGATACCGCGACCCCCTGGACTTCTCATCCAGCAGCGCTTTACGGCCATTAAACACTGGCTTATTCAGGTCCACCAGCCAATCTAGCCCCAACTCATAGGGAGACCGCGAGCGTCCCTGCCGAATAGTCTCTTCTGCCGGAATAAAATCCACGCCTGCCTGTATAAACCCGGTTTCAATGCGCGCCATCTCCAGCGCTTCCATACCGAACGGTTTGATAATATGTGGCGCACCGGCGGCAAAAAGACGATCCCACAAATCTTCGGCTTTTTCTGGAGCTATCCATAATTCGTAACCAAGATCACCGGTGAAACCGGTTCTACTCACCATTAGCTGTTCCCCTTCGAAATCAAAATACTCGATTCCAAAAGGCTTTAAGGCATCCAAACCTGACAAGCCCATCGCCATCAGCGCGGCACAAGAAGTCGGCCCCTGCACTGCCAATGCAGCCACGTTCTGGGTCTCTTCCTCGACACAGACATCGAAGCCCTCAGCCGACCACAGCAACCAATCAATGGCTCTGGCATAGGCACATATTCGATAGTCATTTGGGCCCAGGTGGAAAATAGTGCCGTCATCCAGGACCTGGCCCTCATCGTCACACCAAACCGTGTATCCCACGCGTTTTTCTCGTATCTTGCTTACATCACGGGTAATCAGTCGATTCAGATAGGCCTCGGCATCCTGGCCAGTGACTCGATATTTACCCATGGGACTAAGATCAAAGACGCCGGTAGTACTTCGAATCGCGAAATATTCCAGCTCCAAATCGATGTAGGAGTTGGGCGTGGTATAGCCCTTCCAGTTGCCCCAGCAGTTGGTCTCACACGCCGCCGCCACCCGAGAGTGAAAAGGTGTGGTCAGTAACATTCTCTCGTCTGCACCTGCCATTATGCTGCCCCCACTCGCTTGATGATTTCGTTGGCGGCATTGAGCCCGGCCAGCCCCATAACACCGCCACCTGGATGAGATCCCGCACCACACAGGTAAAGCCCATTCACCGGCGTGCTGTACTGATTAGCCCCATGAAATGGCCGCATCATCATTACCTGATCCAAACTGAGTTCGCCGTGATGCCAATGACCGCCAGTCATGCCAAATTCTTTTTCAAGGTCCTGTGGCGTCAACAATTCACTCGCAGTTACCAAACCACGAATCCCCGGCGCATAGCGCTCCAGTAGGTCCAGCACAATGTCGGTAAAGGCTTGACGATGCCCGTCCCAGCCACCTTCTGGCTCATGGGGCGCAAACTGAACAATGGCCGAAATAACGTGCTGGCCATCGGGGGCAAGACCAGGATCGTTCACCGTCGGTATACTGATGTCCATCACTGGCTCTTTCGAATATTCGCTGTACTTGACCGCATTGAAGGCTCGTTCGGCATAGTTCATATCTGGCGCGATCACCAGGCGATGGCCCGTCAATTCGGCCGAGAGACCGGCAAAAGACGGTAATCCACTCAGAGCAAGATGAAGCTTGGCTGTGCCGCTCTTGTTACGAATATTGCTGACACTGCGCACCACGCCGGTTTCAAGATTGCGGTAACCCACCAAGTGCTGAAAGGTAGTGACGGGGTCGACATTCGAAACCACTAGCTTGCCACTGAATTGTTCTCCGCTCGCGAGAGTGACCCCTATGACCTGCCCTGCTTCGCTATCAATACTGGCGACAGCCTCACCGCAGCGAATTTCAACGCCTGCTGCTTTGCAGCTCGCCACCATCGCGTCGGCCAATGCACCCATGCCGCCGCGCAACTGAGCCGGACCATCGTATCCGAACAGGTTTCCCACTCTTCTGTAAAGATAACCAAACACCGTATTCGGCGAGCGCGGACCCATATGCGAGCCCAGCATGCCATCAAGAGACAACAATGCTTTAAGCCGGGGGTGATCAAAGTTCTCTTCCATCACGTCATACATGTTGATCAAAATGATACGCATCAGATCGTTCATATCATTCTTACCCAATAGCTTCAGGCCCAGTCCCAGCTTGATCAGCGTAAGGCGATCTGCAAAATTGGATTCCACCAACTTGGGGGCACGCGTGGAAAATGCCTTTGCCAGAATTTTAGTGAAGCGCATCATTCGAGCACTAAAATCTTCATAGGCCAGCTGATCCTCTGCAGAGATATTCGCTCCCTCCAGCTTAGCGCCTCGCAACACCAGGTGATCTCCATCTTCTGCCAGCGATACGGAGGCAAGATCGCGCGCGGCGAACTGTAGCCCATGATCGACCAGTGACATTGAGTCCATGACCCGGGGACTGAGCTGAGTTAACCACTGGGCGCAAGACGACACCGAAAAACCCGGCGCGAACTCTCGAGTAGCCGCACAGCCGCCGGCAACATCGCCAGCCTCCAGCATTAGCACTTTACGCCCAGACTTGGCCAACGCATGTGCACACACCAGCCCATTATGGCCAGCGCCAACCATTAACACGTCATAGTCAGTCATCGGCATAGCCCTCCGGCACGGTGTTGGGTTTTCGCAGATCGCGCAAAATTTCTCTCGCAGCATTCGCCCCCGGCGCCGCCATGACGCCCCCGCCGGGGTGAGTACCTGAGCCGCACATGTACATGCCTTTTACCGGACCACGGTACTGGGCATATCCTGGGAACGGTCGATTAAACAGCAACTGGTCAAAGGTGAGCTCACCCTGGAAAATATTGCCTTCAGTCAGGCCGACCTCTGCCTCGATTTCTTTTGGTGTGCGAGTCTCACAATGCAGGATCAGATCCTTGAAATCCGGGCTATGAGCGGCGATTTGATCGATCACAGATTTTTCAAATCCTGCTTTATCCTCTGCGGTCCAATCATTGCCATGGACCTTGGGTGGGCAGTACTGAACAAACACCGTCATCATATGCTTGCCAGGGGGAGCCATGGTGGGATCTGTTTGCGTTGGAATCAGCACATCTACGTAAGGATCTTTGGACCAGGTGCCGTCTTTCCAGTCGTCATAGGCACGTTCAATGCGTGGCAGGGAATCAGAGAAGTGATAGTCACCCAGCATCAATGGGCTGCCCTGATCAAGACCGGTAAACGAAGGCAGTCCGTCCAGTGCAATATTCAACTTGCCAGAAGAACCGCGTATTTTAAAGTTCTGGGCCTTCTTAATAACCTCACCAGGCAAGTCTTTCTCATCCATCACATCAAGAAAGGTACGCTTGGGATCCAGGTTAGAGACCACGGTATCGGCATACAACTCGGTACCATTTTTCAGCGCAACGCCCCGCGCCTTGCCGTTGCGAACAATAATCTGGTCAACATCGGCGTCGCAGATAATTTCACCGCCAAAGCCCTGAAAAGACTTGGCCAAGGCTTCGGCCACAGACCCCATGCCCCCGCGGGCAAAGCCCCACGAACCCACATTGCCATCGACATCGCCCATATAGTGATGCAACAAAACGTACGCGGTACCCGGTGAATAAACCCCCAATGCGGTCCCGATCACGCCAGTGCCGCCCAGGTGCGCCTTGATGACATCTGACTCGAAATATTCGTCAAGAAAATCACCCACGCTTTTAGTCCAGAATTTGAGCGCATCAATCAGCCCCGCCTCACCCAAGTCCATAAAAGACTTACCGTATTCCATGAGATCCTTTAGATCGCGCAGTTTTAATGAGGTGGGGTCTGGCGGGGTTTTTAACAGAAACGGCCGAATCAGGCGGGTCTGCTTCATCACATCTGCGGTGTAACGCTCGTAGGCATTGGCGTCGCGCTTGGAATGGCGAGCCATTTCCCGATACTGTCGCTCGTGATCGTAAAAGTTGCCGTAATAATCGCCGTTGCGCATGAAGGTGACTCCACCCCCGTAGGGTACGACCTGGAGTCCATGGCGGGGCAATTCCAGATCGCGCACCAATTCCGGGCGCAGCAGACTGCAGACGTAGGAACAGTTAGAGTAGGTCCACCCTTCATAGAGTTCGCGGCTCACCGTCGCCCCACCTATATAGCTGTTCCTTTCCAAAACAGCCACGTCCAGCCCGGCTTTCGCCAGGTAGGCCCCATTGGTGAGGCCGTTGTGGCCAGCACCAATCACTATCGCATCATACTTTTTCACAGCAATGTACGCCTGTGGCGCCCTCTTTGCCTTGTTTTACATTGCCGAAGAATGCCACGAGAACTTTCTCATTGTCCAGCATTGAATGAATGGTCATTCATTTCAATTTGACCGGAAAGCATGCTTAAATGGTCAGCAGATTAATAAGAACGGTTAATATTGAGTGAACTCTCCTGCCAAAGCACCCCGTGTTCAGCCTCCCGAAGTTCGCCGGGAGCAATTGATCAGTGCAACCATGAAAAGTATTGCCCGCAACGGCCTGTCGGGCACCACGATGGCGGAAGTGACCAAAGAGGCTGGCCTGAGCCTGGGTATTGCCAACCTGCATTTCAAGAGCAAAGAGAAGCTGCTTATTGAAACACTCACCCATATGACCGGGGAATATCACGACGGGCAACAAGAAATACTGGAGGGAGGACGCTACCCCACCGTGGCGGAAAAAATAGAGGCGCTGCTGCAATTTGATTTTTCCAGTCGGGTCGCCACTCGCGATAAAATTGCCGTCTGGTTCGCTTTTTGGGGAGAAGCAAAATCGCGCCCTACTTATCAACGCATTTGTCGGGATATCGATATTCGAGCGGAAAAATCGCTATCAAACCTGTTCCAGAAAGCCATCGATGAAGCTGGCTATAAGCACGCAAGTGCCGCTACGCTGGCCAATGGCTATACCGCACTGAGCAACGGGCTCTGGTTGAATCTATTGCTCTCCCCAAAACAATCCAAACGCAAGCAGGCCAGACAGGTCGCCCGCGACTACCTTGCCAGTGCCCTCCCCGAGCACATCAGTGCGGTGGAACCCACCAAATGAAGCGCCTCATTACAGCCACCATTGCCCTGGCACTGAGCGCTACAACCTGGTCTGCAGAAGAATCCGTGCTGAATATTTACAACTGGGCCGACTACATTGACCCGGACATCATTGAAGAATTTGAAGCCGAGTACGACATTAAAATCAACTACGACATTTACGATTCCGCAGAGATGGTTGACACCAAACTGCTCACCGGCGGCAGCGGCTACGATATTGTTGTTCATGCTTCGACTAATTCAGAGCTGCTGGTTCCTATTGGTGTGTACCGACCAGTAGACCACTCCCGTCTGCAGAACTGGAGCAACATTGAGCCCTCGATCCTAAACGCGTTAAAAGAAGCCTCAGGCAGAGACACCATAGGGGTTCCCTATATGTGGGGCACAACGGGCTTCGCCTATAACGTGGATATGATTCTCGAGCGCATGCCAGACGCACCGGTTGACAGCGCAGACCTGGTATTTGACCCAGAAATAGTCAAGCACTTCGCCGACTGTGGTGTAACGCTACTAGAGGGAGCCTCTAGCGTCATTCCTTTTGCCATGATTTACCTGGGACATCCTAACGATTCGGTGGAGCCCGAGCACCTGGCCGAAGTTGAGGAAATGCTGAGCAGCATCCGTCCTTATATCAAGTACTACAACTCAGCAAAAATGCTGCTCGACTTGCCCAGCAAGGAAGTCTGCATAGCCATGAGTTGGTCCGGTGACTATTCGGTAGCGAGCTCCAGGGCTGCAGAGGCAGGCGTCGACATCAACCTTGCGTATTCAGTTCCAATTGAAGGCTCCACCAGCTGGTACGACATCATGTACATTCCCGCCGATGCTCCCCACCCCGATAACGCGCACTTATTTCTGGATTTCCTGCTAAGACCAAACGTCATCGCCAGGGCCAGCAACTATACGGGTTATGCCAACGCCAACGCCAAGGCGACAGCACTGGTGAACCCCTCAATTCGAAACGATACGGCGATCTACCCAGACCAGGCGATAAAAGATCGACTCGAGGTGGCGCCAACCCTGGTGCCAAAGCTGGAAAGACTTCGTTCGCGAGTCTGGACTAAAGTGAAAAGTGGGCTGTAAGGAACAGCAATGACAGATACCGACAAAAATAACGAACCGATAAGCCAAAGCTGCCAGGGAACCCCCTGGAAGGATGAGACGCAGACGCCGTTCATCAAGATCATCGAAGTCAGCAAACGTTTCGAGGACGCCACCGCCGTCGACAATGTGAGCCTGGATATCTATCGTGGTGAACTGTTTACCATACTGGGCGGTTCCGGCTGTGGAAAATCCACACTGCTGCGAATGTTGGCGGGCTTCGAACCACCTACCAGTGGCCGCATTTTCATTGATGATGTCGATATCACCGACATGCCTCCCTACGAACGACCGATCAACATGATGTTCCAGTCTTACGCCGTGTTCCCGCACATGAGTGTTGCCCAGAACATTGCCTACGGCTTAAAGAAAGAAAAGCTCGCCAAAGCTGAGATCAAGGAGCGAGTTGAAGAAATGCTGGAATTGGTACAGTTGACGGACTTTGCCAAACGCAAGCCAGACCAGTTAAGCGGTGGTCAGCGCCAAAGGGTAGCCCTGGCGCGCGCACTGGCCAAACGTCCCAAAGTACTGCTGCTGGACGAACCCCTCGCAGCCCTGGACAAAAAATTACGGGAACAGACCCAGTTCGAGTTGATGAACCTACAAGACAGACTGGGCACCACGTTTGTCGTAGTCACCCACGATCAGGAAGAAGCCATGACCCTGGCCACCCGCATTGCCGTCATGAAGGAGGGCAGCTTCATTCAAACCGGCACTCCGGGTGAAGTCTACGAATTCCCCTGTAACCATTACGTCGCTGACTTTTTTGGCAATATCAATGTTTTTGACGCTACAGTGATTGGCAACGGTGAAGGTAGGGTCGAGGTCGAACTGGATACCAGCGGCACCAGAATCATCGCACCACACCACGAAACAATCAGCGAGGGATCTCGAATCCAGATCGGCGTTCGCCCTGAAAAATTGCTGATCAGCACAGAGGCCCCGACAGGTGAACAATACACAATTACCCGCGGGGTGGTAGAGGATCTCGCCTACTACGGAAATCGTTGCGTTTATCGCGTTCGCTCGCACACCGGGCGAATTATTCAAGTCAGCGCCCAGAACTATCAGCGCAGCGCAGAATTGTTACTGGAATGGGATGATGAGGTATATCTGAGCTGGGACACCCAGTGCAGCGTGGTACTTA
Organism: Candidatus Seongchinamella marina; assembly: GCF_026262685.1. Classification (NCBI taxonomy): domain Bacteria; kingdom Pseudomonadati; phylum Pseudomonadota; class Gammaproteobacteria; order Cellvibrionales; family Halieaceae; genus Seongchinamella; species Candidatus Seongchinamella marina. The sequence goes on from NZ_SHNP01000004.1 coordinate 406,506, forward strand.
GCGAATGAGTATCATCGCCAACCCCGGAAACCGGGATCGACTTTGGCGCAGCAGCGTTATCGCCCTACCCTATCTCTGGCTGGGTCTGTTTTTCCTGGCCCCCTTTGCCATTGTCTTCAAGATCAGTCTCGCTGAACCCCTCATCGCGCAACCGCCTTTCAGCCCCCTATGGGGCATAGCCGAGGACGGTACGCGCAAACTATTGGCCACACTGGATAACTACCTGTTCCTACTGGAAGACAAGCTGTACTGGGTCAGCTACCTGAAATCCATTAAGATCGCGTTGATCTCTACCCTGCTCTGCCTGCTGCTGGGCTTTCCCATGGCCTATGCAATTGCCAGAACTCCGCAGCCCTGGCGAAACCTGCTACTGCTGTTAGTCATTCTGCCCTTCTGGACTTCTTTTTTGCTGCGGGTTTATGCCTGGATCATCATGCTGGGGAAGGAAGGGCTCATTAACAATGGGTTGCTGGGAATTGGGATAATCAACGAACCTATTAGCCTGCTTTACACCGATGTCGCGGTATACATCGGCATTGTTTATACCTACCTGCCCTTCATGATTTTGCCGCTTTACACCACCTTGGAAAAACTGGACCTGGATTTGCATGACGCCGCGGCGGACCTGGGCGGCAAGCCCCTTCATGTTTTTCGCGACATCACGCTACCAATGGCAATGCCAGGCATCATTGCTGGCAGCTTGCTGGTGTTCATTCCTGCGCTTGGAGAATTCGTGATTCCGGCGCTACTGGGTGGCCTGGATTCACTAATGATTGGACGTACTCTTTACGACGAGTTCTTTATGAATCGCGATTGGCCGCTGGCTTCAGCAGTGGCCACCATCTTGCTGTTCATACTAATACTGCCGATCATGCTGTTTCAGCGGTTACAGCAGGAGCCGCAGCAATGAAGCGCTCACCCACCTTCCTGTACTCCATGCTCGCTTTCGGCTTCGCGTTCCTTTACATCCCGATTTTCGTCATGATGCTTTACTCGTTCAATGACTCACGCCTGGTCACCGTTTGGGGAGGCTTTACCACGCGCTGGTATACCGCCCTTCTGGAAAACGAGCAGATTCTTGAGGCTGCATTACTAAGCCTTGAGATAGCAGTAACCAGCGCAACGCTGGCAACTGTCCTGGGCACATTGGCCGGTCTCGCCATGAACCGCATGGGACAGTTTCGTGGGCGCACTGTGTTCAGTGGCATGATTGCGGCGCCGCTGGTCATGCCGGAAGTTATTACCGGCCTGTCATTGCTGTTACTGTTCATCAGCTTACAAGAACTCACTGGATGGCCGGCCAGCCGCGGCGCTAACACGGTTACCATCGCCCACACCACATTTGCCATGGCCTATGTTGCGGTGGTTGTGCAGTCCCGACTGGCCTCCATGGATCAGTCGCTTGAAGAAGCCGCAATGGACCTTGGCGGTCGCCCATTCAATGTCACCTGGGACATCACTTTGCCGCTGATTATTCCCGCAATGGCATCGGGATGGCTGCTGGCATTCACCCTTTCGCTGGACGACCTGGTGATCGCCAGCTTTACCTCTGGCGCCGGCGCCAGTACCCTGCCAATGGTGATTTTCTCCAAAGTAAAACTGGGAGTCACACCAGAGGTGAATGCTCTGGCCACATTAGTGATTGCCATCGTATCCTTGGGCGTACTCATTGCCGGCTGGAATATATTAAAAAAACAACGGAGCGCTCATGGCTAAAGAACTGACAGATCTCGCTATCACCCGTGAAAGTCTTTATGGGATGACAGAAGAGCCTACTTATTCCGGAATCACCAGCTTCCTGCGCCGCCGCTACACCCGAGACCTTACCGGCGTAGACGTTGCCGTAACAGGCGTGCCCTACGATCTCGCTACCACCAACCGCCCTGGCACGCGACTGGGACCCAGGGGAATTCGCGCCGCATCCACCATTATGGCCTGGGGAGACGCTGTGGACGGATGGAACTTCGACCCATTCAAAGACCTCGCGGTTGTTGATGTCGGTGATTGCAACTTCGACCCGGGTCGACCCGAGCAAGTGCCCGAGGCTATTTATCAACACGCGCGGGATATATTGAACGAAGACGTGGCTCTGCTTAGCCTGGGCGGTGACCACTTTATTTCCTACCCCTTACTGCGAGCCCATGCGGAAAAGCATGGGCCTCTATCGCTTATTCATTTCGACGCGCACTGCGATACCTGGAAGGATGAAGAGGGTCGTATTGATCACGGCACGATGTTCTACCACGCTGCAAAAGAAGGCGTTGTCGATGCCGCGCACTCTGTTCAGGTTGGAATGCGGACCTTTAATGTGGATTCCCACGGCTATCAAGTTTACGACGCCGATTGGGTCCATGAAAATGGCGCCAAGGCCACCATCGACGTGATTAAAGAAACCGTAGGCAATCGTCCCTGTTACCTCACCTTTGACATCGACTGCCTTGATCCAGCCTTCGCACCCGGAACCGGTACACCTGTTATCGGCGGTCTGAGCACTCAACAGGCACGAAAAATCTTACGCGGCCTCGCCGGCATTAACATTGTTGGAATGGATCTGGTAGAAGTCGCACCGGCTTACGACGTCAGTGAAATCACCGCCCTGGCCGGGGCAACACTGGCGCTGGACATGCTCTGTCTTTATGCCAAGCGACCCACGTGAAAAGAAAGTCCACCTGCGCGCGAAAAAAATATTTCAGAGCATTCGCGGATGCTCACTCACAGTCCCCCCCTCTACCGGAAACTGGCCTCCGGTACAGAAGGCCGCTTCCTCAGAAGCGAGGAAAAACGCCATTGCTGCGACCTCGTCAACTTTACCCATGCGCCCCATAGGCGACATACGCGCAAGTTTGGGCTCCAACTCGGGCATCTCGTTCACTGCCTGCTTCAGAATGGCTGTCATGGTAGCGCCGGGGTGGATTGAGTTGGCGCGAATATTCAGGCCCTCGGTGGCGCAGTGCACCGCTACCGATTTAGTGAGGCCAACGACGCCAGCCTTGGAAGTGCAATAAGCCACGTCACCTGGAATGGCAAGGTAAGAGGTAGAACTGGCCGTATTTACGATAGATCCTGCTGACCCTTCCGGATTTTTCTGCATCACTTTTATCGCCGTCTGACACCCTAACATCATCCCGGTCAGGTTTACCGAGAGCAGGTTCGACCAGGTTGAAATATCCGCCTCGACGATCGACTGATTAGACACAATTCCGGCGTTGTTCATCAGCGCATCCAGTCGCCCGTAATCACTGCCAAGAAGATGTTCCAAGGCCTGCCAATGCTCAGGCAAACGCACATCAAGATGCAGAAACTGCGCTCCATGCTGCTCAGCAACGCGCAACCCCCCGGCGTCATCGACATCACCCAACACCACCCTGGCGCCCTCAGCACAAAAGCGCTTGACCATTGCCTCTCCGATGCCAGATGCGCCGCCGGTCACCACCACCACTTTGTCATGCATACCTGTCTCCACGGGTTTACTAATGATTTTCGGTACAACTGTGCCCTACAAAAAAAATCGGGGCATTGACAATAGCCCGATCTCTGAACAGACTCCTTGCTCGCTTCAGTCATAAAAACAAGGATCTATCAGGACCATGCTAGTCCATCACTTTCTAGAATACTACGCTCGCAATACGCCTGAACTACCCTGCCTGACATTGGGGGAGAACACCTCCAGTTACGGTGAGGTAAACACTCTTTCCAATCAGATCGCTCACGGCCTGTTGGCACTGGGAATATCTCGTGGGCAAAGAATCGCGATTCTGGGCGAGAATAGTCTGGAACACCTGCTGCTCTTTATGGCAGCCAGCAAAATAGGCGCAGTCACAGTCTCATTGAACTACCGGCTGGCGCCGGCTGAGCTGGCATTTATCATTAACGACGCCAACTCCCGTGTACTGGTTGCGCTGGATGGAATGGAAGACTCTCTCACCGGACTGCGTCAACAAATTGATGACGACATCACAGTAATCTCCCATGGTTTTGCTGACACGCTCTCGTGGAACGAATGGGTCTCGCAATATCCAGAAAGCTCACCCAACATTGAATCAGACCCACAAGACGCCTACATCCAGCTATATACCAGCGGCACTACAGGCAATCCCAAGGGCGTTGTCAGCTCACACTTTAATATGCTGTCGCTGGTCACCATGAACTCTGTAGCGACACCACACAGGCCCAGTCCAGGCATGGCAACCATACTCTGCGCTCCCTTGTTTCACATCGGCGGAGCAGGATCGATCGCCTATAATATTTTCTCGGGCATTCACACCCTGTTGCACCGAACGTTCGACCCCACCAAGGTGGTCGCGGACATGGAAAACCATCCGGTCAGCAATATCTTTATGGTGCCTGCAATGATTATGGCAGTGCTCCAAATGCCAGACATAGAACAACGCGATTTCAGCAAACTGAAGCAAATTTTTTACGGTGCCTCACCGATATCAGAAACAGTCCTGCGCCGAGCCATAGAAGTCTTTCAATGCGATTTCATCCAGATGTATGGAATGACTGAAACGACAGGGACAGTGGTCAACCTTTCGGCGGAAGATCATCGACTGGCACTGGAGGGTCAACCGGACCTGCTTCGTTCCTGTGGTCGCACTTCGGTAGGAGGACAGGCCAAAGTGGTTGATCTTGAGGGTAATGAACGGCCCACGGGCGAGGTTGGGGAGATCTGGTTAAAGTCTGACACCAATATGAAATCCTACTACAACCTGCCGGAAGCGACGGCGGCCAACCTGACAGACGGCTGGGTGCATACCGGGGATGCCGGTTACATGGACGAGCAAGGCTATCTTTACCTGAAGGACCGGATGAAAGACATGGTGGTCAGCGGCGGAGAAAACATCTATCCAGTGGAGGTCGAAAATGCATTGGCCAAACACGACGCGATTGCAGATGTGGCTGTGATCGGTGTACCTGACGAAAAATTTGGCGAAGCCCTTCTCGCTTTCGCAGTGTTAAACAAGGATTCCTCCCTGGACCTGAATGAAATGGTCGAATTCTGCCGCGACAAAATTGCCGGCTACAAAATACCGCGGCAATTACAGATTGTTGATGAACTGCCGCGCAATCCGTCGGGTAAAATTCTCAAGAAAATACTACGGCAGCCCTACTGGGAGAGCACAGAGCGAGGCATCGGTTAAGGCGTGCAACGCAGCTCTTTTTCTGTGCTTTAACTATTCTACGCGGGGGATACCCCATCAGCACCCGCAGCGGGTTTAAGCCGCCTCGCTTTTTGGAGCTTTATTTTTTGGTGCTTTTTTCTTTGTTGCCTGGCTTCTTTTCGAAGACTGCGCCTTGCTGGTGGTCTTCTTGGGAGCAGGCTTCTTGCGCGTAGCTGGCTTCTTCACGTTATCCGATTCCACCCGATGCTCACGCAAAGCCTGGCGATCCGAGCGCGTCGGAGACGGACGCCGACGAGACGCCCTGGGGCGATGGTATTGATCAGCATCGGGACGAAGGTCTCCCGACTCGAACCGATGCAGCAATTCTTCCATCGTACGACTTATTTGGGTACATAAGCGGATAGTTTCAACCTGGGGATACGCGGTTCGCTCACCCTCAAGCATAAGCTGTACCAGATCATTTTCTGAGAGATGCGAAATTAATTTTGCCGGGTTATACCAACGGAAATTGGGAACGATGTTAACGTCACCACTGTAATCCTGGTCGATCAATGCGTGCACGGTGTTCATCGCCATATTGAAGCGAGGCCAACTGTCACCCTTGTTCTGAACCATATCGCGATAGAGATTCAACACCTCTCGCCCTACACCGACACCAAACCCGGTAAGAGAACGGGTAAGCGCGCTGCGCTCCTCTTCGGTATCAATAAACGGGGTCACAATCGGATTAACCATACTGACAATATAATGGTTAGTGCTGTAAAGGCGTGACAATCGCTTGGCCGGGAGGTCGTCGGCAATGGAACCGTCTACCCACCGGCGTGTAGGCAAATAAGGTTGGGACTCACCGTGCACATTTTTGGCCATTAACATCACTGGCGGGAAAACGCCGGGCACCGCACAAGAAGCCATAACAGCAGAGCGTACATAGACGTTGGGGGAGGTAATGGCATTGAGCAAACGTGAGCGTTGATGCGGTTCGGCTGAAGACACTGTGATACTGATCTGGCGACCGGTCTTTTCATACGCCTCCTGAAAGGTCATATCCGGGATCATGCGAGCAATAAGACGCTCCAGATCACCGACATCGATCTGAGGGTTGGCACCGAAAAACATGCGCGAAAACATGCTCGCCTCGCGCTCCGCCTCAAAATGCACATTGGCCGGCTCATAGAAATGTTCCAACTGCTTTTCGGTATGCGTTCCGACCACGCCGGCTACCAGTGAACCTGCGCTGGAACCGGAAATAACCCGCGGTAACAATCCCCGATCAAGCAGCGTCTTGACCACCCCAAGGTGATAAAAACCTAACACGCCGCCACCACTGAGCATCAGCGCGGAACGACCGAAACAAATATTCGCTCGATAAAAAAAGTCCAGCTTGTCCTGCACGTCCAGCTGGTCGGCGGGCAACTCGGCCAAATAACGCAGAGCGTCGTCCACTTCCTCAATATACTGTTCAATGAGGCCTTTGGTACCGAAGTTGGCCTTGCGATATAGAGAGGAGCGACCCATACCGCCCATATTGCCGTGAATACCTTCATTCAAGGTAAACAACAGGCCCTGATAATCATGCCGGGCTCGCAGGCTGCGCAATCGGTCTAACCGCAGCCGAATCTGGGCGTAGTCGTACTGAGTTGACTGGTCTACTTGACGCCAACGTCTGGCACCAGACAGTTCATCATGCTCAACTGCCAAAAGTTGCCACTGCTCATAGCTTTCGGCCGTTGTCATCTGCTTTTGCAGTTTCTTGAGCCTGGTTGATTTTCTCACCAAATTACCTCTTTGAGACCGCCTTGATTAGGGGGCTTTGGCTTAGCATAAAGCAATTTGTAGGCAGCGAACACATTGCAATCTTGATCATAATCGAGTGGGATACCTGAATGACCCCAAATCTCGGGTTTGCCTCGGCCCCGCTGCCTCCCCCACGCTGCAGTATTTCTGCCATTAACCGTGAAATAACTGTAAAACTGGCCTAGACTGAAGCCATCTCCCTGAAAACAACAGATAAAGTGAGACCGCATTGCGCCCTTACCTGACCGTTATTTTAATCCTGGTGCTGATTTTCGGCTCGATTACCGGCTACCTCTTCAACAAGTTTCAAACTCTGGCTAATACAGATTTCACACCGCCGCCGACCCTGGTAACAGCCACTGAGGCAAGAATTGATACCTGGCCCACTACCCTGGAGGCTGTCGGTACGATTCGTGCCGCCCGCGGAGCCAATCTCGCTGCGGAGACCAGCGGCGAGATTATTGCGATACCGGTCAAATCAGGCGAGCGGGTGCAGGCAGGGCAACTCCTGCTAACGCTCAACGACAGTGTTGAACAGGCGAGCAAAAAGCGGCAGGAGGCGAACGTAGTGTTGGCCCGGCAGCTTCACAAGCGGGACGCCAGCTTGATCAAACAAAAATCCATTCCCCAAACCCAATACGACCGCTCTCGCGCCGCGCTGGATGCGGCGATAGCCACCTTGGCCGAGACGGAAGCACGCTTGGACAATAAACGAATTGTGGCACCTTTTGCTGGCACTGTTGGCATTACCGAAGTAAAAATCGGCGATTACATCGAATCAGGTACGGTCATTACTACCCTGCAGGACTTAAGCGACCTGGAGGTAGATTTCTCGGTGCCAGCACGATTTTTCCCTCGCTTGCGCTCCGGACTTGGTATCGAGCTGAGCACAGCAATATCGGAGCAGGTATTTACTGCAACCCTGGAGGCCCTGGACATTGCGGTGGATCAGGCCACCCGCAACCTTGCGCTGCGGGCTCGCATCATCGACAGCAACGGTCTACTCCCGGGAATGTTTGCCCAACTGCGAATCGATCTGGACCAACCTATGGACTTGGTTACCTTGCCCGAGACGGCGGTCACTTATTCACTGCAGGGCAATACTGTTTACATTATTGAAAAAGATCCTGAGGGCATGACGGTCACACCGCGAGTGGTGCAGACTGGGCCGGTCAAGGACGGTCGAATCGCGGTGACCTCTGGATTGGAAGCTGGCGACCGGGTCGTTAGCGTCGGCCAGAACAGGCTGTACCGCGGAGCCAGGGTCACCCTGCAGGACAATTCTCCGGCATTCACCCAATGAAATTCACCGACGCCTTCATCCAGAGACCCGTACTCGCCATCGTCATCAGTTGCCTGCTGCTGCTACTGGGCGGTGCATCCCTGTCAAAAATTGGACTACGCCAGTTTCCCGAACTGGAGCGCAGTGTCATCTATGTCAACACCTACTACCCTGGCGCCTCTGCGCGCACCGTTCAGGGTTTCGTCACTACGCCACTGCAGGTGGTCATTGCCGGCGCTCGTGGCATTGAATACATGAGTTCGGAGAGCAATCCCGGCGAATCCAATATCACCATTTATGTTCGTCTTGGTGAGGATAGCAACAACGTTCTCAATGAAGTCATCGCCAAGGTGAGTGAAGCCCGGGGCAACCTACCCAGAGACATTGAAGAGCCGATTGTTTCGGCCACGGGTGGAGGAGACGGATTAATCTGGCTGGGGTTTTACAGCGAACAAATGACTCTGTACCAGGTCACCGACTTTCTGTTGCGCAGCGTACAGCCGGAGTTGGCAACATTGCCCGGCGTTGGCAAGGCGAACGTTTTTTCATACAAACTGGCCATGCGCATCAGGCTGGATCCTGTGCGTATGGCGGCGCTGGGAGTCACCGCTACTGACGTCAACGCCACCATCCTGCGCGACAACTTTATATCGGCTGCAGGGGCCACCGAGGGTAACCTGGTAAGGGTCACCGTGGACGCACGAACCACGCTTCAAACCGAGGAAGAATTCCGCGGCCTGGTGGTAAGGCAATCTGGCGATGAGCGAATTTTACTTGGCGATGTGGCAGACATCGAACTGGACTCTGAGACCGATCAGGTAAAAACACTTTCAAGCGGTAAAGCTGCCGTTTTTCTATCAATCACTCCCACACCGGATGCCAACCCTCTGGAAGTCTCCAGGGCAGTGCACGCCACCCTGCCGAAGATAGAAGCCGCACTGCCAGCCGACATGGACATGTTAATCGACTGGGACGGCAGCGTAGTTATCGATGAGGCCATCAGTCAGGTACTCACCACATTGATTGAGGCCAGCGTCATTGTCATTTTAGTGATTTACCTGTTTCTGGGCTCACTGCGTGTCGTGCTGATTCCGCTGATCGCAATACCGCTGTCGCTCATTGGCGTGGTCTTCCTGATCATGACCATGGGATTCAGCCTAAACTTACTGACATTGCTTGCATTGGTCATTGCCATCGGTCTGGTGGTCGATGACGCCATTGTCGTGGTAGAAAACGTGCATCGTCATATTGAAGAAGGTGCAAGCCCATACGCCGCGGCAATTGCCGGCGCTCGAGAAGTAGCTTGGCCGGTTGTTGCAATGACCCTGACCCTGGCGGCCGTTTATGCGCCCATCAGCTTTATCGGCGGCCTTACCGGCGCACTGTTCAGCGAGTTCGCCCTGGCCCTGGCGGGAGCCGTCATCGTGTCGGGCGTAGTCGCATTGACGCTGACTCCCATGATGTGCTCCCGGGTACTCAAAGATTCAGCGCATCAGGGGCGATTCGCTAATTGGCTGGACCATCGCTTTGAGACGCTAATCCAACACTATCGCCACTTCCTAGCGACTTGCCTGGACAATCGTGGTGCAGTGCTGCTGCTCGCCGGCGTGCTTCTCGCCAGCCTTCCGGCTCTCTTCTTTCTCGCTCAGGAAGAACTGGCCCCTGAGGAAGACACTGGGGCTGTCTACATTACGGGCAGTGCACCTCGCTATGCCAATCTGGCCTATCAGGATTTTTATCTGTCCCAGATCGTCGACATATGGCAGGAAATCCCAGAATTCAGTCACAGCTGGCAAGTCATCAGGCCCGGCAGCAACTTTGGTGGAGTAACACTGCACCCCTGGGACGAGCGCGAACGCGACCAAAAGGAACTGCTGGCAGAATTGCAGGGTAAGCTCTCACAGATTACCGGCATGGAATTATTCGCGTTTGGCGAGCCATCGTTACCCGGTTCTGACGCGGGACTGCCGGTCAGCTTCGTTGTTGCCTCAACCGCCGAATACCGGGAAATAATGCGCGTCGGCGAAGAACTGCTTGCCGCGGCCAGAGAGTCCGGTTTGTTTGCCTTTGTCACCCAGAGTCTCAATTTTGATCGGCCGGAAATTACCGTAGAAATAGACCGGGACCGTGCGTCTCGCCTGGGTATATCCATGCAGGAAGTCGGCGAGACTCTAGCCGTGATGCTAGGCGAAGCCGAAGTGAATCGCTTTACCCTTGAGGGTCGGTCCTACAAGGTGATACCGCAAGCCGGCAGAAACTTCAGGCTAACCAGTGATGAACTTGAGCGCTATTACCTGCGCACTGATAGCGGCACATTAGTGCCACTTTCCGCCGTAGTCACCCTGAACTCTCGAGTTGAGCCTAACTCCTTGACCCAGTATCAGCAGCTTAACAGCACCACGATTCAGGGTTTTATGATGCCTCCCAACAGCCTGGGTGCGGGCCTGGAGTTTCTCGAACAAAAGCTTAATGAAATAGCTCCCAGTGGATTTCGCGTCGGTCACACGGGCGCGTCGCGACAATTCGTGCAGGAATCGGCTTCGTTCCCGGTATTATTTGCCCTATCGCTCTCGTTGATCTTCCTGGTGCTAGCGGCTCAATTCAATAGCTTTCGAGACCCGCTGGTGGTGCTAGTCACCGTACCGCTATCAATCTTTGGTGCCGTAGTGCCCATCGCCCTCGGCTTTGTGACGCTCAACATCTACTCTCAGGTAGGGCTACTGACACTGATAGGCCTGATCAGCAAACACGGCATATTGATCGTGGAATTCTCTAATAAGCTGGCTGGGCAGGGAATGGATAAAAGGGAGGCGGTGCTAGAGGGCGCATCCAAGCGTCTGCGTCCCATACTAATGACAACTTTCGCAACTGTGCTGGGAATCTGGCCGCTGGTGATTGCCAGCGGCGCTGGCGCGCAGAGTCACTTCAGCATTGGAGTCATGATCACCTGTGGAATGCTGGTTGGCACCCTTTTCACTCTGTTTGTGGTGCCAGTGTTCTACCTGCCATTTTCCAAAGCGGGAAAGCGAACGTCGAGCCTTAAAGTGGAAGTAGAACTCACCCGACCTACCGCGACCTAATTGCTATTGTTCTGGCTTGTCGTCGGAACGGGAGCCGCCCTTGTATTCTTCCATCAAGTGACGCTTGTAAAGCTTGCCATTATCCAGCCGTGGCAAGCTGGGGTGAAAATCCAACGCCTTGGGCAACTTAATATGCGATAACCGCTCACGCAGCCATTCCATGATCTCAATAGCGGTTTCATCGGTTGCATCTGCCCAATTCATGGGCTGCACAACGGCCTGTACTTTTTCGCCAAACTCATCGCAGGGCAAACCAAATACAGCAACATCGGCCACCTTGTCGTGAGTGATCAGCAGGTTCTCTATTTCCTGGGGATAAACATTAACCCCGCCAGAAATAATCATGAAATTTTTGCGGTCTGTGAGGTACAAAAAGCCATCTTCATCGAGATAGCCCACATCTCCGGTAGTAGCCCAACCTTCTTTGCTATAAGCACCAGCGGTCTTTTCGTCTTCCTGATGATAGTGAAAGACTGCCTGTTCACCCCCGAAGTAGACCGTGCCGATTTCACCAACCGGAAGCTCACTACCGTCATCGCTCACTATGTGCAGCTCTCCAGACACTGCAGGACCCACGGAGCCCCGGTGAGTCAGCCAGCCCTGAGAGTCAATCATGGTCGCACCAATACCCTCGCTGGCGGCGTAATACTCGACAATAACCGGACCCCACCAGTCAATCATGCTGGCCTTCACCTCGATCGGGCACGGTGCTGCGGCGTGGATAGCAAACTGCATTGAACTTACATCGTGGCGATCTCGCACTTCCTGTCGGAGTTTTAGCATCCGTATAAACATGATCGGAACCCATTGGCTATGCGTCGCCCGGTGTTCTGCAATCAAGGCGAGGGCCCCTTCAGGATCGAATTTCTCCATAACGACCGTGGTGCCTCCCTGGTAGAGAGTCATCATGTTGTAGTGCAATGGAGCTGCGTGATAAAGGGGCGCAGGAGAAAGATAGACCGTTTCTTCGCCAAACCCGAAAAGCTCCCCAAGCCGCGCAGCCATTGGCGGAGTATCAACTTCCTCGCTCGGAGGTGGCACCAGAACGCCCTTGGGCTGACCGGTAGTACCCGATGAGTAAAGCATGGGGACTCCATTTTGTTCATCCTCTATAGGCGACGCGGCTTGCAGACTTAAAGCTTCCTCCCAGGAGTCGAAGCCATCTGTAATACCGCCGACCATCAAGAAGTGTTCCACCCCGGATGCATCTTCCTTTGCGTGTATCGCCGCCTCTTTTAGTGGATGCGAACCAATGAACAAGCTGGCACCGCAGTTGGACAAGACATATTCTGTTTCATCTCGCTTGAGGTGCGTTGCAATGGGGGTAAAGATCAAACCGGATCGCTGCGCCGCCCAGCATATTTCCAGGAAACGAGCGTTATTTTCCATCATCAGGGCAATATGATCCCCGGCCTTCAGTCCCAGCGAGCGAAACAATTGGGCGCCCTGGTTTGAGCGTTCATCCAGCTGACGGTAGGTGACCATTTCTCCGGAGCCACCCATAATAATGGCGGGCTTGTGAGGAAAGGTTTGAGCGGTAATACAAGGGTGCGGCATAGAACAATCCTGAGGCTATTGCTTATCCATAAACACTAAAGGGTCTAGTCGGCCAAAGCAACCGACTCAACGCTTGCGCATCAAACCTTGCTGCATGACAGTAGCCACATGCACACCTTCACGACTGTAAAACCGTCCACTAACCAGCGTCCTTCCTCCACTATTGCGTTCCAGGTCAGCAGAGTGCAGCAGCCACTCATCGGTTCGGCAGTCCGCGTGAAACCAGATAGCGTGATCAAGGCTGGCGATCTGCAAGCCCCTGTCCCAGTAGGATCGACCATGCTGAATCAGGCCCGCATCCAACAGCATCGTGTCGGAGAAATACGCTAGCACATTGCGGTGCAGCGCAGGGTCATCCGGCATAGGCCCGGTAGTTTTCATCCAGTTGAACAATTGTCCCCGACGCTGTTCAGGATTGGCCCATTGAATCGGGTGAACCATACGCACATCAATATCTTCGCCGGTGGTGATCATGAAGTCCTCATCAAAAATTCCATCAGTCTTGGCGCGCTCGCGCTCTGACGGTAAATCTTCTGGAGCTGGAACTTCCGGTACGGACTCCTGAAAGTCGAAACTGTCGTCGGGCCTCTGAAAAGACATGGAAGACACCAGGATTGTTCTGTCGTCTTGCGATGCAACTACCCGGCGAGAATTGAAACTACCGCCGTCCCTGGCCCGCTCCACCTGATAATGGATCGGTCGGTCTGTTTTACCCTCACGCAAGAAATAGGCATGCTGCGAGTGCACAGCCCGATCAATGTCGACCGTGCTTTGAGCCGCTTCCAGCGCCTGGGCCAGCACTTGTCCGCCATATACCCTGAAACCCTTGGGGTGCATGATCTCACCCACGAAGCCATCATCACCTGAGGGCTCAAGGGTCAGAATGTCCAATAACTGCTGCAGCATGGTACTCGTCCAAATAGTGAAACTAACGCGAGCGGCTATTATCCAGATATCCGATTCTGTGCCAAACTTATATGCAACAAATATTCAGTACAGGATTTTTCATGAATCAGGACATCTCCCCCGCGGCGCTGCGCCAAGCCATTCGCACGGGTGAATTTACCGGGAATACGTCTGGTTATTCACCAGGATTCGTACAGTGCAACCTGGCCATTCTGCCCGCCGACTGGGCTAACGATTTTTTGCGCTTCTGTCAGGCAAACCCCAAACCATGCCCGCTGGTAGCGACATCTAACGCCCCGGGGGACGTGGGCTTACCTCTTTTGGGGGATATTGACATACGGACTGATGTGCCAAGCTACCGCGTTTTCCGCGATGGTCAACTTAGCGAAGAAGTTCCGGATATTTCCGACTACTGGCGAGATGATCTGGTCATTTTTGCACTGGGTTGTTCATTCTCCTTTGAAGAGGCTCTGTTGGCGGATGGCCTGAATGTACGCAATGTCAGCGAGGGCGTGAATGTACCCATGTATCGCACCGATATTAGCTGCGCACCTGCAGGTCCGTTCTCGGGCGAGATGGTCGTTAGCATGCGTCCTTTCAAGGCTGCGGATGCGATACGGGCTATACAGATTTGTACGCGCTTTCCCTCGGTGCACGGGGCGCCTATACATATGGGTGACCCTGGACTGATTGGAATAGACAATCTGGAGCTACCGGATTACGGCGATGCTGTCCATATTGCCGAGGATGAACTGCCCGTGTTCTGGGCCTGTGGTGTTACTCCACAGGTGGCGTTGGAGAAGGCCAGACCTCCCTTCGCGATCACCCACAGTCCCGGGCATATGCTGGTGACAGACCTTCGAAACAGCCAGCTGGCGGTGATGTAAACAGGTGAGAGATATATGCGACTGAATTGCGATTTGGGAGAAAGCTATGGCAGCTGGACGATGGGGCTGGACGCTGAGGTTATGCCTCATATCGACCAGGCCAACATTGCCTGCGGCTTCCATGGGGGCGACCCGCTGACTATCCGCAACACCCTGCAACTGGCAGCTCAGCATGACGTTAGTGTCGGTGCGCATCCCGCCTACCCCGACCTGGTAGGCTTTGGACGACGATCCATGGCATTGAGCAGCGACGAAATTATCGCCTCCTTGCACTACCAGATATCAGCACTGGATGGCATGGCGCAAAGCGCTGGTTTATCCCTGGACTACATCAAGCCCCACGGCGCTCTTTACAACGACATGATGGCAAAATCAGAGGTACGTCTGGCGATCATGCAAGCTATCGCTGACTATCAGCGCCCCCTGCCCCTTATGCTGCAAGCTACGCCTGACGCAACCAGCCACAGGGCTGAGGCCGGTCAATTGGGTCTGGACCTTATGTTTGAGGTATTTGCTGACCGATGCTATGACGACGATGGGAAATTGTTATCCCGCCGCAAGCCCGGGGCAGTGCATGACCGCGAGAAGATGCTCGCCCAGGTTGCACAACTGATAGAGCATGGTTCGCTGACCACTGTGAGTGGACATACCTTATCACTGGAAGCTGACACGCTATGTGTTCACGGCGACAACCCGGAGGGCGTACAGGCTATTCGCGAAATCCGGTCCCTGGTAAACAGAAGCTAAGCTGCCGTGGAACTGCACTCTGCCGGCGAGAACGCCATGATGCTATATCTGGGCAAGGAAACGAGCCCTGAGGTATCTGCGCGAGTGCAAGCTGCTGCTCTGGCGGTAGAGGTAGCGCTAGGCGATGACCTGATTGACCTAGTGCCATCCTACGCGTCTTTGCTCATTGTCTACAATGCCCTAACCACCGATCACCTGTCGGTGGCCCATCGAGTTCACCAATGTCTTGACAACCTGGGCTCCGGAGAAGCGACGGAAGGCAACACCGTGGTTCTGCCGGTTTACTACCACCCTGAAGCAGGGGAAGATCTGGAAGCACTGGCCGAGCGCGCCGCCCTGAGCTTAGCCGACGTTATAGCTTTGCACAGTAACGCTGAATACCGGGTTTATGCCATCGGCTTCGCGCCTGGATTTGCTTACCTTGGCCAGGTTGACGAGCGCATTGCTGCGCCACGTCTGGCGACACCAAGACAAAAAGTGCCCCGTGGCGCAGTCGCCATTGCCGACAGGCAAACAGCAGTTTACCCAGCGGTCTCTCCCGGAGGCTGGAACCTGATCGGTCGTTGCCCGTTAAGGATGTTCGACCCCCAAGCCACTCCTACCATGCCGGTTTCTGTGGGTGACCGAGTGCGCTTTGAACCCATTGATCGAGATCGTTTCTTGAGCCTGGGTGGTGAATTGTGAGTCTGACAGTGACCCAGCCCGGTATTCTCTGTCTGCTGCAGGATGGTGGCCGCATGGGTCAACATCGCATTGGTTTGACCAATGGTGGCCCACTGGACCCGCAGGCTTTTGAATACTGCAATCGCCTGCTACAGAACCCGGAAGGTGCAACCGCACTGGAGATCAGCTTTGGCGGTCTGCAATTGGAAGCCACAGTGGACACCTACATTTGCCTCACCGGTGCGAACATGAATTTGCGCATTAACAACATCGAGCAAGCTCGCTGGGAAGTACTGGCAATCAAGGCCGGTGACATTATCGCGGTGGAATTTGCCGAGCAGGGCTGTCGTGCTTACCTGGGCGTAGCCGGCGGCTTTCAGGTAGAACCCACTTTTGGCAGTACTGCCACCGTGATGCGAGAAAAGGTCGGCGGTCTTAACGGCGACAAGCTACAAGCGGGCGATGTGCTTCCCTGCGCACAGGTAACCGAGTGCAAGCACCTGTATTTGCCGGCCTCGAGCCAACCACGCTACCAGAACCTCATTACCGTCAGAGTCATTCCCGGTTACCAACAGCAACACTTTAACCGCTATGAACAGCGCCGCTTTTTCAGTCACACCTATACCGTCTCTGATCGCTGTGATCGAATGGGATACCGACTTGAAGGCCCAGCCATTGACTGTGATATACAGGGCATACTTTCCGAAGGCATATGCTTTGGGGCAATTCAGATTCCTGCGGACGGACAACCCATCGTTTTGCTCAACGACCGACAAACCATTGGCGGCTATCCCAAGATTGGCTCAGCTCTGTCGCTGGACTGTGGACGCCTGTCGCAGCTGCGTCCCGGTGGCAGGGTACACTTTGCCCCTGTCAGCCCCCACGGAGCTCACAATGCCTTGCACCTGGCCGCCAGTTTTTCCCGCCGCCAGCCACTGATGGAGCGCACCGCTTGACTGAATTAGAACTCAGCACAAGCATTGAAGCGACTCTGGTGGCGCGCAACCTGCGCAACATGAAGGTCGCCAGGGATGCACTGGCGCCCGGCTACTACATGCGGGCTGCACGAATATTGAACGAGGTCACGGGCAAAGTCATCATAGGCACTGGCTTCCCCGTTATGGAGACCTTTGAAACAGATGGACCCGTGGGTGCCATCGCCTTGTACGACGCCCTGGAGCAACTGGGAGCAGAACCCTGGCTAGCCTGCGGAGCGCCGCTCTCAAAATGTCTTATTAATAACTACCGAGTACTGGAGTTAAACGCGAAAAACCTTGTTACCGCCCAGCAGGAAGCACGGGGAAAACTGGAGCAACTGCAACCTCAGGCCATCATTTCAATTGAACGCCCCGGACTCAGTGCTGATGGCTGTTATTACAATATGCGTGGCGAAGACATAACGCCCCGCAGTGCTTTTTTTGACCCCTATCTGACCAACGCACGGTGCCCGACCATGGCCATTGGTGATGGCGGTAACGAAATCGGTATGGGCAATATTCGGGACGCGATAGCTACCCTGGACATTAATGCAGCCGCAACTAAGTGCGATGAATTATTGGTGGCAGATGTCTCCAACTGGGGTGCCTACGGCCTTATCGCCTTTCTGGGGTATTGGCGCGGCCGAGATATGCTTGGCGAAATATCGCCATTGGATATTCTCAACTACCTTTCGGCGCGCGGTAGTGTTGATGGAGTCACCCGGGAGAACACCCTGACCGAAGATGGCCTGCAAGCCGAGGAAGGGCAAAACGTCATCGATGAACTTCGGAGTCTCACTGGATTCCAGTAACGTATTATAAGTTCCCACCCTGTGGGACATTCAGACAGGAAAAACTATGAGCATTGTGTATTTAAACGGCGAGTACATGCCAATGGAAGAGGCTCAGATCTCACCCATGGACCGAGGTTTTCTTTTCGGTGACGGCATTTATGAAGTGGTGCCTTCCTATGACGGAAAATTAGTGGGGTTCACCCCTCACCTGCAGCGTATGCAGGAGGGTCTTGATGCGATTGAAATCAAACTGGTCGTTGATCATGCCGCCTGGCACAATATTTCCGAACAGCTGATAAAACGCAACGGTGGCGGAAACCTGGGCATTTATTTTCACGTAAGTCGCGGCGCGGACAGTAAACGGCATCACGCTTATCCGGATAACATTGCACCGACCGTTTACGCCTTTGCCTTTGAAATCCCACCGGCGCCCCTGCCCGAAAAAAGCGCAGCTAATCCCTACACCGTGTCTACCGCCGAAGATCTGCGATGGAAACGCTGCAATATTAAATCTACCGCCTTGCTGGGCAATGTCATGCACTATCAGGACGGTCACGCAAAGGGACACTCGGAAACCATTTTGTACAACGAGCATGGTGAACTCACCGAGGCTGCTGCCTGTAACGTCTTCATCGTAAAGAACGGCATCGTCTCTACCCCTTTGCTGGACCACCAGAAACTACCGGGAATCACTCGTCTGATGCTACTGGAAATTTTGCGCAAGGACGGCAGCATTCCGGTGCAGGAACGAGTCGTGACGATGAAAGAGGTGGATGACGCCGACGAAGTCTGGATTACCAGTTCATCCAAGGAAATTGCACCGGTCATAGAAATTAACGGTAAGTCAGTGGGCGATGGCGGCGTTGGAGATGTCTGGCTGGCGGCACAAACGCTGTACACCGGCCACAAGTTCGACTTCTGATGGCACGTGCCAACCAGGCCAGGCTCGATCTCGCGGCCCTGCGCCATAACCTAGCGCATGCCCGGCAACTAGCGCCCGAATGCAAGGTAATGTGCGTGGTCAAAGCCAATGGCTATGGCCACGGTGCACTTAACGTTGCGCGTGTGTTTGCTCCGATGGCCGATGCACTGGCGGTCGCCTGCATTGAGGAAGCTATTGAATTACGTGACGGAGGCATAGAGACACCCATCCTGTTGCTGCAAGGTGTGTTCGAGGCGCAAGAGCTGATTATCGCCTCGCAGCAAAATTTTTGGGTGATGGTCGATAACCGCCAACACCTTTACTGGCTTGAACAGACACGACTTCCTGCCCCTGTTACCTGCTGGCTCAAGATAGATACCGGCATGCATCGACTGGGCGTGCAGCCCGAGGAAGCGGCTGAGTTCCATCAGCGCTTGAGCTCCTGTGAAAATCGTACCGGGGAGTTAGTCACCTGCACCCACTTTGCCAGCGCCGATGAACTGGACAAGCCCCAAACTACAGAACAACTGGCACTGTTCGAGAGCATCACCGCTGATCTTTCCGGTCCACGCAGTGCGGCCAATTCGTCGGGCTTACTCGGCTGGCCGAGCTCGCATTATGATTGGATTCGTCCGGGCTACATGCTCTATGGCAACTCCCCTTTCACTGCAACCCACCCCAACACAGACACGCTTCGCCCGGTGATGACACTCTGTTCCGCAGTGATTTCGATACGCAACGTTGCCTCCGGTGAGTCCGTTGGTTACGCCGCAAACTGGACCGCCCAAAGACCCTCGCGAATTGCCACAGTGTCCATAGGCTATGGTGATGGCTATCCCAGACTCGCAGCCAACGGCACGCCAGTGCTGATCAACGGCCAACGCGCGCCCCTGGCGGGCAGGGTCTCAATGGACATGATCACTGTGGATATCACCGACCTGGACGACGTGAAGCTTGGTGACCAGGTCATACTGTGGGGGGAAGAATTGCCCGTGAGCGAAGTTGCGGCCCATGCCGGCACAATAGGCTACGAACTCACCACTCGAATGCCGGCGCGTACGCCCAGAGTCGTGACTGACTAACTGCCAGCGCTTTGCAGCCTTACCGCGGCGTGCTTAAATCAAGGCATGCCAAACATAAAATCCGTATTCAAATATTTGCTCTGGGCGCTTTTGCTCCTCCTGTTCACCTTGGTTGTAGCTGGACTTTGGCTGCGCCAAGAATTCGCCAGGGTGCAGTCAGCAGGCGCGAACAGTGCCTACTGGCAGTCCGTGCCCGTGGTGGCAGCAGGTAAAGATGTAAACATCGACAAAGAGTGCTTGCAGCAGTACCCGCAAAAACGCGCGTTCTTTGGCGCCCTGCACGTCCACACCGCCGCCTCCTACGACGCTACCGCGTTTGGGACCATGACCACCGTTGACGATGCCTATCGTTTTGCCCGCGGTGAAACTCTGCCCCTACGATTGCGCACAGACCCCGAGGGCTTCGATGCGCCCTTAATTAGCATTAATGCTCCGCTGGATTTTATGGCAGTGACCGATCACGCCGAATCCCTTGGCGAAGTCCAGCTCTGTTACGCCCCCGCTAGCCAGGCTTACGGAGCATTGGTTTGTCGCCTGTATCGAGGAGACCTGCAGTTGCCGGCAGGCGACGATATGCAGGCGATCTTGCGACTGGCCTCGCTGGCCATTTTTGGTAAAGACCGTTCGCAAAAAGTTTGCGGTAAAGACGGCACCCTTTGTCTACAGCAGGCCGCTCAGGTGTGGCTGGAAAATCAGCGCAGCACTGAGCAGTGGCAAGATCACAGCAGCCGTTGCAACTTCAGCACGCTGCACGCCTACGAATACACCCTCGCCGAAGACTCCTCCAACCTGCATCGCAATGTTATTTTCAGGTCCTCCCGGGTACCCCAGGCGGTCATCAGCGCCAAGGATGCACCGGAGCCAGAACAACTATGGGGCTGGCTAAACCGCACTTGTATTGAGGGCGATACTGACTGTGATGTGCTCGCTATCCCTCACAATAGCAACTGGAGCAGCGGTCGTATGTGGTACCCATACAGCAACAGGGACCTGCCTACAAAGACTCGCGTAGAGCATGCCCAACTGCGTGCAAGACTGGAACCACTGGCGGAAATACTGCAAACCAAGGGCGACTCGGAATGTCGCAATGGTATCGCCAGCGTTATGGGTGCGGCAGACGAGTTCTGTGACTTCGAAAAGCTGCGCTCTCCGGCAGAGTCCATTGAAGATTGTGATGAAACCATCGGCAGTGGCGGCATGATGCTGCGCGGATGCACCTCCCGTTACAATTTTGTCCGCTACGCACTGGCTGCTGGACTTAAGGAGAGAGCCGCACTGGGAGTCAACCCTTTTAAGCTGGGGATTGTCGCCGCCACCGACACTCACAACGGCATAGCAGCAGCGGACAGCGAGGAATTCTACCAAGGGTCTCACGGCATAGACCGCAATGTACTCAGTCGCCTGGAGGGTCATACCGAAGTGCCTGGCGACATCGGTGCCGGCTCACCGGTGCGTTATAATCCCGGCGGCCTTGCAGGCATTTATGCACAGCAAAACTCTCGAGAAGCTCTGTTTGATTCAATGCGAAACAGAGAGACTTTCGGCACCAGTGGTCCCAAAATTACGCCCAGATTTTTTGCCGGCTGGGGTATGGATGAGCTGGATTGTGATGATCCGGCGCTGCTCCAAAAGGCCTACCAGCAGGGCGTACCTATGGGCTCGACCCTGACTGGTGAACCGCAAACAGCAGGGCCGGTATTTCTGGTTACTGCAAACAGGGACGGTCGAGATAGTGCCAACCTGCTACAGCGTATCCAGATCATTAAATCCTGGGTGGACGCCGACGGGAAAACCCACCAGGCAATTTACAATGTAGCCGGTGATCCAAAAAACGGAGCGAGTGTAGACTCCGATAGCTGCGTCACTCGTGGCTCCGGATTCAATCAGCTTTGCGCTACCTGGCGTGACCCCGGGTTCGATCCGGATACGGCTGCGGCTTACTATAGTCGGACATTGGAGAATCCCAGCTGTCGCTGGAGCCAATGGGATTGCAACCGTCTGCCGCCTGAAGAGCGCCCTGCAAGTTGCAATAACCCGGATATTCCCTGGAAGATTCAGGAAAGAGCCTGGACGTCTCCCATCTGGTACTACCCGAAATGATTTGCAAGCCATGCACCAGCACCGGGAATCCATTACCATAAGCCTTCATCGAAAAGACAGGGACAACAAACACCTTGGCTGCAGCACCGCAAGATCCCCTACCCGATGGTAGCCTGCTGGCGGCTATAGACCTGGGCAGTAATTCATTTCACCTGATCATCGCCAAGATAGAGCACGGCGAGATGCGACCGGTTGAGGCCCTGGCTGAAAAGGTTCAACTGGGAGCGGGCCTGGAAAACGGACGCCTGTCTCCCGATGCCATTGAACGCGGCCTGGAATGTTTGTCCCGGTTTGCCCAACTCCTGGAAAGTGTCGAGCCAAAGCGTATTCGCGTGGTCGGTACCAATGCACTGCGTCAGGCAAAAAACCGTCTGGACTTCACCCTGCCTGCCCGTGACATTCTGGGCACCCGGGTAGACGTGATCTATGGCCGGGAAGAAGCGCGACTGGTGTACCTTGGCGTTGCTCACAGCCTGGCAGATGACGCTCAGTCTCGACTCGTCATTGATATTGGCGGCGGCAGTACTGAGTTCATTATCGGAGAACGCTTTGAGCCCCAGCAACTGGAAAGTCTGCAAATGGGTTGCGTCTCTTTTACTCGCGATTGCTTCCTGGGTGGGGAGATCACCGCCACCAATTATCAACGGGCGTACAATCATGCTCGCGTAGAGACATCGCATATCCGTCATCGCTACAGTGCCAGTCACTGGGCGGAGTGCGTAGGTTCGTCGGGAACACTGAATGCAATAGCAAGTATTCTTCTGCAAAATGGCTGGAGTGATGGCAACATCACCCGCAAGGCGCTGAGTAAGCTAGAGCATAAAATCCTGACGTTTAATCACGTCGACAAAATAGAACTGGATGGCTTGTCTGAAAACCGGCGTAGTGTCATTACCGCTGGCACTGCCATCACCAGCGCGCTGTTCGATATTCTCGGTATCGATCAAATGCGCACGTCAAAAGGCGCTCTGCGTGAGGGAGTAATCTACGACTTGATGGGGCGTTTAAGCCACGAAGACGTGCGCGAACGGACCATTAATGCACTAATGCAACGCTACGCCGCCGATGAAAACACAGCTGAAATTGTAGAGCGCCGCTGTCGTACACTATTCTCTGCCACCCGCGGAAGCTGGAAACTGGGCAACGAAGACTGGGAACTACTGCACTGGGCGGCCCACACCCACGAAATTGGCATGGCCATTTCACACAAGCATTTCAATCGTCATACTGCTTACTTGCTGCGCAATGCAGATTTACCGGGCTTTTCTCAAGAAGAACAGGAGCAATTGGCTATTCTAACCCAGGGTCAACGCGGAAAAATCTCAGCGGAACTGCTAGAGGACCAACCCAAGAGCCTGCAACGTCGTTTGGGCTATTTACTCACCATTATGCGCCTGTCGGTACATTTCAAGTACGTGGAAACACTGGAACAGCTCCCTGAATTCGCAGTTCAGGTGGATGATTCATCCTTGGCACTGGGATTCCCGGAGACCTGGCTGGAAGATCATCCATTAACCTTGAGCGAGCTGGAGCAGGAGCAATCTCATCTTGCCAAGTTGGGTCTGGAGCTCAATTTTTCCTGACAGCAACGCTCAACCCGAGTTGGCGATCTCCGCCAGGTAATCGAGCAGTATTGCATTCACCTTTTCAGAAGCCTCCAACTGCACCATGTGCCCGGCGTCGGACACCATGCGCACCTGGCGCAAGTCGGGAAAAATCGCTCGCATCAGACCAATGGGGTCCTCCCCGTGAAAACCCTCCAGATCAACATCGTTTTCGCTGCCGAGAAAGTAAGCCGGCACTGCGCTGCGAACACCCTCAAAAGGCTTTCGCTGCTGCCATTTCATGTCCATAGAGCGGTACCAGTTCAGGCCTCCTGTAAAACCACTGCGGGTGTACTCTTCAACAAAATAATCCAGCTCTTGCTCGGACAGCCAGGACCAGGGCAAGGGCGGAGGCTCTTCCATGGCATCGATATAAGCAGTCTCAGGGGGATATTTAAAACAGTCGAAATAGTTCGCTGAGCCGCTGAGCGTATAGAACACCTTGTGTAAAAAACGCCGCGGTTGCGCCGCAAGCTCTTCATCGGCGCGGGGAGGCTCGCGAAAATATTCAATGTGCAGGAAGTGTTGCTCGCCCATGCGACGATATTCAGCAAGTGGTGACTCTTGCGGATTATGTGGAGCCGCCGGATTTTCCAAACCAATAACGGCCATCACCCGCTCCGGGTGCCGTAACGCCAGGTCGTAGATCGCAAACGCACCAAAGTCCAGACCCGCGAAAACAGACTGTTCCAGCTGCAGATGATCGAGCAGCCCTATCAGGTCTCCAATGATGTGATCAATGTCATAATAGCGAGGGTCTTGCGGGGCATCGGTCTGTCCCATGCCGCGCATGTCAGGCGCAATCACGCGATAGCCAGCAGCAGCCAGAGCCGTTATTTGCCGATGCCAGCTGAACCACAGGTGGGGAAATCCATGGCAAAGAATGACCGGCATCCCCTGACCCTGGTCCACATAGTGAACCCGGATGCCGTTAATCGATGCGTACTGGTGGTTCCAGTTCATTCGCGGCCTTGCAGGTCGCGATTACAGGTCGTAGCCGCGCTCGTCGTGCAATACAAGGTCCAAACCCTGGGTCTCTTCATCAGCATCTACGCGGAGCCCGACCATCAGGTCTACGACTTTAAGGATAACCCAGGTAGCAACCGCCGTATAAGTGAAGGTAGCAACAACACCGGTAGCCTGCACCATGAGCTGACCCCCAATACTGTCAATGCCGTCCGAGAAACCGTTCCCGCTGAAAACGCCCAGTTGGGTAGAACAAAAGACACCCGCCAACAGGGTGCCCAGAATACCGCCAACACCGTGCACAGGAAACACATCCAGGCTGTCATCTATCTTCAACTTGTTTTTGATCCAGTTGGTCGCGAAGTAACAGACCACGCCCGCCGTAAGGCCGATGACGACCGCTGCGGCAGGGCCAACAGAGCCAGAGGCTGGCGTGATTGTACCCAGACCGGCAACCATGCCGGTTACGATGCCCAACACAGAAGGTTTGCCATGGCGAATCCACTCCATTGCCATCCAGGCCAGTGCTCCGGCTGACGCCGATAGATGAGTTACCAGCATTGCCATAGCGGCACTGTTGTCTGCGGCGACCGCAGAACCGGCATTAAAACCAAACCATCCCACCCAGAGCATGCCTGCGCCTGCGACTGTCAGGGTCAGGTTATGTGGAGGCATTGCAACCTTACCAAACCCGCGCCGGGGGCCCATCATCATGGCCGCAACCAGCGCCGCGACCGCTGCGGTAATGTGCACCACGGTACCGCCCGCGAAGTCCTGCAGGCCCATACTGCCTAGCCAGCCGCCGCCCCAGACCCAGTGACAGACCGGGGCATAAACGACAATTAACCAGATCGCACTGAACAAAAGCATGGCGGAAAAGCGCATGCGCTCCGCAAAGCCACCCACGATCAGCGCCGGTGTGATAATCGCGAAGGTCATCTGAAAAATAGCGAACAAGGTCGCAGGTATACCGCCATTTAAACTGTCCATGGTGATAGCGGCGAAAAAGACATTGCCAAAATCGCCAATAAACGCGCCCTGTTCCACGCCATCGGAACCAAATGCGATAGTGTAGCCAACTGCAAACCACAGCAGCGACATTAAGCAGGTCAGTGCGAAACACTGCATCAGTATCGACAGTACGTTCTTTACCCGCACCAAACCGCCGTAAAACAGTGAGAGACCGGGAATCGTCATAAACAGCACCAGAGCGGTAGCCGTGAGGACCCAGGCTGTGTCAGCCTGATTCAACTCCTGAGCACTGGCGCTGGCAGAAGCAGTTCCTACCAGCATTAGAAGAGCCATTTGTTGTAGTGATTTCATCAGTTATTTCCCGTTAAAGTGCGTCTTCGCCGGTTTCACCGGTGCGAATGCGAATGCCCTGTTCCAAAGGCGCTACAAAAATCTTGCCGTCACCAATCTTGCCGGTGGCTGCAGCTTTACAGACTGCGTCTATCGCTGCGTCCAGTTGACCATCGCTCACCGCGATCTGGATTTTTACCTTAGGCTGGAATTCGACCAGATATTCGGCGCCTCGGTAGAGCTCGGTGTGCCCCTTTTGTCGACCGTAACCTTTAACCTCTTCGACAGTCATTCCAGCAATGCCAACCTGCTGCAGCGCTTCTCTCACATCATCCAGCTTAAAAGGCTTGATAATGGCGGTCATCATTTTCATCAGACTCACCTCTCTCTATGTTATTTTCTGGCAGTGGGCCGAAAGACCCGGTTTTTGTTACACCTTTGGCGCTGACCAAAGGCAGGAGACGAATCCTGCCACAACACAGGGCAAATTTTAAGCGGTGCGAGGCGGCAATCGTCTCAAATGTGCCCACAGCAGCGATAAATGTGGCCGAGTCATCCAAATCAGACTACCCTGCATCCGCAGCGGCTTGGCAGCGTGCATCTGGCACGGCATCATGGTATCACTAGCGCCTCGAATTTCGCCCGTTGGACCCAATCGATATGAATTACCACCGCCTCATTCTGATCTGCATCCTGCTCTTGAGCGCCACTGCGCAGGCTCAAGTACCGACCGAGTCCTCCCTAGAACAGGCAGTAGCGGCTGCAACTGACGACCTACCCCATCACGTCATCCTGATTATCGGCGATGGCATGGACGAGCAACAGGTGACTATTGCTCGCAACTATCTCAAAGGCGCCAATGGCCGACTTGTCATGGATCGACTGCCTCTGCGCGCGGCGTCCCAGATACTCACCACCGAAGACAAGTTAAATGGCAGGCCCGTTTACGTTGCCGATTCAGCCAACACGGCGACCAGCATGGCCACCGGTGTAGTCACCAGCCGTGGTCGATTGTCGACCACAGCAGGCGGTGACAAAGACATACCCACTATTGCCGAACTGGCTAAAGCGGCCGGCTTTAAAACTGGCATCGTCAGCACCTCCAGCGTAACCGACGCCACTCCAGCCGCCTTCGCCACCCACATCAGTTACCGCCTGTGCGAAAACCCCGACATTGTGGAGCAAGTTGAATACAAGGGGATAGATCTGGGGGGCTGCCCTCAGGACGCCAGGAAGAATGGCGGCTTAGGCGCGGTTTCCGAGCAGCTTGCCAATTCGAACATGGATGTCATTCTGGGCGGAGGTAGCAAGCATTTCGCGGTGAATGCCGAGGGACAGGACATTAGCGTATTGGCCCTGGCCCAGAGCAATGGCTTCCAGACGATAGATAGCGCTTCGGCCCTCGAGGCAAGCAAACCCGGCCAACCCTTACTAGGGCTGTTTGCCGAGAGCACTTTGCCGGTGCGTCTGCGGGGAGAAGATGGACGTCAGGCAGAAATGCCTGAGCCTAGCCTGCTCAACAGAGTGCACGAGTACCTTGGGGATGCAGAGTTACCAGAGGTCATGATTTGCGAGCCCAATCCGGATTTCGCAGAGATGCCCACACTCAAACAAATGACCGATGCAGCCTTAGCGCATTTGTCCGCGAATAACGACAAGGGATTCTTTCTGATGATAGAGTCCGCCTCCATCGACAAACAGTCCCACGAGCGCAAGCCCTGTGGCTCCATTGGTGAAGTTGAACAATTGGAAGAAGCGTTGCAAAGCGCGCTGGCTTTCTCCAGGACACACCCCAAGACCCTCATTCTGGTCACCGCCGACCACTCCCAGGCGGCGCAACTCATTCCCTATGAGAGCCTGTTTTCCGCCTATCCAATCCCTGTTTATACACCCGGCTATCTGGCACAAATCGAAACGCCTGAAGGCAGCGTGATGTCAGTCAACTATGCGACGACTAATTTTATGATGGAGGAGCATACCGGGGCCGCTGTTCCCCTTTACGCTAATTCACAGGGTCAGGGCAAAATACCGGCCTTTGTGCAGCAGCCAGAAATATTCAAAATCATGATGGACTATTTGGGGCTTTAAAAAGCGGCGTGCTGGGTGCACTACCTACAAGTTCACCCAGCTATTAAGAGCACGCAGGCGAAACCGGGTACCCCGATAGTTCAGCACCGTGGAATCAGGCAATATTTCCTCAACCTCAAGGCCAGAGGCGGGACTGCCTCCCACCTTAAGTTCTTTGCCATTAAGCACGACCCGCGACTGGCCCGGGCGGCCAGAATAGTCGTGCCGCTCGTAAAAAATGCTGGGAATGCGGTCTTTGGTTTGCTGCGACAGGCCATTTACAAAGGGCGCTGAGTGTTCCTCCAACCTGGCATTTTCCAACTCATTCTCTGCGCTTTTCAG
Source organism: Candidatus Seongchinamella marina (assembly GCF_026262685.1). Lineage (NCBI taxonomy): Bacteria > Pseudomonadati > Pseudomonadota > Gammaproteobacteria > Cellvibrionales > Halieaceae > Seongchinamella > Candidatus Seongchinamella marina. The sequence continues at coordinate 434,701 of NZ_SHNP01000004.1, forward strand.
CAAGCGCTCGATATCCACACCCTCCTCTACGACTGCCGAGGTTCCGGAACCGTCTGCGGTTTTTTCGAGCAATGGCGCCTCTGGCTTGGTAATTTTGACGACAGCAGAGGATTGCGTCACCTGAGAATTACTGTCTTGGACAGGCTTTTCTGATGCATACAAAGCGCTAACGGCTGTATTAGCTGCGACCCCGCGTTTGGCCGGAGTCGCCTCGCTCGCAGCTATAGGCGACTGTTGCTTAACAGTGGCCAATTCGTCAGCACCGGGCGCTAATCTCTGCTCGGACTCGGCCTTTGATGTTGTCACGACTTTAGCTTGCGCTTTTTCTAGCCGCGGCGCGGCCTGCTGGACAACTGCGGGCGTATCGGCATTCTGCCCCCTGTCCCACAGCAGCCAGGCGATGACTGCCACTGCAGCAACAAGTGCGAGTACAACGGCCAGCAGCCAGAAGTTTTTCGCAGGCGTCTCGGCAACATAAGCATGGCGTGTGCCCAGGGTAGGCACATCATCCGTGTCATCATTGGAGCGATTAAGAGCATCTAGAATCAGGGACATGGCAGGCTGCTTGTCATTGTGTTTCATCCATCGGCTGCAAGATTGCGCGCGCTGCAACCGCACTGGTATCAATACCTAATGCGTCGTTCAGCTTGAGCAATGTCTGCACGCCAATCACCCCGTCTGCTTCCAGCCCCTGCGCTCCCTGAAACAGCATGACGCGTTGTTTCAATGCCTCATTAAAGCGATTAGCCGTTAACGCCCGGGCCTGCCCATCCAGGCGAGCGAATAATTGGGCGACTTCACCGACAGCGGGACTGCTGTCGCCTTCAGCCAATAAGCGTTCAAACCCTTTAGGTCGATGCCAGAGAAAACGGTACCCGCCATTCCAAAGGGGGCCGATTTCCGCGAGTTTCACAAATTCAATACCGCTGGAGTTCGCCACCCAGGCAGATCGTCCCTCGATTCCCAGCAACACCAGCGCGGCGGAAAACCTCTCTGCAGTTATCAAGTCCAGTAGTAGCGGTCGTTGCAACTCCGAAATTTCATCCCAGGTATCGGCATTGTCCTCTATGCAGGCAATGGCTTCCATGTCTTGGCCACAAATGTCAGCAGGCGCGGGATAATCGCTGGCCAGGGACCAAATAATCGCTTGTGCATCTTCCGGAGACAGCAGCCATTTGAGCCCGGTATCGTCCGCAACAGGTAGCGCGTCGACTTTCTCACCGTCCGGGGTCAAAGTCGGCGCCGCCAGGGTCGTCAAATCAATGGCTGCTTGATTCTCTTTGAGCACAACCCTCTCGACTTCCGGCGCGCTTATCTCCTGCGCGACACGGGGCTCGGGCGCATTAACCTGGTTGATGCCCCACCATGCAGCCACCGCCCCAAGCAACACCAATGCGGCGAGCGCCAAGGGCCACAGAGCAGCCTTTTTGGCGCCCTCTTCTCCTAACACTTCTTTGGCCGCCAAGCGCAACGTGGCAAGGTCGGCTCGGCTTTTGTTGCGTCCGTAGGCACCCAACATAACCCGATCACACAGCACATTGATCAGGCGAGGAATACCCCGCGTGCGCTTATAGATTCCCCTGACCACGGCCGGCGGGAAGATCACTCTGTCGGCGGACATCCCCGCGACTTGCAAGCGGTGATGGATATAGGAACCGGTTTCCGAAAAATTCAGGGGCTCAAGATTGTACCTGGCAGTAATGCGCTGATTCAGCTGACGCAATTCGGGCCTGGCCAACAACTGGGCCAGCTCGGGTTGGCCAATCAAGATGATCTGCAACAATTTTTCGCTGTTGGTTTCCAGGTTGGTCAACAAGCGAATCTGCTCAAGCACCTCAAAATCCAGGTGCTGAGCTTCGTCGATCATCAGCACCGTCTTGCGACTCCGAGCGTGATTTTCCAGTAAGAAGGAGTGCAAAGCATCAGTCAGCGTTTTCAAACTGTGCTTGTCTGGATCGTAGCGAATACCCAGTTCATCACAAGCAGTGGCTAACAATTCGATGGCATTGAGCGCCGGATTTAAAATAATGGCGATGTCTGTATCGTGGGGTAGCTGTTCCAATAAACAGCGGTTAATGGTGGTTTTGCCAGTACCTACCTCGCCGGTGAGCAAAATAAAACCGCCGCCAGCGCCCACCCCGTAAAGCAGGTGCGCGAGAGCGTCCCGGTGCCTTGCGCTCATAAACAGGTAGCGCGGGTTAACGGCAATCGAGAAGGGAGCTTCGTTGAGACCAAAGTACTGGTGGTACATGGTTAACATTATGCACCAAGGCTCTCGCAGACGCGAAGCGTTTACTGGTGAATACCAGCGTAGACCTCGCCTGCTGCTGCTGGGATAATGAATCTTCAGTTTATCCCGGTACAAAACAATGCGCTCTGCACAAATAGCACTCACTTTCCTGTGCTTGTCGCTGACTTCCCCCTCCTCTGCGTTAACCCAAGAAGAAGGCGTGGGCCTGGTGCTGGCAGGCGGCGGCGCTCGAGGTATTGCCCACGTGGGAGCGATTACCGCGCTCGAAGAAATGCAAGTTCCAGTCAGCGCCATTGCTGGCACCAGTATGGGCGCCCTGGTGGGAGGACTCTACGCCATAGGCCTCAATTCTGAGGAACTGCGTGAAGTGGTCGAAAACATGGCTTGGGACGAGGCCTTCGAAGACTCACTTGAGCGTGACAGCCTACCTCAGCGTCGCAAGAGCGATGATTACGACTACCCATCCTCTGTGTCCCTGGCAGTCAATAATGGCACCCTGTCGATACCCTTGGGCTTTGTTCAGGGCCAGCAAGTCAGGCAAATCATTAAGCAATTGACCATTGATGCAGACCACATCAATGATTTCAGTGCTCTGCCAACGCCGTTTCGCGCGGTCGCTACCGATATCGAAACCGGTAATGCTTATATTTTCAGCGAGGGCGACATCGTTACTGCCATGCGCGCCAGCATGTCACTTCCCGGTCTTCTGGCGCCAGTTGAACACGATGGTCGCCTGTTGGTAGACGGCGGACTGGCAATGAACATTCCGGTCAGTGTTGGCCGATCTATGGGCACTGATCGTCTTATCGTTATCGACATTGGCACACCGCTGCGTGAGCGCGAGAACATCAACAACCTGCTGGACGTTGCGGACCAGATGCTGAACTTCCTTACCCGCAAAAACTCACTTGAACAACTGGAACAGCTAACCGAGAAAGATATTTTGATTAACCCTGATTTACAGGGCATCGGCATGCTCGACTTTGAAGATACCCAGGAAATTTACCGCCGGGGTTATGAGGCCACTATGGCCCTTGCCGAGGAGTTGCAAGGACTCGCACTCAATGATGGCGACTGGGCGACTTACCTGGCCAGCCGAGAACTGGTTTCACCTGAAAACCCGGTGATCGACCATATCGCGATATTCAATAACAGCGCGCTACGCGATGACATCATTAGAGTACGGTTGTCTCAACAGGTGGGCAAACCCCTTGACAGGGAGCAGTTGAGCACCGATATGGCAGAAATCTATGCCCTGGACCAATGGGAGATAATTGATTACGACGTGGTCGAGGAAGAGCGAGGCACCGTCTTGCAGATTCGTGCCTCGGCTAAGACCTGGGGTGGCGATGACCTTAAATTTGGGCTGAATTTTGTCACCGATCTCGATGGCGGTAGCGATATCAATCTGGGCGTAAGTTACCTTTGGAAAGGCCTGACAGATTTGGGCGGAGAGCTCTACGCGCGCACTCAACTTGGCGACACCATAATGTTCAGCGCTGAGTTCTATCAACCACTGGACCTGCGCTCAAAATTCTTTGTCGTGCCCTATGTCGGTTACCGTGATTACGACGTAACAACACTGGGGCCGGAATATGACGTCACAGATCCCACAGGCATCTGGCGAGTGCGTCGGCTGAGCACACAATTTGACACCGGCTGGAACGCATTCAACAACACCCAGCTGCGTCTGGGCGTATTTCGCAATAAAGGCGAGTATCGCTCTGACGCAGAATTTGGTGGAGCACTGCCGGAAGCACGTTTTGACGAAGGCGGAGCCATGTTCAGCGCTCGCTACGACACACTGGACAACGCGTTCTTCCCCACTAGCGGTGCGTTCTTCTATGGTGAATATCAACTGCTAAGAAGCGCCATGGGCGCTGATGAAGATTACGAACGCTGGCAAGCAATCGCCCAGGGGGCGTTCAGTTTTGGCGATGATGATCGCAATACGGTTATTGTCACAGGTAGAACAGGACAATCAGTCAACGCCAGCAATGCACCGCAAAACTATTTCCAACTGGGTGGCCTGTTTAACCTTTCCGGGGTGAGCCAAAACTATCTCTCTGCCCGACAGATGGCATTCGCTATGGTTCAGTATCAGCATCGCCTCTCTGATACTTCAGTACTCCCGTTCGACATGCCCGCCTATGTAGGCGCCTCGCTGGAGGGCGGTGAACTCTGGTCCGACCGCTCAGACGTTAATAGTGGAGACTTTATCAATGCGGGTAGTGTCTATCTTGCAGTGGACTCGCCGATAGGTGCGATCTACCTCGCCTACGGGCGTACAGAAGACTCGCAGGATGCGCTTTACCTTGCGCTAGGCTGGCCGTTCCTGAACAACCAGTTACGCATTGGCAGATAGCGTGCTCTGAGCCGCTCTGTATTAACAAACAACTCGGAAACTGATTATGCCTCTAGCTTCGCCACCGCCCCGAAATCCACATTGCAGCCGACCTGACCTGGTTCGAATAACATTTCTTGCCTCGCTTTTATTCCTTGCAGGCTGTGTCACATCGGTGGTGAGTCCTGAACAGGAGATCAAGGCCGGTAGCGCAATGTCACAACAGGTTGCCAATCAGATAGGCGTCTACATGGATCCCGAATTGGAACAGTACCTGGACGCTGTTGGCCAGCGCCTGGTAGGAGCTCTGGGGGAGTCTCCCTATGCGTTCCAGTTCGTCATCGTTGACCAGTTTGAACCCAATGCCTTCGCTACCCCCGGAGGATTTATCTACGTCTCCCGAGGCTTGTTAGCACAAATGAACGACGAGGCAGAGCTTGCCGGAGTGCTGGCGCATGAAATCAGCCACGTCACCCAACGTCATCACGTACGTCAGGCTGGCCGCAGTATTGGCGCTAGCTTGTTTACGCTGCCCGGTCGTGCAGTAGGCATTGTCAGCAAGGACCTGGGCGATATGATCAATAGCCCGATCGAACATGCTGGGCAGGTTTACCTCTCATCGTATTCAAGGGGACAAGAGAGCGAGGCAGACGCCTACGGAATGCGCCTGGCCAACGCCGCAGGGTACGATGCTCTCGCCCTTGCAGACGCGCTGGATGGCATTGAAAGCAGTCTGTATTTACTAACCGGTGAGCATCACGAAGCCAATTACCTGGACACACACCCTACTACCCCAAAGCGGGTGGCTGACATCAACAAGCTGGCTGGTGGGTTAACCCTTGACCCTATGCCACCGCTGGCAGATCGGGCTCAGCTTTATCAAAAGCTGAATGGGCTTTGGTGGGGACCGCAAAATCCGCAGCAGGGAATATTCCAGGATAACCTCTTCCTCAGCGCTGACCTGGGACTGAGCGTTACCTTCCCTAAAGACTGGGAAAAAAATAATACCCCACGCGTTGTCGCTGCCATGGAGCCAGAAGGTAAAGCGTACCTGGCGCTGGGCAGTAATAGTGGCGAATTCAGTCCGGAAGGTTATGCAGCAGCACTGATTACCAAAATGCGCGATGGCACCGGTCTGCAACCGGATGTCAATCGCAGTTTTCAGATCGGTAACTGGCCAGCGCACCTGGTTCGCTACGACGACGCCAGCGAGGCCGAGACCGTAAGCCTTTATTACGTGTTCCTGAACACCGGGAAAAACAGTTTCACTTTCGTCGCCATGGGTTATGAACACCTCAGGGAAGCTCTGCGCAGCTCAGTGATGAGCATCGCCAAGCTAACGCCGTCGCAAGAAAAAAGTATCCGTAGCTTGCGCTTGCGCATTGCCGACATTGCACCCGGTGAATCCCTGGCAGACTGGGCCCAGCGCGTAAACAGTGACTGGTCAGCCGAGTTCATTGCCTCCATGAATGGGATTGACGACACTACAGTCAGGGGCAGCAATGGAGAGTCGCTGAAGTATGCTCGTGAAGAGCGTTACGTGGCACCCTAATGGCATTGGACCAGACTCGCCACGCCATCTATCTTTCGCTGATGATGGTCATTATCGCCAGCACCGCAGCAGTGGCGACAAAGTTTGCCTCTGCCAGGGTGAGCATTGAGGCCATAGTGACCGTTCAATACATGGTGTGCCTGCTACTGTGTCTGCCCCTGACATTGCGCGGTGGGCTTGCCCATATAAAGAGCTCGCGAATCGGATTGCATTTTTTTCGCGGGGCGGTGGGCGTACTCGGCTTTTATCTCTTCTACAGTGCGCTGGAACATATTCCCATGGTCGATGCGATGCTGCTGCGGCAGAGCGCACCCCTCACTGTCCCGCTGGTCATCTGGGCCTGGAACAGAGAACGCATAGCGGGCATCGACTGGCTACCCCTGGCCATTGGTTTTGCCGGCGTTTTGGTCATACTCAGGCCCAGCCCGGATGGGCTCAGCTGGTGGCATGCCGGCGGGTTTCTCTCAGCACTCTGCCTGTCCGTGTCTATGGTCGCCACCCACAAACTGGCGACTACAGAACCCTCGTCCCGAATACTGCTTTATTATTTTGTGCTGTCCCTGGCTTGCGTGGGGCCATTCAGTCTCAACGACTTCACCGGACTGCGCTGGCAAGAGTGGGCCGCTATGGTCTACGTGGGCATTGCCATTTACTTCACTCTGCTTCTCTACACTCGGGCATACGCCATGGCACCCGCTCATGCCATTGCTCCGGTTAACTACTTCGCCGTCGTTATGGCCGCTTTCTGGGGTTGGTTGATCTGGGGACAGGTTCCTGACGGATGGTCGCTGGTAGGCAGTGCTCTGGTCATATTGGGAGGCCTAATAACCATTTATCTGGCCAAAAGCGCGTTCAGCCGCTCCGCCGCTAGCATCTAATCCGTTTAACATGTTGTTTTTTATAGCAATTAGGAAAAATATCTAGGTTTTTACCCGTTTCAAGAGATCATCAAAAAGTCGAGTTATTTCAGACAACACACTTCCAATCAGGTATTTTTCGTTCTACACCACGGTTTTTACTAGGGGGCGAGCGCGATGCTCCAAACGGTAAAGGTCCCAACATCGGACCTTTCGAAAGGCATGTTCGTCAGTGGCCTCGACAGGGACTGGCTGGGCACGCCATTTCTCACCCAGGGCTTTTTGCTGGAAAGCGACGAGGATATTACCCGTGTTCGCGACTACTGCAAGCATGTTTGGATTGATATTCATAAGTGTGTCTACGTCAGCCCCACTTTGGCACGTCACGCCAAGGGAGAAAGACCGCGTATTCCCATACCTGAAATCTTCAAAGATCGAGAGTTAAGCGACTACGCCGAAGAAACCGCATGGAAAGACGAGCACCCAAGAGCGAGCAAAGCTCTCGACAATTTGCTTAACGATATTACCGACATTTTTGATCAAGCAGCAGACAGCGGCAAGCTGGATGCCGTTAAGCTTAGAACTTCTGCCGACCCCATCGTTGGCAGCATCGCCCGCAACCCGGATGCCTGCCTCTGGCTTGGCCGACTAAAAAAACACGACGAATACAGTTACCAGCACTCGCTCAGCGTGGCTATTTGGGCGGTCGCATTAGGTAGACAGATAGGCTTGCACAAAAGAGACCTGCGCTCCCTGGCTATTGGCGCCATGCTGATGGATGTGGGCAAGCTACTGGTGGACCCTGAACTGCTCAGGGCCGACCGCGATTTAACCGAAGAAGAAACCAAGGAAATGCGCCACCACGTCGCCCACGGCGTCCACCTGGTAAAGAAGAGCGGCATCATCAACCAGGATGTGCTCGACATGGTGGGTTTCCATCACGAGCGCTATGACGGCAGTGGCTACCCGCGAGGTTTAAGGGGCGACGAAATTCCCACTTTCGCGCGCATCGCCGCCATCGTGGATACCTATGACGCAATTACTTCAGACCGCTCCTACGCCGAAGCAAAGGCACCCTCAGAGGCGGTTAAGGTTCTCTATGAGGCCCGAGACAAACAGTTCCAGGCGGAGTTGGTGGAAGCATTTATCCAGGCCGTTGGTATATACCCGGCCGGCACTATTGTAGAGCTTACCTCTGGTGAGATTGGCATTGTTGTCGCTGAAAGCCGCACCCGACGCCTGCTTCCCAAAGTAATCCTGGTGCTGAATCGCAAAAAAGAAGAGTACCCCCGCCCCAAGCTGGTAGACCTGCAAGACACGCAGGGACGCTATCAGGACAAGCCAATCTCAATATCCAGGAGTCTCGAGCCCGGCGCCTACGACATAGATATTGGCCGCTACAAGTTCTAGAACGGACCTTTCATGCTCGCAGCCTAGTCCAGATATTGGGTTCGTCAGCAGAATAGTGACAGGACTATTATCAGACGTATATTCGTAATACCCTGACCCAAACGTGAGCAGGGGCTAAAGTGCATGATCCTCGGGCAATTTCGCAAGAAGATAAACAGCCATTTCAATGCCACCCCCATTCCTCGGGACCTGGATGAAATCACCAGCATTGACCGGGCCAACGAAGTCATACCCGCTGAAGCTGGTTTAAGCCAGGCCGCCGTTAATGCTATCTGGGCGGACACCCTGAGCCTCTATCGCACCGGCATGTATCCCATGCTCAGCATCTGCATGCGACGCCACGGAAAAATCATACTGAACCGCAGTATCGGTTACCAAAGCGGCGATGCAGACAGTGAAGACGCCATCATCGGCGACTTGAATACACCCATTTGCCTGTTCTCCGCATCTAAGGGCGTGAGTGCAATGTTGCTCCACTTGTTGGCAGAGCAAGGAAAAATTCACCTTCTGGACCCGGTGAGCTACTACATTCCGGAGTTTTCACAAAAGGGCAAAGGCTTCATCACCATTTATCAGTTGCTGGCCCATCGCGCCGGCGTGCCTGGTTTAGGTGAGAATGGCGATGCGGCACTGCTATTTGACCGCGAGGCAGCGCTGGCGGCAATCTGCGCAGCAGACCCCATTGACAACCTTGGCAGAACATCCGCTTACCATGCAATTACCAGTGGATTTATCCTCGATGAGCTCATCCGCCGAACCACCGGTATGACCGCACAACAGTATTTGAGCAAGCACATCAGCAGGCCAATGGGCATGCGCTACTTCCGTTACGGCCTCACAAAGAAAGACATGAAAAAAGCCGCGGTCAATCGCTTTACGGGCTTGCCTCTGGGCCCACTGGGGCCCCGCATCAAAGACGCTTTGGGACTGGACTACAGCGAGGTAATCCCTCTCACCAATACCGAGGAATTCAAGGGCGCAGTGCTACCGTCCGGCAATATGTATGCTACCGCCGAAGAAGCCAGTCGATTTTTTCAAATGCTGCTCGATTATGGTGAGTACAAGGGAAAACAGATCTTACAACCGCTCACAATTCACCGCGCAATACAGGAATCTGGTAAGGCTCAGATGGACGCATCACTAGGCCTGCCTATGCGCTACAGCCCAGGCTTTATGCTGGGGGGCAATCCGGCGGGTATTTACGGCAGGAACAGCCACTACGCCTACGGACATGTGGGGCTGTCCAACGTTTTTGTCTGGGCCGACCCGCAGCGGGATATTTCCGTGGCGATTCTCAATAGCGGTAAACCGGTGCTAGGCAAACACCTGGCTGCCCTTCCCCGCCTGTTGTTCAGCATCCCAAAAAACTGTCCCACCGTGAGAGACATGCACGAAGAATCACTGGAGTTTCTCGCCAGCTAACGACGCGCTGCGCCTAATGGCCGGCGCTGCCAGTGACCGTTGCCAACAGAGTTAAAGCTTCATCGCACCAGGATAAAAACTGTTCTCCCTGATGAATACCCGATGCCAGCGCCAGATACACTCCCTTGTGACGTACTGGCAAACTACCGGGGTCATCGTAGTGACGACGCCTGATTGCTTCATACAGGTACAATCGCTGCATCACTTCTTCACGGCGATGGGTGATTTCACCGATGACGTGCTCGACGTTGTCGTCGCTGAGGTTATAGAGCTTTAATAATAACTCGTCTTTGGTTGGCTGAACCTTGGTAGGCCCGAACACCCAGTCCGCTAGCGCCTCACGGCCGGCGAGTGTTAGCCCATAGACGTTCTTATTGGGCTTGCCCGATTGATTGACTTCTCTTTTGTTCAGCCAGCCTTTAGCAGCAAGCTTGCGCAGCTCCTGATAGATTTGCTGATGGGTTGACTGCCAGAAGAAGCCCATGGATTTCTCGAAATCACGGGCCAACTCGGAGCCGGAAAGGTCGGCATCCAACAGGGAGGTCATTATTGCCTGGGCGAGAGCCATGGCGGGATCCACTCGAAGTTCGTTATTATCATCATAGACCCTGTAGCTATTAGTGCAAAAAATTGCATCGATTACCTCATTTTTCCTCGCCTGTCACAATCAGACCAGCGCCACCGCGCGTGCTCCCTCTACCAGCAATGCTGCCCAATTTTGACGACATCGAATTTGCTTGATAAATTGCCTCCGCGAGCTGCAGGAAACGCTAGCATCATAAGGCCCTCTTATCGTCAGGCCTCCCGCATATGTTGGCGAGAATTAGCGCGCTAAAAGAAGGTCCAGGCATCCATGTTGCGAGCGTTCAATCAGCTATTCAGGTTTTTATTGATAATCATCTCCTTGGCCCTTGTGGGGGCCTGTGCCGGATCACAGCAGCGATTATCAAACGACGAAATCTTCGCCACTAGCAAGCCCGCCAATCAACACACCACGATCGCGCTGCTCGGCGGCACCGGCATGGTAGGTGGCCATATTCTCCAACAGGCACTGGCTCAGGGCTACGATTTACGCATCCTGTCCCGATCACCCGAGAAGCTGGCCTACCTGGGAGAACGGGTAACGATAGTCCAAGGCGATGCGCGCGACCCGCAGGTCATTGAAACCCTGTTGGAGGAGAGCGACGTGGTGATCAGTGCCATCGGCCCCGGTAGTAACAAAAAATCAGCCCCCGATCTGACGAGCACAGTTAGTCGGAACGTGCTCGCAGCGATGGCAAAACAGAACATTGAACGCTATATCGTGATTTCAGGCGCTGCAGTAACGATGCCGGGGGACCGGCGCAATGCCACTGGCTGGCTGATGCGCCAATTGGCCAAACTCCGCTTCGCCTCGTTACTCAAAGACCGACAGGCGGAATATGAATTGCTGTTAAGGAGTAGCGCCAAGTGGACCCTGGTACGCTGCCCGTTGATTGAATCCAGCAATTCTGAGAGCACCGCTAACGTGTCCCTGCTCAGCCCACAGAGCTTTCACCTGAGGGCGGGCGAGCTCAGCCGTTTTGTAATCGACCAGATTTTTTCAGACACCTATGCTCGTCAGGGGCCTTTCGTTTACAGCAGGTAACTCATGTGGCAAAAAGCTGCTCATCAATATTTCGGAACGCCTTAAACTCTAGGGCATTGCCCGATGGGTCACTGAAAAACAGGGTAGCTTGTTCCCCCGGTTGCCCTTTAAACCTGATGTAGGGTTCGATAATAAACTCACTAACCACCGCTCGAGCCGTCTCGGCAAACGCTTCCCATTGATCCAATTCCAGTACCACCCCAAAGTGGGGCACCGGCACGCCATGACCGTCCACCTCGTTGGCGATGCTGGCAATGCTGCCTTGTGGGCCTATGCTGGCATTGAGGTGAGTGACAAATTGATGCCCAAACATATTGAAGTCTATCCACTGGTCACTGCTTCGCCCTTCTGAAAACCCCAGACCGGCGCCGTAAAAGTCACGTGCTTCATCGATGTCCCGCACCGCTACGGCAATGTGAAAGGGGGTTAACATTAGGCAGGATCCCTGGTGAAAAGTGCCTTGATGTCCCTGCCCACAAAATAAAGCACAGGCACCAACACAAGCGTCACAAAGGTCGCAAACAATACCCCGAACGCCACTGACACCGCCATGGGTTTCACAAACTGAGCTTGAATTGCGGTTTCCAACTGTATCGGCACCAGGCCAATAAACGTCGTAATCGATGTCAACACCACGGGGCGGAATCGCCTTACGGCGCCATTTATTACTGCCTCTCGCCAGGCTTCGTCTCTATCGTTGAGACGATGGTTGATATGATCAACCAGTACGAGGCTGTCGTTCACCACAATACCGGTAAGACCAATCATGCCTATCGCCGACAAGACACTGACATCACTCCCAACAATAAAGTGCCCCAGAACAGCGCCGGTTAACCCGAAAGGAATCACCGACATAATGATCAGGGGTTGACCATAACTGCGCAGCGGCACCGCTAACGCAGCATAAATCATCACCAGAATTGCGAGAAAACCGAATTTAAGCGAACTGGTAGATTCTGCCTGATCTTCCGCTTCCCCGCTCAAGCGCTTACTGACCTTGGTATAGCGAGCCAAAATGTCAGGCAAAACCTCGCTAGTGATACGCTGGTTAACTTCTCCAGGCTCCACCACGGCTTTGTCCAGATCTGCTTTTACGTTCACCACTCGCTGGCGATTAAAACGATTGATCACACTGACCCCAGTCTGTTCTTGAGCCGTGCCCACCACATCGAACGGCACCTTGCCGCGACCGGGCACCTCAATCCAAAGCAGATGTAACGCATCAAGCGACTGGCGATGTTCTGCTGGTAAGCGCACATATACCCGAACTTCATGCCGGCCACGTTGGACACGTTGAATCTGAGCGCCAAAAAACGCCTGGCGTACCTGTCTTGCAAGCTCCACCTGTCCAAGACCCAATGCTTCACCCTCGGCACTCACCCTGATATCCAGTTCGGGCCCTCCGGCATCAAAGGTATCGCGTATGTCTGACAGGCCATCAAACCGAGTGAGTGCCACTTTTAACTCCGAAGCTGCACTGCGCAGTTCCCCAAGGTCATTTCCTGCCAGCTCGATATCCACGGGGGCACCACCGGGTCCGGAGTTGGCATCGACAATTAATGACTGAATACCACTGAGCTCGCCCAAAGCCTCTCGAAACCACTTGCCCAGCGTCACTGACGAAACGATACGACGCTCACTAGGCAGAAGATCCAGCCAGAGTTCGGATTCAGTGTCAGAGTTAGACAGCGTTAACATTTCAGCGATGACGCTCTCGTCGCTGCCAGTCTCCAGTCGATAGCGTTCGTCCATTTCACCAGCGGCTTGTTCGATGCGTAAGGCGTATTCATGTGTTTTCTGCCAGGGCGTCCCGTTGGGCATTTTAAGATCAACCCGAATGGAATCAGACGGCACGTTGGGGAAGAAAACAAAGCGCACAATACCGGCAGGCACCAGTGCCAAACAGACCAGAAGGCCACCTACGAAAATCGCCACGCTGACATAGCGATAGTTCACGGCCCACTGCAGCAATGGCCGATAGACCTCTTCACTGAAGCGCACCAAGCCGCCTGCACAAGCCTGCTGTATGTTTCTCAGAAAACCAAGCGGCGATCGGCCGTCAGAAGGCTTTGGATCGATACGAATGTGACGCAAGTGCGCTGGCAAAATCAGCTTCGTCTCAATCAGAGAGAACATCAGGCTAAGCACCACCACCGGCACAATTACAGAAACCAAGCGACCTATGCCCTCTGTTAAAAGGGCTGCCGGCGCGAAGGCAATCATGGTCGTCAGGGCGCCGAAAACGGTGGCAACCGTCACCCTGCGGGTGCCCCGTACAATGCTATCAACCCCTTTACGTTCTTCCTCCAACTGGGCGTAGGCACTTTCCGCAGTCACAATGCCATCATCCACCAACATACCCAGTACTAAAATAAAGCCAAAGACCGAGAATATGTTGATTGTGAGACCGGTATTAAAGACATCGAGCACCATCAATGCCCCGAGGAAAGAGAACGGCACGCCAAGAATCACCCAGAATGCGAGCGAGGTATTCAGGAACAGGGCAAGAAAAATCATCACCAACACCGCGCCCTGGGCTGCGCTCTTGAGCATCAGGTTAATACGCCCTTTCAGAATCACGCTGCGATCAGCCCATGCCGTAATTTCAACACCCGGTGGTAATTCCGCTTTTTTCCCAGCAACAAGCGCTCGCAAATTGTTGGTCATGGCAAGCACATCCTGATTACCCACCCGATCAACGACCAGGGTTACGGAGCGTTTCCCATTAAGCCGGGTAAGCACCGGCTGCTCCTCAAAGCCATCGCGAACAGTGGCTATATCACCCACACTCAGCACTGTGCCATCACTGCGTGTTACCAGTGTCAGGTCGGCAAATTCTTCGGCGGTATAAGCTTGTCCCACTGAGCGCAGAGTGATTGAGCCCTCATCGGTCCGCAGCTTGCCACCCGGCAGATCTCGGGAGCGCTGCTGCACCGCAGAGACCACATTATCGAAACTCAACCCGTACCGACGCAGTGCCGTATCAGAGACCTCGATAGATATTTCGTAGTCCCGGGCGCCGCGCAGAGCCACCTGGGTAATCCCGGGTATGTTCAACACCTCATCGCGCAGGTTATCGGCCAAGTCCTTCAACTGATACTCGTCAAGATCGCCATAGACACTGACGTTCATGGTGCGAGTCCTATAGAGGACTTCATCGACAATAGGTTCTTCAGCATTGGCCGGGAAAGAAGCGATACCATCCACACGCGTTTTAATCTGCACCAGGGCACGCGAAATGAGCGTACCCGCCTCCATTTGCACAGTGACGGTGCCAGAACCTTCACGAGAGACCGAAGATATTTCTTTTACGCCGACTAGATCGAGCACTTCTTCTTCGATGATCCGAACGATTCCCGCCTCGACTTCCTCCGGTGAGCTACCGGGATATGGCACGGTAATGGTGACCCGCTCAGTGGGAAAGGACGGAAAAACCTCCTTGGTGAGGTTATTGATCGCAGCAAGGCCGCCTATCATGACCACTAGCATCAACAGATTGGCCGCCACCGGGTTGTTGGCCATCCACGCGATGACCCCACGCTCCTGCCCCATTTCAGCCATCTATCTGAACCGCCATGCCATCGACCATCAGGTCCAGCCGACTGAGAACCACACGGTCTCCCGGCTGCAGTCCTTCACCAACGATAACAGTGTCGCCTTCCCGCCGAATCAGGGTGACATCCCGGCGAGCAAGCTTTTCGTCGGTAACAACGTAAACATAGTTTTGCTGGTGCAACGCAGAGCGAGGCAGTCGAACCGCATTGGGTATCGCATTGCCTTCAAAGCCGGCCTCGACGAATAGCCCCATCGCAAGAATATGCGAGTGCAAGTCCTTGTCGTAAGGCTGGTCAACCTGGGCGACCAGGAAGAAGACCCGGGTTTGCTCATCGACCCGCCTTTCCAGGCGGGCGAGGCGCGCCTGCCAGCTATGTTGCACGTTACCAAAAGTCGCGGTCAGCGTAAGCTCTTGCCACTTGCCCTCGGCATCCTGACCGTACTTCACAAAAGGCACATCCGAAGCGAGCAGCGGCAGTCGCACCTCCGCTACCCCGGTACTCAACAACTTCATCAATGCAGAGCCCGCTTGCACGTATTGGCCAAGGTCTACCCGTTTAATATCCACCACCGCATTAAAGGGTGCCCTCACTTCTGTATTGGCAAGGTCTGTTCTGGCCTGCCGCAAACGATCCTTTGCTGCGACCACACCTGCTTCTGCCTCAGCAATCGCGGCCTTCTTGACCAGCACCTTCACCTCAGCAAGCGAAAGCTCTGCGCTGGCCAACGATGCCTCAGCCTCGGAGCGCGCCACCTCATAATCAATGGGATCGATACGCAACAACAGTTGGCCCTCAGCGATCTCCTCGCCCTGGAGAAAACCCGGATCAACCCAGATGACTCGTCCCGACACTTCAGACACCAGCTCGATGTTTCGCCGCGGCGTGACTATGCCGCGAGATTCCATCTCCACCGGCACAGGACCTGGCTGCACCTCCCGAACCTCGACAACGGGCACCGTAATAGTGCTCTCTCGTTGCGGTAAGGGTGGCCTGCTATTTATCAGCGCATAAGCTGTAAGAGCGGCTACCGCTAATACCAACAGAGGGACAACCAGGTTTTTAACCAGCCTCGACATAATTATTTTCGCCACACAGCCATTTGATGGAAATACTTGCCTAATGCATAGTCTACGCGAGAACCCAAAGATTGGGTGTGTCTGTCAGTAAAAGAAATGTGAAGTGGCACTGGCTATGACAGCTCACTCACTGAGAAAGTCTCGCCCACACTCCGGTGTGCCGCCATCGCTATCAGCAACTCTGCTGTCGCCAGAGCATCCAGCAGGGCATTGTGGCCGTGAACGTGCAGCAGATTATAGCGACTGCGGCAGTCCTGCGAGTGCAGTGCCCCGGGTTCTATGATCCGACCATGTCGCCTGAGCAACGCTTCTTCCTGCAATAAAGTGCCCACCACAGGCATCAATAACGGCGTCTTGCGCCAATCTGCCTTTTAGGATGGTTTGGGCTGTTGCCAGCATTGCAGCAACGCTGTTCTCGTCATCCGATGACCATATGCGAGGCGCTGCGCTCGCAATTGCCACATTAAGCCATTCCCGCTCGGTAGGTTTGCCTAATAGCTGACTGAGCTTCATCAATAATAGTAAATGCGTCTCGCAACTGCTCTCTGGCCATCTTCGGCAGATCGCGAGGGTTCAGGAAATTCGAAACACTTTCGCCACGCATAACCTGCTCGCACTGATGCGTGATTCGCAAGTGCTGGATGAAGTGCAGGGCATCGGCAAGGTTCCGACTATTGGTGATTGTCAGATGCTTCTCCGCCGCCAGTGCCTTGAGACGCTCATCGGTGTTAACCGCAGAAATCTTGTGCGCCAGTGCGTGCAAACGAACAATTTCAGTCAGAGGCAGTACGCCTCGTTTTTTTAAATCTAACTCCTTGCGGTGCTCTCCGTCACGATCTACCACAAAGCGACGAAAAATACCCAGAGGCGGCCTGGCCTCCAGTGCATTAGCGCACAAAGCCGCCAGAAAAATCGAGTTTTGCGATGCTTGCTCAAGCATGGTCTCTTGCAAACGGTCTGCCAGAGAGCAATCGCCATAAATACAACGCACATCGAAGAATATACTCACCCGCATCACCGCGTCCTGCGTAGGTGAACGAGTCCATCGACGCACAGTATCCTGCCAGGTGACCAGTGGCTGACACCATTCATCGGTCATTGCCATAATGCCACCGGGACAATGCACGTAACCGCATTCACTCAAAGCATCACAAACAAATCGTGCCAGCTTCTCAAACCAGGGGAGTTGATCGGCAGTCACTGCGTCAGAAATCACCAACCCATTGTCCTGGTCAGCGCCTAGCAGTTGCTCTGACCTGGCCTGGGAACCAAAACCGGCCCAACACCACGGCACCGGAGCTGGGCCAAATTGTTCCTCTGCCAACTGAATCAAGCGAATGGTGATTGCATCGGATACAGCGGTTAAAATCTGGCTCACTTGCTGGGCCCGCATGCCAGAGTTAACCCACTGAATCATCAGCTTAGACATCCCGGAAACTAACTGTTTTATACTATTTACATCGGCTTGCCGCGAAATATGCTGTACCAGATAAACTGGGTCATCCTGTTTCGACAGTACTAAATCCGAGGTTGTTACTATGCCGGCTGTCTCACCATTTATTTTTACCGGCAGATGGTGAAATCGACCCTGAGTCATTAGCAAGGTGGCTGCAAAAACAGTCTCCTGCCCCTCGACCCATTCTGGATTTGCCGTCATTACCTGACTTACCGGTGTTTCGGGAGCCAGAGCTTTCGCCACTGCACGTACTCGCAAATCTCGATCAGTAACAATGCCCAGCAAATCCGTATTCTTCACCACAAAAGCGGAAGATACCCTGCGCTTAGCCATGGCTTGAGCCGTTCCCTGAACCGTGGCGGATGGTTCCATCATGAGCAAGTTGGTGCTCATCAGCGTGTTCACTTGCTGCATCATGGTATTGGGTTCAGGCTGGTAGCGAGCCGCCCTGCGCAAGCGCCGGTTTCGTTGCCCACTAAAGTACCGATCAAAACTCCGATCGTTCTTCCGCAAACCTCTATACACATCGTCGGGCACGAAATAGACCAGGGCATCCTCAATAACGGTGGCTATCACCGCCCCCCGTTCAGCATTTAAACCGATAATATGAAAGCTCTCGCCTTCGCCGAGTCTATCCAGCAATTTATTATCACTATTGCGCAACTCCACGGCGCCGCTGCGTATAATTCGCAGTCCTTTATCAGGCGTATCTGCGCTAAAACTCTCGCCTCGGCAGTGGTACTGCACCAGAATTTTTGCAACACAGGGATAGAGGATACTCGCAGGCAGCTCATTAAACGGCAGAGTTTGCCGAATGAATTCAGCAACCGTCACTAGTTCTGGCGTACCAAGCGCGTCAATGTGGTTGGCATGCTCTCGATCGTATGCGTGCTGCGTTGATATTTTGTCACTCATGAGACAGCTTAGCCTCTTGGTTGCAAAAAAGTCGTAGACGCATCGGCGAAATAGCTGCTGCCATCTGCACTAGCCGCAATTCGAATGCGCTCCGCAGGCCCTGGCTGCGCCTTCAGGGCGATGCGCCACTCCAAGCCATTGCCATCAGATGCTCTCATAGCGACCGGTATGGGATTCGTGCCCGCTGCGCTGACTGCCAGTACCACGCCCTCCAGGGGATGAGTAGAAGTCAGGAGAATCTCCGAGCCGACAGTGCCATCCTGCAGAGTAAGGCGAAATTTAAAATCTTCATTCTCCAGGTCGCAGGCACCACTGTCATAGCGGCAGTTACTTTTTTCCAGCAGCGGATAAGATTGGCCCGGCTGCGCCAATTGAGGTTGTTCACCGGTGAACTGGCCAACGCCAACCCAAGCCAGTATCGAAAGAATGGGGGCTACAATGATGGCAATGACTACATGCTTATTCTTGAACACTGAATGCCGCTCCGATCGATGGTGCACTGCTATCCAGGAATACCAGATACCAGCGAGACAAGTTTAGGCCAGCGTCAAGACGCTGCAAAGCGGCGCCTCCCTGATAATGGTCATGCTGATTTTAGTGCGCATTCGCCTCGCCAGAACCCACGGGCACACGGATATGTTCTACTAAATCCTGAACTTCCTGCGGAGGTTCAGACGTTGCTCTGGACACCACAAAGGCTACCGTGAAGTTGACTGCTGCACCAACAACGCCAAAGGCATTGGGCTCGATACCCAAAAACCAGTTGGGGAGGGTGTCACCGAGGAACGCGGTATCCGGGATAAACATGATGCCCTTGTGCTGGAACACATAAAACAAGGTCACACCAATGCCGCCAACCATGCCAGCGATGGCACCTTCTTTGGTAATGCTCTTGGAGAAGATACCCATCATCAGCGCCGGGAAAATCGAGGATGCTGCAAGTCCAAAAGCGAGGGCGACGGTTCCCGCGGCAAACCCCGGCGGATTGAGCCCCAGGTAACCCGCTCCAGCAATAGCAAACGCCATTGCTATTCGAGAGGCATTCAACTCCGCTTTCTCACTGATGTTTGGCGTCAGAATACCCTTGAGCAAGTCATGTGAGATCGCTGAAGAAATTGCCAGTAACAGACCCGCGGCGGTCGATAGCGCAGCAGCGAGACCACCGGCGGCTACCAGCGCAATCACCCAGTTGGGCAGCTTGGCAATTTCCGGATTGGCCAAAACCATAATGTCATTATCAATCTTGACCATCTCGTTGACTTCCTTGTCCGCAGAATACTGGATTCGACCGTCGCCGTTTTTGTCATCAAAGTTCAGTAGACCGGTTTTTTCCCAGTTCTTGAACCAGACAGGGCGATCTTCAATGATCAAACCCTGGCCATCTTCACCACCGAGGGTGTCAATCAAGTTCAGACGAGCCATACCCGCTACTGCAGGGGCAGTCGTGTAGAGGATTGCGATGAATACCAGCGCCCAACCCGCAGAAGAACGTGCATCTTTAACTTTAGGCACAGTGAAAAAACGGATAATAACGTGAGGCAAACCCGCCGTGCCAATCATCAATGACATGGTATAGGCGAACATATTAATACCACTCAATCGCACATTGGTCGTGTACTCTTTAAAGCCGAGGTCTGTAACCACCATATCGAGCTTGTCCAGCAGGTAGACATCGGTGCCGACCAACGTGCTTCCCAGGCCGAGCTGAGGCACTGGATTGCCGGTCAATTGCAGGCTGATAAAAATAGCAGGAATGGTATAAGCCAGAATCAGCACGCAGTACTGGGCGATCTGGGTATAGGTTATACCCTTCATACCGCCCAGCACGGCGTAGAAGAAAACGATCGTCATGCCTACATAAAGTCCAGTGTCGTAGTCCACTTCCAGGAAGCGGGAAAACGCCACACCAACACCTTTCATCTGGCCGATAACATAAGTGACAGAGCAGATAATGAGGCAAATCACTGCAACAGTGCGCGCTGAGTTGGAGTAGAAACGATCACCAATAAACTCTGGCACCGTAAATTTTCCGTACTTACGCAGGTAAGGCGCAATCAGCATGGCGAGGATGACATAACCGCCGGTCCAGCCCATCAGGAACACCGAACCACCATAGCCTCCGTAACTCAGGGCTATAAGGCCAGCCATAGAAATAAACGATGCAGCAGACATCCAGTCTGCTGCAGTGGCCATACCGTTTTGAATGGGATGAATACCACCGCCTGCGACATAAAAATCTTTTGTCGATCCTGCGCGGGCCCAGATGGCGATTCCAATATAGAGGGCAAAGGTAAAGCCCACGACAACATACGTTAATGTTTGCAGGTCCATGCCAGAGTTCCCTATTCGTCTTCTTCCACACCAAATTCTTTGTCCAGCGCGGCCATCCTCTTGGCATAATAGAAAATCAATCCTACAAATACGTAAATTGAACCCTGTTGTGCGAACCAGAATCCCAGCTGATAGCCGCCAATCTTAATCTGGTTGAGCACATCAACCAGAATAATGCCGAAGCCATAGCTGACGATAAACCAGATTGTCAGCAGCTTGAGCATCAAGGACAAATTGCGGCGCCAATATTCTTTACCCTGCTCTTCATTGAGTGGGGACATCACACACCTCCTGTTGGTGTTGTTATCATTAACTACCATCCAGATATTACTCCAGATGCTCTCTACTTACTCTTAAACCTTAATCTGGCAGGGCTACCCAAAAGGCATATATACTCTCCAGCAATGACCAGCGCTCAGCATATTCTAAAACATACCTTCGGCTACGACCGTTTCCGCCCTCCCCAGGATGACATCATCAACGCCGTTGTTAACGGCCAGGATGCTCTGGTACTCATGCCCACCGGTGGCGGAAAATCATTGTGTTACCAGATCCCGGCTCTGGTTCGCCCCGGTTGCGGTGTAGTGATATCACCCCTGATCGCGCTTATGCAGGACCAGGTCAGTGCGCTGAGGCAGCTGGGGGTGAAGGCGGCTTTTCTTAACTCCACTCTCGAACCGGGTCAGGTAGCACAAATTGAACAGGACCTGCTACAAGGGCAACTGGATCTGCTCTACATCGCCCCTGAACGGCTGACTCAGGCGCGCAGTATAGAACTGCTACAAAGGGCGCCGATTTCACTGTTTGCAATCGATGAAGCACATTGCGTGTCCCAGTGGGGCCACGACTTCAGAGCCGATTACCTGCAACTGAGCCTGCTGCACCAGCAGTTTCCCAGTATTCCCCGCATTGCCCTGACTGCCACTGCTGACGAACGCACCCGCAAGGAGATCATTCACAGACTCGATCTCGATAGCGCCGATCAGTTTATCGCAGGGTTCGACCGACCCAATATCCGTTACCGAATCAGTCTGAAGCAGAATGCCAAGCAGCAGTTGTTGGGTTTCCTGAAGGAGGAACATCCCACCGACGCGGGTATCGTCTACTGCCTTTCCCGCAAAAAGACCGAAGACATCGCTTTTTGGCTGCAAGAGCAGGGCTTCAACGCACTGCCTTACCACGCCGGTTTGGACGCCCGAATTCGGGCTGATTACCAATCCAGGTTTTTGCGGGAAGATAGCGTCATCATGGTGGCCACGGTGGCCTTTGGTATGGGTATAGACAAACCGGACGTGCGTTTTGTGGCTCATCTGGACATGCCTAAAACAGTAGAGGCCTACTATCAGGAAACGGGGCGTGCTGGACGCGATGGCTCGCCGTCCAACGCCTGGATGGTGTATGGCTTACAGGACGTCATTAAACTGCGGCAAATGGTCGAGTCATCAGACGGCAGTGAAGAGCACAAGCGCGCTGAACGCCATAGGCTCAATGCAATGCTTGGCCTTTGCGAAATCACATCCTGCAGGCGACAGAGCTTGCTCAAGTATTTCGGCGACATTTTGGAGCAACCCTGTGGCAACTGCGACAGCTGCCTTGAACCTGTAGATACCTGGGACGGCACAGAGGCTGTCCGCAAGGCGCTGTCGGCTGTTTATCGCACGGAGCAGCGCTTTGGCGTTAATCACTTAATCGATGTATTACGCGGTGGCGAGGGTGAAAAAATCTATCAGTTCGACCATCATCGCTTGGCAACTTACGGCCTGGGGAAGGACCTTGACGCTAACCAGTGGCGTTCGGTGTTCAGACAATTAGTAGCACGCGGTTACCTGCGCGTTGATATGGACCGATTTGGTGCACTGCGCTTGGAAGAACAGTGCAGGCCGCTATTGCGCGGTGAAGAGACCATCCAGTTACGCAGGGATGTTCCCAAAAAAGCAGGGAAGCAAACGACCAAAACAAGTCTGCCCGCGGACATAAACGTTGCCCTTTGGGAAGCGCTTCGGGAGCGGCGCAGAGAGCTGGCTGAAGACCAGGGCGTCCCTCCCTATGTCATCTTTCACGACCGCACATTGCAAGAAATGTGTGTCGCATTGCCACAGAATCTGGCCCAGTTTGGCCGTCTGACCGGTGTGGGGGAGCGCAAGCTCGACAAATACGGTGCCGATTTCATTCAGGTAATTGAAAACCACCTCGCAGAACAGCCCGCTTCCACCGCTTAAACGGGCTACTTACACAGCCCGCCACCCAACAGCTCGTATGGCTCACAATTATAAATCAGGCGCCCTGCTTCGCCGTGCTGAAAATCCAGGGGTTTTAAGGCAAATGCAGGGGGCATGCCGGGTGCCGAAACAGCCTGAGTTTCTTCAAACGAGCGCGGGTACGTCGCCCAGTCTTTCGGCGCACGCCAGCCCGGTGGCGGCACCAGTTCAGATCGCGCACCGGCTACAGGGTAGAGTGTGCGCCAATAATGAATTTTTCCCGCCAGGCTTTCGACGACCCTGGGGAACTGCGCAGCGAGGTTATTGTGTTCATTCGGGTCTTCATTAATGCGGAATAAATAGTTCGTCACCGTCGCTGACAACAACCCCTGCTGAACTTCCTGTACCAGTTTCCAGTGGTCATTAAACGCGGTTAGCATGAAGGAACCGCGGATGGGTGTTTCTGAGGCAAAGTACAACAACTCTTCACGGGGAATGGTTTTTCCTTCTGCCAGGGCAGGCCACATGCTCCTCCCATCCAGCTCAAACTGATCGTTGGCTGGTTTTACTCCGGCAGCTTGTGCCAGCGTTGGAAATACGTCCATGGCACTCATAATCTGATTCATTTTTTTACCCGATGCCAGACCATCGGGCCAACGCATTAATGACACCACGCGTATTCCACCCTCCCATGTCTCTCCCTTGCCGCCGCGCAAAGGGACGTTATCGGCTCCGCCGGTCGCATAAGCTGCACCGCCGTTATCGCTGAAAAACAACACAATCGTATTGTCAGCAATTTTTTCTTCATCGAGAGTCTTTAGCACTCGGCCAATCGCCTGGTCCATACCATCCACTACCGCGGCATACATTGGTCTGGCGCTGTCTCTGCCCATCACGCGACTTATTTTACGGGTCTCATCAGTATTTTTGCTGCGGGCCGGTCGGCGCTTATCCTCCAGGTCAGCGTACTTTTCTATTAAATCATCTGGGGCATCCAGAGGAGTGTGCGGTGCAATGAAAGGCATGTAGACGAAGAAAGGCTTTTCTTGATCACGCTCGCGAATATAGCGAGACACCTCGTCAGCCAGTAAATAGGACTCATAGCCTTGTTTCTCGATGGAGACGCCGTTTTCCTGAAAGTCCTTACCTCCTTGGTTAGCAAACGGTGGAAAATAGCCAACTTCCGTGTGCAGGTGCCCATAAAAGTGTTCGAAACCACGAGCGTTTGGGTGATATGCCTGCAGGGAGTGACCCAGATGCCATTTGCCGACCATCGCTGTTTGATAGCCGGCAGCCAAAAAGCTTTGCGGCATAAAGTGCTCTTGTGGGTGGATGCCAAGATTGGTCCACGGCATGATGACAGCATAGGATACGCCCAGCCGCATTGGGTCGCGCCCTGTCATCAGCGCTGCCCGGGTGGGAGAGCATATCGGCGTAGTGTAAAAACGAGAAAGCTCCATTCCCTCCGCAGCAAGGCGATCCAGTGAGGGAGTATCGATTTCTCCACCATGAAAGCCCACGTCAGCCCAGCCGAGATCATCGGCCACCATGACAATAATATTGGGACGCTCCGTCGCGTGAACTGAGGCACTCAGCACAACGAAGCTTGAAAACAGAATGATAATCAGGCGCATCGGTTCGGCCTCACTGGTGGGTTTTATTTGGGACTAGCATCTCATAAGTTAGCAACGCTGGTAGTAAAGAAGATAACTTGATTGACCCATAGTGATGATCAGCGTAGTTTTTTATACCCGCCAACAAGGAACGCTCATGAGCGGTTTACAAATATCCAGTGCCGTTGCCCTGCCACTAGAAGAGGTAGAGATCACTGCTATACGCGCTCAGGGGGCTGGAGGCCAGCACGTAAATAAAGTGTCGTCGGCTATTCACTTGCGCTTTAACATCGCCGATTCCTCGCTGCCCGAGTTTTACAAGCAACGTCTAACGAGGCAGCGCGACAACCGCATATCCAACGATGGGGTTATTGTCATCAAAGCTCAGCGCTTTCGCAGCCAGGACAAGAATCGAGCAGATGCTTTAGAACGTTTGCAAGACTTGATACGCAGTGCTGCCGCTATCCAGAAAGCGCGTCGACCGACCAAGCCTACTCGCAGTTCAAAAAAGAAAAGAGTAGACGGCAAGACACGCCGAGGGAAAGTAAAATCGTTGCGTGGAAAGGTTCGCGACAGGGATAGCTGATTCAGGCGCGATAGGGACCCTGACTCACTGGAGCGCGGTGTCTGTCTTTCGGCACGGCTGATCAGAATCTATTAGCCAGATCAGCGCACTCTGCAGAAGTTGCAGGTGCTGAGGCGCTTCAAAGGCCTCTTTCTGGTGACCCAGAGCGCTATAGACAGTTTTCCCCTGCCCCAAACAATTCGTCCATACCACCGGGTGATCGCCCATCCGCAAATCTCGTTCAAAACCCGGGCCATTCTGGATCGGTGAGTAACTACTCTCGTCGATAGTCATCAGAACATTAAAGCCCCTGGCTCGCGGCGAACGCTCCCAGGAATACCACTCTTCTTCATGCTCCCAAGTTGCAGGAAGGCCCTGAGCCACGGGATGGCCTGGGGACTCAACCTCAACGCGGGCGACCTGGAATTGCGGTCCGAGAATATGAGCGGTGAAGTCAGCGCCGATCAGGTTCTGCCCGTACCAAGACCAGCCTTTGTGCGAACCGTCTCCCGCAGCATGTATCCCCAACCAGCCGCCGCCAGCGACCAACCAGCTTTCGAAAGCTGCTTCCTGCGGCTCACTCAGCATATCGCCCGATGCATTGAGAAATACGACTGCGGAGAACTTTGCCAGTTGCTCTGAATTAAACACAGCCCCGTTTTCAGTCGCAAATATTGACCAGTCATTGTTGTCGCCGATAGTTTCCAAGGCCCGCAAACCGCCTGCAATACCGTCTCGATGTCGAAACGAATTGGTCTTGCTAAAGACCAAGATCGCTGGCTGCTGAAGGTTAGCGGGCAGGCGGGGTGCCTGGCTGTCATGCTGATCGTTTGGAAAAATCAGATTCCATGCGCCTACATACCATGCACCTAAAAGTGCTGCGCCTGATAAGGTGAGCAGGGTAAAC
The DNA here is from genome assembly GCF_026262685.1 of Candidatus Seongchinamella marina. NCBI lineage: Bacteria > Pseudomonadati > Pseudomonadota > Gammaproteobacteria > Cellvibrionales > Halieaceae > Seongchinamella > Candidatus Seongchinamella marina. The sequence continues at coordinate 460,782 of NZ_SHNP01000004.1, forward strand.
AGCAATAGCAAGGCAAGCTTCTTCATAGCGTATCTCTAGGCAACGATGAACTAAGTCGCTCCGTCAAACCAATCTGCGAAACCGTGACTCGCTGAAGGGCCAATATGCATCTGCTCCAGCACACCATGGCCAATCTTGTCGCCGCAGCGCGCGATGACAATCTGCTGAATATGAAGATTCTCCAAGGCCAGCGGATCCAGGTCGCTATCCGTCCAACTCTCGCCAGATATGACGAGTTCCCCATGCCACTTGCCATGCCCCCATTCAGGGTGCTGATAACCCAGTCCCTTCATGCGATGGAGCATTACCGGCTCCAAACTGATTTCAAGGCTCTCTCCCGACTTGTCGTTCATGGTGATGACCGCGGAACTGGCACGCCGGGTGCCCGCAATCATATTCAGCTTGTGTTCAACTTTGCCATTCCAGGTGCGGGCGGCAGGGTCATTGGTCCCGGGAATTTCATCCATGCTGGCATAGTGTGGCAGGAAACCCTGGTCTGTGTGCCACTGGTAGCCTTCACCGTCCTCAAACCAACCGGCTAGACTGCATTCGTCTTCCCAGTGAATAGGGGCCCAGTTGAAGTGAACCGCCTGGAACTCAGCCAGCGGAGCGCCGCCAGTGTAGGCATCGCCGACAGGGCGAATGCCCCATGAGCGATCCTTGATTCCAAAAGTTGTAGCGCCGTCTACCACCAATTCTTTGCCATCGTAACGAATCCACCCTGACCAAAAACCAAATTGATCCAGGCGAGTCGCGTCCATCACAACATGACGTTCGTTGCGCAAGGTTTGGCGCCCTTCCTCAAGACAGGACGTGCGAGGGGTGAACAAGAGATCGCAGGAAATTCCAGTTTCGTTGTCTGCAATAATCAACCGGTGCCTACCCATTGGTTCGAGTATCTGCAATTCCATCGGCCCAATACTAAGATCCGTTGGCTCATGGGGCGCTCGGCAAGAGCCGTGAAAAGCGTATTGCCTGCCATCGATGGCGAGACTCAGGCTGCCATCAAGGATGCCCAGGTTAGGGTAGCGACACATGCCGACCCCAAAATAGAAGCTGCCGTCTTTTGCGTGAGCGTTATACCAGTACCGATCGTAATGAAAACGATCGCTGGAGGCGGTGTGGAAAATGGGCTGGACCGTCTGGTGAATCGGGTAGTCGTCTAACTTGGACAGCATCATCTGTCTCCATAATAGTTAACTGTACGCCCGCATAGTAGACAAGCGAGCCATCACTGAACAGCCATCTATTTGTACCGCAGGCAAGTCTTTATAAAACAGCGGCACCTTTCTGGCTCCGCTGCCTTGTAGGTCTGTTATTGGTGTCGCTTTATTTCTTTGTCTAAAAGAAGCCCAGCGGATTAGTATCATGGCTGACCAACATATTCTTGGTCTGCTGGTAGTGTTCCAATGCCATCTTGTGGGTTTCTCTACCGATGCCTGACTTCTTGTAACCTCCAAAAGCGGCATGGGCAGGATAGGCGTGATAGCAATTCATCCACACCCGCCCCGCTTTGATACCCCTGGCCATACGGAAGGCCCGATTGGTATCCCTGGTCCAGACGCCCGCCCCCAACCCATACTCGGTGGCGTTAGCTATCGCGAGGGCTTCCTCCTCAGTCTTGAAACTGGTCAGGCCCAGAGTGGGACCAAAGATTTCCTCCTGGAACACACGCATATCATTAGTCCCCTGAAGCAGCGTAGGCTGAATGTAATAACCCCCTGCGATATCACTGGCAACCTCTGCCCTGTCGCCGCCGATCAGGAACTTGGCGCCGTCCTGCCGGGCAACCTCCATATAGCTCATAATCTTATCGAATTGTTCCTTGGACGCCTGGGCGCCTATCATGGTCTCGGTATCCAGCGGACTTCCTTGTTCAATGTTCCTCGCGCGCTCCAGCACCCTTTCCACAAAGTCGTCGTAGATACTTTCCTGTATCAAGGCTCGGGACGGGCAAGTACATACCTCCCCCTGATTGAAAAAGCCCAGCAACACGCCCTCGACGCATTTACTAACGAAGTCCTCCTCCTGCTGCATGATGTCTTCAAAGAAAATACTGGGCGACTTACCGCCTAATTCGACGGTGGAAGGAATCAGGGTTTTCGCCGCATTTGCCAGAATCAAGTGCCCTACTGCCGTTGACCCGGTAAACGCAATTTTGGCAATACGATTTGAACTGGCCAAGGCTTCACCAATTTCCTCACCATAGCCGTTGATCACATTCACCACCCCATCGGGCAACAGGTCCCCAATCATTTCCATCAACACCAGAATGGATGCGGGAGTCTGCTCAGCCGGCTTTAAAACCACACAATTACCCGCTGCCAGGGCCGGCCCAAGTTTCCAACCCGCCATCAGAAGCGGGAAATTCCAGGGAATGATTTGACCGACCACGCCTAATGGTTCATGAAAATGATAGCTGACTGTATTGGCATCAATCTCTGCCGCGCTCCCCTCTTGCGCCCTGATACACCCGGCGAAGTAGCGAAAATGATCCACTAGTAACGGAATATCTGCATTGAGTGTTTCGCGAATGCTCTTGCCATTGTCCCAGGTTTCCACATAGGCCAGGGTTTCTAGGTTTGCTTCTATCCGGTCTGCAATTTTAAGCAACACATTGGAACGTTCTGTGGCAGACGTCTTACCCCAGACATCAGCGGCAGCATGGGCAGCATCAAGGGCCGCGGCAAGGTCTGGGTCACCAGATCGAGGAATTTCACAGAATGCCTGTCCGGTCACTGGAGTGATGTTCTCGAAGTAGTTTCCGGAGGCCGGCGCAACCCACTGACCGCCGATAAAGTTTTCATATCGTGACTTGAAGGTAAACAGTGCATCTTCACTGCCTGGCATAGCGTACAGCATGACTGGCTCTCCTGAGCTGTTGTAGTTAATGACAACTATAGTTCAAATTTCCGAAAAAAGGGGTCGGACTACACGCATTGCCCCGCGGGGTATGAGGCATTAACATCCTCAGCTGTCTATACCTGAGAATTGAACAAAAAATGGACCTGACTATTCTAGCTTTGCCGGTATTTGCCTTGTTGATGTTGGCCGAAGCCATCATCACGGCTGTTCGTGGACAGGAAGCCTATGAATGGCGCGATTTCGGTGCATCGATGTCGCAATTAGCAATGAATATCGTAATTAGATTTGGCTTCAATGCTCTGATTATCGGTCTGCATTTTTATCTCTACCAACACCGCTTTTTTGAGCTGGGGCATGGTCCGCTGCAATGGCTGTTCACCCTGCTGGTGCTGGACTTCATGTTTTATTGGTATCACCGTGCTTCCCACCGCATACGATTTCTATGGTGCGCCCACGTGGTGCATCATTCCAGCGAGCGGATGAACTTTGGCACTGCCCTGCGCCAGTCTCCCACCGGACCGCTGACGCGCGCTTTGTTTTATTGGCCTCTGCCGCTTCTGGGCTTCGATCCGCTGGTCATCGCCAGTGCTGGGGCCATTGCCACTATCTATGGCTTCTGGACGCACACTGAAATGGTAAAAAAGCTCTGGACTCCAGTAGAGTACCTGTTTGTCACTCCCTCACATCATCGGGCCCACCACGGTTCAAACCCCGAATATATCGACAAAAATTATGCCAACATGTTGATTGTCTGGGACCGGCTATTCGGCACTTTCGTCGAGGAAAAAGCGGCAGTGCAGTACGGGCTGATTAATAACATCGGCACCTACAATCCATTGCGAATTGCATTTAACGAATGGGTTAAACTATTTGTCAGCAGCGTCAGAGCAGACTCTATGGTCTCGGCCCTAATGCTTTGGCTCCATCCTCCCGGCTGGAGGCAGGATAAGCCGATTATGAAGGAGGCGCTTAAATGAAACAGCATGGCAATGCGCTACCCCGACGTGCCATATGGGCCAATCTATGGTTACTTGCACCTCTGCTGACCAACACACCGACGGCCTGGAGCCAGGGCGCGAGTCAATTAGAAGAAGTAATAGTGACCGCCAACCGCAGGCAATCAAGCTTGTTGGATACCCCAATCGCCATCAGCGCATTTGACGCGGCAACGCTTGGTAAATTTTCAATCAATAGCGCGCAGGACCTTGTGGCTCGTACCCCTTCGCTGAGTATGACCGGGACACCATCGAAGGTAAGCATCAGGGGTGTGGGAAGACCAAACAACGCTCTTGGGTCCGACCCCGGTGTCGCTCTTTATAGTGATGGCGTGTACACCACAGAGGCTGGTTTATTCGAATACACCAACATGTTCGACACCGACAGAGTTGAAGTACTGCGCGGCCCTCAGGGCACACTTTACGGCCGCAATGCGGTGGGCGGCGCCATTAACATCATCAGTATGGGCCCCACGATCACCTGGAAAAGCAAAGTCAACCTGGAACTTGGCAACTACGACTACCAGGCACTGCAAGGCCTCATCAGCGGACCTATAACGGACCAGCTGTCCATGGTTGCGGCTGCATCCTCTATCAAACGGTCGGGCTTTCAAGAAGAAGTGACTTCCGGCGAAGATTTCGACGACAAAGACACGCGCTATCTGCGCCTGTCGTTCAAGTATCACTGGAATAATCTATGGTACTCACGTATTCAGTTTTCCGATGTCGACTTAAACCGACGCCCATCCAACGGGTATCGAACTCTGCCTTTCAACACCGACTACCTGCAGATAGTGCCGGATGCCAGTAGCGGCGCTCCGCTCAATCTGCCAGGGACCTTTCCGGGACAAAATTTTGTCAACTTTCACCAGGGTTACACCAAGTCGAACGCTGCCATTTCTGATGAAAGCAAAACTCAGTCGGATATCATTCCGGTGGAAAGCACTGACACCCGCTCGGTTTATCTGCTGAACGAAATTGCACTAGGGAATTATCGCCTGAAGCATCTTGCCTCTTATTATGAATATGATTATGCCAAGCGCGTGGACAACGACGCCACCAACGCAGCAGATGCTGGCTTTAGCTGGAGCGAAATTTTTCTTGGCAACACTCCGGTGTCTGCACTAACCGGCATAGATCACGCTCCACCTATGGTGACAGACAATACGGCACAGGAAGCTAACTTTACCTCGCAAGATTTGCAGTTCTATTCCGAACTCGATGGTGCTATCAACTTTGTGTCAGGGCTCTATTACTATCGCAGCGATGAAGAGCAGTTCTTCGCTGTCCGCGAGGACAACGACGACGTGATGGCGGTCTACGCTTTTCTTGGCAATCTGGTCGGACGCAATACCAGCACAGAGAATTGGCTCTACCGCGGCAATTCTAATCTCATCACCACGACCTATGCCGCCTACGGGCAGGGCACCTGGGATTTCTCCAGCCAATGGCGACTGACAGCAGGGCTACGCTATTCTCAGGATGACAAAGACGGCGGCGATACGACATTCGTGCAATGGGTCGGCGATGGCGACATCAGCCGGAAAGCCAAAGACAATTGGGACAGCGTGGATTGGCGCCTCGGCCTGGACTATACCTTTATGTCGGGCCAGATGCTTTATGGCAGCTTGGCCACAGGTTATCGCAGCGGTGGATTCAATTTCATGAAGCCCACTGCTTCAACGGATGTTGACCGCGTTGCTCCTGAAGATCTGCTGTCACTGGAGTTGGGATACAAAGGGGCATTAATCGACAATCGTCTGCAATTAGCTGCCGCCGCCTATTTTTACGATTACCAGGATTTACAGGTTATCCGTCAGGATGTTGTCAATGGGGTCGCCTTGCGCAGCTTCAGCAACGCCGACGAGGCCCATGCCTACGGAATAGAAGTGGAGGCCACCGCTCTGCTAAACCAATACCTTAGCGCCGGTGCCGCCTGGTCCTGGAACCAGACCAGCTATGATGAGTTCGCCAGTACAGACGCCAATGCCTGCGCGTTGGGACCGCTGGCACAAGGCAACTCAGATGACCCACTTTGCACCGAAAAACAAAACCTTGAAGGCAATTCCTTTCCGCTCACCCCGGAACATAAATTCAGCCTGTGGGCCAGCGCCCAGTGGGAATGGCAGTGGGCACAAATGTCTGCATCGGTGAGCTACATGTATGTAGGTGATCAATACATGTCACCGTTTAATCTGGATGAGTACGACAAAGTAAAAGCCTGGGATCGCTGGGACAGCCAGTTGAGCGCTTCCTATGGCCCCTGGAGCATGACCGCCTTTGTCAAAAACATTGCCGATGAGCGCAACTGGATATTCCGTGAGCGCCCATCCAGCGTGACTCATAACTATGGACCAGGCACTCAGTTAAGCGCGCCCAGGACCTGGGGTTTGCGCCTGTCACACGAGCTTTGACAGAGGGCCCTGCAGCACCGTCACGAGCAGGGCATTCCAGGGCGACGCATGCCAGCGAACCAACCGCCGTCGGCAACAAACTCTGAGCCCGTGCTGTAACTGGCCTCATCCGTTGCTAAAAATAAAGTCACGTAGGCCACTTCTTCGGGTTGACCGGTTCTAGGAATTGGAAAATCCTTGTAAATAGATTTGTTCAGGTCATCCTCCGAGATCACCCCCTTGCCACCCATCTCGGTAAATATTCCGCCGGGATGTACGCTATTGACACGAATACCGTATTGGCCCAGCTCGATCGCTGCTGCTTTGGTGAAACCGCGCACCGCCCACTTACTGGCAGAATAGGCCCCAAGGCCGGCACATGAATGCAAACCATCAATGGAAGAAACGTTAATGATGGAGCCACAGCCCGCCGCTTTCATTGGCTCTATCACTGCTCGAACGCCCAGAAAAGTGCTCAACTGATTAACCTCGACTACTCGCATAAAGTCTTGCGGCGAGGTGTCCAGAATCGAGGCCATGTGCACCATACCCGCATTGTTAACCAATACATTCAGTGGGCCCAAAGCCTGGGCAGCGGCAACAGCTTTATCCCAATCGGCTTCCGATGTCACATCCATGCGACAGAAAACGGCCACCTCACCCAACTCATTTGCTAACGCCTGCCCCGCGTCCTCGGCAATATCACCGATAACGACCTTGGCGCCGTGTTCCACGAACAGCCTGACTGTGGCTTCGCCCATGCCATTCGCACCACCGGTTACGATAGCGACTTTTCCTGCTAAACGTTGCATCTGGACCTCCCTGATTGTTGCGCCCGATTATAAACCTGCTTCTGAAGGTCGCTGGTCCAACAGATTACACCAGCCCCCTAAGGCAGCTGCGCCTGAGCCCCAAGCGGCTCGCGAGTAGTGTATTTCGCACCGTGAGGCGTTATCTTGATGACTGTATATCAGACGGCCAAAGAGATAACAGCCATGTATGACCTCATCATTCGCAACGCGCACATTGTCGACGGCACCGGAGCTCCCGCTTTTGACGGAGACCTGGCCATAACCAACGGCCGTATCGCCGCTCTGGGAGCAGTTAACGGCACTGCCAGGCGTGAAATAGATGCAGAAGGCAAGCTCCTCACCCCCGGCTGGGTGGATGTTCATTCCCATATGGACGGTCAGGCTACCTGGGACCCTCTTTGCAGTCCTGCTGCCAATCACGGTATCACCACCCTGATTATGGGTAACTGTGGCGTGGGGTTTGCCCCCTGCGAGCCCAGCGATACCGCACATGACCGCTTAATCGCGGTGATGGAGGATGTCGAAGATATTCCCGGCTCCGCCCTTCATGAGGGAATCAGTTGGGACTGGGAATCCTTCCCAGAATATCTTGATGCGGTAGAGGCATTCCCTCGAGCAATCGACGTGGGTGCGCAGGTTCCCCACTGCGCAGTGCGCACTTATGTCATGGGCGACAGGGGTACGCACAATGAAAAAGCCACGAGTGAAGATATTGAGAAAATGGCAAGCATTGTTAAAGAGGGCGTAAGCGCTGGGGCGATCGGCTTCACCACGTCGCGGACCGAGCTACATACCACGCGTGAAGAGCAGGCGATGCCCGGCACTTATGCAGACGAAAATGAGTTACTCGGCATAGGAAAAGCGATCGGTGACCTTGGCGGCGAGGCTATATTTGGCCTGGTTTCCGACTTCACCAACTGGCAGGAAGAGATGGACTGGATGAAACGACTGTCCATCGACAACAACTGCCAGATTAACTTTGTACTATTTTTTCGCGAAGAATCTGACTGGCCCCGCGTTCAAGCCCAACTGGAGTTTTGCCGTAAAGCGGCAGTTGAAGGTGCCCAGTTAATTCCACATATTGGCGCAAGGCCAGTCAACCTGCTGCTGTCCTGGGACGGCACTATTCATCCATTCAGTTTTCACGCCAATTACGCACCATTGTCTATTCTTTCCCATGAGGAACGACTGAACGAACTTCGAAAAACACAAGTACGGGCGGCGATACTCGCTGAGGAATTGCCATTAATGGGCGACGACTTCATGGACACCATTATCGGTGGCTATGACAAGCTCTACGAGCTGGGTACGCCGCCTAACTACGAGCCAGGCCCACAGGACAGTATTGCCGCCAAGGCCAGGGAAGCTGGAATCTCGCCGCAGCAGTATTGCTATGATCTGATGATGGAAAGAAATGGCAAGAACGTTGTTTACTTCCCCTGCTTTGGCTACGGTGCCAATGACTTGAGCCGACAAGTTGAACTATTAGAAGATGAGGCGACGGTGATTTCGCTCGCTGATACCGGTGCCCATTGCGGCGTATTGTGCGATGCCAGCGTGCCCACCCAGATGCTCAGTTTTTATGTGCGTGACCGCGAGCGCGGCCATCGCCTGGGTCTGGAGCAGGCGGTCAAAATGCAAACTATGGATACGGCGCGCTGCGTGGGCCTTAACGATAGGGGCACTCTACAAGTGGGTATGAAAGCGGACCTTAATCTTATCGACTTCGAACAACTGCAATTGGAAGCCCCCGAGATTATCTTTGACCTGCCCGCAGGCGGCCGGAGAATGTTCCAGGGCGCCACTGGCTACCTTGCCACGATCGTCAATGGTGAAGTCATTATGGAGAACGGGCGTTATACCGGAGCAGTGCCCGGCAAGCTGATACGAGGAGCTCAAGCTGCTCCTGCCGTTTGATCACCGGATAACGCACTCATAAAAAAAGGGCCTTGCGGCCCTTTTTTTATAATCCAACTACAGATCAGTCCTGGGCTGAGACCCAGTCTTCCGAGTCGTCAAGCATAAGAGCGATCCATTCCATCAGCGGAACACCGCCCGCGGTCTGATCGGGTTCTGCCTGCAGAAAGGTGTGACCGACGGCTTTAGGGATCCAGTAATGACTGCGCTCCGGGTGTGCGTCTTCTAACTGCTGCATTTCCGGATATAGCGCTTCTTTCCAGGCATCGAAACCGATCATGAGAAACACCAACGCAAATACCGTATCGTCACTGTGGCTGAGCATGCCACGACGTACGTTGGGATCTTCATTCATTTGCCATACATGGTAGTCGCTCAAGTGACCATCCTCTGGGATACACTCGGGGCAACTCTCCGGGAAAAACGCCTCTGAATTCCAATCATTCGTCAACAGTTCCAGAAATTCTGGCTGATTCGGGCGGTTGACGCCCACGCCAGCGTCATTAACGATATCGATGCGCACATCGGGGAACTGGTAGCGCACCAAAGGTAGGGCAAACGTCGTACCCAGGCCGCCGGCGCTAGACCCCATCAGAACGACGCGGCGCGGATTGGGAAACTCTCGCAGTGCTACATCCAATCCTGCGGACAGATTATGAAGGCCACGCTGGAAGCGATCAGCGTCGCCGTCGCCGTCGGAGTCAGTATCCCTATCGCTGCCATGCAGTCCGCCGTCGCAGTAAGGAAAATAAGCTACGTTGTAATCCTTCACCGGATTATCAGCTCGCGTCGGGTCCAAAATGCCAGACTGTGGAATGCCCGAGCTAGCAGTTTCTGTGCACGAGTTAGGAAGCTCAGACCAGCACGCCCCGCCGCCCTGCAGGAAGATCACCAGGTCTTGTGATCCCGCGTCGAGGGTGGCCATCCTGAATTCAGACCCATCAATACACAGAGGGCCATCGCCTGTTCCGAAGCTGTGAGTGACGATGCCCTCTTCCTCTTCGGACAGCATCGGCGTGTATTCACCGATATACCGACTGATGCCCTGGTCGTACAGTTCCTGAAATGGCGCCACTACGGTTTCAGGAGGCTCCGGCTCTGGTGCTGCGGCTGGCCTGTCACTGCTGCTGTCTGAACACCCTGCCAGCGATCCCGCGGCTGCTAAAACAGAGACAGCAAGCCACTTGCTGAAGGGGGCAGAAAAAATGGGGTTTACCAGGTTTGGATTCGACATAATGGTTTGGCGGGCCTCAAGATTTTCGCGATGAATCAATTTGGTTCGGCATTTTCCTCACTTACACGCGTGGAAGCAAGGCTTTGGAGGTGGCATTTACGTTACTTTTCAGGTTTCACACGCACCCAATAACTCATACGGGCGCTATCGTCTATCGGATGAGTTATCCTGACCAAATGGGCTCTGAATTTAAGATGGTTTGGCTACTGGCACTGATTAGTGCTATCGCTATGTCTGCGTCACCCATGCTAATGCTGATTGGCAGTATTATCGGCGCCCAATTGGCCAGCAACGCCCAATTGGCCACGTTGCCCATCGCTTTGATGGTGGTCGGCACCGCCTTAGGCGTTCTTCCTGCATCACGCGGGATGGCGCGGTTTGGTCGCAAAAAAACATTCCTGGCTTTCACCGGCCTGGGCATTACCGCCACCCTGCTTGCCGGCCAAGCCCTGGCACTTGGCAGCTTCACTTTGTTCTGTGCCAGCTCGGCAATTCTGGGAATCGCCAATGCCGCAATGCACCAAATCCGCTTCGCCGCTATGGAGTGTGTGCCTCTGAAGAAAGGACCGACAGCCGCATCTATCATTATGTGTGCCGGTATCGTCGCCGCTTTTTTAGGGCCAGAAATGGCCCTGTGGGGGCAGCACCTTGATTCTGTTCCGTTCAGAGGCTCGTTCTGGCTCGGCATGGTCGGATTTTTCACTGCAGGACTATTATTGTTGTTCTACGTACCCGCCGAGCGGTTTGGTCAAGAACACCATGGGCAGGCCAGACCACTGCGCGAGATGCTGAGCAACCCTTCTTTGGTACTGGCCATGGCAAGCGGCACCGTCGCTTTCGTGGTCATGTCATTTGTGATGACGGCAACCCCCATCAGCATGCACATTCATAATGGATACAGCATGGAAGATACCAAGTGGGTCATACAGTCACATATTGCAGCCATGTTCCTGCCTTCCCTGCTCACAGCCTGGCTCTTTAAAGCCTTCAGTATCAGGGGACTTATGATTGCTGGGCTAGGCTGCTATGGCCTGACTATTGTGATCGGCCTCAGCGATGCAACTGTCATGGGTTTCTGGGGACAGCTAGTGATGCTGGGTATTGGCTGGAATTTCTTATTTGTCGCCGGTACAGCCCTGCTTCCAATGTCCTACGAAGGAGGTGAGCAGCATAAGGCTCAGGCTATCAACGACACCGCTATCTTTTCCAGCCAGGCCATCGCTTCTCTTTCAGCGGGTCTTGCGGTTAGTTTGCTTAGCTGGGAGTCCATATTATTGCTATGCCTGTTACCTATCGCGGCAATGATCGGGGCTCTGGCGTGGAATAGAAAACAGCTTTAGGCCTATTCAGCATCCAAAAGAGCCGCCCTGCTGCGAATGACGCAAACAGATGACAGGAGCCTGCGACTGCCTGAACGGCGCAGAGTGACGTCAATAATTTGCCGTGGATGTGGTGATAAGCAGGCTGTTTGTCTGCCATGACCCTCCGTTCCAAACACAGTGCCTCTGGTAAGACCTGTGAGCCCCGACGATTTTAGGCAAGAAAACTCAGTAACTTTTTTCGCGCGAAGCCTAGCGGACCTGCCTGGGAGGCGCGGAAAAAAAAGATTCAAGAAGGCATATCAATTGGTCCACCATAAGCTTTCTATTTGCCACCGGACTGGTTGGCGTTTGTTGACTGGTTCGGTAAATATCGGCGAGGGTATGAAAGGTAATGGTTACCACCAGGTAGATACGCCGCCGTGCCTCCCGGGAAGACACTGCGACTAGCGCGCGATTGAATACGGCCTCCAGTGATTTGGTGCGGGGAAAGTGAACTCCCCCCGCTGGGCCTGAAGCAGTGCCGTTCTGGTAAACCGCCGCAATCTGGGAAACCAGCCTCACGAAATTCACCCCGTCTCCGTTGCTCTCCATGTAGTCGACAATTGGCATCACCAGACAGCGAGCCGCAGCTTCGCCCGGCGACCATTTCTTTTCCTGTGTATCCCTAATATAAGCGTCGCGTAACAGCCCGATTTGAGCTGAATGCTTATCGATGATTGCCTGCAGCAGCCCATCTCTATCGCCAAAATGATATTGCAGAGCGTTGGGATTCTTCTGTCCCGCCTCCACGGCAATCTCCCTGAGAGACACGGCATCCATGCTGCTATTCCCATAAAGCGAGACCGCTGCATCGATCAGTTTGTCTCGGGTTTTGGCAGAGTTCAGCTGCCGCTTGCCAATGGCAGACACCGCCACTAGCCCATCCCCGTTGAAAATCCGCCATCCACAGCGAGAGTCTGCCCCGTCACCCAGCTTGCGGCAGGCGATGTCAGGAACAACACAGCTGCGGCAATATCTTCCCCCTCCCCAACCCGCTTCAAACCCTGGCGTTCAAACATGCCTTCGATTAATTCTGGCATGCCATCAATAACCGGCGCAGTCAGGTTACTACGCGTCATTCCCGCGGCCACCGCGTTGGCGCGAATTCCGCTGGGGCCCCAGCTGATTCCCAGTGTTTTGACTAACTGCACCAGTCCCGCCTTGGCGGCGCCGTAACCGGGCGTCCACTCATAACCAAAATAAGAAGTCATCGAGGCAATTCCAACAATACTGGCGCCACCCTCAAACTGGCTGGCTTCAAGTAAATGCTTGCAGGCAGCACTCAGATGATAGGCACTGCTCAGGTTGATACTGACTGACTGGTCAAAGCCGTCGTGCCCCCACTCGTCTGCCTGCGCACCTCCAGCGTTATTAATCAGTATGTCGAGAGTGTCAAGACTATTGGCCAACTCGATCAAAGCATCACGCGAACTGACATCCAGTTGCCGGTAATCCAGCCCACTCAAGTCATGCTCATAATCACTGGCGCCTTCCCTACGACCGGTAATCATGACGCTGGCACCTGCGGCCAGGTATTCACGGGCGATCGCCAAACCGATACCATTGGATCCGCCTGTCACCAGTACCGATGCTCCGCTGTAGTTAAACGAAACGCGCTTGTTCATAACCCTACTCCCAAACCAGTGGTTTACTTGTTTATCCAACTGGCGAGAATTATATTTATGCACTTGTTATATTACAACAGTTGTTTTAATTTGAGCTAATCGAATCATCTGTAATCAACCGCGGAGCTAACGAAGGAGGCAAAATGAGTACTGATTTAAGAGACACACTTGAATTACCTGAAGTCGATCAAATTGGATTTGTAGTGCAGGATCTTGAGAAAGCATTGGCGCACTACGAGCCTTTGTTTGGCCCATTCACTGTCATGGATGCGCTCGACATGGAGTGGGACTATCGCGGAGTTCAGGAAACCAGCTCGCTGAAAATCGCTTTTGCGAAAAGCGGTGAAATAGAAATAGAACTCATTCAATGGATATCGGGAAAAACACCACACAAGGAATTTCTTGATGCTGGCCGTGAAGGGATGCACCACTTACGCTTTATTGTAGATAACGTTGAAGGCAAAGTGGAGGAGGCAAAAGCATGCGGCTACCACCAAATTTGGTATAAGCGTTTTGGTGAGGGTTTGGCTGCCGCCTACCTGGAACGTGAAGGAGACCCCTTGATTCTCGAATTTTTTGAAAATAAACATGGCTAGTTCGAAGTTCAAAAGCCAGAAGGTGAGCGAGACTATTCGAATTACGGATCTCGCGGATCCAGAGCTGAACGAGCTGCAACAATCGATACATGCCTTCGGCAGAACCCTAAATGTAACGCTGGATCCAGGTGACATTCTGGAGGAGGCATCCAACGCCACTGGCCTTGAAGACTTCGGGGCGAAAGATTTTCGCGGAAGACTGGACTTGCTGTGCAACGAATGGAGCAACGATCAAGGCCTAAACAATCTGGGCAGGATGAGCCTGCGCAACAAGCTGCTGTTATTTGCAAAGAATCGCTTGCTGATACAAGACCTGCTCACGCGTCACCCCGAAATTCACGACGTTACTATCAAAGCGCCTATCATAGTGGCAGGCCTGCCGCGCTCTGGTACCACCCATTTACTAAACCTGATGGCTGCAGACAGCAGATTGCGCTCGCTGCCGCTTTGGGAATCTTATGAACCCGTACCCATGCCCGGCGAACCGGCTTTGGAAAGCGGTGTAGACCCGCGCTACCAGCGCTGCGCAGATACCTGGGAGATGATGCAGCAGACCGTACCCAAACTAGCTGCCATGCACCCGATGAACCCCGATCACATTCACGAAGAACTCGAATTGATGGGTCCGGATTTTGCCTCCTACAACTTCGAGTGGCTGTGCCAATGCCCCGACTGGCGTGATCACTACTATGCCACTGACCAAACACCTCACTACGAATACATGAAAACGGTACTGAAAATTCTGACCTGGCAGGATGGCGATGACGGTAGTCATACGCGCTGGGTGTTGAAGTGTCCACAGCACCTTGAACAACTAACGGTTTTACAAACAGTGTTTCCAGATGCAACTGTCGCCATCACCCACCGGGACCCTGTAGCAGTTATCCAGTCAGCAGCCACCATGCTCGCCTATGGTCAACGCATGTCGCGCAGCGCAATTGATATGCACGGAATTATTGACTACTGGTCGGAGCGTGTTGTGCATCTTTTAAAGGCGTGTTCACGGGACCACCAGAAGCTTGCGGACGCAAATCGTATAGACGTGCCGTTCCATGATTTTATGACCGACGATATCGGCATGGTCCGCAAAATATACGCCAAGGCAGGTCTACCTATGAACGAAGAAGCGACAAATGAACTGCGACAGTTTCTCGAAGAAAACCCGAGAGGCAAACACGGTCGCATTGTTTACAACCTACAGGACGACTTTGGCATAAACCCGGAAAAATTACGCGAGCGCTTTAGCTTCTATTTTGAACAATTCCCAGTGCAAGCAGAGCGCTGATCACCCGCGCAGGGACAAGGAAAGCACAGACCAATGAGAGATCCGATTTACAAATCCAGACCAATAGAGCCCAACCCCGCCAGGTTCGGTGGCGAACGCATCAACGACTTTATCTTCTTGTCAGAGGCGTTTTCCAACAGCTACCTCATCGAAACCTGTGCAGGCAACGTGCAAATCAATTCTGGCATGGGCATGGAAGCGCCGGTTATTGACGCCAATTTCAAAAGCTTCAGTGACAACTCACTGCACACGCTTATTTTTACCCAGGGGCACGTCGATCATGTGGGAGGTACCGCCTTTTTCCGTCAGAAGAATCCTGGCTTACGCGTAGTTGCAAGTGACAGAAATGCCGAACATCAGAGTTATGATAAACGCCTGGCGGCCTTTCGCAGCAATCGATCAGCCTTTGCGTTTACCGAAAAATTCGCAGATGCTTTTGCTTACTATCAACAGCATGACCACACTGAATTTCCTGCTCAAGACAGTCCGACAGCCGATCTATTAGTAGAGGATCGAATGGAGTTCGAACTGGGAGGTGTTGAATTTGAAGTTATTGCTGTTCCAGGCGCTGAGACCAATGACTCCCTGATCGTCTGGCTACCTCAGCACAAAATATGTTTTACCGGCAATCTGTTCGGTTGCACCTTTGGCCATTTTCCCAACCTGGTGACTATTCGCGGCGATCGCTATCGAGAAGCGCTGGTCGTGGCAAATGCGGTAGAGACTGTTCGCGCATTAGAGCCGGAGATGATTTGCTATGGCCACCACGCACCGATAGTGGGCAAACAGTTAATTCTTGGTGAGTTGAATGCGTTACATCAGGCTATCCACCATGTTCATGACGAAACTGTGAAAGGCATGAACGAAGGCAAGGACGTGCACACACTGATGCAAGAGATTACCCTGCCATCTGACATGGAAGTGGGCCAGGGCTATGGCAAGGTGAGTTGGAGTGTTCGCGCTATCTGGGAAAGCTATGCGGGATGGTTTCACCACCGCTCCACCACCGAGCTCTATTCAGTGCCCTCTTCCAGCATCTCAAGTGATATTGTGGAACTCGCTGGAGGCGCAGCGGCAATACTGCAGCGAGCGCAGGAAAAATTTGACGCGGGAAAATATGAGGAAGCTATTTACCTGCTGGACATTATCAGGGACTCCGGTGCAGACAATAGTCGAAGTCGTGAGCTAGGCATTCAGGTACACAAAGCAATGTTACAGGCTACCGACAACTTCTGGCTGTCCTCCTGGTTAAAAAACCAGATTCACCAGCTCGCTTCTTGACTATTGGCATACTGGCAAAGGCAAACTCAATGACCATACCGCTCGTTCGCGTTCACGGTGTCGACGATGTCCGCCTGGATAACATTGATAAACCCAGGACAGCCCCAGGGGATGTCCTGATTGAAGTCTTACTCTGCGGTATCTGCGGTTCCGACCTGGGTTACATTGGCATGGGTGGCCTGGGCATGACCCATCCTATGCCGCTAGGCCACGAACTAGTGGGCTCTGTCGCTGAGGTCGGCGAGCGCGTAAGCCATTTGCAAATTGGCGACAGGGTGGTTGTCAATCCAATGGCGGGAGGCAACAGTATTGGCAATGGCGGGACCGAGGGCGCCTTCTCGCCCTATCTGCTCGTCCGCAACGTCGCTGCAGACGAAAGGGCGGTGATTAAAATACCGGACGGCCTCTCTGTCGATCAGGCCGCGATGGTAGAACCCTTATCAGTGGCCTTGCACGGCTGCCGTCAGGGAAACGCCAAAGCTGGCGATAAGGTCGTTATTTTTGGTGCAGGCCCAATCGGGCTATGCGTCGCATTATGCCTTAACTATCTTGGAGTCGAGCGGCTTGTCATTGTCGATCAATCGAGTCACCGATTGGCCGCCGCAGAATCAATAGGCGCGGTACCTTTCAAGGCTGGCAGTAATAATCTCGGTGAGTTTCTGATACAACAACATGGTCAATCAGAACTGATGGGTATGCCCGTTCCGTCTAGCGATATCTACATCGAGGCAACCGGCGCAAAACCCGTATTTGAACAGATTATGAACACCGCAAAGACGGGGGCCAGAGTCGTTGTTCTGGGGCTGCACAAGCAATCAGTGCCATTGGACCTCGCCAACGTGTTATTACGTGAACTCAACATTGTCGGCTCCATGGCCTACTCCGACGAATTTCCGGCAGTCATCGAAATGTTGACCGGCGGAAAAATCGACCTGCAACCCATCATCTCTCATCGCTTTCCGCTGAGCCAATTTAGCGAAGCTATCGCGCAGGCAAGTGAACCTGACGAGGCGATAAAAGTATTAATCGACTGCCAGTGTTAACTAACCGACTGACAGCCAGACAGGAATTAATATGAAATTCTGGCAACCCGTATCCTGGGCGGAAACGGAGCAACTTTGTGACATTGCCAGGTTTGCAGAGCAATGTGGGTTTGAAGGCTTGATGGGTGCCGATCATGCCCTGTTTCCGCAAGCAATGGCTCCAGACTACCCCTACTCAGACACTGGGTTGCCACCGCAAACTGCCGACCACGAGTACCCGGACATGTGGAGCTCGTTTGCAGCAATGGCTGCGGTAACAACGCGAATCAAACTGGTTTGCGGAGTATATGTGCTCCCCATTCGCAACCCTATTGAGGTAGCAAAGCAAGCCGCTACTTTGGCCATATTAAGTGAAGGCCGCTTCGCACTGGGCGCGGGTACCGGCTGGATGAAAGAAGAATTTGATGCCTACGGCGTAAGCTTTAAAAGCCGCGGCAAACGCATGGATGAGATGCTGGACATCATGCAGGGCTTGTGGACTGGAGAATGGTTCGAGTATCACGGACAGCACTTTGACTTTCCTCCAATTCAAGTCAGCCCGCACTCCAAATACCAAGTACCTCTGTATTTCGGCGGAACCGCTAAAGTTGCACTCAGGCGCGCCGCCAGGATAGGAGATGGTTGGATTGGTGCTGGCAACGCAGCAGAAGATGTCCCAAGGGTCATGAGCGAACTGCAGGAGCTAAGAAAAGAGTATGGTCGTGATCACCTACCCTTTGACTCGCTGGTAGGCGTTTATGCGAAACCTGATAAAGCCCTGTTCGATTCGCTCTACGACAGTGGCATGACATCTGGCCTTAATATGCCATTTGCCTATGCACTGGGAACGCGCTCATCACTGGATGAAAAAAAACGCATGATGGCCCAGTTTGCCGAAGACGTTATACGGCACTTTTAGGCAGCAAAAGCTAAAGTAAAAACGAAAATCGCCAGGAATCTTAAGGAGAAAAAGATGGGAACTTATGCACTCACAGGCAGCGCGTCAGGCATTGGCGCCACATTGAGCCTAGCACTTGCAGAGCAAGGTCACTCGCTCATTACGGTTGATCTGAAAGACGCCGATATCACAGCTGACCTGACCACTGTGGAAGGCCGCAGCAAGGTCATCAGCGAAGTTTTGGAGCGCGCGCCGAACGGACTCGACGGTTTTGTTCCGTTAGCCGGATTGGGCGGTGGCACTGCACCTGATTTACTGATCACTCGCCTGAACTACTTCGGCACAGTGGCGTTAGTAGAAGGGCTGCGCCCTGCCTTGGCAAAGAAATCAGGTTCTGTTGTACTGCTGTGCTCAAATTCCGCACCTATGGTACCTGGCGACGAGGCATTTATTGAAAGTCTTATCGCAGGTGATGAGGAAAAAGCGCTGGAAATCGCAGCTGGCATTTCACCTGGAACTCATTATATGCAAACCAAACGCGCCCTCAACTATTGGATGCGTCGCCACGTTATGGAATATGGGCGCGAGGGAATACGAATGAACGCGATAGCACCCGGTCCCACTCTGACACCAATGACCACTCCCCTGTTTGAAAGTGAAGAATATGCACCAATAATGCAGGCGTTGCTGGATCAAACACCGGCAAACCGCGCCGCCGACGCTGAAGAGATATCAAACTGCATACTGTTCCTGCTGAGCCCTGCCGCCAGCAATGTCTATGGCAGCCTACTTTTCGCGGATGGCGGGTTCGATGCCCATGTGCGACAAGATCACGTCTAACGCTTTACCAACGGCATCTATCTGGGGCCGCTGCCAACGAATCAGTTGAGCCGGCCCCAGCGGCAATTCAAATAGCCAACCAACAGAACTCGGACCGAGGACATCGCCTACTCTTCGGCCTGCTTATTGGTCACTCAAGAAACTCTTTGGCACCCAGGTCAACACAGTGCTGCAGGTGACGTTGAATCATAGTTAGGAACATAGCATCGCTGCGCTCGGCAGCAGCGGTAAAACTTGCACCGAGGATAGTAATCATAAGGCCATGCATCGCCTGCTCGCGATACTGTTGCCAACAAGCTTCGGAATCCAGCTCAATTCCCTGCCCCGCCAGCAGGCCGCTGTAATCGTCAACGAGTTGACGCTCCCACATTCGACGATCTTCCAGCTCAACGCTGCCGCCCATGAAGTAGGCCAAGTCAGTCAGTGCGCTGCCCTCGCTGGTCGTTTGCCAGTCGACAGTGCAAGCCCTGTCTCCATCGAAGAGGATGTTCTCACTGCGGAAGTCGCCATGAGCCAACGTTCGCGGACCGTCAAAACGCGTGGCAAAGCGAGTGTGATGATCCACATAGAAGGCACCGAACGCCTCGCACTCTCCATTAATTCCATGGCCAAACCGCTGCAAAAAACCAGGCCAGTATTGCTGTAACAGCGCCTGACCAAAAGCTCCTCCATCATCCCTGACCTGGCTCATCACAAAATCATGCGCCCCAACAGATTCATCTCCGTAGAAGGCAGCGGCCAATTTCGCCGCTTCGCCCATTGCCACTCTTACGTGCTCCAGGCTCTCACCAATCAGTTGACTGCCAGGCTCTGCGGGCGCCATATCTTCCATGACTGTTACAAAAGCCAATCGATCGTCACTGACTTCATTGGCATAAATCGTCGGCGTACGCATAGAGGTCCTATCGGCTAGGTGCCGATAAAACATCACCTCGTTGTAGTAGGCACCCTGTGCCCCGGCCATAGCTCGCGCAGTCTCGTCCTCAGCGGGAAACTTGATAATCACCGATGCCGGCGCATTGCCTTGCCCTCCCGTATATTCCAATCGATAGCGGGCATTGTCACCCATCTTACCGGTCCCGATGATTTGATAGCTCAGGCGGTTCACGACAGCACCATTTTCGAGATACCCGGAACTCGCCAGGGCTTCACTCATCCATTGTGGCGTTACATTCCCGGGACGGGTGACTATTGCTGACATTGTTATCTCTCCATTTAAGCGCTGCTCAAGGCGCTTACTAATACATAGGTTCTTCGCCGGACAAGCCAAACTCAGGCCACGCACCATGAACGTACGTCTGGCAATTGCCATAGCCAGTCGCCCCGGTCAGGGTATCTTCTACCTGAATCATGCAGTCACGGAACTGGTGATAACGCTCTATAACCTCTGGCAAAGCTGCATTTTCTACATAATCGCCATCGACGTGAAGCGGCCCGCGCCAACTGCCATGGTGATGTCCATCGCCGCCATGGTAATGGCCTGAGCCCAAATAAAAACCGGTCTCTGACAACTTCTTGAACTTCAGCAAGCGGTCACTACCATCTTCCATGTGCAGTAGGAACTCACCTTCCTGCAATCGTTTACTTGGCGAGTCAAAACACAGTTGTGGTGTCATTCCGATCACTTTCTCTCGTTGCCCGCTGTCACCTTCAAAACCGCCCTGAATACGTTGATGAGAAAAACCAGGGCCACTAAACTGCAAATAATAATGATGAAATGCATAGCTGGCCCCGACGTCATCAAGAAATACAATAGGATTCCAAATAGCCAATGCCTGGGGTATGTGCTGATGGTAGTCTGGCTCCAGGTCCGCAGCAGGCAAACCCACCATTGGGCGAATACCCCAGGACTTGTCGCGAGTTGCCACCCAGGATTCCCTGGCAATTTCAACGCGCTCGCCATCTACTTCCAGCCAACCGCTTGCCAGCCCACTCTGGTGATAGCGAATTTGGTCAGTCGCCTTACGAAAGCCGTGCATATCCCGCCGATCTTCTCGATCTTCAACGACGCAAGCTACAGTGGCATGAAAAAACAACTCAAAGGCAATGGGCTGAACTTCGTTAGCCTCCAGCGTTACTTTAATCTGCTGTAGTGGTTCAATGACTTCATAGCGAATGGGGCCGACGTTAACCGAATCAGGCTCACTATCGAGCGAGCGACTGGCCCTTACTACCCATTGCTCGGCGCCTCTGGAAACTCCCGCATAGGCATCGATTACGTTTCGATTGGTATACTTGCCAAAGCCGAAACCAATCTGCAGTGAGCCATCAATCGCCGCAGCCATGCCGCAGACTTTTTCTGTCCAGGCCGGGTCGCTCTGGCCTACCGAAGCGAAGGTCTCTACCACCTGATGATTGAATTGCTCGTCGCTGGCCAGCAGAGGCCCTATCGTTCCCGCCATGTTAAGACTCCCAATAAAACAGCTCAAAAGCGCACACTTTCATTAGCAAGACGATAGTTTTTGGGCGCATTCGTCGACTACGAGGGTAGCCTAGTGAGAGATGCCTAACAAATCATCTCGCTGTGACATAAACGTTTCTGCGCAGTAGCCAAAATCTACTGGCATGTTAATCCCACTGATAAAGCTTGCCAGCTTGCTATTAAGCAACACCAGCGCTTCACCCATTTCTTCACCTGTGGCATAACGACCATTAGAAGGGAGAAACAGGTCAACTACTTCATCAGGCATTTGGCCTTCACCTTTCAACTTATCCATGAATCCGCTGGCGGTAGGTGAAGGGGAAATACAATTGATGCGTATATTGCTCGCTGCAAGTTCTCTGGCCATTTGCATGGTGTAAACAATGATGCATTGCTTGGAGAAACCATAGCCATCAGCACAGGCATCAGGGTGTTCGGACATCCACTGTGCTGAAGCGTCAAAAGAGTTTTCGGTCGACAAAAAATCTTGCACTGAAGCAAGTCCGGCGCGCCACGCCATGCCTGCGGTAGACGCTATGGATGCGATACCGCCACCTGTTGAAATACGCGGAACCAACAGTTCAGTCAGATACCGTAAACCGACAAAATTGATAAGCAGGGTGTCTTGCGCAGAAAACGGAGGACTGGGCACGCCTGCACAGTTAAACAAGGCATCGATGTTTTGAGGAAGCTTAGCGACCGCATTATCGATGGAGCGAGCATCTTTCATATCAACATGGATGGCGTTCGCCACAGGTGCGCTCACTGGCGCCACATCGAGTGCGTATACCTCTGCTCCAAGATCGACCAACAACGTCGCGGCGGCCTGCCCCATGCCGGAGGCTGCTCCCGTAATGACCACGGTCTTCCCTTTGTAACCCAGAATATCATTCACACTTGCCTTCCTTTACTGAAAATTCGTTGAGTCTGCGCTCGCTTCAAGCCGCACTGTGGCTTCGATAAAATTCTTTTACACTTTTTTCATAAGCCGCTTGGGACGTAACTCCAGCAAGTCAATGGCAACACCAGCGGGTTGCGACAGCGCAAAAGCCACCGCCTCACCAACCTGTTCTGTTTCCATGCCCACGTTCATGTAGGTGCCGCTATCGCGCCAAGCTTCAATGCCAGCCATTAAGGCGTCTGAGTCCCAGGCATCAGCAAAGCTGGTACCAGCACCGCCGGGGCGTACGCAGGTAACTCCAATTTCATCAACTTGTAGCTCACTGGCCAGATCGCGCGTAAATCGCTCCACAGCAGCCTTGGTAGATGCATATATTGATAAGTGGCTCATTTCGTCGTAGTGATAAGCCGATGCCGATGAGATATTTACAATGCGAGGATTCTCGCCGCCCCGCAACAATGGAATCGCTGCCTGGCTGGAAAAAACCGTACCCAGATAGTTGGTATTGACCTGCATTAAAACCTCGTCCTCAACAAGATTTTCAATTCTATTAGGACGTGCCATACCAGCATTATTGACCAGGCCGTCGAGGCGACCAAAGTGAGACTTCACCTTCTCAAAGCCTGCCACCAGTTCACTTTTACGAGTGACATCAGCCGAGATTGCACAGGCGTGATCACTTCCAATGTCAGAGATCGCTTTGTCCAGCCCTGCTTTACTACGACTGAGCAAGCCCACCTTGGCGCCCTTATCTATCAGGCATTTTGCAATCGCAAGGCCAAAGCCCTGAGAGCCCCCGGTAACGATATAGACCTTGTCATTCAGCTCACCGCTCATACAGAAATCGCTATCGTCTTGGTTTCCAGGTACTCCTCGAAACCTTCGAGTCCCATCTCACGCCCAATACCACTTTGTTTGTAGCCTCCAAAGGGGGCATCGGCCGCGTAGAAATTACCGCCGTTAACGTTAATGGTGCCAGTACGAATCCGCCGGGCGACGGCTAGCGCACGCTGCTCACTGCCAGACCAGACGCTGCCCGAAAGGCCAAAATCTGAATCATTGGCAATGCGCACCGCATCGTCATCTCCATCATGCGCGATCACGCAGAGCACTGGCCCGAAAATCTCTTCCTTGGCAATGGTCATTTCATTCGTCACGTCGACAAAAACGGTGGGTTCTACGTAATAGCCCTTGGTGAGGTTTGCCGGCGCTCCTCCTCCAAGAAGCAGTCTCGCCCCCTCTTCCCTGCCTTTATCGATGTAAGCCAACACCCGTTCACGCTGCCTGGCGTTGACCAGGGGTCCCATGATTTCACTATTGGAGCTGGGATCACCATAAGCAATAAAGCCAAAATAGGTTTTTAACAATTCCTCAACTTCTGCCTGTTTTTCGCGGGGCACCAGTAAGCGCGTATTCAAGGCACACCCCTGGCCCGCGTGAAAACACACGGCCAAGGCACTCAACAAGCTCGCGCCCAGGTCGGCATCGTCCAGAATAATATTTGCAGATTTTCCACCCAACTCCAGAAACACCTTTTTAACCGTGCCAGAGGCAAGCGCCATAATATGTTTGCCCACTGCTGTAGAGCCAGTAAACGAGACCATATCTACCCGTGGGTCCGTCACCAACTGCTCACCGACAGTCTTTGGGTCTGCAGAAGTAATCACGTTGAATACGCCAGCAGGTATATCCGTATGCTCCTTTACGATCCGCCCCAGGGTGGTCGCCGACCAGGGGGTATCCGGGGCCGCTTTTAGCACTACGGTACAGCCCGCCGCCAGAGCCGGAACGCACTTGGCCAGGTTAATCTGTAAAGGCACGTTCCACGGCGTAATTGCTGCCACAATACCAATGGCTTCCTTCTCCACTAAACGACGGCTAATGCCCCCCATAATGTCGTGCTCGCCTATGTCACGACTCCAAGGGTAGTTAGGCAGGTTATTCAAGCTGTAGTCGATAAACCCGATAGGGATTTCACAATGAGGACCTGACGCACCGCATATGCCCATGGGCGCGCCAGTCTCAGCAGCAATTTGCTCCTTGAAATCCTCCATTTCGGTCAGAAGCCCATGCTTTAACTGTTCAAGGCACTTGAGACGGAAATTATGATTGGTAGACCAGTCAGTGTCGTCAAATGCGCGCCTAGCGGCGTCAATTGCCTGGTCCATATCCTCCAACCCGGCATCTGCCACCTCGCCCATAATCGCCTCGGTAGCGGGATTCACATTGACGTAGGTCTGGCCGCTTGCCGCAGGCACCAATTGACCATCGATTAAAAGCCGGGTTTCGGGGTTCATTGGATCGTTCCTTTCAGCAATAGGTTATTTAACGGCAGGACGTGATTCGTCTCGGGCAAGAAACACATCCACGATACGTTCGCGCAGGAATTCTGCTGTAGGCAAAGCGATGCCATGGTCGCCTGCACTATCCAGGACACACTGTAAGTCCTTCTGACCCAAGGCTCCCAAGGGCCCGAAAATGTCCGCCATCTGCTCTACGCTGCAACTCAGTGCCAGATTATTTCTACCGGATACGAACAGATGCATTTGTTCATTAATAACGCCATTAGATAACCCTACCTCTCGCAGCACGTCCACTGAGAGCCCACTGGCCTCTGCCAACCGGGTAGCCTCCGCCATAGCGACAAACTCGGCGTACTGAATAAAATTGTTACACAGTTTTAGCGCAATTCCTGCGCCCAGGTCGCCGGCGTGAACGACTTTTTCTGCTGACGTTGCAAAGATGGAGCGACAGCGATCAACTACAGCCTCATCTCCGCCAACCATATAACAAAGCGTGCCGTCAGCGGCTCGACGCGCGCCGCCAGTAATTGGCGCATCCAGTAAATAAAGTCCCGAGTGATGGGCGTCCTCCGCCCATTGCAGCAATTTAGACTGCGTCACCGTACTGTGCACTGCAATGACAGTACCCTTCGCTGCATTAGCGAGAATGCCCTCTGCTCCGTACAACAATGCTTCGACTTGCATGTCATCTCTAACGCAAATACCGATATACATGCATTGTGCAGCGACCTCGGCCACTGATTGACAGGCCTCAGCACCCTGCTCGACGAGTTCATCAACCACAGGCTGAAGCAAATCATAAACATGAAGCTTAAACGCCTCTGAGATCAAGCGCGTCGCCATCGGTTTGCCAATATCACCAAGCCCTATAAAACCTACATTCTGCGCAGTCAACGGTCTATTTCCTCGGAAACCTGATCAGCTTACGAGCTTATGTGGCGAACAAATTTATGTCAAGCTAGATTGACATATAGTCAATTCGCATTTACATTCGTTGCATGCGAAGCCCCGCCAACATAGAATTCTCACGCGATATCGAACGGCGTTATCAGGACAATGTTGCTCGCCACATTCTCAGCATCAGCCTTTACATGCAGTCTGAAATCATGGGTGCTTTAACCGTGAGCCATGGTCACAGCCAACTCAGAATCAACTTCGAGCCCTACATATCCATGGCAGCGCGGTCTGGCGCCAGACTTTCTGAAATCGCTGAAATGTTGGGTATTTCTCGACAAGCAGCAAACCAGACAGCCAATCAAATTGAGAGAGCTGGATACCTGCGGCGCGCCTCCGATCCATCCGACGGACGAGCAAAACTACTAGTCACTACGCCCCGCGCGATGATGCTGGTGAAGCAAGGTGCTGCCGAGGCACTGGCACTGGAAAATCAATTTGCAGAGCTCGTAGGTGAAGCCAACATCGCACAGCTGAATCTATCAATGACAAAGCTCAGTCGCAGGCTTGGACTTCTTTTCCCTTATCAAGGCGAGCAAGCATTGACACTGGCTGCCACTCTGCCGCGAATGTCCGATTACATCACCCGTCGCTTGCAACAGCTGACGATGCAGAAGGGCCATCCCCAACTGAAGCGAAGTTTTGGCACAGTACTTACCGCTATAGGCCCGCGGGGCGGTCGTATTCAGCAAATGGCCCGCAGTCGAGATATCAGTAAGCAGGCAGTCAGCGCCATTGCTACTGAATTAGAAGCGCTTGGCTATATCGAACGCGTGGCAGACGCGGCTGATGCTCGGCAAGTGGTCTTACAATTTACCAAAGCAGGTAGAGCACTTATTGCCGATTCCGTCGACTCCGTAAACCAGCTGGTGGCCGAATTTGCTGAGGCGATTGGCGATGACGAACTTGAGCACTTAAAACACACTGTTGCCAAAATTTATCGCTTACAGCATCTGGAAGAAGACATCTTTGGTAATGCCTCCGGCAACGACATTCAGGCAATGGCTCAGCAACTAAGCATGCAACTGGGCGAGCAAGGCGCTATAAATCTAGGTCGGTTGTTGCTGGCAGGTAACTCCGGGCACTAAGAAAGGAAACAGGAATGAGCACATCTTCACGACGCCAGCAGGGCGAAGAAAAAATCAAGCAGGTCTATGCTGGCGACGTGGTAGTACCTCCCGAGGGTTACGCGTTCACCGACATTATGCTGGAAACGCTGTTTGCCGAAGTCTGGACAAGAGACACACTGTCCATGCGTGACAAACGCATTCTGCTGCTGGGCATGATTGCAGCACAGGGAGAAGGCATGACATTCAAAATACAGACTAAGGCCGGCATCAAAAACGGAGAATTGACGGCTGAAGATGTGCGTGAACTGCATCTCTTCATCGCCCAGTACTGTGGCTACCCCAGAGCAGCTGCAATGCTAGGCCCCATGGAGGAAGGCATAGCAGAAGCGCACAAAGATAACGTAGCTGCGGCGGGCGAATAGACATGGAAATGAGCTATCACTGGCTGGCTGGACTGGTCACCGTCATTGGCACCATAGTCGCCATTGCCCTGGGTCAACTTTTAGTCTTCAAGATTCCTGCGATCGCTAAAGCGCGCGACCTGAATAACGCGCAAAACAAGGAAAAATGGCGTAACCGGGCAAAAAAATACCATGGCAGAGTCAAAATCAGTCAGAAGCTCGGCTTAGGTGTTAATTTAATATTCTACATACTTTTCATGCCATTTCTCGTCACGCTACAGACACAGCCCGTTGCTAAAATTGCGCTGGATGTACTGATGATCATGATGATCTACGATTTTTTCTACTATCTCATGCATCGCTTTCTTTTCCATGGCCAGGGCTATTTACGCCAGGTTCATGCCGTTCATCACCAGGCCAGAAGTAGAATCAGCTCCATCGACTCTCACCTGCTCCATCCTGTTGAACTGATTATGGGCGTGGCTCTTTTTTACGCTGTGATCAGCGCCATCGCGGTTGTTTCGGGTCAAGCGCTTCATGTTTCGACCATCATTATTGCCACCGTTATTTACACGCAGCTCAATCAAATTAACCATTGTCGAATTGACCTGCAAGGCTATCCTTGGAAAACACTTAACTGGATAGCGATCAGACACGACGCCCACCACCTGGATATGCACAAAGGAAACTTTGCGACAATCACCCTGCTCTACGACTGGATGTTTGGGACTTTGGAAATTCACCCCATTGAACAAACAGCTGTAGGCCAAAACCAGGCGACCGGTAAGTAAACTTAAAAATCAATAAATCAGGGTTCACTATGAGCGACTATTTCGAATGCACTCCCGTTGGGCTCGACTTCCTTGAACATACTAAAAACGTCTTCAAGGCCGAAGAGATTGTCAAAGCCTCTCCAGAGCAAATTTTTGAAGTTTTCGAAGATGCGCATGCCTGGACAGTCTGGGCAATGCCAATCCAGAAGGTCGAATGGACCTCACCGAGGCCATTTGGCGTTGGTACGACTCGCACGGTTTCAATGATGGGTGGCATGGATGGCTACGAAGAATTCATCGCCTGGGAACCGGGCAAACGTATGGCATTTACTTTTGTAGGCTGCAGTAAAGACTCTACGGACAAATTTCTTGAAGACTATCGTGTCACTGACCTTGGCGATGGCAGTTGTCGCGTCGAATGGCACATGGCCATGGAGACGCGCGGAGCATCACGACACATGATGTTTCTGACTCGTCCTTTGATGCGTCTAGCCAATCGCAGTATGTTCAAAAAATTTCGTAAATATACAGAGGCCTACGCTGCAAGGGCTAGCCAGCCGGAACCTTAAGCCACTCAATACTGACTGGCACAGTTTGAAACAATGCAAAGAACGATTCGATCAATTGAGCAAGTGCTGAAAATGATCGTGTTCAAAACCCCGGTATTGCATAAAGCGGCTGCGCTTTGCCTTTTCTTTGATATCTTCAGCAGGCAGGCTGCCAAACTTTCGGTGAAAAACCAGCTTGGCTAGCGCATACCAGTCCGGCTGCTCTGCATTGATTGCTAGCTGTATCCCAGTATCGCTGATCCCCTTCCGGCGCATTTCCTGTCGAATACTAATCGGGCCGCGGCCGCGGGATATGCGTTGGCGCAAATAACTTTCAGCAAATCGCTCATCGCTTTGCAGGTTTTCCTCTGTTAGGCGTAACAATTGCTCATCGACAAGGGCAGGTTCGTCGAAGCGTTTGAGAAGTTTCTGTCGTAGCTCTTTAGAGGAGTGCTCTCTTCGCGCCAGCAGGTTCATTGCCGAAAAGCGAATATCAGTCGGATTGACTGCATTCAGCTGTTCTAGTTCCTGCGGGGAGATATCACCCTGAATCGAAATATCAGACATGTGCTAAAAAAGAGGCGCCGGGGGCGAGAGTGGGATAAGTGGACCCCCGGCACCTCATGGAAAAGCTATGCAGCTGAGAAGCGAGCAGGATTACTCCTGCTCAGCGGCCGGCTCTTCGCTCTGAACCTCTTCTTCCGCTGGCTTGGGCGCACTTAGCGTTTGCTCACGGATAGCGGCCTCGATTTCATTAGCTACTGCAGGATTAGCCTCCAGGAACTTGGACGCATTGGCCTTACCCTGACCAATCTTATCTCCTTTGTAGGCGTACCAGGCACCGGATTTGTCGACCAGATTGAGTTTAACGCCCCAGTCAATGACTTCACCCATGTGGTAAATGCCTTTGCCGTACATGATTTGGAATTCGGCCTGCTTGAAAGGTGGCGATACCTTATTCTTCACCACTTTCACTCGGGTTTCATTGCCAACTACCTCGTCTCCATCTTTCACAGCACCGATGCGACGGATATCCAGACGCACCGACGAATAGAACTTGAGGGCGTTACCACCAGTGGTGGTTTCAGGGGAACCAAACATCACACCAATCTTCATACGAATCTGGTTAATGAAGATCACCAGGCAATTAGTTTGCTTAATGGCGGCTGTAAGTTTGCGCATAGCCTGACTCAACAGACGAGCCTGTAAACCCACATGGGAGTCTCCCATGTCACCTTCAATTTCGGCCTTGGGCGTTAGCGCCGCGACAGAGTCTATAACCAACACGTCTACCGCGCCTGAGCGTACCAGCATCTCGGCCACTTCCAGCGCCTGCTCACCAGTGTCTGGCTGGGACATGATCAGCTCGTCCATCTTCACACCAAGTTTCTCGGCGTATTGTGGATCGAGCGCATGCTCCGCATCGATAAAGGCTGCTGTTCCGCCTGCCTTTTGAGCCTCGGCAATCACCTGCAGGGTAAGTGTTGTCTTACCGGAGGACTCCGGTCCGTATATTTCGCAAATTCGGCCTTTAGGCAAACCGCCTATGCCCAGGGCAATATCCAGACCCAGTGAACCGGTTGAGATGGAGGGGATGGCCTCGTGCTTAACATCCCCCATACGCATCACGGTACCTTTGCCGAACTGTCGCTCGATCTGGGTGAGTGCTGCGTCCAACGCCTTTTCTTTGTTCGCATCCATAGTTTTGCTCCCTTTACTCTTTTTGACCACTTGTTATAACCACCTGATTGTTTACCACTATGATCGCCGTGCATTCGCTGCACTGCCAAACTACTGTATATATACTCAGTGCTTTGAAAGTGAATTGCAAGCCCCAAAAGCCATTAAATTCAGCCAGCCGGAATCACCTGTGTGAATTAGCGACAGGTGCAGAATCGCACAAGACGCCGATACAGACGTCTCCCCGCCTCCCGACCCCGGATCAACCTACCTTCGAGTGTAGTATTCTCAGTCGCTATGTTGTGGCATCCTTTCTTCCACACTCAGCTGGCGGTAGAGGCCAGTTCAAACGAGAAGCACGCATGTTGTCAAAAACCACCGATCAGGAAGCACCTGTTCAAGCTCGCGAAGAGAGCATCACTGTGCTGGGCCGCGCGCTCACCTCGGTCATTTCCGCCGGCAAAGAAATCCTGGCCAAGCGGCGCCCATTCGCCGAATCCGCCCAGGGAGCTACTGAGTCATTGGTGTCGCTTTGCTCTGGACTGCTGGAGCACCGGGGCGAAGCCTCCGGCCTCGCGCTCGCTCAGGAAGTAACCGACGGCTATCGGGCACTGTCTGCGACAGAGCAGCTAGCATTCTTCATCCGGCTGGCCACTGACTTCGATATTGATCAACAGGCGTTACTGAGCGCCACCGAACGTTACCGCGAAAACCCTGACTACGACCGCTTGCAGGACATCACCCGGGCTGTTGAAGCTCCAAGGCAAAAACTGTTTCGCCGCATCAATATGGCACCGGATGGCACCCGAACACTGGTCGCACTGCGTGGCGACCTGCTGCGGGTGCTGCGAGCCAATCCGCAACTTAAAGCGGTAGACTCAGACCTCAAGCACTTGTTCATATCGTGGTTTAACAAGGGCTTTCTTGAGTTGCGCAGCATTGACTGGTCGTCTCCCGCCGTCGTGCTGGAAAAATTGATTGCTTATGAAGCTGTGCATGAAATTAATGGCTGGGAGGATTTGCGCGGAAGACTGCGTGAAGACCGCCGTTGCTTTGCCTTTTTCCACCCGGCCATGGGTAACGACCCGCTGGTGTTCGTAGAAGTAGCACTAGTCGACGAAATCCCGGATGCGATCGCTCCGCTAATCGATCGCAACCGCGAAACTATCGCCGCTGACAAGGTCAATACGGTGGTGTTCTACTCAATCAGTAACTGTCATCCGGGATTGGCCGGTATCTCTTTCGGTAACTTCCTGATCAAGAATGTTGTCGAAGTTTTGAACAAGGAAATGGAAGGCCTGAAAACTTTCGTCACCCTGTCACCAGTACCCGGCTTTCGTCGCTGGCTGAAATCTGCAGATCTTGAGGGATTGGCTGATGAGGCGCTTGTTGACAAGCTGAGGGAACCAGTCGGTAGAGTCGTTGAAGGTGTCGTGCAAGCCGCCCTGGTAAGGCTCTGCGCCCACTACCTGCTTAACGTAAAGTCCGGTGACTTAGCCAAGGACCCAGTAGCGCGCTTCCACCTGGGCAACGGCGCGCGACTGCACAAGCTGCACTGGGGAGCAGACACCACCACCAACGGCAGAGAGCAGTCCGGCAGTATCATGGTCAACTACCTCTACGACCTGCAAAAAATTGAGATCAATCATGAGGAATATTTCGATGAAGGCATCATCAGCGCATCGAAATCAGTGAAGCGCATGCTGGACTAGTTGGCGCCAGCAATTCAGCGCCCGGTTCTCAGCGCTAGCCAAGAATTAAACGGTTTACCGTTGCGGGGGCCTCATACATTGCCCAGTGCCCTACCCCGGGTAGCTCGTGAAATTCAGCATCGGCTTGGGCTTGCAGAAACAACTGGCGACGAGCTTCAATAT
Organism: Candidatus Seongchinamella marina; assembly: GCF_026262685.1. Classification (NCBI taxonomy): domain Bacteria; kingdom Pseudomonadati; phylum Pseudomonadota; class Gammaproteobacteria; order Cellvibrionales; family Halieaceae; genus Seongchinamella; species Candidatus Seongchinamella marina. The sequence continues at coordinate 492,832 of NZ_SHNP01000004.1, forward strand.
TCACTCTGCCGCCTGCGGTCGCATCATATTGGCCCCAAATACCCACCACGTGAGCCTCGATCTGGGAAAGGACCCCTGCCAGATCGTTACTGCCAGCCATACGCCGACTGCGCAGCCTATGCTGTTTCAGGTTATTGCTGTGGATATGCACTGCAAGGTCATCAATACAGCTGGGGTCATGCAGCATCAGTCTTGCCAGATTCTCCCGGTGTATACCCTCTGCTGCTGCTTGATCAAGTTCGGGACCCGGAAGCGGCAATAGCTGGGCTTGCACGTGCAGCGCGCCAAAACCCGAAGCTCCTATCAACACGCAGCGAGCGCATTGCGAACCGGCCGAGGCAGCCACAAGACCCGCTATCAGGCCACCAAAGCTGAAGCCCACGAGCTCAAATACCTGTTTGTCGCCGTGCAGTTCACGCCAACCGGCCAGCACTAATTCACTGATTTTCGCGGTGTTCCAGGGCTCAGGCAAGTCACCGGAAGAACCCAAGCCCGGAAGGTCCAGTGTCCACACCGCGTAGTGCTCGCTCAGCGCTTCAATATTGGAAACCCAATGATTCCAGGAGCCGAAACCACCGTGCACCAGCAATAAGGGAGTAGCATCTGCCGAACTGGCAGGCCACTGCTGCCAAGCCATCCTGCAGTTCGCTTGGTCAGTCCAATGATGCCGGGCGCATTGGGAGAGCGCCGACAGCACTCTCTGCGGTGATTCCATGCTCTCAGTCCTGCATTTGCTCCAGGATACTGGAGAAATCGCGCTGTCCGTTGCCTTTCTGCTGATGCTGCTCATAGAGCGACTGCGCCAGCTTGCCCATACGGTTGTCAACGCCAGACTGCTCGGCAATGCCGAGCGCGAGGCCAAGGTCCTTGGCCATCAGGTCCACCATAAACCCGGGCTTGTAGTCATTACTCGCAGGCGCGTTTTCCATCACCCCCGGGTAGGGATTGTAGACTTCCAGAGACCAGTTCCTACCGGAAGAAGCCAACATGATTTCCGACAGCACTGCGGGATCAAGACCGTTGCGTGCGCCCATTTCCAACGCTTCGCAGCTGCCAATCATGTGGATGGCTAACAACATGTTGTTGCAGCCTTTAGCCACCTGGCCTGCTCCCGCTGGTCCGGCGTGAAAGATATTCTTGCCCATATCAGCGAGGATTATTTTTGCCCTGGCAAAGGCTTCTGCGCTGCCGCCACACATGAATGCCAGAGTACCGGCGGCGGCGGCCGCAACACCCCCGGAAACGGGAGAATCCATAAAACCAATACCGGCTGCAGATGCCGCCTCTCCCACGGTTCGCGCGGTTTCAGCGTCAATGGTGCTGCAGTCCAGTACCGTGGTACTCGAATCCAGCCTTGCTAACAAACCATCGTCTCCGAGGTAAGTTGCAGCGACATGCTTGCCCGCGGGCAGCATAGAAATCACATACTCTTTGCCTGCTACTGCCTCAGCTGCTGAAGCCGCAACCGCCGCGCCGGACTGTTGCAGGTCTGCACAGGCGGCGGGCATTAAATCAAAAACAGTGACTTCATGTCCGGCCTTGATCAGGTTCTTGGCCATGGGGCCGCCCATATTACCGAGGCCAATAAATGCTACTAGGGACATTGTTTTCTCCAATTAATGTTTCGGGTCTCCCCGCTGCTACTTTCACTCAATGCCGCAATACTGCTGTTCTTTGCGGGCACCGGGATTCTCGCGTTAGCGATAAGGATGGTGCATTAGCCAAGGTCCGCCAATGGGTTGCTGTCCCACGGGGCAGTGAAAAAGCCATCCAAAACATCACCGGGCACATCGCGAGAAGACGGGTACTGCCACACAGGATTACGATCCTTGTCAATCAGCAGCGCACGAACGCCTTCAGCAAATTCCGGATGACGCACGATATTGGTCGCCAATTGCACTTCCGCGCGGAAAATATCCGCCAGCCCCATATGCCGGGTTTCCCACAACTGTCGGTGAATCCACAGCGCGGCTAATCTGGAGCCCTGCTGCAAACTGTCGCGCGCTTTTGCCAACCAGGGGTCGTCGGTGTCCTGAGAGGTAATTCTGTCGATGATATCGTGCACATCTTCACCATCGAGGAGTTGGGCAATCGTTGCCGCATGCGGCTCTACCTGCCCCGCTGGAGAAGCGGTAATGCTTTGCTCGGCAAACGGCCTCAGCACATGGCGCACCTGCGCGTGATTTTTCTCTACATCATCAGTCCAGGGCTGAACGAGTAATTCAGCGATGACGGCATCCTTGTGTTCACTGGCAATAAATCGGTCGGCAATACCAATGTAAATAGCATCGGCCGCATTGATCGATGCGCCGGTCAGCGCCAGAAACTCTCCAGTGTTACCGGGCGCGTGATTAAGAAACCAGCTGCCGCCAACATCAGGGAACAGGGCGATGGTGACCTCTGGCATTGCGATCCGGGTACGCTCAGTAACGACCCTGTGCGAACAACCAGCCATCACCCCCAGGCCACCCCCCATGACAATGCCATGGCCCCAGCACACAATAGGCTTGGCATAAGTATGCAGGGTGTAATTCATCCGGTATTCGCGGGCGAAAAATGCCTCCGCATAGTCGCAGGGACCCCCCGGCTTATCGATCGCAGATTGGTGTAACGCTTGAACGTCTCCGCCGGCGCAAAAGGCCTTTTCGCCAGCGCCTTCTATAAAAACTGCAACGATATTGTCGTCATTCGCCCAAACATCCAGTTTCGCCTGCAGTAGGTCCACCATCTCCAGGGTCAGCGAATTAAGTGTGGCAGCAACGCTTAATGTGACGCGGCCCACCTTGCTACCCGCGGCGTCCAGCTCTGCAAACAGTACCGAATCACTCATCAGCAATTTTTCCACTGAGGTTTACGCTTCTCCAGAAAAGCGTTGACCCCTTCACGCTGGTCTTCCGTGCTGAACAAATCCACGAACTCGGTACGCTCGTCGGCAAGGCCTTTGGAAATAGTGATGTCACTGGCACTGTGGATAAGACGCTTACAGGCGGCAACCGAAATGGGGCTTTGCTGACCCACTTGCTCTGCCAGCGCCATGGCGCGCTCCAAAGCCGTACCTGTGGACACTATCTCTTCTACTAAACCAATCTCATGCGCCACTGATGCTTTAACGCGTTCGCCACACAAAATAATTCTCTTGGCCCAACCAAGACCGACCAGCTGAGTCAAACGCTGGGTGCCACCGGCGCAGGGCAACAAGCCTACTTTCGCCTCAGGCAAGGCCATTTGCGCCTGTTCTTCAGCGATACGAATGTCACAGGCTAAAGCCACTTCCAGACCACCGCCCATGGCAAAGCCATTGATCGCAGCAATAGACACGCCGCGAAAATCAGCCAGTTTTTCAAATGCTTTACCGAATTCCGCAGCCATTTCCCCCGCCGCCTGGGGGTCTCCATCAGCAAAAATATTGAGGTCCGCGCCCGCCGAAAAAAACTTCTCCCCGGCACCGGTTATCACCAGGGCATAGACTTCCCGCGTGTTGTTAAGCGCCTCGACCAGGTCTTCCAGGGCGGGCAAACTTTCGGTATCCCAGGTGTTGGCTGCGGGGTTATCAATGGTCACAACTGCAGTGTGCCCAACGATATCGACCTTGATTTTCTCAGAATTACTTAAGCTCATTTAATTACCTCTAATGCACCTTCCATTAACAGTCGACGCGAAACAATAACCCGCATGATTTCGTTTGTACCCTCCAGAATCTGGTGTACACGCGTATCACGCACATGCCGTTCCATAGGGTACTCCTTGATATAGCCGTAACCGCCGTATAACTGCAGTGCGTCATTGCAGACATTAAAGCCTACATCGGTGGCAAAGCGTTTGGCCATCGCGCAATACGTAGACGCCTGGCTATCTTTGTTATCGAGCTTGCTGGCAGCCAGACGCACCATTTGCCGCGCTGCAACCAGGTCGGTCAACATGTCGGCCAACTTGAACTGCGTGGCCTGAAAATCAGCAATCGCTGTATCGAACTGTTTACGTTCCTGCACATAGGCAACCGCTTCCTCCAGTGCCTGCTGGGCAGTGCCAATTGAACAGGTGGCAATATTGATTCGACCACCGTCAAGACCTTCCATGGCGATCGCAAAGCCCTGGCCTTCCCTTCCCAGTCTATTCGCTACCGGCACCCGCACGTTATCGAAGGTCACCATACGAGTGGGCTGCGCGTTCCAGCCCATTTTGTCTTCTTTCTTGCCATAGCTAATGCCCTGGGCATCAGCTGGAATCAGTAATGCCGATATCCCCTTGGGACCTGCTTCCCCGGTGCGCAGCATGACCACCAATACATCGGTTTCGCCAGCGCCTGAAATAAATACCTTGGATCCATTCACCAGGTAGTCGTCGCCATCTTGCACCGCACTGGTGCGCAGAGAACCTGCATCAGAGCCTGCGCCGGGCTCGGTTAAGCAATAAGAGGCCAACTTGCTGCCCGAGACCAACGCTGGACACCATTGATCCATCACTGCCTGCGAGCAGTACTTCCCCACCATATTGGTGGCCATATTGTGAATCGTAAGAAACGCCGCGGTTGCGGTACAGCCTTTGGAGAGCTCTTCAACGATCAGGCTGGCGTCCAGCCGGGACATACCCAAACCGCCCGCTTCTTCGGGTGTATACATACCCATAAAACCGAGCTCACCGGCCTCGGCTAATACTTCTTTCGGAAAAATGGATTCTTCATCCCATTTCGCAGCGTGGGGAGCGAGTGCTCCCTCGGAAAACGCGCGAGCACTCTCTACGAACGCCCGCTGGTCGTCACTCAGGGAAAAGTCCATGATCTAGCTGAACTTCGCCATTACCGCACCAAACAACTCCTCATCAGAAGGAATAGTCTTGGTGGTAGCGAGGGGCTTGGACACCCAGGTTTCGTTAATCAGGTCACGCCAGGTGATATTGTGGTTGATGGAATTGCCACCCCAGGAACCGCAGCCCAGTGAGAAAGTCTGACGCATTCCGTTCCAAAGATTACCGCTATTGGAGGCGGCCTGTGGCTGGTTGACCATAACCCGGGAAGTACGGGTAGCGTCGGCCAGCTTGAGGACGTTATCGTCATTGTAAGAGTAAATGCCGCAACTGTGACCCTGGCCCTGATATGCCTGAATCTTGTTGGTCATTTCAATGGCTTCATCGATATCCTTCACCTTGTAGAGCGCCATTGTGACGGTCAGTTTCTCTCCCGAGAAAGGATGGTCGGCGCCGGCACCTGTTTCAGGAACAATAAGAAAGCTCTTGCCTTCCGGCAGATCGATGCCGGCTTGTCCGCAGATAGTCTGCGCATGTTGAGCAACAATTTTTGCGTTCAGGTGATCATCTTCCCAAATCACGCTTTGCAATTTTGCTTTATCATCACCCTCGATCACAAAGCCGCCTTCATGCTTCAACTTTTCCAGCAATTCGTTGTACACAGACTCGAACACCAGCACCGAGTTATCGGAGGAGCAAGAGGCCGCCAGGTCCAGTGTCTTGGAAATACGGATTTTCTCAGCCGCCTCATCCAGGTCAGCAGTATCGTCTACGGTAATAACTGCGTTGCCAACACCCACACCCAGAGCGGGCGTGCCAGAAGAATACGCCGCCGTTACCATGGCCTCACCGCCTGTCGCCAGTACGCGATCACACTGAGCCATCAGCTCATTGGTTTTGTCCAGCGAGGGAACATCAATGCTCTGTACCAGGTCGGCAGGAGCGCCACAGAGTTCTAGGGCTTCACGCATGTAATCGCAAATTTTCTTGTTGGTCAGCTTGGCGCGAGGATGAGGCGCTACAATGATGGCATTGCGTCCCTTTACAGCGGAGATCGCTTTAATCACCGGGGTAGCTTCGGGGTTAGTCGAGGGCGACAGGGCTCCGATCACACCAACTGGCTTGGCGATCTTAACAATATTGCGTTCCGGTAATTCTTCAATCACTCCCACAGACTTGTCATCAATAATGTCCATTAAGGTTGCCCGAGTCTTGCGATGAATCTTCAGGTACTTACCTTCGTAATTGCCCAGCTGGGTTTCCTCAACCGTAAAGCGGGCGATCTCTTCAGAGCGGTCCTCACGTGCCACGGCGTATACCATCGCAGTGATGAGCTCATCCACCTGCTCCTGTGTATAGTCGGCAATCTGCGCCTGGGCCGCGCGAGCGCGGGACATCATCTCGGCGACTTCCTGCGCCGGGCTTTGTGCTTCTGACATGCTAAGTCCTCTCACCAGTAATTTAAGATAGCTCCAAAGTTTAGCACTGGCCTGCAAACCGCCATATTGACTAAATTGCTAAATACATGGACTATATTGTTTTATGAGCAATCCTTCGAAATGGCCCCTGCCCCATGCTGGTGTGCGCTTTATCACGCCCACTTTTATGCTGGAGAAACTGGCGAGACATCCCTTAACAAAGGACTGTTATCCCACGGCCATGGGCTACTACCCCGCCGCCAGCGGCCACCGCATGCAGCGTGAGCGCCATGATGACAACCTGCTGCTATATTGTACCTCGGGTCGCGGTCAGCTTACCGTTGGAGACTGGCACAGCCAGGTGACGGCTGGACACATCATGCTTTTACCTCAGGGCCTGGCCCACACCTACGAGGCAGATGGCGACGATCCGTGGACCCTTTACTGGGTCCACTTCCAGGGCGCCAGTACCCGGGTATTCATGCAGTATCTTGGCTATAGAGAGGACCGACCGCTGACGAGTGCCGGCGTCTCTCCATTGCTCATAGGGGCCTTTACCAATCTGCTGGAGGTACGACGCACCGGCTACTCCACCCGGGCATTTATCAATGCTTCCAACCACCTTCGCCACCTGATCACTCAAATGTCGATGGAGATCAGCGCGCACGCGGGGCGCCTGCAGTCTGGATTTGAGTTGGATCACGTGCAGGCGTATATGCTAGAACACATCGACCAAACCATCACCCTGGACGCCTTGGCCCAAGTCGCCAACATGTCCAAGTATCACTTTTCTAACCGCTACAAGACGCTTACTGGTTACCCGCCGATCAAACATTTTCTCAATATGAAAATGGAGCATGCCTGTCACCTGCTGGATTCCACTGACATGGGAGTGAGTGAGATTGCCCGGGGGGTAGGTTATGACGACCCACTCTACTTTTCCCGCCTGTTCAGTAAAACCGTTGGCAGTTCGCCCAGGGGGTATCGCTCGTCGACCAGGAAGTAGACCTGCAACTTAGCATTACTTTGTTGTACCCTTTAGCCCGGCTTTAAGATGACGGAGATACCGCAAATGAAAACACTCATCCAACGACTGGCACTGCCGCTCGTCACCCTGTTAGTGCTGAGCACACCGGCACTTTCAGCTGGACCAAAGATTTCCTGGGATCTGGACGACGCGCTCAAGCAGGTAGACCGGCAGGCCGATGACTTCAAGTCGGCCATGGCGCGAGTAGAAATTGTGCGCCGGGATTTAGGCGGCGTAGAACTAAGCAGAGAGCAAGGCACCGTCTTTGTCGACCGCAAAGGCAAGATTCGTTTGGACACCGATGCGCCCAAGCACAGAAGCTACATTGTGGAGGGCAGCACTCTGCACATCCATTACCCGGGTGAAAAGCGGGTCGAGGAATATTCTTTATCACGCCATAAGAACCGCATGGAGCCATTCATTCGCCTGGGCTTTAACAACAGTGGCCGTGACCTCAAAGACGACTACCTGCTGACATCACTGGGCGAACGAGACATTGGCGAGAGTCGCACTCTGGGGCTGGAGCTCACACCAGAGAAAGAAAAGACCCGCGCGGTAATGGGAAAGGCCCAGCTGTGGATTGACCAGGCATCCTGGATGCCAACTGAGCAAGTCATCACTGCATCAAGCCAAGGTGAAGAGATCACCCTCACCTACACATTTGTAGCCCGCAACCTGGAGCTGAATCCTGACCTTTTTTCTACGCGTTGGCCGCGAGGCACCGACAAGCAGAAGATAAAGTAGGTTAACGCAGCCTGGTGGCCGATAAAGGCATCACCAACCCAGCACTTGCTTGACGAAAGGAATCGACAAAGCACGTTTCTGCACCAGAGAGGCCCGGTCCAGTTGGTCCAGCAGCTCGAGTAACCGCTCCAAATCCCGTGGTACGCGATTGACGATAAACACGGCGACCTCATCAGGCAGCGCCAAACCACGGCGAGTGGCTCGAAATTGCAAGATCGCCTGCTTTTCTTCATCGCTTACTGAGGGCAGCTGGTAGACGACACCCCAGCTGAGCCTGGAGCGAAGGTCGGCCAGCGAAACATCAAGTACTCGTGGAGCGCCGCTGGCGGCGATCAGCAAGCGGCAGCCCCACTCTTTGCTGCGATTGTAAAGGTCAAACAAAGCCAGTTCCCAGGCCTCATCCCCCAACACTGCATCCAGGTCATCCAGAGCGACCAGACCCAGAGTTTCCACACCCGCCAAAACCTCCTCAGGTGGATAAACCTGTAGCTCTCGCAGCGGCAGGTATAGCGCTTGCTCACCGGCCAGATGGCAAGCTGCCTGCAGCAGATGGGACTTGCCGCTGCCCCGGCTACCGTGCAAGAAAACAACTGAATCACCTTCGCCAGCGCACAGCGCCTTGACTCCCTGCAGCAGCGCTTCACTGAGCGGAAACGGCAGAAAGTTCTCCAGAGTTGCATCGTCGCGCAGCTGCACCAGCAATGGCAGCTGTTGACCGGACTGGGCCACTTCAATCGCCCCCGTACAGCTCACTGGAGCGGTACTGCTGCAGGGCATGACGCAGGAAAACCATGATGACTGCCCCCACGGGCAAAGCCAGCACTACCCCTACAAAGCCTGCCACCTGCGCGCCCGCCATCAGCACAAAAATCACGGCCACCGGATGAAGACCGATTCGATCTCCCACCAGGATAGGGGTCAGCAACATGCTCTCAACAGCCTGTCCCACGCCAAACACAAGCACGACCCAGAGCAACATAGTCCAATCGTTGAATTGGGCGTAAGCAGCAATCAGCGAGGCGACAATACCGACCATAAAGCCCAAGTAAGGCACAATACTGGACAGACCCGCGATCAACCCCAGTAGCATGGCCAGTTGCAGACCTACCAGCCAGAGCCCGGCAGAATAAATAGCACCCAGAGCGCACATCACCAGAAACTGTCCGCGAAGAAACGCACCAACCACCTCGTCGGCCTCGCCCGCCAGTTCGGAAGTACGCTGTTGCCAGGAAAGTGGAATAATACCCAGCGCTTTGTCCAATAGCAGGTTCCAGTCACGCATGAGGTAAAAAGCGACAACTGGCACCAGGGCGAGATTGGCAAGACTCAGCAACAGATTTGCCCCGGAACCGGTAATTCGCTTCAGTGACTGGGCAGTAAACTTACCCACTGACTGCCAGTTATCCGCAAGTTGGCCGGACCAATCTACCTGGGGCAGTCGCCTCTCCGGAATAGCCAGCCGCTGCTGCAACCAGGGAAGAGCATCTTGAGTCAGCCAACGATAGATCTCGGGGACTTTGCTAATCAACGCGTCCAGCTGATGCAATAGCATAGGCAACGCAAAAATAATGGCCAGAGTGATAATCGCGCTGAACAGCAGAAACACAACGGCAACGCCCAGGGTGCGACCAACGCCCCGACTTTCCAATCGATCAACCAGAGGGTCGCCTAAATAGGCAATCAGGCCACCTAAAACGAAAGGACTCAAGATAGGCTGCAACAAATACAGTGCAACGCAAATAACGGCGGCCAGCGCAATTGCAACGGGCCAACGATAAACTTCGCTTGGTTCAGAAGGGGTCAATTGCGCCATTGGTAAACTAACTCTCCAGGCAACGACTCTACAGGCTGCAAGCGGTCGTTCAGTTCAATAATTGAAATTAACTGGGCAGCATCGGCCGCAGCGTCAAGACCAAACTCCACACTGTCGCCGCGAATCGACTCGATATTAGCGTGTTCTATCAACTCCAGACTCTCCAACCAACTCACAATAGCCGTGTAATCGGAAAACTCGTATACACCACTTACCGTCATTTGCACCCGATCGTCGACGACACCGGTCGCTGCAACGGCATAACGCGAGGCTATTTCCTCTGCCGCCAGAGCGACGCCATCCTGTAAAAAACCGGCAGCGAGCGGTGCGCTACTACTGCGATCGAGGCGGTGCTTGCCATAAAGGTAGCTCCAATCCCCAGTCCAGGTTCCACTGGAGATAACCACTCCACGTCCGACCAGAATATCCTGAATATCGTAGCGATTGGACGCGGTCTGGATGATCGGTCCGCGCTGTTCCCAGACATCCTCTACCGCTATTGAGGTAGCATCACTCAAGTCAAAAAGTGGTAATTGCACCGGCAAACCACGGCGCTCAAACTCTGTGACCAGTTGCGCCGCCAAATCGGGTGTGTCCGCGAGACTGACGAACTGCCTGCGACCGTCAAGATCGACCACCATCCATACCAGCACCCGCGGCCGATTAGCCGTCCAAAGCGGCAAACGCGCTTTGGTGAGCAGGCCGTTCACAAAAGATGCTTCAAATTCAAAACGAGCATAAAGCGCTTTATCAGGGCCGGAGTCCCGTAAAAAGACGTACTGCTGCACATGATCGCGGGCGTTTGGAAGCACCGCAACCACATCTGGGTGTCCAAGTATGTCCTCGCTTCCGGAGACTTTAACCAGCACCTCCGCCAGCGCATCCTGCGAAGCACTCGCCAATGCACTGCTACTCTGATTTTCAATAGGCAAACGCGCCGAGTGCAAATTCTTCACCACCTCGGCTACTACTCCGTTCCCGGCCACGAGCATTAAAGCCACGACCAGACCGGACAATCTCTTGAACACAACCGCTTCCTGCAACAATAGAATATCGCTGCATTGTAACAGCCCTGTTCCGACAGGGGCAGCGCGGTGCTATTTAACGATATTGGTAGGTGCGCCAGTGCCTCAACCGTACTAAAATAGCCAGCCTTTTTAATCCTGCGTGGACCACCCAGCCAATGACTGATGACAGCAGCAAGCCTTCCCTGAGCTACAAAGACGCAGGAGTAAACATTGACGCCGGAAACGCATTGGTTGAGCGCATTAAGGGAGTTTCCCGGCGCACCGCCAGGCCAGAAGTCCTGGGAGGACTGGGAGGGTTCGGGGCGCTGTGCGAAATCCCCGAGGGTTACAAACAACCGGTTCTGGTATCGGGCACTGATGGCGTAGGCACTAAGTTGCGACTCGCCATGGACATGGGCATCCACAACACCATCGGCATTGACCTGGTTGCCATGTGTGTAAACGACTTGGTCGTGGCCGGTGCAGAACCCCTGTTTTTCCTCGACTACTACGCCACCGGAGCACTGAATATCGATACTGCGGCAGACGTTGTCGAAGGGATTGGTCGCGGCTGTGAATTAGCAGGTTGTGCCCTGGTCGGTGGCGAAACGGCGGAAATGCCAGGCATGTACGAAGGCGAGGATTACGATCTGGCCGGATTTTGCGTCGGCGTAGTCGAAAAATCAGAAATAATCGACGGTAGCGCGGTAGCAGCAGGTGACGTGCTGCTTGGGGTGGGCAGCAGCGGTCCCCACTCCAACGGCTACTCGTTAGTCCGCAAAATTCTGGAGGTCAGTAGTGCTGACCTGTCGCAACCTATGGGTCAAGGCTCGCTGGGGGACGCACTTCTCGCTCCCACCACTATTTATGTCAAGGCTCTGCTCAGCCTGTTCAGTTCAGTAAAAGTCAAAGCCCTGTCCCACATAACAGGCGGCGGACTGCTCGAGAATATACCCCGGGTACTGCCCGATGATTGCGACGCCCAGATAAGTACTCAAAGTTGGCAGTGGCCAGAGGTTTTCCATTGGTTGCAGAGCAACGGCAATGTCGAAACACGAGAAATGTATCGCACCTTCAACTGCGGCGTTGGCATGGTGATATGCGTGAGCCAAGACGAGGCGGCAAGCGCGCTTGAAATCCTTAATCAGTCTGGTCATGAAGCCTGGCAGATAGGCCATATAAGCGCTGGCAGCAATGAGGTTGAGCTGCAGTCGTGACCAGCAGCCGCAAAGCCCGGCTGGTCATACTGATCTCCGGCCGTGGCTCTAACATGCAGGCATTTATCGAAGCCTGCAAGACCGGGCAAATTGACGCAGACATTGCCCTGGTACTGAGTAACTCGCCAGACGCAGCGGGACTGGCAACCGCAGCAGCAGCCGGCATTGCCACAACTTCCATCGATCACCGTCGTTATGAAAGCCGTAAGGACTTTGACGCCGCCCTGGTCTCAACATTGCAAAAGTATCAGCCCGACCTGGTCATACTGGCGGGATTCATGCGCATCCTGACGCCGGTATTTATTACACCTTTTGCGGGAAAATTATTGAACATTCACCCTTCTCTGTTGCCCAAATATCCTGGGCTGAATACCCATCGTCGTGCCCTGGAGGCCGGCGACAGGGAGGCGGGAGTGACAGTTCATTACGTAACTCAGGAGCTGGACGGCGGCCCGCCCATCATTCAGGCAAGAGTGCCCATAGAACAAGGGGACAGCCCCGAGACATTGGCCACACGAGTGATCGTGCAAGAACATATTATCTACCCCATAGCGGCCAAATGGCAGCTGCAGGGAAGACTGCAACTTGACGAACAGGGAGCAACTCTGGATGGAAAACGTATACCGGCCACTGGCATCGACTATGTTCAGGGCATTGAATAGACGCCTTTTTGCGATAGCGGCGATGGCGGCCGTTGCAGCGCTATGCGCGGCTGGCAGTGCCTCTGCTGCAGACGAGCCTCAGGGCCTGCTGCCCTATTCGGTCGAGTACAAGACAACCGCCCGTGGCATGGCCCTGAAACTGAACCGGAAACTTGAGCAAAATGCCGACGGCAGTTACACGCTGACCAACGGCGGCAAAATCATGGTGGTGGGCTTTCACGAGATGAGTGTATTCTCCGTGGACGGGAGCGCTATCAGGCCAAAGTCCTACGTTTATCAGGGCACCGGCTTGATCAATCGCAGGCGCGAAGTCCATTTTACCCCCGGAGCAGCAACGATCCGCAGCCTTTACAAAGAGCAGTGGTATGACCTTCCTTACAAGGAAGGGACACTGGACAGGATGAGCCAGCAAGAGCAAGTGAGGCTGTTACTTCTCAACGATCCCACACCCAAAGAAGACATTTTGATCACCGTGGCAGACGGAAAGAGGGTCAAGGACTACCAGCTGAGATACGTGGGCGAGGAGACCCTGAATACGCCCATAGGTTCTCTGAAAACGTTGCACTTTGAACGGGTCCACGATGACCCAGACCGTAAGTCGGACACCTGGTTAGCACCTGAGCTGGGCTACTTAATGGTAAAAACTGTCCACATTGAAGATGGAAAACCCACCGAAGCCATTGTCACCAAAGCCTCTGTGGGTGGCAAAAACTAACATAGACCTGCGGCGTCAGGCCTTGGGCAGCGTGACGCCTGTCTGGCCCTGGTATTTGCCTCCCCGGTCCGCGTAACTGACCTCACAAACCTCATCTGATTCAAAAAACAGCATCTGGGCCACACCTTCGTTGGCGTATATTTTGGCTGGTAGGGTAGTGGTATTGGAGAACTCCAGCGTGACATGCCCCTCCCATTCAGGTTCCAGGGGCGTCACATTGACAATAATGCCGCAGCGGGCATAGGTGGATTTACCCAGGCAGATGGTCAGCACATTGCGCGGAATACGGAAGTACTCCACAGTGCGGGCCAAGGCGAAGGAGTTGGGCGGTATCACGCAAACATCACTGCTCACATCAACAAAACTGCCCTCATCAAAACCCTTGGGGTCGACTGTAGCGGAGTTGATATTGGTGAAAACCTTGAACTCGCTGGAACAGCGCACATCGTAGCCGTAACTGGAAGTGCCGTATGAAATCAGGCGATCGCCGCCCTCCCCGGTGCGAACCTGCCCGGACTCATAGGGTTCAATCATGCCCTGTTCTTGCGCCATTCGGCGAATCCATTTGTCTGCTTTGATACTCACTTTCGTTTTCCCGTTCAGTCGTCTGAAATTTGTATATTGGGAAATTGACGCACACCGTCATCGCCCTCTTGCACCAATACCGCTCGTATTTTGTCCGCCATCTGCAGGTAAAGTGCAGTCACCGGAGAGTTGGGCTGGGCCATAACCGTCGGCTGCCCCGCATCCATCTGTTCACGAATTCCGCGATCCAAAGGCAAACTGGCCAACAAAGGAACTCCGTACTCAGCCGCTATTTGCTCTCCGCCATTCTCACCAAAAATATGCTCCTGATGACCGCAGTTACTGCAAACATGAATCGCCATGTTTTCCACGATACCAAGAATAGGCACATCCACTTTGCGGAACATTTCGATTCCCTTCTGGGCATCGAGCAAGGCAATATCCTGAGGCGTGGTCACTATAATCGCCCCGGCTAAAGAGGCTTTCTGGGAAAGAGTGAGCTGTACGTCGCCTGTTCCCGGTGGCATATCAATGATGAGGTAGTCCAGCGGCCCCCAAAGTGTCTGTTCCAGCATTTGCGCCAGGGCACCACCCGCCATAGGACCACGCCAGACCATAGGCGTTTTTTCTGTCACCAGATAGCCCATAGACATTGTCCGCAGCCCGTGTGCCTTGATGGGAAGCAGAAACTGACCGCCTTGTTGCTCCGGGCGAACTCCCTCGGCCACGCCCAGCATCAATTGCTGGCTGGGACCATATATATCGGCATCCAGCAGCCCCACCTGAGCACCGCGCGCCTGCAGCGCCAGAGCGAGGTTAGCCGCTGTAGTGGATTTACCTACTCCGCCTTTGCCTGAGGCAATAGCGATAATATGCTTGATTTCGTTCATGAGTTAGCACGTCGATTAGCTGAGCCGACACAAGTCACTGGCCCAATTGAGGCGGCTAGTATACGGACAAGCGCTGGCGCCGACTAGCGTCCCCGCACCGGGCAAAGACTATCGCCCTCACAGCTCAGCATAACGGGTGAAAGCGGCGGTCAAAACCGCTATAGTAGCGCCCCGTTTTTAAGCACTCGGACACCTTGGAACTATGGCTGCAAACGCCCCCCGAAAAATACTGGTAACCAGCGCGCTGCCCTACGCCAACGGACCCCTGCACCTGGGCCACATGCTGGAGCAAGTGCAGACCGACATCTGGGTGCGGTTCCAGCGGTCGAGGGGCCATGATTGCCTTTACGTCTGTGCTGATGACGCTCACGGTACCGCCATTATGCTGGCGGCAGAAAAACTGGGCATCTCTCCAGAGCAGCATATTGAGAGCATGCGAGAGCGTCATATACACGACAGCAGTGGTTTTCTCATCGACTTCGCTAACTTTTACAGCACCCACACTGAGGAAAATCGCAAGTGGAGCGAAGATATCTACGGCCGTCTGAAAGCGAACAATCACATTGCTTCCAGAACAATCACCCAGGCCTTTGACCCGGAAAAGGAGCTATTCCTGGCGGATCGCTTTATCAAGGGGACCTGCCCCCGCTGCAAGGCAGAAGATCAATACGGCGACAACTGCGAGTCCTGTGGCGCCACCTACAGCCCGTCGGACCTGATCGACCCCGTTTCTGCAATATCCGGCGCTACCCCGGTAGACAAAGAGTCAAAGCACCTGTTCTTCAAATTGCCCGAGTTTGAAGCCATGCTGAAACAGTGGCTGGACTCAGACACCTTGCAACCTCAGGTTGCCAACAAGCTGCGTGAATGGACCGACGCCGGATTACAGGAGTGGGACATCAGCCGCGACGCCCCCTACTTCGGTTTTGAGATTCCAGGCGAATCGGGGAAATACTTTTACGTCTGGCTGGACGCACCGATTGGCTACATCGCCAGCTTTGACAATTACTGCCAGCGCACCGGCCATAATTTCGACGAATACATTGAGCCCGGTGGGGATACCGAGCTTTACCACTTTATCGGCAAAGACATTATCAATTTCCATGGCTTGTTCTGGCCCGCCATGCTGCATTCGGCAGGCCTGCGCACGCCAACGGCGATCTTCGCCCACGGTTTCCTCACGGTGAACGGAACCAAAATGTCCAAAAGTCGCGGCACGTTTATCAATGCCAGTACCTACCTGGAACATCTGGACGCCGAATATTTACGCTACTACTACGCCGCAAAGCTCAGCAACTCGGTAGACGATATCGACCTGAACACCGATGATTTCATTCAACGGGTAAATTCTGATGTCGTTGGCAAGGTTGTCAATATCGCCAGTCGCTGTGCTGGCTTCTTGCGCAAAGGTTTTGATAACACTCTCAGTCCAGAATGCGCTGAGCCCCAGTTGTTGGCTGATTTTATCGCCGCCGGCGACAACATTGCCGCTCTTTATGAACAAAGAGAATTCAACAAGGCTATACGAGAGATTATTGCCCTGGCCGACCGCGCCAATCAGTATATCGATGACAAAAAGCCCTGGGTGCTGGTGAAAGAAGAAGGACAAAAAGCAGAAGTTCATGCGGTCTGCAGCGTCGGCATCAACCTTTTCAGGGTACTGATGACTTACCTCAAGCCTGTACTTCCAGCAATGGCGGCAAAGTCAGAGGCTTTCCTCAACATTTCCCTGGATTGGACGGCACTCGAATCTCCGCTGGTGAATCACACGCTGTCAAAGTTCAAACCGCTGATTCAGAGAATCGATCCAAAACAGGTTGAAGCGATGGTTGATGCCAGTAAACCAGCGGAGCAAAACACACCGACCGCAGCCCAGCGGCCAGTGACGCAAACAAAATCGGATGATGACATGCAGCAAGCCGAGACTATTGAGTTTGACGACTTCGCCAAAGTAGACCTGCGAATTGCTAAAATTACCGCGGCCGATCACGTGGAAGGAGCGGACAAACTGCTGCAACTGACACTGGACCTTGGAGAACTGGGCAGCAGGCAGGTATTTGCCGGCATCAAGTCCGCTTACCAGCCTGAAGACCTGGTCGGTAAGCACACCGTCGTCGTAGCCAACCTGGCTCCCCGCAAGATGCGCTTTGGTGTCTCCGAGGGCATGGTGCTCGCTGCTGGTCCGGGAGGCGAAAACATCTACTTACTGGAACCTCATGACGGCGCCACGCCCGGAATGAAAGTCAAATAGACAGAGGCTTTGAAAGCCAAAGGCCTGTTCCGCGTGCCTTACCTGGTCAGCATCCAGACTAACGACCATCGGTCAACTTGAACATGCTGATATCAATGCGGGGACGGGTTAAACTACATGGTGTAAAAAAAATCAAAGCTGACTGTTTTTGCGGTAACATACTCTGATGCTTACAGATTATTCCATCCTGTTGATCGGCGCGATTCTGGTCAACAATTTCGTTCTGGTGCAGTTCCTCGGACTGTGCCCGTTCATGGGTGTGTCTAACAAACTCGAAACAGCGATGGGCATGTCCATGGCAACTACGTTTGTCCTGACCCTTGCATCCGCTTGTAGTAACCTGACCTATCACTTCCTTTTGCAGCCTCTAGGGCTGGGCTACCTCAAGACCATATCCTTTATTTTGGTGATTGCTGTGGTAGTGCAATTCACTGAAATGGTGGTGCGCAAATCCAGTCCATTACTGCATCGCGTACTGGGTGTATACCTACCGCTCATTACCACCAACTGCGCTGTTCTAGGTGTTGCGCTGCTCAACATTAATAAAGAGCACAATTTCATGCAGTCGCTGTTTTACGGATTCGGCGCTGCCGTAGGTTTCTCGCTGGTGTTAGTGCTATTTGCGGCCATGCGCGAGCGCCTTGCGGTCGCCGACGTTCCCTCCCCTTTTCAGGGCGCCGCCATTGGCATGATTACCGCTGGCCTGATGTCACTGGCCTTTATGGGCTTTGCGGGATTGGTGTAGGCGCTAGTGTACGAATTAATTGCACAATATCCCCTGTTTGCCGCCCTTTTTGCGCTGGTTGGCCTGGGCGTTGTTTTCGGCGCACTGCTTGGCTACGCGGCGGTTCGCTTCAAAACTGAAGGCAATCCGATTGTCGACCAGATTAACGAAATTTTGCCTCAAACCCAGTGCGGCCAATGTGGTCACCCCGGTTGCCGGCCCTACGCCGAGGCTATAGCAGACGGTGAACCCATTAATAAGTGCCCTCCGGGCGGCCAGGCCGGTGTTCAGGCATTAGCCGACCTGCTCGACGTAGAGGCTATTGCCCTCGATGAGGAACACGGTGAGGAGAGCGTAACCCAGGTCGCCTATATTCGAGAGGACGAGTGCATTGGTTGTACCAAGTGTATTCAGGCCTGCCCGGTCGATGCCATTCTTGGCGCGGCCAAGCATATGCACACCGTTATCGTCAGCGAATGCACGGGCTGTGATTTATGCGTTGAGCCCTGCCCGGTCGATTGCATCGACATGATTTCGGAAAAGGAGTCGCTGCAAACCTGGAGCTGGCAGCTACCCAACCCAGTGAGTCGAGAAGTAGATATTATCGCCACCGACGACGCTGCCGAGGAAGCGGCATGAGACAGGTTTATGACTTCCATGGCGGCATTCATCCGCCGGAGAACAAACATCAGTCGATTGCAGCGCCGATTGCAGACGCCGGCATTCCCGAAGAACTTGTTCTTCCACTGGCACAGCACATTGGCGCGCCTGCCATCCCGGTGGTTGAAATCGGCCAGAAGGTGTTGAAAGGTCAGTTGATTGCCGAACCCGCAGGATTTGTCAGCGTTCCGCTACATGCCCCGACATCAGGCACCGTTAGTGCAATTGAGGAGCGGCAGATTGCCCACCCCTCCGGGCACTCTGCTCGCTGTGTAGTCATTGCCACCGACGGTAAGGATGAGTGGATTGATCATTCAGGCTTGGCAGATTACAAATCGGTCGATCGCTCCGAACTACTCACCATAATTCGCAACGCCGGTATTGCGGGGATGGGCGGCGCCGGATTCCCTACTGCGGTCAAACTTTCGGTAAAGGCTGAAGTCGGCATTGAAACACTGATTCTCAACGGCACCGAATGCGAGCCTTATATCACCGCAGACGATATCCTGATGCGTGAGCGGGCAGAGCAAATTATCGAAGGCGCGCAGATCATCGCCCACCTTGTTCAGCCAGACGAGATCCTGATAGGCGTTGAAGACAATAAGCCCGAAGGCATCGCAGCTCTGCAGACTGCTGCTGAAGGAACCGGGGTGGAGATTGTAGTATTTCCGACAAAATATCCCTCTGGCGGAGAAAAGCAGCTCATTGAAATTCTAACGGGCAAGCAAGTGCCCAGTGGCGGCCTGCCATCGGCTGTCGGCGTCGTCTGCCAGAATATCGGCTCTGCGGTGGCAGTGCGCGATGCGGTTATTGATGGCAGGCCACTGATCTCAAGAATCACCACTGTCACCGGTGAGGGCGTGAACGATCCGCGTAACTATGAGGTACTTCTGGGTTCCTCACTAGCGTACTTACTCGAGCAAGCCGACTACCAAACCAACAAAAATAAACGCCTGATTATGGGCGGCCCAATGATGGGATTCACTGTCCCCGACGCACACGTGCCCATCGTGAAAACGACCAACTGCGTGCTTGCGCCAGCAGAGACAGAGCTTCCTGCGCCGCCTCCGGCCCAGGCCTGTATTCGCTGTGGCATGTGTGCGGAAGCCTGCCCCGCCAGTTTGCTACCACAGCAACTTTTCTGGTTTTCCCAAGGCAAGGAATTTGAAAAAGCCGAGCAACACAATCTCTTCGATTGCATCGAGTGCGGTGCCTGCTCCTTTGTGTGCCCCAGCAATATCCCGCTGGTGCAGTATTATCGAGCAGCCAAGGCAGAAGTCGTACAACTGCGTAAAGACGCGGAGAAGTCCGAACACTCGCGGATACGCTTCGAAGCGCGCCAGACTCGACTGGAGCGAGAAGACGCCGAGAAAGAAGCCAAACGCGCCGCACGCAAGAAGGCTGCCGAGGAAAAGGCCCGCCTCGCGGCGGAACAAGGCAGCACTGAAGAAGATCCTATTCAGGCAGCAATAGAACGCGCCAAAGCCAAGAAAGCGGCGCAGGCAGAAGGCAGTAATAGCGCCGAGAGCGCCGAGGAAAAACTGGAAAAAGCCGTTGTCACCACGCGCAAACGGCTGGACACGGCGACTGCCAAATTAACCGCCGCTAAAGAAGATGGCTCAGACCTTGTTGATGCGCTGCAGACCGGCGTGGACAAGACCAGGGCCAAGCTGGAAGCCGCAGAAAAAGCCCTGCGTGAATACCAGCAGGCTGCTGCAACGAAAGAGCAACCCACTGAAGAGGCCAAGCCGATTGACGCCGCCCAGGTCGCGATTAAAAAAGCGATGGCTGCACGCGTGGCAGACGCTGACAAAAGCCCTAAAGAAAAAGCCCGTGAGGCTCTCCAGAAGCTTGAAGCGAGATTGCAAAAATCAGAAGCCAGACTGGCACAAGGCAAAGCCGCAGGTGAAGAGGAAAAAATTATCACTGCCTTGGAGTCCACGGTCGAGAGATTGCGAGAAAAAGTAGCCCAAGCGCAGTCGCAGGCTAACGAGACGGAGGTTTCCTGACGTGGCATTGATGCGCATCACATCGCCCCACGCGCATGGGCCGATGAGCACCGCCCGAGTCATGCAAAACGTATTATTGGCAACCGTGCCGGGAGTCATAGTACTAACGCACTTCTTCGGCTTCGGCACGCTGGTCAATATTATCTGGGCCTCCATTCTTGCGCTCGCTTTTGAGGCGTTGGCGCTACGTTTGCGTAAACGTCCACTGGGTTTTTATCTTGGCGATTACAGTGCCTTGGTTACCGCCGTACTGCTAGGTATTGCCCTGCCTCCTTATTCCCCCTGGTGGCTAATCGCGGTTGGCATTGCTTCCTCTATTCTTTTGGCCAAGCATCTCTATGGCGGCCTGGGCTACAACCCCTTCAACCCTGCAATGGTCGGCTATGTCGTCCTGCTCATCTCATTTCCGGTTCAGATGAGCAGCTGGGCCGCGCCCCGGGGGGTCGGCGAGCTGCCGGGGCTGCTAGATGCACTACAGGCATGTTTTACACCCGGTAATTTCGATGCGGTGACGATGGCGACGCCACTGGACCTGCTGAAGCAGAACAACAGCTTGTTAATGGACGATCTGTGGCAGCAAAATGTCCAGTTTGGGCGCTGGGCCGGCATCGGCTGGGAATGGGCCAGCCTGGCATTTTTGGCTGGCGGTCTGTGGCTGCTATATCAGCGAGTTTTCACCTGGCACGCACCGATCGCCATGTTGGTGGCTCTGGCACTGACCGCAGCATTGTTCTATGACGGGGGCAGCAGTGCCAGTGGCGGCTCACCTTTATTCCACCTGCTCAGTGGCGCGACTATGTTCGGTGCATTTTTTATTATCACCGATCCGGTCAGCTCAGCAGTATCCACCCGGGGCAGGCTGGTTTTTGGCGCGTTGATTGGACTGCTGGTTTACCTGATACGTGTTTATGGCAACTATCCCGATGCCGTCGCTTTTGCCGTGTTGATAATGAATTTCGCGGCTCCGTTTATAGACCAGTACACCCAACCACGCTCATACGGACACGCAGCGCGCAGGGAGAACAATGAATGATAGGCCAGTCCATCACTCGTAACTCGATACTTCTTGGCTTGTTCGCCATTGTTACCGGCACGCTTCTCGCCGGCAGTTACTTACTGACCAAGGATCGCATTGCCGAAGAAATTCGCAAGGCGGAAGAAAAAGCACTGCTGCAAATTATACCGAGGGCACGTCACGACAATTCCATGCTTGATGACACTGTACCTGTTGGGACTGGAGCCACTGAATTGGGACTCCGAACCGACAAGACAATCTATCTGGCGAAGCAGGGACAGAGCGTCGTGGCGGCAATTATTCCGGCCACTGCGCGAGACGGCTACAGTGGTGACATTGACCTGATTGTGGGCGTTAACGCCGATGGTAGTGTGGCGGGTGTGCGCACCCTTTCTCACAAAGAAACGCCCGGCCTCGGTGACAAAGTTGACCTTGCAAAAAGCGACTGGATATTGAGTTTCAATGGCAAGTCTCTTGGCTCCCCCCAAGCCAGTGGCTGGGCCGTAAAAAAAGACAATGGCCAGTTTGACTCTTTCACCGGCGCTACCATCACGCCACGGGCTGTGGTTGTGGCGACACGCAAAGTTCTGGAATATGCGGCCGCTAACGCCGAGGCTTTGTACGGAACGCCTCCCTCCAATTCCGAAGCAGGAGTACAGTAATGGCCGAAGTCAGCTACAGAGAACTGTCCCTCAATGGACTGTGGAAGAACAACCCTGCTATTGTCC
Organism: Candidatus Seongchinamella marina; assembly: GCF_026262685.1. Taxonomy (NCBI): domain Bacteria; kingdom Pseudomonadati; phylum Pseudomonadota; class Gammaproteobacteria; order Cellvibrionales; family Halieaceae; genus Seongchinamella; species Candidatus Seongchinamella marina. The sequence continues at coordinate 514,980 of NZ_SHNP01000004.1, forward strand.
AACTACTCGGCCTTTGCCCCTTATTGGCTGTTACCGGCTCGGTAGTTAATGCGATCGGCCTGGCCCTGGCCACCTGTCTGGTGCTGGTAACCTCTAATACGGCTGTCTCCCTCATCCGCAATATTGTCTCTGATGCTGTGCGCCTGCCAGTCTTCGTGATGATTATTGCCTCAGCCGTCACCTGCATCGAACTGCTGATGCAGGCCTTTGCCTACGAGCTCTATCAAATTTTGGGGATCTTCCTGCCGCTGATTACCACCAATTGCGTGATTCTCGGCCGAGCCGAGGCCTTCGCCTGTAAAAATGGCTTACTGCCCTCTATCTACGACGGACTGATCATGGGGGCGGGCTTTGGAGTCATTCTGATACTGCTGGGTGGCTTGCGCGAGCTGGCTGGCACAGGGGCACTTTTCGCCGATATGCAATTGCTGTTTGGGCCCGGCGCTGCGGACTGGAAGATCGTGATCGTCGATAACTACCAGGCGTTTCTGCTGGCTATCCTGCCGCCAGGTGCGTTCATCTTCACCGGGCTGATCATCGCAGTGAAAAACATCATTGATGCGCGCATTCAAACGCGATTGGATTCGCTTAAAGAAAGGCCCGTCAAGGGTTCCAAGCGGGTCAGGGTCACCGGCACTATCAGTTAGAGACCGCGATCAGGGTATCCAAAATTTCATCGACCGCAGAATCGTCCATACCCCGGTTTTCGTCCTCGCAGCTATAGGTAATAAATAGCAGCAAGGAACCTCTGGCCACATACCACTCCCGAATTGCCACGCCCTCCTCCTGATAGTCCGCACTTACGCCGCGAAAGTCTCCCAGGCTGACCGTGCTCCACTGCAGTGATTGCTCAGCTTCATCCCTCGCGATTTTTTCAACGGAGTCGGTGGCGAATTCGCCGCTTTCTTTATGCAACGTTGAAATCTCGATACAGCCCACATCATCATGGTCACCCACAAGGATACTGTCCTCCTCGGACTCAGCCCACCATTCCGGCGGCACCGCCATGCTCCACCACTCTGTTTCCAATACGCTGAAAGACACGCTACAACCTCCTGGACATTAGCAGGGCATCTTCGCGGCCTTGCTGCGTTTTGTAGTACTGGGGCCTCACCCCATCGATCACGAAACCATTGTTCTCATAAAGCGCCCTGGCTGCAACATTAGACTCTCGCACTTCCAGCATGCAACGCTTGAGGCCAATAGCGCACATATTGTCGAGTGCCGTCAGTAAGAGAGCCCGGCCGAAACCCCGTCCCTGGTAATGAGGGCTGACCGCGACATTGTCGATATTGGCCTCATCCAGCAGTCGAGAATAAATAAGAAATCCAGAAAAGCTAAGAGACACTTCACAGACGAATGCACAGTGCGAGTCAGCTGGAGCAGGTTCACAGTAGCGCGCCAAGGACTGTCGACTCCAGGGATTAGCTGACACCAGTGAGTCCAGGAACATCATTGCGTCGAGGTCTGACACCGCGGCGGCCCTCACCGCCGCACCGCAACGTTCAGGCACGCAGGACAATCGGTTGCAAGTCAGCCCACACCTGTTGCTTACAACCCGGTTCTTCAAGCATTTGCACAGTGCTGCAGGTTTCTACCCGATTAATGCCGCTTAACGGGGTGGATGGAACGAGGGCACCGCAGTCAGCTCCCAGTATCACCAGCGCACGGCACTTTTGTTCTTCAATATGACGAAGCAGAAAAGCGGCTACTCCGGCCTTGGCCGCCTCTTCGCCCTGATCTAACTGCGGGTTGTTGTGAATAGGCCAGTCGAGTTGGGCAATGCGCGGGCTGCCTGCTTCGCCGCAAACGGCTCTCGTCATGCCCCGCACCAGTTGCACTTGCTCTTTCGCCAGAGGCCGCCCGTTCAGTGACTCTACCCAGGCGATTCCGTCGCAAAATATCGCCACCAGGCTGAAACGAACGGCCGGTGTTAGTGGCTTTTCGCTTACCGCTGGCGCCACGTTTGCTACTGGCTTATCAACGGCCAATTCCACGCGCTGTCTCTGCGGTGGTTTTCCCTGAGGGGAAGGCTGTTCTTGCGCTGGCAGTGTTATTCTGGCCATCGGTGATTGCGCCTTGCGGACCAAAGCCAATCGCCGGGTAAGGGCGGCGCCGGGCAACTGTTGGCGAGAGACATAACTGTCTATCCCCATTGCCTGCAGGTATCGCATTCTGTTGAGTTCATTCATCGGCATCGAAATTATCGCTCCCCAGTGCCCATGTTAACAGCTTTCAATCCGGCGCTATATCCAACGCCAACCATGCTGGCGAAAAAAGCGAAATCCAGAGCTTGCAAACATCCTCAGATGTCTCCAACCCTTGCTGGCGGCATAGCCACCATGATGCACGATACGAACTGAGGGTGCATATAAGAGCGCGCCGAGACTCCCAAGTCGCATGGAAAGGTCAAAGTCTTCAAAATAGAGAAAATATCGCTCGTCAAAGCCTCCAACTTGGACCAGTTGGTCTTTGCGCATCAGCATAAAACACCCACTGGCCAGAGGTACGTGCACGTTATTATCTGCGCCGCAGACATCACTCATCTCATATCTCTGGAGCGCTGTCGCAAAAAAGCGGCGCCCAATCACGGGCAAAAAAGCCCGAAGTGCGAGCACCAAAACAGAGGGGTAGCGTTTACAAAGAAACTCTTGCTGCCCATCAGACCCTTGGGAATATGGGCTCACCAGCACTGTGCCCGGATCAGCACTGAGCAACGATATCGCTGCTTTTAACGCGTCGGGAGCCACATCCACGTCGGGGTTTAATACCAAGTGATAACCTCCCTGCCCCCGGGCAATGCCTCGATTGTGGCCTGCTCCAAATCCACGGTTTTCCAGCGAGCGCAGCAAAGAGTATTCGAGGCCCTCAACTCTCAGCGCTTCCAGTCCTGACTGGTACTCCATAGAGGAACCGTTATCTATTATGGTCACCTGCAGCGAAGCCACGTCTGAACCCACCACTTTCTCGGCTGCTACCCTCAGACTTTGGAGAGTTTGTTCCAACAATGGCAAGGAACTGTTAAACACCACAATGGCGACGGAAAGAGGCGGCAAATCAAAGACATTGTTAGACATGGTGTCAGTCTAACAGTAAGCACTTGTAAGATCGCCAATAGCGCATAATTTCGACAATCTCAGGCCAAATAGCAATATAAGTCTAAGTTTTATAACTTTTCCCGATATTTTTCTTTAATTCGCATGCCACGAGCTTATTATTTACTTTGGCATCCCGATACCAGCCTCCCGGCAAAGCCATAAAAGCTAATCGCCGTTATTCTTCGCAGGGCTTTTTCAGGGACGCATGATAAGCTGTAACAATGTGGGAAGGTGAATGGTTGACACTCTGGCGTTAAGACCCAGAATCAGGGATGTTGAATCACGATATTAAGACTCACTGGACAGTGAGCAATAGAGGACCAAGATGATGACACGATTCGCGACTTTCACCAGCCGACTGGCTGTCGCTTTGACCACGACGCTCGCTATTGCTGCATGCGGCGGCGGAGGCGGCGGAAGCGACGGCGGGTTCAAAGGGCCCGGTGAATCTGGCCCTGTAGAAGAATATATTGCGACTTACGACCTACAAGTGGCTCTCAAGGACTCAGAAGGAAACCCCAGTAGCACTGTAACCGCAAATCAGCCCGGCACTTTACAAGTGCTTGTGCGTGAACTCCAACTCCTGATTATTGACGGTGTACCGGTTACTGAAAACGATCCAAATGACATTGGCCCGCCGGTTCCTAATCTTATCGTTACCGCGTCTACCGACAGCGGGTTACTAGATCCATCCAGTGGTAATGGCCTGACCAATGCAGAAGGCGCGGTAACGTTCACTGTCCGCGCCGGCGCAGACCGCGGCGCGGGAACCATCGGTATTCAGGTGACTGATGAAAACGGTGAAATCATCGAAAAATTTGTAAACTTCGAAATTGGTGTGGGCAACCTCCGCCTCGGTCGCCTTGAAGGCACCACCTATTACGATGCCGAAATCGGAATTACACCGGACGGCACGATACCATCCAAAGGCGAGGCTATTCTGGACCTTGCAATTGTCGATGAAAATGGCCTTCCCGTAGGGACTGCAGAGAGCATCGATATCAGTAGCTTGTGTATTGATGTCGGTGACTCTGTCCTAACGCCGGCTAATCCTATCCCAGTGATTGGGGGTCGCATTGAAGTTCTCTATAAATCGGAGGACTGTGCTGGCACAGATGAATTGACCGCAGAGATCATCGGTGCGGGCTCTATGGCCTTCGGTACAATAGAAATATCCGATGCTATAGCAGGTGGCCTGACCTTTGTCCGCGCAACCCCAGAGCTGATTGTCCTCAAGGGCACCGGCGGAGGCCCCTCCAGGCAGGAAAAATCTGAAATTGTCTTCCGAGTAGTTAACGGGAACAATCAGCCCGTGGAAGACGTTGATGTTATCTTCGGTCTGACCACAGACGTTGGTGGCCTGAGCTTCTCGCCTAAAACGGCTACTTCTGATGCCGACGGTAATGTTTCAACGATTGTTTCTTCAGGCGACGTGGCAACCGTTGTTCGTGTGGTCGCGACCGCTGATGCAGGTGAACTCGGTGAAGCTTCGGCTGTCTCTGACGTACTCAAGGTAAGCACTGGCCTTCCTGACCAGAACTCGATCTCGCTTTCCGTTGAAGAGAGCTTCGTCGTGGAAGAGGGTATGACTAGAGATGGCGTAACACGCAAACTCATTGTGCGGATGGCAGACAAGTTCAACAACCCAGTGCCCGACGGCACTGCTGCCGTCTTCACTACTGAATACGGCTCAATTGAGTCATCTTGTGAAACAACTGGCGGTGCATGCGAGGTAACCTGGACCAGCCAATCCCCTCGCGTGCCCACGCTGGAAGAAAACCAGGATTTGGTGGTTACGATTAATGACAGTGGATACAGCTGCCCGAGCCACAGCGGCGCAAGCGGCCCATGTCCAGACGATTTGGGAAGCATTAGAGGCGGCCGATCCACTATTTTGGTAACCGCTATTGGCGAAGAGTCTTTTGTTGACAGCAACGCCAACGGGGTTTATGACGAGGGGGAGCGCTGGACAAACCTTACGGAAGCCTTCCTGGACAATAGTGAAAATGGGTTCTACGACTCGGCAACCACGTCTTGTGTCTCAAACCCTGACTCACTGACCTGCAAAGCCGGATCAGAGGAAATTTTTACCGACTTTAACAACAACGGCAGATTCGACGCAGACGGTGACGATGAGCTTAACGGCTACCCCGATGAAGGCGTGGAGGCTGTTTACAATGGCCTCCTTTGCCCTGAAGAAGGTGATGGAGTGTACTGTAGTAGAGAACTACTCAACGTTCGCGACAGTGCAGTATTGATTCTGTCTACTGACCCCAACTGGGATATTGCACTCTATCGTGGACGCTCTCCGATGACTGGAACCAGTTACGACGGTGGCACTTACACAGCCTACGTCTCAGACATCTTCAACAGCAAACCTACAGCAGGCTCAACTGTGAATGTTGAAGTTAGTGCACCTTGCACTATTCCGGGCAATTCCAGTTTCGAAGTTCCGAATACTACATCGCCCGGAGCTTTTCCCATTCAATTTAGCCAGGAAGGCGAGGTTGAGTACGATGGCTGCAGTGAGTCAAGACCTGATACAACGGGTGAGCTTACAATTACGCTTTCTCCGAACAGCGACGGACCGGACTACTCCGAGGCGTGGACCTGCTCCGCAAAGGCTATCGACATTAGCGAGCGAGACGAGTTAGGCAGCTGCCCTGAATAGACACTAAAGTCTCCTACGCTCAAAACCAAGCTGCGATTTTTATCGCGGCTTGGTTTATCTAGTAGAAACAAAAAAATCGAGTCAGTGCATCAACTCCACAGACGTTTCTGTGTAGAATTTCGTACCATCGCAGGGGTCTATAGGCAGTACAAACAATGTTTCATTTGCCCGGATCAGTCGCCAAGGGAAAGTGCAGACAATCAGTACATTGTATACTGACTGAAACCACGCGAGCCCGAGTGGACTCACGCTAGTATAGAGCTATTAACTGTCTTCCATCGGTGCCTGCTCGGCACACTCTCCAGATGCACGTGAACGCCATCCGTAAAGGGTGTTCTCATTGGTCTCGTATGCCATACCCGGACAGCGAGCATCCAGTACACCGTCACGGTCCAGGTCATAAGGCGAATAATGGACTACGCCATGATTGGAACAGCCGGCAAGAAAAGCCATTGCCACCAGTGCAATTGCAATACGCATCGTTGAATCTCCGTTGTAAATGTCTGTGACTATCCTAGACCAGAAAGTGGAATCGAGCCAGTGTGTACAAACAAAATGTGACCCAGCTGGCAGTACTAGTTTCTTCCCCATAAAACAAAACCCCCGCAGCCTACGCTACGGGGGTTTTACTTTTTAGATGCCTGGCAATGACCTACTCTCACATGGGGATACCCCACACTACCAT